>JAXMAV010000015.1:0-234237 GCA_046350255.1 Gemmataceae bacterium
CCCAACCGCGCGCTCGATCCGCGCCAACCGAAACTCAAACTCCGGGGCAAGCGGATGCTGATCGGCATGGTGGGTCCGGCCGGAACTCTCGAGATGAAGTACGGCCTGGAGTGCCTCCGTCGAGGTTACCATCAGATCGGCCCGCTGGTGCTCGAAACCGGCGACCTGTTCGGGCTGCATCGCCGCTTCCGGGTGCTGGCCCCGCCCCGCTTCGTGCTGGTCTACCCGCGCATCGTTCCCCTGGCCGGCTACGACCTGGCCTCGCGCCGGCCGATCGGCGATGTCCGCATCACCCATCGTCTGTTCGAGGATCCCACGCGCATTGCCGGGGTGCGGCCGTACCAGGAGGGCGACCCGCTCAGTCGCGTCCACTGGCGCGCGACGGCCCGCACCGGCGAGCTGCATTGCAAGGTCCTCGAACCCTCGACCCTGTCGGGCATCACCGTGCTGGTGGACTTCCACCGCGATGGGTATCCTGAGCGCGGTGAACCGTTCCGTTCGGAGCTGGCCATCACCTGCGCCGTCTCGCTGGCGCATGCGGTCTTCCTCATGGGGCAGCAGGTGGGTCTGATGACCAACGCGCGCGATGCCGCCGAGCGCATTCGCACCCAGGGCTGGGACGAGGACCCCGCCAGCCGCGAGGCCGCCCGGACGACGGCCAACGAGGTGGACAGCAGCAAGCGCGTGGATCCGCTGGTAGTGGACACCCGGCGCGGCGCCGAGCAGTTGCAGCGCATCCGCGAGACCCTGGCCCGCGCCGAATTGACCAGCGCCCTGACCCTCACGCAGATGCTGGTAGAATCGGCTCACCGGCTGCCGCGCGATGCGACCGTGCTGGCGGTGCTGCCCGTGGTGAGCATGGAGACCGCCATCTCGCTGGGAAATCTGCGGCGCCAGGGGCTTGCGGTCACCGCCGTCCTGGTCATGATGGATGATAACGGACTCGAACAGGCGCACGCGCGCCTGGTGTCCGAAGGCATCCGCGACCTGCGCCACCTGGCCAACGAGGAGATGCTACCCGACCTGTGCAGCAATCAGGTGCATCGCCTGGCCTACTACGACTTTGCCACACTGGGAAGCTAGCTCATGGCTGCGAACCGCCTGAACCAGACCGCGGTGGATTATCTCACCATCATCCTCAGCCCGGTCCTGATCATGGGGCTGATCGGCAGCCTGGTGTTCTTTCTCCTCGAAGTGCTCTACCGCAGCGATGGCCCCTGGCGCGAACGCCTGCAGTGGATCCTGTTCTTCTTCGTGTTCGGCTCCGTGCTGGTGGCGCGCATCAGCATGATCGGCGAGATCGCCAGCCGGGCCAGCCTCTACGGCACCGTCCTCGCCCTGGCCGCTTACCTGGGCTTGCAGGCGTTCATCGAGTATCCCGCTGGCGTCAAGGCGATGAGCTTCCTGGTCAACCTCGGCCTGGTGATCCTCGTCTGGTGGTGCGCGCATCGCCTGACCTGGGACTGCACGAATGTGGACGAGGACACCGACATGAGCGGCCAGGGACTCTTGCAGGCCTCAGGCCTGGAGGAAGCCCAGGGTCGGGCCGACGACGATGCACCGCTTCTGCTCGAGGAAGAAGAAGGCGCCCAGAGCTGGTGGGATCGCTATCAGAGCTACCGTGCGAAAAAGAACAAGAAGCGCACGTTAGGGGTCTGGGTCGTCTACTTCTCGCTGGCGGCTCTTCCGCTCTTCGGCCTGGGGCAGGCGCTCCTTCCGCCGGAGGATCTGGCCCGACGCCAGTGGACTTTCTGGCTCCTCATGTGCTACGTCGGCTGTGCCCTGGGGTTGCTGCTCACAACCTGCTTCCTCGGCCTGCGCCGGTACCTGCGGCAAAAAGGGCTGCAGATGCCCGGCACCATGACCGGCACCTGGCTGATGTCCGGGGCCACCGTGCTGGTCGTCCTGCTACTCCTCGCCGCGCTGCTCCCTCGTCCGGCGGCCGAGTGGTCGCCCCTGCGCGACCTGATTAATCCCCTGAGTTCGGCCCAGCGGAAGGCGAGCCAGTATGCGGCCCGGGGGGACTCGCCCGGCAAGGGAGAAGGCCGACCCGGCCAGGCGGGTAAGGACGGCCAGACACCGGGCAACAAGACGGGCGAGAAGGGCGAAGGGAAGGCGCAGAGCGACGACCGGGGCAGCAAGTCCGGCGGCCAGCAGGACGGCAAGTCCGGCTCGAACAAGGAGGGCGGTGAGAAGTCGGCGGAGAACCAGCCGGGCGATCGCGGGGACAAAGCCAATCCCGGCGAGAAAGCGGAGCCAGGCGAGAAGGAACGTCCCGGCGAGAAAGCGCAGCAGGACGACCGACGAACACAGTCGGGCAACAACGCACCCGACCAGAAGCAGCAATCGGGAGGGGGGCGCGATCCGAAGCAGGGAAACGGAGAGAAAGCCCAGCAGCAGGCCCAGGGCGCATCGCCGTCCTCGCCCAGCGCCTTGCAGCAGATGTTGCAGCGCATCGGACCGAAGGTGAAATGGATCGTCTTCGCCATCCTGGGCGTCGTCGTGGTGCTGGCGCTGCTACGCGGCGGGCTGGGGTTTCTGGCGAACTTTACCGAGTGGGCAAGGAAACTTCTGGAGGCCTGGCGTAACTTTTGGGCCAACCTCTTCGGCGCCCCCGGGCGCGAAGATGCGCCGGCCGCAAGCGAAGAAGAGAACGAGGCCGAGGAAGGCCCCAGCGACGAGCCGTTCAGCGCCTTCGCCAACCCGTTTGATTCCGGAAAGGCGGATCGCCTTTCGGCGCGGGCGCTGATTCGCTATACCTTCCGCGCCGTCGAAGCCTGGGCACGCGAGGAGAACCTGGAGCGCAGCGCATCGGAAACTGCCATGGAGTTTCTCGAACGCCTAGCCGAAGAGGTGCCTGCACTGGAGAAAGAAGCCCGCGACCTGGCCGACTTGCACGGTCGTGCCGAGTATGCGGCTAGCGGAGCACCCGGCAACACCCAGGCGCGGCTGCGTGCATTCTGGGCGAAACTCGACCGAGTTGCGGTGTCTCCGCTCTCAGCCTGATGAGCTGCGTAGAATAGGAAGACGACGCCGGGCACATTTTCTGCCCCGCCTCTGGCGAGATTGGCCAACCTGATGTCCTGTTCCGGTCGATGGTGTGTGTAGTGTCCCTGCGAGGAGAAAACCGCGGATGTCCGCGCCACGTTCCAACCGCCCTGCCCGTCCCGTGATGATGGCCGTGGTCCTGGGGACCGCCCTGTCCACCTTTGGGGCGGACCGTCTGGCCGCTGCCGAGGCTCCCCTGCGCGACCTGGGTCGCTATTGCACCACCTGCTGGCGCAATGCCCGGGTGCCCATGGATGCCTGGAGTGACTGCACCCAGGAGGTGTTCAAGCGGATGCTCGAGCGCGTGCCGACCGCGCGCTGGGAGATGGCCCTGCAGATCGAGGGCGAGGAACGCCGAGAGTTTCTTCGCGCCATCGATACGGTGAAGAAGCGAGCCCAGCGCGCGAAGCGCTACTCCGACGCCGTGGACCACGTGGCCGACATTCGGGTGCCTCACGACACCATCCGAACCGAGGAGCGCGAGACGGTCTTCCAGGCAGCCGAGGAGCTACTGAGCGATCGACAGCAGCAGATCTTGAAGCTGAGTTTCGACGGGTGGACGGTGCAGGAGATCGCCGAGGAACTGTGCCTGCCCGCCGAGCGGATCAGCGATGAAAAGTACAAGGGGATTCGCAAGCTGCGAGCACACCTAACGACCCAGGAGGGCTGATCGAGCCGCTCCTGGGTTTGGCGAGGGGAAGGTGTCGAGCTGCTCACTTGATGCGGAGCTTCTCGGCCTGATCGACTTCATGCTTGACGGCGTGGAAGAGGAACTGCAACAGCTCCTCCCGTTCCATCTTCTTGTAGCGTTCAGGCGGAATCGGCTTGCCCACCGAGCAGGCCATCGCGGCACCATTGGGGGGCATCACCAGCGGAGCCAGGCGAGGCGCCTTGGCTCCGCGCGGATAGGCCTCGTGAGCGCCGGCAACGCCGACGGGGACAATGGTCACCGGCGCCTTGCGCAGGATGAGCTGGATGCCGGGCTTGAACGCCTGCATCACACCATCCCAGGCGCGCTCGCCCTCGGGGAAGATGAGTAGCGCCCGGCCGGCCTGCAGCAGTTCGATGCTGGTTTTGAGGCCTTCCTTGGCGACCCCTTCCTGATCGACCGGGACACAGCCGACGCTGCGGAGATACGCCCCAAAGAGGGGGTTGTTGAAGAGCGTCTTGCGGGCCAGGTAGTTCAGCTGCCGTCGCACCGCAATCCCGACCGCCAAGGGGTCGAGAAAGCTCTCGTGGTTGGCGAGGACCAGGACCGGTCCCTGGCGGGGCATGTGGTGGTGCCCGGTACTCTTGAAACTCAGGCCGAAGGTATACGCCATGTAGGCGAGGCCGAAGTTGAACTGATACCAGGCGTCGGGAAGCCGACTGTGCATTGCGTCGTCTCGGGGAGAAAAAAGAGGGTCAGCAGGAAGTTCCATCGGGTAGGCGCTGGAGCACCACCGCGAGCATCCGGGCCAGCACCTCGTCCAGGGTGAGGTCGCTGGTGTCCAGCAACAAGGCGTCGAGGGCAGGTCGCATGGGAGCCAGGGCGCGGTTGGCGTCCCGGGTGTCGCGTTCCTCCTGATCGCGGCGTAGCTGGTCAAGGTCGAATGAGATTCCCCGCGCCTCCAGGTCGCGGGCTCGACGCTGAGCCCGGACCTCGGCGCTGGCGGTGAGAAAGAACTTGCAGGTAGCGTCCGGGAAGACCACTGTTCCCTGATCACGGCCCTCGCACACCATCCGACGACCGGCCGCGATGCGCCGTTGCAACGCTGCCAGGTACGGACGCACGACTGCGCTGGCCGCCACCACCGACGAACCGGCGGCCACCTGGGGGGTGCGAATCTGTTCGCTGACGTTCTGACCGTTGAGCAGGACCATCCCTCCGGGCATCTGCAGTTGAAGGTCTTGCAGGAGGTCCGTCAATGCCGTTTCGTCCTGCAGGTCGATCCCACGGTGCAGAGCGGCCAGCGCCACGGCGCGGAACATGGCCCCGGTGTCGAGAAACTCGAACCCTAGCCGGCTGGCCAAACTTCGAGCCACCGTGGACTTCCCCACCCCGGCGGGGCCATCGATGGTTACGATCAACCCTGGTCTCCTCGTCCCATCCATCCTAGTAGATGGTCAACGTCCAGGTGGTGTTGTCCACCAGGGTCGAGCGCTTCGGCGAGGTGATGCCGAACCCCTCGGCGGTCACATCGTACACGAAGGTGCCTGCCGGTTGGTAGCGCAGAACGCGCACCGTGAGCGGCGGGACGGTGTAGAAGGTGCCATCAATGTTAACTTCGGCATGAACCCCCAAACGGTTATCCAGCCGGATGGTACCAGAGCGGCGCGGCGCCACGTCGATGGTGCTGGCACGCCGAAGGGGGGGAGGTGAAGAGACGGCCCCATTGCGGAGCAGTCCCTCGATGCGATCGAGCTTGGAGTCGAGTTCCGTCAACCGGCTGCGTATGGTCTGCCGATCGAGCTCGACGCCGCGCCGGAGCGTATCGACCTCGTCCTTCAGCTCTTTCAGCTGGCGCCGCAGGTCGTCGTCCGCCTCGGGCGGCCGGGCATGCACAACGGCTCCGATGGCCAATCCGGCCAGCACGGTGAGCGCAGCAGCAGTGATCCCCTGGTGCCTCATGACAGTTCCCTCGTGGAATGGATCCTCAGAGTAGTCCACGCACCTCAGCTCATAGAGTAAGACAGGGTGGCTCCGATCGCAAGTGGCTGCCGCACTTGACGCGCGCGAACCGGGCGTTAGCCTGGAAGCGTAGCCCGTCTGCGGCCCCCCTCCAGTCGAGGAGATCAGACGGTGAGCATATTATCGCAGCTGGGTAGCCTTGCGCTCCGCGGAGCGGCACAGGCTGCGGGTCACGCCGTCGGGTGGGCCACGGCAGGCCCGGCCGTCGAATCCACCGTCCTCTTCCTGACCGATCGGTTCCGCGATCACAGCACTGAGCTGACCACCGCCCTGGAGCGAGCCAGCGCCAATTCCTGGCGCAGCATGGAGGTAGCCCTGGCCGGCCGCGGGTGGTGGGATCGCTGCAAGCTGGCCCTGGCCAGTGGTGACTCCCAGGCGCTCCGGACCCAGGTCGATGCGTTTCTCCAGGCGCATCCACTGGATGGCGTGGGCGGATTCGGACCCGATTTTCGGGGGCAGTGCCTGGCCCAGCTACATGCCGCTCGCAAGGCGGGGCTGCTGGATCGCGGCCGACTAGATAGCCAGGACCTGGCCCGGCGCCTGGGTGACCTCTCCCGGTTTGGCGACCCGACGGCGCTGGTCCACGCCGAGTTTCGGGTGCTGGACGAGATTGCCGAAGGTCTGCGCCGCGAAGGCTACGACGCGTTGGCGGCCTTTCTGGCTCTGCGTCCCGCCGAAGGGCCCCCGCTGCTGGTGGCGGCCCTGCGGTTCTTCTTCCAGCGCGAGCTGGAGCGCAACCCACGGCTGTTCCAGGGGCTGGCCTACGCCCGGCTGGATAGCCTGGCCGAGGGGCAGCGCCTGGGCTTCGCCGGGCTGGCCGAGGCACTCGACCGCCATGGGGCGCAGCTGGAAAGCCTGCTGAGGGAGATGCAGGCCGTCGTCGTCGAGACCCATGCCAACGTGCTGGACATCAAGTCCGAGCTGGCGCGGCAGGGTCAGCAGATGCAGGAACTGGGCCAGGCGGTCCTGCAGGCGCTGGCGCAGCATCAGCTAGAGCGACGTTCGCTGCGGAGTGGCGACAGCCTGTCGATCCGCGACGAACAGGAGCGACGGCTGGTGCGCGAGTTGGTGCAGCGTTACCGGGCGCTGCCCGCCAGCGAGCGCGGCCAGATGCCTGCGCTGCTGAACGCGGTGGGCAAGCTGGAAGTGGTGGCGGGCAACTTCGAGGAGGCCGAGCGCGACTTTCAGGAGCTGGCGGCGATGGTGCCAGACCAGGCGGCTCGCGCCGAGGCGGCTCACAACGCCTACCTGGCCGCGCTGGAGCGCCGCGCCTGGCCCGAGGCGCTCGAATTCTGCCGGCAAGCCTCCCGGCTGGACCCGGCCCGCTTCGCACCGTTTCCCCCCGAGAAGTTCGAGCCCGAACGGATTCTCGGCGCTGGCGGGTTTGGCGTGGCCTTTCTGTGTCGAAACCGTCACTCGGGTGGCCGGGTCGTCATCAAAACGCTGCGCCGCGAGACGCTCGATCGTGACATGAACGACGTCTTTCGCGAGGCGCAGGCGCTGGAAGACCTCGATCATCCCGCCATCATCCGCGTGCGCGATTGCGACTACGCCGACGCTCTGCGCGCCCGGCCGTACCTCGTGATGGATTACTTCCCCGGATCGTCGCTGGCCGAGGTGGTCGAGCAGCAGGGACCGATGCGGCCGACCGATCTGCTGTCCCTGGCACAGGTGGTGGCCAGCGGGCTGCAGCGGGCTCATGCGAGCGGCATCCTGCATCGCGACGTGAAGCCGGGCAACGTGCTGGTCCGGCGCGGCGAAGGCGGCCAGGGCTGGGAGGTCAAGCTGATCGATTTCGGTCTGGCACTCCGGGCCGGCAAGGCGGCCAGCACTGCGCGAGCGTCGCTCGATCGCACCCTGATCGGCTCCAGCATCGCGGGTACGCTGGACTACGCCGCGCCCGAACAGCTGGGCAAGGTCAAGGGCGTGGCCGTCGGCCCCTACTCGGACGTCTACGGCTTCGGCAAGCTGTGCTGCTTCGCGCTGTTCGGCACCTCCCAGCCGACGTTTCAGCACTGGCAGAAGATCTCGACGCCGCTGGCCGACCTGCTGGGCCGTTGCCTCGCCGAGCAACCCGGCGAGCGGCCCCAGACGTTCACCGCCGTCCTGGCGGATCTTGCCCAGATTGCCAGCGGAAAGGTCGCGCCGTCGCAACCCCTGCCGCGCCCGAAGCCGCCCGCCCCGGTGGAACCGATCGAGGAAGTCGTGCCGGTAGTCCCGGTGCCAGCGAGCAAGCCACGTCCGCGCATGCGTCGTGTCGAACATGAGACCGCAGTTGCGGAAACCACAGGATCTGACAGTGGAATGGCCTGGGTGGTTTTGCTGGGCGTGTTCCTGGTGATGGCAGTCGCCGGGGCCGGGTTTTTCTTCATCGGCGCGAGACAGACTGCCATCACGCCACCGATACCACCGCGTCCTCCCATCGTGCTGAAAGACCCGGATCCGCCCTTGGTTCCCTTGCCGATCTCCAGCCTTGATATGCCGGCCGTGGTGGCCGAGCTGAAGCAGAAGCCGAACGAACAGCGGGTGGAAGCGCTCGCCCTGCGGCTGGCGGTGACCGACCCCACGGAGGCGATGAAGAAGAAACGCCAGGCCACGCTCGCGCTCGAACAGCTGGGCAAGAACGCACCCGCGACGAAGGTCGCTGAAGCGCGACAGGCCGACGACATCCTGCAGGTGTCGCTGGCGCTGGAGCCTCTGCTGCGAAGTCCGTCGTTTACTGCCAGGATGCGGAGCGTCCAGGCGCTGCAGAAATGGGGCACCTCGGACAACGTCCCGGAGCTGATCCAGATGCTCCAGGGCAAGGCAGATGGTGGCATGCTGAACTTTCACAGCGAGGTGGCCAGAACCCTGGCAGCCATCGGCGATCCGCGCGGCATTCCGCCCCTGGTGGCGAGGTTGACAGCAGATCGCAGCCCGGCGGTCCTCGACGCCGTGGCGACGTTCGGCGTCCGAGCCGAGCCGGAGCTGCTGCGTGCCCTGAATAGCAGCGTCGCCCTGGGAACCCGAGAGAACTGCTCCCGGGCGCTGGAGAAGGTGGGCACCGAGAAAAGTCTGCCCGCCCTGCGCAAGATCGCCTCGGACCAGAAAGCGCTCAGCACGACGCGCAAAGTGGCCGAGCAGGCGATCCAGGCCATCACGGCGCGCAGCACCGGGAAGACGAAGGCATCCTGAGCGACGTCGCGCCTGGTCGGGTTCCCCGCGATGGTTTATGCTGGCACTGGAGACCACCAACCTTCGCCACAGTCTGGGCCTGCTCATGCCGGATGGGGAAACGACACCGCGCCGTGCCTCGGACGGTCCGGACCTGACCCTGTGCTCGATCTGCCAGACGCTAATTCCCACGACGACGCTGGATGACCACCTGCGCCAGGCGCACCAGCTCCACACCTATCGGGGCGTGCGGCGTTTCCAGAGCGATACCCTGGCAGCCATCCTGGGCGATCTGATCAGCCTGAAGCCGGACGATGTGGCCTGGCAGGGACTGGTGAAGCTGGCGCGGGAGGAAGGCGGGCTGCACGCCGACCGCCAGCTCGTGGAGTGGCTGACCCCGGGGCTGGAACGCTTGACCGGGCGACACCTGCCGTCGGTGTGCGAAGCGCTGGCGCCGGTGATGGCTCCCGTGCGCTCCGGGCTCTTTCTCGAGCTTGTGGCCAGCTCCTCGCCAGCGGTGCGTCGGCTGGCCCTGGCCTGCGCGCCTACGTTGCGTCCGCCCATCGATCGCTATCTGCGCCGGGCACTGCGCGGGCTGATCGCCGACGGAAAACTGCCGCTTCGTGGGCGCATCGATGCGCTGGTGTCCATCCTGCCTCAGCTGGAACAAGGGCGAGCAGCGCGGCTGCTCACTCCGCTGGTGTCGGGGCAGCGACGACGCGAGGCGCTGGCGGTCATCGAGGAGATGCAAGGGCGAGCGGGCGCGCTGCCCGTCCTGACCGCTTTCCGCGATCGGCTCGAGGGTGCCGCCCGGCAGACCTGCCCGCGCTGCGGAGTCGAACTGCGCCGGCATCACATGATCGCTCATTTGTGGGCCGAGCATCGCCTGGTGCTGGACGGCTCCCGGGTGCGCGATCCCTGGGGCCTGGTCGAGGAGTGGCTGGACCAGGCGCAGGTGGGGCAGGATCGCACCCTGGTCCAGCGCTGTCGGGTCACGGTGGAAAAGATCGATCCGGAGCGCGGCCCCCGGCGTCTGCTTCGGATGCTGCTCGCACGCAACCTGGCCGACCCGGCCGCCAAGCAGGCCTACCTCAACGAGGCGCGCGATCAATACGCCAGCTGCTGCCCGCGCTGCTTCGCGCTTGTCCCGATGCCCGGCGAGCAGGCGCCCCTGGCGATCAAATTTCGCAGCGATCGGTTGACCGCGCTGGGGTATCACGTCGCGATTGATCAGCACGGGTTGCGCCCCATCCTCGACGTCGTCTCGCCAGAGGGGGTGATCTACCACGGGATGGAGCCGGACCACCCATGGACCGCCGCCGGAGCCGCCTTCCTGTTCGCGCTCATCGTCGTGCTGCTGGCGTTGCTGACAGCCATGCTCTGGCCGCGCTCGCTCGGCCGGCCGATCCAGCCGGTGGCCATCCTCCTGCTGCTTGCCTGGCTGGTGCATTTTGGCGTGCGCCTGGCGTATCAGGTACAGACGCCGCTGCGCGAGCGGCTGGTCGAGTACACCTGGCAGCTCCTCGTCCCGGAGTTCCACGCGCGCGGGTTCAGCACCTCCGACTCAGCCTTCGCCGCGGGGCTGGCCGCCTGGCACTCCCGGCAGGGCCAGTGGGAATTAGACCTTGAAGCGCTGCCCCGCTTGATCAGCCAGACCACCGAGGCGGTCGAACGCCACCTGGCGCCGGCGGGACACCTGGCCGCGCTGGTCCGGCTGCGCATCGAGATGCTGACGCACGAGGGCGCCGATCCGGTCCCGCTCGTGGTGCAGTGGATCGATCGCTGCTTCCAGGGCAAGCTGCCCCTGGCGTTCGCGCAGAGCCTGCTGGAACAGTGGTCGGCCGACTGGTGGACGCGCACCAACCTGGCCCGCCTGCGCATCCTGCTGTGCGATCGCGCCTTCGAGGCCGGCTTCGAGGTGCAGACGCTGCTGGATGCAGGGCTAACCGCCCCGGCGCTGGGCACGGTCCTCAGCCGCGAGGCGCCTCGGCCCCTGGCTGCCCTCCGGCTGATCTGGTCCATGCGGGCCACGCGCCCCTGGGACCGACTCAACCAGGTACAGACCGCCTTCGAGATCGCTGCCCGGCCAGAGCAGGCCGAGGTGCTGGGCCGTCATCCCGAACTACTACTCCAGGCGATCCACCCGGACGTGCCGCTCGCCTACGATGGCCACCTCGAGAAGCCCGGCCCCGCGCGCGTGATGGTGACTCTGGCGGGAGTCTGGCTCCAGGGCGTCATCTTCAGCATCCCGCCGCGCATCGTCGAGGTCAACCGCCGGTCGTACGGCAGCCAGATGATCCTGGGCGGCAACCTGTTCCGCTCGTCGGTGGATCTCGATCGCTTCTCCCGCGAGATCGAACGCTGGTTTCGCTGGGTGTTCCACGAGTTTCTCCCGCAGGTGGACCGCGTGCTTGGCTGGCAGTCGCCCCATCGCGACGCCTTACTGCGCGCCTGGGGAGCGATGGCCTGCCCGGAGTGCGGCAAACATCTGCTGCCCGGCGTGGGCGAGGTGGGCCTGGCCATCGACGACCGGGCCAGCCCCTGAAGTCGAGCTAGCTGACCCGTTCGTACCGGTTGCCGGGCAGCCGTCGAACGAGCCGGCGCATCTCCAGCCCCAGCAGTAGGCCGGCCAGCTGAGGCACCGGGATGCCCAGCATCTGGGTGATCTCGTCGCCAGCGCGCGGCCCGGTTTCCAGGAAGTTCCAGATCGACTGCTGCACCGGGTCGAGCGCGGGTGGCGCAGGTGGGGGTGGTGCTGGCGCGGACTCCTCCGCCGGGCGCGGTGGAGAGACCCCGATGCCGTCAAGTTCTTCGAGAATATCTTCCACCCCACGGCACAGGATGGCGCCCTCGCGCAGCAGCCGATGGCAACCGCCGCTGGCCTCGGCGTCCACCAGGCCAGGCACGGCCATGACGGTGCGTCCCTGCTCGGCGGCGTGCTCGGCGGTGATGAGCGCGCCAGAATCGGTGGGCGCCTGCACGATGACGATGACCCGCGACAGGCCGCTGATGATGCGGTTGCGCGCCGGGAAGCGCCACCGGGTCGGTTCGGTGAACAGCGTCGCCTCGCTGAGACAGGCGCCCGCCTGGCTGACTGCCTCGGCCAGGTCGCGATGTTCAGGCGGGTAGATACTCGACAGACCGCCGGCCAGCACCGCCAGGGTGCGTCCCCCGGCCTCGAGAGCGGCGCGATGCGCCAGGCCGTCGATGCCGCGCGCCAGGCCAGAGACGACGGTAACGCCCGCCTGGGCCAGTCCGGTAGCCAGCCGCTGGGCAAGACGTTTGCCGTAGGCGTCGGGGTGGCGCGTGCCCACGAGCGCCACCCCGCGCGCATCGCCGGATTGCAGTTCGCCGCGACAGTAGAGCAGCAGCGGCGCAGCGGGGATCTCCGCCAGCCCAGCGGGGTAGCCTGCCTGGCCGCGCTGCAGCACCTGGACGCCAAAGCGATCCAGGGCAGCAATCTCGGCATCGACATCGACGCGGGGCAGCGCCTGCGCCAGCTGGGCCGCGAGTTGTTCGCCGATGCCAGGCACGCGCAGCAACTCGGCGGCGGAAGCCCTCCGCACGCGCGCAGCGCTACCGAACGCCTCGATGAGGGCGGTGATCCGCTGCGGCCCCAGGCCTTCCACCAGGTGCAGCGCGAGCAGATCGCGGAGTGGGGGAGATATCGGAGCGGGCATGGCGCTTCTCGGATGGATTCTAGACGCAGCCCGCGTCGCGCAGTACCGAGCGTACGAGGCCGTCGGCGATATCGTCGAAGAGTTCGACGTGGCCCAGGCGCGTCGGGAGGATGAAGCGCAGCCGGCCCGCCTCGGCCTTTTTGTCCACACGCATGGCGGCGAGAAGGTCCTCGATGGGCCAGGCCAGCGGCGCCGTGGGCAGGCCGAACCCGGCGAGCAGGCTCCGCTGGCGTTCCACCACGTCGAGGCCGATCAACCCCTGACGGTGGGCGAGGTCGCTGGCACAGACCATGCCCGCCGCCACCGCCTCGCCATGCAGCCACGAGCCATAGCCGCCCACAGTCTCGAAGGCGTGAGCAAAGGTGTGGCCATAGTTCAGCACTGCGCGCAAGCCGGTCAGCTCGCGTTCGTCGCGTTCGACCACGTCGGCCTTGAGACGACAGCAGCGAGCCACGACGTGCGTGAGGGCGGCCGACTCGCGCGCCAGGATGGCGGCCTGGTTTGTCTCCAGGTATGCGAAGAAGTCGGCGTCGAGGATCACGCCGTACTTCACCACCTCGGCCAGGCCGCTGCGAAACTCGCGGTCTGGCAAGGTGGACAACGCCGCCGAGGCGATCCAGACGCCCAGGGGCTGATGGAAGGCGCCGATGAGGTTCTTGCCGCGCGGATGGTTGACGCCGACCTTGCCGCCCACGGAGCTATCGACCATGGCGAGCAGCGTGGTGGGCACCATGAGCAGGGCCAGCCCGCGGTTGAAGGTGGCCGCGACGAAGCCGGCCAGGTCGCCCATCACGCCGCCGCCGACGGCCACGATGAGCGTGCGCCGGTCGGCGCGCAGGTCCACCAGCCGATCGTAGAGCCCCGCGGCGCTGGCCAGACATTTCTGCTCCTCGCCGGGCGGTAGGCAGGCAGTTTCGACCCGGAAACCGGCATCGGCCAGGGATGCCGCCACGCTCTGGACGTGGCCCTTCACATTGGTGTCACCCACGATGAGGGCGAGGCCGGGACGACAGCGATGGCCGATGAACGAGCCGATTCCGTCGAAGCCGCTGTCCAGGTGGATGTCGTAACTGCGCTCGGCAAGAGCGACGTGGACGTTGTTCATGTCCGCTCCGGGGGATCGGGTCCGTCTCCGCTGTTACCATACCGGCCAGGGAGGTGGACTGGTAGGGGGGCACCGGGCGGGGATTGTGTGGCAAGGGGATTCGCTGATCTTGCGTCGGTGTCCGTGCCCTACTAGAGTGTGGGGATGGACTTGCGTCGATGAGGGGAGGGTGCCGCCGTGACGTTGCCGGACGTGGATCGGATCTGTGTCGTGATCGGACGGACACGGCATGGCATGGTGCAGGCGGAAATCCAGGCGGCGGCCAAGCAGGGAGCCCGCCTCCTCGAGATTCGCCTCGATTACCTCAAGAAGGCGCCCGACTTCAAACGGTTGCTCGACAACAAGCCCTGCCCGATGATCGCGACGGTCCGACGTCCGCCCGACGGCGGGAAGTGGGACAGCAGCGAGGAAGCGCGCCTGATGACGATTCGCCAGGCGATCGTGGCAGGCTTCGACTGGATCGACCTGGAAACTGACGTCATCGACAAGGTGCCGCGCTTCGGGAAGGTGCGGCGGATCGTCAGCTACCACAACTTCCGCGAGATGCCGCAGGATCTGGAAAAGATCCACCAGCGAATGTGCGCCCAGGACGCAGATGTGGTGAAGATCGTGGCCCGGGCGCAGTCGCCCAGCGACAACCTGCGCGTGCTGGCCCTGGTGCAGAAGGCGACCAAACCGACCATCGCCTTCTGCTCGAACGACATGGGCTTTCCCTCGCGAATTCTTCAGGCGAAGTATGGCGCGCCGTGGACCTACGCCGCGTTCAACAAGGAACGCAACATCGCGCCAGGCATTCCCTCGCTGCTGGAGATGCAGCGGATCTACCACTACCACGAGATCGACGCGAAGACCGAGGTCTATGGCGTGATCGGTGACCCGGTGGCGCATAGCCTCAGCCCGCTGATCCACAACGCAGCGTTTCGCAAGGCAGGCATCAACGCCGTCTACCTGCCATTCCGCGTGCCGCGCGACACGCTGGCCGATTTCCTCGGCACCTTCCATGCGCTCCCCGTACGCGGCTTCAGCGTGACCATCCCGCACAAGGAAGCCGCAGCCGAGCTGGCCGACAAGAAAGACACCACTGTGCAGCGCACGCAGGCGGCCAACACCCTGGTGCGGACCACGGACGGCTATTCCGCCTTCAACACCGACTACGGCGGATTCCTCCAGACGTTGCGCGACTTCCTGCCGAAGTTCGCCCTCGCTCCCCGCGAGCCCGAAGTCAACCCCACGCTGCCCCCCAGTGTGATCACGGCCAACATCAATCTGCCGCCCGGCGCGTTGACGACGACGCGCCCAGGGGGCGCCAGTACCGACATTACGCAGGCGGCCACGGCGGCCACGACTACCACGCCAGTGGATGCGCAGATTCAGGGTCGCATCGCGCTGGTGCTGGGGGCAGGCGGCGTGGCTCGCGCCGTGGCCCATGCCCTGCACCGCGAAGGGGCCCTGGTCACCATCGCCAACCGGACATCCGATCGGGCCCAGCAGCTGGCCGGCGAGATCGGCTGTCGGCACGTCGAGTGGAACGCCCGGCACAGCACCCTGTGCGACCTGGTGGTCAACTGCACCTCCATCGGCATGCATCCCAACGTCGATGACTCGCCGCTGCATCACAGCTACCTCAAGCCCGGCCTCATCGTCTTCGACACCGTCTACACGCCGGAGACGACCCTCCTGGTGAAGGAAGCCCGCGACCGGGGATGCCACATCATCACCGGGGTCGAGATGTTCATTCGCCAGGCGGCGTTGCAGTTCGAGCACTTCACCGGCCGGCCGGCTCCCGTGGCGTTGTTCCAGCAGGTCATCCGGAAGGCGCTCTCGCCGGTGGCGATCCGGGACGAAGGATGACACACTCCTCCACCTGCATCGTCCTGATTGGACCGCGCGGCAGCGGGAAAACCACAGTGGCCCGCCTGCTGGCCGAACGCCTGGGCTGGAACTGGATCGACGCCGACGCCCTGCTGGAAGAGCGCGCCGGGCGATCGATCCGCACCCTGTTCGCCGAGGAAGGCGAGGCTGGCTTTCGCGATCGAGAAGCCGCCCTGCTCGGCGAGTTACTGAGACGCGACCGGCACGTCCTCGCCACCGGCGGTGGGGTGGTCGTGCGTCCCGAGAACCGCCATCTGCTGCAAGCCCAGGAACGGGTGATCTGGCTGACAGGCGACATCGACTCGCTGTGGACACGCATCAGCGGCGACGCCACGACCGCGGAACGTCGACCCAACCTCACCACAGGTGGGCGCGAGGAGATTGCCCAGATCGTGGCGCAGCGCGAATCCCTGTACCGCGCCTGTGCTCGCTTTCAGGTCGATACGGGTCACATCACCCCCGAGGACGTGGTCGAGACGATCCTCGCCTGGTTGTCGGCGCAGTAAGATGCCGGGATGACCCGACCGTGAGACCCCGACGAGGCACCGTCTCGCATGGCGCTATTGCTGCTCTGGATCGTCTTCATCTTCCTGCTGGGGGCCTCCATCGGCAGCTTCCTCAACGTCGTCGTGGGTCGGCTTCCCTACGAGAAGAGCCTGCTCTGGCCGGCCTCGACCTGCCCCCGCTGCTGGCAACCGATCGCCTGGTACGACAACCTGCCCATCCTCAGCTGGCTGCTGCTCCGCGGGCGCTGCCGTCGCTGCGGGTTGGCCATCGCGGTGCGCTACCTGCTCGTCGAGCTGGGCACCGGCCTGGCGTTCGTCGGCCTGTTTTACGCCGAGATGATCGCCAACGTGGTGGAACTGCCGATTCTGACCCACCACTGGGGAGTACCCCTCGGCTTCTTTCCTCCAGGTGCGCTGGCGCTCTTCTTCCATCATGCGATCCTGATGAGCTTCCTGCTGGCCGCCTCACTGTGCGATCTCAACGAGATGGAGATTCCTCTATCGATCACCCTGTGGGGCACGCTGATCGGGCTGATACTCTCGACGGTGTTTCCCTGGCCGTTTCCGGAGACCCTGGCGTTGGTCGCCCCGGTGGAACCGGGCATGCCCGTCTTTCCTCCCACGCGCGGCGTGTATGCCTGGCCGGTGTGGTATCCCCTGCCCGACTGGCTGCCGCAGGGGTCGTGGCAAGAGGGCCTGGCGACGGGCCTGGCTGGGGCGCTGGCAGGCATGGCGCTGCTGCGGGGGGTGCGGTTCCTGTTCTCGCTGGGCCGCGGCATCGAGGGGCTGGGCGTTGGCGATGCCGACCTGATGATGATGGCCGGCGCGTTCATCGGCTGGCAGCCGGTGCTGGTGGCGTTCCTGGTCGCCGTGGGGCCCGGCCTGGTGTTCGCCCTGGGACAGCTGTTCCTGCGCGGCCAGCAGTCGCTGCCTTTTGGTCCTTCCCTGTCGATGGGAGTGATGATCACCGTGCTCTGCTGGCCCGCCCTGGGGGTGGCGCTGGGCCCGGCGATGTTCGACGCCATCATCGTGGGTAGTGTGGCGCTGGGCGGCGCGATTGCCCTGCTGTTCGTCAGCTTCCTCCTCCGGCTGATCGGGTGATGCGCGAGAAGAGGTCGGTCTGCTAGAATGGTCCTGTTTCCTGGACCTGGAGAATCAGCGATGGCGCGGATCGTGATCGTCGATTATGGGATGGCAAACCTGCGCAGCGTGCAAAAGGCGTTCGAGCGGGTGGGCCATCCGGCCGAGATCAGTGGCGATCCCGACGTGGTGGCTCAGGCCGACAAGGTGGTTCTGCCCGGCGTCGGCGCCTTCCGCGATGCCATCGCCCGACTGCGCGAAGCTCATCTAGATGCCCCCCTGCGCGAACACCTGCAAGCGGGCAAACCGTTCTTCGGCATCTGCCTGGGGCTACAGTTACTTTTCACGCGCAGCCTCGAAGACGGCGAGTTCGAGGGCCTCGGCGTGCTGGAAGGCGACGTGGTACGTTTCGCCCAGCAGCCTGGGCTCAAGGTGCCGCACATGGGATGGAACGCCCTGCGGATTCGGCGGCCCGCCCCCCTGCTAGCGGGGCTGGACGGCGAGTCGGTCTACTTCGTCCACTCGTATTTCCCGGTGCCGCGCGATGCGACGGTGGTGGCGGCCGAGGCCGACTACCCGGGCCCCTTCTGCGCGGCCGTGTGGCGCGACAACCTCTTCGCCACCCAGTTTCACCCGGAGAAGTCGCAACGCGTCGGTCTGGAGATGCTGCGCCGATTTGCGAAACTCGGTTCGGCTTGATCCTGGGGCCCGATTCGGTCTATACCACAACTCTGAAGGATCATCGGTCCGCAGAGGGTGTACGGATGCGCATCTGCCTCTACACCGAGACAGCGCTGCCCAAGGTCGGCGGGCAGGAAATGGTCGTGGATGCCCTCGCCCGGCAGTATCTCGACCTGGGCCACGAACCCGTGGTGCTGGCCCCCTATCCACGCAAGCAATCGGTCCGAGGCGAACGCTACCCCTACCGGGTTGTGCGCCATCCGCGGTTCTACTCCACGCACCTGCTGGTCGGCTGGTACCGCTGGTTCCTGTGGAAGTTCTACCGTCAGTGGCCGTTCGACGTGCTTCACTGCCACGGCATCTATCCGCCTGCCTACCTGGCGTCGTTACTGGGGAACACCCTGCCGGTGCCCGTGGTGGTTACCAGCCATGGGGGCGATGTCTATCACGACAACGTGCGGTTGAAAAAGCCCGTGGTGAAGGAACGCTGCATCGCCGGCATCCGCGGGGCCGACGCCCTGGTGGCCATCAGTCGCTTCACCCGGGATGGCTTCACGCGGTTGTGCCCCGAGGTGGCTTCGCGCGTGGTAGATATCCCCAACGGCGTGCATCTGGGCGCGCTGCGCCAGCCGGCCACCAAGCCGCCAGTCTGGAACGACCAGCTGAAGCCAGGCACCTACGGAGTCTTCCTGGGACGCCTGAAGCATCGCAAGGGGGTGGACACGCTGCTGGATGCCGTGGCCCGCATGACCGCGCCGCATCAGCAGTTCGCCATCGCCGGCGACGGCGAAGAACGCGCCGACCTGGAAGGACGCGCCCGTCTCCTGGGGCTGACCAGCCGCGTACACTTTCTGGGATCAACCACCGGACCGACGAAGGCGTACTTGCTGCAGAACGCTCGCTTCCTGGTGATCCCCTCGCGGAACTGGGAAGCCTTTCCGCTGGTGGTGCTCGAGGCGTTCGCCAGCGGGTTGCCCATCCTCGGCACGAAGATCCCCGGGGTCGAAGATCTAATCGAACCTGGCCGCACGGGGCTGGTGGTTCCTCCCGAATCCCCGGTGGAGATGGCCGCCGCCCTGGATCGGCTGAGTGAGGACGATGGGCTGGTCTCGCGGTTGGGGGCCGAGGCCTACGCGCGGGCCGATCAGTACGACTGGCCCGTGGTCGCTCGCCGACATCTGGATCTGTATCAGAGTCTGATGGCGACCCAGAGTCGGCGCGCAGCCTGAAGTCCTACGGTGGCGGACTGCGCAGCACTTCGTGCCCGCGATGCTGAAAGGCTATCAGAAAGAGTACCAGACTGGTGGCGGTAATGCCTGCGGCCACCGCGAAGGTGGGAGGCAGCCTTCCCTCGGTCCATTCGCGCAGCCAGCCGGCCAGCAAGTTGCCTACCAGAGTACCGATGCCGTTGATGCAGCCCAGCAATCCCTGAACGCTGGCGCGGAAGTCGCCCTCGGCAAGGCTGTTGACGAACACCTGCCCCGCCACCATGAAGCCAGTGATGTACAGGCCATTAAGCCCCATGGAGGCCAGGACCAGTTCGAGCGGCTTGCCCACCGATAGCACGCACATGGCGACAAGCCAGGCACCCAGGCCCAGCAGCATCGTGCCTCGCACACCCAGGTGGAAAAATAGGGCGGGCAACAGCGCCAGGCCGACCACCTCGGTGGTCTGGGCCAGCGTCAGCGTCGGCGTCACCCAAGGCACGGAGATGCCCAGCTCGCGCAGCAAAAGTGGTGTGTTCTGGGTGGTAAAGGGGAAGGTGATACACGCGCCAAACATGCAGATGCAGTAGATGGAAAAGGCAGGCAAGCGCAGAAGTGAAACGGCCTCAAGTGGTGCGAAGCGCTTGCTGGATTCGGTGGGCCGGCGCGGCGGTGTGTGTGGCAGAGTCAGCGCATAACCAGCGATCAGGAAGGCGACCGCCGCCCCGAGATGGAGCGGGTCACCCGTCCAGGTGGCCATTACCCAGCCAATGACCATCCAGCCAACTGTGCCCCACATGCGAATCGGTCCGAACTGTCGGTTCGGTTCAGGCAGATGGTGAAACGAGATGGTGGTGCCGTACAGCAGCATCGGCCCGGTGACGATCCAGAAGAACAGGGTGGCGAGGAAGACGCCCACCGGTTCGCGCAGGCTGGCCAGCACGCAGAGGTCGATGCCCGCCAGGACGGCGCAGATCGACATGCTTTTCTCAGCGGACAGGTAGCGGTCGGCGACCTGGCCAGCGATCAGCGACGATACCACGCCGGCCGCTGCCTGCGTGGCGCAACACATGCCCGTCAACGCGGGCGAGAAGCCCAGATCGTGCTGCAAGCGGATGGAATAGAGCGGGACCAGTGTTCCGGGGACGGCCCACTGGAGGAACATCATCAACGATAAGCGAAACGACAAGATGGGCCTCGCAGCGGCACAGACATCAATCTCTCCCTGGCAGATTACAGTCTAGCACGCAAGGCATCGCGGAGAAAAGCCGACCCCTGCCGCAACTGGCAGGGGTCGTGGTGAGGTTCGCCTCCGAGGTATCAATGGAACACTGCTACGAAACCATCGTAGAAGTCCTGTACCGTCAAAGTCTGGTAGAACCCACCCGGGTCGCGTACCTGCACATGGGTCGGCGAGCCGAAGGCGTCGGTGACGAAGCCCAGGATGGTGTAGGAGTGGTCAATCTGCAGCGGCTGTCCGGTGTAGGGAGTGGTTCGCACCGACGGAGTGCAGGCCACCACGGTGCGGCCCGCGGCCAGCGCGGCCGCCATGTCATCCAGAAGCGTGGCCGGAGGAGCCGCTAACTCCACCTGAACCGCCGTCGCCCCGGTCAACGCCTGGATGGCATTGTTCGGGATGCGATAGCCCGAGCCATACATGTCGAGGTACGCCCGCTGCAACAGAATAGCGTACGATTCACTCTCAGTGTTGAAGGTCGGGTCGTCGTTATAGAGGTAGCCCGTGAAGGTGACCTCCTGTTCGACCCAGGAGGCGCCGTTGAACATGCGAACGCCATAGCGGAAGTTGCCCAGGTAGCGAATGCGATCCTTCAGGTTCTGTCCGTGGGCGTTCACTCCGGCCAACGTGGCGAGGAAGGAACAGGTGGTGGTTCCGACGGGCTGGAAGGTGTCGTCGATGGTGGTGCCGCCATAGACCCAGATGTGAGCGTTCCAGTCCTGGTCGCCATCGCCACCGATAGCGGTTTCCTCGGCGGAACCGGCTTCGAGCCAGTCATTGTCGCCCTCGCCGTAGAGGTCGTCGTCGCCACTCTCGCCGAAGAGATAATCGTCTCCATCTCCACCATGGAGAATGTCGTTTTCCGTGCCGCCGTAGATCCAGTCGGTCATGTCGCCGCCATCGATCTGGTCCTTCCCGGACTGACCATAGATGCGGTCGCCGCCATCGCCTCCCCAGATGCGGTCATCGCCGATTCCACCATAGATGAAATCGCCGTCGCCCTCGCCGCGCAGTTCGTCCTTCCCGCCCATGCCGTTCAGATAGTCCACTCCCTTGCCGCCGAAGAAGCGATCGACGCCGCTGTTTCCGCGAAGCGAGTCACTGCCTCCCTTGCCGTAGGCGACCGAAGGCAGACCGGCCACATTGTTTTGGAAGCAGTCGTTGCCCTCGCCGCCAAGGAAGCGAACGCTTCGGACCTGCGCCGCCGGGAACTTCTTGACGAACTTGTTGGTCTGGTCGGCCGCGAAGATGTAGCCATCACTCTTCACGACACCCGCCCGGCTCATGGCGTTGTTGCACTGCATCACCAAAGTGCCGTTCTGCAGCGATGCCGAAACCACCGAGAGGGCCACGCGCTCCTCGAGACCTTCGAGGCGAGGACGAGAAGTACGCACAGGTTCATGGCGCGGCATGGGGTCGGCCTCCAGGTAGGACTCGTTCTGGCAGATGGTTTGGCATCTCAGGTACGAGGCGCGACTCGAACTGTGACGGGCAAAAAGAGAAAAAAGCCGCGCGGTTGGTTCACCGCGCGGCTCACAGAATATCAGTCGAGTACGTCAACCGGCCCGCTTGAGCCTGCGGGTCAGCTTCTTGCTCAGGTAGTCCTTCGACAGGCGGAAACGCGAGGCGATAAGCCATTCCTTGAGCTGCGCGCTAATCGGAATCAGCGGGCGTACATCCTGAGCCTCGGAGCGCACAAAGACCAGGCCGCTCCTGGCGAAGTGGTTGATGCTCGGATAGTCGGCCAGGGTGGCGCGTCGCGCGGCGAGTGTCAGCGACACGTCGCAACGGAAACCCAGCGACTCGATGTGGGAGATCCAGTACGAGTTGGGTTGCAGATTGACGTGGTGATGGCCTCGCGTCTGGTGCGGCAATCCGTGGGTGATGAGAATGGCCTTGTCGGCCTCGGCCAGCGTGGCCTTGATGTTGTCGAGATAGCGCGCCTCGACATGTTCGAGGAACTCGCACGACCAAACGAGATCGTACCGTTTGGCGGGGCGATAGGGTCCGGCCGTGTAGTCGTGCCACACCACCCGGCCGGGGATGGCCGAGTTCCGCAACGCTTCCTCACAGCCCTCGACCCCCTGGACCTCGCAGCCGCGTTCGTGGAAGAACCGGGCTGAGTGTCCCTCGCCGCAGCCCATGTCCAGCATGGATTGGATCTTGAAGGTTTCCATCGCCCAGGTCCACAGGGCAGGACACCAGGTGCCAGGGTCTCCCCCGGGGATGTAGCCGCCGAGATGACCGTCGCGGATCATCTTCTCGTCCAAACTGGGCATGGGGGAAGCTCCTTCTCGTCCATGATCCAATGCGCCACGGCGGGCTATAGAGCAAATGCGCCCCCCAAAACAAGACCAACCTCCCACCCCGACAAACGTCGGAGAGGGAGGTTGGCCCGGTTGGCGAGACGAGGTTACTTCTTGACCTCGAACTCGGCATCGATGACATCGTCGGGACCACCCTTGCCCTGGGAAGGCCCCTGGGCCGGGTTGCCGCCTGGGGTGGGGCCGCCACCCTGGACGTACTGGGCCAGGCTCTGGGCTGCCACCTTCAGATCGCTGACGGCCTGCTTGATCGCCTGGACGTCGTCCTTCTTGGCAGCCTGCTTCGTCCGCTCGACCGCCCCCTTGATCTGCTCCAGCTCGCTGGCGCCGATCTTCGCCTCGTGCTCCTTCAGGATCTTTTCGACCTCGTAGATCACCTGGTCCGATTCGTTCTGAGCCGCGATCAGGTCGAGCTTGCGACGATCGTCGGCCGCGTGCGACTCGGCCTCCTTGCGCATCCGTTCGACTTCCTTGGGATCGAGACCAGACGAGCCCTCGATCTTGATATTCGCTTCCTTGCCGGTGTCCTTGTCCTTGGCGCGGACCTCGAGCACGCCGTTCTTGTCGAGGGCGAAGGTGACCTCGATCTGGGGCACGCCGCGCTGGGCGGGACGGATCCCTTCCAGGTTGAACTCGCCGAGCAGACGGTTCGACGGGCTGCGAGCGATCTCGCTTTCGCCCTGGAAGACGCTGATGGTCACCGCCGACTGGTTGTCCGAGGCGGTCGAGAAGATCTGCGTCTTCTCAGTGGGGATCGAGGAGTTACGCTCAATCAACCGGGTCAGCCGGCCGCCCAGGGTCTCCAGGCCCAGCGACAGCGGCGTGACGTCGACGAGGAGCACCTCGGACTTGCTACCCAGGAGCAGCTGTGCGCCCTGGATGGCCGCGCCGATGGCGACGACCTCGTCCGGGTTGACCCCGCGATGGCCTTCCTTGCCAAAGATGTCCTTGACCAGCCACTGCACCTTCGGCATGCGGGTCATACCGCCGACCATGACCACTTCATCAATCTGGCCGGGCTTCAGCTTGGCATCCTGCAGCGCCTGCAACACCGGCTTGCGGCACTTCTCGATGAGATGATCGACCATGCGCTCAAACTGCGCTCGCGTGATGGTCATCTGCAGGTGCTTGGGCCCCGAGGCATCCGCCGTGATGAACGGCAGGTTGATGTCGGCCGACGGCTGCTGCGACAGATCCTTCTTGGCCCGCTCGGCGGCCTCCTTGAGCCGTTGCAGCGCCATCTGGTCCTTGCGCAGGTCGATCCCCTGCTCCTTCTTGAACTCCTCGGCGATGTGGTCGATCAACACCTGGTCGAAGTCGTCACCGCCCAGGTGGGTATCGCCATTGGTGGCGAGCACCTGGAAGACGCCCTCGGCGATTTCGAGGATGCTGATATCGAACGTACCGCCGCCGAGATCGAAGACGGCCACCTTCTCGTTCTTGTTCCTGTCGAGGCCGTAGGCCAGCGAGGCGGCCGTCGGCTCGTTGATGATACGCATCCGCTGCCGCGACTTCTTCCCGGTCTTGGGATCTTCCAGTTCCCACTCGGTGTCGAAGCCGGCAATGGCGGCCGCCTCGAGCGTCGCCTGCCGCTGCGCGTCGTTGAAGTAGGCCGGCACCGTGATGACCGCCTTGCTCACGCGATGGCCCAGGTAGGCCTCGGCGGCCTCCTTTAGCTTACGCAGCACCATCGCCGAGATTTCCGGCGGAGCGTAGGTCTTCCCGTCGATGTCCACCTTGACGGGGTCCTCGGCACCGCCGACGACCTTGTAAGGAACCAGCTTCTCCTCGTCGCCTACTTCCTTGTGACGCCGACCCATGAACCGCTTGATCGAGTAGATCGTGCGGCGCGGGTTGGTGACGGCCTGGCGCTTGGCCGGGTCGCCCACCAGGCGATCGCCCTTGTCGGTGAAGGCCACCACACTGGGAGTCAGCCGGTTCCCTTCCTGATTCGCGATGACCTTGACCTCGCCGCCTTCCATTACGGCGACCACCGAGTTGGTGGTACCCAGGTCGATTCCGATGATTTTTTCTTCTGCCATGGTTTGCTCCTTGTTGCGGCGTCCGACCTTCCGCCAAGCCGTTCGCCGGATATGGTTTGTGATTCGCACCGTCCCGAGTGCCGACGGTGGCGATGACTGTTTCTCGTTCCCGCGTTCTCTGTCCAGTCAGTGCCAGGAAAGAAAGCAACCCCCATGCCAGCGCCACAAGAAAACAACCACATCCTCGCAAGATCTCTGATTATAGAGCTTTACGCACAACAGGCCAGGGGAGAAGCCGACGACGTCGCCCGCGCCCTGCCAGATTGGCAGACCCAGAAAACCATCGGAGGAACGGACGGAGACATTCTGGCAGCAGGGAATTACTCATCCTGTCGTCGTTGTCTGTCAGCCCGACTCGATGGCGAATGACGGCACAGATACCCCCCTCCAGACATAGTGTACTTAAGATCACAACACACACGCAACCACCACCCAACCGAGGCAATGCAAGGCTTCGTGCCATTTTGGACCGTTGACGGCTCTTGATCGCCTTCCTATCCTGAAAGCCAAATCGGATACGCCTTTGCAGACGAGGACAACGATGGCGCGCAAAGCCGAGGGGAACTCCGCAACACCCAGCCCGCTCAACGTGACCCGGACGGCCGCGCAGTTAAAACAACTCCGTTCACAGATCGACAAACTGGATGTCGAGATCGTGAAGTACATCAACCAGCGGGCCACCATCGCCGCCGAGATTGGCCGGGCCAAGATCGAGCAGGGCGAGGACATTTTCTCGCCGGCCCGCGAGGAGGAGGTCTACCAGAACGTCCTCCAGGTCAACGACAAGACCAAGGGACCGCTCTCCGAGGTCACCATCCGGGCCATCTTCCGGGAGATCATGTCGGGGTCGCGTGCCCTGCAGAAGCTCCACAAAATCGCCTATCTCGGCCCGGAGTATAGCTTTAGCCACCTGGCGGCTGTCGAGCACTTCGGACAATCGGTCGAACTGGTCCCCGTGGGTACCATCGCCGCGGTGTTCGAGGAAGTGGAACGCGAGCATGTCGATTTCGGCGTCGTGCCCATCGAGAATTCCACCGATGGCCGGGTGACCGACACGCTGGACATGTTCCTGAAGATGCGGCACCTGACCATCTGTGGCGAGATCCGGCTGCGGATCCATCATAACCTGGTGGCCAACTGCGAGCACCAGGAGATTCGCCGCGTCTACTCCAAGCCGCAGGCGCTGTCGCAGTGTCGAAACTGGCTGGCCAAGAACGTCCCGCACGCCCTGCTCAAGGATGTCTCCAGCACGGCGATTGCGGCCGAACTGTCGCAGCGCGAGCCTGGCGCCGCCGCAGTCGCCAGCCGTCAGGCGGCCGTTCGCTATGGTCTGCGCATTCTCTTCTCGCAGATCGAGGATTCTCCCCACAACGAGACGCGATTTGCGGTGATCGGCCATCACAAGGCGGGGCGCACCAGCAACGATAAAACAGGCATCATGTTCCGTCTGCCGCACAACCCAGGCTCGCTCGTCGAGGCGCTGGATGTGTTCCGCCAGAACAAGATCAACCTGACGTGGATCGAGTCGTACCCCGCCCAGACTCCCCGGCCCGAGTATCTCTTTTTCATCGATTTTGAGGGCCACCAGGAAGACCCGAAGGTCGCCAAGGCGTTAAAATCGTTGGGAGAGCATTGCCAGGAGCTGACCGTCCTGGGCTCCTACCCGATGGCCAAGGCCGTGGTCGGTTGAACGCTGGCTGCCCGTGGTCCTGGCTCGGAGTCCTCTCCCACCTGCATGGCGGCACCCCTCCTGGGTGGGTGCCCCTCTCGCTCTATCGGAGGCCTTGAATGATTATTGTCCTGCGCCCTGAATCGACCGAAGCGCAGATCCAGCATATCCTGGAACGCATCGTCGAACTCGGCTTCAAGCCGCACGTCAGCCGGGGCGAGCTGCGCACCATCATCGGCGTGATCGGTGACGAGGGCAAGCTGCGTGCCGAACCCCTGCAGGCCATCCCGGGCGTCGAGCAGGTCCTGCAGGTGCTCAAGCCCTACAAGCTGGCCAGTCGCGAGATGCGCCGGGAAGATACCGTGGTCGAGGTAGGCGACCCCGCCACGGGGGCGAAGCCAGTCCGCATCGGCGGGGGCTCGCTCGTGATGATCGCAGGCCCCTGCGCCATCGAAAGTTACGAGGTGCTCGACACGATCGCCACCCAGGTGAAGGCGGCCGGGGCCAACCTGCTACGCGGCGGGGCGTTCAAACCGCGCACCAGCCCGTATGCCTTCCAGGGCCTGGGCGAAAAAGGGTTGCAGATTCTTCGCGAGGTCGGCCACAAGCACGGCATGCCCGTGGTGACCGAGGTGATGGATCCGCGCCAGGTGGAACTCGTCCACCGCTACACCGACATGTTTCAGATCGGCGCTCGGAACATGCAGAACTTCGACCTGCTCAAGGAGGTCGGCATGACCCGGAAGCCTGTGCTGCTCAAGCGCGGCATGAGCGCCACGGTCAAGGATCTGCTCATGTCTGCCGAGTATGTGCTGTCCGAGGGCAACCCCGGGGTGGTGCTGTGCGAACGCGGCGTCAAGTCGTTCGAGGATTCGACCCGCAACATGCTCGATCTCAGCGCAGTGCCCAACATCAAGGGACTGTCGCACCTGCCGATCATTGTCGATCCAAGCCATGCCACCGGCCGGCCCGATCTGATTCCCTCCATGGCCCGGGCTTCGGTGGCCGCTGGGGCTGACGGCGTCCACATCGAGGTCCACTCCTGCCCGGAGAAGGCGATGTCGGATGGGCCGCAGGCACTCTTGCCATCGCAGTACGCGGCGCTGCTCAAGGATCTTCGCCGCCTCGCCGACCTTCTGGGCAAAACCTTCTAACCAACGGAGTGGGTGATCATGCGTCCTCGAATCGTGGCCGGCAATTGGAAGATGAATACCCTGCGCGACAGCGCGCGCGACCTCGCCCGCGCAGTGGTCACCCAGACCCAGGATGTCCAGGGCGTTCAGGTCGTGGTCTGTCCGCCGTTCCCCTACCTGAACACCGTGGCCGAGGTGGTAGCCGGGTCGAAGGTGGGCCTGGGCGCGCAGAACTGCCATACCGAGCAAGGCGGCGCCTACACCGGCGAGGTGGCCGCTCCCATGCTTCGCGACGTGGGCTGCCAGTACGTCATTCTGGGCCACAGTGAGCGCCGGCACGGTCTGCACGAATCCGACGCCGCCATCAACTTCAAGGTCCACACCGCGCTGGAGGCTGGACTCCAGGTCATCCTCTGCATGGGCGAGACGCTGGAGGAGCGCAAGGCCAAGCGGATGGAGCGCGTCTTCGCCCGACAGGTGCTGGCCGCCCTGGCCGGCCTGAAGCCGGACCAGCTGGCCCGCATCATCCTGGCCTACGAGCCCGTCTGGGCCATCGGCACCGGAGAGACGGCCACGCCTCAGCAGGCGCAGGACGCCCACGCCTTCATTCGCTCGCACCTGGCCCAGACACAGGGTGCCGCGGTGGCCCAGGCCATGCCGATCCTGTACGGCGGCAGCGTCAAGGCGGACAACGCCTCCAAGCTGTTCGAGCAACCCGACGTGGATGGCGGTTTGATCGGCGGCGCCAGCCTGAAGATCAACGACTTCCTGCCGATCGTGAAGGCGGCCGCAAAGTAAGGTTGCCTGGCCGGAAAAAACGAGACGAGCGCCTGGTGGATAACCAGGCGCTCGTCGGCACGTTCAGGCCTTCTGCAAAGCAATGGTCAGCTCGTTGCCCTCGACCTTGACGTGGACGCTCTTGCCCTGGAGCGAGTTGGCCCAGGCCGAGGTCAGAGTCTCACCCGCGATGTACTCGCGGTGCGCCTCGATGGCGGTCTGCAACAGATCCGACGCCGTCGCCAGGTAGAGGGTGATGCGATCCTCCATCTCCAGGCCGGACTGTTTGCGCAGCTCCTGCACCTGGCGGATGACATCGCGGGCCATGCCCTCGGCGGCAAGTTCTGGCGTGATGCGGGCATCGATGGCCACCTGGGTGCCCCGATCCAGCACGCCCGACCAGCCCTCGGCGCCGCGTGTGGTGATGAAGAAATCCTCGCGTACCAGTTCGACCTCGACCCCATCAGGCCGGGTCAGCTTCAGCGGCAGGCTGGCCAGCAGTTGCGAGGCGGCCTCCACGGTGTCGTGCTTCGGCAAGCAAGCCTTGAGATGCGCGCCCAGCTTGGGACCCAGGGTCTTGGGGTTGGCCTTCACCTCCTGGGTGAGGAGCGCTGCGCCCTCGTGCAGGCTGACGCGCTTGACGTTCAACTCCTCGACCAGCTGATCACCAAACCGTTCGATGGCCCGGCGGTCGGCCTCGTTGGCTGGCTGCACCTTCAACTCGGCCAGTGGCTGCCGCACCTTGATTTTCACGGCGTTGCGGGCGGCCGATCCCAGCGACACCAATCGCAACAGCGATTCCATGTCGGCCGAGAGTTTCTCGTCGACGAGCGAGACATCGACTGCGGGGTAATCGCACAGGTGGATACTGGCGGGCCCACCGCCGGCCCCCTTCACCACCAGGTTCTGATGCATCGCCTCGCTGAAGAACGGCTGGACCGGAGCGAGCAGGCGGGCCAGTGTGACGAGCACCTGGTAGAGAGTCTGGTAGGCGGCCTGCTTGTCCTGGCCCTGCTCACCCTTCCAGAAGCGTCGGCGATTGCGGCGGACGTACCAGTTCGACAACTTGTCATCCACGAAGCGCTCGACCTCGAGGCAGAAGGCCTGGATGTCGAACCGCTCGAAGGCGTCGCGCGCCAGCTGGATCAGCCTCTGCAGGTCGGACAGAATCCAGCGATCGATGTCTGGTCGCTGGGCGACGGGCACCACAGGTGTGCAGGGATCGAATCCGTCGAGGCGGGCATAGTTGCAGAAGAAGGCGTAGACGTTGAGCAGCTTGAGATGGAACCGGGCGCGGATTTCGTCGGCGGGTCCGGGGCCGAGGTTGACATTCGAGGCCGGTGCCTGGCGGCAGTAGAGCCAGCGGATGACATCGGCACCGATGGGGCGATACTTGCCGATGAGAGCCAGGACGGGTTTACCCTCGAAGATCTTCTCGCCTTCTTGCAGCGCGATGTAGCCTTCGGGCAAACCACCGCGGGCAGCGCCCAGCTTGGCCTGGGCCTCGGGGGTGAGTTTGGGGTTGCGCTCGACGAACAGTTCGTAGCCCGAGTCGGCCGCGCCGTTGAACTCGATGGCGTTGCCCTTGCTCTTGTGCATCTCCTCGCCGTTCTGATCGCGCACCAGGCCATGGCCCAGCAGCACCTTGAACGGCGGTCGGTTCTCCATCATGGTGGACATGGCCAGGATGGCGTAGAACCAGTTGCGGAACTGCCCGGGGAAACACTCGGTGATGAGATCGGCGGGGAACCACTTCTCCCACTCGGCGCGGTCGCGGTTGTACCCCATCGTGGAGTACGGCACGATGCCGGCGTCGAGCCAGGGGTTGCCCACATCGGGGATGCGGGACATCAGGTTGCCAGTCTTCGGGTTGCGGATCTTCACCCGGTCGAGATGGGGCCGATGTGGTGTGTGGCCCTCGAAGTACTCCCAGCCTTCGACCGCGCGGGCTTTCAGCTCGTCGTAGCCGCCGATCACCTCGAAGTCGCCGGTGACCTCGTCCACCCAGATGGGTAGCGCCAGCCCCCAGAAGCGTTTCTTGGAGATCATCCAGTCGCCCATGTTCCACAGCCAGTCACGTTCGCGGGCCCGGCCACTGATGGACTCGGGCAGGAAGGTGACCTGATCGACAATCTTCATGATGGCGCCGCGGAACCCCTCCTCGGTGTTGCGCGGGCCCATGTGGATAAACCACTCGTCGACGAGGCGGTAGAGCAGCTCCGTTTTGCAGCGCCAGCAGTGCGGGTAGCGGTGGACGTAGCGCTCGAGCGCGAAGAGGCGGCCGGTCGCCTTGAGGTGCTCGAAGACGGCATCGGCAGTGGCGGGATCGACCGCGTTCTTGCCGGTGAGCGGGCCAAACCCCTCGACAAAGCAGCCGGCCTCGTCGAGCGGCGCCACCGGTGGCAGGCCGGTTTCCTTGCCCCAGGTGAAGTCGATCTGGCCGCAACCCGGCGCGCTGTGGACGATGCCGGTGCCTTCGCCCTCGGTCACATCGGCGCCGCCGCTGATCACCCGATGAGCGGCAGCGGCAGTGATGGGCCCTGCCCATTTCTGTTCCAGGGCAGCCCGGGCGACGAGTTCGGGGAAGCCACCCGGATGCTGCTGCGCGGGGAGATCATCGAAGGGGCCAGCGTAGCGCAGGCCGAGCAGATCCTGCCCACGCACCTCGCCGAGAATCTCGAAGCCGTCCTTACCCGCCTTCTCCTTGAAGATCTGCTCGATCGACTTGAGATGCGGCACGCCGTCGATCCAGGCGCGTTTGCCCTTCTTGCCGGCCGACTCACCGCCCTCGTCGCTGCTCGACTCCATGCGGTTGAGCTTGAACGCTCCCCGCGCGACGTAATAGACCTCGTCCTTCAGCTTGACGCGCAGGTAGATCAACTCTGGGTTGACGGCTGCTCCGACGTTGCTGGTGAGTGTCCACGGTGTGGTGGTCCAGACAAGGAGGTTCTCTCCAGGTCGGTCGAGCAGGGGGAACTTGACAAAGACCGCCCGATGTTCGACGTCCTTGTAGCCTTCCTTGATCTCCTGTTCGGAGATGCCCACGCCACACCGGCCGCACCAGGGCATGGCATCGTAGCCGCGGTAGAGCAGGCCCTTGTGATGGCACTTCTTGAGGAAGGCCCAGATGGTGTAGTTGTTCTCCTCGGCCATCGTGAAGTAGGACTTCCGTTGGCCAGCCGGCTTGGCCCAGTCGGCGTCGGTGCGGTCCCAGTCCATCCAGTAGCCCAGCCGGATCGACTGGTTGGTCTGCACCCGCGCGAACTCATCGACGCGGTCCTTGCAGAGCTGGACGAACTTCGCGATGCTGGCGTCGCGGTCGCCAGGAACGAGGTTCTCGATGTCACGTTTGCTCTGCAGCCGAAGCTGCTTCTCAACCTCGACCTCGACCCAGAGGCCCTGGCAGTCGAAACCGTTCTGGTAGCGCTGCTGCTGCCCCAGCATGGCATGGAAGCGCTGGTAGGCATCCTTGTAGGTGCGCCCCCAGGCGTGATGCACACCCATGGGGTTGTTGGCGGTAATGGGACCATCGAGGAACGACCAGCGCGGCCCGTTCTTGTTCTTGGCGAGGAGCTGCTCGAAGGCTCCGATGGCATCCCAGAGCTGCAACATGGCGCGTTCCTGCGCCGGGAAATCGACGCTGGTTTCAACCTTCTCAAACGGCATGGTCGGTCCTCGTGTGCGATCTCAACGCAGCTATCTTAGCAGGGATACCAGCCAAGACAGAGGGGGGTGCCTTTTGAGGCACCCCCCTCTGTGAGATCATCGCACCGGGATCGGTGGCGGCAAGGGCGATTTCGGGGTGGGCGGCGGCAGCGTCGATGCTGCGGACGACCCAGGCGACCGCGACCCTGGCATGCCCAGCGGCGTCTGTCCCTCGCGAATCACCCCGTTCTTGATGTCCAGGGTGACCGCATTTTCAGTGTAGATCGGCGCCTCGTTCGCAGCCTTGAAGGCGGTCCGCAGACGGACCTTGCTCATCTCGGGCTTGTACTCCTTCGACGGCAGGAAGACCGTGTAGCCGCAGCCGATCATGTCCTTGCGGGACAGGCGACGAAGCGTCTCCGGATCGATCTCCCAGCGTTCGACCCACTTCGGCGGGTTGTGTGCCTCGTCGAACAGGTCCACCGCCAGGGCTCCCTCAGCAAGGAGGGGGTAATCGATGGTCGGACCGAAGAGGTAGATCCGCCCGACGAATCCCGGGTTGAGCTGTCCGTTGTGGACCGGATCGGGCACCAGGGCCACGGAGTTGTTCCAGGTGCAGACGATCTGGCAGGCCTTGGTAGGCTGCATCGCACCGAATGTCTTCAGCGTGGTCCACTCGGTACTGACACAGCCCGTGCTCAGCCCCACGGCCAGGGCGGCGATCCACAGGAGGCCCCGCCTCACCGCCGGAAGCGTAAGAGATTCCATCGCTCGGACTCCTTTCCATCCTTGGAAGCGGGTGCCATGGCGGTCGTCCCCTGCGGCCCGGTCGGCAGCGGAGCCTGCCCAGGAGCCTGCATCGGAGGCGTTCCACCTGGCGCTCCTGGCATGGCCGCGCGTCCGGGCAGCGTGGTTAATGCCTGCAAGGGACGGTCAGCCTCCGCGTTGCTCCCAGCGGCGGCGCTAGGCAAGGGCGCCGCCAGCGTCGAGACAGCGGGGGCCGTCGGAGGCATGGGCGTGGGCCGCGGCAGCGGAGGCGAGGTCGGCCCAGGGTTCGGCAAGGCCGGTCCGGAAGGCGTCGTCCCCGGAGCCATCGGCCGGGGCCGCGGCAACTGGGGCTCGTTGGAGGTCGAGGGAACCACCGGATCGTTGACCGACGGGATCGCAGGCCCCCCCACCGGCGGAGGCAGCGTCGGATCGGTCGGCGTCAGCGGGGCCGGCAGCGCACCATCGACAGCCCCGGCCGCGGGCGGCGCTGGCGGAGGCGGGAACAACGGGTGCATGCCGGTCATGCCGTGCGTCTTGATCACCTCGCCGATGGTCCAGTCCATGCGGCGCGACTCCTCGGCCAGGATGCGCTCGGCTTCCATCCTGTTACGCACGATGTGCGGCGTGAGGATGACCAGCAGCTCGCGCTTCTCCTTCGACTGCGTGCGATAGCGGAACAGCGAGCCCAGGTAGGGCAGGTCGCCCAGCATGGGGATCTTGTTCTCGTTCTTGCTGTCGTTGCGAGTGATCAGGCCACCGATGGCCACCGTCTCACCATCCCGGGCGATGATGGTGGTGTCGATGATCTGCTGGTTGAAGACCGGTGCCTGCAGACCGTTACCCAGCGGCAGCAACTCGGGCGAAACGCTGGAGATCTGCGGCGTGACACGCAGCGTCACTTTGCCATCCGGGTTGATCTTCGGGATGACGTTCAGGATGACGCCGACATCGCGATAGATGACGTTGTTCTGCGCGATGCCGACCGACACGGCCTGTCCCTGGACGGTGGGGACGCTCTGGCCGACCGCGATCTGGGCCGCCTGGTTATCCAGGGCCATGATCTGCGGACGGCTGAGGATCTCGATGCGCTGCTGCTGCTTCAGGGCACGAATCAGCAGGTTGAAGGAATCGGACGCGGCCGAGAAGACGAAGCCACCGACGTTGGCGGTCGGCGAGACGCGGCCCACGCCCAGGTTGCCCAGCCCCTGGAAGCCGACGATGTCGCGCCGCACCAGCGGGTTGTTCCCCAGGCCGACCACCGGGTTGTTGAAGTTGTAGCCGAGCAGCGTGGCCGGGTTGCTGCTGCTGTTCACCGTGACGCCCGGCGGCGTGGTGATGCCGAAGACGTTCGTCACGTTGTTGGGATTGGTGAAGCTGGTGGTTCCGGAGTTGAGTCCCAGGGCCGGGAACACGCTCCGCTCGAAGAGCACAGGGCTCTGCAGGCCGATCTCGACGCCGAACTCCTCGTTATTGCTCAACGACACGTCGGCGATGAGCACCTGGATGACCACCTGCGGCAGCTCAGCGTCCAGCTCGTAGATCAGCCGCATGATGTCCGGGTAATACCGGGGCGTGGCGCTGACCAGGAGCTTGTTGGTGATCGGCTCTGGGACGACCACCACTTCGCGCTCGATGTCCTGGAAGGGTGTCAGCTGGCCACCACGCTGGTAGACCTGCAGCGTCTGGCTGAGGAAGTCATTCAGCGCCCGGGCCAGATCGACCGCGGTCGAGTTCTGGAGTACCACCACCTCGTTCCGCCGCAGCTGGACGTCGGAATCTTCAAGCCGGGTGATGATGGCCTCGATGGTTTCCAGGTCGTTGCGGCTACCAGCCACGATCAGCGAATTGGTCCGCTGGTCGATGGTCAGACGCAGATCGATGACTGGGGCGCCCTCGGGGTTGATTCCGCCCAGGGCCAGGGCGAGCGGTCGGAGAGCGCCAATCCCACCAGCGCCACCGAGCAGGCCCGAGGTACCCGGGAACGAGCCCGCACCGCCCAGGCCAGGGATACCGCCGCCCGCGCCAGGAATGCCGAAGCTCCCCCCACCGGCGCCACCCCCGCCGGTCTGGGTCGGCAGGCTGCCGGTACCCAGGAACAGCTGCTGGATGGTGGCCGCCATGGTGGCAGCGTCCGACTTCTTGAGCGGGAAGATATTGATCTCCGCTCGCGAAGCCGGGGGCACGTCCAGCTCCTTGATCAGCGACATGAGCAGATCGATGGTCTTGGCCGGCGCCGAGAGGATGATCGAGTTGGTCCGCACGTCCGGGGTCAGCCGGATGTCTTCGAGGAAGCCAGACTCGACGATCTTGCCCGATCGCAACGCGCTGATGAAACGCAGCGAGGTGAACTTGGTCTGGCCCCCGGCACTGCCCGCCGTTGCACCCGCCGAGGCCGGCAGGCCCGCCGTCTGAGGCGCCCGACCGGCACCCAGGCCGCCCGCACCTCCCAGACCTCCGCCACCGCCAAACAGGCCGCCGAGACCACCCTGGCCACCGAAGCCGCCACCCACACCCGGGACGCCGCCAAAGCCTCCCTGACCGCCGCCCAGGGTCGGCACGATGCCGCCGCCTGTGCCTGCGGAGGTGGGAATGACTCCCTGCGAAACCGCGCGAAGGATGAGGTTGGCCACCTCGTCGGCCAGGCCGTTCCGCAGCGGCACGATGCGCAGCTCGTGGACCGCACTGGAGGGGTTGGTGTCGATGTACTCGATGAGATCCTTGATCTCCGCCAGGTCGGAGGGCGCCGCCTGCACGAAGACGGTGTTGGTCGAGTCGTCCCAGGTGATACGGATCTGGTTCTGCGCCAGCGTCTCGGTACCCGCGTACCGGGAGTTGTAGAAGTTCTGAATCTGCGTCCCCACGCGCGAGGCCGGCGCCTTCTTCAGGGGGAAGGCCATGGGCCGGGCGTCCTGAGTGGTCGGCTTGTCAAACATCTTGATCTGTTTGACGATCTCGTCCAGTCGGCTACGTGGCGCCGACACCAGGATGGAGTTGAAGCGTGGGAAGGGCAGCAAGACGACGCTGGCCAGCTGCTCGATGGTCTGACCGCCAGGGCCAGAGATCGTCGTGGTGGTGGCGGCCCGGGTGTTGCCCGAGGGGCCCACGACCACGCGACGGTAGAACTCGGTCAGGTAACTGCTCAGGCTGGTGGCGTCCGCCTGCTCGAGCGTGAGCAGTTCGGTCTTGTAGTCACCCACCGCGCCATACTTCTGGAGCGTGCTGATGATCTGCAACACCGCGTCGACGTCGGCCGGGGTGTTGCCGCTGATGACGATCACGCCCAGCTGTTCCAGCGGTTCGACCGTCACATTCGCCCGGGGACCGGCAATGGTTTCCGCCGGGGTCGCCGGTGCGGGTGGTGGAGCGGCCGCTGCTGCGGTCAGCTCGCCACCTGCCGGGGCGCCTGGCCCCTCGTGACGCACCGGGTGAATCGGCCCAGTTCCCGTGTCGGCCTGGACGGGCTGCGCGGCGTGGGCTGCGGGCTGCTCTTGCTGCGGATCGTAGAGGAGAGACTGCTGAGGGTCGTCCGTGACCCGGCGCTCAAAAAAATCGCGCCCTCCGTCTGGCTGGCGGGCGTCGCTACTTCGGCGACCACCGCCTCCATCCCCGCCGCCTCCGCGACGGCCGCCACCGAAGCCGCTGCTACCGCCGAAGCCACTGCCACCGAAGCCTCCACCTCCACCCGGCTGGAAGAAGGGCGAGCCACCGAAGGGCCCTCCAGCTCCACCCCCGCCGAACGGACTGCCACCTCCGCCGCCGAAGGGGCTACCGCCCATGCCGCCGCGGAAGCCCCCGCCTCCGCCGCCGAAGGGGCTACCGCCCATGCCACTGGAGCCAAATCCGCCGCCGGTCCGGCGAACAGAGCGGCCCTGAATAGCATCCACCGCCTGCTGCACCAGGAGCGGGTCGATGCCCTGGATGGACACGACTCGCACGGTGCGCGTGGCCAGCTTCGAGGCCTCGTCCATCTCCTCAACCAGGCGACGAATATCCTTGTACAGCGCGTCGGGGCAGGCGAGCACCAGGCTGTTGGTACGATCATCAACGCCCAGCGAGAGCACAGCCGTCCGGCCATCGTTGGCGTTGCCGACCGCTCCTCCGCCCATGGCCCCGCCACCAAACCGTCCGAAGAAGCCAGGGAAACCACCCACACTGGTGGTTTGCGGCGCCGAGTTGGTCTGCTGGCGGTAGACATCCCGCAGCACACTGGCGACCTCGGTGGCGCTGGCGTACTTGAGCGTGATACGGAAGGTGCGAATCAGGCCGCGCGAGTCGGAATCCTCGGCGTCGATCGCCTTGGCCAGCAGGCTCTTGATGGCAAGCATGTCGAGTGGCGTGGCCTTGACCAGGATGGAGTTCGTGGGCGGATACGCCACCACGCGGATGCGGTTGGCCTCGGGATTGGCGGGCGCAGCAGCACCCGGAGCGCCGAATCGCCCGAACATGCCACCCAGGCCACCGCCGCCGAACGGGAACCCGCCACCACCACCGCCCATCGGGTTAGGCTGCTTGGGGCCATTGAACGCTTCGTCGAGCGCCTTGGCCGCCTCGGTAGCGCTGGCGTTGGTCAGCTTGATCACCTCGAAGTCACCCTTACCCGGCGACTTGGTGTAGAAGTTGATCAGCTGTCCCACCAGGGCAAGTGCCTCGGGGTCGTCGCTGGTCACCAGCAGGCGATTGCCCTTGGCCAGGATACGGATCGGCTTGTTTGCATCACCCTTGCGATCGTCCGCCTTGTCGGGCCGGGGGTTGACCAGGCCGCCATCGTCGTCCTTCTGCGCGACCAGGACCCGACCACCATCCGACGAGGGCACGCGTGTGTCGCCTTCGATCGGCTTGGTGCGTTTCTCTTCTTCCTTGGGCTTGATCGGTTGGGTGGCCGGGGCATCGGGGGCAATCACCTCGATGGGGTTCTTGCGCCATTGCTTCAGCACCCGTGCCAGTTCCTCGGCCAGGACGCCAGCGCTGCCGGTATCCAGGTTGAAGGTCCGCACGCGGGCCGACGGAGACGGTCCACCGTCGTTTCCGGCGATCACCTTCACGATGCTCTTGGCCTCGGAGATCTGATCATCCGAGCCGCGCACGATGATAGCATTCTTGTCGGAGAGCGCCTCGACGTACGGCGCCCCGGCCTTGGTGTCGCCCAGCATACCGGTCAGGGTCTTGGCCACCTCGGCCGCGTCCCGGTCACCCACATCGATGGTGACGGCCATCAGACCGGCCGCTTTTTCGGTGGTGCCGAGCACCTGCTTGGCGATCTCGATCTGATCCTCGGGGGTGGCGTAGACGAGCAGCTTGTTCGCCCCCGCCGAGGAGATCCGGCAGGTGGGTGATGCCTTGTATGCCTCGGAGAGTGTCTTGGCGATGGCGTCGGCGCTACCGGCCGCCACGTTGTAGATCTTCAGTTCGGGCTGGCCCACGAGCACGCGCTTGGTGCCCACGTCGATCCGTTTGAGGATGCCCTCGGCCTCGGCGATCTTGTCGGCGGGCCCGGTCACCAGGATGGTGTTGGTCCGTTCGTTACTGGTGATGAAGTGCAGCCGCTTGTTCGTGCTGACCGGCCGGCCCGTGGTGCCCGGCGTGGTCGTCGTGGTTGGAGTCGAGCCTCCCGTGGTGGCCCGGCCGTCACCCATGAGATCCTTCAGGATCCGCTCGGCCTCGGAGGCGCGGATGTACTTGCACTCGTAGCTCAGCTGGTTCGCCGTGGCGCCAGCCGCACTCTCCTGGGCGTCCAGGGTGCGCTGAATCCGGCGCAGGTTGGCCACGGTGTCCTGCAGCAAGAGCGAGTTGGACGCGGTCAGCGGCGTGATCTCGCCGAAGGGCCCCATCATCTTCTTCACTTCCGGAGCCTGCTGCTCGGCATCCAGCGTCTTGAGCGTCAGCACCATCTGGACCAGTTCGGTGCGTCCGCGGTGTTCGAGATCCTCGGGCAGCACACGCGGCAGCAGAGCGGGATCCACCTTGTCGTCCGCCGGGACGATGGTGAAGTTCCGCTCGCGGTTGATCATGTAGTATTTCTGCGTGGCCGCATTCGCCATCAACCCATCGTTGATGATGTCGATCACCTCGGCCAGGGTGTACTTCTTCCCCTTGGGGTTGGTGAAGGTGAAGGTCCCCGAAGGCAGGGCGTTGGCGACAATCGGCTTCCCGGTCTGCTCGGCGAGCCAGTTGAAGACGCTACCCCAGGGCTTCTTCTCCATGGTGAAGGCGTAGAGTTTCTCGTCGGTCGGTTTGACCTCGACCCGAGAAGGCAACGCCGGAGGCGGCACCACCGTCACAGACGGAGGCGGCGCAGCCGTGGAGGTACGGGTGGTGACAATGCGGCCGGGGTCCGCGTGACTGGCACTCGAACTCCAGATGACCAGCACCGCCAGAAGCCCACCGATGCCCCAGCGTGTGGGAACTGGTGTAGCACCAGGGGTAGGCCGGCGGACATCGGCTACTTTAGCGCGCATGAGTCTGCCCTGCTTATGATCTGACACTTGGGATGTGAGCCTCATAACGAGCCGCCTCGGATGTGTCCAGCCCATTAGGCTGACCGTGGCGCGGCTCGCTCCTACAGATATGGTACCCCCGTAACTCGTATCATCGACAGACTCCCTCTAGATTATTGAGCCGAGTCGGGAATCGGGCCACTTCTCCTCAAGTTCTCATCATTCGCCCAGGCCGAGCTCGCGCACCTCGCTGCTCGTCAGTGGCTTCTCGATGGCCGGATACAGCGTGTCGCCGCAGCGCAGCCGGAAGAACTGCTTGTCGGCCTTGAAGATGAGCTGGTCCTCGTCGATGTGAACGACCTTGGCATCGAGAATGGTGTTGCGGTAGCGATCCTGCACGGCCAGTTCGCTGAGAATGCGCGTGTTGAGCTGACGCTCCCAGATCACCTTGACCGTCCGATTGCCGTCCTCGTCTTCCTCGTCGATGCGGCGCGGGCCGGTGGCCTGGTCGTACAGCGAGGCTTCCCAGCGGCGACGCTCGGGATTGTAGAACAGCGAGGTCAGCTTGATGAAGCGCAACACATCGGCCCGATCCTCAGTCACCCGGGTCGGCCTCTCGACGGAAGGCGGCGGTGCCGGCGGCGGAGTCACTCCCGTGAACATGTTGCGTTTTTCCATCCGGGCGTAGTCGCGGCCGGGCTCGGCCAGGACGCGCGGCGGATAAGCCAGCTTCCCCGGGAACAGGGCTGTGCGCTCCTCGGCGCCGGCCACCATCAGCGCCTCGACTACCAGGTTCACCTCCAGCTGGCTCTCGCTGCCACGGCGCGAGGACGACGATCCCCCCGTAGCCGTCCCCACGTTGATCGTGCGAACCTGATGCAACAACGGTGTCTTGTGGAACTCGCGCAGCGCGCGCACGATGTTGTCCTTCGAGCCCTTGGCGTTCACTCCGAAGGCCAGCCGTTCGTAGAGCGGCTCCTTCCCTTTCGGCACCACCAGGGTGCTACGGCGGTCGGGCTGCCGCGGCGCGATGACGATTGAGTCACTGCGAAAGCCACTGGAGCGGAGCAGTTCGCTGAGATAGCGTTCGTACTCCACCTGCATCTGGGCGATGTGCTTGCGCTTCTGCTCCTCGAGCGGAACGCCCAGCTTCTTGCTCTCCGGATCGCGCGGCGGCAGGCTGATCTTCTGCCACTGACTCAGCCGGGGATTGACACGCAGCAACGACTCAATTTGACTTTGTTCCTCGGCCAGTTCGGCCTGACGCTTGTTCCGCGACTCCTCGGCCAGACGCAGCTGCTCGCGGACCTCGCTGATGGGCTCATACACGAATAGATGGAAGGCGAACCCTCCCCCCACCACCACGAGGAGAACGATCAGGGTCGTCGCCAGGATTCTCTCGCGCCTCGACATGTGCTTCTTCCCCTTCCGTTCAATCTTCTTCCGCGTCCGACCGCTTCTTTTCTGTCCGGTCCGACTTGCCCGATTTATCCGACTTGCTCGACCGGTCCGACTTGCTCCGGGGGTCCTTGCTGTCCTTCTCCTTCTCCTTCTCCTTCTCCTTCTCCTTGTACTTCTCCTTGGAGGGGCCAACCTTCTCCTCGGGCTCTTCCTCCTTCGATTTTGACACCGAGCTAGAGGGACGCGCAGGCGCCTTTTCCTCCTTGATCAGGGCCTTGTAGTCCGAGGGAGACCGTCGCTCGAAGTAGACCACCAGAGTAAACTCGTCCTTCTCGACCTTGGGCGCCTCGGTGCTGTAGAACCCCTCCTTGTTGAACTGCGACACCAGCTGGTCGAGCGGCCGGCGGGGGTTGCTGGAACTCAGCAGCTTGCCCTTGAGCGTGGCCTTGGCCACGGCACGCGATTTGGGGTTGCGCGTCAGAGGCTCGGCGTTGATGTTGGTGATGCGCAGAGCGTTGACGTCGGGGATGCGGGCCGTTAGCTCGTACAACTCGTCGAGCCAGACGACGGTATCCCACTCCTCGATGGCCTTGAGACGCTTGCCATTCTCTCGCGATTCGTTCAGCTGTTTTTCCAGAGCGGCGCGCTGCGATTCGAGCTGGTCGAGATCGGCGGCCCAGGACGCATGCAGGACGCGCCCCAGGGCAAACAGACCGACGAATAACGCCACGGCGATCAGCACGCCCAGGCGGATCAGACGGTAGTTGGGGTTCGTCACCGCGCGTGGCTGACGCGGAGCGACAAAGTTGACCGGCAATGCGTTGGCGGAGGCCTGCAGATGCAGGAGCCCCATCGCCCCGGCGAAGGTGCCCCGGGTGGTCACGGGAAGCGAGGACACCTCTCCCGTCGATCCCGTGCCGGCGTCCGTGGCTCCGGAGCCAGCGGCCGCTCCCTCAGCAGCTTCGCCTGCCTCGTTCCCGGCGAAGGGGTCGAAGAAATAGGTGGGCTGTTCGAGGTGTTCACCCAGGCGCTGACGTAATTCGGCCGCGCCATGACCGGTGACGTAGACCGCCACCACGGGCTGGTTCGGCAGCTGCCCGCCGTGGACGGCACTGTTTCGACGAATCTCGCCCGCCAGGTTGGGGCCATTCGGCACGGCCCGGGTGAGCAGGAACGTCTCGCCCCGCAGAATGCTGATCTCCGCCAGTTTCTCGCCGATGTTGACGACAGCGATGATGCCATCCGGTGGAGTCGGAGCCGGCGTCACCACGGTGGTGCCCAGCACCTTGCGCAGACAGGCCGCCACGCCCAGGACACGCGGACACAGGCCAGCCAGTTTCAGCCCGGCCGCCTCGCACAGCAGGCTGTAAGCCGACAGTTGCTCCTTGCGGATGACCAGGGCAATGGCCTTCTGCTCTCCGCCCGGTGTACCACCCGCGGTCACGTAATCGATGACGACGTCGTCGGCGGCGTCGGTCAGCTCCTTCACGGTCTGAAAGCGGACAATGGCCGGCTCCTCGGCGGCCGGCACCGCAGGGAAGCGGATGTCCTTCACGATCATGCGATCGCGGCCGACACAGGCCAGGACCGGAGCGGGCGGGATATTCAGCGTGCGCAGGCGCTCCTTCAGCGATTTGCCCAGTTCCTCGGCCACGGCCGGGTTAGGCAGCTGGGTGTCGCGCCACAGGCCCACGCGCTTGATCCGCACCACTCCCTTGTGGATCTCGGCGGCCACGACGTGTAACTGGTTCTGATCCCAGTCGAGAGCAAGGAAGCGTGCCACGGGGGGAGTCTCACCGAAAGAGTAGAGGCGGGCCGCGGGGGTAGAATCCCCCACCGCAACTCTACCACGTTGGAAATTAAGGAACCATGAGTAGACCAGGCAGGTGGGGCAACCCGGCCGGCCGGTTGCGCCGGTGGGGCGGAATGCAGCAAGGCCGCGGGGAGCGACTCACTCGCCCGCGGCGGCCTGTTTGCGCTCGGCGAAGTAGCGGGACACCTCGGCGAGGGGGCGGGTGTTGAACACGTGCTGTTTCTCGAGCCAGCCGCGCCGGGCGACCTCGACCCCGTGGACGAAGTTCGCCAGGCCGTGGGTGCTGTGCGCATCCGGGTTGATCACCAGCGTCACCCCCATCGCCCGGGCGCGCTTGCAGTGGACCCAGTCCAGGTCGAGCCGGTGCGGATCGGCGTTGATCTCGATCATGCAGCCGGAGGCAGCCGCCGCCTCCAGAATCGCCTCCAGATCCACCTGGTAGCCCTCCCGGCGCAGCAGCAACCGCCCGGTCGAATGGCCGAGCATGGTCACCAGGGGATGCCGGATGGCCCGGATGATCCGCTCGGTCTGCTGCTCGCGCGGGAGCTGGAAGTGCGTATGCACGCTGGCCACCACGTAGTCGAAACTGGTCAGCAACTCCTCGTCGTAATCCAGTGATCCATCGAGGAGGATGTCGCACTCGGTGCCCTTGAAGAGGTGGATGCCCTTGAGACGCTTGTTGAGCGCGTCGATCTCCCTGTGCTGCTGGCGCACCCGGGCGGGAGAGAGTCCGTTGGCGATGGTCAGCGACTGGGAGTGATCGCCGATGCCGAGATACTTCAGCCCCAGATGCTGGGCCGCCAGAGCCATCTCCTCGAGGGTATTGGCGCCGTCGCTATAAGTGGTGTGGTTGTGGAAGACCCCCTGGATGTCGTCCACCTCGATCAATGGTGGTAGGCCATCGCTGGCGGCCAGGTCCATCTCGCCGGTGTCCTCGCGCATCTCCGGAGGAATGTACGCCAGATCAAGGGCCCGGAAGATGTCGGCCTCGCTGCGGGCCCGGACGTGCTTGCTCTCGCCCTCCAGGCCATACTCGTTCAGCTTCAATCCGTAGCGCTGGGCACGGATGCGCATGGCGATCCCATGCTCCTTGCTGCCGGTAAAGTAGTGCAGGGCGAAGGGAAACTGCTCGGGAGAGACGACGCGCAGATCGGCGTTCATCGTGATCTGACTGCCCGAGGGAAGCAGCTTCTTGATCACCACACTCGACCGCGTGTCGCCCTGCCCGGTGATCTGCACCACACCCGGCAGCGAGACGAACCTCTCCATCAGAGGGCCGGTGTCGCCGACACCGGCAATCAGGACATCGATATCCTTGATGGTTTCCTTGCGCCGGCGGATGCTGCCGCACACCTCGATCTGCTGGACGCCCGGCAACTCGCGCAGGGCGGCAACGATGGTGTCGGCCACGGCCAGCGCCTGGTCGAGCCGGACGCGCCCGGCCATCTGGCGCAGCGATTCCAGCCCTTCGAGGATCTTCTCCTGGGTGCGCTTGCCGAACCCCTTGAGGCCAGCCACCTGCCCCGCCTCGCAGGCAATTCGCAGCTTCTCCAGCGTGTCGATGCCCAGCTCCTTGTGCAGGGCGATGACCTTCTTGGGCCCCAGCCCCGGCACGCGGAGTATCTCCACTAGCCCCGGCGGGGTTTTCGCCTTGAGATCGTCGTAGAACGGCAGCCGGCCCGTGGTCATCAGCGTGGTGATTTTCTCGCGGAGTGTGTCGCCGATGCCGGCCACCTCGGTCAGGCGATTGGTGCGGACCATCTCGGCCAGGTCGCCCTCCATCTGGAGGATGGCCCGGGCCCCGTTGTGGTAGGCATTGACGCGAAAGCTGCTTTCCCCCTGAAGTTCCAGCAAAGTCCCTATCTCCGCCAGAATGCCTGCAACCTGCTCTCGGTCCATGGCCGTCACTCCCGTTCCAGACGACAAGATCGCTCCTGGAGCATACCGCCTGACCACACCTGCCAGCAAGCATGGCAGAGGGAACCCGCCCCCGCTTGACGAAATCATGATCAACCTGATAATCATGCTTAGAGGCAGAAAAGAGACCAGGAGAGCGGCGGATGACTGGGGTGATGAGCGCGGAAGCGATCGCGGCGGCCAGTAGCCGGCTTGAAGGAAGTAGTCCTCAGACGATTCTTCAGTGGGCGGTCGAGCAGTTTCATCCTCGGTTGACCATGGCGACGGCGTTCGGGGCGGAAGGCTGCTGCATCATCCATATGCTGGCGGAGATTGAACCCCGGGTGCGCATCTTCAACCTCGACACCGGCTACCAGTTTGCCGAGACACTCGAGCTGCGCGAGCGCATTCTGCGACGGTACGGCATCGCCGTCGAGATGGTGCAGCCTGATCTGACCGTGCGAGAGTACGAGGCGGAACACGGCGGGCCGCTATATAGCATTCGCCCCGACCAGTGCTGTTACGACCGCAAGATCGTGCCGTTGCAACGTACCCTGGTGGGATACGACGCCTGGATCAGCGCCATCCGCCGCGACCAGACCGAACACCGGGCCCGGGCGGGCATCGTGCAGTGGGATGCGAAGTTCTCTCTGGTGAAGGTGAACCCGCTGCTGGGCTGGACCAAGAGCGATGTCTGGCGCTTCGTGCTGGACAACGACATTCCCTACAACCCCCTGCACGACCAGGGCTATCCCAGCATCGGCTGCTGGCCCTGCACCGCGGCGGTGGGCCAGGGTGGGGACGACCGAGACGGAAGGTGGGCCGGCTCCGCCAAGAAGGAGTGCGGCCTGCATGTGATCGAAGTAAACGACGGTGGAGGCATCTGAGCGCCGCGCCTGCCGGGGGTGGCGCCAACCAGTGCGAACTCATGCGAATATCCGCCAAGGCCGAATATGCCTGTGCTGCGATGCTGGAGCTGGCCGGATCATACTCAGATCCGCAGCCGGTCCGCATCAAGGCGATCGCCGACGCCCAGGGAATCTCCGCGCGTTTCCTGGTGCAAATCTTGCTCCAACTGAAGACCGCCGGGCTGGTGGCCAGCATCCGAGGCGCCTCGGGTGGCTATCAGCTGGCCCGGGCCCCCGAGGCTATCACCCTGGCGTCGATCATCACCGCCATCGATGATCGCACGCTCGCACCGCGCTCCGCCCTCAGCACCATGAGCCGGACGCCGGCCATCGAGGTACTATTGAGCGTGTGGAACGAGGTGCAACATCTGGAGCAGAAGATGCTCGAGAAGCTGACCCTGGCCGAGCTCCTTCGCCGCTCGCAGATCGGCAACGATCTCAGCTACCAGATCTGATCGGCCTCGCGGTCCTAAAAGAGGCGCAGCTGCCGCTCGGCGTTGATCAGCCGGGCCAGCCGGCGCTGTGGCGAGCTGACGGGGAACTGCCCCAACTCGTCCGGGCCGACCCAGCGCGCCTCGGCATGAAACGGGTTGACCACGTCGCCGGCGCTCCAGCAGGCTTCGAGGCAGGTCAACGTGATGCTGTAGCGGGTAATGCCGTGCCGGATCGTCCCCAGTTCCGCGCCGGGAGTGATGGTCAAGCCACAGCTTTCGCGAGCCAGCCGATGGGCGGCCTGGTCGAGCGGCTCGTCAGCGGCGAGTTCGACATGTGGGAACTCCCAGAGGTTGGCCCAGCGGGTGGCGTCTGGAGGTCGTCGCAGGAACAGCACTGTCCCAGCGCGGCGAATGATCAGGGCAAGCTCGCGCACCAGCACGGGAGGTGACGCCGGTACACGTGCCGGGTAGTCTTCGGGGCGGCCCGAGGCAAACGCTGCGCAGCGCGGCCGAAGCGGACAGCTGGAGCAATCGGGTTGTTCCGGAGTGCAGACCAGGGCACCTAGCTCCATGAGCCCCTGGTTGAAGTCGCCGACCTGGCGAGAAGGCAAGATCGCCTCGGCGGCGCCCCAGAGCCAGCGGCGTGCGCTCGTCTGGGTAGGATCTTCGACCCGGCCAAACATTCGGCTGAGCAGGCGAATGGTGTTCGCTTCCAGAATGGGCAGACGCAGATCGAATGCCTGCGAGAGAATGGCGTTGCGCGTGTATTCTCCCAGGCCCGGGACGCCGGTCAGTTCAGCGACGGTCGCGGGGAAAACGCCGGGGTTTCGCTCGTGGAGCAACCGGGCCGCCTGGAGGAGGAACCGGGCGCGGCGGTAATAGCCTAGCCCTTCCCACAGACGCAGCACTTCCTGCTCGTCGGCCTGGGCGAGATCAGCCAGCGTGGGGAAGCGTTCGAGGAAGCGCTGGAAAAAGGGGATCACCGTGGCGACCTGGGTCTGCTGCAGCATGACCTCGCTGACCCAGATGCGGTAGGGGTCGCGGTTGTGCCTCCAGGGCAGATCGCGGCAATGGTCGTGGAACCAGGTGAGGACGCGCGGCCCCATCCAACGGTTTAGACGAAGCGCTGCCTCGGGCAGTTCGCCCCGGGCAGTCGATCGACGAGTCAAGCCAGCAGCTCCGATCCAGGGGAGGAAATCAGGTGCGCGGACGCTTGGTCATCTTCTCGAGGATGCGCGCCGCAGCGCTGCGGGTATCGCCCACCGAGGAAGCGGGCTTGGCGCCCCCTGCCTTGTCGTCAGGCTTTGCTCCGCCCGCCATGATCTCGGGAGGCACCTTCAGGTCGAACACGGTGCTTCCCTCAGGGACCGAGGCGTTTTCGCCGCTGCTGGGCGAGGCGTCGCCGTCGTCCAGGGAAAGCAACATGGCGGCAATGTCGTCATCTTCGCCGGCTGGTTTGCGTGCCGTGGCCGCCAGAGGCGACGTGGCCGGAAGCGGGGTTTCGTCCTTGGCCGGGGCCGTGGGTTTGGCAGGCAGGGCACGGGTGGGTGGCGCAGGTGTCTGCCCACTGACAGCGGGACGGGTGGGTGGCACCGGCGTCGGGGAGGCTTTCAGATCGACCCGAAACTGGATGGGCCCCACCTTGAGGAAATCGCCGTCCTTCAGTTCGCGTTCGCCCTGGACGGGTTCGTCGTTGATGAAGGTGCCGTTGGTGCTCCCAAAGTCGCGGACGAAAGCCCTGCCTTCGCGCTGCAAGATGGCGCAGTGTCGCTTACTGATCAGCGGACTGGCCGGGCGGAGCTGGCACTGAGGATCGCGGCCGATCAGGAACTGGGGCAGCTTGATCTCAAGCACTTTCCCCTCCTGCTTTCCCGCGGTCAGGACGTGCAAACCAAGTTTCATCGAATGACCTCGTTCTACAGGAAAGAGCTGGCCCTGGTGGTTCGACCGGACAACCGCCCTGGTTGTCCCCGGAACAGGTTCCGTGGGGTTGCGTCGCACCACCCTCCCGTTGCTTGCCGGTCCTCTCCTGCTTGCACGCTGATAGACCGTGGCCAGTACCTGAGGAGCTGCGGCTTCCTTGCTGCCGTGCAGCCGCTCCAGTACTCTGGGCGATAGGCTGGAACAAACTAACGGGATGGAGAGATAGTTATCATATGGCTCGGATGAACCCTCATCAATGGAGAAGCGTCACCGCCCGGATCCTCGGGGCCCTCGCCATCATTCTAGCATCTGGTTGTCAACGATTACTTCCTCCCCCAGAATCGCCCCCCTTTCAGGGGGTAGTCTTGCGAGTGGGATGCGAACCGGGAAGTGAGCACCTGATTCGCACCCATGGGCAGGCCTGGGTCAGCCGGCAGCAGGCCTCGTTGGAGATCGTGCCCGTCAAATCGGGCCTCCAGGACGACGAGAACCTCGACCTGCGGATCCTGCGACCCGCAGCCATGCCACGGCTGGCCGCGGCCGACCGACTGACCACTTTACCGGATAAACTGGCGGAACGGGGCGATGGTTTCGACTGGAATGGACTCCTTTCAATTTATCGAGAACAACTCCTGGTGTGGGACAAAAAAACCGTCGCCTTGCCGCTCGCGGGCGAATCGGCGGTCTGTCTGTACCGGACAGACCTGTTCAGCAGCCCGGAGCATCAGACCGGCTACAGCGCCTGGCTGCAGAAACGCGGCCTGAAAGGCACCCTGGCGCCACCGGCCACCTGGGTGGAACTGGCCCAGCAGGCCGAATACTTCCGCGAACGTAGCAACACCCCCAGCCTGAGCGCCCTGCCCGCCGATCCCTACGACCTGGATCGGCTCTTCTACCAGGCGGCCGCTCCCTACGTCCGCCGGGCCGTGCGCCAGGACGAGGGACAGGGGCCTGACCACCTGGCGGAAGTCTTCGCCTTCCACTACGACCTGAAGACCGGAGCTCCCCGCATCGCTACACCCGGGTTCGTCGCCGCGCTTGAGTTGCTCCAGCGGCTGCAGGCTTGCCGGCCCACGGGCACCAGCGCACACCCGGAAGAAGCCCTGCTGGCGGGAAAAGCCGTCCTGGCGGTGGCGGACAGCTCATGGATTCTGGCCGTACAACAGCGGCCCGAGCTTGCGGACAAGCTCGGCTTCGTGAGTCTGCCGGGGAGCAGCACCTACTTCACACCCGACGGTCAGCCCCGGCAGATGCGCGAGGGAGTAAACCGCATTCCGTACCTCGGCGGCATGGGCTGGTTGGGAGTGGTGCCGCGGTCGGCCAAGTATCCCGATGCTTCGTGGAGCTTCCTGGCCGAGTTAGCTGGTTCAGTTCGAAGCACTCAGATTGCCGCCGAGCCGAGCCACGGGGGAGGTCCCACCCGGATGGAGCATCTGCTGCGCGATCGCTGGGACGCCTATGGCCTGCATGCGACGGCCGCGCTGTCGCTGAAGGACATCCTGGGCCGCCATGTCCTGCAGCATGGGTTGAAGAACCCGGTGATGGTGCTGCGCATCCCCGATGAGGCCTCGCATCGGGCGGCCATGCATACGGCGCTGCACTCGGTACTGGCGGATAAGAAGGATCCGGCCAAGGCTCTGACTGAAGCTGCCAAGGCCTGGTCTGCCCTGGATGAGGCTCGGGGGAAGGAACGCCATCTGCGCGAGTACCGCCTGAGCCTGGGGCTGACGGCCAACTAACCCCGGCTGACCTTGCAGCGCGGGTGCCTGTGCGAGATGGTGGATCAATCCCCTCGGAGAACCCGACACGGAGGCAAGGCCCATGGACCCCGAACTGTTCGCCCTGGATGAACTACCGCCGAGGCGCAGGAGATCATCGACACGGTGGAGCAGCAGATCAGCGCCATCCGCGACCAGGCAGATCGGCAGGTACAGCAAATCCGTGCCCGGGCCGACCAGGCTGTCACCGAGGTCGAGGAGCGCGCCGAGGAAGCCGTCCGCCAGCATCAGTTGACGCTCTTCCGCCAGCTGCGTCCCTTGCAGGAAGCACACGCCCGCGCCGGTCGGCTCGACGAGGCCCTGGCCATTCGCGATCGCCTTCGCACCTTGCGCGCGACCCTCTTGCAGGCGCAGCCGGACCCAGGCAACCTGGGACATCTGCGCGAGGCTCAGCCCGGCACCTCGCTGCTGTTCGAGGTCACTGGCTCGGCCGACGGCGTGGTCTGGGGCACCGACATCTACACCGGCGATTCGACCCTGGCTGTCGCTGCCGTTCATGCCGGCTTACTGGCCGTCGGCGAACGTGGCGTGGTGCGGGTCACCCTGGTCGATACCCTGAACGTCACCTTCACCGGCAGCGAGCGGAACGGCGTCTGGAGCGAGGATTTTTCCTCCTGGCCGATCGGCTATCGCCTCCAGCGCGCCTGAGCCTGGCTGCCCACCCTGCCCCGCTTGCCCGTCCCGAGGGGTACCTCCGCGATCGCTCTTGCGTTCCGAACGCCGCGTCGGTAACTCCTCCGCTGTGATTCAGGGGACCAGGAGAAGCGCGCATGGCATCTCGCATCTTCGTGCTGGCGCTGGGGCTGGGGTTGCTGGGTCCAGCCGCGCTACGGGCTGACCTGCTCTGCGACGTTCCCGTGGTCCAGATGGGCACGGTGCGAACCGGAGCCGTGCTCCGCGCCACGTTCCAGGTGCGCAACGCTGGGAACGCGGTAATCCAGGTGCGCGACGTGAAAACGGGGTGCGGCTGTATTCAGGCGCGCCTCGATGCGACCGATCTGGCACCGGGGCAGCAGGCACGTGTGGCGGTCGAAATCCACACGGTGACCCAGGCGGCCGGGTTCAACCGCTGGGGAGTAACGCTGCGCCATTCCGCCGGAGAAACTCGGTTGGAGGTGAACGCCCAGTTGGAACGGGACATCACTCTGGAGCCGGCCGCCGTGGTGCTCCATATCGACCGGGCGGCCTGTCACACCTTCCGCCTGACTGAGGCACGCGAACAGCCCCTGACGCTCCAGGGAGTCACCACCAGTTCTCCGCACGTCGAAGCTACCGCCCATGTGGCCTCCAGGCAGGAAGGCCGCTGGCAGCGCGAGGTGACCCTGCAGGTGAAGGTAAGCTGCCCCGCCGGTCGGCACGAGGGCGTGGTCTGTGTGTACACAACCGACCCGGCTTGCCCGGAGCTGCGTGTGCCGTTCACCATCGTGAAGCAGCAGCGCGGAGCGGTGCCAATTGCCCCGTCAGCCGTCGAGCAGGTGGCCAGCTATCCGGGTCAGCTGCCGGCTCGTATTGTCCTTCTCGGCCGAGGAGAGGGCGAACCCGTCGTGGTGGACCGGGTCGAGCCGGGCCACCCGGCCATCCGCTGCACCTTCTGCGAAGGGCCCGGCGTCCGCTCCACGCTGCGGGTGGTGGTGGATGCGAGCAAGTTACCGCCCGGTCCGTTCGAGGGTGGTATCACGGTGCATCTGAGGCAGCCGGCCGGCGCCCGGGTCGAGGTACCGGTTCGCATCACGCGGTAGTGCCGACCCACGCGCCTTGCGATATGCTGAACTCCTCGCAGGTAGGAGGAGTCGTCATGGCCGAGTTGCCCTATCGCATTGTCGTTGGCCTGGAAGTGCATGTGCAGCTGCTGACACGCACCAAGCTGTTCTGCGGCTGCAGCACGGCGTTCGGCGCTGCGCCCAACACGCAGACCTGCCCGGTCTGCCTGGGGCTGCCCGGAGTCATGCCGGTGCTCAACCGCAAGGCGTTCGACCTGTCGCTGCGGGCCGCGCTGGCGCTGAACTGCACCATCGCGCGCTTCACCAAGTGGGATCGCAAGAACTATTACTACCCCGACCTGCCGAAGAACTATCAGATCAGCCAGTACGACCTACCCCTGGCCACGGAAGGCTGGCTGGAGATCAAGACCGAGGCCGGGCCGCGCAAGATCGGCATCATCCGCGCCCACCTGGAAGAAGATGCCGGCAAGATGCTGCACGACGAGGAAGGGACGGGCAAGGACAGCCTCGTCGATCTCAATCGCACCGGCACTCCGCTTCTGGAAATCGTGAGCAAGCCCGAGCTGACCTCGCCCGAGGAGGCGCGGCACTACCTCGAAGAGATGCGCCTCTTGATGCGCGAACTGGGAGTGTCGGACTGCGAGATGCAGGAAGGCAGCCTGCGCTGCGATGCCAACGTGAACATTCACGTCCCCCTGCCCGGCGGCGGGCACGCGGCCACTCCCATCGTGGAGATCAAGAACCTAAATAGCTTCCGCTTCCTCGAGGCGGCCGTGCGCTATGAGGCGCAGCGTCAGTACGAGGAATGGCAGCGGAACCCGAACTACCTGTTCGGCAAGGTGTCCAAGGCGACCGCCGGGTGGGACGAAACCTACGGTCGAACCGTCTTTCAACGCCGCAAGGAAGAAGCAGCCGACTACCGCTACTTCCCCGAGCCGGACCTGGTCCCGGTGATGGTGGATGATGCCTGGCTAGAGCGCATCCGGGCGGAGGTGGGCGAGCTGCCCTCGGCGATGCGTGCGCGGCTGCAAGCCCAGTACGGCCTCTCCGAGTACGACGTCGGCGTGCTGATGAGCGGCGGCCGCGCCACCGTCAGTTACTTCGAGCAGGCGACGGCGGTGTGCCACGATGCGAAGTCGGCGTGCAACTGGATCACCAACCAGGTCCAGTCCACGCTCAAGGAGCAGGGCGGCACCCTCGAGACATTCCCCATCGCGGCTGACGGCCTGGGCGAGCTGATCGCCAAACAGAAGGAGATGGGCCTTAACAAGCAGACGGCCCAGCAGGTCTACGAGAAGATGCTGGCCGACCAGCTTGGCGCAGCCGAGGCCATCGCCGCGCTGGGGATCAAGATGGTGGCCGACACCGGGGCCATCGCCGAGATCGTGCGCAAGGCCATCGCCGCCAACCCCCGGGCCGTGGCCGACTACAAGAAGGGCAAGGCCGCCGCCGCCAACGCCATCAAGGGCGCCATCATGCGCGAGACAAAGGGATCGGTGCGAGCCGATCTCGTCGAACAGGTACTCAAGGAAGAGCTGGAGCGGGCCGAGTAGCGACGAACCGGGAGGACCCTCATGCGGACCAGGTGGTGTGCGCTGCTGATGGCGCTGATGGGATTGCCGACGGTGGCACTGGGGGCCGGGCCGATGGCACCAGGGGAGGTGGTGGTGGCAGGGTACCTGCCGGACTACCGAGCGGCGTCGTTCGATCCGGAGGCGTTGCGTGGGCTCACCGACTTGCTGGTGTTCTCGGCCGAGCCGACGGCGACGGGCCCGCTGAATCTCTCGCGCGTGAAAGCGATGCCCTGGGCCCGCCTGCGGGCATACAAGACCCGGGCGCGGGTGCGACTCTGGCTCAGCGTCGGGGGTTGGGAACGCTCTGGACAGTTTGCCACGGTGACGGCTTCTGCGGAAAAGCGCAAGGCATTCGTCGAATCAGCCGTGCGAGTCTGTCTGGAGCATCGACTGGACGGGCTCGACCTCGACTGGGAGCATCCTCAAACCCGAGCCGAGCAGGATGGATACGCCGCCTTGCTGGCCGACCTGCGGCGCGGCTTCGAGCCTCACGGGCTGATGCTCTCGCTGACGATGGCAGGCTGGCAGCAGCTGCCGCGGGCCGCCTTTGCGGCGGTCGATCGCATCCATCTGATGGCCTACGACCAGGAAGGCCGTCATGCGACCTTCGAGGGAGCGCGCAAGGAGGTGGAGTTGATCAAGGCGGCCGGTGCCCCCGTGGGAAAACTGGTGCTCGGGATGCCGTTTTATGGGCGGGGAGTGGAGCAGCGATCGCGGACGCTGACCTACGCGGAGATCGTTGAGAAGTTCAAACCGAAGCCCGAGGTCGATGAGGTGGAGGGGGTGTACTTCAACGGACCGGCCCTGATTCGGCGCAAGACGACCTACGCGGTGGAGCAGGGGCTGGCCGGGGTGATGGTGTGGGAGTTGGGGCAGGACGCGCGTGGAGCCAGGTCGCTACTGGGGGTGGTACGCGAAACACTGGAGAAGCAGCGTCGCTAGACGGCGACCCACCCAAGGTCGCCATCGGTCTTCGAGGTGAATCAAGCTCGCGCCTCGCTAGTTGCTCGGAGGCGCGGTGTCCTCGGCGCTTCGGGGCTCCGGGTTCTCCGGCGGAGGGGGCTGCCCCTCGACCGACAGCTGCTCGGTCGCTTCGGATTCGGGCCGGTTCCCCGGTTCGGCTCGCTGGAGCCCTGACCAGACTAGCAGGCCGAGAATCAGCAGGATGCCCACGTAGAGCCAGCCAAACAGTTTGACCCCGTTCGTCTTCATGGCCTCCCTCCCCAGGCGGTTCCCTGTGCAGTGACACAGGTGGATCAAGGAGTCGAGTCACGTAGTCGGATAGCGTCACCGAGTTTACTCGGGATCGAAGAGAAAAGCTATCCTCTATTCAATGGGAGTGGGAAACTCGCCGGTCAACTGTGGATCGGCCAGGTGACCTCGGGTCGGCAAGCGGAGAGTGAACGTGCTACCGACGCCGATCTGGCTCTGCACCGTAATGTCGCCACCGTGTTCGCGCAGGATCTTGCGACTGACCGCCAGGCCCAACCCTGTGCCACGTGACCCCTTGGTGCTGACGAACGGCCGGAAGATCTCGGCCAACTTGTTCGCGGCTATTCCCGGGCCGTTATCCTGAACCTGGATGCGCAGCCAGGCTGGACGCGATGGCTCTGCAGCGGGTTCGTGGCTGGTCGCCACCACTACCTGGGGTGATTCACTGTCTTCCACCGCATCCAGCGCGTTGGTGACAATGTTCAGCAACGATCGGTGGATGCCCTCACGATCAGCAGCCGCCTGTGGCAACGAGGCCAGGGTCTGGGCCTGGAGAGCCACCCCGCGTTCCCGGGCGAGGGGCTGCATCAACTCGACCACCTCCTCGACCAACTCGTTGAGGTCGGTCGCCTCAATGTTGGGCTCACGCTCCTTGGAGTAGGAAAGCATGTCCATCACCAGGTCGTGAATCTTGCCCTGGTTCTTCCCGACGATGCGCCATCCCTGCTGGAGCAACTTGTCGTCGTGTTCGCGAATGCCCATTTCGAGCAGCTCGCCGCCGGTCCGCAGGCCCTGGAGGATGTTCTTGATGTGGTGCGACAGGGCGGCCACGGTCTGGCCCACAGCCGCCAGCCGTTCGGCGTTGACCATGGCCTGGTAGTATCGGGTTTCCTCGACCGCCAGCGCGGCCTGGTGGGCGATGGCGATGGCCAGCGAGAGATGATCGCCCGTGAACTTGCCCGGCACCCGGCTGGCAAGCAGCTCGGCGGCCGGTGTGCTGGTATCGAGATACAGCACGCCCAGCGTCTGATGGCGGCCCTTCATCGGCACGCAGATTACTTCGCGGATGCCCGAGCGCACGATGCTTTGCACCGCCTGAAACCGCTCGTCGCGGGCCGCGTCAGACACCACGATGCCACGCTTCTCGCGCAGCACATGATCGACAATGGTGCGGCTGATGGGGATCTTCTCGCGCGGGGGGCTGCCCTCGCGCCAGCGGACGGCGCGCGGCTCGAACTCGCTCGACGAGGTCGGCCCCGGATCGGGCCCGGCGCCATCCCCGGCCCCATCGGTGGTGCGCAGGAGGATACAGCCGCGATCGGCGTTCAGAGCACGGAAGACCAGATCGAGAATGCGATCGAGCAGCTGGTTCAGATCGAGCGTGTGGCTGATGAGCTGGGTTGCCTCGTACAGCACACCCAGCGCCTGGGCGTTGCGCAGCCAGGGCCCTTCCACCTTGTCGGGATGGGCCATGATCCGGCTGCCTTCGCCCTCGCCGACGGTCTTGATGATGGCGCTGGAAAGCTCGACGTCCTGCCGGGTGATCAGGCTGATCCGGTTGGCCAGATCGCCAGCGGGGGCCGATTCTCCCTGGTCGAGGGTGTACACCAGGATAGTCTGCCCGACCTGGATCCGATCGCCCGGCTGCAAGAGCGAATCGCGTACCGACAGGTCGTTCACGAAGGTGCCGTTGGCGCTGCCGACGTCGCGCACGCGGTAGCCGTCCGGCGTCCGAAGAAACTCGGCGTGCCGGCGCGAAACCTCAGTATCGGACAGACGGATCTTGCTGGAGGAGTCGCGGCCCACGGGCATGACGTCGGCGGTCAGAGAAAACTGTTTCCCCTCGTCGGTTCCCTTGATGACGATCATGCGCGGCACAGGCTAGCTCCTTGCCTCGTTCACCCAATCTTCCCCACACGGTACCCGTCCCAGAGCCAGAGTGCAAGCAGGGATCAGGCCCCGAGCAGGCCCGGCAGTTCGTGCAGCGAGGCCAGGCGACGGTCGGGATGGGCGGCATCCAGCGCCTCCACCGTGTCAGACCCGGTAGGAACTACCCAGACTGCCACGTCAGCGGCGCGGGCAGATTCAATATCCACGGTCATGTCGCCGATGTATAATGTTTCGGAGGGGGAAACGTGGAGCCGCTCCATGGCTGCCAGAAGCATGTCCGGCGCGGGTTTGTGTCGTCCGACGTCCTCAGGCCCCAGGACGACAGTGAGCCAGGTGCCAATCCCCAGATGATCGACCAGCGCCCGGGTGAACTCCACGGGTTTGTTGCTGCAGATGCCGAGCTTGTAACCCCGCGTGTGCAACTGCTGTAACATCTCGCGAGCGCCCGGCAGAAGCACGGTCAACTCGCGCAGCACGCCTGGATGGTGCTGGCGGTAAGCCGCGACGCTGGCATCGAGGTCGGTAGGTCCAACGGTGCTGTGCAGCAGATGGTAGGGGCCTCGCCCCACGTGCCGGGTGACTTCCGAAACGCTTAGCGCAGCGAGACCATGCAGCGAACGCACGTGGTTCACGCTGGCGGCGATGGCGGGGTAACTATCAATCAGCGTGCCGTCCAGGTCGAAGAGGACGGCCTGGGTAGTAGTGCCAGGCACGGGGGACATGAACGGATCGCCTCCTTCTCAGCATTCGCGGCCTGTTTTACCAGTCCAGGGCGGGCAGGCAAGCGGGGAAGGCTGTGAAATCACCGGGAGACCTTGTCAGGGCCCCTCCCGGCTTCGTATGGTAGTGAGCTGAAGAAAAAAGAAGAACGAGTGAAAGGTAGACCCCTCGGGACGAGGGTGGGAAGAAACATGGATGCTCGAAAAATGATCCGCGCCGGCCGCCTGCGGCCCGCGCTGGGAAAGATACATTCCGATTCACCGGACCTGGCTCAGCCGCTCTCGGCTGAGCAGATCTACCGCGATTATCATGCGCGGGTGTACAACACCGCGCGCCGGATGGTGGCTTCTGACGTCGATGCCGAGGATGTGACCCAGGATGTCCTCCTCCAGGTGGTGCGCAAGTTACCGACCTTTCGAGGTGATGCCGCCTTTCCGACCTGGCTACACCGGGTGACCGTGAACGCGGCCCTGTTGCATCGTCGACGGCAAGCGCTGCGCCACGAACACGGTGTGGTAGGCTCGCTGGATGGCCACGACGAAAACGAGGCGATGGATGGGGGAGCCAGACGGACTCTTGCTCCCGACGACCAAATCGTCGATCATGAGGTACGCCAGGTGATCGATCGGGCCATCGAAGCGCTGCCCGGCGACTACCGGTCGGTTTTCGTCCTGGCCGACATCGAAGGGATGTCGAACGCCGAGGTGGCCGAGCGGCTGGAGATGAGCCTGCCGGCGGTGAAGAGTCGATTGCACCGGGCACGGGGCATGCTCCGAGAAGCGCTGTCCCCCTACTTCACCGGGGGGTGAAGCGCCATTCGCGGGTCCATCGGACAAGGAACGCTGTCATGAACAGCCCCCGCCCAGGCACGCCGGTCGCCACCCTCTCGCCGGAACAACGCCGGCAGACCGCCCTGGACTTTGAACGGGGCAGTCAGCTCGTCGCCAAGGGGAGCTACCTGGCTGGGCTGCGCCTTCTGCGCGATTGCTGCCGGCGCGATCCGGGTAACCTGTTGTTTCGCCAGGCGTTGCGCCGGGCGGCCAAGGCACGGTTCGGCAATCGGCCGCCGCGCGGCTGGTGGGCCTACTTCCTGGGCTGGCCCCTGCGCGCACGCCTTCGGGCGGCGGCTGCCGCGGGGCGCTATCTCGAGGTACTTCGGCTGGGCGAACGGCTGCTGGTGCGCAACCCGTGGGATGTGCCCACCCAGGTGCAGATGGCCGGGGCCGCCGAGCGGTTGGGCCTGATCGATGTAGCGGTGTGGACCCTCGAGCAGGCGCGGCAAGCCGATCCCCAGGCTGCCGATCTGAATCGCTCGCTGGCCCGCCTGTACGAGCAGAGCGGCAACTTCACCCAGGCGATGGCTCACTGGGAGCTGGTGCAGAAGGTGGCCCCGCAGGACGAGGAAGCCAGCGCCCGGTTAGGGCCGAACCAGGCTCCTCGATTGCCTACCGTCGAGCAGCTGGCTGCCGCCCGGGCCCAGGTGCAGACCAACCCCACACTTCCAACCGCCTACCTGGCCTGGGCCCATCTGCTGCGCGAGGCGGGCCAGCTGGAGGATGCCCGCACCGTGCTGCGCGAGGGATTGCCCTGGACCGGCAACGCCTTCGAGCTAACCGTTGAGCTGGCCGATCTGGAGATCGAACCATTTCGGCGCGACCTGGCCCTGACCGACCAGCGGTTGCGGCAGCAGCCCAACGATGCCCACCTGCTGGAAATTCAGGAACGCCTGCGCCGCGAAGTGCTCGCCCGGGAGTTGGAGCTGCACCGGTTGCTGGCCGACCGACACCCCACGCAGCTGATCCATCGCTTCGAGATTGGCATGCGGCTCCTGCGTCTGGGTCAGCTGGCCGAGGCGGTCGAGCAGCTCAAGTTGGTGCGCAGCGACCCCAACCTGCGCGGCCAGGCGCTGCTGGCGCTGGCGCATGGCTTCCGCTACCAGCAGCATCTACGCCTGGCGCAGCAACACTTCGAGGAAGCGCTGCAGTGCCTGCCAGAGCGCCGATCCGAGGTGCTGTACGAGCTGGCCCGCTGCCATGCCGAACTCGGCGAGCTACCCCGGGCCGTGGACCTGGCCGCCGAGGTGGTCCGGCTAGACCCGGCTCATCGAGACATTGCCACGTTGATGCTCCACTGGAAGACACAGGCGGCCCCGGTGGCGGAATAAGAGCGCATCGGCTTCTCGGCCATCTTGTTGTTCGGTGAGTGGCAATCGGGTATGCTGGGGTTTGGTAGATTCATCCTCCCAGTCCGGGTGCCCTTCCATGGTTGCAGGCGACAAATTCCTCGAAGCCGTCATTGAAGGCGACGTGCTGGTGCTTACCATCCTGCGCCGACAGATCGAGGGCGAGCAAAGCGCCTCGGGCCTGAAGGAAGAGATGCTCGAGGCCGTGGCTCAGTCCGGGTTGAAGCTCGTCGTGCTCGATCTGCGCAACACTCGCTATGTCTCGAGCATTGCCTTCTGGCCGTTGCTGACCCTGCGCAAGCAACTGAACGAGCGGAACGGCCGGCTAATCATCTGCGGCCTCACCGGAGCTGTCGAGGAAGTGTTCACCTCCACGAAGATGGTCTCCAGCAGCGGCTCGACCAACGCGCCGTTCGAGATGGCCAAGGATCGCGCCGCCGCCGTGGCCCGCCTGCAAGCTCCTGCCTGATTACTCCTGCCTGATTACTCCTGCCTGAGTCTCTCCCCGACCTCCCGTCCGGAGTGAACCGATCATGACCTGGCGATTCGCGGTAGCTGGCCTGGGCCTGCTTCTGGCAGCGGGGACACTCCACGCTGCCCCCCCACCCCCTGCCCTGGTACTCTTCCCCGAGCAGTTCACCCTGCATGGCCTGGTCGAATCGCGCCAGCTGCTGGTCAGCCAGCGCGACCCCGCAGGCCAGCTGCGCGACCGTACCCGGCAGGCCAGCTACACCGTCGCACCGGCTGGTGTGGTGGATGTCAGCCCCACGGGGCACGTGCGGGTGGTCGGCCCGGGCAAAGCGACTCTTTCGGCTACCTTCGGCGGACGCACGGTGACCGCGCGAGTCGAGGTGACCGAGGCAGACGTCCACCGCCCGCTGCACTTCGGCAACGACATTGTCCCGCTGCTGACGCGCTTCGGCTGCAACGCCGGCGGCTGTCACGGCAAGGCCAGCGGACAGAATGGCTTCAAACTCTCGTTGTTCGGCTTCGACACCGATCTCGACTACAACGCCCTGGTGCGCGAGGGGCGCGGACGTCGCATCTTCCCTGCGGCACCCGAGCAAAGCCTGCTGCTCACCAAGGCCACCGGTCAAGCCGCTCATGGAGGCGGCAAGCGTTTGCCGCTCGACAGCGAAGCCTACGCCACGCTGCTCCGCTGGATTCGCCAGGGTGTGCCCGTGGGCAGCAGTGATGCCCCGACGCTGCGTCGGCTTGAGGTGCTGCCGGACGCCCGAACGCTGGAGCGCGATTCGCGGCAGCAGCTGGCCGTGCTGGCCCACTACAGCGACGGCAGCACGCGCGACGTGACCCAGAAGGTGCAATATCAGAGTAACGAGGTGCCCATCGCCGCCGTCGATGAAGACGGCCTGGTGCGGTCGTTCGACCAGACCGGCGAGGCCACCATCATGGCGCGCTACCAGGGGCAGGTGGCGGTGTTCCGGGCGACCGTGCTGGTGGGCAAGCCGCTGGCCCGCTACCCGGACTTCCCGGTGACGAACTACATCGATCGGCTAGCGCAGGCAAAATGGAAGAAGCTTGGCCTGCTGCCCAGCGACCTGTGCAGCGATGGCGAGTTTCTCCGCCGCGTGTCACTCGACCTGTGCGGTCGATTACCTTCGCCCGACGAGGTCCGTACCTTCCTGGCTGACACACGCCCCGACCGCCGCGCCCGGCTGATCGATCGGTTGCTGGACGACCGCGACTATGCGGCCTACTGGGCCATGCGCTGGGGCAACATCCTGCGGAACTCGCAGCTGGCGGGCTCCGAGGCGGCCGCGTACGCCTTCCACGACTGGCTCAAGGACATGATCGGACGCAACCGGCCCTACGACGAGTTGGTCCGCGGCGTGGTCGCGGCCTCCGGCGAGTGGCAGGAAGCGCCGGCCATCAACTGGTACTGGCAGATGCGCGACGACCCGCTGCATCAGCCCGTCAGCGACACCGCGCAGGTCTTCCTGGGGCTGCGCTTGCAATGTGCCCGGTGCCACCACCACCCCTACGAGCGCTGGAGCCAGGACGATTATTACGGCCTGGCTGGGTTCTTCGCCCGCCTGGGACGGAAAAGCTTCGGCGAGCCGCCGCCCTACTACTCGGCCCGCACCATCACCAGCGGCGAACGCCATCCGCGCACGGGAAAGGCGCTGGAACCGAAGCTGCTCGACGGCCCAGAACTGAAGCTGACCGCCGAGGACGATCCGCGCCACAAACTCGTGGACTGGATGGCCCAACCGGACAACCCTTTCTTCGCGCGGGCCCTGGTTAACCGCGTCTGGGGCCATCTCCTCGGTCGTGGGCTGGTGGACCCCGTGGACGACATGCGCGAAACCAACCCACCGTCCAACCCCGAGTTGCTCGACGCGCTGGCGAAGGACTTCGTCCGCAGCAAGTTCGACGTGAAGCATCTGCTGCGCACCATCTGTAACTCGCGGGTGTATCAGCTCAGCTCGACGCCGAACGAGCACAACCGCCACGACCGCCAGAACCACGCTCGCTACTATGGCAAGCGCCTGATCGCGGAGGTGCTGCTCGACGCGGTGGACCACGTGTGCGGCACGCGGACGAACTTCAACCGGATGTCGCGCCAATCGCGCGCAGTCGATCTGCCGCACGAAGGATTCGGATCGTACTTCCTCGACGTGTTCGACCGTCCGCCGCGCTCGTCGCCGTGCGAGTGCGCTCGCTCCAGCGGGGCCAGCCTGACCTCGGTGCTGCACCTGGCCAACTCGCCCGAGATCGACGACAAGGTCTCCAACGGGGAGGGGCGCGTCGCCAAGCTGCTCAAGGATAAGGCGGCTCCCGAGAAGGTGATCGAGGAGTTATACCTGGCCGCCTACGCGCGGTTCCCCACCCGGGACGAGCGCCGGCATGTCGAGGAGCACTTGCGGAAGCAGACCGACCCGCGACGCGGGCTGGAAGACGTGCTGTGGGCGCTACTGAACAGCCGCGAGTTCCTGTTCAACCATTGAGCCGAGGTGAGCCCAGGAGCGCTACTTGATCTCGATCTCCCGGGCCTGGAGCACCTCGACCTTGCCCTTGCGTCCGACGGCGTAGGGAAACTCGGTGCCGCGTGTGCAGGCGGCGCCGACGTTGCCGCGCGGGTCGATCGCCAGGAACGCCAGGCGGGCGGGATGGACGCCCCGGCGGACCGCAACGGCATTGACCCGGCGGACGACGGTTTCGCAGGCTTCCTGAGCGGTGCGTCCGGCGCGCATCGTTTCGACCAGCAAGAGACTACCGCCGATCCGGATGACCTCCTCGCCGACCCCGGTGGCGCCGGCGGCGCCGCCCTCGTTATCGACGTACAATCCCGCTCCGATAAGGGGAGAATCACCCACCCGGCCGTGCATCTTCATGGCCAGGCCCGAGGTGGTGCAAACGCCGCCCAGGCTACCCGCGCGATCGAACGCCAGGACGGTGACCGTGTCGTGCGAGTACGGCGGAATCGCCTCGCCCCGGGCAATATCGACGCGCGATTTTCGGGCGGGAGTGCCCGCGCCACGCCGCTTCGTTTTGGCGCGCAGCTCCTCCCACTTGCGAATGCTGTCGGGGGTGTGCAGCATCTCCAGGGGGAAGCCTTCCTGCAAGGCGAACTGGCGAGCGCCCTCGCCGACGAGCAGGACGTGCGGCGTCTTTTCCATGACCCGGCGCGCCAGGGCGGCCACGTGGCGCACGTTCTCGACGCCGGCCACACCGCCGCAGGCGAGCGTCTTGCCATCCATGACGCAGGCGTCGAGTTGCACGACACCGATGGCGTTGGCAATGCCGCCATAGCCGACCGAATCGACGGCCGGATCATCCTCGACGGCCTGAGCGCCGGCAAGGGCGGCATCGAGAGCCGAGCGCCCGGCGGCGAGCAGAGGCAAGGCCGTCTGCGCCGCAGTGGCGCCGAACTTCCAGGTGGCCACGACAACCGGTTCCGGCATGGATGAAGCTCCACGATAAGGGGGTTCCCGGGAGAGGCGAAGGCCAGCTTACCAGGCTCGTTTTCGCGGCAACAGAGCAGGAATCGACTAGAAATCCAGGCAAATGCGCGATTGACATTCCGATCCGGGAATCCTAGTCTCGCCTGTAACCTGTGATTGCGAGTTAGTTTTCCCCTGATTTTCGCGAGGAAACCATGGCAGAGAGCAAACGGGCAGACAGCAAAAGCGCTACCCCGCAGAAGGCGATGCCGAAATCGACGGTGTACAAGGAGATCGCCGAGAAGGCTGGGCTCAAGCCGAAGGAAGTCGCCGCCGTGTTCGAGGCGCTGCAAGAGCTGATCAAGAGCCAGCTGACGAAGCGGAACGGGCCGGGCGAGTTTGCCATTCCCAACCTGGTCAAGCTGAAGCTGATCAAGAAGCCGGCGACCAAGGCTACCGTGCGCGACAACCCGTTCAAGCCGGGTGAGAAGATGGAAGTGAAGGCCAAGCCGGCCTCGGTGAAGGTGAAGCCGGTGGTGCTGAAGGGCCTGAAGGAGCTGAACAAGTAAGGCCCAGTCGTTTCGCCGGGCACGCTGCATGAATACCAGCACGCCTTGCCGACGATTCGGCAAGGGCAGCGCTGCTGGGCTGCCCGGCGAAATCCTGCTGCTTGCCGTTGCCTTCCCGCTCGACCGTGGGATAATCCCCAGCAGTCTTCCGGTCGATTTCACCAAGAAGGGAAGGTGCCTCCGTGCTCCGCCGTTCGGTCCTCTCCACCCTGGGTATGCTTGTCCTCGCCGCACCGGTGCTGTGTGCGGATGCCCAGGCCGAAGCCATTCGCGTTTTGCTCATCGACGGCCAAAACAACCACAACTGGCGGGCTACCACTCCGATGCTGAAGCGGCATCTGGAGGCTGCGGGTCGCTTCACCGTGGACGTCACCAGTCATCTCAAGGCCGGCGACAAGCCCGGGTCGGTCAAGACGGTGCCGTTCCCCCCCGATCTCTCGAAGTACGACGTCGTGGTGAGCAACTACAACGGCGCTCCCTGGCCGGCTTCGTTCAACAACGACCTGGAAGAACGGCTCCGCACGGGCAAGATCGCCATTGTGATTGTCCACGCCGCCAATAACTCCTTCACCAACTGGAAGGAGTATAATGAGATGATCGGCATGGGCTGGCGCGGGGCCGGCTTCGGTGCCCGGCTGGTGCTGGACGACTCAGGCAAGGAAGTTCGCTCGGACAAGGGCAAGGGGCCCGGCGCGGGCCACGGCAGCAAGCATGCCTTCACCGTCACGGTGCGGGATAGCAGCCACCCGGTGACGAAGGACATGCCGAGCGAATGGAGGCACACGGCCGACGAACTATATCATGGGATGCGCGGACCGATCAAGAACATGAAGGTGCTGGCGACCTCGTACTCCGACAAGAAGACCGGGGGCACCGGCGAACATGAACCGATGATCTGGACCGTCACCTATGGTAAGGGGCGCGTCTTCCACACGCCCATGGGGCACGACCTGGATGGGATGGCCTGCGTGGGCTTCATGGCGACACTGCAGCGAGGAACGGAATGGGCGGCCACGGGCAAGGTGACGCTGCCGCTTCCGAAGGAATTCCCCACGCCGGAGAAGACCAGCTCGGTTTCGAGCCGATAACGTCTGGCAGGTCCCCAGGAAGGAGCCTCCGTGGCCAGGAAGAAAAACAAACCCACCGATATCCCAGGGGATCCGATGGCCGATCACGCCTTTCCCCCGGTGCCTCGTACGGAACCCGAGCAGGCCGAGCCTGTCCTGGCGGTGGGGGAAACTTTTGACCTGGCCCTGGCTCCTTCCGAACCGGCCTCACCACCACCCGAATCGCCGCCGGTGGCCGAGCCTGCCCCAGCTCCACCGGTGGCGACCGCGGTGCCTGTTCCTTCAGCCGAGGCTTTGCTGATTCCGTTCGAGGAGCGCATGCGCCGGCTGGAGGAAGCAATCACGCGGTTGCACGCCATTCAGACGCAACCACTCCCGACCGCAACGCTCCAGCCGCCGCATACCTCGATCGTCTCGACCGCCCAGGCTCTGGTGGATGCCGGGCGTCAGTTGCTTCCGTCGCTGCGCATCGACTCCGCGCCTCGGACTGGTCGGTTCGGCCCGCTGACCTTTCTCCGGGATGTGGCAACCGAGCTGCAGGCGATCTACTTCATGTACGTGGATCCGCGCTACCGGCCCTCGTGGTATGGACGGATCCTGCCCCTGGTTTTGCTGGGGCTGTTTCTCACCAGCTCGTTCTGGCTGAAGTACCTGGCCTGCGGCGCGCTCACGTGGATGCAGGCGCCCATCGAGCTGGTGCTGTGTTATTTCCTGTTCAAGATCGTCACCCAGGAAGCCCGGGTCTATCGGCAGAATGCCCCCGACCTGCCGGCCCATCTGCGCCTCTGAGGAAAGCGGCCTGCCATGATCCGTCTTGGCGTGAATATCGACCACGTCGCCACCGTTCGGCAAGCGCGCCGCGCCAGCGAGCCTGATCCGGTCGCGGCCGCCATCCTGGCTCAGCTGGGCGGGGCCGATGGCATCACCATCCACCTGCGTGAAGATCGCCGCCACATTCAAGATCGCGACCTGCACGCGCTGCGGCCGGTGGTGGCCCGGCTCAACCTGGAGATGGCGTGCGTCGATGCCATCGTTCAACTCGCGCGTGAGGTCCTGCCCGACGAATGCACCCTGGTGCCGGAAAAACGCGAGGAGCTGACCACCGAGGGCGGTCTCGACGTGGTCACGCACGCCTGCACCGTTCAGGGTGTGGTCGATCAGCTGCGCGAGGCGCGCATTGAGGTCTCGCTGTTCATCGATCCGGAGCCATCCCAGGTCGAAATGAGCAAAAAGCTCGGGGCCCGGGCGATTGAGTTTCAGACAGCGAGCTATTCCGAGGCGACGACGCCAGCGGCTCTGGCTCGCGAGCTGGAGAAACTGACCAGGGCAGCGCGCCTGGCCAGCGAGCTGGGACTTCAGGTTCACATGGGGCACGGGCTGACCTACCACAACGTGCAGGCGGTGGCGGCCATCCCCCAGGTCGAGGAGCTGAACATCGGCCACAGCATCGTCAGTCGGGCTGTCCTCGTTGGCATGGAGCGAGCCGTCCGCGACATGAAGGCCGCCATCGCTGAGGGGCGGGCTCGCCGCTGAGTCACCCATGGGCCCGACCCAGGCCGGTCTGCTCGAAGAGATCTGCGAACACCCCGAGGATTTTACTCTCCGGCTGGTGTACGCCGACTGGCTCGACGACCACGGAGAGGCACCGCGGGCCGAATTCATCCGGCTGCAGATTCAGCGCGAACATCTCGACGAGACCGATCCCACCCAGCCTGGCCTGCGGGCGCGCGAAAAGCAGCTACTAAGCGCCCATGAGACGGCCTGGCGCAACGAACTTCCCTGCCTCGACGGGGTACAATGGCGCGAATTCCGTCGGGGCTTTATCGAGAGTGCCTCTCTGACATCTGTGGAAGCGCTTCATCAACACGATGCGGCACTCCAGGTAACTGCCCCGATCCTGAATTTGAAGGTTCAGGGTGTGGATCCGATCACATCGATCTTGATGACCAAGTGCATGATCCTGGGCCGCCTCCACGAGTTGAACCTGGGGGTCAACACCTCCCTGGAAGATGGCCTGGGCCGGCTCCTGGAATATGCCAGGCTTCATCAGTTGCGGTCGCTCCTGTTGCATGGTTGCAGGCTGGGACGCTGGGTAACCTGTCTTGCAGAAGGAAGGCAACTAACCCAGCTAAAGGAACTTTATCTCTCCGGCAACGAGCTGACCAATGAGATCCTGACGCCCCTGGTCAGCGCACCGCCTCCCTGGTGGTTCGGCCTCCGTAATCTAGATCTGCGGGACAACCAGATCGGTTCGCGCTGTCTGACGGCCCTGGTGACAAGACATCAACCCCTGGCACTTGAGACGCTATGGCTTGTGAACAATCAGCTGGATGGCCGGGGTGTGCTGGCCCTGGCGGAGTCGCCCCAGCTGCCGCACCTGCAGCGACTCTACCTCAACCACAACGAGATTGGGGACGAGGGGGTCCGGGCGCTGGCGGGCTCACCGGTGGCCGCCGGTCTGCGCGAGCTGGATCTGCGCAACTGCTGGATCACTGATGTCGGTGCGCAGGCACTCCTGGCCTCGCCTCACCTGGAGCGCCTGCGGATGCTATGGCTTTCGGGGAATCACTTTCGCAGCGATTACGCCCGGTTGCTGCGCGAGCAGTTCGGCGCGCGGTTGCGGCTGTGACTCAGGCAACGACCAGCCGAACCAGTTCGCGAGCGGCCGCGTCGGCGTCGATAGTACCCTGTTGCCAGCGGGCGACGAGAGCTTCCACCTCGGGCCGACTCCGCGCGCTGGCCAGGCGTGCCAGTAGCCATTCCCGGGCCAGGCGAGTGAGTTCGGGGAGATCGCGTTTCTGCCCCCGACGCAGGGGCAGGCTAGAAACGATACGCCAGAGTTCGGCCACGCCTTCCCCGGTGCGAGCACTGACTCGAACAATGGGAGGTGGCACGGCCGATGACAGGGCCAGCATGGAGAGGAGCTGAGCCTCGGTGCGGCTGGCTCCCGGCAAATCTGCCTTGTGAATCACCAGCACGTCGGCCACCTCGAGCAGACCGGCCTTCTCCCACTGGAGTTCGTCGCCGGTCTCGGGTTGGACGAGCAGCACCAACACATCGACGAGGGCGCGCACGGCGGTGTCACCCTGACCTGCACCCACGGTTTCTAGCAGGATGACATCGAAGCCAAACGCCTCGACCACCCGTATCAGGGCATCCAGGTGAGCCGCCAGGGCCCCCTGCCCTCCGGCAGCGGCCAGGCTGCGGATGAACACGCCGTCGTCGTCCGGACGCGGTGCCATGCGAAAGCGATCGCCCAGCAAGGCGCCACCGGATAGTGGACTTTGCGGATCGCAGGCTAACACGGCGACCCGTTGGTCTGCCCGGCGCATCTCGTCGAGCAGTCTGCTCGACAGGCTACACTAGCAGACGCCACCAGGCCCGGTCAGGGCCACCACCCGGGCCCGGCGAGACGAGGCCGCGATGCCGGCGAGAATCGGCTCGACCAGTTCGCCCCGGGCGACCAGGGTGATGAGCCGTGCCAGAGCCAGCCGATCGCCTCGGTGGAAACGTTCAAGGAGCGAGTCCAGCATGGCGTTCCCGGGTGGAAGAGCGAAGAAAGGCGACGATGTCGTCCAGAGAGGTGCCGGGTCCAAACACACGGGCAACGCCCAGAGCCAGGAGGCTCGGCACGTCGTCCTCGGGGATGATGCCGCCCACCAGCACGCCGACGTGAGCGAGCCCGGCCTGACGCAGCAGCTCCAGCAGATGGGGTACCAGGGTCATGTGCGCGCCGGATAGCAGGCTGATGCCCAGCCAGTCGGCGTCCTCGTCGGCCACGGCGCGGACGACGGCCTCGGGGGTCTGCCAGAGTCCCGCGTAGATGACGTGCATGCCGGCATCACGGAGGGCCCGGGCCACCACCTTGATTCCGCGGTCGTGCCCGTCGAGTCCGACCTTGGCCAGGACCACCCGGAGGGGTGCTGGATCTGCCATGGATGCCCCCGGAGTCAGGAAAAATGGAAAAAATCGCCGGCGCGGATTTGCCTCGCGCTTATTTCCATTCTACAGTTCCAGTGTTGAGGAGTACCCCCACATCAGTTTCCCGCTGACTACTCCTCGGCACAAGTTCGCTCCTTTCCCTCTGGGTTGTCTACCCGTCCTGAAAAGGAATCGACTTCTTCGATTCTCCTTGAATCACTGCGCTAACTAATCTGTGCCCACCGGACGAGCCATGCTCCTCTCGGTGATCCTTTTATTCTGGCCCTTTCCGGGCCCGGTAAGGAGTGCTCATGCGCACTTGTAGCACGAGTTCGCCACTGCGCGCGCGTCGTTCCGGAGTAGCCGCCCTCGAGTTTGGCCTGGTCATGCCATTGCTCGTGATGCTGCTTCTGGGCCTGTGGGAGATGGGGCGCGCCATCCAGGTGTTTCAGACGGTGTCCAACGCCGCCCGCGAGGGTGCCCGGCAAGCCTCGACGGCGAAGTACACCAGGGAGCAGGTCCGCCAGTCGGTCTTCGAGTTTCTCCAGCGGGCCGGGGTGCCTCTCAGCGATACGCTGCCGTCCAGCAGTGTCACGCTCTCCAACACCAACGCCGTCATCATCGTGGAGAACCTGACCACGGGAGGCGAGGTGTTCGAAGCCACCCAGCTGGACCGCATTCAGGTGACGGTGGAGGTGCCCGTACGCAACTACCGCTGGGTACTGGCTAACACGTTCCTCAACTCGACCAGCGCGGTGAAAAGCGTGGTGGGCTTCCTCTGCACGCGGGACGTGCCCATCGCCATCACCGTGGATATTCCCATGCAGCCACTTCCTCCTTCTTGATGCAGAAGCGCCCGTTGGAGAGTCTCCCATGATTCGCACTCGCAATCAGTCCCGACGTGGGGCCTACGTTCCCGAAGCGGCGATGGTGATCGTCGTCTTCTTCATGTTCCTCTTTGCGATCTTCGAGTACGGCCGGTTCATCTACTGCACGCAGGTGGCCGAAAACGCTGCCCGCGAAGGGGCACGGATGGCCATCGCCCACACCAACGACAAGGTGACCGCAGACGTGAAGCAGCGCGTGACGGAGCGTCTGGCCGGCATCGATAAGCAGCTGAGCAATTTGCAGATCGACGTCTCGGGCATCATCCTGGTGCCGAAGGACACCAGCGAGGTGGCCGGCACCTTGCTGGCCGACTGGACCGAGGCAAGCACCACTGATGGCATCTCGGTGCAGGTATCGGGTGACTATCGTCCGATCCTGCCCACCTTTTTGAAGTTGCCTGCCACGATCCCCTTGCGGACGCGGAGCGTGATGTACAGCGAGGGGAACTGAGCCAGGAAGCGCCGGAGGGTCGCCTCTGGCAGAGCGCATACTTCATCGATCGAGGAGGGTGAGGCCGTGTTTGGAACGAAGAACGTAAGCCGGCGAGGCGGCATTCTACCGATGCTAGTGCTGTGCCTGACCGTGCTGCTGGGGCTGGTGGCGCTGGCGGTGGACATAGGCATGCTGGCGGTCGCGCGGACGCAGTGTCAGGCGGTGGCCGATGCTGTCGCGCTATCGGGCGCGCGGGCGCTCAACGGGGATCCAACGGTGGACTTCAACCGCGATGCTGTTCCGACTGCCGCCAACCAGGTGATCGCGCAGACGCGCATTCTGGGGCAACCGGTGCAGTCGAACCAGGTCAACACCGAGATCGGCTCGTACCGGTACGATACCAGCAGCAACCAGTTCATCATCGCGACCAACCGGCTGAGCAACACCGAGGCCTGGTCACTGGTCCGGGCCACGGTGAATGCGACCAACAACACCACCTTCGGCCGCATCCTGGGCGTCCAGTCGCTGAACGCCTCGGCCGTCGCCGTGGCCGCGCATCGTCCGCGCGACGTGGCCATTGTGATCGACTTCTCGGGGTCGATGCGGCTTAATAGCTTGCTCGGCGCGCCGATCACTGATGCGACGGGTTTGAACCTGACGAGCCGAAACCGGGCCATGAACGTGGAGACCGCCTATCCCACGTTCGGCCACTGGACCAACGTGAGCACCTGGCGCGGCACCAGCGCCCAGGTGGCGTTCAACACGGCCACGGGCGAATCGGTGGGGCCTTCCAACTTCACCCAGCTGACTGACGAAGGTAAGCCGATCATCGAGGACTTCTTCCAGGATGCCTCGCCGTTTGGCTCGTCCACCAAGGCGTTCACCCAGCAACCGACGTCGTACGGTACCACCCCGGGCGGGATGAACGCTCCCCGGGTGCGCAATAGCACCAGCTGGGCCATCAACGTCAATGAGGTGGCCCTGGGCGCAACCTCGTCGGCGCTGAAATCACTGGCAAAGACAACGTCGAGCACGCCCTTCCTCGATGACATCACCTCCACGAACGTGGTGGGCAGCGCGACCACCGGCTACGGCAACTCCTTCGTCGATGAGACGGTAGGCCCGAACTACTGGGGCAAGACGTTCTACGTCTGGCCGCCCGACCCGCGTGGACCGACCAACCTGGGCAGCTGGGCCAACAACGGCGCCAAAGATTGGCGCCAGCGCTTCTTCTACCAGATCTACCTCGGCCCACGCACCGGCACCTCGACCACCACGACGGGCGGCACCGGTGGCGGGACCGGCGGTGGCGGCACCGGTGGCGGCGGCACCGGCGGCGGCGGGTCGTCTCCGCCTCCTCCCCCGCCTCCGCTCAACGTGGTGCCGGGGCTGGGAGACGGCAAGTCGTTCTTCCAGTTCACCACGGGGTCGGGTTTGATCGTGGGGGGACGCTACCCCCTCGTCAACAACAATCTCATGTGGAACGGCGGGACCAATCTTACCAGCACCGGCGTGGATTCGACCTCGACCAGCTGGAACCAGTATGGCGACGGCAACTTCCGCGCGCCTGGATCGCTGACCGAGTTCATTCTGGCCTCCACGAGTTCCAGCGTGACCAACTCCGACGGCAGCGTCACCACCACCACCGTCACTCAGTATCAGCGCTTCACCTACCAGCCCAATTACGACGCCATCCTGGCCTGGATCAAATCCGGCACGCAGGTGGCGCCACCGCGGATGCGCGCCGGGGGCATTCTCTACTACGATGCCATCCCCGACACCGTCCGCATCGATGTGCATCCGATCCCGACCACCGACCAGGCGGGGCGCAACCAGCGGTTCTGGAAAGAGTATATCGACGAGGTGCTCGGCATTCAGCAGTCTGGCTTCACCACCACCAACGGCATCCGCTACGCGGTGTACACCAACCGGGCGGGCCGCATGGGCTACGGCGACTTCTTCGCCTGGCCGAGCAAGACCACGCGCATCCATGCGTCCGGTCGCGGCCTGGAAAGCATCTCGCCGCCGCCGATCGATCGCTGGAATTGGAACGGCAGCGATGCCACGCAGTCGGACACCCGGTACATGGACTACCGCGACAATCCGCGTCGGCCGCGCATGCAGTTCTGGTTCGGCGGAGCCACCATGGTAGATTTCCTGAGCAACATGAACCTCATGAGTCGGTCGTGGATGCCCGGGACGGCCCACGAATCGCCGATGTGGCAGTGCAAGGCCGGAGTGGCCGCCGCCCTGAACGACATCAAGCTGAACCATCCCAACGACCTGGTGTCGCTCATCGCCTTCAGCAAACCCGAGGGTTACTCTCCTACCACCGGTTCGACGTTGCAGAGCGGATCGTTCAACGCGCCCCGATCGCCTCTGGGCCGCGACTACAACAAGATGATCAACTCGCTCTACTTCCCGGCGCAGGTGGCCAACACCGGGACCGAGATCACGCCATTTGACGCGGCCATCACCGACGCGCCGAAGTCGATCGGCGGCACCACCTACGCGATGGGCTTCATGCTCGCCTACAACCAGTTCAGCCGGGGCGTGGTCGATTCCGACCTGCGCCGCTTCGCTGGCGGGTCGGCGCCGGAGGGCTACGCGGGTGGCCTGGGTCGCCGGGGCGCGCAGAAGATGGTCATCTTCGAGACCGATGGCGTCTGCTCGGCCACGGTCTATGCCCCCGGAGCGCTCAATACCATGTTCACCAACAATGGCCCCTATCGGTCGTGGTTCAAGGTGCGCTACGACGCCGCCGGCAGCATCAAGAACGAGTATCCGCCCTATCTCGCCTCCGGCGCGACGGACGCAGCCACGCAGACGCTCGAGGTGGTGCAACGGCTCTGCGCCCAGGATACGGACATGACACCTGGATACTCCACCCGACGAAAGCCGGTGAAGGTCCACACCATGGGCTACGGCAGTCTCTTCGAGACCGCCAGCGCCAACCGCACCACAGCCATGAACCTCCTGCAGTCGATCCAGTACTATGGCGGCACGCAGGATAGCCCCTCGCTCGCGCTCGACGAGGACAAGATCATCATCGGCGACTCGACGACGCGCATCAACAAGATGCAGTCGGCCTTCAGCAAGATCATGCAGGATGGCTACTCGGTCACGCTGATCGATTGATCCTCCCGAAGCGCCGTGCTAGAACCGCAGGTGGGAATCGGACGTCTCCGATACCCCTGCGGTTCTTTCCGTTGAGGTGGCCCGATCATGCCTCGCGCCGACGTTGCCGTCCCGCTCGCACTTCCTGAAGGGGCCTACGCCTTTGTCCGCGGGGTGGGGTTCATCCTTACCACGCCGTCCGCCTGGTTTCATGCGGCGGTGCCCGTGGTGACGGCCCTGGTGCTAGCCTGCGGCCTTAGCGGCGCGAGTCTACCCCTGGCCCGGCAGGCTGCCACCTGGTTATTACCCGGCGAGACTGCCACGTCGCAGGCGGGCGGCTGGGCGGTGACGCTCATCCTGGCCCTGTTCTTCATCCTGATGGCCGCCCTGCTCGCGCTGGTGCTGGCGCAGCCGCTCTCGGGCTGGGCGCTGGAAGCCATCGCGCGGAATCAGGAGCAACGGCTCACGGGGAGCGCTCCGCCAGAGCCGGGGTTCCTGCGTTCCATCCTCGTCGGGCTGCGCTGCTCACTGTTCATTCTGGTGGCCAGCCTGGTGACGACGGCGCTGCTGCTGAGCGTCACGCTGGTGTTTCCTCCCACCGCCGTGGTGACCGTGCCGCTCAAGGTGCTGACCGCGGGCTGCTACCTCGCCTGGGACCTGACCGATTATCCCCTGGGGCTGCGTGGCCTGGGCATCGGCGCCCGGCTGGGCTGGGCCTGGCGCAACCTCGGCGCGTTCACGCTCTTCGGCGTCTGCTGGGCCCTGGTCCTGGTGGTTCCGGGGGTATTCTTGCTGGTGTTGCCCATGGGCGTGGCTGGGGCTACCTGCCTGGTGGTGGCCTCGGAGCAACGGCAGATTCCCGATGCGCTCCCTGCCTGAACGTCACCAGCGAGCCGCGCCCTGGTAGAGGCCGAACACGTCGGCCAGGGCAGCCATGATCTCGCCCACGGTACACCGGGCCCGGGCGGCCTCGATGAAAGTGGGCATGAGGTTCTCCGTGGTGCCAGCCACGCGCCGTATCTGATCGAGCCATCCGCGAACGATCTGGGGATCTCGTGCCTGTTTTCGCTGGCGCAGGCGCTCAGTCTGTTCCTTCTCGGGGCGGTCATCGATGATCAGGGTCTCCAGGCGCTTTTCTTCGGGCTGCTCGAACGCGTTGACTCCGACCACAAGTTTGCGTCGGGCATCGACCTCGCGTTGATAGGTGAAGGCCGCGTCAGCGATTTCGCGGCGAAAGAACCCGCTCTCCAGCGCCGCGATCATGCCTCCCTGACTGGTGATGCGATCGAAATACTCGCGCGCCTGCTGCTGCATTTGCTGCGTGAGCGTCTCGACAAAGTAACTCCCCCCTAGCGGATCGACTGTGTTCGTCACTCCTGTCTCGTGGGCCAGCACCTGCTGCGTGCGCAGGGCCAGAGTGACGGCATGCTCGGAAGGCAGCGCCAGGGTTTCGTCCATGCTGTTGGTGTGCAGCGACTGACAGCCCCCCAGGACAGCGGCCAGCGCCTGGTAGGCGACTCGGACCAGGTTCACCTCGGGCTGGCGATCCTGCAGCGAGCAGCCAGCAGTCTGAGCGTGAAAGCGGAGTTTCCACGACGATTCCTGCCGCGCGCCGTAGCGTTCGCGCAGCGCCTCGGCCCACAGCACCCGGGCGGCGCGGTACTTGGCCACCTCCTCGAAGAGGTCGTTGTGGGCATTGAAAAAGAAGCTGAGCCGTGGAGCGAAGCTGTCGATGGGCAGGCCGCGGGCCAGGCACTGTTCGACGTAATGGAAGCCATCCGCCAGGGTGAAGGCCAGTTCCTGCACGGCCGTCGAGCCAGCCTCACGAATGTGGTAGCCGGAGATGGAGACCGTGTTCCACTGGGGGACGTGAAGGCTGCCAAACTCGATGACATCGCAGACGAGTCGCACGTGGGGTTCGGGCGGGAAGACGAACTCGTTCTGCGCGTGAAACTCCTTCAGGATGTCGTTCTGAATCGTGCCGCGCAGCAGGCTCCAGTCGACGCCCTGGTCGGTGGCGTGGGCAAGGAAGAAGGCCATCAGGATGGCCGCCGGCGCGTTGATGGTCATCGACACCGAGACCTGGGCCAGATCGATACCGGCGAAAAGCTCGGCCATGTCGTCGAGGGTATCGACGGCGACACCGAGTCGGCCCACCTCCCCCCGGGCGCGCGGGTCGTCGCTGTCTAGCCCCATCAAGGTGGGCAGATCGAAGGCGGTCGAGAGCCCGGTCTGTCCGCGCCCGAGGAGGAACTTGAACCGCTCGTTGGTCTGTCGGGCGGTGCCGAACCCCGCGAACTGCCGCATGGTCCACAGCCGGCTGCGGTACATGGTGGGGTGAACGCCCCGGAGGAAGGGGTACTGCCCGGGGAAGCTGGGAGGCACCTCGGGGGCAGATTCCGCCGTATAAAGAGCCTCGATGGGGACATTACTGACCGTCGTGGGCGGTTCGGGGCGCATGGGAGCGGCGGCGGCCTCTCGTTGCCAGCGCTCGCGGGCGGGATCGGAGGGGGACGCCATGTGCAAACTCCTGGGGCAGGTTCCGGAATCAGCCGGTCAGCGCTGCGGTTCGTCCGGAGTGGAAGCCGGAAGGGACTGAACGAACGGCAGGCTCTGCTCGTACAGCGCGAGGCGCGCCTCGAACTCTCCGCGTTGTCGCTCCTCCACCAGGGCGAGGGCTTTTCGCTGCGTCTGGGCGGCCTCGGCAAATTGCGAGTTGGCAGCCTGGGCCGCCGCCAGCGTGTCGAGGCGGAAGGCATCCTCGCCTTTTTCCAGTGCCTGGCGCGCCAGCTCCAGGGCACGGGGTGGATTTCGCAGGTCGGCCTGGGCGGTGGTGGCCAGGCGCCAGGCAAGGTTGTTGCAGATGCGAACGTCGTCGGGAGCGACCCGCAAAGCCGACTCGTTATCGCGCAGGGCCAGGCCAGGTTCGTTGCGCAGCACGTGAATGCGTGCTCGCATCATCAGTGCCTCGAGATCATCGGGCGCGCGGGAAAGGATCAATTCGAGATCGGAAAAGGCCTGATCTAACTCTCCCCGGGCGATCAGCAAGCTGGCGCGGTTGTAGTAGCCGAGAGGGTAGGTGGGATCGGCCGCGATGGCAGTGGTAAAGTCGGCCAGGGCCTCGGCCTGCTCACCACGATGACGGCGAATGATCCCGCGGTTGACCAGAGCTGACGGGTTGCCGGGTTCGAGGCGAAGAACATGATCAAAATCGGCGAGCGCCTCGTCGAAGCGACCCGCCTCGGCGTGGGTGAGTCCGCGGCCATAACGGGCGGGCAGGTAATCCGGCGCGAGTTGCAACACAGCATCGAAGTCGGCCTGTGCCTTCTGAGCCTGGCCGCGCCGCGCGTGAATATCGCCCCGCTGACACAGCGCCTCGGGCTGATCCGGAACCAGGCGAATGACCACGTCGAGGTCCGCCAGGGCTCGGTCGAACTCTCCCTGCTGGCTGAGCAACTGCGCCCGGGCCAGGGCCGCCTGGATCTCGGCCGGATCGAGTTTCAGAACGGCATCGTAGTCCGCCAGAGCGGCAGCGTGCTGGCCCAGTTGGTGGTGCAGAGCGGCCCGGGCTAGCCAGAGATCGGCATCCTCCGGTTCCAGTCGGATGGCCTCGCTGAAATCAGCCAGCGCCTGATCGTGGCTGCCGCGACGGAGGTGGGCCTGGCCTCGGTTGGCGAAGGTACTGGCCATCAGCGGATCGAGGCGGATGGCCTCGGTGTAGTCCTCGATCGCGCGGGCAAAGTCACCGCGCCGGGCGTGAAGCCTGCCTCGCTCGAAGAACGCTCGCGGTTCGGAGTTCAGGCTCAGCAACGTGGTCAGATCGGTCAGGGCCTCGTCCAGCTGGTTGCACCGCAAGTGAACGGCCGCTCGCTCCAGCAGTGCGGCGGTGCTCTGGGGAGCGAGTCGCAGCGCTTCAGTCAGGTCCGCGAGTGCCCGGTCGGTCTGGCCGAGGTCGTTGTAGGCGCGCCCGCGGGAGATCAGCACAGCGGGATTCTCAAGCGACAGATCGAGTGCGGCAGAGAAGTCAGCCACGGCCTCCGCCAGGTTGCCGGTGCTGGCCTGGATCAATCCTCGGTCGTGATGCAGGCCGGCAGAGGGTTGCAGCGTCAGTGCCTGCGAGTAGTCAGCGATGGCCAGGGCATGACGACCCAGGTGCTGGTAGGCGGCAGCGCGATCGCACAGTGCCTTGACGTTTCCAGGAGTGAGCTGAAGCAGACGCGTGAAATCGGTCACGGCCCGGCCAGCATCGCCCAGCATGAGGTAGGCCTTGCCCCGGTTGCTCAGCGACCAGATGTGCCGGGGGTCGAGCCGGAGTGCCTCGGTGTAGTCGGCCACGGCGAGGGCGAATTCACCCTGAGAGTAATGGGCGTTGCCTCGGTTGAAAAAGAGCGACTCGCTGTGCGGGTCGAGCCGGAGCGCCTCGGTGTAGTCGGCCACGGCCCGGCCATGGTCATTCATCTGGGCAAAGGCGAGCCCACGCTGAGTGATGGCATCGAGCTGGCGCGGTTCGAGGCGGAGCGATTCGGTGAAATCGGCGATGGCCGCTGCTGGCTGACCGGCGCGAAACTGAACCAGTCCGCGCCGACGCAGCAGCGACGCTTGCTCGGGTTGGAGTTGCAGAGCGGCGGTGTAGTCGGCCAGAGCTTCGGCGAATGCCCCCTGCTGAGTGTGGGCGCTGGCGCGTTGCAGCAAGGCGTCAAGGTCGTCGGGGCGCTGCTGCAACCGGGCGTCGAGGGTTTCCAGCGTGGAGTCGTGCAGGTGACGATCGATCCGGCCAATCTGTGGATCCTGCAACAGATCGCTGGCGAGGCGGTCCAGCACGGCGCCGGCGTGATCCGGCCGGGCCTGGATGCGCCAGGCAGTGCAGGAACTAATCAGGTTGCGCCAGGCTTCAGGCACGAGCAGACAATCGGCCCGCGAGGGTTCGGGCTTGCCGGTCAATCCAAAGGCACAAAGGCGGCCCAGGTTGAACAGATCCGAATGTGGGCCCACCCAGACCTGCCCCTTGGGACGGCCGACCACCTCGGGCGGCGCAAACGGGATCAGGTGCGCAACACTACGGCCGAGGCCGGAATCGCGCAGGGCTTCGGGGTTACTGGCGCTGGCGTGAATGATGGAGCGCCGAAACATCAGGCCACTATCGAGCAGCTTGACGTTCCAGCAGTTCGCCCCATCTCGAGTCTTGCCGCGCCGCACCAGAACTGATTGCGGTCGCAAGCAGCGCTGGAGCAGTCCTCGGCCATGCAGTGCCTGAAGCAAGCGAAGTAGCGGCCAGGCCACCTGCAGCCATTCCTCGGGCGCCAGGGGCCCCTGCTCGGCAACGATCTCGGCCAGCGTGCGCGCCTCGATATACTCCTGCACCAGGTACGGGCGCGGCGTCTCGTTGCCCATGGCGCCCACATCCAGAATCCGTACCAGCGCGGGATGATCCACCTCCTGGAGCAGACGGGCTTCCCGCAGGAGCAGCGACGAATCGCGATCTAGGCTGTCCGTGCGCAACGCGCGAATGACCACCTGTCGATCTGCCTGCAAACGATCGCGGCACAAAAACGAAACGCCGAACCCTCCCGCGCCCAGCAGACGCAGGGGTTCATAACGGCTGAAGGGGAATGGCTCGAAGGTTTCGGGGTCGAGCACCACCGCCCGACGCAACGAAGCCAGAGCGATCTCCCATTCTCGTCGTTCCACTGCGGCCCGAAACACGTTGTGGTGCGCCTCGGCCTGGGAGATGGGATCGGTGACGAGGCGAGCCACTTCCTCGAAATCCGACTGGCTGGCCTCGAGATCGCCGATCACCACCTCGAGCTGGGCCAGGCTATTCCACAACGCGGGCAGGCGTGAGCGAGTGTCTTCCGGGAGTCGGCGGAAGCGCAGGACGAGATCCTGCACCTCTTCGCGTTCTCCCTCGCTGCGCAGGGCCAGGCCATCACGAGGACGAACGGCACAGGGGTGCAGATCGTGCCGACGCTTCAGGGCAACCACGGCGTCGTAGAGATCCTGGTAGGGCTGCCCTGCCGTGTGCAGTTCGGCCTGAATGTCGAGCACGCGCGTTCCTCGCAGAAGGGTCGAGCATCTCTACCCTTTGTACCTACGGCCAGAAAATCCAGCAAGGACGGCACGACCAGCGTTTGACAACGCGCCGAGGCAACCTATAGTTGAGCGTCCGGCCGGGGTATACCTCCAGCAGGACATAACGTGGAACCCGCGCCTTCGGGGAAGGCGTGGTTCACCGGGGCGAAGGAGGGGAGCTTCGGCTCCAAGGGGATCCTCCTTCGCCCATTTTCTTGCGCGCTGGCCCGCTTGCCGGTCGGGATCGTTGGGGATTATCATCAAGAAGTCAGAGACCCGCGACCTCTTCCGGAGTCGTCACGATGCGACGTGTCCTTGGTGCCTGTGCCCTGCTTCTCTTCATGGGATCGGCCATGGCCGGCGAGATCAAGATCGCCTGGTACGGGCAATCGATGTTCCTGCTGGTCACGCCCAAGGGAACGCGCGTCGTCATCGACCCGCATAATCTCGAGGCCTACCGCGTTAACCCCCTCCGGGCCGATCTGGTGTTGATGAGCCATTTCCACACCGATCACACCAAGACCGAGGTCATCGAAAACATCAAGGAAGCCAAGGTGCTGAACGCTCTGAAAAAGAGCGGCCCGGGCGATTCCATCATCGACTTCAACCCTCTCGACGAGAAGTTCCGCGACCTGCGTCTACAGACACTGGGGACCTACCACGACCAGATGAGCGGCCTGCAGCGCGGACGCAACGGTGTGTGGATCCTCGATATCGATGGCATTCGCATCGCGCACCTGGGCGACCTGGGCCACCAACTCACCAAGGCGCAGCTGAAGAAACTCGGCACCGTCGATGTGCTGATGCTCCCGGTAGGCGGCATCTACACTCTCAATGGCATCGATGCGTTCAAGGTGGTCGATCAGGTGAAGCCCAAACGCTATGTCGTCCCCATGCATTACGGCACAATCGTCTACAGCGACCTTTTGCCGCTCAACTACTTCACCGACGAGGTGAAAGACGCCGGCATGCCGATGGTACGCCTCAAGCCGATGCAGTGGCTCACCATCGACACCGAGGCCGCCGCACCCAAGGAGCCCAGCGTGGCGATCCTCGATTACGGCGGCGCTCCGGTGGATATCAAGAAGAAGAAGTGACCCCGGTCTACTTCTTCAGCGGTACCTGCTTCTCGGCGGCCAGGTAGGCGAGCAAATCGCGGACCTGGTCATCGGTCAGGGGGGTGAGCTGGCCCTCGGGCATCAGCGATCCTCCCGCCTGCTCCCGTGTCTCGAGGTCGGCCTTCAGAATCCGTACCTCCTCGGTCGGTGTCTGCACCACGATCACCTTGTCGTTCTCCTGCTTGACCACGCCGGTGAGCACGCGGCCCTGCACGGTCACGAACTTCGCCAGCTGGTAATCGCGGGGTACGGCCGCCCCGGGGTCGAGCACCTTGGTGAGGATGTACTCGGGGTTGCGGCGCTGCGAGCCGGTCAGATCCGGACCAATCTTGCCGCCTTCGCCGAACAGCAGATGGCAGTTGCCGCACATCTTGGCGTAGAGGACCCGGCCGGCGACGGGGTCGGCCTTCTCACGCACCTTGGGCGCGGCCAGCTTGATGTACCGGGCCAGCAACTTCTCGCGATCCTTCGCCGGCGGGCGGATGCTGCCCCAGACGGTGTTCAACCGGTCGGTGATGGTGCGATCGCCCAGGGCGACGATCTGCCGGGCAATGAACGGCGACACATCGCTGCGCGCCACGGTTTTCTTCTCGATGGCATCCAGCAGCGCCAGGGCGTAGCCGCGTCGGGAAGCCAACGTGCTGATGGCGACGGCCTTCTCGGCCTCGTTCCATCCAGCGTAACGCGCGAGCAGCAACTGAGGAGTTTTCGGATCGTCGAAGCCAGCCAATCCCAGCAGGGCGGGCTGACGCATGGCGGGATCGTCCAGCAGCTGCTGCAGCAGTGCGGGTAGCCCCTCGATGCGCCGGTCGAGCAGTGCCTCCAGCGAGCGATGCCGGACCGCCGGGGCTGCCTTGCCGTCCGCCACGGTACGGCGCAACGATGCCATCGCCTGGGGGTCGCCGAACAGAACCGACAGCGTCAGCACGCGCTCGCGCACCTCGGCGGCATCACTGGTGGCCAGCGAACGATAGACCACGTCCCAGCCCGGCGGCGCTGGCACATGGCGCCGGCCGGCCAGGGCCTCACCCATGCCCACGAGTACATCGCGGCGCACGGCCGAGGAAGTATCGGCGTGGGCCAGCAGCTGGGTCAGGGCGGCCAGCGCGGGCTTCTCCTCGCTCTCGGCCAGCCGACGGGCAATCAGCTGCCGGACAAGTGGAATGGCGGCAGTCCGAGCCAGGCTGGCGGCGCGCTGAGGCGCGGCGAGAACCACCGATTCGATGCCGTACCAGGTCATCAGCGGCAGGTAGGCATCGCTGGCGCTGGCAGCCCGTGCTGCCAGGACCTCGGCCAGGGGCCAGCGCTGATCCGCGCTCAACCGCTGCAGCGCCGAGGTGAGAGCGAGCAATACCGATTCGTCGGTCTCCTTGCGGGATTGTTCGACGAGGCGCCGGGCAGTGGCCTCGCTGACAGAATCGCCATCGACCAGCAAGCGCACTGCCCAGACGCGCACTGGTGGAGCGGCGTCGTCGAGATGCTCGTGCAGGCGCTGCTCGCTCAGGGCACCGACGACATGCGCCGCCCAGAGCAGGCGCAGCTTCTGCGCCACGGACTGGCCGGTCAGAGCCTTCTCAAGCAGGGCCGGCACCTCCTTGCCCAGTGTCCCGGCCACCGCGCGCTCCTGGAGCAGACGCCGCGCCTGACGCACCTGCCATTCGTCGCGATGCGTCTGCAAGGCGACCAGGTCGGCGTCAGACAGGCGGCTCAGATCGGCGGCCTGTCGGCGAGGCGAGCCGAAAGCAACATGGTAGACACGCCCGCTGGGATGGGTCTTGTCGTAATTGTGACACTCGCCCGTGTCGTGCCAGTCGCCCACGTACATGCCGCCGTCGTGCGCCGCCATCATCCACAGCGGGCGGAACCACGGATCGTTGGCGAAGAGAAAGTCCTCGCCGTGGCGGATGACGTAGGCCGAACGCGACCGTTCGAGCCGATCCTGGTTGAGTCGGCTGCCATGGATGTTGCCCATGAACAGGCGGTTGCGATACTCTGCGGGCCAGTTATCGCCCAGGTAGACCATCGCACCAGCGTGGGCATGGCCGCCGCCGGCCACCGAGTGCGCCCCCTGGCCGCCACGCGAGGTGGTCCAGTTGCCGCCCCCCCAGTGGATGTGGTCGGCACAGCTCTCGATCAGGCCGTAGGTGTGACGGTTGACATCCTGGCCATACATGCGGACGAAGTGCGCGCCGGGCACGACGTGGAAGGCGTGCTTGATCACGCAGTTGGTGATGAACATCTCGCCGAAGTCGTCCCAGTCAAGCCCCCAGGGGTTGGTTGAGCCGTGGGCCACCGCCTCGACCTTTTTGCGCACCGGATGGTAGCGCCAGACACCGCAATCCATGGCCACGCGCTTGCCAGCTGGAGTGCCCGGCGCGCCGAGCTTCGACTGCGACTGGATGCCGTTGAGGCCGTAGAGCCAGCCATCGGGTCCCCAGAGGAGCGAGTTCACCACGTTGTGCTTGGTGTCGAGACTGAATCCATCGAGGTGAACGACGGGGTCGCCTGTCGGCTTGTCATCCTTGACGGGGATAAAGACGATGCGTGGGACGCTGGCCAGCCACACGCCGCCGAAGCCGACCGTGATGCCGGAGAGGTTGACGCCATTGTCGAGGAAGACCTTGCTCGACCAGGTACCGTCGCCACGTGGCTCGAGGATGACCACCCGATCCTTGCCGGGCCGGCCGTCCTTGATCCAGTGGGGGTAGCAATGCGATTCAATGACCCAGAGTCGGCCTCGCTCGTCGGTGGTGGCCGCGATCGGTTTGAGCAGGGTCGGTTCGCCAGCGACGAGGCGGACGCGGAACCCTTCGGGGACCTTCATGCGGGCCACCGACTGCACGGGCGAGGGGAAGGTTTCCTCGCGTGCAGGGGCCAGCAGGGGACAAACGAGGACAGCAAGAAGGAACAACCAGCGAGACATGAGAGTGGCCCCGTGAGAGTCGAGCGGGGAAAGAGCGAGCCGCGCACGGGCAGACCGGGCGCGGCTCGGGTGCATGGTACAAACCGAGTCGATCAAATCAACTCGCGCAGCGGCTCCTTGTCGATGAGATGCTGCGGCCGGCCGGTCTGGTCGAGGAGGAACGTCCGCGACACGTCGACGCCCAGGTTATGGTAGAGCGTGGCGAAGACCTCACCAAACTGGACGGGGCGGTTGTTAGCGACCTCGCCCAAGCGGTTGGTGGAGCCAATCGCCTGCCCGTTCTTCATGCCGCCTCCGGCGAGAAGGGCACAGCTGACCTGCGGCCAGTGATCGCGGCCAGAGTCCTTGTTGATGCGCGGAGTGCGACCAAATTCGCCCCAGGCCACGACGGTGACGTCGTTGAGCATACCACGCACCTCGAGATCATCGAGCAGCGCGGAGAAGGCCTGGTCGAACTTGCCGCCGTGATCCTTGACCAGATCGAAGTTCTTGCCGTGGCTGTCCCAGCGGCCGTATGACAGGGTCACGCAGCGAGCGCCAGCCTCGACGAGACGGCGTGCCATCAGGAATTGCTCGTTAACGGTCGGAGCGCCATCGTACTGGAACTGGTACGGCTTGCCGTCGCCGTAGCGCTCGCGAACGCGGGGATCCTCGCGCGAGATGTCGAGGGCCTCGACGAGCTTCGAGGAGGTCAGCACACCCAGGGCTCGCTCGGTCATCCCGTCGATGGCCCGGAGGGTGCCGTTGGTGTCGAGTTCCTTGCGCATGCCGTCGAAACTGCTCATCAGGCGGGTGCGATCAGCCAGTTGTTCGATCGAGGTGCCCTTGAGGCGCAAGTTATTCATGCCCTGCCCATCGGGCTTGAACGACTGGTGAGCGATGCCGAGGAAACCCGGGGTGCCCGGATCGGACCAGGGCACATGCTGGGTGCGAGAGGCCAGGCCGATGAAGGGAGGCACAGAGGGATCGACCGGGCCGGCCACCTTGGAGAGTACGGCACCGATCGAAGGCCGACCACCCAGGGCGATCAGTGAGGTATGCGGCCAGCCGGACAGGCACATGATGCCATCGTGGCGATCCGGGGCCCCAACCATCGAGCGAATGACCACGCACTTGTCCATGCGGGCGGCGATCTTCGGGAAGCATTCGCCGATCTGAATGCCGGGCACCTTGGTGGCGATCGGTTTGAATGGACCGCGAATCTCGCTGGGTGCCTCGGTCTTGATCTCCCACATGTCCTGGTGGGGTGGGCCGCCGCCCAGGTAGACCATGATGACCGATTTATGGCGGGCGGAGGTGTTGCCTGGCGTGGCTCCGCCTTGAGATTCAAGGCGGAAGAGATCGGCCAAGGTGAGAGCCCCCGCTCCGACCCCAAGCGACCCAATCTTCAGAAAGCCACGACGACTAACGCCATCGCAGGAACGGTTGGTCGAGTGACGACCATGGATGGTGAGCATGGTTCCTTGCGCCCCCGAAAGGAACAGGTGGGATAAAATCAGGCGGGATGAGCGTTTCTCTAGCTTAACTGGTAGGCAGGCGGTGTCAAGCACGAAGGGCGCGGCCGGATCGACGGATGTCCACCGGCCGCGCCCTGGCAGGCACAACTAATCCTCGTCATCGTCAGCCGGACGGCGGCGCGGCCGGGGGCGGTCCTCGTCGTCGGGCTTGCGGCGGACCCGATCATCTGGGGCTGGCCGACGCCGAGGGGGGTCGTCTCCGGCCACGGGGCGGCGGCGGGGGCGGTCGTCCTCGTCCTCGTCATCATCGTCAGCAGGCCGACGGCCACGCGGACGGTCGTCTTCGTCATCCTCGTCGTCATCGTCGCGCATCCGACGTCGGCGTCCGCGATTGCGACGCGACAAAACGTGCTCGGCATTACCAAACGCGAGGATGGGGAGGAAGATGATGCCCAGCAGGAGTAATCCGATGGCGAACCCGGCATCTTTTCCAAAAGCCGCAGCCAGGTCGAAGCACAGAATGATGGCTCCGACGCAGGGGATCAGGTAGACCAGGCCAAAGACCTCCTGGCGTCCGCAGATGCGGGCCATGACCAGGACGTTGTAGATGGGGATGATCGAGGCCCATCCCGGCTCGCCGGCCTTGGTGAAGATCTTCCAGTTGACGATGATGACGAAGGCAAGAATGGCGAAGAGGAAGAGGAAATAGCAGATCATACCGGCGACGATAGCGCCTGCTGCGCCTGGTGGGACTCCCTGGGCACCGCCCGGGTTCTGTCCGAAGCCGGGACGGCCCGGCATTTGCGCCCAGATCGCGAGATCCAGCATCATGGGCATCATGGGGTGAACACCTCCCAGTGGGGATTGTTGGTGTGCTCAAACGTCGGGCTGAGCATGTCGGCTAGTTTCGAGGGAGGAGGCTGAAAAGTCAACAACCACCCTTCGAGCAGTTCCCGTTCGACTCCTTCTCAGGAAACCCCCGAGGGCAAAATCTGCTTGCTCTTCAGCGCGACGAGGAGACAATGCATATCCAAAGTCATGGCTGGCAAATCCCCATCTCCCCAGGAGTTTTTCATGTCTGCACGTCGTCCTGCCTTCGGGCTCTTTCAACTACTGATCGCACTGGCCTTCATCCTCGTGTTGATCGCCATGCTGCTCCCGGCTGTCCAGAAAACTCGCGAGGCGGCCGCACGGATGCAGAGTCAGAACAACCTGAAGCAGATCGCCCTGTCGCTACACAACTACGCAGATGCCAACCTTCGGTTACCCGCCGGTGAGGATGCGAATCATTTTGGCACCCTGGCCTACCTGCTGCCTTACGTCGAACAGGACGCCGTCTATCGCCGGATCGACTTCAAAAAGTCGGTGGACGACGAGGACAATGCAGCCATGCGAGCCGTGCGGATCAAGGTCTTCATGAGCCCGCTCGATGACAAAATCGAGGCCAATCGGAAGTGGGGCGCCACCAGCTACATGGCGGTCGCCGGCAGCAATCCGGCCCTGAAGGACAACAACGGCATCCTGTACCGCGAATCGCGCACCAGGTTCCCCGACATCACCGATGGCACCTCCAACACGCTGCTCACCATCGAGACACTCGTTGGCGACGGTTCGAAGACAGCCATCACCCCAGCCCGGCAACACATCCGCCTGAAGGCGAATGCGCTGAAGGACATCAAGGATTCGGCCGGGGTGGACGACTGGAAAGACGGGAAGAACATCGCTGCCGACCGAGGTGGTTCGTGGATGGATGGACGTTTCCTCCAGTCCACGGTGGCGCTCAACCGGACCTTCAATGCCGAGGAACCGGACGTGGATTGCGGCGGCGATGGCGGCCTGGCCGGTCCGCGCGGGCTGCGGCAGGGCTTCAACGTGGGCATGGCGGATGGCTCCGTGCGATTCATCAGTGGTACAGCCCAGCTTAGCTCCCTCAAGGCGCTGGCCACGCGGAGTGGAGGCGAAGTGATCAACGACTTCTGATCTCTCCTCTCTCCCCGCAACGCACAACGGCCCGCGTGCATCCCACGCGGGCCGTTGCCTTTTGTTCCTCGGATACACCCCCCGTGGGGTCAGGCTAGCGAGCGCTGCAGCAGGATCAGGTTATCGCCATGATCCTGGTCCCAGCGTATGCCCACGATGTCGTACTCGCTTTCGAGCGCGAGATGGAGCATTGGCCGTTGGCGGTTGAAGCACTCGCCCCGGACAAACTCGTACTCGTTCTGGCGCACCCAGCTGTGGAAGGCGTCGAGCAGTTGCGACGCCACTCCCTGACGCCGATGCGACGGCAACACGCCCAGAAACCACAGGAAGAAGGTACGAGGTTTCAGCTCGAACCCCAGCAGGAAGCCTACCGGTTGCTCCTGGATGCGGGCCACCATCTGCAGGATGTTGTGCCTGCCCAGGTAGCGCCGCTGGAAGTGCTCCTCGTCGCGCGGCGGGCGGAACATCTGGTTGTAGAGCCCCACGATCTCGGCCAGATCGTCCGGCGCCAGCAGATCGACGATCACATCGGCCATGGCATGTTCCTCGATAAGCGAGACCCCGGGATCTCCCGGCGCGGCGCGATCACCGGTCGGGAGGACGATACAGCGAGGCCACCAGGTCGGCCCAGGAGGGGACCGCCAGATCGGTGAGATCCTCGAACTCCTCGTCATCTTCTTCCGCCGGAGGTTCGTTCTCGTCGCTGTCGGCCAGGACCTCCTCGGAAGCTGGTTCCTCGTCGTCCTCGGGCTCCTCGGCCGCTTCAGTGCGAGCCGGTTCCGCGCTCGCCGCTGCGCTCTCGCTGCCCTTGCGCCGCCGACGGCGCCGCCGACGCCGGGTTCCGGTGGAAGGGGCTTCCTCCTCGGTTTCGCCGGATTCGGCCTCGGTCGATTCGGTCTCGGCTTCCACCTCCGCGACCACCTCTACCTGGGTTTCGCTGGTGATGGAAACGGGAGCCGGGGTTTCGGTCGGCTCGGTTTCCTCGGCGACCTCCGTCGGCCCTGGAAGCTCTTCGACAGCGGGCGCGGCCTCCTCCTCGGCTGGCTTACGGCGGCGGCGCCGGCCACGACTGGCTGGCTCGCGCGTTGGCTCTTCGCCGTTCTCTACCGCCTCGGCAGCTGGTTCGGTAGCGGCCGCCGGTTCTTCCGCGCTGGCGGCGCCGCGCCGACGACGACCACGCGGGCTGGGCACTTCCTCGGCCGGGGGAGCGGATGCCTCGATGGCAGGGGCGGGCGGTTCGGGTGGCGTGTGCTTCGCCACCACCTCGGGCTGCGAAGCGGGACCCGAGGTCGGCTCGTTGGCCAGCCCCAGCTCGGTGAGGATCGATTCCCACTTCTTGCGATATTCCGGATCGTGCATAAGGTCACTCTTCCTCGTATCTTGTCCCGCTATCTTAGCAACCCGGCGGATTGTTCCTACCCCAGCTAGCGTTCCGTCAGCGGCACGCAGACGATTTCGCGGTCGGTTCGTGCGAAAATGCAGCCCGCGCCGAAGCCGGGGTGTGCCCACGTCCGGCCGATGATGCTGGCCTTACCCCGACGCACGAGGCCGGTTGGCTTCAATTCGCACAGCAGCAACTCGCCCGGGGTGTTGAGAATCAGCGCCCGATCGCCTCCCACCCAGACGAGACTGGCCTGCGGATTGGTGTCGCGCGGCGTGACATGCTCGTTCTCCCAGAGAATCTTGCCCGTCTGCATCTCCAGGCACTTCAGGCCCCGGAAGCGATCGATGGCATAGACATGCTTGCCGCGCACCAGCGGCGTGGACATGAGCAAACTCAGCGCCTTGCCTTCCCAGGCCACCTTAGGGTTGCGTCCCTGCTCGTCCAGGCGGATGGCCTTGCTGCCCGACCAGTAGTTCGACGCCAGCAGGATGCCATCGCCATACACCACGTCGCTGATCGAGACATCGTAGGTGATCCCCTCGAACGGCACCTTCCAGAGGACCTTGCCGCTGGTCGGTTCCAGGCCAACGATGTGTTGCGGAGTGAAGTAGACCAGTTGCCGCCACTTGCCGGTGTCCACGATGACTGGGGAGGCATAACCTGGCGGGTCACCCAGGCTGCGCCACACTTCCTTGCCGGTCTTCAGGTCGAGGGCGACGAGAAGAGCGTCGGGCTGGCCGCCCACCTGGACGATGAGCGTCTTTCCTTCGACGAGGGGCGAGCAGGCATGGCCCCAGGTGGGCACCCGGCCGCGAAACTCCTTGACCGTGTCGCGGCTCCAGACCACCTTGCCCGTGTCGGCCTCCAGGCAATACAGGTGGCCCAGGGCGCCCAGGGTGTAGACATGCGCGCCGTGTAGCGTGGGGGTGGCGCGTGGGCCGTTGCCGTAGTCGAGCTTGCCATAGGTCACCGGGTAGGCGTGCTCCCAGACGACCTTGCCGGTGCCAGCCTGGAGGCAGACGACGCGTTCGACCTCGCGCGGTGTTGTCTGGTGATCCTGCACGTAGACGCGTTCGTCGCGCACGGCGATGCCGCCATAGCCTCCGCCGAGGGGCTGGGTCCAGCGCGGCGTCAGCTTGTCGGGCAGACGGTCTGGCAGCCCCTTCACGGCCCAGACGTTATCGCGCCGCGGGCCGCGCCACTGGGGCCAGTCCGCGGCGAACAGAGCGGTAGCCGAACACAACAGAGATAGAGGAACGATCCAGCGCATGAGAGCCACTCGCGGAGGGTGGACAGGCAGGCTGGAGAAAGTGTATCGCCCCCGTTGTCTGCGGACCATCCCAGGAGAGAAACTACCTGACCGCGCTGCCGGTCAATCGATGAAGATGAACTCATTGGCGTTGAGCAGGGCCCGACAGGCGGCAGCCAGCCCATGACGTCGGGCGTGCTCGATCACGGCGGTGCGTTCCTCGGGACCAGGAGTACGACTCAGCGCCAGACGAAAGGCCAGGTCCACCTGCTGATCGATCTGGGGAGCCTGGCGCTGCAAGCGCTCGGCGAAGAGACTCGCCTGGCGCACCACGAACGGGTTGTTGAGCAACGCCAGCGCCTGCAGCGCCGTCAGCGTGGCATTGCGGACCGGCGTGGGCTGGTTGGGATCGGCACAGTCGAGACTGTCGAGAAACGGGTTAGGGACACTGCGAACGGTGAACCGGTAGACCGTGCGACGGTAGGTAGCCGGGTCGTGGATGCGGGTTGGGTCGCTGTGGTCGTAGATGGGCGAATGGTCGTCCTTGAAGCGGAACAGTTCGTACCCCGGTCCACCCATGCGTCGGTCGAGGGTGCCGGCCACGGCCAGGACGGCATCGCGGATACTCTCGGCGTCGAGACGTTGGCGGTTCATGCGCCACAGCAGGCGATTGTCGGCGTCGATGCGAGCAGCCTGCTCGTTGTGCCGGCTGGCCTGGCGATAGGTCGCGCTGGTGACGATCAACCGATGCAGGTGTTTGAGTGACTGTCCCTGGCGCAGCTCGACGGCCAGCCACTCGAGCAATTCGGGATGACTGGGAGTACCGCCCATCTTGCCAAAGTCGGACGGCGTGTCCACAATCCCCTTGCCCAGGTGATAGTGCCACAGGCGGTTAGCCATGGAACGCCAGGTCAGCGGGTTCTTGTCGCTGGCCAGCCAGTCGGCCAGGGCGAGGCGACGGTCGCCCTCGGTGGCGGCAGGCAGATCGGGTGACAGCCCAGTGACACAGCTGAGTGTGCCGGGGCGCACCTCTTCGCGCTTCTGTTCGACGTCGCCGCGCCGCAGCAACCAGACAGGCCGAGGCGCGATCGATACCACGGCATAGGTCTGCGGCCCGGCGCTGGGCCGACGCAACGCTGTGTCGATCTGCTCGGCGCGGATGTTAAGCCTGGCCAGTTCGCTGAGGGTCGCGGCAGGCACCTTGCGGGTCAGCTCGGCGGCGCGCTCCGCCTCGACGGCGGCGATCTCGCGCACCAGGTCGATGCGCCGCTGCAGCTGCTTCGCCAGTTTCGGGTCGGCCTGGTCCGGCAGGCGTTCGCGGCTGGTGTAGCCGTCTACCAGGTGGCGCCGACTCCAGCGTCCCGCCTCGATCGATTCCGACGAGGTCACCGCTCGGCCCGCCGCGACGTTCTTGCCACCAGAGATCGCCTGAAGCTCGGCCAGGGCGAAGACATAATCGTTCGTGCGCTTCCACAGTCGGGTGGCGGTTACCCGGATGAAGCGGGCCTTCGCCTCGCGCAGCGGCACCACCACGGGGTTATCGCCGGGACCGGGCACATCGTCCCGGGTGTGGTCGGCCACCAGGCGCGGCCGGGTGAAGGCGGCATCGTCGCTCAGCTCGACCTGGTAGCGCAGCGGAAAGCCGAAGCCGGGGGTGTCGGGAAAGTCGACGGGGCGAGCCGGGAACAGGCGCACTTCCTCGAGCGGCACCACAGCCCCCAGGTCTACCTGCACCCAGCGCACGTGATCGGGCGTGGGCAGAATGTCGGAGTGCCAGCCGTTGCTGGGGCTGACCGCGGCCGACGCCAGAGGTAGCGCCTTCAGCTCGGTGCGCAGTGCGGTCAGGCGCGTGTCGAGCCGGGCGATAGACGGCCCGGCCAGGCGGGAGATCTCGGCAGTCAGGCGGGTGCGTTGCTCCTGGAACTCGCGCTGCTGAGCGAGGAGGGTTCGCCGTGCGTCCGACTCCGGCGCGGGCAGGGTGCGCGGGCCGCGTTCCACCCCGGCGAAGACGGCCTGCAGCCGATAGTAGTCGCGCATGGGGATCGGATCGAACTTGTGATCATGACAGCGGGCGCAACCGACCGTGAGGCTGTTGAACGTGCCGATGGCGTTGGTCACCATGTCGTCCCGATCGTTGAGGCGGGTCTTTTCCTTGTCCACGGTGCCCTCGCGCAGCTCGACCTGACCGACGAGGTCCCAGGGGCCGGCCACGACGAAGCCAGTGGCAATGATCCCCTCGGGATCGCCCGGGCGCAGGACATCGCCGGCCAGCTGCTCGCGGAGGAAGTCGCGGAACGGTCGATCGGCATTGAGCGCCCGGATGACCCAGTCGCGGTAGGGCCAGGCGTGGTCGCGCCGTTTGTCCTTGTCGTAGCCGTGAGTGTCGCCGTAATGCACGACGTCGAGCCAGTGCCGCCCCCAGCGTTCGCCATACGCGGGTGATGCCAGCAGACGTTCGACCAACCGTTCGTAGGCGCCGGGCCGATGGTCGTTCAGAAACGCCTCGACCTCGGCCGGCGTTGGAGGCAGGCCGGTCAGATCGAAGCTGAGGCGTCGCAGCAAGGTGACACGATCGGCCTCGGACGAGGGAGCAAGTCCACGCTTTTCGAGCGCCGCCAGGATGAAGGCATCGATCGGATTGCGCGGCCAGGCGCCATCGCGTACGCGCGGCAGCGCGGGTCGCTGGAGCGGTCGCAGCGACCACCAGGTCTCCGCCTCGGGCTCGCCACTCCGGGCGCGGAGCGTGACGCCAGCTGGCCAGGCAGCGCCTGCCTCGATCCACTGCCGAAGCGCGCCCACCTCGGCTTCTGTCAGCTTCGGGCCCGAACGCGGCATGCGCGGCCGATCGCCTGTCACCACCTGCACGAGCAAACTCTTGCTAGACTGGCGCGGCAGCACCACGGGGCCGGCATCGCTGCCCGCCCGCAGGCCGGACGCCGTCGAGAGATCGAGCCCCCCCCGCTTCTTCGCGCTGTCGTGGCAGGAAAGGCAGCGCTGCTCGAGCAGCGGAGCCACCCGGTCGCGAAAGAGGTCGGCCGCCCGCGCCGGCACAGGAAGGCTTACCAGTCCAGCCGCCAGGAGAAGCGTGCGCCGGAGCATATCACGACCTCGGGAGAGGAAAAGTGGTCTGACCACTTGATAATATCGGGGGAGAGGGGCCTGTCAAGAGACGGGGTCGGCCTCTACATTGCTGGCATGAGTGCTTCCTATGATCTGCATGGCCGGGTGGCTCTGGTGACCGGCGCCGGGGTGGGGATCGGCCGCGCCGCCGCGCTGGCCCTGGGTCGCGCCGGGGCCCGGGTGGTAGTGCATTACCACGCCAGCGCCCAGGAAGCCGCGGACACCCTGGCGGCGCTTCAGGCGCAGGGCAGCAGTGGGATCGTCCACCAGGCGGACCTCACCGACGAGCATGCCGCTTCGAGTACGGTTGATCGTGTCGTCGCCGAGTGTGGCCGGCTGGACATCCTGGTCAACAATACTGGTTCGCCGCTGGAGCGCACGGCGGTGGAGGAGTGTCCGACCGCGCTGTGGCGCCGGGTCTTTGCGGTGAATCTCGATGCTGCCTTCTTCGTGACGCGGCAAGCCATACCGCATCTGCGTGCCTCGGGGCACGGGGCGATCGTGAACAATCTGTCGCTGTCGGTCCAGACCGGTGGCGCCGGCGGGGCCGGGCCTTATGCCGCGGCCAAGGGAGCGCTGCAGGTGCTGACGCGGACGCTGGCGCGGGAGCTAGCCCCGCAGGTACGAGTCAACGCCGTCATGCCCGGGGTGATTCAGACGCGACATCACGAGCAGTTCAGCAGCTCCGCGCGAATGGAAGAGTACCGCCGTCAAACACCCCTGGCACGCAACGGCGAGGCGGAAGAAGTGGCCGAGGCCATTCTCTTCCTGGCCAGCGACGCGGCCAGTTTCATGACGGGCGCGACTCTGGACGTCAACGGAGGACGCTTCCTGCGCTAGAAGGGATTGACACTGCGCAATCTCACTTTCTACGATCCCATGATGCTGCGGTTCGCATCCGGGTGAACCGGCTCCCGCGGCGAGAATCATCATCCGGAGGAATATGTGGCCTCGATCCTTTTCAGCGAAGTCCGCAAGGGCATGGTCGTCAACATGGAAGGCCAGCTCTACTACTGTGTGGACCGCGAGCTACGGACGCCGGGCAACCTGCCGTCCAAGCTCACACTCAAATTGAAGAACATCAAGACCGGGTTCGTCACGGACCAGCGCGTTCACCCCGAGGACAAGGTCGAGCAGGCCTACCTCGACAAGCGCGACATGGAGTACCTCTACAAGGACTCCGACGGCTACGTCTTCATGGACAAGGAAACCTACGAGCAGGTCACCCTCGCCCCGGACATGGTCGGCGACCTGCCGCTTTACCTCAAGGAAAACAACTCCTGCCAGGTGACCTTTTACGACAACAAGCCGCTCAGCATCGATCTGCCGGCCCAGGTCGAGCTGAAGGTCACCGAGACCGATCCCGCCCTGAAGGGTGCGACGGCCGCTGCTCAGTACAAGCCGGCCACGCTGGAGACCGGTCTGAAGGTCACAGTGCCTCCCCACATCGGCATCGGCGACATGATCGTCGTGGACACCGAGGAAGGTAAGTACCTCAGCCGCGTCAAGTAATCGGGATACCATCCATGAACGAGCGGGGGAACTGTTCCCCCGCTCGTTCGCGTTACGCCTACTTGCCACCCACGAATCGGACTGCGGCTGCTGCTGGGGTGTCTTCCACCTCCAGGCGAATAGCTTCGCTCGCCTGGTTCAGGTTTAGCACCGCCAGCAGCGTGTGGACTCCCGGCTTCAGATCCAGCGTCATCGTCTCAGCTGGGGTGACCGGCTCCCCGTCCAGCCACAGGGTCAGCCCCTTCGTCGCGTTCAGCTTCAGGTTGACCTTCCCCCCTGCCCCGGCGTCGAGCTGTGTCCGCAGGATGGCCACGGGATCGTCCTTCGCCAGGGTGAGGCGCGGTAACTCGGCGACGGGCAGAGCGCCGCCCACCGTGCTGTAGATCGGTTCCCAGAGCAGACCCGGCGGATTGTTGGCCAGCGTCGTCAGCCCGAGGCGATTGCGCAGCCGATTCAGCTCGGGGTTGCCCTTCAGCATCTGCCAGCGCCGGGCGACCCGAGCGCGGCCCACCGACCAGCGATCCCCCTTGCCCATTTCGGACAGGAAGCGCACCAGATCAACCAGTTCCTGGCGCGTCAGGGAATCGACCAGCCCCTCGGGCATCAGCGACGACTTGCTGGGGCTCTGTTCGTCGATGTCCTTCAACGGGATGGCCACCTCGCCATCCTGATCGGTGCGCAGGACGAGTGCCGTCGGCGTCTGACGGATCTTGATGCCGGTGTACTGCTGCCCGCGGGCAGTGGTTACCAGGAGGGAATGATAATTCTCCTTGATCGCCTTGCTGGGCTGCAGAAGCGACTCGATGAGATAATCGACCTGGGCGGCAGCGCCGATGCTCGAAAGATCCGGTCCGACCTGGCCGCCAGAGCCGCCGACAGCGTGACACTTCAGGCACATCTGATCGGCCCGGCGAAACACCTTCTCGCCACGGGCGGGATCGCCGCGCTCGGCCACCTCGGTGACCAGCTTGCGACTCTTCGGGAGACAGTGTCCGGGTGGGTGAGGTCAATCCGCCGGACTTGCTCAGGGCGTCGATCAGTTCCTGAGCCGGCCGACCGGACACGCGGGCGGTGCGGACGCCGACCTTGGCCACGTCGGGTGGTAGCTTCTTGCCGGACAGCGAGCCAGCTGGCTGGACAGCGCGCCCTTGCGTTGCAGAAAGGCGCATGAAGAGTTCGTCGGCACCCTCGCCCGTGTGAGCTGCCAGAACATCGACAACGCGAGCCAGGGCGGCCTTCGCATCGACATCGAGCAGACCGACGAGCGCAGCGCGGCGCAGGGCCAGGTCGCCCTTGTCGGCCAACGTGGTCAGCACCTCGGAGGCTTGTGGGCCACCCAGAGCGGCCAACCCTTCGATGGCAGCCCGGCGCCGGGCGGGGCTGGCCTTGTCATCGCGAGCCAGGGCGGCCAGAGGTTTGCCCGCCTCGGAAACACGCCACAGACCCGCCAGGCGCGCGGCCGCGATCTGTACGCTCTCGTCCGGCGCACCGAGATAGGCCAGGATCGCTTTCCGATTGGTCGCCGCGACGCCGCGCTGACGCACCGCCTCTTCCAGAGCGGTCAACAGGCGGACCCGAGCGGGATCGGTCACCTTCTCCAGACGAGATACGACGAGATCCAGTTCGCCGGGCCCGCCGATGCCACCCAGCAGGGCGAGCACGCCGACCTCGCCGTCTCCGGACACCTTGCCGGAACGGATGAGATCGACGAGTGGCCGAAGCACGCGATCGGAGCCAACGGCCTGCAAGGCGAAGGACAACCGGCGCACATCGCCGCCGAAATCGAACTTGCCGGCCTGGAGTGCGGGCAGCCAACTGGGTTCCAGCTGACGGAGGACCAGCCACAGGGCGTAGTCGAGGTTGGTGTCGAGGGGCCGGTCGAGGGCCCGCAGTGCAAGTTCAGCCGCGCGGGCTGACTGCAGCTGGCCCAGGGCGACGATAGCTTCGAGGCGCACCTGCGGATGCTCATCGGCGATGCGACGTTCGAGATAGCCGGCCGCTCCCTCGATGCGCCGATGCCAGGCACCCAGGACGCGCACGGCCGCCGCTCGCACCCGGGGATCCTGGGCATCGAGCAGGGTGGCCAGCAGGCGGGGTTCGACGACATCAAGACTCTGATAGGTCCACAGGGCCTCGAGCAGGCGTGGTTCGTGCGCGGGATTCTTGGCATCGAAGGAGGCCGCCCAGGTTCTCAGCGCTGGCAGCACCTCCTTATCGCCGCGCTCCTTGAGCGTGCGTCGGGCGAAATGTCGGGTCCAGTCCTCGGGCGCTTCGAGCTGCTTGCACAGTTCGGCGGGGGACGCCTTGACCAGTGCCGGCCGTTCGACAGTCTTGCGCCCCTTGGCAGTGACTCGCCAGATGCGGCCGTGGGTCAGGTCGCGCCGGGGGTCACGGAAATCGACCTCGCCATGCTGAATGATCGGGTTGTACCAGTCGGCGATGTAGATGGCTCCATCCGGGCCCATCTTCACATCCACGGGGCGAAAAGCTGGGTGCGTGGCGCGAATGACGTCGGGCATCAGACGCGAGGTATAGCCCGACCCTGAGGGCGTCAGGACAAAGCGGCACACGCGATGCGCCCGGAAGTCGCAGGTGATCAGGTTGCCCTGCCAGTCGTCGGGCAGGTGCCGGCCGGACACGATCTCCAGACCGCAGTACTTGGGGCTGCCTGGATTCAGGCCGTGCAAGATGCGAGGCGCGTCGGCCGCCGTGGTGTAGGCTGCGCCGGGGAAGCAGTAGTTGACCCCCTCGCCCCCAGCGCCATCGGTCAGAAACGACTGGCCGAACCGGTCGTAATGATGGCCCCACGAGTTGACCAGGCCACGGGCAAAGACTTCCAGCTCGAGCGTCTCGGGGCGGAACTGCCAGACGCCGCCCGCATTCAACCGGCGCGGGCCATGCGGGGTTTCGATGTGGCTGTGGATGTAGATCGACTGATTCATGTAGAGGTTGCCATCGTAGCCCCAGCGCAGCGTGTGGAGGATGTGATGGGTGTCCTCGGTGCCGAACCCGGAAAGCACGATGCGGCGACGATCAGCCTTGCCGTCGCCGTCGGTGTCACGCAGATGCAGCAGGTCGGTGCTGTTGGCAACGTAGGCACCGCCATCGCCCGGCTCGATCCCGGTGGGGATGAGCAGGCCATCGGCAAAGACGGTCACCTTGTCGGCGCGGCCGACTCCGCGAGTATCCTCGAGGACGAGGATCTTGTCGTTGGCCTTCTGACCGGGCTTGATCTGCGGATAGGTTTCCGACGAGGCGATCCAGAGACGCCCCTGGGCGTCGAAGTTCATCTGGATCGGCTTGGCCAGCAACGGATCGGCGGCGAACAGGTTGACCTCGAAGCCGTCGGCGACCTTGAACGTCTTGCGTTCCAGCTCCGGGTCGGGGTCGGGGATGCGGGCGTTTCGCTGGGCCGGGGCCGATTGGACCAGCAAGAGAAGCAGGAGAGCGAATGGCGTGTAGCGCATGATGAATTACCTGGCCGGCAAGGGTGTGCGAATCAGCGGGCGGACAGCGACCGGGCGAGGTCGTGAATTTCCTTCTCTTTCACCTCGATGAGCGGGTCGAACTTAGGGATCTCGACCGCGTTGTTGCCCTGCTCGTGTTTGCGGAAGCCGAACAGGTAGGTGACGTTCTGGGGCCGCCAGCGATGGAAGTACAGCTCGTTCTTCTCGACGATCAGTCGGCGCAGTTTTTCGCGTGCGGCCGACTCGGAGCCGTCCTCCAGCCGGGCATCGGCGGGGGCCAGGCCCAGCGCCTTTTGCAGCTCCAGGGCGGACCAGCGATAGCCGTGCTTGGTGAGGTGGATGCCATTATACGTCGCGGGCGGATCGACCTTCGTCAGGTCGCCCAGGCGTTCGTACAGATCCACATAATCGTGCTTGCGTTTCTGGGCCACCTCGCGGATGGCGTCGGCATAGAGACGCAGATTCTGGTTGTTGCGCGCTGGATCGGGCAGCGGTCGGCCCATATCGGCCTGGCGCAGCGGCCCAAGCAGGATGATCTTCGCGCCGGTTTTCTCCAGGGTGCCCAGCAGGGTTTCCAGCTGCCGGGTGAAGCGAGGCAGCCCCGCGGCTCCCTGGAACGATTCGTTGGTGCCATAGGCCACAAATAGCACTGTGGGCTTCAGAGCAAGCGTATGCTCGATGAGTTGCCGATATCCCTCGGCGGGCGAGCCGAATCCGGCGCGGGCTTCGCCAAACACGGTGTCGCCGGACCAGCCCAGGTTGCGGAAGGTGATCTTCTTGCCAGGGAAGCGCGCGGTCAGCGCGAGTTCCCAGTAGCCGTGCTGCTGCTCACGTTCGATGAGAGTGTTGCCGACGAAGACAACACGGTCGCCATCGCGAAGTTCCAGGGGTGCAGCAGGGGCGGCAGCCGCGCAGGCCGCCAACGCAAGCAGGGAGAGGATGCGCACGGGTTCAACTCCAGACGGTCAGGGCATGTAATCCGATTGTACCCCGACGACGGCTGGAAGCAACGGGCCGCCTGCTCAGCGACTCGCGGCGTTGCCCACGTCGAACCCCTTACCCAGCTCGGATACATCACGGAAATAGACAATCCGCGGGCGTCCCTGGTTGGTGTCGATGACCGCCTCGACGCGCGCCGTCGGCCCTCCCTTGTCGAAGTAGCCCACCGACTGCAACGAATACACCTGCGACCGCGTGGTGATGTACGGATCGAGCTTCTTCACCAGACTGGCCTTCAGATTCAGCTCGGTCAGGAGCCAGGCAGGGGTCTTGTACAGTTCGTCCTCGGAAGCGGAGCCAGGCGTCGGACGACGGCCCAAGATCGATTCGATGTCCGAATCCTGCAGCCCTGCGGCCTCCTTCAGCCCCAGCAGTACCGCCTGGGGAGCGGTGTTGATATTCAGGCGCGGAGTCAGATCCATCTGGTTGGAGGTGGTGCAGTACTGCCAGACCTTGGGGAACAGCTCGCGCTGACTGGCGACATCGTTCATCGGGCTGGGGTAGGTGATGCGCTTCTGCTGCCGGCCTGTGCCCACGGTCACGCTCACCTGGCTACTCACAAGATCCCAGATCGAGCTAATCTTGCGAAGCTTTTTGGTCCCCGCGTTGCCCACGTCCTCCTGAATCTTGGCCTTGGCCGCGCCAATGTCCTGGGAAGCCGAGGAACTTTTCGAGGTGGAAGAACTGGAGGAACTGGAGACTGCTGACGTGCCATACAGGCGAGCAGCAGCGATGTAGGTGGCCACCTCCTCGCCCACGGCAGCCTGCAGCCGGGTGTAGGTGGTGCTCAGGTCCGAATTGTTCAGGTAGATGCGCGGCTTGCCGTCCGGATCGACGTTCACTTCCCGGCTGTAGACGGTCAGGTAAGCTTGCCAGCCAAGGCTCAGCTGGCCGTCTCCTTCGCCTGGGTCGGCCTGGCCGTTGCGGTTGCGATCTGAGCCGAAGAGCAGATCGGGGGTGACTCCCTTGACCAGGAGTAACTCCTCGAGCGTGTCGAGCGGGCCATTCTTGCAGCGGTAGGGCGGATCGAGCGCGCTGTAATACTCGTTCTCGGCTCCGTTCTGCCGCGCCGTGTCGTCAGTGTCGATGTAGTCGAGAATGGAGTCGGCGATCTCGTCGGTCATGTTCGGCAGCTGCATGAGGATCTTCTTCCCGACCTCACCCTTGCCCTTATCGAGGCCGAGCAGCGCGTTCAGGTTGACCTTGCCCGACTCGCAGGTCACCCCGAAGGTGTGCGCCTGGCCGTTGCTGCCGGAGTCGTTGGGATCGCGCAGGGTCAGGATGCTGAACCGGCCGGTGCGGCCGTTGGTGGCACTGGTGGGCACCTCAATGTCCTGAAAGAGTTGCGGATTATCGAAGAGCGAGCCTCCTGCGGCGTTGGGGCCGGCAGCGAGCAAGGCGGCGGCGTAATGCACCCCCGAGGTGGCGAAGGCGCGGGCCTGGGTGCTGCGGATCACGCTCTCCGTGGCGCGGGCCTCGCCCAGCATCCAGTCGTTGTAGCGGTAGGCCGCCAGCGTCAGCAGGACGATGACAATGAGCACCACCAGCAGGACCACTCCCCGTCGGGAGCGCGGACGTGCAACGCGCATGGGTTCATGGAGCCGTGCTGGCTCCCTCCGCTGTGGTGGACGTGGTCGCAGGCGGCGTTCCGCCGGCCGTGGGAATGAACACCGTGTGGGTGTAGTATTTCAGGTCGGCCTCGCCACCCTGGGCCGATTTACCCGACATCTGCACGCCGATGCGAATCTTGACGGCGCGGGGCGATCCCTGGGGTGTGGAGCCATCCGGCCCCACCTGGGTTGAATCCCAGCTGCTGACCCAGCCAGATCCATCGAAGTACTGAAACTCGACGCTCTTAACTTCCGCCGCCAGAAGCGACTCCAGAGGGGATCCCCCAGGAACTTCCGTGCTGGTGCCTTCCTCGCTGGTGATCAGGCGCACCTCGCGCCGACAGAGGCCGGCCCCCCCCTCGCCCAGCCAGTATGTCACACGGCGCAGGTCCGAGGTCAGCTGCGGCGCGCCGTTGCTGGCCAGGCCGCCGTAGACCTCGCCGGGCACCTTGCTGACGAACAGGTGGAGGACGTCGCTGCTGCCGATGAGCCCCAATGGCAGCTGAATCGCACTCTGTGTCGTCGACTGGCCAGTGGTGGAGGACGACGAGGGGGAGGAGGTATTAGTGCTCGAGCTGGTCGTGGAAGTTCCGCTGGTGGAACTCGACGCTCCCGTGCTGGGTGTTCCGCTGCCCCCAGTGGTGCTACCACTGCTGCTGGTGGTTCCCGTCGTGGACGTGGTGGACGAGGAACTGGACGAAGAGCTACTCGACGAGTCACTGGTGTCGTCGCCCTGGTTGCGGAAGCGGGCGGGCTCGCCCAGGCCGATGGTGGACGACACGTCGGCATGCATGCGGTTGAGGACAGCCCGGGCCAGGGACGCCTGTTCGATCACGTCGCGTCCAGCCTGAGTCTGGCGCAGCTGATAGCCGACCACGGCATACACAGCCACCAGCACCAGCGAGGCGATGGCCAGCGCCAGAAGTACTTCGAGTAATGTGTAAGCGGCTCGGACAGGACGCATGTGAGTTTACCTCCTGGACCCGCCACCCTGGCTTCCGCCGCCACCACCCTGGCTACCGCCACCGCCCTGACTTCCGCCACCGCCCCGACTTCCACCACCCTGGCTTCCACCACCGCCCTGGCTTCCGCCGCCACCCTGGCTTCCACCACCGCCCCGACTTCCGCCACCGCCCTGACTTCCGCCACCACCGCCCGAGGGTTTGTTGCCACCCTTACCGCGGGAGTTACTTGAATTACTACCCGAGTTGCCTCCCATGCCGCTGCTCGAACTGGAGGAACCACTCGAGCCAGAAGAACTGGAACTGGTACTGCTGGAATCGGTGCCAGTGGTAGCTTCCTCGGCCTCGGTGATGGTGGCAGGCGTGTCAAAGACGCTCCCCACCATGCTCGGGTCGAACACCATCTGGGATAGCGTCACCGCGACGACAGCGCCGTCAGCCCGCTTGCGAGAAACGGTCACGCTCACGTTGTAAAGGTTGGCCTGCCCGCCCGAGTCGGCCTGCATCGACCAGGTATAGTCCTCGTCTTCTTCGCAGGGAGCATCGCTCTGGGCTTCCAGGGAGATGGCCCCCGCGGCCGCCTCGGCGAGCTTCGACCGGGCGATGGCGGCGGCGCCACTCTTGTAGCGGGAGTCCAGGGCCATGTTCCCCGCCAGGGTCAGCAGGTAGCCCAACCCCACGATGGAGAACAGGAAGACGCCCATGGCGAGGATCACCTCGAGGAGCGACAGGCCGCGACGCGATGCCCGCCTCAGACGCATGATGGGCCTCCTGTTATTGACTGAGCTGCTGAACCGACGAGGTGCCGGTCAGACCGCGAAGCTGCAAGGCGGTGGGGCGAACACCCTTGATCTGAAAGACGATGCGCACATCCTCGCGCGCGGTGCCATCGGCCAGGAAGACGACCGCGGGCGTGTAGGCATCCGGCGACAGGTTAGACTTCTTGTCACCCTGGGTGGTCGGCTCCTCGAGCGACGAGGCGGCCGCGGGCTCACCATTGAGCGTGAAGGTCACCCCCGGAGGCAGCGCCTGCTCGATCACCATGCCGTCCGAGGAACCACTCCCCCAGGCCTCGGGCGTATCCGGGGCAACGCGGTAGTGACGTCCCTGGTTTTCGACGGCAAAGCGAAAGGGTCGGCCTTCCTCGATGGCACGAGAACGGGCCTGGGCCCAGGCGGCGCGGACGCTATCGACCGCGCCCTGGAGCTTGTAGTAGGGATACATGCCGCGCAGGGAGGGATAGGCCAGTGAGGCCAGGATGACCAGGACGGCGCAGACGAGAATCACCTCGAAGAGGCTGTATCCCGCTCGCCGTCGCACATGAACTGGGCTGGTCCGGGGCAAGGTGGACTCTCCCAAAACGGCCAAAGATGAATCAATGGCCAGAAAAGTTACCGACGATTTGCCCCTTGGGCGTCGTGGTGAAGACATCCGCCTTGTTGCCGCCGTTGCGCTGGCCGGCCGGATCGATCTGATAGGGCTTGCCCCAGGGATCGCGAATCTTGTCCGGCGGAACGAGCGCCGAGCCGCCACCTGGCTGAGGCTGTGCCAGCGCCTCGATGGTATTGGGATAATCGCCGTTATTGAGTTTGAAGGTTTCGACCTGCGACGAGAGCGCCTCGGCGTCGATCTTCGCCCGGCTGATCTTGGACTCCTCGTAGCGCTGAATCAGGTAGTAACCACCAACACCCGCCAGCATAACGATGATGGCCACGACCACGAGGACTTCGAGCAGGGTGAAGGCGCGACGTGTGGACCGTTGGGTCTGCACACGCGCGGCGCCAGGAGTATGAGAGAGCAGCATGGTACGGTACCTCTGAAAGCGAGAATCTCCACGATTACTCTAACACGTCCGGAATTAAAGAACCATGAGTTTAACCGCGCGGCGGAAGTCCCTCGGACGGGGCGGTCCCCACCACGCGGCGACGGGCCAATCCGGGATTCAGGTGCAGGGTGCGCCCGGGCCGGTACTGCTCGGCAGTTTGAATCTGCACCTGAAATTCGTGCTCGCGCAGGATGTCGCTAGCTGCCTTGCGCGCCAGGGCAGGACGGTTGCAGTCCTCGCTCAGATGGAGTTGCACGACGTGGCGCAGGCGGCCAGGTGTGGTGCGACTGAGGACACGCTGAAGGAAGCGGGCCGCCTGGTCGTTGGAAAGATGCCCCTCATCGCTGAGCACCCGGGCCACCAGAAAGGCCGGCCGCGTACTCTGGCGTTCGAGGATCAGATCGTGGTTGAACTCCACCGCGAGCAGATCGACCTCGGCCATGCTCTCGGCCAGGTCGTCATCCCAGGTACCCAGATCCGACAGATGCGCCAGCGCCTGCCCCTGGCCAAACAGGTCGCGCGGTCCATCAATGCGGAAGCCAAACGTCTCACCGCCGTCGTGCCGCACGGGAACCGCCAGGCCAGTGACTCCGGGAGCAATCTCGAACGGGGTGCCTGGCTCGAAGGACCGAAGTAATCCGGTGGTGTGCAGCTTGTCGAAATGGCGCGAGAACCGGGCCAGCACGCTGTGATGTGAGGGATGGCAGAAGAGCGGCTTGCGCTCCCGGCACAACCAGCCCAGCAGCCCATCGTTCCAGTGGTCAGAATGGGTGTGGGTGAGCAAGATGGCCTGGACCGGAGCCAGCGACTTGCCGGCGAGGAGACAGCGCTTCTCGAGTTCCTGCAGAGGCAACCCCGCATCGATGAGTAGCGAGGTTCCACTCACCTGCACCAGGCTGGAGTTGCCGCGACTCCCAGAGGCCAGGGCCGTGTACCGCAACGTCATGTCGCGCCTCCGACACGGCGCGGTCGGATCGATGCACTTGCACTCATTCCGCCATGATAACTCAGACGGCAAACGGGGCAATGTGCGTTGCCAGTACTGGGGAAACGTGAGGAAAAAAGGCGCAGGCCGACCCGGGGCGGAATCCGGGTCGGCCTGCCGGAGAGCAGGACGCTCAGGGCTCGAACGGCGTGGGGCTACGCGGGGTGTTGTTGGTGTAGCTGGTCATGCCGTAGGAATAGGGGCTGGACCGGGGATCGGTGTCGTACATGAAGAAGTCGCGCGGGCTGCGCACGTACATATGGTGCGGGAAGGCAGCCTGTGCGGGTGGGCCCCCCAGATTCTCGCCGTTGGGACCGCAGTACTGTCCATTCGGCATGCAGCCGCCTTGCTTGGAGTACATCTGCGCGAAGATGGCCAGGTTGATGGAGGGGCCGGGCAGCATGCCCTGGAAAGGCGGGAACTTCGGGTAGACGCAGTAGTTCGGGCCGTACGTCATCCCGTAGTAGGTGTTGTAGTAATAGCCGGGAGTGTTCTGGAAATCCGGCGCCCGGGGTGGGGTGTAGTATCCGCAGCACTGCGCGGAAGCCAGGCCCGCTAGCAGCGGCAGACCCACCACCGCAGCCACCATCGATGTCCATGTGCGCATAGCGACTCCTTTCGGCGAGGGGACAATCCTTCGGGATCGCACCGTACCTCGATGCCTGGAGTCTACCCGGCATTTCGGAAGCAGGCAGGAAAACCAGGGTCGGAAGGGAAAAAGAAGGCCAGCGCCGGGGCAAGCTGTTCGGCCCACGGAAAGTGAACCGATGAGGCGGAGGTGGAAAAAGAAGCAGAGGGGGCCAACCCTTTCGGATTGGCCCCCTCTATGGGGAGGGGGGGACGGAGGTACGCGTCATTCGACTCACGTACCGTGTATTGAGGAACCGAGCGGATTCATCCTCCCCGCTGAATCCGGTCCCTTAGTTGCCCGGAGCACCCGCACCCAGGGGCCCGTTGGCGGGCGGCAGGTTGCCGGCACCCGGGGGCAGCGCGTTGCCGCCATTACCCGGCAGCGGTCCGGCCACAGGGGCATTGATGGGACCACCCAGCGGGCCAGCCATCGGGCCACCCATGGGACCAGCCATCGGGCCGCCCGGCGGGAAGGGCGGCATACCACCCATGGCGGGGTGATAGCCCATCGGGTAACCGCCACCCATGGCGTACGGGGGGCCCACCGGAGGTCCACCCGCGCTCCCGGCCGGGACAGCCCACTGCAGCGTGGGGGTCACGAACACGGGAGCATAGTTAATCCGGCCGCAGGGGCCGCCACCCGGACCACCGCAGTTCCCATTAATCTGGTAACCGTGGTTCTTGTAGTAGGCCACCCAATCGATGGCGTCGAGGTGGCAGTAGAACTCCTTCAGGGCATGGTAATAGTCATGCCAGAACTTCTGCAGACGCTCCTCTTCTGGCGTCAGGCACTTGTATCGCTTGGCGAAGATGTTCCACCAGGGCTGATAGCCACTGTAGAACAGGTGACCCCACCCCGCTTCGCAGGTACCGGAGCTCAAGGCCAGGCCGACCACGGCGCAGACCATCACAGCGATCCGCTTCATCGCGACTCCTTTCACGCGGTTGATCCGGGCCAGCCATGACACTTGATGCCGGCTGACCCCTCCCCCGATCACCTCACCCCCCGCTCCCCGCGGATCGTGAGGTCCCTTCCTTGACCACTCTCAGTGTTACAACCACTGGATCAGGCATAGCTAGAATCGGCAGAGTATCGCGTTCAAACACAACAATTCGGAATTACCTGTGCAACCGGCTCTTTACCCCTGAGCCAGATCGCGCATAGCTTCCCCAGCTTGCGCCGTCGAGGCCTCATCAGCCCCTGCCGACGGCAGAGCCTGCAGCGAATAGACGTACCGCGCCGAATGCATCGCCACACATGCCACCCAGACCACGCATATTATCCAGCCTGCAATTGTTTTCCAATTCTCCGCATTTAACATGGGACGCAGTCACGGCTACCGGGTCGGCCCCTCACGGTGAGGACCTGCTGAACGGATGCGTCGTGCTACGGAGAACGGAACAGATGAAGCGCTTCATTCTCGCGGCGGTGCTGGCTCTCGGTCTGGTGGCGGGTGGGCAGACGCAGGCCCAGGCCGGTCAGGTCGGCTTCGGCATCGGCATTGGCCTCAGCTTCAGCTTCAGCGGCTTCTGCAACAAGGGCGGCGACTGCTGTGGCCCTAACTGCGGCTACGGCATGCCTGGCATGGGCTACCCCGGCATGGGCGGCCCCGGCATGGGTTACCCCGGCATGGCGCCGATGGGCTACTTCACCGTCCCCGTGATGCCTCCCTACCAGTACGCTCCGGTGATCGCCGGCACCCACTACTACCCGGGCGCCTACTAATCCACCGGCTTCTCGGAACGCGGCCCACACCGGAACCGGTGTGGGCCGTGCTCGTTTCTAGCGCAGCAGCATGCGCTCCACCTTCTCGAGCAATTCTCCCACCCGGATGCGCTGCTGGCCCAGCGATAGCTCGGCGTTGACCGCCACCCACCCGCGCACCTTCTTCTCGGCCGCCACCACGGTGCTGTGATTCCGCCCGCCGAAGTAGCGCCCGATATCGCTGTATGAGGAAGCCGTGTGCTTCCGGGCCAGGAACATGGCGACCATGCGCGGATGGCTCACCACCCAGGCCCGCGAGTTGCCGCGCAGCGCCCCCGGATCCAGACGCAGCACCGCGCAGATTGCCTGCTCGACGTCGGCCACCTGCACTACCCGGATGGCATGGCGGAGCAGATCGGCCAGCGCCTCGCGAACCAGGGACACATCGACCCGCCGACCGGTCACCCGGCTAAAGTGCCGGACGCTCTGGATGGCGCCTTCCAGTTCCCGAACATTGCCGCGCAACTGCCCGGCCAGGAAGGTGAGCACCTCGTCGGGGATCAACTCGCCGGGTACCCGCTGGACGCGCGCCCGCAGAATCGCCAGGCGCGTTTCAGCCTCAGGTGGGCTGAGACTCCACACCGCACCACCTAACAAACGATCCACCAGCTCCGGTGTGAAATCCTCGCTGAGACGCGGGTGACAGTCCGTCGTCACCACCAGCTGCCGGCCATCGGCCACCAGCGTGTCGAAGGTGTGCAGGAACTCCTCCTGCGTGGCCTTCTTTGTCGCCAGAAAGTGCAGGTCGTCCACCAGCAGGACGTCACACTCGCGGAACTGGCGACGGAAGCCGCCCAGCTTGTCGTGGCGGAAAGCCTGGAGGAACCGGTTGGTGAACTCCTCCGACGTGATGTAGTTCACGCGCCAGTCGGGATGCGCTCGCCGGATACCGGCGTAGATGCCCTCCAGTAGGTGCGTCTTGCCCGTGCCGACCGGGCCATAGAGGACCAGCGGATTGGCGGTTTCGCCGGGGGTTTCGACGACGCTGAGCGCCGAGGCGTGCGCCACGCGGTTGCATGGCCCCACCACGAACTCGTTCAGTTTGTGCCAGCGACGGGCGCGCCGCGGCAGGGCCAGGCGTGGCGGCGATGGTTCCGGAGCCGGCACCGGGGGCGCAGGCGTGGGAGCAGGCGGCGCTGGCTTGCTGGCCTTCAGCGCTGGGCGAGCGACCTCGGTCTGCGCCTGGCGGGCCGCCTGGAACAGTTCCGGGTCGATGTGGAAGCGCACCTGCATCGGCTGACCGAAGACATCCTCGGCCGCCTGGCTCACCGCCTCGCCAAAGGTGCGCTGGAGCCACTCCTGGAAGTGCCGGTTGGGCACCCCGATGCGCAGCTCGTCCTGCTCCCAGGCGAAGCGCGTGTGCGGGGCGAACCACAGCTGGTAGCGCGGTCCACCAATCCGCCGGGCAATCGCCTCGGTGAGGCTAGCCACGACATCGCGTGTACGGGTAGTCACGAACTCTCTCCGGGGGACCACACAACGGCAGTCCAACAAGTCAGGAGAGTGCGGGCGTCAGGGTGGGATGCCTGAGACCCGCTTGTCGCTCGGGGACACAACTCTTGCCGCGCCCAGGCGTGGGGGCCAGCGCAGGATAGTCGTTCCGAAGCATACAGGCCGGCATGCACACAGCACAACCGGCATGTCCTACCCGTTCAACCCACTCTGGGACAGCGAAAGTCCGATCCTGGTATTGAGCAGCACCTCACGATGGTCGTGGGGCTCGAATCCCAGCTGCACGTACAGCTGCCGCGCGGGGCGGTTGCGATCATCGACGCACAGCACCACCTGAACGCCACCGATGGCCTGCACCCGGGTCAGGGCCTGGGTCAACATGGCGCTACCTACGCCGCGCCGACGAGCCTGGGGCACCACGCCCATGTAGCCGACCTCCCACTCTCCCAGCGACGCTTCGGTGAGCAGAAGCACCCCAACTGGGTCGCCGTCCAGCTCTGCCAACCACCACCAGGATGGGTCGTGGTGCCCATGCGCCTGATGGCCGCGGATCACTTCGGCGACGGACCGCAGGCCATTCACCTCAGGGCAATCCAGCGACTGCTCGTAGGTGCGTTCCAGGGTGCGATGAAACCGCTCGGGATGGTCGGCATCGTAAGGGTGGAAGCGCAGGTGATGGGTCGGTGTGGCGGGCAGCAATCCCGGGCGAAGATCGTGGCGCAGGTAGGTCAACCCGGTGACGTGGACGAACCCCTGGCGTAAAAGCGGCGGAGCGAGATTCATCTCGTTGGTGGCCAGCAGACACTGGGCCAGGCGCGTGCCCTGCCCGGCCAGCCAGGCGCAGCCGGCTTGCACCAAGGCGTCCTCGGCTACTTCTGGCTGCGCGGTTCGCACGATGGGCGGCCAGACCAGAGCACCCGCGCCTGCGGTAGGCTGACAGACAAACACTCCCTCGAGCCGATCCCCCGCGCCAAGGATCAGGACTCCCGCGGGATTCAGGTGCCCCTGGGTGACCAGCTCGACGGCGCGAGCCGCCCGGTAGTCACATTCCGCGGCTCCCAGATGGCTGAACAGCAAGGAGAAGGCCGCGGACATCTCCGACGTCCGGGCTACGCGCGGCGTGCTCACTTCAGATCGACATCCCGCAACTTGAAGGGGATGGAGACCGGGACCATCTTGCGCGCGGTGTACACCAGACGGGCAGGCTCGGCGGGGGCGCCTTTGGCAGGGCGGTAGGTTGCGACGAAGGCGTTCTTCCCCGTCAGGGCACCGGGTGCTACCACGCCGCCGCGGCCCTTCCGGTAGTTGGGGTGAATGGCCGCCTGCAGCAGCTCGCCCTTGTCGTCCACCAGGGTCAGGCCCCAGGGAGTGTAGAAGGTGGCCAGGGTGCCCGGCAGCACGGCGATGGCCGGCATGGCTCCCGCCGGACCCGCCGCGGGCATGGGAGGCACGGCAGCGTTGACTCCGGGCACGGCGCGTGGCCGGGCGTAGCGCGTCTCGGGGTACATCCCTTCAGCCGGGGTGTAGTCGAACTCAATCTGAATGGTGCCATCGTCCTGCCGGGTCACGGAGGTGATCTCAATCTCGCCTCCGGTCTTGCCCTTGAACGTCTTCCCCTGCGCCTTGGCCGGGGCATCGATGGACAGGATCTCCTGCCGTTCGAGGAGGATCTGCGCCGAGATGGTTCCTTCGAGTTGCTTCAACCGGCTCGATTCCCGGTCGCCCTTCGTCAGGCGCACCAGATGGTGGTGATGCAGGCCATTCGGTGCGGAAGCGTAGTAAGTTCCACCGACGCGGCCGCCTCCAATCATCACCATGCGTCCCCCGCCAGCGATGATTACTCGACCGGATGTTCCACTGCTGGGATCCTCGATGGCCTGGATGAGTTTCTGATCGGAGTCGTCCACGGCGCGGTCGATCTGCACGCCGGTGACGAGGTGCATGGACAGCCGGGGTTCGAGCGATAGTTGCAGCACCACCCCATATTCCTTGTCGGTGGGCGGGGCGGGATAGCGCTTGCGGTCGGCGGCCCGGACGCGGATGGAGGAAGAAGTGTCTGCGCCGGAGGGGAACTTGCCCGGCTGCAGAACGATTTGCCCCGGAACAGGCGTGGGGGTGGCATTGGCATCAGCCACCGGGGGCGGGGGAACCAGGGCAGGTTGTAGGGCAGCCACGGCCACAGCCCTCGCCGGAGCAGGCCCGGCATTGCGTGCCCCACGCTTGCCCGGCGCAGGTGGGGCTGGGGGAGGTACGGGAACCGGGGCGGGAGCGGGCACTGGAACCGCACGGATGCGGACGGGAGGCGCCACCGAGGGCGCTCCTGGCGCCGCTACGCCTCCCGCGGGGCCGGTTTCCTCTTCCAGGCCAGCGGCAAGGCAGAACTTCTCGAGTGCCGTCCAGAAGGAGACCTTGCCGGTGTCCAGAGTGATCTTCTTCACCTTGAGCTTGCCTTCCGGATCGCGCATCACCAGGTTGTAGCCGCTCTTCTTCCGCAGGTCGGCCAGGGCCTCGTCCAGCGGAGTGTCACGGTAGACCAGGTGGACCAGGGTGGGGGCCAGCACCCGGCTGGTTTCCACGCGCTTTTCGATGCGGCCGACCAGGTCTATCGCCCGTTTGCGCACCTCGGCATCGCTATGCCGGGAGGCCTTCTGCAGTGCCTCCAGAGCTGGCGCACCCAGGCGATCCAGTGCCTGCGAGGCGGCCTCGCGTTCTGCGAAGGTATCGGCTCCGAGCTGCTGGATCAGCCGGGCGATACTCGCCGACGTGGGTTCATCCGCGGCCGGCAACGGAGCGACCAGAGCCAGCCCCATCGCGCAGACCAGACAGAATCGGAACATGTGCATCACCAGTCACCTCCAGCCGGAACCATCAGAAAACCTCGATCATCCTACACCAGGCCGACTCGCGGGGGGAGGCGAGACTTCCACCCAACGCAGGGAAGCCCACTCGTCCAGACGAGCAGGCTTCCCCTGGGTTTGACTCAGGCGAACGCCGGAAGAAGGCTCAGGCGAGCAACTTCTCGACCACCTTGCCTTCGCGGAACAGCTGCATGGGCCGACCGGTGGAGGTCATCAATTCCAGGTGCGGATCGATGCCCAGGTTGTGGAAGATGCTGGCCGAGACATCGTCGGGGCTGACCGGGTCGGAAGCGGGAGCCATACCGTTGGCATCGGTGGTGCCGTGGGCGTAGCCGCGCTTGAAGCCGCCACCTGCCAGCAGGACGGCCATCGACCGGGCCCAGTGGTCGCGACCGACGTTCTTGTTGACCTTGGGGGTCCGACCAAACTCGCCGGCGCAGTAGACGATGGTACTGTCGAGCATTCCACGCTGCGCCAGGTCGTCGATGAGGGTCGACAGGGTGGTGTCGAGGCTGGGCAGCAAGCGCGTCTTCAGGGCCTCGAAGTTCTTCCCGTGGGTATCCCAGCCGCCCAGGGAGATGGTGACGAAGCGCACCCCCGCCTCGACAAGTCGTCGGGCAGCCAGGGCTCCCTGGCCAAAGGGATTGGAGCCATAGCGCGTTCGGAGGGCAGCCTTCTCCTCGTCGAGGTTGAAGGCGTTGCGGGTGCGATCCGAGCGGAGGATATCAAGAGCCTGCTTGTGGAAGGTGTCGAAGCCATCGACGAGTTCGGTGGACTTGTCCACGGCCTTGAAGGTGCGATCGAACCCCTTCAGGAGCGAGTCGCGGTCGTTGAGTTCATCGAGGGTGAAGCCGGAAGGCAGCTGGATGCCACGGACGCGCAGGCTGGTGGCGCCTCCCTTGCCCATGCCGGCCGATCCCTCGACGATGAAGGGGTTGTAGGCGGTGCCGAGGTAGCCGGCCGCCCCGGCGCTGCCACCGCGCACCTCGCCAAAGCTGACGTAGGGAGGCACGCCCTTCTCGGCAGGCAGGAGCTTGGTGACAAGCGAACCCATGGCCGGATATTGGATGGCCGGTGTGGGCTTGTTGCCCGAGGTCATGAAGACGGTGGCCGGGCCGTGCGAGGGGATGGTGTGGTGCAGCGAGCGCACCAGGGTGGCCCGGTGCATGATCTTGCCAGTTTTGGGCAGATGTTCGGAGATTTCGATGCCAGGGGCGCTGGTTGGGACTGGTTTGAACTCGCCGCGAATGCCTTCGGGCGCGGACGGTTTCAGATCCCACATGTCGATGGTGGCGGGGCCGCCGCCGAGCCACAACATGATGACCGCATTAGCCTTGCGCGTGGCGGTCGCGCCGGCCCTGGCTCCCTGGGCCTCGAGGCGGAGCAGTTCCGGCAGGCCGAGGCCGAGCAGGCCCGCCGCGCCAATCTTCAGGAAATCGCGCCGGTAGAAGCCTTCACAGTCGGTCATGCGCGCGGTCATCGAGATCGATCCTCCTGCCCTGGGTATGGCCCCCTTCGCGGATCCCCCAGGGCGGGCGGATCCGCGCGAGTGAGTCGCTGGAACTAGTCGGTGAAGCGGGTTAGTGATTGAAAATGAACTCGGTGGTGTTGATCAGAGCCCACAGCGTGTCGGTGAACAGGGCGCGGCGATCGAACACCACCTTGCCGCGTTTGTTCGCTGTCGAGGAGGCCGCAGCCTGCTTCTTCCGCTCCCGATAGTCGAGGAAATTCTTCTTCTCCGCCTCGGTCGGCTTGCGCGACAGCGTGGCCAGGAATAGCTCCTCAAGCGCCTCGCCGTCGTCGGCCTTCTCCTCGATCAGGGTGGCCAGGCGGTTGCCCGGCGTGCGGAGCTTCTGCTGCAAGTTGGGGTCGGCGAGCAGGAACAGCTTCTGCGGCAAGGCGGGATCCATGGCCCGCTCGCAGTCGCAGGCCGAGGTGCGTGGCGGCCGGCCGAACACGCGGAAGACGTAGTTCACGCTCGGGTTCTGCACACGGCTAGCCCCCACCTCCAGCGCCCGGGCCGTGGCTGTCCCTTCGCCCTGGCCCCACTTCTCGGTGACGCCCAGGGCATCGTTCAGCATATCCACCACCACCTCGGCCATCAGCGGTCGGATGTAGCCCCGGGCGAAGTTGTTCTTGTCGAACTTGTTCGTCTCGTTGGGAGTGCTGGACAGCTGATAGGTGCGCGACAGAAGAATGCGCTTCTCCAGCTGGCGAATGTTGTAACCCGAGGCGACGAAATCGCGAGCCAGGGCGTCGAGGAGTTTCTCGTTCGACGGGGGGTTGGCCAGCGAGAAGTCATCCACCGGATGAACGATGCCGATGCCGAAATAGTGGCCCCAGACGCGGTTGACGAAGCTGCGGGCGAAGAAGGGGTTGTTCGGCTCGCGCATCCACTGCCACAGCACTTGACGCGGATCCTCGCCCGTTTTGACCTTGATCTCAGGACCGCCCAGCGTCTGGGCCGGCAGCGGCTTGTTGGTGTCCGGGTGAAGCAGCGGCCTATCGGTCCGACCGATGAACACTTCGCGCAGCGGAGCGACTGGCAAGGTGTTGACCTTGACGCCCTTGCGCCGCAACTCGTTGATGCGCTGCTGGCTGCGTTTCTGACGCTCCTGGTTGGCCTCGCGATAACTCTTGGCCGAATCGGGAGGCACACCGATGTTCAGTGAGGCAAAGACGTTGGCGTAAGCGCGATAGTCGGCCTGCGTCCAGCGGTCGAACGGGTGCTTGTGGCACTGGGCGCACTCCAGACGCACGCCGAGAAACGCCGCGGCCGTCTTTTCGCCCCATTCCTCGTTGGGGATGCGGTTCTGCCGGCGCCAGAAGAGATCCAGCGAATCGCGATCGGCGTAGGAAGTCTTCTCGCCCTTGTCCTGCGCTTCCTCGAACTTCTCGATCTGCTTGATGTACTCCTCGAGGCTGGCTCCCTCGCGGCTGGTGGCCGTCAGCACGCCCTTGACGATCTGATCGTAGGGGCGGTTCTCGGCGATACGCTTGCGGAACCAGTCGTGCCACATCTGGCTGAGGTAGGTTTTCCGCTGTGGTGGGTTCTCCAGGCCATCGGTGTTATTCCCGGTGATGTCGCTGAACTTCGTGGCCCACAGAGCGGCATGGCGCGGATGGGCCAGCAGTTCGTCGATCTTCTTCTCGCGCTTGCTGGGAGAGCGGTCAGCCAGGAACTGGCGCACCTCGGCGGGCGTGGGCAGCGCCCCGGTGGTGTCGAGCGTGACCCGGCGGAGGAACTCCTCGTCCGTGGATAATGGCGAGGGAGCAATGTTCAGCCGGCGCAACTTGGCGAACACCTCGCGATCGATGTAGTTGACCTCGGGCACCTTCGGATAGACGAAGTTGGGAGGGGTGACGGCTGGCACCATGACGCGGACCGGCACCACACTGCCCCGGTAGGAAACGATCACCGCGGTATCGCCGGGCCGCAGGGCGCGAATTGCGCCCAGATTTGTGACTTCGGCGACAGCATCATCATTGGTGCGAAAATCGCAGAGCGAGGTGATGTCCTCGCGAGAGCCATCGGCGAAGGTGGCGTTCACCTGCAGACGGCGCGTCTCGCCGGGCCGGGTGAAAGCCTGCTCGGCAGGTGTGATCTCGAGCTTGGTGAGTGTGCCGCTTCCGGGCTTCCACTGCGCGCCCTGCACGATCCACTCGCGCAGCAGGCGGTATTGCCAGGAGTTCTTGCTGAAGCGAGTGAAGCCGCCATGGTGCGGTTGGCCGGTGGCCTTGAGCAACAGCAGGCTGTCGTCGGGCGAGGTGAGGTTTAGCCGACGACCGTTTCCATCGCGGACGAGCACCTGGTAATCGCGGGCGGGATCGTACCCGAACAGGGAGAGCTGCATGCCGCCCTTACCCTGGAACGAGCCATGGCACGACCCGGTGGCGCAACCCATGCGTCCCAGCAGCCCCATGACGTGGCGTTCAAAGTCCACCTGCTCGATGGTGGCACCGCCGGGAAGCTGAACACCCGCCTGGAGTGGCGAGGCAGCCAGCGCCAGGGCGGGACAGGCAAGGAGGAAGGCCAGGCGTGTGACCCAGGTAGACATGCTGCGAATCTCCGAGCGGCCCATCACAGGTGGAGGAAACCATCAGGCGGAACCCAGGGGACGGAAGTGCGTGCCCGCCAAGGAGCCATCCTCTCAGTATCCAACACTGTTGATGGCGCGAGGGTTCGCAGACTTAGCTAGACAGCAAAAAGTTTCGCGGAAGTGAGCGCCCTTGAGAGGATGTGCCTACGCCGCCGCCTGGTGCAACAGCCCGATGATTCTGTATCTGTACGCGCGATGCGCCAGGTGGGTTGGAGCAAACGGCACGACCCGCCCAGAAGCCCCAATCTTCCCCAGATGCCTCATCCGAAAAGTGGTTGCTGGCAGGATGGGCAAGTGTTAGCATAGACTACTTCTATCACTCCCGGAACAATCGTTTGGCTGGAAGGTAAGTCGCAGGACTTATCCTCCACTACTACACACCTCGAGGGTACAGAGATGAGTCGCACCAGGTCTGGGCGGTCCCGCACGTCCGCGCGTTCTTTCCTGCGTCCGTGGTTGCAACGCCTGGACGACCGGATCGTCCCGACCGCTCGGCTCTTCCTCGACTTCGGGGATGCGTTCGGCGCCAACGGCATGACGGTGACCCAGGGCCAGCTGAGCGAGACGTTCGCCAACAGCGGCCTGCAGGGGCCGGACATCGGTTACTCCAACTCCACCCCGATCAACTTTACCTCGCTGGGCTCGCTGGTCACCGGCGTCATCGACTACAACCAGGACACTCAGCTCAACGCCCAGGATTACACCGACCTGAAGGCCGATGTCCTCGAACTGGTCCAGCGCTACTTCGCACCGTTCAACGTGGACATCCAGGTCGTCAGCAGTGCTAACCCCGCTGAAATTCGCTCGTTGATGTCGAACAACAACTCCAACCCGGTCAGTTCGGGCATCTACGACACCTATGTCATCACCTCTTATGCCGAAGCACAGGGTTTCTCGGTTGGGTTCGGCGGGTTATATGGCATCGCCGGGGTTGATAGCGGCTTCATGACTGGTCCCCCGGTCGTCAACGACATGGATAACACCGTCCTGGTGTTTGGCGACACCTGCCTGGACAGTGCCACCCTGCCCCGACAGATGGCCAACATCGTGGCCAACACCATTGTTCATGAGGCAGGTCACGCCTTCACCCTGTACCACATCGACGATGGGTCGTTCTTCACCTCCGGAGCCCAGCAACTTCGGGGCACCGAAATCATGATCGGCGGCATCACTGGCCTGGAAGAAAACGACCTGGCTCAGTTCACCCGCTTCCCGCTGACGAAGGGCGACTCGAACACCAATCTCAACACCGTCGAGAACTCCTACACCCACCTGGCGGACTTTGCACGTTCCAACCTCGGAGTACGGTCCGATCCCACGCTGGTCGGCCCCAACCTGCCGAACACTGGCACCCTGGGTGCCACCTACATCACCGGCACCGGCGCGCACGACATCATCACCATCACCGCCACCAGTGCCACCACCGCCAACGTCACTGTGGCGCCGTACACCACCAGCAGCTACACCACGCTGATCGACATTCCCGGTACCACGGCCACCACGCTGCAGTACAGCATCTCGATTGCCGGCGGCTTGCTCATCGACGCCAGCCTGGGCGATGATCGCATCATCGTCGATGGCACCCTGGGCGTTCCCGTCACTGTGCGCGGCATGGGCGGCACCGATCAGCTGATCGTCGAGGGTAACTTCGCTCCCACAGCCGTGTACACCCCACAGGCAAGCCAGCTGACTGGCTTCGATGGCCAGGCTGATCGTCGCGGCACCATCACCGTGGGTGCCACCACCATCCAGTTCCAGGAATTCGAGACCACGGGACGGATCACTATTCGGAACGTGGCCTCGGTCACCTTCCAGTCTCCCGGCGGGGTGGACAACCTGAGCCTGAACCAGGTGAGCAACGCCCTGGCCATCCAGGGCACCATCGCCGGCGGCCTCAACTTCGTCCCGCTGTCACTGAACACCGTGGCCGGCCTGATCATTGACGCCGGCAACAATGATGGTGCAGGTGTGGCCGACACCATCACCTTGCGGGCCAGCCCGGCGAACACCGGTCTGGTGAGCATCCAGGCGCAGACGGGCGCTGGCGATGACACTCTGGTGGTCAACACCGGGGCGCTGACCAGCACCGTCGCCTTCACCTTCGATGGCGGCCAGGGTAACGACATCGTCGATGACACCACCACCACGGACAACACCTGGAACGTCACGGGCGCAGGCGTTGGCAGCATCGATGGGTTCGGCTTCACCAACGTCGAGCAGTTGAAAGGCAATGCGCGGGTAGACACCTTTAACATGCTCGGCGGCAGCCTGACCGGCGGCATCGACGGCGAGGGTGGCACCGACGCACTGGTGGACGGTTCCACCAACGCCAACACCTGGAACATTACCGGTGCCAACCAGGGTAACTACACCGGTCTGGGGTCGTTCATCAACGTCGAGAGGCTTGGCGGCGGTCTGGGCACCGACCTGTTCATCATGAACGCAGGGGGAGCCATTGGCGGCCTCGACGGCGGCGCTGGCATCGACACCATCCAGGACAACAGCGGGCTATCTACCACCGCCTGGAACATCACCGGCACCGGCGAGGGCGGCTACGATTTGCTCGCTCTGTTCACCAGCATCGAGTCGATCGTTGCGGGGACTGGAGCGGACTTCTTCTACGTCACCAGCGCCGGCCGTCTTACCAGCATCGATGGCGGGACCGGCAACAACTCGCTGATTGATACCGGCTCGAACGCCAACACCTGGAACATTACCGGGACCAACTCTGGCGGCTACACCTCGGTCACCACATTCCTCAACATCCAGACGCTGGAAGGTGGCTCGGGGGCCGACATCTTCTCGTTCGATGCGGCCGGTTCGGTCGGAAGCGTCGATGGCGGTGATGGACTGGACTCGCTCAAGGACAACACCGGCACCGACAACACCTGGATTATCAATGGGGTGAACAGCTTCACCTCGGACCTATCAGCGGTCTACTCCAGCATCGAAGGCCTGATCGGCGGCACGGGCATCGACACCTTCCTGCTCCAGTCGGGCGGCAAGCTCGACGGCACCATCGACGGCGGCGCTGGGCAGGACGTCCTTGAGGATCTCACCGGGGGCAACAGCCAGTGGACCCTCACCGGCCCCAACGCGGGCACGCACACTAGCCTGGGTGGCTTCACTGCCATCGAGCGCATCACCGCCAGCACGGGCAACGACACCTTCCGCATCGCTGACAACGGCGGTCTGACCGGGGTGCTCAACGGGAACACCGGCACCGACACGCTGCAGAGCACAGCCAACAGCGGCGAAACCTGGCAGGTCACCGGCATCAACCGGGGTTCAACCAACGGCATCGTCTCCTTCCTCAGCTTCGAGAGCCTGCTGGGCAGTTCGGGCGACGATCAGTTCACCTTCCAGCCGGGCGGGCAAATCACCGGCGTGGTCGATGGTGCCAGCGGTCAGGATCTCCTGAATCTCAACCCGCGTCCTGGCACCGCGGTTCGCCTGCTGAACCCCGGCGCGGTGGACGGCTTCAATGTGCAGGTGCCCAACAGCGCGGTTGGCGGCCTGCGCAACTTCGACCGTTTCCTCGCCAGCCGGCGTCCGGGCGATCTTTTCCAGGGGCTCAACGTCCCGGCCGTGTGGTACTTCAACAACCTGGGCCTGCGCTACCAGTACCAGGGACGGACCGCCCAGTTCGGCGGCTTCGACGTGGTCCGGGGCGGCACCGCCGCCGACCAGGTCTTCATCGACCTCAACGGCGCCAACCCGTTCACCTCGGTGTTCACCTTCGATGGAGCCGGCGGTGCGGATTCCATCAGCGTCACCGGCACGGCGGGTAATGATAATCTGATCGGCTCGTCGAACCTGTTGCAGCTCAACAACCGCAGCCTGGCCTTCACCAGCGTCGAGCAGGTGACCCTGCGGGGCCTGGCGGGCAGCGATCGCTTCCAGATCACCCCGTCGGCCAGCACCAACTTCACCGTGTTCGGCGACAGCCACGGCGCGGAGGGCGACCTGCTGGTCCTCAAACGGGGCAGTCTGACCATCACGTCCCGGCCCACAGGAGGCAGCGCTGGCGTCTTCCAGTTCTCCGGCGCGTTGCCGCTCAGCTTCTTCGGCATCGAGCGCATTCAGGGCGACAAGTCGATGTTCCTGCCGGGCTAACTCTGGCCGATGACGGGGGGTCAACTCGCATTGACCCCCGGTCGGCTTCCGGGGATCATCGAGGGCATTCACGGACGAGACACGGGGCGAGCGCGGGAACAGGTTCCCGGAGGGCCCCGATCCTGGCGAGGATGCTCCTCGATGAATGCCATTGCGCCATCGCCCACCTCGATTGTGGACTGGATCGCCCAGTTCTGGTCCACCCACCTGTTTGGCGGGCCGGACCGGGGAGCCGACCAGGCGCCTCGGTGGTCGTCGCTGGTCCTGCTCGTGCTTCTGCCGGGGGTGATGCTCTATCCCTGCCTGGTGTTTCCGCTCTTTGAGCCGGATGAGAGCCGGTACGCCCAGATTCCGCGCGAGATGATTGAGCGCGGCGACTGGATCCTGCCCACGCTGCAGGGGCTACCCTACCTCGACAAGCCGCCGTTGTTCTACTGGTCGGTGGCGCTGGTGTACCAGGTGTTCGGCTACCATGACTGGGCCGCGCGGCTGGTGCCAGCAGTGGCCATTCACGCGGCGCTCTTGCTGACCTACCTGCTAGGCCGACGCACCCTGGGTGAACGGGCCGCGCTACTGGCGGGGGTGCTCCTGGCGCTGGCGCCGGGGTTCCTGGGGATGGGTCGGCTGCTCCTCCTCGATGGGTTGTTGACTCTCATGGTCACCCTAGCGCTGCTGGCGGCGTTCGAGGCCATTCGCGGCGAACAGTTCCGTTGGGGCTGGTGGCTCCTGGCGGCGGTCGCCACCGGACTGGGCGTGCTGACCAAGGGCCCTGTCGCGCTGGTACTGCTGCTCCCGCCGCTCTGGCTGTATCGACGACTCGCATCCGGAGGGGTGCGGGCGCATCTCGGGGCGTGGGCGTTGTTCCTGGCGGTGGTGCTGGCCCTCGCACTGCCGTGGTATCTGCTGCTCATCCAGCGGGTGCCGGGCTTTCTCAACTATTTCTTCTGGGAGCATAACCTCAAGCGGTTCCTGACGCCGGAGATGCACCCGCGCGGCGTCTGGTTCTACTTCCCCATTCTGTGGCTCCTGCTCCTGCCGGGAACGCTCCTGCTGGTGCCGTTAGTGCGCCATCTCTGCTCGCTCGCGCCGATGACCGCCGAGAAACGTCCGCCGGCGCTGGGGTTCCATCTCCTGGCCGGGGGCTGGTGCGTGTTCTTCTTCACGCTGTCCTCGGGCAAGCTGCCGACCTACATCATGCCGGCCCTGCCGTTCTTCGCCCTGGTGATCGGGTCGTTCCTGATCGAGACGGGACGCGAGAACAGCCGGGCGGTGCGGTCGCTGGGGCTGGCCGCGCTGGGGCTGATGCTCTTCGCCAACTATGTGGCCCTGCCGTGGTATGCGCGGTATCGCTCGCCGATGAGCCGACCCGAGGATGTCCTGGCGCTGTGCGCCGATCGTTCACTGCCGGTGGTGTGCTATCCGCGCAACTGCGACTCCATCGCCTTCTACCTGGGGCGGAGCGACCTGCGCAGCTATCGCAGCAAGGACATCGAAGAGCTACGCACCCTGGTGCGCATGCAGCCGCGCACGGTGATCCTGTGTACGCACCGGCACTCACTGCAAGGGCTGAAGCAGTTGCTTCCTCCCGAAGTGCGCATCGTGCAGGAACGGCGAATGGGGCTGGGGGACATCCCGGGGGTGCCGCCCGCGCTGATGAAGCCGCTGGCCCGGTTGATGGGAGAAACGGCCCTGGGCCTGGCCGATCTGGCGGTCATCGAGATGAAGCACCCCGAGCAGCTGACGCAGCGACCCCGGCCCTGAACACCCACAATTCACCCTGGTCGAAATACTACCACTGCGATAGGATATACAAGTGAGGTTCCGGGGATTCGTTCGGAGAGCGTGGCCAGCAAACGGGGGCGCACACTCTGGTGGAACGAAGCAGCGACTCTCGCAGGATCGCTGTCGGGGCCTGGTCGTCGAGGCAGGAGGTTGCCTCGGATCCAACTCCCTGCTCACCCGTTCAAGGAGTGTTTATGGCGAAAGAAGAATCGATCCAGGTCCAGGGCAAGGTGGTCGCCGCCCTGGCCAACACCCAGTTTCGCGTCAAGCTTGATAGCGGGCACGAAATCGTGGCCCACATCGCGGGCAAGATCCGCAAGAACTTCATCCGCATCCTGCCGGGCGACATCGTGACGGTGTCGATCTCGCCGTACGATCTCAGCAAGGGTCGGATCACCTACCGCGGACCACTGCGCAAGGCCACCGACGCCGCCGCCGAGTAGCCTTCCCTCTCCCAGCCTGTGCGGGGCAATGGTGCCCCGCGTGCGTGTGGGTATCATCTGCTACCTGCCTGGCTTTCCTACCAGTTCCAGCACACTCCACAGCGTCGGATCTTCGGCTACCGGTAGGTCGGTCGCCGCCCCCAGACTTTGTTCTCCCAGTTCGGCATCGCGCACCAGGTAGAAGAACCCCATGCGCGGGTTCTGCTCCGGGTCGAACCCTGCCAGCGCCTCGGCCGGTAGGAACAGCGCCAGACGATAACCCGCGGCCTTACGCTGACAGCGAAAGAGGAGCCCCTCGGCAGGCGTCAGCGGTGCGTCCTGGGTGGCGCGGTGAATCTTCGCCTGCACGATCATCGCCTCGTCCCGTTCGGGACCGCCTCCGACGGGCAGGGCATGAAACTGATGGCAGAACCGGCTGGCGCGGTGGCTGGTTCGAGAGTCGCGCGTATCCACCCACAGGGTGATGCCATCCGACGACTGCGGTCGAGTGGCATCGCCGGTGGGCAGTTGTTCCTTGCCGCGCACCTCCACCTCGATTGCCAGGCCACCCTCGTTCCAGGCCAGGCGGATGTCGGCGAAGTTCCTGCGTCCATCCATGTCGGCCTGGTTGTCCAGCCGGCAGGTCGCGGGCAGGTGGAACAGCGTCTCGTCGTTGTCCGGGATGTCCGGCACGTACCGGCACGGATGGCTGACCCGGAAGAGAAAGCGATGGGGAACAAGCTGCATCGGCGGCTCCCAGGTCGGGGTTAGAGCAGGCTGCGCTCGAGGACTTCCTTGGCCCGGTCGAAGGTGGGGTGCCAGAGAATCTCGGGCTCGCCCTTCACCAGGCAATCGCGCACCTTCTCGAGAGTGTTGAGTGCCATGTAGGGGCACTTGTTGCAGGCGCAGGAAATCCCGGGCACCGGGTGGTAGTGATGCTGCGGCGCCTGATTTTGCAGACGCCAGAGCATGTTGGCCTCGGTGGCGACCAGGTAGTCGGTCGGAGTGCTCTGCCGGGTAACGAACTTCACCATCGCCTCGGTGCCGCCGACGAAGTCAGCATGTTCGCGAATGTTGGCGGGACACTCCGGGTGCGCCAGAGTGATGCTGGCCGGCAGCTTCTTCTTGAGCGCCAGCAGGTCGCCCACCGAGAAGATCTCGTGGACGATGCAGGCACCGTCCCAGAGGATCATCTTGCGCCCGGTGACCTCGGCGAGATACTGACCCAGGTGGCGATCGGGCACGAAGAGGATCTCGACATCTTCCGGCACCCGGCGGATGATCTGCTCGGCGTTACCGGAGGTGACAATCCAGTCGGACAGCGCCTTGACCGCCGCCGTCGAGTTGATGTAGGTCACCGTGTGGAAGCGTCGGCCGTTGGCGCGCAGCATCTCCTGGTAGCGGTGCAGTTTGTCGGCCGGGGCGGCATCGGCCAGGCTGCAGCCCGCCTTGAGGTCGGGCAGCAGCACGCGCTTGGTCGGATTGAGAATCTTCGCCGTCTCGGCCATGAAGTGGACGCCGCAGAAGACGATAGTGGAGGTGGAAACATTCGTCGCCGCCCGGGAAAGATGCAGACTATCGCCGACGATGTCGGCCAGTTCCTGCACGTCGCCTTCCTGGTAGTAGTGCGCCAGGATGGTAGCGTCTTTTTCCTTCTTCAGAGCGAGGATTTCGTCGCGGAGATCGGGCAGAAGTGCAGGCATGGAAGGGGTCCTTGTTTTTTGTGTGGCGGAGGAGCAACCCACAGCTGGTTGGTGTGGACGGCCTGATGCCGTCTTCACCCATTCTACGCAGCACGGCCGGGAGTATGAACAGGATTTCCCATCCGGGGGGCTCCGGTGCAGCGCTCAGGGGTTGGTGTGGGCCAGGCCTTTCTGACCGATATCCTTGCGGTAGATGGCATCGCGGAACTGGATGACGGCGCAGGCCTCATACGCGCGACGTCGAGCCTCGTCGAGTGTGTCGCCCAGTGCGGTCACCCCCAGCACCCGGCCCCCATCGGTGATGACATGTTCGCCCTGGAGGATGGTGCCCGCATGGAACACCTTGACGTCGGACATCAGCGCCGCCCGGGCCAGGCCGCTGATGACGTGGCCCTTGTCGAACGCGCCGGGGTAGCCTCCCGCTGCCATGACCACGCAAACGGCCGGCCGGGGATCCCACTGCAGGCCTTTCTCGAGGAACGCTTCCAGACGTTCATCGACGGCCGCCTCGATCAGGTCGAGAATGTCCGTTTTCAGACGCATCAGAAGCGGCTGCGCCTCGGGGTCGCCGAAGCGACAGTTGAATTCGAGCACGCGGGGCCCCTGCGGGGTGATCATCAGCCCAGCGTAGAGCACGCCCAAAAACGGCGTCCCGCGCTGTCGCATGGCATGCACAGTCGGCACGAAGACGTCGCGGTCGGCAATCTCGAGGATCTCGGCGCTGGCGACAGGGGCCGGGCAGTAGGCGCCCATGCCGCCGGTATTGGGGCCGGTGTCGCCGTCGCCGACGCGCTTGTGATCCTGCGCCGGGGGCAACGGGACAATCGCCCTGCCAGAGACCAAAGCGAGCAGGCTGACCTCCTCACCTTCCAGGCGCTTTTCGACGACCACCTGGCGCCCGGCGGCGCGGCCGAACTCCTCGCGCACCATGATGCGCTCGATGGCGGCCAGCGCCTCCTCGGTGTTCGAGCAGACGAACACGCCCTTCCCCGCCGCCAGGCCGTCGGCCTTGACCACCAGGGGCTCCGGCGGGCTGACCTTCACACGGAAGCGGCCGTCGGTGAGGTACTTGACCCCCTCTTCCACCTGAACCTTGTAGCCCTCGAAGGGATACTCGACGTGCCGGCCGTCGGGGAGATCGACGCACTCGCGCGAGCGGATGTAGCGTCGGGCGGATTCAGGATGATCGAAGACAACGAAATCGGCTGTCGGCACATCGGCCGTGCGCATGAGCGTCTTGGCGAAGACCTTGCTTCCTTCAAGCTGGGCCGCCTCCTTCGTCGGGCCGAAGATGCGCAGCTTCTGCTTGTGGAAGTGATCGACGATGCCGCGAGTCAGGGGATCCTCGGGCCCGACGATGGTCAGGCCGATGCCCTCCTTGCGGACGAACTGCACCACACGGTCGAAGTCGTTGACGTCGAGCGCCACGTTGGTGCCGTCCAGCGCGGTACCAGCGTTCCCCGGTGCGCAGTAGACGCGCTCGACCCGGGGCGACTGGCTCAATTTCCACACCAGGGCGTGCTCGCGCCCACCCTTGCCGATGACCAGGACCTTCATGCCATTGTCCGCCTGTTACTTCGCTACCACACCCGCGGTGGCCCGCGCCGCTTCCACCCCAAGCCGGGTGCAGAAATCGCCGAAGCCTTCGCCTCCCTGGCGCTCTTCGCGCCAGCGATGGAGCAACGGCTTCAGCGTGGCCACGATCTCGCCGCGCGGCGTCAGATCGCGCAGCTCAAAATTAAGCCGATCACCGAGGACGCGACCACCAACGTAGACGACGTACTTGTCGCCGGAGCGTCCCACGATGCCGATGTCGCTCTGGTAAGGCCGCACGCAGCCGTTGGGGCAGCCGGTCATGCGGACGCTGACAGTCTCCTTGGACAGCCCGAGTTCGGCAAGGGTCCGGTCGAGTTCGTCCATGATCCCCGGTAGGGCCCGTTCGGATTCGGAGATGGCCAGACCGCAGGTGGGGATGGCGGGACAGGCCATGCTGAACTGGCGCGACAGCGAGACTGAGGCCGGGCGCGGGATGCCATATTCGTCGAGCATCGCCTCGATCACGGGCAAATCGGCACTACTGAGGTTGCACAGGAGGAGATCCTGCATCGGGGTGATGCGCAGCTCGGGCTGGAACTTCTGCAGGATGGCGCGGAGCCCGGAGCGAAGGCGCAGAGTGCCCTCATCCTTGACCCGGCCATTCTCGACGCTGACGCCGTACCACCACTTGCCATCGCCCTGCGGATGCGCGCCCAGGTGCAGGTCGAACCCGGTGATGGGTGCCTCGACGGGGAGCGTCAGCTGGCCACCGAGGTACTCCTTCATCACCTCGCGGAAGCGCTCGACGCCCCAGTCGTGGACGACATACTTGAGCCGGGCCCGCTTGCGGTCGGCGCGGTTGCCATGGTCGCGGAAGATCCGGACGACCGTCTCGGCCCCACGGACCACCTGGTCGGCCGGGAGGTAGCAGATGGAGCGCCCCAGGAAGGGGAAGGTGCGGGCGTTGCCGTGCGACATGCCCATGCCGCCGCCGACGATGAAGTTGTACCCCACCACCTGGTCGCGTTCGACGATGGCGAGCAGGCCGAGATCCTGGGCGTGCAGATCGACACAGTTATCGTCGGGCAAGCCGATGCCAATCTTGAACTTGCGCGGCAGGTAGACCTTGCCGTACAGTTCGCCTTCCTCCTCGCCGGGCTTCTCGACTGGTTTGCCGTCGAGCCAGATTTCGTGGTAGGCGTTGCTACGCGGTGCCAGAGCCAGGGCGATTCGCCTGGCATCCGCCTGCAGCTGGTCGCGCACGCCGCGCAACGGCGCGGGACAGGCCATGACGTTGCGATTGACGTCGCCGCAGGCCCCCAGCGTGGTCAGCATGGTGGCGTTGATGCCAGCGATGGTGGCCTTCATGTTGCGCTTGACAATGCCGTGCAGCTGGATGCTCTGCCGGCTGGTGAAGCGGACCGTCCCGTTGGCGTACTGCCCGGCCAGGTCGTCGATGCTGAGGTACTGCTGGGCGGTGAGTTTGCCACCGGGAATCCGGCATCGCACCATGAAGATGTGGAACTTGCCCAGCCCGTCGCTCCGCCGCGCTTTCCGCGCGTCGCGGTCCTCCTGCTGATATGAGCCGTGGAACTTGATCAGATTCTTGTCGGCATCGCTGAATTTGTCGGTCTCGCGAGCCAGCTCCTCGGCGATGGTGCCACGCAGGGCGCGACTGGTTTCCTTGATCCCCTCCACAGCCGACCGCTTCGGCTCGGTCACTCCAGGGGCGCTTTCTTCGGGAACGCTGCTGGCAGACATCGACCTTTCCTTCCCTGACCGGGCCAGAGGCCCGACCCATGTTTAGTAATCTGATCAGGTTATGCCAGTAATTTACCGAACCTGGGCCGGCCGGCCAAGAGCGCCCGGGTCAAGTTGGAGCCGGGCGCACGCCGATGGAAAGAGAATGTCCATGGCATGGAGGGGAAACCGTGGCAACAACTCCGCTGAACCTGGGCTTTCTTTCGATCCTGCAGGAGGGGAACGGCTACCTGGGAGGCTACCTCGTTACCAACGTATGGGGCCGGCCCCTGGAGTTTCGCCTGTCCAGCGCCGTGCAGCCCAACAAGGTCCAGCAGATTCTATATGGGGACACCCTGGTCCCCTACATCTGCGGCGATCTCATCGGCAAGACCCTGGTGGACAAGGCGGGCGTGCCGGTCCAGCTGGTGGTCACCTCCTGCGAACAGGCGCTTGATCTCCGGCTGAAGCTGGAAGTTCCGGTCGTCTGGCTCACCACTGCCGACGATGCGCGGGCGGGACTGATTCTGCCCGAGCAGCGCGGCGGCCTGGTCTTCCACGCCAGCCAGGCGGGAGACCGGGCCACGGTCGAGGAATACCTGAAGCAGATTGAGGGCAACATGGACCTGACCGAACCGTTTAGCCGGGTGCGGGAGGCCATTACCGAGGCCCGCCGCATGGGCGTCACCGGACGTTCGGCCGCCTGATGGGCGCCGTCGTTCCAGCGCCCCCTTACTTCGCCGCGGCACCATCAATGGTCAGCACGACCGGGGTGTCCTGCAGCGACGTCTTTATCTTGATCTCGTGCCGGAAGGCGCCTTCGGCCGTCGGCTGAATCTTGAAGGTGACAAACTGCACCGGCTCGTCGGATGTGGATAGCGGCGCGCCCAGCTCGATGCCCGCGCCGGCGCCTTCAATGCCGATCACGCGGAAGGGACGGGTGCTGCGCACCACCACCCGGCGAATGAGCGGGCTATCGGTCTTGATGGTGCCCAGGCTCAGAGTTTCGGGCACGACCGAGATGGCCGACTGCACAGTGGATTCGACGAGGATGGGCACCAGCGGGCTGGTGGCATCGTTGGTCTTCAAGAAGATGTTGTGGCGATGGACGCCCAGGGGTGCATCCGGCTTGAGCGTTACCGAGAGACGATACCCCACGCCTCCGGCCCGGCGGTACGTCTCCTTGATGGCTACCGTGTAGGGCAGATCGCGAGCGACCACCTCGGTCACCTGCCAGGCCAGGGCGCCGGCATATTCGACGTCCACGTTCTGGCTGGGCGACTGTCCCCGGACGACGCTGCCAAAGTTGACCTGTCCGGGGTTGAAGACGATGTCAGTGCGCACATTGACGCTGACGCGCAGCTCCGCGCTGGAGATGAAATTCGGCCCGACCGTCACGCGCACGCCGACGGTTTTCGGGCCCACCACGCGGGTGGAGTCGAGACGCACCACGATCTTGGTGGTTTCGCGCGGCTCGATGATGCGCTTGAGGGCGGTGGCGCTCACGCAGCCGCAGCCACTCTTGAGGCTGGTGATCTCCATCTGCACGGCGTAGATGTTGGTGAACTCAAACTCTTTTTCGAGGATGGCGCCCCGGGGCTGAGAGCCAAAATCATGGGTCAGGCTTCCCTTGACCATCTTCTCCGCCCAACCTTGCGCAGGCGCGGAGGCGGTCAGGAGAGCGGCCGCGACAACAGTCCAGAGCGCGAAACGACTCATTACCCACCTCATTCAGATCGGGTCTGCCCTCCGGCGCTCTCGCGCAGCCGGGATAAGTGGCGCGAATATAACCAGGGACCGCTCATCGAGCCAAGACGGATTCTACCTGCCATGCCGTGGCGGGACCGGCCTCGTAAACAAACTGGGGAACACTGACAATCTCGAGGAGCTGCGATGACCACACCGTGTCTGGAGGCTCTGAAGCAGTCGCTGGTGGGCCAGCTGGAGGAACTCTGCCAGGCCATTCGCACAGCCAGCGCGCCGCTCTCGGCGGAGCAGTTCTGGCGTCGGCCCCTGCAGCCGGGGAACTCGATTGGCCACCTGGTGTTGCACCTGGCTGGCAACCTGAACCACAGGGCCGGGGCGAGACTGGGAAACACCGGCTACGTCCGCGATCGGGAGCGCGAGTTCACCGAAACCATCGTGCCCAGCCCGGCCGAGGCGCTGGCCCAGCTGGAGGCGGCAGTGGCTGTCTATCGCCAGGTGGTGGAATCGCTCGACGCCGAGCAACTGACTGCCGCGCATCCCGATGCGCCGATGGGGTCGAACCTCAACGCCCTGGTCAAGATGCTCGTCCACTTCGCCGTCCATCGCGGGCAAATCTCCTACCTGGTGCGGCTGGTTGGGTAGGAAAAAGCACCAACCGCGAGCGCCTGAGCGCTCGCGGTTGGTGCTTATCTAGCCAGAGATCCGGGCAGATCAGGGGCCGACCTCGGCCTGGACCTTGAAGTCGATCTCGTTGTCCGAAGACAGATCGGTGACCACGCGAAGGGTCCGATCCAGGGCACCCTTCTTGTCGGTCTTCAGCTTGACCGACAGAACGTGCACCTCGCGAGCTTCCTTCGTGCCGGATTTGACCTCCAGAGTGCCATCCACACCCTTGACTTCCTTGATAACGAACGGCTTCACCCCACGAACGATGATGCGCCGAACGGTTTCATCGTTTGCCTTGACCGGGCCGATCGCCACGATCGAGGGGCTCACGGTGAGCGGCGACTCGATCTCGACAGTGAGCGGAACCCGCACCTGAGTCATGGTGGCGATGTTGGTTTTCACCCAGACATCGGTGTACCACTTGCCCACGGGGGTGTCGTTTCGCAGCGACACCGTGAGATCATAGGCCACCTCGCTGTCGAGGCGATGAATCTCCTTGGCGACCGGCTGCACGTAGTTGCTCTCACCCTTGACCTGGGTAATCTGGGCATCGCGGTTGCCGTAGAAGGTCACGCGGACCGTCGCGGTGGGGGAGGTACCCCGTTTGACCTGGCCCAGGGTCAGGGTGTCGGGAGCAATGGTGAAGTCATTGCGACCGTTGGCCTGAACCCAGAGTCGTACCTCATCAAAGTTGGGCCGATCGAACTGCACGTAGATGGTCACCGATTTCGCGCCAATGAAGCGTGTGGTGTCCATCGACGCGACGATCGAGGATTCCTCGCCTGGCTGCAAGAGGGTCTTGGCAGCGTAGGCAGTGACACAGCCACAGGAAACCCGGACCGACGAGATGTTGATGGGCTGCTTCGTCTTGTTGACGAGGCGGAACTGATGCTTTTGCGCCGGGCCTCGAGGAACCGAGCCAAAATCCTTGCTCAGTTCGTCGAAGAGCCCATCGGCCCAGGTAGCAGCTCCCGCCGAACCCGCTACCAGCATGCCGATGCTCAGAACCAGACTGTACCGGAACATGTTAGCTCAATCCTGCTCCTCACCCCGGAACCACCAGAATAACCAGGTGGTGGTCGGATGAATCATCCACGGGGTACACCATCGACTATGACGCATGCCGAGGGGGGAGTCAACGCTCCAACTCGCTGATTCACCCCCCGGGAGACTCTTCAAACGGTGCCTTCGTCTGTAGTTCCCCCGGCGGCAGACTCCGCAGTACTGGTCCGGTTGCCCCTCTCCAACCGGCCCGCGCCAGCACGGCGATGCGGACCCAGGCGGCCCCGCTTTTCTTCAAGGCGCGGGCCGCCTCGTTGGCTGTCGCCCCGGTGGTCAGCACGTCGTCCACCAGGAGGATGCGGCGGCCTGCCACGGCCGGGCGAGCCACAAACGCCCCCTTCATTCTATCCTGGCGCGTCGCGAACGATCCCAACCCCTTCAGCTCGCCCGTTGGTCGTCGGCGGTATAACCAGCATCCCCGGCAAGGTAGCCCCAGGCGCAGACTCAGCCCCAGTGCCAGCGAGGCGCTCTGGTTGTAGCCGCGCCAGATCCGCCGGGTCCAGTGCAGCGGTACTGGGATGATCACCTCGGGGGCGCCTTCGAGCAACCGGTCCCGCCGAAAGTCGGCCCAGCACTCGCCGAGCACCTCGGCCAGCCCCTCGTGCTGCACGTGCTTGATGCGCAGGACGGCCTGCTCCAGCACCTCCTTGTAGGCGCCCAGGCAGCTCGCACTGTCAAAGGCGAAGGCGATCTCGCGACAGGCCGGACATCGACCATCGTGCGTCGAGTGAGGTCCCACCGGCGCTGCGCAGCGCGGGCAAGCGAGGTGTTCGTCGGCGAACAGTGCGGCCTGGCACTGCTCGCACAGGCAATGGCGCGTCAGGTGCGGCGGCTGCAGGCAGAGCAGACACCGCGGCGGAAACACCAGGTCGAGCAATCCCGTGCCGATCGTTCGCAGCCACATGGCTCCCTCGCTCTGTCGTTCAGTGTAGTTGAACACTGCCCCTTGTCCTCAGCGTGCCGAGGATGTCGCTGGACCTGGCACGGAGGTACACTTGTGGCGGCGGCACTAGGCTGGTATGGCCGTCATGCGGCAGGAACCGCCTCCGTCGTTCTCCCTGGACGCACAGTGAGGACGACACCGGGGTGAAGGAGATTGAACATCCCCACAGTGTTCAATAGGATTCCCCGACCTGGCCATCTCCCCTAATTTACCCTCCCGGTGTCCATGCCCATCCGCACACCGCGCCGGATTCTTCTCGGCGTCGAACCGCTGGAAGAGCGGATCGCCCCCGCTTATCTGGATGTCATGGTCACCTCAGCATCGGTGAGCGCGACAGGGGCGGGATCGAATGGCGCCACCGATTTGCGCCTCCCACCGCATCCGGCCGGCCAGACAGCCACCGCTGCCGTCATCGCCCAAACGACCACCCCCTCTGTCTCAACTCGGGCAGCGGTCCAGCTGACGGGCGACGTCTCGTATACGGTCGGATTGGAAGTCCTGCTGCATCAGGAGGGCATGAACTCTGCGAGCAACCCTTACGTCCCGGTCGCGCAAGCCGGAAGCGCCATGGCCGAGGTCCGGGTGCGCATCGTTCCAGACGACGCGACCGAGCAGGGCAAATCGATCGTCCTCGGCATCAGTAGTATCTCGTCGTTCACGACGGCGTGGGGTGGCGCTCAGTATGACCTTGTCCAGATCACCTACAGCAGCGTGGTGGAAAGTGGGACGCTGATGTCCTACTCCGGGTCGATCCTACCGCGCAGCCTGATCACCCGCGATCTGACCACCGCCGTCGGGGAGGAGTGGACCTTCCGCTGCATCCTCAGCGCGCGTTCCCAGTCTGCCTTCGGGATTCCCAGCACGTCAGGCCAGCTATACCGCGTGTATCAGTCCGTGAGCGACGGCCTCGCGCTGGGCCTGGATCTGAAAGGCGCCGTCATCGACTCCATGGCGGTCGGGCGCGACATTCCGATTGAAGGCGTGCCGGACATCGTCTGGCCGGGTCCCAAGCCTCCAAAGCCAGGCCCGTCGGGGTTGTCCATCGCGGATCGCACGCCAGGCACCGTGAACAACCCGGCGACGCTGAACCCCGATGGGATTGAGTTGCGACCTCAGTTCGTCAAGAAGTCTCAGCTACCCGTCGGAGCCGATCGAGTCCGCGTCGAACGCGAGGTCTACCGGGTTCTCCGGGACGACTGGGTGCCCGAGAGTTCGCCCGTGTACCGCGAGGATCCCGACATCCGCCTGGTGTCGGCGTTGACCTCGGCCACCTCGTCTCTCGACGTGCGCTATGCCGTCCGTACCCCCGATGAAGTGGGGCGGTTCCTCCTGAAGGTGAAGTTCACGGTCCTCTCGGCGTGGGGCCAGGAACTGGTCACCCAGGAGACAAGCCACCGATGGTACGTGACCTATGCCGATCCACTCGGGTTGTACGCCAAGTCCCCTGAACTGCCAAAAGAGCAGTTTCTCGAGAAAGCGACCGCCTGGGCGAGCCACTCCCGCACCAGGTCCGAGGTGATGGGAACTTTGCGTCAACTGGTGCATGCTCAGCCATGGATTTACTCTAACCATGACAAGGTGGATAGTGCTGAAACTATCCTCGTGGGTGGCGTGAACACCCGCGTGAACTGCGAGGGGTACGCCATCACGCTCGGCTACCTGGCGGGCCTCCAAGGGATCGAGACAAAGGTCTACTACACTGACCGGCGAAGTGGCAATGACTTCCCCCAGGGCTTGATCACCCTCCCCGGTCTGAAGGGGCGGAACGGGACCATGCCCGACCAAACTGGCAATGCCTACCCCATCGGAGGGAACAAGGACACTGACCGCGACCGCTGGAAATTCGCGTGGCACTCCCTGACCCAGTGGATCGACGTGGACGGCACGAAATACCTTTCTGACGCGACGTTCGATACGTCATTCTCCTACGACGACCGCCTCAAGCCCTCTATTTCAGGGATGGTCGCGCTCACCCGGGGATGGTTCCAGAGCAACTACGAATCTGAAGAGTATCCGAATGGGGAACGCGTCATCGTCTACAGAGGACGCGGAGTCAGGCACGACGCCACGTACCCTAACGGGCTTCAGATCTACAAAGTGCTCCCAGCGGCCTCCCCCCCCCTCCCCCATCGCCTTCCGAAAGCGCCCGCCATTCAATCGCCTTCGAGGGCGTGCCCCAGGGCATCGATGCGGACGGCGATGGGCGATTCGAGGCCCTCGTCGTCACGGCCAAGGTTGACGGGCCAGCTGGCTCCGTAATTGTGACTGCCGACCTCGTGGCGGACGGGCAGTTTGTGACCTCCCTGGAAAGCCAGTCCTTTCAGGATGGGGGTGGCACCCTGGTCGATCTCACGGGTACCGGGCCGACGACCGTTATACTCCACCTCAGCGGTGGAGCGATCCGACGGTCCGACGGTGCCGCATATGAGGTAGGTCTGTCGCTCACCGATCTGGATTATTCTTTCCTGAACGGCGCAGTCACCGGACCAGGGAACCTGGACCCGAATCAGTTCGGCGAAGCCCCCGCCGACCTCCTCTCCGTCTCCACCAGTTACCGCGACGCCGAACTCGTCGTGGCCACGCAGGTGCACGCCTACCGTCCAGGGGATTACACCGTCAGTGCCGTCGCCTACAGCGCCGACGGTCGGCAGGTCGCCATCGGTCAGACGACGCAAGCGGTGACCGCAGCCGGGACGATCTCGGTCGCCCTCCCCGTCTTCGGGTCGAGCGGCCCCTTGACCGTCTCTGTGCAGTTGATCGGCCCAAACTACGAGTTTCTCGGCTCGACCACAACCGACGCCCCCGCCTACACGCCGTCCGCACCTCCTGGCGTCGGGCACTTCCTCGTCACGTCGCGCCGTCAGTTGCTCCGGCTTGGTTCCGCCGGAGATACAACGCTGGTCGGCACGCTGCCGTTTACCCCATTTGACCTCGCCATTAGCTCCAGAGGTGTTGCCTACGCGCTCGCCAACGAGGCGGGATCCTCGGTCCTGTACCGGCTCACTCTCTCGGCCGCGGGCGTCGGCGCCACCCGGGTCGGCCCGCTGGGCGTGTTCGCCAATGCGCTGGATGTCCGCTCCGATGGTACTCTCGTCGCGGCTGGCAATAACCGCCTCTTCCGCGTCAACCCCGCCACTGGAGCCGTCACGCTGCTCAGCCGTGGGCCGCAGGGCACGCAATCCGCCGGAGACCTGGCGTCTGGCCCCGGTGGCGAGATGTATCTGACAGCGGACAGCAGCGGCGGCCAGTTGATCCGGGTCAGCCCCGACCTGAAGCGCTGGACCGTCGTCGGCTCGACCGGCGTCTCTGGCCTCGGCGGTCTGCGCTACCTGGCCGGCTGGCTGATCGGCTACGGCACCGGGGGCGCGGCCTACCAGATCCATCCGGCGACCGGGGCCGCCACGTTGATCAGCAACCTCGGCGACCTCGGATCAGTGGTCGGCTTCGCCACCGGGCCGTTCAACGGCATCTCGCTCTCGGCGGCGAGTGTGCCCGAGAATCGACCCGCCGGCTCAGAGGTCGCCAAACTCCGCCCCACCTTCGTCTCCGCAGGCGAGGTAATCACCCATACGCTGGTCGCCGGCGCTGGCAGTGGCGACAACGCGCGGTTCCGCCTCGACGGGGATCGCCTGTTGACCGCAGCCTCGTTCGACTTCGAGACGCGACGCGCCTACAGTGTCCGCATCCGGAGCGTTAGCTCGGCCGGGTGGAGCCTGGAGCGTGTCTACGCCCTGGGCGTGGTCAACGTCGCCGAAGCCCCGACCGCCTTGACCCTGACTGGCTCCTCCGTGCCGGAATTGCGGCCGTCTGGCATCACCGTGGGCGTGCTGTCTGCCATCGACCCCGACGGGACGAAGTCGTTCACCTATGCCCTCGTCGCCGGCTCGGGCGACGACGACAACAGCGCGTTCCGCCTTGCTGGTAATCGCCTGCTGACGGCGGGGCCGCTCGACTTCGGCGTGGGGCCGACTCGTACTATTCGGGTGCGCGTCAGCGACGCAGGCGGCCTGTCCGCCGAGCGTGTCTTCACCCTGACGGTCCGCGACGACCCGGTGTTGTCGCTGGTCGGACGCACGCTGACCGCCACCGGGACCGCCGGCCCAGACGTGTTCAGCTTCCGGCCCGGCGCGACCCGACACACCCTGACCTTCGCCGGCGTTACGCGGCTGATCGAAGCCTCGGCATTCGATGCGGTTGTCATTGAGGCGGGGGGTGGCCTGGACAGGGCCGACCTCGCGGGCAGCGCCGGAGAGGACACACTGGACGTGGGGCCCGGTGGCGGGAAGCAGATTGGTCCCGGCTACGAGGTTCGCCTGAGCGGCGTCGAGAACATCGTCGCCCGGGGTGGATTCCGCGACTTCGCCCACCTGCACGACTCTCCCGGCAACGACCTCTTCATCGCCACACCTACCGACGCCGTGCTATCCGGTCCCGGCTATCGCCTTCAGGCGAGCGGGTTCACTGCCGTCTACGCCCATGCCAGCGCCGGCGGCGTGAACACGGCCCGGCTGACCGGCTCGTCGGGCAACGACCAGCTCACCGCCACTCCGACATACGCCTACTTCTACGGGCCCGGCTTCTTCCACGAGGCGCTCGGCTTTGACAGCGTCAGCGTGGTAGCCGGCGCTGGCACCGATCGGGCCACACTGCAAGGCTCGGCGTCCGACGATTGGTTCACCGGCAGCGGCCGGCGCGGCTCGCTTCGCGGGTCTGGCTACGAGGCCAGCGTCATTGGGTTCGACTCGGTGAACCTTCAGTCTCAAGGCGGCATGGACCGAAAGCGGGTTGCTGTCCTGGATTACCTGTTCACCCTGGAAGGCACCTGGCTCGACGCCTGAGACGCATCGCGGGAAAGTGGCGACTCCCGACACTGCCCTGTTGCCTCGTCTTCTCCGGCGACATACCATGCGCCCATCTTGTTCTTGCGTGGCTGCTCGGGAGTGTTCCGCATGATTCGACGACTGGTCCTGGCCTGTCTTCTTGTGCCCCTGCCCTTGCTGGCGGCCGACCCGCCGAAGCTCAAGGTCAACGAGGTGCGCGAGATCGCTCCGGGGGTGTTCTTCCGCTTCTCGTCGATCAGCCCGACCGATCCCTCGGTGTTCGGCGGCAGCAATCATGCCTGGGTGGTGTTCGAGGACTACGTCGTCGTGATCGATGCCAACTTCCCCAAGGAAGCGGGCGACGTCCTCGCGGACATTCGCAAGACCACCGACAAGCCGATCCGCTACGTGCTCGACACGCACCACCACGGCGACCACGCCTGGGGGAACGCCGTGTGGATCGACGCCGGGGCGACCATCATTGGCCAGCGGAACTGCGCCCGGTTGCTGCGCGACACAGGCCCGGCCGACTTCTCGGCTGCAGGCAAGGGGCCGATGGCGCGCAAGGATGTCGCCGCGAGCAAGCTGAAGTATCCCACCATCATCTTCGACGACCGCCTGATCCTCGACGACGGCAAGCAGCGCGTCGAGTTCCTGGCGTTCGGCCACTCGCACACGGTCGGAGACGCCGTCGCCTGGCTGCCCAAACACAAGATCTTGTGCACCGGCGATGCCTGCGTCAACGGGCCGTACAACTACATGGGGCAGTCCGACTCGGCCTCGTGGATCCGCTGCCTGGAGAAGATGCAGGAACTCGACGTGCAGATCGTCGCGCCGGGCCATGGTCAGCTGGCCGGCAAGGACCTCCTGCAGAAACAGAAACGCTACTTCCAGGATCTGCGCCGGCTCGTCAAAAAGGGCATCGACGAGGGGAAGGAACTGGAGGACATCGCCAAGGGCATCGATCTGCCCTGGTACAAGGAGTGGACCACCGTCGCCCCGGCCAGCGACAACATCAAGCACGTCTACAACGAGTACCTGGGGCTGGTGTCTCCCTGGGACTTTGAGTACGACTATGGCATCCTGGCTGGCCCCTCGCCGACGAAGGAGACGGCCGGCTGGGTCAAGCCGCGCCGCGTGGTGGTTCCCTCGGGCCTGCTTCCTGGTCGGCTGATTCAGCTCAAGAAAGCGGCTCCGGACATCGAGTTTGTACCCGCTCGCACGGCCGAGGAAGCCGCCCGACTGGCGGGAGAGGCCGACGCCGTCGTCGGGTTTGCCTCGCCGCAAATCGTGGAGGCGGGCAAGAAGCTGCGCTGGATTCACGCTCCCATCTCGTCTGACCTGCGCAAGCAACTGGCCGAACGAAAGATTGCCGCCACCGATGCTCGCCGCGCCGACGGACCGCAGGTGGCCGACCAGACGTTCGCGCTGCTGTTGGCGCTGACGCGCAACGTACTGGGCAAGGCGAAGACCCCGCCGGCCGAGCTGCGCGGCAAGACGCTGCTGCTGATCGGCCTGGGTAGCTCGGGCGATCAGATCGCACGCCGGGCGGCTGCCTTCGGCATGAAGGTGATCGCCCTGGACGACGAGACGCGCGAAAAGCCGCCCTACGTCACCGGTTTGCACCCCCTGGCGCAGCTCTCGACCCGGCTTCCCAGCGCCGACGTGGTTGTGCTGGCCACGCCGCTGACCGAGAAGACGGCGGGACTACTGGGCGAGAAGCAGCTTCGGGCGATGCGTCCGGGGACGTTTCTCGTCAACGCCGCCCACGCGGGGCTGATCGACCTGGCCGCTCTGCCGGGCGCCATCGCCGAGCGCAAGCTGGCAGTGGCCATGGACGTGCCTGCCTCGGCGGGCGAGAGCAGCGCCGAGCTGGCGAAGATTCCCGGCCTGGTACTGACGAGCAGCGGTCGCACCCCCGGTCCCGAGACCGAGGAACGCCGCTGGCGCCTGTTGCGCGAGAATGTCCGTCGCTTCGCCGCGGGCGAACCTCTCCTGGCCGTCGCCCCCTGATTGGTCCCGGACCGGCATCTCCCTCCTATCATGAAGGTACGAGGGAGGTGCGGTGATGCTGCGAACTGCTGTGATTGTGCTGGTGGTCTCGGTCGTGTCCTGGGCGGTGATCATGGGGCTGTTTAGCGCCCTGGCGACGCGACCCACGAATCTGGGTCCTCACGACGGCAAGCTAGCCTCCTGCCCGACCTCGCCCAACTGCGTTTGTAGCTTCGACCAGGACCCAGGGCACGCCATCGCTCCGCTTACGTTCGAGGACTCCCCCGAGGCCGCCTGGGCGCGGCTGCGCGCGGTACTCTTGCAGATGCCGCGCACCGGGATCGTCACGGACGAGGACGGCTATCTCCACGTCGAATGCACCAGCCTGCTCTTCCGCTTCGTGGACGACCTCGAATTCCTGCTCGATGCCGACGCGAAACAGATCCACGTCCGCTCGGCCTCGCGGGCGGGGCACAGCGACCTGGGGGTCAACCGCGCCCGCGTCGAGGCGATCCGCAAGGCTTTCACTTCGAGTGAAGGAAGCTAACCTTTTCGGCGTGCCGCTCGATTATCCTGTGAGGTGATCTGCCCGGCCTGACAGGAGACGAGTATGCCTGCCTGGGATGACCTGGTGCGCCACCACGCGCCAATGATTCTTCGGGTTGCCTGGCGCATCCTGCGCGATGTGCAGGATGCCGAGGATGTGGCCCAGGAGGTGCTACTCGAGCTATTCCGTCGGGCGGCAGCCGCTCCTCCTGATCCGGGGTTCCTTCGCTGCCTGGCCGTGCGCCGGGCGATCGACCGGCTCCGCAGGCGCCGCCCCACCCTGCCCCTCGACGCGGGCCTGTTGCCACAACGCGGCCCCGGCCCGGACGGCGAGGTCATGCACCGCGAACTGCTGGAACGCCTGCGAAGCAGCGTGGCCCAACTGCCGCCGCGCCAGGCCGAGGTCTTCTGCCTGCGCCATCTGGAACAGCTCAGTTACGACGACATCGCCCGGCATCTGGCCATCAGCCGGGAGGCGGTCGCGGTGTCGCTCCACGAGGCCCGCCTGCGCCTGCGCGGCCTGCTTGGCATCACCCTCGAAGGGACCTGCCCATGAACGATCCTGTCTATGAGCCGGCGGAAGAAGCTTTGCGTCGGGCTGTCGAAGCCTGGCGCGATGACACCCCACCTGATTTTGCGCCATCGCTGGCACGGCTAGCCCGGCGCTCACCCCCGAGACGGCTTCACCTGACGCCACTCTGTGCGGCTGCCCTTCTTCTGATCATGTTCGTTGGCTCGGCGCCGGGCGCCGTCGCTCAGGTGGTGCAAACCCTCAGGACCGCCCCAGAAATGGCCCTACCCACCACGATTGACCCGATGGTGCGCCAGACCTGGCGGCCTGTTCAACTACTCCATGTTCTCTGTCTGCTGATGGGTTACCTCGGCTTCCTTCTGGTCTTCGCACTCATGCAAGGCCATCTCTTTCTGCGCCTGTGGGGTGTATCCTGGGGGGCGAACGCGGTCTCCTGGACCGTGCGCGTGGGTACCGCAGTGGGCACCCTCTGCACAGTCGTGGGAACGATCCTGGGAGCCTGGTGGGCTAGCCACATCCTGGGCCGCGCCTGGGACTGGCATCCCCGAGAAATCAACTGTCTGGAGACCCTGCTCATCGGCGCGGCCTGGACGTTGCTCGCCTGGAGACAGCCAGCCCAGAATCCCCGGTGGACCGGGTTGATCACCTCCGTGGCAATGGCCCTCTTCATCTACAGTTTCTGGTTCCGCCTCGTGCTGCCTCACGACTCACAGGGTTACGGTTATCCCCCGTCGCGCACCTCGATCGACGTGTGCATGGCAGCCACGCTAATCCTTCCCGTCGTGGTCCTGTGGCTCGAGCGACGGCCTCGACCTCACTCCGATCCCTCCGTCTGAGGCGTCGTAGTGGGGCGGGCGCGACGGCCTGGCTCGGCTGGTGTGGCAGGAGGTGGGGTGTAGGGAATGCCCTTCGCCATCCACTCGGGGCGCGGAGCGCCTTTCAGGTGGTGGTCGAAGAACTGCTGCAACCGCACCGTGTAATCCTTCTGGTTGACGCGCCGGCGGAGGCCGTGGAACTCGCCAGGATAGTTGAAGAGGTAGACCTCCTTGCCCAGGCGCCGTAGGGCCAGGTAGAACTCGATGCCCTGCTGCCAGGGCACCGCCTCGTCACGGTCGTTGTGGAGCATCAGGAGCGGGGTGCGGATCCGATCGGCATAAAACAGAGGGGAATTTTCCACGAACCGCCCCATCGCCTGCCACAGCGTCGCCCCTAGCCGGCTCTGGGTTTTCTCGTACTGAAACTGACGTGGCAGCCCGCTGCCCCAGCGGATGCCGCCGTAGGCGCTCGTCATGTTGGCCACCGGCGCCCCCGCCGAGGCAGCCTTGAACCGGGTGGTTTGCGTGATGAGGTAGGCCGTCTGATAACCGCCCCACGAGTGGCCCTGCAAACCGATGGCGTTCTCGTCCACGCCGCCCAGATCCACCACCGCCTGAACGGCCGGCAGCACACACTTCAGCGCGCTCTGCCCGGGTGCGCCGACGGTGTAGACGATGTCGGGCATCAGCACCATGTAGCCGTTGCTCGCGTAGTAGGTCGGGTTGATGGAGGTGCCCGGCCGCGGATCGACGAAGCGGTGGAGGTTCTGGCTCAACCGTTCGTAGATGTAGACCATGAGCGGGTACTTCCGGGTCGGATCGAAGTTCTCGGGCCGAATGAGCATGCCCTGCAGCGGCACGCCATCCGCGCTGCGATACTTCACCAGCTCGGCCCGGCCCCAGAGCAACCCGGCCTTCTGCGGGTTGGCATTGCTGACGCGCCGCAGCTCACGGAAGTCGAGGTCGGCCGAATAGAGATCCGGATAGTCATAGAAGGTGGAGACTGTCAGGAGCAGGCGATCGCCACGCGGGGCCTTCTGGGGAATGCCATGATTGCGCGCCCCCATCACCAGCAACCGGGGAGTCGCGCCCGACAGGGCGAGTCGATAGAACCCGGTGTCGCGCGTTGATTCCTTCTCGGCACGGGCCAGCAGCGGCTGGGCGGGATCGAAGCTGCGCTGCCGTGGATCGAGTCGGACGATGCGGAGTTGCGTCCCCGCCTTGCGGCCAATGGACTCGGTCAGATTCTTCGCCGTCGAACCATCAACCGGCACCTGCCAGATATCGTAGCGATCGTAGAGAAGCACGTGGCGGTCGTCGGCCGTCCAGCCGGCGAAGCCATACGGCGGTGGGTCGGAAGGCTGGTCGTGCTGTTCATCCACGAAGGAAACGCCCAGCTTCGCAGTCAGGTTCACACGCTGACCCGTGGAGACCGAAACTGCGTGCCAGTCCTTGCCATCGAAGGTCAACAGGTAGTTGCCCCTCGGAGAAAATGAGGGCGGATGGGCCTGGTTTCGCGCCACCAGCTTTTTCTCGCCGGTGCGGGCATGAAGTAGGTAGACATCCGAGGAGGCGGCCACACTCTCGGAGCCGACCACCGCACGGTAGGGGCGTTCATCCAGGGCAATCACCCAGTCGCCCTGTGCGGCCGGTTGCACCTGGGTGAACTCCTCGTCGGCCAGCTGTCGGCAGGTCCCGGTGTCGAGGAGGAAGACCGCCCGATACGCCGGCCGGGCCACATAACGCACTTTCTGGATGGGCTGAATATAATCATCGCGATAGTGCCACATCTCGAACACCGCCTTCTCCTCGCCAGGCGGGGCCGGACGAACAGGCGGCGGGCTGACCTGGAAGTACAGGCTCTTTCCGTCGGGCGAAAACTCCAGTTCGCCCTGGTCGCTCACCTCCATGCCTGGTCGAAGGTCGGCGCGGGCGGGGAGTGTCAGCACCGTGGCGACAGGCAGCGAAATCGGCGCCGCAGCCAGGGCCAGACCGGTGAGGGCCGGCGCCAGCATGGGCATAGCCATTATCTTCGGGCTGGGCCCGCCGCTGAGCTTCCAGTGGCACAGGCGCACCTCGGAAGGCCCCTTGCCGTCCGCTGCGGATCGGCTTCGCAGGAAGGCGAGTTGCTGCTGGCCCTCATCCCAGGTCAGCCGGCTACCCCGACCGCCGCTGGCCAGCAGGACAGGGCTTCCTGTCAGAACCGGGGCAACCACCTGGACACTGCTGGCGGAGTCGTCCTTGCCCGCCACCGCATAGGCCAGCGCCTTGCCATCTCGGGCCAGGCTGAACTCGGCGACCGGTCCCAGGACACGCTCTTTCCCGTCGGCCAGGGAGCGCACCACCAGTTCTCCAGGGGGAGGTGCGGGCGGGGATGCTTCTTTTCCCTTCGTCGGGGAAGGAGGCCCCGCTGGCTCCGGCCCTCGCAGATAGACCACCAACCCGGGCCCTTCCTCCGGAACGGCGAAGGTTCGCACGCGCTCGATGCGTGTGAGCTTGCCTGTGGATAGTTCCAGGATACCCAGCGCCGCGCTGGCGGCAGGGTTGGCCTTTCCGCGCGTGGCCTCGGCCTTGCCAGGGAAGATGGAAAACAGGGCGAACCGCCCATCCGGGCTAAACGGATGCGGGGACGACTCTGCGCGAGGCGTGATGCGCGAACTGCGCCGCACCGTGGTGGGAGGTGGTGTTTCCACCTTCTCGGGCCGACTGCCACGCGGTTGGCGGTACTCCTTGCCTGTGACCAGATGGCGAACGACGAACTCGCCGTCGCTTTCCTGTGGAGCCAGCACCATGGCCATATAGGTGCCGTCGGCCGACAGCGTGGGGGCCTCGATGGAGCGCCAGGCGGCGTAGTCCTGGTGGGTCAGTGGTCGCTTCGCTGGGGGCTGCGCGGGAGCGGGTTGCCCCAGTGCCAGGCCCAGGAAACCGAGTGAGAGTAGTTGCAGGGTGCGCATCATGGGATTTGAAGGAGGGAGGGGGGTTGAACCTGGTCAGCCCCTGGTGTGTCTGGGTAGATGGTTCTATCCTACCCAAAGCGCCCTCTCCCCGCATCCAGGAACTCGCCCGGAGAAGAACCGATGTCCTCGACGACACCGGCACGAACGGACCCGCGTCCCACGCGGCAGTCCGCCAGGGAATTGTGGCGCCTGGCCTGGCCGTTCATCCTCACTCAGAGTTGCTGGACCGTTCAGATCGTTCTGGATCGGATCCTCCTCAGCCAGTCCTCCATCGAGGCGGTCGGCGCGGGCATCTCGGCGGTGATGATGTTCTGGTCGGGTATGACGCTCTTCCAGTACACGACGCTCTATGCAACGACCTTCGTGGCGCAGTACACCGGGGCAGGTCAGCCGCAGCGCGTCGGCGCGGTAGTGGGTCAGGCGGTCTGGTTCGCAGCGATTGCGGGGTTGTCGTTCCTGGTGCTGGTGCCGTTCGCCGACCCCATCACGCGGCTGGCGGGCCACAACCCGGAGCTACAACAGTTGGAGGCGACCTACTTCCGCTGCCTGTGTTTTTCGGCGCTGCCGTTCCTGGTGACGGCCGCGGTCAGCAGTTTCTTCGCTGGTCTGGGGCGCAGCCGCGCGGTGCTAGCCATGAACGCCGGGGGGCTAGCGGTCAACGCCTTCTGGGCGATCGTACTCATCTTCGGCAAGCTGGGGTTCGAGCCGATGGGGATCGCCGGGGCCGGCTGGGCCACCGTCGCGGGAACGAGCACCAGCGCTCTGATCGGGCTGCTGCTGATCGGTCGGCCGGCCAACGTCCGTGATTACGGCATCTTCACGCAGTGGGGGCTGGATCGCACCTTGCTCGGCCGGCTGCTCTATTATGGCCTGGCCCAGGGGGTGGGAGCCTGCCTGGAGACCCTGGCGTTCAGCCTGTTTCTCATCTTCATCGGCAACCTGGGCCGGATCGATCTGGCCGCCACCAGCATCGCCTGCACGCTCAATCTGCTGGCCTATCTGCCGATGATGGGTGTGGGGCAAGCCATCGAGGTGCTTGTGGGACAGTACCTGGGAGCCAACCAGCCCACCGAGGCCGAGCGCGCCGCCTGGACGGGGCTGATCTTCTCGTTCTCGGCCACATTCCTGGTGGCGGTGCTGTATGTCTTCGCCCCCCAGTGGCTCGCCCTGCCCTTTCAGACGCGGGACGATCCGGAAGGCTGGGCCGCGGTCGTCGAGCGCGTACCGATGCTGCTCATCTTCGTGGCGGTGTACTGCCTGTTCGATTCGCTCAGCCTGGTGTTCGGCTTCGCCCTGCGTGGGGCCGGCGATACGCGCTTCGTCACCGCTGTCGCCATCGTGGTCTCCTGGCCCGTGATGGTGGTGCCCAGCTACCTCGCCATCGCCTACGGATGGGGCCTCTACGTGGCCTGGGCCTTTGGCTCTGCCTGTGTCATCCTGCTGGCCATCATCTACTTCCTCCGCTTCCTCCAGGGTGACTGGAAGCAGATGCGCGTCATCGAACCCGAGGCGCGCCGACCGATGGACGAGTCCACCGCCTGTCCGCTGGAGCGTGCTCCCGGCTGAGACGGGATCAGACTCCCGGAGGGGGAACCACGCAGGTCCCGTGATTGGAATCCTTGACGGAGGGACAAGCGGGCAGATACAGGGTGAAGGTGGTCCCCTTGCCGGCCTCGCTTTTCACGGTGATGTCGCCTCCCATGAGCCGGGTTAGCTTCCGGCTGATGGACAGGCCCAGCCCGGTGCCTCCGGCCTGGCGCGTGGCCGCATGGACCTGCTCGAAGTCCTTGAACAGCTTGGCCACCTGCTCGGAGTTCATGCCGATGCCGGTGTCGGCCACGGTGAACACGACCCAGTCCACCCCCTGATGCGGCCGGCGTTCGGTGGTCAGCGTGATGGTGCCCAGGTCGGTGAATTTGGCGGCGTTGGAGAGCAGGTTGAACAGGCACTGGCGGAGACGGGTCGGGTCCGCGTTCATGTCGCCAAGATGGCTGGTCGGTGGCACCACCAGGCGCACGCCGGGCTTCACCAGCGTCTGCACCATGGCCACGACCTCCTGAACCAGCTGCCCGCCGTCGAAGGAGACGAAGTTGAGACTGACCTTGCCGGCCTCGATCTTGGAGAGATCAAGGATGTCGTTGATGAGGGCGAGTAGATGCTTGCCTGCTGAGGTTATCTTCTGCAGGTCGGCCACGAAGCCGTCGATCTGGCGATCCTCGGCCTCCTCGCGCAGCATCTCGCTGTAGCCGATGATCGCATTGAGCGGTGTGCGCAGCTCGTGGCTCATGTTGGCCAGGAACTGCCCCTTGGTCCGGTCGGCGGCCTCGGCCACGTCGCGGGCGATGCGCAGCTCGTTGGCGCGCTGCTCCTGTTCAATGCGAATCAGCCCGGCGGTGACCCCGGAGGCCAGCACCTGGACCAGCTGCGCCTCGATGGGGCCGATCTCGCGGCTACGAGGTCGGCGAAGCCGGGCGCCGTACAGAGCCCCCGCCACCTGGTCCTGGTTGTCGAAAATCGGCGAGGCTACCACCGAGACCACATGCTGCAGACTGTCGCCCTGCGAGGAGGCAGCCAGTCGAGGCTGAAAAAAGGTACGCCGATCGCGCACCACCCGAGCCAGGATGGTGTGGCTAAACTCACGTCCGCCGGGCCCCTCGTCGCGGAAAGCGCGGGCCACCACGCGCCAGCCATCTCCGGCCCGCAGCAGGATCAGCCCACTATCCAGCGACACCAGCTCGACCAGGGCCCGCGCCGTCTGATCGTAGTACTCCGGCGAGGCCGGCGAGGATCGCTGCACCGCCACCACTGCCTCGAACCACTGCGTCAGAAGCTCCGGCGTGGGACCGGCCTCGAGGTTCAGTAGTGGCTCGCGTCCCGCCACCTGGCTCGCCGAGCGCAGCGGCTGCATGACGGTCTTCAGCGCGTCACTATCGTCGTCCTCGGCCAGGGGCGGCTCGATCTCCACCACGGTATCGCCGATGCCCATGCGCAGCGGGGCCCGATAGTGGCCACTCCCGCCGGGTGGGATCGATCCGCCCGTCAGCAGGATCGGCTGCTTGCTACTCAGGTTTTCCAGCCGCAACTCGCCCGAGGGTAGCTCCTCGAGACGGACATGATCCTTCGACACGTAGGCATCCTGGATCATGCAGCGCGGCACATTGCCGCGGCGCGGACCGCGCCCGAGTTCGAGGGGCCCCTGGTCGTGCTGTAACTCCTGGTGCTCGCGCGCGTTGCGGACGGTCAACCGTAGCATGGCACGAGCCTCTCCCGTCGTCGAGGTTCACGGCCAGGCGGCACCAGCCAGGCGGCCAGCGCCACCAGGGCGGATTCCAGCACCCAGGCCGAGGCAGGCTCGCCGGGCAGGTCGAACCCGCGCTCCTCGTCGTGATACGTCCGCTCTTTTTGCTCCTCTTCCGACGCTGGTGTCGGTTCCTCCATCACCGGGGGAGGAGGCAGCGGCTCGGAACCAGCGGGGGTGACCGCCACGCTGGGGAGGTCGGTCAGGACCGAGGGCACGGTGGGAAGTTCACTAAGTGGTTCGTTCAGCATCGGGTCGGCGTCCGTTCCCTCGCCCGTGGTGCTGCCGCCTCCGTTGGCAGTGGTGGTACTCAGGCGTGCCGACCGCGTGGGCCCGGGGCTGGCGAAGTCTCGCCCGATTAGCTCGGCGCGCGCCAGGTGGACCTGAGCGGACCCGCCGTTCACACCGTCGCCTCGCGCCTCCAGGGCCAGGGCCACCTGGGTACCCAGGTTCGGGTTGGCTATCGCTTCGGTCGCTGGGCCCAGGGGCGACGCGGGAGGAAGCGGATCGACCGGGACAGGCAACGGCACACTGATGGTGAATACGGTGCCGCCCAGGTTGAGGAGGCTGGGCATGCTGGCGGCATCGAGCCGGAAGGTGATCGTCTGCTGGACTGGATCGATGAGTACCAGCGACGATTGCACGCGCACCTGCCGTCCGGTGACGGGATCGAAGTAGGTCAAGGAGGGCACGTCACCAGCGCGGAGCCCGGCGACGGCGAAAGTGACGAGGGCAATGTCGTTATGGGCGACGTTTAGCGCCCGGATGTCAAAGGAGGCCACCACCGACTGATTGCGCAGGGCGAAGTAGGGGGTATCGAGATCCTCGGCGACGGGAATGGGCACCACGGCGACAATGATGGCGGCGGGATCGAGCGAGGCTGCACCGTGGCTGAAAAAGACGCTGGCCCCGGGCACGACGACGGCCACTTCCTCGCCGGGTTTCACCTCTTCCTTCACCGCGGTGCCCGTGGGAACTCCTGCCAGAAGGACATCGACCGTGAAGACCTCGACATCGGCGACCTGGTCGCCGGACCAGAGGGTGGTCACCACCCGGAACGAACCTTCCTCGCGGTAGATGTGGTTCAGGGTGAAATCGAGCGTCCCAGTGAGACGAATGGTATCTGTGGGGCTGCCATCGCCGTACTCAACGGTCAGCGAGGTAACCTGCTTTGTGAAACCAACCACGTCGCCGCTTCGGGAGAAGGTAGCGCCGACGTTGATGAACTGATCCTGCGACGACAGATCGAGCGCCAGAGTACCATCGATGGGTAGCTCCGCGTAGCCGATGTTGGGGTCGCGCCCGGACCGGGTCGAGTTACTGATGACATCGTTTTCGGCGTGGGTGAAGGTACCCCCGGCCACGTAGACGCCGCCACCTCGGTCGGTGGCGATATTGAACCGGACGAGAGTATCCACCAGGGTGAGGGCTGCGCCATCGGTGTAGATGCCGCCACCCTGCTGTGTGGCGACGTTATTCTCCACCACGCAGCGAGTCAGGGTCAGGTCACCCTGGTTGAAGATGCCAGCGCCCTGGTCGGCGCGTCCGCCGGCGAATCCCAGGCCAGTCAACTGCACCGTCACACCTGTGGCGATTTCGAGCACACGGAAATCAGGGGCGGAGGCGGCGCGCTGGATGGTGATCGCCATGCCATCCAGGGTGAAGATCATCAGGTCATCGGTGATGCGCGGCAGGGCCTGAGTAAGGGTGATGGCCTCCTGCTTGCCAGGGCCGAAGACCTCGGCGTCGAAGTAGATGACATCGAAGCCGGGTTCCGCGTTGGCGTTGAGGATGGCGCGGTGCAGACTGTTGGGCACGTCGCCCGAAGCCCCATTGCGCACGATGAGCTCGGCCGGGGTGAGCCGGTCCTCGAGATGCTCCAGCGCCAGGCGGATCCTCGGCCGCCGCATTGCATGTCCTCGATGGCCTCTCTCGGTTCGCATGATCCAGTGTCGGCTTTTCTCCGCGACGGGTCAAGGAAAGCCCGACGCATTCGTCGCACGCGTCGAGAATCGCTCGGTTTGCCCCGGGGACGGAATCTCGGTAAGATGGGCGCAATTTTCTGCCCGCCCGCGGAGGAAGCCTCCGCGACGACCGGCTTCCTGGTAGATCTCGACAGGCGATGTGGTCGAAGGACAGCAGGCGAGGAAAACATGACCGAGCACTGGCAATGCCTGGGCGGCCATGAAGGAGACGGACCGCTTCCGTCTTCCTGCTGCCCTTTGTGCGGCCGTGCTCTGCTTGCTGCCCCGTCGGATGGCACCCTCGTCCGGGCAAGCGGGTCGTCACCTCCTCTGGTGGAGAGCCCCTCCACACACGATGACACGCTGCAGCGCTCGCCAGCCGCGCTGGCTCCCACGCCACACAAGCCCGCGCATGGACCAGAGCCAGGGCCGGCTACCGTTCCAAGGTCAACGACCATTTCTGGCTACGAGATCCTCGGCACGCTCGGCCGGGGCGGGATGGGGGTGGTCTACAAGGCGCGGCAGGTCGGTCTGAACCGGATCGTCGCGCTGAAGATGGTGCTGTCGGGCTCGCACGCCACCCCGGAGGAACTGGCGCGGTTTCGCACCGAGGCCGAGGCGGTGGCCCGCCTGCAGCATCCCGGCATCGTGCAAATTCACGAGATCGGCGAGCGCGAAGGACGACCCTACATCAGTCTGGAGTTTTGCGAGGGCGGCAGCCTGCAGCAGAAACTCGATGGCTCGCCGTTCACTCCGGTCGCGGCTGCTGGGCTGGTGGAAGCGCTGGCCCGGGCCGTCGAGTTCGCCCACACGCGCGGCATCATCCATCGCGACCTGAAGCCGGCCAACATCCTGCTCACCGCCGAGGGCGCTCCCAAGGTCACCGATTTCGGCCTCGCCAAGCTGGTAGAAAGCGACTCCGGTCACACGAGTACCCACGCCATCCTCGGTACGCCCATGTACATGGCGCCCGAGCAGGCCCAAGGTCACACGCGCGACGTGGGCCCGCTGGCCGACGTATACTCGCTGGGGGCCATCCTCTACGACCTGCTCACCGGGCGGCCTCCCTTTCGGGGCACCACCGCGCTCGACACCCTGCAGATGGTGCAGCTAGTCGAGCCGATTCCGCCCTCCCGGCTGCAGCCGACCATCCCGCGCGATCTGCAGACCATTTGCCTGAAGTGCCTGGAGAAGGATCCCGCCCGGCGCTACGGCAGCGCGGCTGCGCTGGCCGCTGACCTGCGCGCCTATCTCGACCATCGGCCCATCAGCGCCCGCCCGGGTGGAACGCTCGACCGGACCTGGAAGTGGGTGCGGCGTCATCCCGGCTGGGCGCTAGCCGCGGCGCTTGGTTTGCTCGCGCCGGTGGTCATCACGAGCGTCAGCGTGTCCTTCTCGATGGCGCTGGCGGCGCGCAACCGCGACCTGGACGAGGCGAACACCACGCTGGAGAACCAGGCGGCGCGGCTCGAAACCCAGAAAGGTGATCTGGAGCGCCAGAAGTTCCAACTCGAGCAACTGGTCGAAACACTGAACGACCGCGAGAAGCGGCTAGCCCGCTCGCTGACCGATCTGCGGGCGTCGAACCAGAGCCTGACCGAGGCGCTGGACCGCGTCACCCGGGCCGAGCGCGACGCACAGGATAGTTTTCTGACGGCGCTGGAGGCGGCCGAGGACCTGCTGACGCTGGCGCGGAAGGAGTTACGTCGGCCCGGGGTGGAACTGATCCGGCAGAGTTTGCTGCGCCAGGCCCTGGCCATGTGTCAGCGGTTTACGGCGCGACCGGGCAACCACCCGGTGGCCATGCTCCGCGCTGCGCGGGCGCATCGACTGGTAGCCGACCTGCAGGCCGCGCTGGGAAAGTCCGACCTGGCGGTGACCCACTTCGACGCCTCGCTGCAGATGTACGAATCGCTGATCGGCCGGGGCGACGAGGCGCGTGTGGCCGGCATCGACTACCAGGTGGAGTTTCTCGAAACCTGCCTGCAATACTGGGGCGTGCTGGAGAGCCAGGATCCGGCCGCGGCTGACCAGCTGCTCGAACGCACCGAGCGGAAACTGAGCCAGCTTGGCGCGCGGCGCCAGGATCCGGCCGTCCGACGTCTGTGGGGACTGTGGCATGTCAATCGCGCGGTGCAGCTTCATCTACGTGGCCAGGCGGTGGCCGCCCGGCAGCACTACACCCAGGCGCTTTCCGAGCTGAAGCCGCTGCTGCACGTTCCCGAGGTGCAGGTGGAGACGGCGCGGCTGCACGTCAATCGCGCTGCCCTGCTGACCAGCGGGAGCGAACGGTTGGCAGGCCAGGACAGTGGCACGCCTTCGTCTGACTGGCTCCGCGAAGCGCGGCAGGATTGTGAGACGGCCATCGCTCTGCTCGAAAAGAGGGTGCAGGACGCCGAGGACGCCACCAGCGCCACGCTCCTGGGGCAGGCCTACACCAACCTGGGCCTGATCCTGGCCCTGACCCGGGAGAACGAACTGGCCCGTCAGACCTATCGTCATGCTGTGGAGTTGTTCGAGGGGCTATCGCGCAAGGCGCCGCTGAACGTGGAGTATCGCCAGCTACTGGCCCTGGCTCAGGGCAACCTGGGGGCCCACCTCGTCCGGCTGCGCCAGCCCGAGCAGGCGCGCCTGCACCTGGAGGCGGCCCGGACGACCCTGGAGGAACTGGTGCGCAGCTTCCGCCAGGCCCCGGCCTATCGCCTCGACCTGGCGCGGCTGGCGACCACCGAGGGGCTGGCCCACGTGGCGGCTGGCAACCTCGCGAGCGCCGAGAAGCCCCTGACCGAGGCGCTGCGCCTGCTCGACGAGCTGACGCGTCTCTATCCGGGTCGGACCGAGGTGCGCGAGTATCTGCTGATCGCCCTGCGCAACCTGCTATTCTACCACGACCGTCAGGCGCGCCTCGCGGAGCAACGGCGCGATCGTCGCACCGCCAGCCGACACGTCGCCCAGCTGGTAACGCTCCGCCAGCACTACGAGCGCGCCCTGCCCGCGCTGGGAGCGCAGGCCAGCCTGGGCGCGCGGTTGGCGCGCTTCTGGGAGCGGCTGTTGCTGCGAGCCGAGCTGGCGGGCACCCTGCGCGCGCAAGCGGGGGTGCTGCTGGCGTCGGCTGATCATCAGGGAGCGGCGCGGTGCGTGCAGGAGCTGCGCCCGCTGCTGGCCGGAGACTGGCCCGGGTGGATCGATTCCGCCGCGCTGCTGGTGCGCTGCATGGACCTGGCTTCGGAAGATCGCACCCTGTCAGTAGCCGAACGGCAGCGCCTGGCCCGGAGCTACGGGCGCGAGGCGCTGGAACTGCTGGCCCAGGTCCAGCGCAGCCGGCCGGAGGTGGTCCTTCCCCGCCTGGAGGCCCGCGACTTCGACTTGCTGCGCAACCAGTTCCGTGACGAGTATCAGAAACTGCGCGAGCGACCCGCGCACCCGGAGCAGCCCCCGAGGAAGCCCTGAGCCATGCGCGATGAGATTGCCAACCTGGTCCATCCGATCTTCGCCCGGGGTCTGCGTCTACGCGAGCGCCTGCTCCAGGGCGAAGAGCCCTCGTTCGAGGCTGAGCAGGCGGAGTTACTGGGGTTGCTGCTCAGCGAGCGCGAGGCGCTGCGCTGGCCCGAGTTTGGCGGAGACGCGGCCGACCAGGGGGGCTTCCTGGGCGCACGCTACGCCCTGGCCTGCTGGCTAGACGAGCTGTTCGTACTCGATTCGCCATGGAGCCAGCGCTGGAACGAGAACAAGCTGGAGGTGCGGCTGTACGCCACGAACGACCGCGCCTGGAAGTTCTGGGACCAGGCCCGGCTGGCGGCCGACCGCACGCAGTCCGACGCGCTGGAGACCTACTTCATCGGAGTGATGCTCGGGTTCACCGGCGAGAAGGTGGACAACCCCCTGCAGCTGCTCGACTGGCTGGCCCTCACGCGCAAACATCTCCGGCAGGCGGGGCAGGCAGCCTGGCGTCCGCCGCCGGGCATCGAACCAGGCACGCGCGTGCCTCCCCTGCGTGGCCGACAGGCGCTGCAGCGTCTCCTGCTGCTGGCCAGCGCCGCGTTGCTCCTGGCTGTCCCCCTGGTCGCGTTTGTGCTGGCGCGACGCCTGTCCTGAACCCCGTTCGCTGCGTCGAGGAGTTGCGCCGTGCAATGGCTCAAAAACCTGGTGGGCCTGGTCACCCTGAGCTGGCTGCCCCCCGCCCGTCGCTGGCGAACCATCTACTGGACGGTCCACATACTCGTGGTCGTCCTCGTCGTCGTCGCGCTGGGTTACCTGAACATTCAGGGCGGGCTCGACCGGGTGCTGCGCACGCGCTGGCTCGGCGTCGACCGGGTCTGGCTGCCGCTGCTGTTCCTGCTGGGCTACGCCCTCTTCTGGCTCATCCGCTGGCTCTACTGGCTGCTGGGGCCGGATGGGGTCGTCGGCGAGTTCGACGATCTCGAAACAGCCTGGGCCTCCGCGCGGCAGGAGCTGGAGCGCGTCGGGCTCGACCTGCGCATGACTCCGGTCTTTCTGGTGCTGGGTCGCACCGAGGGCAACCTGGAGCAGGTCTTCTCGGCCAGCCGGCTGCCGCTGCAGGTGCGTAACACCCCCGCGGATGAGCAGGCGCCGTTGCACGTCTTCGCCAATCGCGAGGCCATCTTCGTGACGGCCGAGGGAGCCTCGTTGTTGGCGGTGCAGGCGGCCCGGCTGATCGAGGGCGACGTGCCAGCCGTCGCGGGTCCGGCCCAGCCGCTGGAAGAATACCTCGAGCCAGCCGTCTCCACGCCGGTGGTCAGCCCCGATCTGGCGGTTGGCGCCGAGGCGCGGGCGGGGGCCGTCCTCCTGCTCGGCGAAACCGAGAACGAGCCCGACCTGATGAGTCGGCCGCGGCGCGAGGCGCTGTTGACCGACCGCGAGCAGGTGGAATTGCAGACGCGGCGCCTCCGGCATCTGTGTCGAATTCTCGGACGCGATCGTCGGCCATACTGCCCGGTGAACGGGATGCTGCTGCTCCTGCCCCTGGCGGCGACCGCCAACCCTGTGGATGCCAGCGAAACAGCCGGGGTGATCCGGCACGACCTGGAGGTGGCTCGCGGCGCCTTGCAGCTCGACTGTCCGCGTCTGGTGGTGATGGGCGGCGCCGAGCGCATTCCAGGCTTCGCCGAGCTATTGCGTCATTTCCCGCAGGAGGGAACCGGGCCAAGCTGGGTGCTGGGGCAGCACTTCCCCCTCATCCCGGATGTGCCGGCCGCGCAGGCGCCTGCCCTGATCGAGCAGGGAGTGAGCTGGGTGGGCGACTCGATGCTGCCGCTGGTCATCAGCCAGCTGTGGCGTCGAGAAGGCGAAGAAGGGGTAACGGAATATCACCAGGCGCTGGAGGCGAACATCCTGCTCTATGAGTTCCTCGACGACTGCCGGAAGCGGCTCGCGCTGCTGGGCCGGCTGGCGGCGCGAGGGGTTCACGTGGAAGGTGCGCCGGCATACCTTGGAGGGTGCTACCTGGCCGGCACAGGAGCCGACGCCGCACGCGAGCAGGGGTTCCTGGGCGGCGTGCTGCGCCGGTTGATCGAACAGCAGAACCACGTGCGCTGGACAGGCGACGCCCTGGCAGACGACGAGGCCTACCATCGCTTCACGTTCGTCGGTTATATCCTGCTGGCGATCTTCGTGGTGGTGATCGCGCTCATCCTGATCGCCTGGTGGTAAAGGCGGGCTCAGGCGCGCCAGGCGCGACGTGGCAGCCATTCGGGGCGGAGAGGCTTCCAGGTTGGCACCGGCGGCGGGCTGGGGGTCCGGGCGAAATCGGGCCGGAAGTCGATATCCAGCGTCTGCCCTGGCTCGAAGCTGACCTCGCGCGAGACCTCGGTGCCGGCGTGGATGACCGAGATCTCGTAGGTGTAGCGCTGCCCGGCGGTGAGGGTCGGCGACTCGACCACACGCTCGCCACCGGTGGCCTTCATTCGTTCCTTCTGCACGAACACGAACGCATCGTCGGGCACCAGAATGCGCAGGCGCGTTCGCGGTTCGTCGTCCGCGAGCTGCGCATGGAAGGTCCCGGCCAGGAGCAACATCACGACCGTCACGGCATCACTCCCCCGACGGCCCTGGCTCCATTACCGGGCCGTCCACCTGCTTTAGTTGCGCGGGACATCCTGGCCGCGCCAGCTCTCCAACAGTTTTCGCACGTCGCGGGCCGAACGCTGCTGCAACATCTGCTGGCGCAGCTCCTCCAGCCCCTGGGGGCGCACACGCGAGAGGGCCTGCCGGACGGCGGCGAACTGCGTGACCGCCACCGACAGCGCTTCCACTCCCAGCGCCGCCAGCGCCAGTCCGCCCAGCGGATCGGCCGCGATCTCGCCACAGACGGACACCGGCCGGTTGGCCGCATGCGCATCACTGATGACACTCGCCATCAACCTTAGCACACCGGGATGCAGCGCGTCGATCTGCGACCCGGCCAGTGGGTCGTCACGATCGATGCCCAGGGCGCTGGCCGCCAGGTCGTTCGTACCCAGAGCGAAGAAATCGACGTCGTTCACCCAGTAGCTGACCAGCGGGACGGCGCCGGCCACCTCGATCATCGCGCCCAGGGGGACCGCCTGAACGTGGGTCATGCCAGAGCGCAGCAGGCCCTCGCGCACCTGAGTCACTGTCTCCAGAACGAAGTCGAGCACCTCGCTGCTGGACACCAGCGGAATTAGCATGCGCACTGGCCCGACGTCCGCGGCGCGGAGGATGGCTCGGACCTGATCGCGGAACAGCTGCTGCAACGGAGGCGAGGTGAGGACGAGTCGCCAATCGTACGGTGTGGCGGAATGGCTGGCCATGTGCATGTAGCCGGCCAGCTTATCGGGGCGCAGGTCGAAGGTGCGGATGCAGACGGGCCGGCCCTGCATCTGCTGCAGCAGCTTGCGGTAGATGGTGACCTGCTCGTCCTCGGATGGCAGGGTGCGCCGGGCGAGGAACATGAATTCGCTGCGATAGAGCCCCACGCCGCTGGCACCCAGTTGCACGGCAGGCCGAGCCTCGTGCAGGAGGTTGATATTGACCTCGACGCGCGGTAAGCCAGCGGCCAGGGGGAGCTGCCCATCGGTGGATAGCTCGTTTTTCAACTCCGCGGGGACGACCACATCGGCGGGGGGATCGAGAGTGACGCGACCGTTCGACCCATCGACCAGGAGCCGACGCCCAGGGTGCAGCAGGGCGCTGAAGTCTCGGACCTGGCTGACCATGGGGATGTTGAGGCTGCGGGCCAGAATGGCGGCGTGGCTTTGCGGTCCACCGTGCTCGACGACGACGCCGGCGAGCTGGCCCAGATCGACGGCGAACAACTCCATGACTGAGGCTTCGCGAGCGATGAGGACCACCTTGTCGGGCAGGCCACGCGCGGGGCGGGGCCGCAGCTGCCACAGGAGGCGGTGGAACACGTCCTTGATGTCGTAGACGCGCTCCTGGAAGAATGGGGTGGCCACGCGCTGAAAAGCGCCAACGTATTGATCGAGCGTGGTGAACAGGGCGCCCTCGGCCGACTGGCCCGCCTCGAGGTTGGCCGCGAGGTCGCGCTCGATGGTGCGATCCTGCATGATCATCAGCTGCGCCTGCAGGATGGCGCCGTGCTCCTCACCCACCAGTTCGGAAATGTGCTGGCTGAGCCGGGTTAGTTCCTCACGGGCACGCTGCACCGCGCCAGCCAGGCGGGCTCGCTCGCGGGCCGGGTCGGCCGCCTGCAATGGCACCGATCGACGCCATTCCTCGAAGCCATCGACGATGTAAGCATAGCCCAGCCCAGTACCTCGACTGAGCGAGATGCCCTGCAGGATGTGTCCCTCGGCCAGGGTTCCGGAGCCCTCGGAGGGCTCCGGCCGATGGGCCATCGCCGCCACCCGCTCGAGCAAGCGTGCGTCAGCCACCAGGGGCGACAGCTGCGAGGCCACGCTGACCAGCATGCGGATTTCGCTGGGTGAGAAGGTCCGAACCTCCACATCCTGCACCACCAGCACACCTTGCAGCGACCCGCCTTCCAGCAGGGGCACACCCAGGAAGGAGTGGTACGGATCCTCGCCCGCTTCGGGGAAGTACTTGAAGCGCGGATGATCGAAGGCATCGGGGACCATCACCGGGGCGAGCTGCTGGCCCACCAAGCCGGTGAGCCCCTCGTTCAGGCTCATCCGCACACGGCCCACGGCCTCAGGTTTCAGCCCGACGGTGGCGCCGAGCACCAGCTGCCCCGACTCCGGCTCCAGGCAGTAAACGGAACAAACGGCCGTGCGAAACCGGCCCTGGATCAGTCGGACAATATTGCCCAGGGTTTCGGCGGCATCATGGCTGTGAACCACCAGCTGGGTGATCTCGCCCAGGGTGAGCAGGAGCGAACTCTCGTAGCTGGTGGCTTGTTGCTTCATCACATCGGGTCCTCGCCCGACTGATTATCCCCAACGAACTCGGTCACGAAAAGAGGCAAACCCACACTCTGGTCCACTTTCCTCAGGGGAGGGTGGGAGCAATCCATCCAGGAAAGCTCGATAAGACCTGAAAACGACGGCGCTGCCTCGTCCACACCGCCCGCCCGGTGGGGTTGCGTTGCTCCCCGTCCGAGGCCACTTTTTTCCTCGCGCAACAACTCAGGGCGCATCCTTATTCACCACTAGCACTTACGCAGATCATCTTCAAGGCGCTCGCCGCAGGACTGTCGTCTCTACAACTAATTTTACTTTTTTCCCGGATTTCATGTCCACAAACTGCCCGAAATCGCGATCTATCGAATCACTAATCGCACGCATCCCTCCCGGCACTGGCGGCCGGAGCTCTGCCTGGAACCTGTCTCTGTGCTGATGCACAGGCCCGGCGGAGCCTTGCGCGTGGGAATGCTCCCCCTTGTCGAGGTCGTATTTCAATGCTTTCTCTACACTCCCCCCGTCGTCCAGGCATTGCCACCTTCCGCCCCACCCTCGAGACACTCGAGGAGCGCGTGACCCCCACGGGTCGGCTCCCCGTGGGGCCACCACTCCCGCCCATGAACCTCACGCTCAACGTCAGTTATGGCGTGGGTCGGCAGGTGACCCTGTCCGGCGATCTGATGGGTTCGGGAGACGTGGCCAACGTGGCTATTTCGATCACGGGCAGTGCGACGGGCCAAACCTCGACCGACGCAGACGGCGAATACTCGTTGACCGTGGAAGCCAGCAACCTGGGAATGGTCACCGCGACAGCAGGTGACGGCCTGGCCTCGGCGTGGAGCGAGATTACCGACGAGCCCCCCGTTATCACCGATTTCGAGGCCATTGAAGGCGCCGACCGCGTCTGGACCTTCCGCGGAACGCTGACCTACCACCGCTACTTCGACTCGCTGCAGGTCTTCTTCGGTGGCCAGCCGGTCTCGATCGTGAATCAGTCCACCTCGGCGAACAACACCGGCTACTTCGAGCTGGTGCTGGTGCTGAACGGGCAGAACTCGGACAACGGCCAGGTGTGGGCCCAGGGGCAGAGCGCCTTTGGCCTGCTATCGGACATGGCCTTCGACTACGTGCATCAGACGACCTGAGATCTCGCGTTGTTGTTCCCTACCCCTTGAACCCGGAGTGATCACATGCCAGTTACTGACTCCTTGCTCGCTGATCTGATCCGTCGTCTGGGACTGGATCGCACCAACGCGGGAGGTCGCACCCGCGCCATTCTGGAAATGACGTTACTGCCCATGATTCGCGTGGCCCTCCGCTCTCGTCTGGGGCCTGCCCCGCTGGTGGAGTGGGTGCAGGGCCAGGCATCGGATCTCTGGTCCGCCGATCGCACTCGGGCCGCCCAGCTGCTGACCCAGCGACTGAGCGACCGTCTGCTTGAGCGCATCGCCCCGCTTCCCGGACGGGAAACGGTGGTCGGGCGTTAACGCTGGTTGACTGCCCGGAACAAAGAGGTTCCGGTCTTCGTTCCCGAGCTGATCGCCTGATGTGCCAGTGGGATTGAGCTGGACCCATGATGACCTTCCGTGTGCCCCCTGCCCTGCTAGCGGCTCTCGCGCCGCTTCCTCAGTGTGTCTACCTGGCTGACGCCCGGGGCCGCTGTGTGTTTGCCAATCCGGCCCTGAGTCGGTGGCTGCAGCGCGACGAGCACGACCTGGTTGGCCGGCCACTCAAGGAACTCTGGCCCGACCCTTTCGCGGCCCTGGAGGAATCCGACCTGCGCTCGGTCCTGGCAGGGCAAGTCTGTCATCAGATCGAGACCCGTCCCGGTCCCCAGGGCAATCGTCAGGTGCGCTCAATTAAGTACCGCTGGGCCATGGACCAGCAGGTTCCCCTGGCTGTCGTCCTCTTCGAGGAACATCCCCCGTCTGTTCACCACGTTTCTCCCATCGAACCCCTGGTGTCCATCCTCACCCGGGAGATCAACCAGTCTCTACTCATGCTCCGCGGTCATCTGGCCAGCATCGAGCGCCTTCATCCGGAGGCTCAGGAGGACCTGACGATGATGAATCTGCTACTCGACCAGGCGGCCACGTTGCCGCGCCGTCTCTCGGCCATGCTCGGGGAGGAAACTCGCCCCCGGCAGCGCCTCGAAATTCAGACCCTGCTTCGCAGCCTGGCCTGTTTGCTGCGCAGCCAGACCAGCCAGGGCAGCCCTGTCGAGCTGGACCTGTGCTCGGAAGAGTGCTGGATCCTCGGCGATCCGATCCAGCTTACCGAGACGCTGCTGAGCCTGGCGGGCACCGTCGCCGATCCGGGTGCGACGCATCAGCCCTTGCGGATCAGCTCGCAGCGCAAAGGTGCCTTCGTCCGCATCGTGGTGGAATGCGAGAACCCGGGCCACGGCGAGGCGCCGTCGTCGCGGGCCTCGGCGCTGGGGCTAGCCCTGGTCTACGAGCTGGTGCGCCGGCATCAGGGTCGGCTCAGCTGTGTGGCCGAGCCAGCCACGGGGTCGCGGTTCGTGCTCGAGCTGCCCCTGTTATCCGAAAGCGACCTGGCTCAGTCGCGCGGCATGGCACTGGTCATCGAGGATGACTCGACCGTGGCGCATCTGACGCGGCTCATGCTCGAGCATGGCAACTATACGGTCCACACCCGCACCACTCTGGTGGGATTGAAAGACCAACCGGCCGACATTCTAATCGTCTGCGCGCACCACCTGCAGGGGGTCGGGCTACGCGATCTGCAGGCCTGGCTCGCGCGGTATCCCGCGGCCCGGGTACTGCTCACCACCACCGGCCTGGCGCACGAGATCCCGGCGTCGTGTCAGAGTCGGATCCGCGGCATCCTGCGCAAGCCGTACCGCACCGAAACCTTGCTGGTGGCTCTGGCGAACCTGTGAGGCAGGCGCTTGCTCGTTCTTGGCCCTGTCCGGGGGCTCCTCATTTCCGGCGGTCTTTCACCCGGGCTTCCAGCGCGTTCTTGACTTCCAGGGGCAGGAACTTCTCGAGCGCCCCACCGAACTGCGCCACCTGGCGCAGCAGCGTGCTGGAAAGATGCGAGTAAGGTTCCTTGGCCATCAGAAACACTGTCTCGATCTCCGGATCGAGGTTCAGGTTCATGAGCGACATCGTGAACTCATTCTCCATATCGCTGGTGGTGCGCAGTCCCCGCAACATGACGCATGCGCCGCAGCGGCGAACAAACTCCACGGCCAAGCCGGTGAACCCCTCCACGGCCACGTTGCCCAGCGGCTCGACCACGCGACGCACCAGATCTACCCGCTCGTCCAGCGTGAAGAACGTCGATTTCTCCGGGTTGATCCCCACACCGACGATGAGCCGGTCAAACAGTCGGCTTCCCCGGGTGATCACATCGAGATGCCCCCGGTGGATCGGGTCGAAGGTACCGGGGTAGACTGCCACGCGTTGATCGAGGGGCCGGGTCATCGCATTTCTCCCAGGTGACACACGAGCAGATCGATCTCTTCCGGGGTGTTATACACATGGGGGCTGACCCGCAAGCGTCCACCTCGCTGGTTCACCACCAAGCCGCGCTCGCGCAGAGTCCGCACCACGCCGGCCAGGTCACAACCCGGCGGCCCTTCCAGCGACACGATGCCGGACCATTCGCCCTCGCGTCGGCTGCTGAAGACGCGCCAGGCGGTCCCTTCCACCTGATGGCAGAGCCGTTCGGTCAGCTCGCGCAGGCGGTCGGTGACTCGGGCGATACCCACCTGCAAAAGTAGTTCCAGGCTGGCACCCATGGCGACGATGCCGCCGACGTTCAACGTGCCGCTCTCCCAGCGGCCCGCATGTGGCTTCAGACGGAAGTCGATGGTGGAGAACTCCCAGGCGCCCACCACACTGTTCCAGCCCACCCCAACCGGGCGCAGCCGATCGATCCACTCGCGGCGAATCCAGAAGATGCCAGCCCCTTCGGGCCCCAGCAACCACTTGTGTCCATCAGCTGCGAGACAGTCGATGGGCAGGCGCGACACGTCGAGATCGAAGGCACCCAGCCCCTGAATGGCGTCCACGCAAAACAGCGCGCCGCGCTCGCGGCACAACTGGCCCACCGCGTCGAGATCGTTGCGAAAGCCGGTGGCGAACTCGACGAAGCTGAGCGTGACCACGCGCGTGCGTGCATCCATGGCCGCGCGCAGATCGTCCAGGTCGACGCGCCCGGCGCGCGAGGGCACCCGGCGAAGTTCGACGCCGCGCGAGGCCAGGTTCATCCACGGATAGACGTTGGCGGGATACTCGTCGGAGCTGGTCACCACGTTGTCGCCGGCCTGCCAATCGACGCCCTCGGCGACGAAGCCGATCCCCTCGCTGGTATTCTTGACGAAGGCGATCTCGTCGGGCTGGGCGCGGAGCAGATCGGCGAACCGCTGGCGCGTTGCCTCCACCCGCGCCTGCCAGCGGCCCACGGCCAGCACACCGTGCGCGGCCATGTCGTCGGCCCAGGCGGCCAGGGTGTCTCGAGTCGGTGCGGGCAACGGCGCCACGGCCGCATGGTCCAGAAAGGCCCAGCGTTGGGTCACCGGCATCTGCGTGCGAAACGTCGTCGTGTCCATCTCCCCGATTGTAGCGATTCCCCGCCTTCTACAATGGAGACGTACCGTTCCTCTGGAGGTCCTGCCGTGCTGCTGTCCGATCCCCCTGCCACACCGTTCGACCTCCGCTTCCGCCTGTTCGGCACTTACGTGCGGGTCCACCCGTTCTTCTGGCTCATGTGCGCCATCCTGGGCTGGGACTTCACGCAGATGCGCATCCTGAGCGACAACGGCATGACCGAGCTGGCCGTGTGGACGCTGGCGTGCTTCCTGTCGATCCTCCTGCACGAGTTCGGCCATGTGTGGATGGGGCGGATCTTCGGCAGTGAGGGCCACATCGTGCTGCACAGCCTGGGCGGGTTGGCCATCGGTTCCAACGACCTGCGGCACGGCTGGCAGCGCATCCTGGTCAGCGCCGCGGGGCCGGGCATTCAACTGCTCCTCTACGGTGGGTTGATGGCTCTGCTCTACGCTGGGTACGGGCCGGAGCGGATGACGCCGCTGTGGTTCCTCGTGTTTATTCTCCTGCTCATCAACCTGTACTGGCCGTTGCTGAACCTGCTTCCGGTGTGGCCGCTCGACGGTGGGATGATCACGCGCGAACTCTGCCTGTACTTCTCGCGCCGCAATGGGCAGCTCATCTCGCTGTGGATCTCTCTGGTCGTCTCGGCAGTCCTGGCCGTCAATGCCCTCCTGGGGATGCAGGGGCGCAGTCTCATTCCCTACGCGCCGACCAGCATGTGGATGGGCATCCTCTTCGCGATGTGGGCCGTCGGCAGCTGGCAGGGCATCCAGGCAGAGCGAGCCGAGCGCCAGTCGAATGCCGGATTCGACGACCGCCTGCCCTGGGAGCGCTAACCCAGCGACGCGGGCGGAGGTTGTGCTGGCACCCGGCGGGGCGGGCCGTATGATGAGAGCGTCGCTTTCCCACTCCCGATGATTCCCGAGGATGCCACCATGCGGCGACTTCTTGCGCTTCTCGCGCTGATGCTGGTCCTTGCTCCTGGCTGCAAGAAGCCAGCCGCGAAGACTGCTCCCCCACCTGCCGGGACGGGCACGCCTCCTGTGGGAGGGCAAGAGCAGACCACGGCCCATGCTCCCACGGGGGTGGTCATCAACCCGGGCCTGGGAGGCGGCGGCTCCGGCGGCGCGGCCCAGGCAGTGCGCAAGGCCGCCACGCGGGCGGTCAACCAGAACGAGCTGAACAACATCCGTACCTTCATCGAGGCGGCCTCGGTGGCCTCCGGCCAGATGCCGCCCGCTCAGGAGACGGTGCAATCGCTACAGCGCGAGGCGCCGGCCACGTACAAGCAGATCGCCGAAGGAGCCATCGTCATCACTGGCACCCGGCAGCGCGAGGGCATCTGGGCCTATACCACCGATCCGCAGTCCACCACGGGCGAACATCTCGTGGTCACCAAGGATGGCGTCGGCCGGATGATGCCCGACCAGTTGCGGCAGCTGCTGACCCAGCAACGCTAAGGCCCCTGAGTCGCCCACCTCAGCCTCAGCCGCGGAAGACGATGGCGGGTTCCAGCACCAGCACCTTGTGGATGCTGATAAGGCTGGAGGCAATCACGATGAACAGCACGGCGCAGCCAACGCCGACCATGACCTGCCAGTACAGGTGCAGGCCGGCCAAGTGGGTGATGTGCGAGGTGGACTCGAAAAAGGCGGCTGTCAGTCCCATGCCGATGGCGTAGCCGATTACTCCCACCATCGTGCCCTGAAGCAGAATCATGCCGACGATGCGCAGGTTGCTCACCCCCATCGCCTTGAGCGCGCCAAACTGCCGAAGGTTCTCCAGCGTGAACAGGTAGAAGGTCTGCCCGGCCACCGCCAGCCCCACGATAAAGCCCAGCGAGATGGTGATACCGAAGTTCACGGGGATGCCCGTCGAACCCAGGAAGTAGTGGATGGTTCGCCAGAAGAACTGCTCCTGGGTCAGGGCCATCAGGCCGGTCTGGGCCTCGATCCGCTGGCGCACCTCCTCGATGTCGGCCTCGGGATCAGGCCGGGCCAGGACGAAGTTCATCAAGTTGCGCTCGCGCGGGACGAAGCCCTGCGCCTGGCTGAAGCGGGTGAAGATGATGGGCAAGGTGGTGAACGGGGGTGACGCCTTGCACACACCCACTAGGACGGCGCGGCGGTCGTTCATCTCGAAGACGCGGCCGAGGCGGTACGGTTCGCGAGGCCACATGTACTCGTAGCCGGCCTTGTCCACCATCACCGCGTCGGGCTGGCGCAGGTCGTCCAGCGACCCAGCAATCATCTCGGACGGCGCTCCCACCATGCTGGCATCATCGAGGCCGAACAGGATCAGGTTGCGAAACTGCCCGCCATCGATGCGGGCACGGACCTGCCCCTTGTAGAGCGGCACTGCCCAGGCAACACCAGGCACACTGCGCACGCGCTGCAGGTCGGTGGCCGGCAAACCGGGCACCTCGTCGATGAAGCGCGTCTGGTTGTCCATGACCCAGAGGTCGGCATCGCGGATGTCGAGGATCTGACTCGCCGTCCGCTTCATGATGCCCAGGAAAATCGACACCTGCTGGGCCATCAGCAGCGTGGCGAAACTGATGCCGAAGATGATCCCCAGGTACTTGGCGCGGTCACCCAGCAGCATCTTCAGCGCTACCCAGCCCATGTCTCGCCCTCCGCCAGCCTCGCTGAGGCGAATGTGAGCAATCACTCACAATTATAGTATGGGCGCGGTCGTGTTGGCTGGGGAAATTGCCCGGGGCGGTCGAGGAATCAGGCGGCAAGGCGGCCCAGGCGGTGCAGTTCGTCCAGGAGGACGCTGTTGAGCATCTCGTCGAGACGCACCAGGACGCGGGCCACCGTACGTCCGTCCATGACGCGATGATCGTAGATCACCTTCAGGGTCACCTCGCCGGTGGACGAGATGGGGCCGAACGTGAAGTAGGTGGTCAGCGCGGTCAGCGGGTGCATCTGCTCGACGCCGTAGTTGCCCAGGCTGGAGATGACGAAGGTGCCCAGCCGACGGGCCCGGCGGTAGCCGCACATCGAGATGACGCGCCAGAGAAACCAGCGACGCAGGGGCCAGGGCAGGCGGGCGAGGCGGAGCAGCTGGCGGAACGAGGAGACCTTATCCACCGGCTTTTCGCGCACGTCGCGGAGATGTTGATCGATCTCGGCCAGAGTCAACTGTTCGGGGGCGCGGATCTTGGTGCCCAGGACCACTGGAGCGCCGTCCACCTCGCGCTCGATGAGCACGCCGCACTCGGAGATGGGGTGCTGATAGATGCGCGGGTAGGGAAAGGGAATCCAGGCCTGGCGCAGGTCGGGCATCTCCTGGCTGACGAGGCCATAGGCTCGCATGAAGATGGCCATCCACGACGGCGTGGGGCGGGCAGCGGACCGGGCGGCGACTAGCCGACCGACGTTGCAGGTGCGGGCCAGGGGCAGCGAGGGCACCTTGCGGGCGTGGTGCATTAGCTCGTCCACGAGGCGACGACCTACATGCATCGGAATATTGTGGCCGCGCGGTGACGACTGATCGGACATGGATCTTCCCTCGCAGGGCCCCGGGGAAGCCGGGCTGGGTCACACGGATTCTGTCTATACGCCTGCGCGTCCGGGCCGGTCAAGTCCACGCCGCGGCCAAAGCTCAGGAGCCGGCGCCCCACTTGCCCGGTCAGTGAATCTAGCCCAGATCGACAGGTTGCCCCGTCTCCCGACTCTGCCGGGCTGCCCGCAACCAGTCGATGGCCTCGCAGGCCCAGGCCATGCCGGTCTGCGCGGGCTCGCCGTCGCGGAGTGCTTGCACGAAGCGATCAACGAGGAGTCCCTCGGCCAGGCCGCCGGGCAGCTGGAGGGTGTGGCGCCCGGCCAGGTCGTTCCACTCGATGCGTCGAGGTAGCTCGACCGTGGCCGACCCGGATTCGGCCTCGACGTGGAGGCGGCAGCGCGAGCGAGCGGCGGGGCTGCCCCAGAAGGTGAGCTGCGCCACGCGATCGTCGGCGAAGTTGAGAAGCAAGCTCAGGACGTCGGCCGTGGCCGGGCCGGTCTGCACCGAAATACGGCGAGGGTCGGACTCGAACCGATCGGCGCAGGCGCGGAGCAGAGCCAGGGCGGCGGAGGTTGCGAGCAGGTCGCCGTCGCCGTGGCGCACCAGGGTGCCCTGAAGGAAGAGCGGCTGGCCGATCGATTCCTGGGCCTGTTCGGCCAGGGCTTCCAGCGCCACAAGCAGAGCGGGCCAGAGAGCGACATGGACATGGGCGGCCTCGCGCAGGGCGGCCAGCTGGGCGGGATCCTCGGCGGGCGACACGGAGCAAAGCACCGGCTTACCGACGACGACGGCCTGCGAGACGGGCCAGAGGCCGAGCCAGTTGCCCCCGGGCACCAGCAAGGCGTCCACGTCGTCGCGCTCGATGAGATCGGTGATGCCCGGGACGAAATCTGCCTCGAGGTCGCGGGCCTCGGCCTCTCCTCGGGCGGCGGCGGAATCGTGCAGCGCCGTCACGCGGACGTCGCGTCCCAGGGCGGCGAGCACCTGGCGATAGCGGGCCCAGCGTCGTCCCAGGCCGATCACTCCGATTCGCAGCCGTCCCGCCATGGTTTGCCCCGGTATCCTGGTGACAGCGCCGGCCGGCCCGACTAGGCTAGTGGCGTTCCACTCGTCGGCACGCCCAGATTGTTGTAGGTCCCGCCAGGAGTTTCGATCATGGCTGCGCGCGATTCGTTCACCACCCGACCCCTGTACCTGGGACGGCGCGGCCTCATCGCGGCCGGGCACTACCTCGCCGCCCGCGCCGGGCAGCGGATGTTCGACCGGGGTGGCAACGCCATCGACGCAGCTGTGGCGGCGGGTTTCGCCCTGAACCTGCTCATGCCCCACGTCAACGGACTGGGCGGCGAAGTACCCATCCTCGTCTATTCCGCCGCCGAAAAGAAGGTGTTTTCCATCTCCGGGCAGGGCTTCATCGGCCGCGCCGCCACCCTCGAACAGTTTCGCAAGCTGGACATCAAGCTGATCCCCGGCGATGGCTTCCTACCCGCCACGGTGCCGGCTGCGTTCGGGTCGTGGGCCTTCGCCCTGCAGCGGTTCGGCACCCGAACGCTGCGCGAGGCGCTGGAGCCGACCATCGAGCTGGCCACGCATGGCTACCCGCTTTATGCCGGTCTGCGCAGCTCGCTGACGGGGCTGGTGAAGCGGTTCCAGAGCGAGTGGCCCAGCTCGGCCGCGCTGTACCTCGTCGAGGGCAAGGTGCCGCCGGTCGGCCATCTGCTGAAGAATCCGGACACCGCCTCCCTGCTGGAGAAGGCCGTCGCCGCCGAGCGCGCCAGCAAGGGCGATCGCGCTGCAGGCATCCAGGCCGCCATCGACTTCTGGTATCGCGACGAGCCCGCGCGCCGACTCGTGGAGTTCCTGAGCAAGCATCTTTGCCGCGACGCCTCGGGGCGGTCGCACCGCGGCCTGCTGACCCGGGACGACTTTGCCGCGTGGAAGCCAACGCTCGAGCCGCCTGTGTCGGTCGAGTATCGTGGCCTGACGGTGTACAAGTGCGGCCCGTGGACGCAGGGGCCGGTGTTCCTCCAGCAGCTGCGCCTGTTAGAAGGGTTCGACCTGGCTCGGCTGGGGCACAACTCGCCGGGGTACATTCACACCGTCACCGAGGCGGCCAAACTCGCCTTCGCCGACCGCGAGAAATACTACGGCGATCCTGCCCACGCGAAGATTCCCCTCGAACGGCTGCTGTCGGCCCCCTATGCTGCCGAGCGCCGAGGATTGATCGACCCACGCAAGGCCTCGCTGGAACTCCGCCCCGGCGACGCGGCCCGGTCTCCTGCCGAGGGGATGGGCCAGTTGCTCGACCTGCCCGACGATGGCGAGGTCTACGACCACGACACCACCCACACCTGCGCCATCGATGCGCAGGGCAACATGATGGCTGCCACCTGCTCGGGTGGCTGGATTCCCTCGTCGCCGGTGGTACCCGGGGTTGGTTTCTCGATGGGCACCCGCGGGCAGATGTTCGACCTGGATGCGCATCGGCCCAATGTCCTGGCTCCGCGGAAAAGGCCGCGCACCACACTCACGCCCACGCTGGCGCTGCGCGACGGTCGGCCCTACCTGGCGTTCGGCACACCCGGCGGCGATCAGCAGGACCAGTGGACGCTGCAGTTCTTCCTCAACGTGGTGGACCATGGGATGAACCTGATGCAGGCTATCGATGCCGCCAGCTTCCACACCACGCATTTTCCCAGCTCGTTCTATCCGCGCAAGGCCACTGCGGGCGGCCTGGTGGTGGAGAGTCGGATTCCGGCCGAGACGCGCCAGGCGCTGGAGGCGCTGGGGCACAAGGTGACCACCACCGGAGACTGGTCCAACGGCATGGTGATGGCCGTGCAGGCAGGCCCCGTGCCGGGCACCCTGGCGGCGGGAGTGTCGCCCCGTGGAGAGACGGGCTACGTCTCGGGCGAATAAAGCGAAGGCGCGGAGTCTACCGGCCTGGCAACCTGCAGAAGCTGCGCGAGGTGGGAAGGTCGCCTTCGCCGCACGCACGGAGGTAGTTACACTCGGTCCATCGGAACCAGGTCAAGGGGTGGATCGATGGCGGGGAAACTACTTCGTCCGCGGATTCTACTGGTGGCGCCGGAGACGTCGCGGCCGACGCTCGTGAGTCTGCTCGGGTCACGCACCTGGGACCTGGTGGAGGCCGGCTCCATCGAGCAGGCAGGGTTCATCCAGGATGCCCAGCCCTGCCAGGCGGTGGTGCTGGAGGGGCCGATCACAGAGGCCGACTGGACCGATGGCCTGGCCTGGTTGGCGGCGCAGGTGGCGGCGCCACTGGTGCTGCTAGCGCCAGTGCAGGCGGAGTTCGTGGCCGAGGGGATGCGCCACGGTACGCTGTGGATGCCGTTGGAGATCGCCCGGAGTCATCCGACGCTGGCCCGCAGCCTGCTGACCCAGGCGATCGAACTGGGCCGAGAGCGGCAACTTTGCCGGGACGTGGTGATGCAGCTGCGCCACAGCCACGCGCGGGCCGACCGCCTGCTGGGTCTGCTGTGGGAAGCCGCCCCAGGCGAAGGGCCGACGCGCTGGTACAGCCAGCGCTACATGATGGAACGGCTGGACGAGGAGGTGGCACGGGCGCGGCGGCATCAGGCTCCGTTGTCGGTGGTGCTCGGTGAGTTGCACCCCGGTGGGAACGATGCGCTGGACCCAGAGCACATCAGCCGGCTAGGCGACTGGTTGGCCCGGGAGGTGGGCGTCCACAAGCGCCGGTGCGACGTGGCGGGGCAGTATGGCCTGGGGGGGTTCATGCTGTTGCTGCCGCACGCCAGCGCTGAACAGGCGGCCGGAGCCTGTCGTCGCCTGCGCCAGGTGCTGGAACATCGATCCCATGAGGGGTTTGCGCCGCTGCACGTCCGATTCGGCACGGCCAGCGTACCCACCGACGAGGCCAGCGTACCCACGCTCCTGCGCCGGGCCGAGGAACGGCTGCAACGCGCGGTGGAGGCCGGGCTGTCGTCCTGATCTCGTCCTGACCGAATCAGTTCGCTATGCTGAGCGGCATGCGCAGATGGGGAATCGGATTCCCTCTTGCCCTCCCTGGAAGGAGAACGCACGCGATGCTCCCCCGGATTCTTCTCGTCTTCACCGGTCTGCTGGCCGGCGCACTCGTCGCGGTGGCCGGGCTGGCCGCCACGGGTCGGGTGCAGTTCAGCCCCGTCCGTCCCACAACCGAGCCTCCCACTTCCGAAACGCCCTCGACCGAGGGGAATGCCCCGGGGCGCTACTCCATCGAGAAGGTGGACGATGTCCGCAAGGTGCTCGAGGGAGCGGGCAAACTGGGCTTCTTCGGGGGCAACCCGCTCGAAGCCTGGGTCTTCAAGTACAAGGGCGGCTACGTCGAGACATTCCTCGAAACCGACGTGGACGGCAAGGCCGAGCGCGGCGAGACGCTGCCTTCGGAATGGACGTCGCTGATCGGCCAGGAAGAAGGCGTGAAGGAGGATCGCGCGGCGGGCTTCCACAAGGAGGGCTTCATCGTCCTCACCGCCATGCCAGCCACCATCTCCATCAACGAGGCGCTGGCCAACGCGCACTTCCAGGTCAGCGGCATCTTCTCCGGCGGACACCTCGGGCCAATCCACACGATGATTCCCTTCTTCATGGAGGTGACGCACCGTCGGCCCTATCGGCTGTTCCTGTCGGCGGGACCGCAGGGAAAGAACAACACCGGGGCGGGCTTCAACCTGTGGGCCGAGCATCTGCTGCCGATCCGGGGGCCGTTCATCGCTCGTAACCTCGCCGACGAGGAGTTCCACGTCGAGGAGGGCAAGGACCTGACCCCCGGCAAGGAAGTGCTTCTGCTCGATCGCCGACGCGGCTCCAGCCGGATTCGACTCAAGGCGCGCTTTCTCTCCGATGGCGAGGTGCGTCAGCATTTCCCCAAGCAGTGACCAGGAACGAGGCTAGCGCTCGCGGAGGGCCGACGTCCCGCCCCCCGCGAGCCTGCGCATTCCGCCAGCACCTCCTGCCTGCTTCCCTGGCACAACCCATTTATCCCGTCCGCACATCCTCTCCCACCTCCGCCGCCTTATCTGGTTTCACGGCTGCGAGTTAAGGTCATTCATCTCCGATTTTCCGCCGTCTGGCACCGGTGTTGCCTTGCGTCGAGGCCTGCCAGTCCGTCCCCGGGATGGCTCCTTGCCCGGGACAGCGTTTCCTCCGGAGTCTCTGGATGGCCCAGGCGCGGCGTCCCACGCTGGTGGTGATCGGTACCGGGATGGCCGGCGCGCGCGTCGTCGAGGAGATCCTCGCCCGGACACCACATCGCTACGACCTGCGCCTGTTCGGTGACGAGGTTCACGGTACCTACAACCGAACCTTGCTGACGCAAGTGCTGGGCGGCTTCGCCGATCCCGCCCGGCTCTGGCTCAACACCATCGAATGGTACGAAGAACACCGCGTGCGCCTGCACACGGGCGTCCGGGTCGAAGGCATCGACCTGGCCCGCCGCGTCGTCTCCGGCGCGCATGGCCGGGTGGTCGAGCCATACGATCACCTGATTCTCGCCACCGGATCGCACCCCTACATCCCCCCGATGCCAGGCACCAACCTGGCCGGGGTGTTCCCGTTTCGGACGCTGGAGGATTGCTCGCAGATTGGCGCCTGGGCCCAGGAGTGCGATCGCGCGGTCGTGCTCGGCGGCGGCCTGCTGGGGCTGGAGGCGGCCCGGGGGCTGCTCAACCACGGGGTCGAGGTCATCGTCATCGAGTCGGCGCCATATCTGATGCCCCGACAACTCGACGCCCTGGGTGCTGGCCTGCTGCAACGCCACCTGGAACAGCTGGGCATCGCCGTGCAGACGGGGCGGACGGTTGACGCCATCGAGGGCGATGGCAAAGTGGCCGGAGTGCGCTTTGCCGATGGGACGCAGCTGGAGGCCGACATGGTGGTGCTGGCCTGCGGCACCCGGCCGAACAGGAAGGTGGCGCAGGAGGCGGGATTGCTGGTCGAACAGGGCATCGTGGTCGATGACCAGTTGCGAACGAGCGACCCGAACGTCTCCGCGCTGGGAGAGTGCGCCCAACATCGCGGGGTGTGCCATGGCACGGTCGAACCGATCTGGGACCAGGCGCGAGTGCTGGCTGACCTGCTGAGCGGCACGAAGCCCAGCGCGGAGTACACCGGATCGCGGGTATCGACCACACTGCAGGTGATGGGCGTGGACGTGGTGTCTCTGGGCGACTTCCAGGGGGACGCCAGCGCCGACGTGGTGAGTCAGCTTGACGCCGAGGCCGGCGTTTATCGCAAGCTGGTGGTGCGCGAAGGTCGGCTCGATGGGGCGCTGCTAGTGGGCATCTCCGATGATGGAGGCGCGCTGGGCCGGCTGTTCCGCAGCGGCGAGTCGATCCCGGGAACCGCGCTGGAGCTACTGCAGAATGGCACCCGCGATGCGCTTCTCAGCCAGGGGGGCGACCTATTCGCGCTGCCCGATGCGGCTCGCATCTGCAACTGTCATGGCGTCAGCAAGGGGAGCATCGCCGAGGCGATCGCAGCCGGCTGCGGATCGGTCGCAGCGCTCGGGCTGAAGACGCGGGCAGGCACTGGGTGCGGCACCTGTCAGCCGCTGCTCACGCAGTTTCTCCAGGCGGCTGGCAAGATCCGCGCCGAGCCCAACAAGCTGGAGCTGATGAAGAAGAAGCGCGACGGGCTCGACGTCCTCGACCGGCTGCTGCACCTGGCCCAGGACAACAACTGGCAGGAACTCTCGGAGGACGACAAGCAGCGCGCGCGGTGGTACGGGTTGTTCTTCCGGAAGACGACGCCCGGCCACTTCATGCTCCGCCTGCGACTCAACGCCGGCCGCGCCACCGGCCGACAGTTCCGCGTCCTGGCTGACCTCGCCGACGAGTTTGGCAAGAGCTTCGTGGACCTGACGACGCGGCAGCAGGTGCAGCTGCGCTGGTTCACCCTGGCGAACGTCCCGGAGATCTGGCGCCGGCTCGAGGAGGTGGGGCTGCACAGCCTGCAAACCGGGCTCGACAACGTCCGCGGCATCTGTGGCTGCCCGCTGGCGGGGCTGTCTCCGCACGAACTGTTCGATGCCGGGCCGGTCATCGACGAGTTTAACGCCATGCTCGTGCGGAACCGCGAGGTGACCAACCTGCCGCGCAAGTTCAACGTCACCATCACTGGCTGCCTGGAAAACTGCTGCCACGTCGAGACGCAGGATCTCGGCCTCGTGCCCGCTTATCGGGAACTGGAGGGCAGGCAGGTCAACGGCTTCAACGTACTGGTGGGAGGCAAACTGGGCTCGGGGGGTTACTCTCCCGCGCAGCCGCTTGATGTGTTCGTCCGCCCTCCGGAGGCGGCCCGGCTGTGCAAGGAGGTGGTTCTCCTCTTCCGCGATCACGGCAACCGGGGCCAGCGCAACCGCGGTCGGCTGGCCTTCTTGCTCGAGGAACGCGGGCTGCCCTGGTTCCGCGCCGAACTCGCGCGGCGGCTGGGCACGCCGCTACTTCGGGCCGGCACCGACCTGCGCAAACCGCATCACGCCGACCATCTCGGCCTGCATCCTCAGAAGACACTGCCGGGGCAGACCACGGGCGAGCTGTATTCGCTGGGCTTGCTCGTGCCGGTGGGACGCATCACCTCGGCGCAGCTGCGCGGCGTGGCTCATCTCGCCGAGCGCTACGGCAGTGGCGAGGTGCGGCTCACGGTGCAGCAGAACGTCATCATCCCGAACATTCCCGGTAGTCGGATCGGGGCCCTCACCGACGAACCGATCCTGCGCGAGCTGCCATACGACCCCTCACCCATACTCCGGGGGCTGGTGAGCTGCACTGGCAACGATTACTGCCACCTGGCGCTCATCGAGACCAAGGGATGGGCGCTCCGCGTTGCCCGGGAACTCGAGGAGCGCACCCGTGGCCAGAAAATTGCCCCCCTCACCATCCACTGGTCTGGTTGCCCGGCGGGCTGCGGCCTGCATCAGGTCGCGACCATCGGTCTGGAAGCCTGCCGCACGCGGGTCAAGGGCGGCGTTGTCGATGCAGCCCACGTGACTGTCAAGGGACACACCGGGCCTGGTGCCCAGGTCGGCGAGAACCTCCTGTCCGACGTGCCGTGCGAACAGCTGGCCGACGCCCTGCTGCCCCTCATCCGGCATCTTCCGCGCAGCTGAGGGCAACAGGATGGCCTGGCGCGGCTTACTCGGCCCGGCTACCGTAGCGCAGGAGGGGAATGCCACTGCCCTGGAGGAAGTTCGGCCGGAGGTGCGCCTCGCCGCGCTTCACCGTCCAGGGCTGCTTGCCGCGGCCCTCGAATACCAGCGCATAGGGATCGCCTGTGTAGCACACCTCGGAGAGCGTGACAGAGAGTTCGGCCCCCTCGGCGCGGAACATCGGGCCCAGTTTGCCCTTCGTCGTGGTGTAACACAGACCGCCGAGCACCTCGGTACGGGCACCAGGCAGGCTGTCGATGAGCACACCGCCACGTTCGGTCTTCAGCCCCAGCACCCACAGCGTGGCACCCGCGTTGAGCAGGTGCGTGCCCTCCTCTTCCGCGTTGAGCTGGCGGGCCCACACACGCTGACCACGGCCGAACACCCACTCGCCCACCATGTTCTCCAGGTAGAGTTCGCCAGTATCCTCGGGCGTCCCGCCATTCAGCCCACAGTTGCGCACCACCAGCGTGCGCCCAGAGGGGTTGACGACGCGCATGCTTCCGACGCAGTGTTCGAGATGGACAGTCGCGGGATCGCCGGCCTCGATGCGAAAGAAGGGCGTGGGGCTACCCTTCTTGCCATGAACCGCCCAGGTGCTGAAAAGTCCCTGCACGCGCTGGACCTTGCCCCGTAGACGGATCGACTCGCTGAGGAGATAGACGCCGCCTACCGGGGTGTAGACAGTGGTGGCGCCGCTATCGATGGCGCGCTGGAAGGCAGCCGTATCGTCGAGGTCGTCGATCTTGCGGAAGTGGCGGACGTTGGCCCAGTTCGCGGGATCATCCACCGGCGAGGTGGGCGTGTCACGCACTTCGAGGCCGAGCGAGGTGCGTGGTCCACTAGCGGGCGCCAGCACGGGATGCGAGACGAACTCCGCCACCTTCGAGCCGCGCGGGTCGGGCGTGCCGCCCTTCGCGCCGTTGTGGATGGCCTTCTGAAAGCCAGTCGTGGCGATATTTCGGGCAAAGAGGATCTCGTTACTCGTCACGGCAGGCACCGACGCAGCATCGCCCTCGCCCTGGAGGTCGGCATCAATCAGGGTCAGATGCCCCCAGCGAGACAGCACCGCGGGCACCTTTCCCCGGGTGCGCAGTGCCCGCACCGTCAGACACTGGCCATTATTGTCGAGACCTACCTTGCCCTGCCCCACCAGAGTGATGCGTTCGAGCACCTGACTGTTGACCGTGGCGCCGGTGCGGATGCCGGTATCAAATCCGGTCACCTTCACGTCCTGCACCAGCAGAGGGCCATTCTGGTCGGCCGGCGCGAGGTCGAGGCCGATGACGCCGGTGCCGTCCCCCGAACGGATGGTGACCTGGCTGAATCGCCCCACGTTGTTCGAGTAAAACTGCGCCCCCACCGCGCCCGGGTTCGCCTTGCCCGTGTCGATGGCGAAGTCGGTGAAGTGGTTGTAGAACCAATCCGCCGAGACTCCGCCACCCTCCTGTCCGTTGAAACCACTTGCCAGGACCGGCTGCGGACTTTTGGGATCGGTGAAGGTGCCATCTTTCAGCCGCAGGATGGTAGCCTCGGGGCCGGCGCCCTGCAGGTTGTTGTGGCCAAAATGGATGGCGTTCTTCCAGCGGAGGGGCTTCGACAGTAGATAGGTACCGGCAGGCAAGTAAAGGATCAGACGCTTGCCCTGGGTAGCGTCGATGGCCTTCTGCAGGGCTTCGGTGTCGTCGGTCTTGCCATCTCCCCGGGCGAAGAACGGGGCAGCCTGGGCGTTGACCACCCCGGAATCGGCCGGATAGGGGCCGATCGGACGCGGGTCGGCCGACTCTACTTTCTTCCCCTCGCGGAACCGGACCTTGCCCAGGCCGGCCAGGTCCGGTTGTCCGAACCGTCCGCGGTGAGTGCTGTCCGCCCAGAAGCGGAGGTGGCGGGTCGTCACCGGCCGATGCAACGTGTGCTCCTCGCCGGTGTAGTCGGGCTTACCTGGTGCCCTGGCAAAGTGAACCCGCTGAACGGTTCGCCAGCGTACGCCATCGTCCGAGGCGTACACGGTGACGTCAGCAAAGCCGCGGTGCGGCTGCCCGTTGTGGTTCCAGACGTGAAAGCCGGTGACAGTCACCAGCTTGCCCAGGTCAAAATCAACGAGGGGCGTTTCCTGCGGCCCATGGGGTAGATAGCCGGATTGCCACAGAGAGCCGCCTCCCTCGTAGGCATTGGTGGTAAGGGTGAAGACGCCGCTGCCCGGAGCGGTCTCGGTCAGGCCACGATCGTTCACCAGGTTGGCGGCACCAAACAACCCCTTCGTTTGCTCGCTGGAGGCGACGGCCTTGACTCCGGTGAGGTATTCTGCCGCGCCGACCGGGAGCACTGCCACCAGCATCACCAACCCACAAAGCCGACCCATGATTGCCGCCCCTTCACTTGCAAAAGAAGCATCCGGGGAAGGCCCACATGGCCTCCCCCGGAGAAATCATGGCGTCTGGATGGCTTTCGCGCACACGAGTTACCAGAGAATCGTCTTCTTGGTCACACCCAGGGCCGAGAGTCCCGCGTAGACCGAGCCATCACCCGGCCAGTTCCAGCGCGAAGCGAACTGGGTGAAGGAGTACGACTTGCGCTCGGTGTTGGTGTCGGTGTAGTACAGCGTCTCAGTGGCCATGTCGAAGCCGGTCAAGGTGATGTAGTGCAAGGCTTCCGGAGCGGTGGCCAGTTCCAGGAACCCGGGGATGGGGTGGAAGATGGGTACGGTGGTGGAACCCCAGCCGATGAGGGCGACCACGGGCTTCCCTTCGCCGAGGAGCTGGAGGATCTTCTCGAAGGTGGCTCCCGACTGGAGCTGCGTCTGCATCCGGTACTGCTGCATGATCTGGCGGAGGTAGGGTGGAGGCGTTCCCAGGCCAAACTGCGACACGATGTTCGAGGCAGCCACCTTGTTCTGCATCTGCTTGTAGGTCACGTCGCAGCCGTAGGCACGCAGCAGGCGCGAGGCAGAGTTGGGCCCGCAGCTCCAGTTGTTGTCCTGCTCGTAGAGTTGATCGACGAAGATATCAACAAACTCCCCTCCCGCGAGCGATTCGCCGGCGCGGTCGGCCGTCAGCTTGTCGTAGCCGTCGCCGCCATCCATGCTGTCGCTTCCACCCTGGCCCGTCAGCTCGTCGTCGCCGATTCCGCCGGAGAGCTTGTCGTTGCCGACTCCACCGAACAGCTTGTCATTGCCATCGTCGCCATTGAGTGTGTCGTTCTCGCCTTCGCCGTACAGTTCGTCATTGCCAAATCCGCCGTACAGGGTGTCGTTGCCGGCGCCGCCGTACAACTTGTCGTTGCCGCTGTCGCCGTAGAGGGTGTCGTTGTCGGTCCCGCCCTTCAAGAGGTCGTTGTCGGCTCCACCAAACAGGATGTCCTTGCCCTCGCCACCTTCCAGAGTGTCGTCACCGTCGTCGCCAAACAGGCCATCATCGCCGCCCTGTCCCTTGAGGATGTCCTTGCCGGAACCGCCAATCAGGGCGTCGGCCCCGCTACCGCCATCGAGAGTATCATCGCCCTGGCCACCATACAGCGAATCTGCCCCGCCCAGGCCCTTGAGGGTGTCCTTGCCACCCAGGCCCTGGAGTTCGTTGCCCAGGCCGTTGCCGACGATCAGGTCGTCGAAGTTGGTGCCCCAGACGTCCTCGATTCCATCGATGCTGCCGAGAGTTAGCGAGAGATTTGCGCCGGCCACCGTTTGCTTGATGGGGTTGAGGATGTTGATCTTGACCCCGACCTCCATGGCGGAAAAGTCGAGGCGGTCGTCGCCCTGGCCAGCCTTCTCGACGATGACGTCCGAACCGAGCTGCGTGCCAGAGAAGCCGTAGATATCGTTGCCCACGCCGCCTTCGAGTTGATCGTCGCCGCCTCGGCCTTCCATGGAATCGTCGCCGGACCCGCCGACGAGGCGATCATTGTTGCTTCCACCGATCAGGTCGTCGTTACCGAGCCCACCGAAGGCCAGAGAGGAAAGATCGGTGAGGTTATTGAAGGTGTCGTTGCCGTTGCCGCCGGAGAACCACAGCGAGGTGACCTTGTTCAGCTCGTAGGTCTTCTCGTGGGTGGTCTGGAGAAACGCCGTCGGAGGCGTGTTGATATCCGGCGAGTTGACCCAGTTCACTTTTTCCATCTTCACATTCAGGGAGGTGCCCTGGACGGAAGCAGTGACGATGTTATCGCTGCTGTCCCCCTGGATGTGGACGACCCCATCGCGGCCCAGAGAAATGCCGACGGGGTACAGCGGAAGGACGTTCAGGCCGACGGTCAGCAGGCGGCGATCCTCGAGCGATTCGAGCCCCGGACGACGGGGGTTGCGGAGGGAAGTGGTGCGAAGCATGGAACGATTCCCGTAGGTGAGTATGTGACGCAACCAGGGGTCCGACCCAGGAACCCGGTGTGGTTGTCGATCGCAGCCTATCGCGATCTCTGTTCACCCCCCAGGACTCGGGGGGGTCGAGTTGTGACCACTCGCGGAGAAAAATATCTTTCCAGCGATCCGACTCGTACGCGCGACCCATTCCAGGCCGCACAGCGCCGAGGGATTCTGTGCGAAGTCGCACAAGACCGGGAGAATCGGACACATCCCGCTCGCACAACCGGGGCGGTTTCGGAGCCGCTGAGCGGTCGAAGCGGGCTTGCCGGGGATTCCCCCTCAGTTTGGTACGCGGCTTGCTCATGGTGGAGGTGGACCCCATCTTGCCCCTGGGAGGGCGCACCATGAAGACCAGGGCATCGGCACGCACCGCAGTGAGCATTCCGGCAGAAAGCTGTTCACTGGAGGGGTGGCTCACCGTGCCCTCGCCGGCTCGGGGCGCCGTGGCCTTCGCCCACGGGAGCGGGAGTGGTCGTTTTAGCCCACGGAATCAGTTTGTGGCCGAAGCGCTGAACCAGGCGGGCCTGGCCACCTTGCTGCTCGATCTCCTCGAGGAGCGCGAGGCAGCGGATCGTCGGCACGTCTTCGACATCAGCCTGCTGGCCAACCGACTGCTATTGGCCGCCTTCTGGCTGGAGCAACAACCAGCCACGCAAGGCCTGTCGCTGGGCTACTTTGGGGCCAGCACGGGAGCAGCAGCCGCTCTGGTGGCCGCCGCCCGCGAGCCCAGACTGGTGTCCGCCGTGGTGTCACGCGGAGGTCGGCCGGACCTGGCCGGCGGTCTGCTTCCCCAGGTGCAGGCACCCACGTTGCTGATTGTGGGCGGCGAGGACGATGTGGTAGTGGATCTCAACACCCAGGCCCTGCATGACCTGGTGTGCCCGCGCGAGTTGATCGTCATCCCCGGGGCCACGCATCTGTTTCCCGAGCCCGGCGCGCTGGAGGAAGTGGCTAACCTGGCCGCCCGCTGGTTTATCCGTTACCTGGCCCCGACCGCCTGCGCGGTTCCCCAGGTTCGAGCGATGGGGAATGCTTGAGTGTCTCGCGATCGTATTCGTTCTTGTTCTTTTACTTTCTTCCGCCTCACAGGAGACGGACCATGTTTCTCAATCGTGAAGATGCCGCCCGACAACTAGCGCGGACGCTGAAAGGCCGCCCGCTGCACGATCCACTGGTGCTGGCCATCCCACGCGGCGGAGTGGCCATCGGGGCGGTGCTGGCCCGCGAACTGGGGGCCGAGCTAGATATCGTGCTGTCGCGCAAGCTCCGCGCGCCGGGTCAGCCCGAACTGGCCATTGGCGCCATCTCCGAGGATGGGCAGGTGTATCTCAACCACCACGCCGACGAGTACGTGGGCGAGATGCGCCAGTACCTGGCCAACGAACGGCATCATCAGATGATGGAGATTAAGCGGCGGCGCAGCCTGTTCCGGGCGGTACGGCCGGCCGCCTCCATCGCTAATCGCTCGGTCATCGTTACCGATGATGGGATCGCCACCGGATCGACCATGCTGGCGGCTCTGCAGGCCATCCGGGCTCAGAAGCCGCGTGAACTGATCGTGGCGGTGCCAGTCGCGCCGCCGGAACGGCTCGACGAGATCCGCTTCTGGTGTGACGAGGTGATCTGCCTGGAGATGCCGGAGTCGTTCTGGGCCGTCGGGCAGTGCTACGAGGATTTCACCCAGGTCGAGGACGAGGACGCCGTCGAACTCCTGCGCGAGGCGGCCCAGCATCGCGAGGAGCCCAGCGCGGCCTCGGCGAGTTGAGCGTGGGGGCCTATCAAGGAGCCATACTACCTCTAACAAATGCCCGGGAAGGCAAATGGGGCTTCTTTCTGCGGACTTCCGGATACTATAGATGGAACAACTATCATTTGAATGAGGATGATGCCCCCAGGAGACCCTGTAGTTCTGGGCTCCATTCTCAGGGTAGCCGGGAGTCCAAGAATGACCGGATTTGTTCGCTGGGCGGCGATCACCACCTGTCTTGTTTGCTTGACAGCGATTGGGACCTGGATTGGAGCCAAGCAGTGGTATCAGAACACGGCTCCCCCTGGCGAAACTGAGCAGAACAAGGAAGTTCAAGAAGCCCCAGTAAAACTGCTGGTGGCCTTCGCGCAGCCGCTTGCCAAGAGTGTTGCTCGACCACGACCCGATGGATTGACACGCATCCTGGAGAATGCTGATCTACGAACGCCTGCAGGAAGAAAGATTGACATTCAAACGGTGACCACCACCTCTCAGAAAATGATCGAGGGAGTACTCAACGGATCACTGGAAGCTCAGATTCTTATTCCTGCCTCCCCCATCTACCTCGATCTGGCGGACCAGGAATCGACGCTGAAATCAGGAAAGCCGGCTCTGGTGAACCGAACTGCATTCATGCAGATGCCCTATGTGTTTACCATGCGGCGTACTCATGCCGAGGCGATGGGCTGGCCGGGCAAACAAATCACCTGGTTAGACCTGAAAAACCTCGCGAAAGATGGGTGGAAATCGGCAGGGCGTCCGGAATGGGGGAACCTGAAAACCCTGATGGTAAATCCTGAGTACTCCGACGCTGGCTTGCAATGCGTCATGTCCTTCGCGCATGCGGTTCTCAACAAATCGAAAGACCTCAACTCGGATGATTTCAGCAATCCCAAATTTTCCGAGGCGCTGCAACTCCTTGGCTCTTCGATTGTGTGGTATGCCTCCTCCTTTGATGATCTGATCAAGAATGAAACGCTGGACGGACCAGGCCATTGTGACGTGGTTTATCTACCGGAACACCACCTCATTTCTCTGAACGAGCATACAGCCCGGCGAAAATTGCAACCTGCCTGGGTAGCCATTTATCCCCGCCATACCATTGTGGATCAGGTCACCGCAGCAGTGGTGGACAGACAATGGAGTTCGGAAGAACAGCGGTCGGCTGGAGAGGTGGTGCTGAAGTATCTGCAATCAAACAATGTTCAGAAAAGACTGCTGAGCGTCGGTTACCGCCCCATGTCTCCCGATCTGCCCCTGGCAGCGCCCCTCGACAGTACCCGAGGGATTGATCCGACCCAGCCTCGCGCCGTGCTGGAACTGCCCCCTGCTCCGGTCGTTCTGGATGCACTGTCTGCCTGGAACAAGAGTCTGTTCACGAAGGGAAAAACTGTTCCTTCTGGGAACTCAAACTACCGTCAAGCAGAGGTCACGCACAGTCACATGACCCCTACTGTACGGTGTGTGCATCGCGCCAAACCTTGTACGGTTCTGGTCCGGCGAACCACACAACGGACCATCATTGGAACCGGAGTCATTGTCGATCCGCGGGGTTATCTGGTGACAAATCGGCACGTGGTTGGCACGGACTCGGCAGTCACGGTTCGCTTCCTGGGAGACAGCGACAAGGAATTTCCGGGCAAGGTGGTATGGAATGACCCCCGACAGGACCTGGCCATCGTCAAGATCGAGGCAGCGGGGAGCTATCCGGTAATTGGTTTTGCAGATTCTGACCAACTAGAGGAAGGTGAAACCGTAGTGGCGATTGGAAATCCTCTGGGATATATAGGCTCGGTTTCATTAGGGATCATTAGCGCACTGAATCGTGAGGTTTCCTATGCCGACGCCGTACTAACCCAGTTGATTCAGACGGATGCCAGTATCAATCCAGGGAACTCCGGGGGACCCCTGTTGAACATCGAAGGAAATTTGATCGGCATTAACGTAGCCGTTCGCACGGAAGCGCAAAATATCGCCTTCTCCATCCCCTCCAACCGAGTTCACAAAATCGTCAAGGAACAGTTGGCCAAGTTCAAGACCTGACGTTTCCCCGACCGTCATCCATCCACCTTGCTTGCCCAAGGATAGGTCAAACGGAACTCCAACCAGGCAACGATGCCGCCTGCTTCACCCAGGCGGCCATCTGGGTTTCGTCGAGCCCGTCGGCTTCGTGAATATCGATCCAGCGGGCTTCCTGGCTCTTCGGCGTGCCGCCTGGCGGGACCGGATCCAGGGAGGCGCCGGCGAAGAAGGTGACCTTCACGTAGCGCGTGAAGACATGGAACGAGAGGAACCATCCCTGCCCCTCGATCCCGTAGAAGGGAGAGTTCCAGCGCACACCTTTGCGAACGTGGGGGACAAGCCGCATGATGAGGGCGTCGAGCTGCTTTCCCAGATCGCGCTTCCAGCCAGGCATCGCGGCGATGTAGGCCTGCACCGGTGCGTCGCCATCTCCCTTGGCAATCTGTGGGTTGCCGCCCGAGAGCAGTTTGACGGGCTGCGTCGGGGCTGCGGGGTCGGCTGGCGTCGCGGCTTGCGATGGAGGAGGCCCCTTCCGGGACGAGTGGTTGCCCTTGGCCATGAGGCTGTTTCCTGCAGGTGGTTAGCTGGTGCGGGTGAAACGACGCCGGCCCGGGCTCGGAGAATCGAACCTGGGCCGGGGGTCGTTCGACGTGGTTACTTGTTTTCGGGGCCGCGCTTCCCGCCGGGTTTGCCCACCAGCTCCTTCACCTCGCGGATCCAGATGTTGCGGAACCGGACCGGATCGCCGTGGTACATCAGCACGATGGGTAGCTTCTCGGGGTGCTTCACGTAGGTGTTCTCGCGGTCGAAATAGGTCGCCCCCTTTAGCTCGGTGTGGTTCTGCACCACCACGCCGTTATGCAGGACGGTCACGTAGGCTGGCTTCGTGACCTTGCCCTCGGCATCGAAACGCGGCGCGGTGAAGATGATGTCGTAACTCTGCCATTCGCCCGGCTTCCGCGAGGCGTTCACCATCGGCGGGCGCTGGTTGTAGACCGAGGCGGCAGATCCCTCGGGGTAGGTCTTGTTCTGGTACGAGTCGAGCACCTGGATCTCGTAGCGTCCGCCCATGAGGCCGATGCCGTTATTGCCCCGGCCCTGACCCGAGCCGCGCACCTGCTTTGGCGAGGCGAACTCGAGATGGAGCTGGCAGTCGCCGAAGCCCTGCTTCGTCTCGATGGCCCCCTTGGCGGTGAAGCCACCATCCTCGTCGGCCTTCCAGCCGTCGGCCCGTTTCCAGGCGTCGAAGCCCTTGCCATCAAAAAGGACCACGGCGTCAGACGGCGCGCTACCGTTCTCGCCGGGGGTCACGACGGCCGGCTCGGGCCAGATGATCCCGTGCAGAAACCGCTGGCCCAGCACGGGGGACAGCACCCCCACCATGGCCGTCGCCAGGGCCACGCCCAGCCCCAGCCGCATTCCACTCCACGTACGCATCACGAGTCTCCCCTGGGTTGATGATTCAGGTGAGGCTCATGCTACCCCAGGCCCGGATCACCGCCAAGTGGCAGGCGCGGGACGCCGCTCCGGGGTGGATTGCGTCAGTTGCAGGAAAAGTCGGGCGGAAAGCGCCGTTTGGGTGTCGTGGCGGCGCCGGCGGGGGAGATCGTCTGCAGGGCGGACAGCAGCCGTTCGACGCGCTCCTGGACCGAGGCGGTCTCCAGCAGGTGCTGCTTCACCTCCACCCCCAGTGGCAGGGCGAAGCCAAAGATATCGCTAACGGCTCCGAGCGTGAGGTTGCTTTCGAGCAGGCTGCGCACCTGCTCCTGGGCCTCGGCCTTGGCCGCAAAGAACGGAAGCACCCGGGCACGCAGCTCGCGTCGCAACACCAGGTCGAGGTCCGACGATGCGACCGGCTGGTCGGGGCACAGTTCCACCCGGGCCGTGCGATACAGGTGCGGCGTGGCCAGTTCTTCGAGGATGCGTCCCCGACAGACTCCCCGCAACATCAGGTCGTAGCGACCATCGGGCAGCAGCTTCTCGTCGAAGATCTGCCCGACGCACACCATGGGATGCAGCGGCGGGCGCTTGTGGTAGTCTTCCTCCCAGCCGGGCCGCAACAGGGCCATGCCGAGAAGGCGGTCGCTCTGGAGGGCATCGGCCATCATGGCGCGATAACGGGGCTCGAAGATGTGCAACGGCTGGGCCACGTGCGGGAACAGCACGAGGTTGGGCAACGGGAACAGACGCACGCTCCCGTCAAAATGCTCCAGCGATGACGACTCCAGGCTCATTCCGATGGTCGAGGCTCCTCGTCCTCTTCAGAGATCGCGCTGTCCGGGGGCCCCCGGGGCTGACGGCGGCCTTCTTTGTCTTCGCCCTCTGTTCTGGAACGCATTCGAGAAGAGAGGGCTCCTCGCCGCGCAAGCCCCGATGGTACTGTATCTATAATCTGGTTCGATGGTTGTTTGCCACACGGCGCCAGCATTGCCTGTACAATCCACCTCGGTGAGCCGCCCTGCCGCACCTTCGAGGGACGCATGTTCTCCCGCCGCCTGTCGCTATCGCAACTCATCGAGCAGTGCCGCGTCCTCCGCCATTACCTGGGGGCCGGCCTGACGCTGCAAGACGTCTTTCGCCAGCAAGCGAAACGAGGGTCCGCGACGGTGCGGCCGCTGGCCACCCGGATTTCTGGGGTGCTGGAGGAGGGCGACTCCCTCGAGGAGGCGCTCAAGCGCGAGCCCGGCGTCTTTCCGCCCCTGTTCGTCTCGTTGGCCTCGGTGGGCGAACGCACCGGCATGTTGCCTGAGATCTTCAGCGAACTCGAGCGCTACTTCCTCCGCCAGAAACAGATGCGCGACGCCTTCCTCGCCCGCATCATCTGGCCCGTGATCCAGTTCGTCCTGGCGACGTTTGTACTGGCAGGGCTGATCTACGTAATGGGGCAGCTGACTGGCCCGTCGCCGACCGGAGGTCGCTTCGATCCGCTGGGGCTGGGGCTGTTTGGCGGCTCCGGTGCACTTCTTTTCCTGGGCGCCATCTACGGGACGCTGGGGGCGGTCTTTCTCGTCTACTTCACCCTGAAGCGCCTCCTGGGAGGCAAGGCCACCGTTGATCGCTTCCTGCTCCGGATGCCTGCGCTGGGCCCCTGCCTTGAATCGCTGGCCCTGGGACGCTTCTGCCTGGCCCTGCAGTTGACCACCGAGGCGGGCATGTCGATCAGCAAGGCGCTGCGCCTGGCGCTGCGCGCTACCTCAAATACCGCCTATGCCAGCGCCTTCCCGGTCGTCGAGGACGCCATCGATGCCGGCGACGACGTGACCGAAGCCCTGGGGCGGACCGGGCTGTTCCCCGACGATCTGCTGCGCATCGTACATGTCGCCGAGGAGTCAGGCACGCTGTCGGAGGTGATGAAGCACCAGGGCGATCACTACCACGAGGAGGCGTCGCGTCGGCTGGCCATCCTCACCAACGTGGCCGGCTACGGCATCTGGGCGATGATCGGGTTGTTCATCATCGTGGCCATCTTCCGCATCTATGGGTCGTACCTGAACCTGCTCAATTCCTTCTAGTTTCGTCGAGGAGACGATTTTGGAAGTTTGCGCCGCCCGGCTCGCATAGACTAGATGCCGATGCCGGGGCTGCCCCACGCGTCCTTCTCGAATGGGCCCCGGCATCGAGCCACAGGATCTCTCGCACCCCCGAGGAGGAATGACATGATCCGCACCAGCCTGGCCGTCCTGTTTGCGCTGACTCTGGTGGGTCTGGTTCAGGGCCAGGACCCCGGCCGCCCCATTGGGTCTGGTCCCGTCCAGGAAGCCTACATCTTCAACAACACCAGCGAACCAGCCCGGGCGACCATCGTTTCGCCGCGGGGCGCGGTCACCGGGACCATCCAGCCGGGTGTGTATGCGCGGTTCTCATTTTATGCCGACGGCAGGCCGCGCGTCCTGGTTGGGTTTTCGCGGCGCTCGGGCGACATTCTCACCAACCGAGCCATCGAGTTGTACGCCAACCACGCCTACGACGTCCAGGCAGACATCCCCATAATGGCCGCGCCGGGAGCCGTGGGTTCTCCGGATGGCAAGAGGCCCGCGCCCGTTCGGTCAGCTCCGCCAGTCGATAAGGGCAAGAAGGCCGCTCCGAAGAAGGTGCAGTCGTTCGGCGAGGGCAATAACTGATTCGGCCGGGATTCTCCGGGCCCCGGGTGCGATCAACCCGGGGCCAGTTTCGGCAGCTCAGACCTCGATTGACTGGCCGGGCTGGAGCACCACCGCGTTGGCAAATGTGCCTTCCTTCACGCGGGCGGCCCAGGCGGCGGCATCCTGGGCGATGGGCGGCCAGGTGTTGTAGTGGATCGGCACCACCACCTTCGGGCGAATGAACTCGACGGCCCGGAAGGCATCGTCGGGGCCCATGGTGTAGTTGTCGCCGATGGGCAGCAGAGCGAGGTCGATTCCCTCGTCGCCGATCAGCTTCATATCGCCGAACAGGCCAGTGTCGGCCGCGTTGTAGATCTTCTTGCCGTCCTTCGTGGTGAGCAAAAAGCCGGCCGGGTTGCCGCCGTAAGACCCATCGGGGAGGACCGAGCCATGGAAAGCGATGGTCATCTTCACCCGACCGAAGGGGAAGTTGAACCCACCGCCGTGCTGCATGCCGTGGACGTTTTGAAGCCCCTGCTTCTGAAGCCACTCGTAAATCTCGTAGTTGGCGATGACAAGCGCGCCGGTTCGTTTGGCGATGGCGATGGCGTCGCCGATGTGATCGCCATGGCCGTGCGAGACGAGGATGAAGTCGGCCTGGACATCTTCAGCGCGGACCGGACAGGCCGGATTGCCCGTGAAGAACGGATCCATCAGAATGCGCGAGCCGGAGGTCTCGACAAGCAGGGTAGAATGACCCAGCCAGGTAATGCGGTTGGCCATGGCACAGCCCTCGAGGGTGGGAATCTCCTCGGATTATGAAAGAGACGCGACTGGCGGACGTCAACATGGGCGCAAGAGTTGCTCGGCAGGAACGAACCACTCGAAAGACACTTCACCTGGCGCATACAATGAGTTAGACTCAGCGTGGACGGTCAGGTTTGGAGAAATAACCCTGCAACCTCAACTGGGGGGAGATATGCAGCAATACGACGGCTACGAGATGCCTTATCAGATGAGCGCGGCCGAGGCTGCGGCGTCGGAACGCTCGTTGTTTGTGCGACGGGTGTACACCCACGTGGCAGGGGCTGTGCTGGCCCTGATCGCCATCGAGGCGGTCCTGCTGAGTGTGGTGGATCCACGGTTGGTCCTGAACACCATGTTCGCCGGCAAGTTCAGCTGGCTGATCGTGCTGCTCGCCTTCATGGGAGCCAGCTTCCTGGCGCGGATGTGGGCGCAGTCTCAGTCCTCCCGCGTGATGCAGTACATGGGCCTGAGCCTGTACGTGGTGGCCGAGGCGGTCATCCTGCTACCCTTGTTGATCGTCGCCCAGTTCTTCCAGGAGCGAGTACAACCGGGTAGCAACGTCATCGCTCAGGCGGGTCTGCTAACGTTCATGGTCTTTGTCGGCCTGACGTTGTCGGTCTTCACCCTGAAGAAGGACTTCTCCTTCCTGGGGCCGGTGATCACGATCGGTAGCCTGATTGCGCTGGGCGTGATCGTCGCGGGCATCCTGTTCGGCTTCACGCTGGGGCTGTTCTTCAGCTTCGCGATGGTGGCCCTGCTGTCGGCCGCCATCCTGTATCAGACGTCGGCGGTCATGCTCCACTACCCGACCGACATGTACGTGGCCGCCTCGCTGGAACTGTTCGCCAGCATCGCCACGCTGTTCTGGTACATCCTGCAGATCCTCATGTCGCTCAACGGTCGCGACTGAGCCGATCTGGCCTCGCCTGTGCCTTCTCGACCCACCCGCATCACGCGGGTGGGTCTTTTTTGTTGCGCCCCCTCCGCGAAAAAGATTTTCAGATTCTCGTCACAACCCGGCAGGTGCGTCGTATCCGGGGTGTCGAGGACTCTCCTCGACAAACAAAATCCCTCTCAACAGTTTCGGAGGATTGTGCAATGGCACCTGCCATGACGAAGCCGCACGCGCATCTCACCCTCGAAGCGCTGGAGCAGCGCTTCACCCCGGCGGTCTCCATGTCGTACGGCGACCTGGTGATTGACGGCACCTCGGGGAACGACTCCGCGGTGGTCTACAACGGGACCGACGGCTGGGTCTACATCAACGACAACGGCCGTTACTTCAAGGTCCAGCCCTCGTGGATCACCGGGTCGATTCGCTTCACCGGAGGCCCGGGCAACGACTACTTCCGGAATGACACCAGCATCCGTTGCTCCGCGCGGGGCAACGATGGCGCCGATGTCCTGATCGGCGGCGGCGGCAAGGATTATCTCTACGGCGAGGGCGGCGGCGACCGGCTCGAAGGCCGCGGCGGCGACGACATGCTCTGGCTCGGCGACGACCTCTTCATCAACTACGGCTACGGAGGCAATGGCAACGACTACATCTACGGTACGGGCGGAGCCGACCGCCTTTACGGCGAGGCCGGCAACGATCAACTCCTTGGCTACGGAGGCAACGACTACCTCTACGGTGGCCTGGGTGCAGACTATCTAGCCGGGTACGATGGCAACGATGTCCTCGACGGTGGCGTCCAGGATGGCTACACCGATGTCCTCGAGGGAGGCTACGGCTCCGACTGGTTCCGCTACGACGTTCGCAATGGCCGCAACGTCGAGACGTTCCGCTACTTCAACTCCTCGGAGGGCGACCGCGCGTTCTACAACTACTCGTGAACTCGCCCCTTGCTACCCACCTGATGGCTCCGGTACAGTAAACCATCCTGCATCTGGAGCCTGCCATGACTGCCTCCCCTATTACGTCCCACCTTTCACGTCGTCGCCTTCTCCAGGTCGGTGGAGCCAGCCTTCTGGGCCTTTCGCTGCCCCGCCTGCTGGCCGCTGATGCCCGTCGGATTCGGTCTGTCCGGGCGGACTCGTGTATTGTGGTGTTTCTTAACGGAGGCCCCAGTCACCTCGACATGTGGGACATGAAGCCCCACGCGCCGGCGGAGGTGCGCGGTCCGTTCAAGGCGGTCGCCTCTTCCCTCCCCGGCGTTCCGCTGTGCGAACATTTGCCCCGGCTGGCCCGCCAGGTGCATCGCACCACCATCGTCCGCAGCGTCCATCACAGCGTGAACAATGCCCACGCCGCCGCCGTGTATGCCGCGATGACCGGCCACGATCGAGGCGAGCTGGGCGGCGGGGCCCGGCCGACCGACAATCCGGCCATCGGATCGGTGGTCAGTCTCCTGCGTCCCCCCGGCCGGCCCGTGGTGGGGTACGTCTCCATGCCCTACATCACGCAGGAAGGCGCGGGCGGGCCGCCTCAACCGGGGTTCTTCGGCGGAGTGCTTGGCCGCACGCGCGATCCGCTGTTCGTCCTGCGCGACCCGAACCTCGACAATTTCTCGCTGCCCGAGCTGGGGCCGGGGCCTGGTGTCGATCGCGGACGGCTCGACGATCGACGCCGATTGCTCGAGGCGATCCCCCGGGTGCAAAGCGCCTCGATGCGTGAGATGGCCGGCTTCCAGGGGCGTGCCTTTGACCTGCTCGCCTCGCCTGCCACGCAGCAGGCGTTTCAGATCGAACGCGAGCCACTTCCGCTGCGTGAACGCTACGGGCGGAACATCTATGGGCAGAGTGTGTTGCTGGCGCGCCGGCTCATCGAGGCGGGCACCCGGGTGGCGTGCATCTCGTGGGCGCCGGATGCCAACGCGACATGGGACACCCATGGGCAGAACTTCGTCAAGCTGCAAGGGACGCTGCTGCCTCAGCTCGACCTGGCGGTGTCGGCGCTGCTCGACGACCTGCACGAGCGCGGGCTGCTCGAACGGACGCTTGTGGTGGTGATGGGGGAGTTTGGCCGGACTCCGAAGATCAACCCCGCAGCCGGGCGCGACCACTGGAACTTCTGCTACGGGTTGATGCTCGCCGGGGGAGGCATCCGCCCTGGGTATGTGCATGGGGCCAGCGACCGCATTGGGGCGCATCCGAGTCTGAACCCCGTGACTCCAGGCGACATTGTGGCCACCATCTACCACTGCCTGGGGATCGAGCCGGACACCGAGATCCGCGATCGGCTGGCGCGTCCCTTCGTGCTGGTGCCGTCGGGGAACGTCATCCACGACCTGCTGACCTGACCCTCACAGTACCAGGCGAGCCTCGGGGCCAGGCTGGAAGTCGGTCACCTCCAGATCGACGCTCTTGCGACCTTCCCACTCGTTGAGCTTGGGGGTGAAGGCGAGCGAGCAGGTGCCGCCCCCGGAGAGCAACTCGTCCACGCGGTCGGCCATGTTCCAGGCGATGGCCTTCAGGGTGGTGCCGCCCTGCCGGACGCGGAAGCTGAGGTGACGTTCGCCCTGGCCGACCTTGCGCGGCTCGCCGACCAGCTGCAAGCCGCCAGCGAGGAACAACGGTTTGCGGTTTTCCGCGCCGTAGGGTTCGAGCTGCCCCAGGTGGTCCACCAGGCTGAGCGTTAGTGTGCTCAAAGGCGTCTCGGCGTCGAGCACAATTTCCGGGGTGGGCATGCCGTCGGGGAAGTAGCCGGCCACCTCGCGGCAGAACCGTTCGCGGAAGGCGGCCACGTTCTCCGGCAGCAGGCGAAACCCGGCGGCGGCTGCGTGCCCACCATGCGCCACAAGCAGATCGTCGCAGGCACGCAGCACCTGGTGCAGCGCCACTCCCGGGATCGAGCGCCCCGACCCCACGGCAAGGTGGGCGGCCTGCCCCTCGGCGTCCGGGTTCGGCAGAGTGATCATCAGGGTGGGTCGGCCGAACTGCTCGGCGAGCCGACCGGCGACGATGCCCACCACGCCGCCATGCCAGTCGTGGCTGGCCAGCACCAGCGCCGGATCGTGCTGGCGGCCCTCGCTCTCGAGCATCTGGCGGGCGCGCTGCACGGTGTCGCGCTCCAGCTTTTGCCGCATCTCGTTGAGGTACTGGAAGTGGCGGGCCAGATCGACGGCTCGCTCGCGCCGGGTGGTCATCAGTAGCTCGACAGCCACGGCGGCCTGCCCCAGCCGGCCGACCGCGTTGATACGTGGCGCCAGCCGGAACCCGATGTCGCTGGCGCGGAGGCCGGCCTTCAGATCGACCTCGGCGATTTCAGCCAGGGCCTTGAGCCCCACCGGAGGCTGATCCATGAGGCGCATGAGCCCCGCCTTGACGAGGATGCGGTTTTCCTCGTGCAGAGGGACGACGTCGGCGATGACGCCCAGGGCCGCCAGGGCGACGGCATCCATGAGCAGCTCGCGAAATTGCGGAGTGACCTTCTCACCACCACAGCGCTGCTGGGCCAGCGCCCAGGCCAGCTTGAACGCCACGGCAGCGCCGCACAGGTGGCCAAATGGGTAGTCGTGGCCCGGCAGGCGCGGATGGACCAGGACGGCAGCGTCAGGCAGCTGCTCCTTGATCTCATGATGATCGGTGATGATCAGCTCGAGCCCCAGCCGGCGGGCTTCTTCCGCCTCACGGACGCTGGCGATGCCGCAATCGACGGTGACCACCATTTTGGTGCCACCCGAGGCGATCTCGCGCAGGGCATCGACGTTCAGGCCATAACCTTCCTCGAGGCGATGGGGCACGTAGATGTCGGTCTGAGCGCCCAGGAGACGAAGCATCTGAGCGAGGATGGCTGTCCCGGTGACGCCGTCCACGTCGTAATCGCCGTAGACGCAGATGCGATGCTTCTGCTCCACGGCGCGGAGGATGCGTTCGACAGCGGCAGGTACGCCAGGGAGCTGAGAGGGAGGAAGCAGCCCTTTTAGCTGCGGGGCCAGGAAGCGGCGGGCCTGGTCAGCCTCGTGCAGACCGCGGTTGAGCAATAACTGGGCCACGATGGGCGAGGCAGCCAGCGAGCGGGCCAGCTGCTCCACGGCGGAGCGATCATGCGGCAAAAGGCGCCAGCGACGGACCGGAGGCGGAGCAACCACGGGGATCCTTCCGAGACACACGATGCGGGGACAGCCTGAGCGCGGCACGTCCAGACTGGAGCCCCTCTGGCGGAAATGTCGGCCATTATAGCGAGGGTGGAACCGGGAGGGATAGCCGGGTCCTCCGCGCGGTCCCTCCAACCCCTCCATCCACTTCCTTCCGATTATTCTGCACGAAACCACCTGCCCGCGCCGATAGGTTCGATATCCCCAATTTTCCCTCACCGCCCGGGAGGACCGAAGGTCATGAAACGGATGCTGCTTGCCGCGGGGCTGGCCGTCGCCCTGGGTTGTCGAGGTGCCCCGGATTCGCAGGTCTGGACACTGCCCGGTGGGGTGGAACCGAACTCCCTGGCGGTGCAGGTGGCCCAGGCGCCGGGGCCCGAACCCCAGGCGGAGATGGCTCCGGTGGCCTACGTCGAACGCCGCCCGAGTCGGAAGCGGCGCCGACCGGCGCCACCACCGACCGAGGCTATCCAGATGGCCCATTCGGCCAGCCCGGCACCGGCGCCGGAATGTGCCCCGGATCATCAATGGCTGGTGGGAGTCCTACGGTTCGATGCCCAGCGAGGCCGGTGGTTCGTGCGCTACGCCTCCCCGGGGATGACTGACCGCTTCGGCGGCGAGCTGGAGTTACTTCGCACCGAGCCGATGCTGGGCTTCCAGCCAGGCCAGGTCGTGCGGGTCGAAGGGCAGCTGATCGATCCGGCGCCGCTGGAGATCCTGCCGGCCTACGAAGTGCGCTCGATGCAGCTAGTGACGCGGTGATCTAGGCAAGCCAGCGAGACGGCGAAAAGTCGGCCGGAAACAGCAAGAGAGCGGAGCCCCACAAGATGGATCCTGGTCGGGTTGATGGAGAACCTGCTCAAGCGAGGAAGAAGACGAAGCCGATGGTAAAGGGCAGTGACCGAGCGATGGGACCACAGGACGGGACCTGCGACCGGTCTACCAGGATAGGAAGGCACCGCGAAGCAACTTCCTTGGATGGGAAGGCTCGATTCGAGCAAGCGTCTCGGTGGCCAGTTTTTCCGTAGCTACGGAGGATCATCCCTTGAATCTGTTCTTCATGCTACTGACGACGGTCAGCGCTGGAAACCCGGCCCCGGCCCCGATCGTGGCTGCTCCTGCTCCGGCCGCTGCCCCCGCCGGCGCGATTGTTTCGACCTCGTCCTGCGGTGGTTCGTGCGGCGCGGTGTCCGACTGCTGCGCTCCTGCCTGCGAAGAGTCCTGTAAGAAGGCCCGCCGTGTTCGCACCCGCAAGGTGAAGGAATGCTGCGAAGTGGTCAGCTGCCAGCCCGCCTGCCCGACCACCTGCGCCCCGGCCTGCGCTCCGGCTCCGGCCGCCTGCGCTCCGGCCTGCGGTGCAGTCTCCAGCTGCTGCGAGACCACCTGCGCCAAGCCGAAGCGCAGCTGGTTCCGCCGCAAGAGCAAGGACTGCTGCGAAGTCATCTGTGACACCTGCAGCACTGGCTGCGCCAACGGCAGCTGCGGCGGCGCTCCGGCCGTCGTGGGCGCTCCGTCGGGCAGCATCCCGTCGGCCGTCCCCGCTCCGATCAACAACGGTGGCATCCTGAACCAGGGCACCCCGCTGCCCCAGGCTCCGGCTGCCCCGGCCGCTGCTCCGATCAAGAAGATGCCGACCTCGGGCGAGAGCCAGGGCATCATCCTGACCCCGACCGGCGCCAAGGTCGAGACGGACTCCAAGAGCCCGTTCTGATTCTTCCCTCGCCCCGCCCTCGCCTCCTAGCCAAGTAAGTCAGCCGGCCGATCGGGTTAACCGATCGGCCGGCTGCATTTCGTAGCTACCTACTTCCGCAGTCAAGATTACTCCGCACCACCCGGGAGGGCTGGCGGTGGCGGAACACTACCCGGCAGCGGAGCGGGCAACGGCGGAACCGGGTTGGCCGACAGCCCCGGGGCCGGAGCCGGGATCGCCGGCGGAGCCGGCACCGGAATCGGCGCGGGAGTCGGAGCCGGAGGCACCAGAGCGCCCGGCGCCGGAGCAGGCATCACCGGGGCAGGAGCCGGAGTCGGCGCCACATTGGCCGGAGAAGGCGGCAGCGAGGCAGGCGTCTGCGTCGGAGCCGGAGCCGGGGCCGGGGCAGCGCCCGGAAGCGGGCTGGTCCCGGTGCTCGTCCCGGATTCCGGTGCATCGGAGTAGATGCGCGTCGCCTCCATCTTCACCACCGGCTCGGTCAGGTTCGTGCTGGTCACCTGAATCTTGAAGCGCACCGTGCCGGCTTCCAGCGCCTTGACGTTGATGCGGAAGATGGCGTCGGCCCGAGGCGAGAGCTTCTCGATTGGCTCGAACACGACCATCTTGCCTTCCTCGCGGTAACGGACCGGCCCCTGAGCGTTCTTGAACTGCATCAGGTCGGGCACCTGGGCCACCAGCTTGATGTCGGTCTCGGTCTTCGAACCAGTGTTGGTGATGCGGACCTCGTAGGCGGTGTCGCCACCTGCCTCGATCGGATCCTCGGTGTCCACCATCTCGACGAGCAGAGCAGCCAGGCCCTCAACACGGGTCTGCAGTTCGGATTCAGCACGCAGGCCGCGAGCGCCGACGGCGGTGGCCTTGAACTTGTGGTCACCCGGGTTGACCGCCTGAACCTCGAGCTTGACCTCGCGGGTCTGGCCAGGGCCGACCTCGCCCAGGAACCACGACACGGTCCGCGACTGGAAGTCGTGACGTCCGCCATCGCTGGCCGCCAGCACCTTGAAGCCAGCCGGCACCATGTCGGCCACGGTGACGTTCGTCGCCGGAGCATCGCCCGGGTTGGTCACCCGCAGCGTGTAGATGGCCTTCCGATCGAGATACCGCAGCCGCGGTCCCACCACGGCAAGGTCGAGCCGCGGCATGATGACGTTGAGCGACACCGCATCCTTGGCAGCCAGACCACCCTCGGCCTCGGCCATCGCTTCACACTTCTGAGCCCCACCGGTGCGGGTGGCGCACAGCAGGGTGACATTGCGCGATTCGCCAGGGGCGAGGTTGCCGATATCGAAGTCGATCTTGTTGCCGCGAGCGTGCTCGAGGCCTTCGGACAACAGGGCGCGAATCTTCACGTGGTCGGCCGAGCCGTCGCCGGGATTCGACACGGTCAGCGTGAAGGCGGCGGGATCGCCCACCATGACCTTCTCGTTGACCGAGCACTTCAGCGCCAGCCGAGGCTCGCGGACCCGGATGCGCATGGCGCTGGCCCCGGTGAAGGTCACCCAGGCCTGCGGCGTCACGTCACCCTTGACGTCGGCCTGCATCTTCAGCGACAGCGTACGTTCCTGGCGGGCCAGCAGGGTACCCAGGTCCCACACCATCATGCCGCCCTCGGTCTGAGCGCGCGGCTCGGTGCCCTGAATCGTCAGTCCCTGTGGAACGCGCACCCGCACCACCACCTGCTGCAAGGGAATGTTGCAGGTGTTGCGGATGACCAGTGAGTATTCACCCGGCGAGCCGACCTTGGCCACGCCGCTACCCACCCATTCCACACTGACCGACGGCTCCTGACGACCGGTGGCCACCTCGACGGGCACAGGGCCATCGGTGCGTTCCTCGACCTTGGCGGCCGTGGTGGTCGTGGGCTGAGCCGGCATGACGGGGCTGGTGCCCAACGGAGGAGCGACCGGAGCCGGTCCGGCAGTTGGTTCCGGCAACGGAGCCGCACTCGGAGCCGGTGGCAGCGGCGTGGCGCTGGGAGCCGGCGGAAGCGGGGCCGCGCTGGGAGCCGGCGGCAGCGGCGTAGCGCTGGGGGCCGGTGGAACCGGAGCGGGCGGAATCACAGACGTGCCAGGAGGTGGCGGGACCGGAGAACTAGCTGGGAGTGGTGGGATGTCGTTCGCCATCGAGGGTGGCGCCGGCAAATTGACCGGGACGGCCGGGGCAGGCGTCGGCTTCGGAGCCGCGGCCGGCATTACCGGAGCTGGGGGCAACGGGCTTCCCGGAGGTTCGGGTTTCACCGCGCCGGGCAACGGGGGACTTTCCTGTCCAGGTGGGCCACCTGGACCTGGCTGAGCACTTGCCAGAGCTACCCATCCCACCAGGCAGGCGCAGATCACGCCCAGCCCGGCGAGAAGCATAAACCTTTTCATCCCTTCTCCTCCCCTCTAGGAATGCAAGGTGTGCGCCGGCCCGGTCGAACCCGGGATGATCGCCACTGATCGGCTGCACCTGGTAATCACATACAAGCGAGGCGGCACTATAGCGTCGCGGTCGCTCCGGTCAAGGCGACCCAGCCGGCAAGGCAACCAGAGTGCCAATCAGCAGTTAGCGAGGGAAGTCGGAGAAAAAATCAGCGGCGGTGGTTCCAGGCGGGGTCACGGTAGCGGTCGGCGTGGGCGGGGCGGACGGCCTGCTCGGAGGCGGTCCAGGCGGTGGGCACGGTCTGCCAGTCGCAGGTAGCCTCCAGCCACGCAATGATCCGCGCGGCCAGTTCTTGAGAAGGTAGTTGCCGCCCGGTCAGCTCGGTCAGGCCGGGAAGCTGGAGGGTGTGTTCGCTCTGTGCCAGGAGGATGCCGCCATGCTGTAACAGGGCGCCGCGCTGCTTGCGCTGGGCGCTGCCGGCGATCTTGTGGCCAGCCAGCACCAGGTCGCCCGGTGTGTGATGCAGGAAGCACAGCACCTCGCCCAGGCGCTGCTCGGCGGCGCACAGGTCGGCGACGATGCCGTACTCTGCGAGAGCGGCCTGAACGGACTGGTGGACACGGACGATCCAGCCGCTGGTGACGAAGGAGCCGACCATGTCGGGTGGCAAGGCCAGCGCGTAGGTCAGCTCATGATGATGCACCAGGGCAGCGCCTCCCGTGCGACGTCGCAACCAGGGGAGGCTGGCGAGTGCAGGAGAGGTGTGCGCCGGCTGGGCCGCCTGAAAGTAGCCCAGCGAGAGGGTGGCTGTGTCCCAGCCATAGAAACGCAACGACGCCGTCCCGGATGTGGCGGCGTCGAGCAGGAGATCGTCGGCCGCCATCTGCTCCGGTCCGCCGCTGACCTCGAACGGCAACAGTCGAAGGACGGCAGGCATGGGATTATCGACGGAGCTTCACTGCGGTGCCGTAGGCCAGCACTTCGGTGATGCCAGGGGCAAACTCGGTGGCATCGTAGCGCATGGACAGAATGGCGTCGGCGCCCTTGTCCTGGGCGTGCTCGACCATGCGCGCGAAGGCCTCGGAGCGGGCCTTTTCGCAGACTTCTTCGTAGGCGATGATGTTACCGCCGAAGATGCTCATGAACGAGCCGCGAATGCCCTGAGTAATGGTCTGGGCGCGGACGACGATGCCGCGGACCACACCCAGGTATTCTTCGACCTCGTAGCCTTGCAGGTCGTTAGCGGTGGTCACCGTGATGTTTCTGGCCATGGCGGTAAGACTCCGTTGTCTGGAGGCAGGCACGAGCGACCACGCGCGTGCCCTCCCCTGGCCTACTTCGTTCCGGACCCACCGGTATTATGCAAGAATCAGGCGCTGGGCTTGGCTGCCTTGTGCTTGTTCATCATCCGGGCCAGCTGCGACTTCTTCCGCGCCGCCAGGTTAGGATGGATGATCCGACGGGCGGCCGCCTTGTCGAGCTTCTTGGCAGTGACGTTGTACTCGGCCTGCAGCGCCTCCGCCGGGCCACCCACCGCCGCCAGGAAGCGCTTCAGGTGGGTGCGGATCGTTCGCTTGACGGCGCGGTTGTGCAGACGGCGCTTTTCACTCTTACGCAGGTTCTTCTTCGCACTTGGGGTATGCGGCATCTATCCTCACTCCTGGTGGCGGACCAGCTCTTCCATTCAGCATAAAACGACCATTATACCCGTCGGAGCCGACCCGGCAAGGGCCCGTTCTGCGCTCGGGCTCCATCGGCACCTGCCATCCGACCGATATTTTGCGGTGGAGGTGTGAAGATGGAGCAGGTGGCGAGTCTACCAACCCTGGAAGAATTGCGCAGCCACGTTCACCGCGTGCTGTGCTCGGCCGATCGCCTGGACCCGGAGCAGACACCGCTGACCGACTCGCTGGTCACGCGCGCGGGCCGTATCTGTGGGCTGTTCTTTCAGATCCAGGGGCCGCGCAGCGTGCGCGCATACGCCATCTGGGCCGGCGAGGAAGGGCGGATCCTGTACTACAACTCCCAGGGGACACGATTCGCCCAGACCCGGCTGACCGAGGGGCCCGATCCGCGCCAGCTTAGCGCCCCTCCCACCACGCATCGAGGACGCTCTGCAGCTGCTTGACGCGCTTCGGCTCGGTGGGCGCCTGGTTCTTCTTCTCGAAGGGATCTTCCGCAAGGTTGAACAACTCGGGTGAGCCCTTGACCGGAACGATCAACTTCCAGTCACCCTCGCGCACCCAGCGATGGGTGAGGTTAACGCCAGGGCGGTGAATGTCCACGGCGGTATGCTCGTAAATCTCGCCGAAGACGGCGGACCGCGCGAGAGGCCCCTTGCCAGCCGCCGTGGGCAGCAAGCTGATACCGGCCATGGCCTTCGGGACGGGAGCGCCGACGGCGTCGAGTATGGTCGGCGCGAGGTCGATGGTGGACACCAGATCGGGGTAACGGCCTGGCTTCACCCGGCCGGGCCAGCGCAGGATCACCGGGGTGCGCAGACCGCCATCATAGGGAGAGAGCTTGCTGCGCGGGGCGAACCAGCCTCGGGTCGTTCGCTTCTCGCCGGTCTCCTGAATCCAGCCGTTATCGACGACGAACAGCACCAGCGTGTCCTTGCGCAGATCCTTGCGGTCGAGATACGCCAGCAGGTCGCCCACCGTCTCGTCGAACCACTCGACCATGGCGTAGTAGCGTGCCAGCTTGATGGGGCGGCCCGGTGCCTGGTACTTCTTCAACAGGCGCTCTGGAGGGTTGTGCGGCTCGTGCGGCATCATCGGGGCGTACCAGACGAAGAACGGCTTGTGGCCGGCTCCGTCGATGAAGTCGTAGATCGGCTGCATCGTCTTCCGGCCGATGGCCAGGCCTTCCTCGCCATGCCGACCGCGGGTGGTCATCCCCTGGGTGAAGCCGGCGTTGCTGTGGTGCCCCTCCCAGAACTTGCCCGTCTGAAAGCTCATGTAGCCTGCCTGGCCCAGCAAGCGCGGCAAGGCAGGCGCCTTCTTGATGAAGGGGTGCATGGCGGCGCGATCCAGACCGTCGGGAGGATCGTTGCAGCAGATGAGGTGCTGATGGGCGAACTGGCCGGTCAACAAGGTGGCCAGGCTCGCGCGGCACAGCGAGGTAGGGACATAGCCGTTGGGAAAGGTGGCTCCCTCGCGGGCCAACTGATCGAGGTGCGGGGTGCGGACTACCTTGTGGCCCATGAAACCGAAATCGGTCCAGCCCTGGTCGTCGGAGACGATCAGGACGACGTTGGGAGCCGCCTGCACGGGCACCGCGCTCAGGGCCAGCAGGCACAGGAGAGTTCGCATGGGTAGGTCTCGCGAGGAACCAGGATGAGGAGGTGTTGGCTATCCTACCGAGGTCACAGCGCCGTGGCGCCACTCCATCACCACGCGAAAGCCGTAGGCCTGCTCCCGGCTGTCGGGAGTGTTACGCACCCGACGCGCAGCACGGAGGCAGCTGCCCCAGTTCCAGAAGGCGCCGCCGCGCAGCACCCGACGGTTGCCCATGGGCGGCCCCGGCGGATCGACGGTCGGACTGACCCGGTAGTAGTTCTCATCGAACCAGTCGGCGCACCACTCCCAGACGTTACCGGCCATGTCGTACAGGCCCAGGGCGTTGGGAGGATAGCTACCCACGCGGCAGGTTCGCACCAGGTAGGTGCCGCGCTCGCTGGCCGGGTGGGGATGGGTGCCATCGAAGTTGGCGAACCGCGACGAGATGGCGCTGCCCAGGTAATAGGGAGCGGTCGAGGCAGCGCCGCCCCTGCAGGCGTACTCCCACTCGGCCTCGGTCGGCAGGCGGTAGACCCAGCGGGGGGAGCCGGCCAGCTCGGTCAGACGGGTGCAGAACTGAAAGGCCTCCAGCCAGGAGACGCGCTCTACGGGGAACTGCGAGGTGTCGAGGCGCTCGACACTGCTCTTGCCAATGCCGTGGAGGGAAAAATGGCTGGGATTGACGCCCATCACCCGTTCAAACTGGTCCTGTGTGACCTGGAAGGTGCCGAGGTAGAATGGCCGGGTGATCTCGACCTCGTGGACGGGGCCTTCCTCGTCGTTGCGGCCACATTCGCTGGCGACAGCGCCCATGCGGAAGGTGCCGGGCTCGACCAGGGTAAAGCGCATGCCCAGGAAGTTCACCAACTCGGCCGATACGGGGCGCACTCCGGAGCGGAGCAGATCGGCCAGGCGGTCTTCCAGGGTGGCCCGTTGGCGGACGCGCCGCAGGACCGGCAGCGCGCGCAGCTGGCGCTGCAGACGAATCAACTCGGCCCGCTGGTCCTGCCCGCTTTCCTCGAGGTAGTCGGCCAGGGCCAGCCAGGTAGTTGCATCGCCAGGGGCATCGTGCAAGGCGGCCAGGAACGTGGGTTCCAGATCTTCTACCATCACCGCTCCGGAGAGCCCGCGAGAGGTCGTGGGGACACAGCCCCTCCAATTATACGCCTCGACCTGCCTGGAGAGGAATTCCAGGCGAGTCCGTCCGGCGGCGCGGCCGCTTGACGATCCAGACCATAGAGCCACAATGAGGGTTTCACGCAAGAAAGGCTGGTAGCTGGGCTGTGCCGACGTTTCATCGCTTCACCGATCGCCCCGGGTATTACATTCGCGGGGTGTCGAAGGGGAAGCCCCTGGTGCTAGAATTGACGCCGGAGGGCGAGCAGTATCTGCTGGAAACGCTGAGCCTGGCGCCCGGCGGGAAGTTTGCCGCGGAGACGTTCCGCTGGCTGTACCAGCGCAAGTGGGCGCAGGTCATGGATGTGCCGCCACCAGAGGTGCCCGTCGAGGTGTCGGCATCTCCACGGGCCGACAGCAACCAGGGGGTGTTGCAGATCCGGCTGTCGTCGGGCGATCACGTGGCACTGGATCAATGCGCTGAGGAGATCGTGCAGGCCCTGGCAGACACTGGGGCTAGCGTGTTTGGTCCCATCCCGCTGCACGCCCTGATCGAGAAATACATCGTCCTCCGCGAGTCGAGCAGCAAGACCTACGAGCTACGCTTCTACCAGCGTCTCCTCCAAGTGCGGCAACCTAGCCGGGCGATGCTCGACGCGATGACCAACTTTCGCCTGCCGCGCGAGGTGGACCTGCAGGTAGAGACGCTGGGCTGATCGCGGCGGCAGCGCTCAGTCCTTCGCCAGGGCGGCCAGCTCGGCGGCACTGAGAGCGCGGTCGAACACCATGATGCGGCCCATCGATCCACGATAATAACTATCGTGGAAATAGAACAACTCGGTGCCCAGCACCAGCGAGGGCGGGGCGGTCATGGGGGCGGCCTGCTTCTGCGTGCGTGCTTCGTGGATCGGCTTGCCGTTCAGGTACAGCCGCAGCAGCCACTTCCCCCCCGCAGGCTCTCCCGTCACGGCCACGTGGTGCCAGCGGTTGGCGACCATGGATTCCTTCGCCGTGAACTCTTCGCTGACGTTCAGCGCGACACTCAGCTGATACGGTGCCCTGGAGCCCAGCAGGCGCAGCACGATCCGGCGAGCGCCGAAGCCGATCACGTCGCCACCCCGGTTGCCCACGGACCGCCCCATGGCGTCGGCTGGGTTGATCCAGGCAGCCAGGGTGAACGCTTCCACCGGTATCGCTCCGCCGTGAAACCCCGCCAGCGCCACTGGCACGCGGTCGCGCCCACGGTAGCCCTCGTGGCTCAGGTATCCTCGATCGAGAGTGCCGGCGCGCGGGAATCGCCCTTTGCCCTCGGCCTGGTCGCGAAACACCAGCGCGGGTCGTCCCTGGTCGCGCGTCCACTCGACATTGCCCAGCTCGAGCATCCCCAGCGGGCCACGGGCATGATTGAAGACGTGCAGGCCCTTGCCCTCTTCCATGCGGTAGTCGGCGATGGCGCCGCGCGGGGCGGATGGAAGCGGCGGCGGATTCGGGTTGGCCTTCGCAGCCACGCCCTCGGGCAGCTTCTCGTCGGTTGCAAGCTTGCGGAACGCCACTTCGCCCACCAGCACCTCGCCCGTGCCTGCGTTGCCCAGGCCGAGCGCGAGTCCCGCGCCGGGCGGCACGTCCAGGGCGAAGCCGGACTGTTTCCAGCCGAAGCTGCCCGCGCCGAGGTAGTGCGTGTGCTTCTCCAGCAGCTTGCCCGTTTTCGGCGCGGTGACGCTCACCTCGATGCGTCCGCCGGGTCCGGTGGCGTTGTCCGATTTCACCCGGGCCAGCAGGACATATCGTCCACCGGGCAAGTCCGGAGGCGTCGCCAGGGTCGCCTCTCCGAACGCGCCGGGCCCCAGCTTCATCGCCCATCCGGATGGAGCGCCCGCATCGCGCACGAGATCGTAGGTGGGCCGCTGGTTGTGGCCGGAGAGGAACGGCCTGCGCCCGTAGATCCACGTCTCGCTGAGAGGCACGTGCCGGTTGAAGCGGAGGACCGGCCAGTCGTCGGCAAAGAGGTAGTGATGCTGGGGGTCCAGCATGGGGCTTTCGTAGATGGTCGATTCGCGGAAGAGCTGCTCGGCCTCGGCGGCGGGGTAGGCGGTGTAGCGATACTTCACGCGCACCTTCGTGCCAGGCTCGGCCGTCTCGGGCTCGAAGCTGACGCCCGTATCGTAGAAGGCCGCACAGACTGCCGTGTTCAGCCGACGCTTGCCGGCCTCGATCTGGTACTCCACCGCAGGAGCCAGCTCCATCCGTTCGAGATGACGTCCATACCAGACGCGCAGGCCGTTGCGTGTCTCCAGGTCGAGCTGCGGGCCCGGATCGATGGGATAGACCGGCCGGTGGACCAGGCGGCCGCCCTTCTTTCGCATCACCAGGTATTGCCAGCGGAATGGATCCAGCGGGGTGTGATGCTCGAAATCGTAGCCGTAGCGGAAGTGAAACGGCACGCCGGGCAGCACCTCCAGCTCGCTGGCGATGTCGTAGGTGTAGGTCTCGCGTCGGGGGTCGAAGCCGACGGTCAGCGTCGTCTGCGTGACGAAGCGTCCCTTGACCTGCTTGCCGGACCAGGCGGCCGTCACCGTCTTGCCGCCTCCCTGCACCTTCACGGGAGACAGCTGGTTGGCCCCCTCGGGGAACGCTCCCTGGTTGGCGATGTCCCAGTGACCATTCCAGCTGAGCATCGGCTTGCGGCCGGGTCGCAACTTGGCGTTGTTGAGTGAGGGCGACTCCGGCACGGGCAGCAGCAAAATCGGTTCATCTCCGTCGAAGACCCAGGGACGACCGCCCAGCCAGGTGCGCGTGGAAAGCTGCACCGCGTGCGCAGGGATGGGTTGATTCTCGGCTGCGGCCAGCGGAGTCAGCCGGACTCCTTCCACCTGCACCCGCGCGGCACTGGAGGTGCCCAGGCCCACAGTGCCGGCCTCCAGCGGAGGTAGCGGATCGAGATAGTCGATCTTCTCCTGGCCATCCACCTGGACGATCACGCGATTGGCCTGCAGGCGTACCATCACCCGGTGTGCTTGCCCCTTCTTCACCGCGCAGGGGACGACACGCACGAAGCCACCCTCGGGGTAGCGGACCAGGGCCACATCCTGGTAGCGGTGGGATAGCTGGACGCGGTAGCCCGACTTCTCGCCGGCGCGGAGCAGCAGGCCCACGTCGTAGCCCTGGTCGCCCTGGGTCGGATCGGGCCAGACCGACCACCACTGGCCGAAGAAGCCTGCCTGGGTGCCAGGTTCGAGCACACGGCAGGTGAACTCTACCTGGACATGCTCGTGCTTGCCCGGAGCACGGAGGAAGGTCCACGGCCTGGCCTGCAACGTGGCCTGCTGGACGTCCACCTTTGCCTGGCTGAAGTCGGGTCTGGGTCGCTCCCACCGGGTCAGGTCGGCATGCGCGACCAGGGGAAGCAGCAGCATCGACCAGGTAGCGAGCCGGCAGGCCATGGCAGGTTCTCCGGGCGATTATTTCTGTTCGATGCGGTACAGGTGCGTGGCAGTCCGGACGAAGAGCGCCTGGCCAGCGATGGCAGGCGTGGCGGTAATGCCGTCGGGCAGCTGGTTCGTCGCCAGGATCTTGCCCTCGCGGTCGGCCGACAGCACCACGCCCTTGCCCTTGCGGTCGAAGATGTACAGCCGACCGTCGGCCACCACGGGCGAGGAATAGAACGCCCCACTCAGACGTCGGGACCAGACCTGGGCGCCGGTGGCGACCTCCAGCGCCGTGGCGATGCCGTTATCGCTGACCTGAATGAGCAGATCGCCCACGATGACGGGTCCAGGCCGCTGAGCGACCTCGCGCGTGACGCGGTAGGCCACGTGCGAGGAGGTGACATCGCCGGTGCCATTGGGGCGGATGGCGACCAGGTGAGCGGGGTTGCCGGTGGTGACAAAGATCTTGCCATCGCCCAGGACAGGCGGAGTGGCCGCGTTCATGCCGCCGTGGTTGACCTTCCAGATCTCCTTGCCCGTGGCGGGTTCGAGCGCGATGGTGCCCCCGGCGCCGGGGCTAATGAGCTGGAGCTTGCCCTCGATGGTGAAGATACCGGGGGTGGAGTAGGCCTTTTTGAGGTCGCCATTGTCGGTCTTGTAGTCCACGTCGCGCTTCGTCTCCCACACGGTCTTGCCCGTCGCCTTGTCCAGGCCGACGAGATACTGGCGATCGTAACCGTCGAAGGTGAGCACGAGCAGGTTGCCGTGGAGAATGGGCGATGAGGCCGGGGCGCGCCAGTGATCGCAGGGCAGGTCGCGGCGGGTCCAGTGGATCTTGCCCGTGGCGGTGTCAACGCAGGCGGTGCCGGCCGAGCCGAAGTGGACGTAGACGCGACCCTCCTCGATGACCGGCGTGGGCGAGGCGTGCGAGTTGTAGTCCTTGACGAAGGTGTAGGGCACCTTGGGCGTGTCGAAGACCTTCACGTCGTGCACGATCTTGCCGCTGTCGCGGTCGACGCAGACGGCCCACTGCTGTTTGCCGTTCTCGGCAGCGGTGGTCACCCAGACCTGCTTGCCCAGGACGACGGGGGACGACCAGCCCCAGTGATGGATTGGAGTCTTCCAGACCACGTTCTTCTGATCGTCCCAGTGCAGGGGCAGACCGCGCGACTGGGAAAGGCCGGTGCCGTTGGGTCCACGGAACTGGGTCCAGGCCTCTTCGGCGCGAACGACCAGAGGCAAGGCGAGCAGGAGAAACAGCATGCGCATGAGACAATCCGCCAGGGAGGTTGAGAGCCGCGAGGCCCAGGCAAATCAGCAGGTGGGACAACAACCCAGCCCATCTTCCGGCCCGCGGCGCGTCTCGTCAAGGAAGAAGCCGACCACTCCGCGCGAGCCACCCGCAGAGAGCGAGCGGTGGCTTACTCGGTCGGTCCGGAGTGGGAATCGTGCCTCTCTGCATTGTCAATGACGCGCTCCACTTCGGACCTTGACGTGGGCTGGCGGAGACGGCACCATACCGGCTGTCTCCATTTCGATCTCCTCCTTTCCGAAGCAGGGTGATGCGCCATGGCCACTACCTACACACAAACCATCGAGTTCAACGTCTGGAAGGAGCACACCTGCTCGTGTTGCGGATCGGTCTACCGCTACCTGTTCAAGCGGAAGATGACCGGCGAGGGGGGCACTCCGGAGGTCGCGGCGCAGAACGCCGAGAAAGCGGTGGAACGGGCACTGCAGAAGGAAGTGGACATGCGCGCGTGCCCGGAGTGCGGGCATTTCCAGCCGGACATGATCGCGGCGCAACGCTCGTCACGCCACTGGTGGACCTTCTTCGCGGCGCTGCCCATCTATGGGTTGTTGCTGATCCTGGTGCTGACCGACATCATGACCTATGGCACCGCGGGGGTCGCCGGCGCGGTGGCTGCCCTGGGCATCCTGGCCGCCAACGCGCTGATCTGCCTGGGCAACCCCAACTCGAACTGCGAGGCGAACCGCAAGGCGTCCCGTCGGATGGAGAAAGACGGCGACCTCTGGGTGCCGGAGGACCGGCAACCGAAGGAGATGACGGAAACCCCGGTGGGCACAGGCGTGGGCCCGGGCCAGTATCTGTGCCTGGGTCTGATCGGTGTCTCGGCCGTGGCGTTTGCCCTGCCCTTTCTGGCACGGGTGCTGCTGGGCATGACCTCCAACCCCGGGTGGTATCCCGAGGTCGCTGGGCCCGGCGACACTCCGTACGTCTACTTCTCGGAGAAACTCTCCAGCGTGAAGGCCTACTGGAACGGCAACCCGCGTGTGACCGTGCTCAATGCCAACGACGTGGGCGGGCCGGTCACCATCGGGGCCACCTCCAAGACCGACTCGTGGGGGAACACCATCTCGGTGAAGTCGAGCGAAAAGAATAGCTCGTTCACTCCCTGGGCGCGTCTGGCGATTCCGGCCGACCCGCGCCTCGCGGGCAAGACGCTGCAGTTGCAGATCGACATGACCGTCAACTTCCCCAAGGTGATGGGATCGAACACCTGGCAGCAGTCGTCGCAGAACGTCACCCAGAAGACCACACTGACGCTGTCGGCGCCAGGGCGCGGCGGGCTGTACAAGACCTCCTTCTGGGCGGGCTTTGTCGGCGGGTGTGCCCTGCTCTTTCTGGGTGCGGGTCTGTTGCCGGTCTTTAGCAACGCCTTCGGGAAGACCGCTCATCCCACCGACATCTTCGTGCCGGGCGGGCAGACGCCGGAAGAGAATGGTGACGAGGAAGTCCGGGACGCCGAGGCCGTCGTGGAGGAAGTGGAGGAACCCCAGCGCCGGGGCATCCGCTCGTCGGACAACCGCCGCCGGGATGACGACGAGGAAGACGACCGTCCGCGCCGCCGTCGAGACGACGATTACGACGATGAGGATGACCGCCCCCGTCGCCGTCGTCGGGACGACTGAGAGGTAGCCTGGCACATTGACGATCGGGGGGCGTGTCTCTGCAATAGGAGGAAACACGCACCCCCGTTCGGTGGAGGCTTCCTCATGTCTGCGACGCTCCTGACCTGGCTACAGGCTGCCCTGCCCTGGTTGCCCGCCGGATTGTGGTGCGCCTGGTGGCTCCTGTGCATCCCCTGGAAAAAGGCCTGGCCCATCCTCGCCGCAGGTGGTTGGTTGCCGGTGGTGTTACTCACCGTCGTGGTGGCCCTGGTGTGGTCGCGGATCTTCCCGGCGACGTGCGGCTGTCTCGGCTGGCCGATCCCCAACTTCTGGTGGCAACTCGGCGCCTGCTCGACGCTCACACTGGTCGCCCTGTTCTGTGGCTGGTTGCAGGGTCAGCTGGGATGGTCGCCACCCGAGGTCAGCTACGAACCGCCCCCCACACCGTCGCATCCCGTCCACTGAACCGCACCTAGGCCGAACGCAGTTTGGCCACCTTCAGTGCGGCGGCCATGTTGCGATAGCAGAGCCGGGCAGCGGCGCTGGCGTCGTAGCCGCGCCGGGCGGAGACCATCCCCGATACCTCGCAGTTGATGTCGCCCCGGTAGCCCGCCTTCGCGAGCAGACCGAACAGCGCGGGATAATCCTGAGTGCCGGTCTCGCCGGGTAGTTCGAACACCGCCTTGCCCTCGCGCATCACCACATCCTTGACCGCGACGAAGCCAGTGCAGCCAGCGGCCGCATCCACCAGCGATTCCAGGGTCCGCCCGCGCAGCAGGTAATGGCTGGCGTCGAAGGCGAGTCGCAGCCAGGGAGTGTCGTGCAACTGGCGGATCAGCCACACGGCCTCCTCCGGTAGGCTCATTGCGCCAAATCGATGGGGTTTGATGGCCAGGACGATGCGCCGGGCCGCCAGCACGCGCACCCAGTCGCCCAGGCGATCGCGAAAGAGCGTTCGCACGCGGTCCCACGATCCGCCGCCCAGGACGGTCTCCACCAGGGGAAGGCGATCCGGGGCCAGGTCGTGAGCGAGATCGGCCGCCCGTGCCAATCGATCCAGCGCTTCCCGGTGGGTGGAGGCTCGGGGCGATGGGGTCAAGTTCTCCATGAGCGCAGTGAGACGGAGTGGCAGATCTCGCAGCATGTTGCGGATCTCTTTTCTCCGTGTAGCATCCAGCCGGGCCGGGGCGGCGTCCCGGTCGGGCAGGATGGCCAGCTCGACGGAATCGAAGCCGATGGCCGCGATCTCGCGCAGCGCCCTGGCGGTGGTGAGGGCGGGCATGCCGTAGGTGCTGAACCCGAGCGTCAGCCCCGGAGTGTGGGGCGCCATGGCTCGCAGCGCGGTGTGCAGGAACGCTCGGCGAGTCAGCCCGTGCATGGGGTCCCCTCCGTTGGTTCAGGCCCAAGTTGCTGTTGCATGTAGCCCAGCAGTAAAGCCTTGATCTCACCCAGGATCTGCTCGCGGAAGTGGGCATCCCCTCGGGCTGCCAGGCTGAGCAAGGCCCGGGTCACCTCGAAGTTGATGGTGGCCAGTAACTCCCGACGTGCCGGTTCCAGCTGGGGCAAGCGGACAGCCAGCATCCCGTCGATGCGGGTGATGCACTCCCGACGGACCAGTTCGCCAGCCTGGGCCAGTTCGCCGGACGTACTCGACCCATAGAACAACGGCTGGAACCCCCGGTTCTGGGCGTGGAAATCGGAGAGGTGACGCAGGACCACGTCGTAGATCTCCTCCAGCGGCCGCCGGGCCATCGTTTCGGTGAAGATGGTCTCGTGCATCGCATGCAGGCGATCGCGGTAGCGCTGCGCCAGCGCCTCGAGCACGCCGCGACGATCCCGGAAGAACTGGTACAGCGATCCGATCGACGTGCCTGCGTGCTGGGCGATGGCATTGGTGGTGGCCTGCTCGTAGCCTACGTCGGCAAACAGGGCATCAGCAGCATCCAGGATCCGGTCGATCCGTTGCTGCCCTCGCTCCTGCACCGGTTGGCGTCGCAGGTTTGCCATGCTTCACTTCGGCTCGTACTCAGTTAACCGGACGTTATCCATGTAGGTGACACCCGGTGGCCAGTAAGGCAGCACCAGCACCCGGACAAACCGCACCTTGGGGGTCATCTTTGTGGGTGTGAACGGCATCTTGTCGCGGGTGAAGCGGCGCCAGCCGTTCTCGAGCGGCTTCGCATGGCGGGCGTTCAGCTGCCCCCGGTAGACATACTTGTTGATGAACCCCTCGAAGAGGCGCTTGTTCTCCTTCGGCTTGACGGACTTCTCGCGGAAGTACTCGACGAAGGCGTTGGCATCCGCGCCGAACTCGGTGGATTCCTTCTTCTCGTAGCCGACCAGCCAGGCCATCACGTCGGGTTCGCCCTTGAGGTCGATGGTCAGCCAGTACGATTTACCCTTCTCGACGGGGATGAAGTCGCTCCAGTACCAGACGCCATCGAGGCCGGCCAGAGTGTCGTACTTGGGCGGCGTGGTGGGCTTCTTCTTCGGGGCGTCCTTGGGCCGGGCCCCCTTGCGGATCTGCACCCACCAGTCGTAGGCCTGACTTTGCAGGATGTCGGTATCGAACTTGATGACCTTGCCGCGCTTGCCGTCGGGATCGTCCACCCAGAAGGTAGACAACCCATCGACCTGCTGCCATCCCTCGGGGCTGTCGGTGCCCTTCTCGAAATCGCCGTTGACGACCAGGTTCTTCCCCTCGTCCTTGCGGGGCGGCTGCTCGACGGCCGGCAGCAGTGTGGCACCGCCAAGGACCACCAGGGTCAGTGCGAGAATCCGTGTGAGCATGATCTCCCCCCGGTCACTTCTTGAGTTTTTCGACCGCCTTTTGCACGAACTCGTCACGCAGGCCCGAGGCGACGAGCCGGGCCAACTGTTGCCGTGCCTCGTCTTTCTTACCCGTGGCCTCCAGCGATTCGGCCAGCAGCCAGCGAGCCTCGGTCTCGAAGCCCGCGCCGACGGCCAGACGCACGGCACGATCAAGGAAGCGGACCGCCTCGCGCGGCTGGCCGCGGAGCGCCAGGATCTTGCCACGCCAGTAGAAGGTCTGCCCGTTGAGTCGATCGGTCGCGAACAGATCATCCCACTGGTCCACCAGGTCGAGCGCCGCCCCGTAGTTGCCCGCAGCCAGGTACTCGCGCAGCGAGTTAGGATAAGCGCCGATGCGTGCGGCTCGCACCTGCGGAGGAATGACCTGGGGCAACAGGGCTTCGGCCCGGGCGTAAAGTTTCTGGGCCTCGTCGCGTCGCCCCTGCCATAGACGGACATCGCCAGCCGAGGCCACCAGCCGGCGCAGCGCCTTGCGGCCGTCCTCGTCGAGCTTTTCGGCCCGGGCCAGTTTCTCGGCCTGATCGAGCACCGCCAGGGCCCGGTCGGCCTGTCCGCGTTCGAGCCCGACCAGGCGGATGAGCCGGCCCAGCACCTCGACGCGCTCGGTGGCAGGTAGTTCTTTGACCACGGCCGCCTGATAGTTCGCGATGGCCTCATCAAGCGAGCCCTCGCCCAGCTGAATTGCGCAATCGGCCAGTAGCCGACGCACCCGGGCCAGCATCAACGGGTCGGCGTCTTTCTCAAACCGGCGGACGAAGATGCGGCCCACGGCGACGGCACCGGCGGGATCCTCGGCCTCGGCGTGGAGGTAGGCCAGCTCCTTGAGCGCCGCGGCAGAGAGAGTATTACGGTCGTAGCCAGCCGTCAGCTTGAGGTAATCCTTCGGCCGTCCCTCGCGGAACTGATCGGTCACATGCTCGATCTCGAATAGTCGCAACGGCCATGTGGCGCTGGAGTTCATTCCGCCCTGACGTGCGGTCAGCTTGACGGAGTGCAGTCCGAGAGTGAGATAGACATGTTCGACCTTCGCGCCCTCGGCCTTCTGGCCGTCGCCAAACTCCCACTCCCAGCGGGTGTCGGCGGGCCAGCCAGCGGGAGCGGCGAAGGTGCAGCGTGTGAACTGGCCCTCGGCGCGTTCGGCAGGCCAGGCGGAGTCGGCCAGTACCGGCTCGAAAGAGACGAGGCGTCCCTTCGGCCCCTCCATGGCGCGCACCGCGCCTTCGTGCGCCTGGGTGTAGAATGTCTCGGGGATTGGCTCGAACGGCCCCTCATCTCCCGAGGGGCGCCAGCCGAGGTAGGCCATCTGTTCGAGCGTGACTTCCTCGTGGTAATACTCGAGGTAGTGCAGGCCCTCCTTCAGGTCGACCAGGGCGTTCACCTCGCCACGGATGCCTCGGTCCACCGTGTGGCGCCCGGGCCAGTGGATCAACTCTTTCCCGTCGAGGAACGAGAACGAGGCTTCGTTGGAAACCGTGCAGAACTGATACTTGCCCGCCTTCGGCACGCGGACCCAGCCCCGGTAGAGCGAGATGTAGTTGTCCGAAGGCCCGAAGCTGTTGTAGCCGTCAGCCACCCGGCGCTGGAAGCGCGCGCCGTGGCGCACCTTGCTGGCGCCGATGAGTTTGGTCAGCTCCTCGACCGTGCGAGGATTGTCTCCAGCTGGGCGTTCGATGGTCTCCAGCACGAAGCCATAGCGCGGAATCCAGGCACCTTTCGGGGGGCCAACTCCAGGGGTGGGCTGGTCGCGCAACTCCTCGGCGGCGCGGGTTGCAGCGGGGTTGTCGAAATACACGAAATAGCGCCCCTTCGGATTCTCGGCGCGAAACGAGAGCAGCGCATAGCGTGGCGCATCGAGGAAGTGGACGAGGAACGGCACCGGCTTGCCGGCCGCGTCGGTGACGCGCAGATCGCGCCCATCAGCCTGCACCCGGCCATGGGTCAGTACCTGCACGCCGCAAACGTCGCAGCCGGGTTCCGGCGAGGCCTTGCCGATCTCCACCACCGCCCGCGCGTTCCAGCCAGCCAGATGCCAGGGGTCCGCCCCCAGAGCAGGAACACTCCCCACCAACAACATGAGAAGCGCGCGCGTCATGATGCTCTCCTGGGGAGGGAACCCAGGCGGGAGGAGGCTCCTCCCGCCCGTGGACCGTGGGGCTTACTTGGTGTACTTCGGAGCCAGCTCGGCCCGGACCACCTCGAGCAGTTTCTTGGTGGCCTTGATGCCGTCGGCCTCGGAGATCTTGCCGCCCTCGTACTCGATGCCGACGTAGCCGCGGTATCCGGCGTCCAGGACGATGGCCAGCATCTTGCGGTAGTCGGTGTGAATCTCGTCGCCCTTGGCGTTGAAGTCGTGCGACTTCGCGCTGACACCCTTGGCGTAGGGCATCATCTCCTTCACGCCCTTGTAGCGGTCATACTGCTTGCCACCACCCAGATTGAAGTTACCGAAGTCGGGCAGCGTGCCGACGTTCTTCATGTCCACCTTCTTCATCACAGCCGCCAGCCAGGCGCCATTCGACGACAGACCGCCGTGGTTCTCGACGATGACGTTGATGCCGTGACGTGCGCCGTACTCGCCGAGCTTGCTCAGGCCATCGGCGGCGCGGCCGAGTTGTTCGTCGTAGCTGCCCGTCGAGTAGGCGTTGACCCGAATCGAGTGGCAGCCGAGGAATTTGGCGGCATCGACCCAACGATGGTGGTTCTTCACCGCCTGGGCCCGCTTCTTCTCGTCGGCATCGCCGAGGTAGCCCTCACCGTCGCACATGATCAGCACGCTCTTGACGCCGTGGTCGTCGCAGCGCTTCTTCAGCTCGGCCAGGTACTTCTCGTCCTGGGCCTTGTCCTTGAAGAACTGGTTGACGTACTCGACGGCAGAGATCCCGAACTCCTTCTTCGCCACGACGGGGAAGTCGAGGTTGGTCATCTTCTTGCCGAACAGGGTCTTGTGCAGCGACCACTCGGCCAGGGAGATGTCGAACAGCGGCTTCTGTTTGGTGTCATCCGCAGCCAGGGCGAACCCGCCCAGAGTCAGGGCGGCGGAGGCAGCAAGAAACTGGCGACGATCGGAGGTGTGCTTCATCGATGAAACTCCGGGAGGGAAAGGTGGGATCTCCCGGGCATTGTACAATCCGCCCCGTCCGGGGCGAGCGGGGCGTCACAGCTACCCGCTAACTGCGTAGTTGAGACAGCTCCACTGGCATCCTCCTGGATGGCGCCCCCAGGACGGGGCATCAAGGTGACGGGCATGGACGCATCGCTTCTGAGTTACCTGCTGTGTCTCTTTCTCTTTCTGGTGGCCGGCATTGCAATTCAGCTAGGCCCACGCTTCCTGCGGACCGGCTTATTTCCGATCTCGCGCGATCTGTCCGATGCCACACACGCAAGTACCCCGGCGCGCAAGCGGCAGCCGATATCCGGGGTGCGCGTGCCAAATCTTGTCCGCGACGTGTCTACCAGGCGCCGGCTGACCTGCTATTACATCGATGAAACGCCGCGCGACCTTTCGTGGTTTGAACGGTGCGGCATCTGGCTGGCGCGCAAAATGCCCTTCATCCACTAGCCCAGCTGTCGGCCGGTCAGGCGTTCGTAGGCCTCCAGGTACTTCGCGCGGGTGCGCTCCACCACCTCGGTGGGGAGTTCGGGCGGGGGGCTATTCTTGTCCCACGTGGTGGTTTCCAGCCAGTCGCGCACGAACTGCTTGTCGAACGAAGGGGGACTTGCGCCGACCCGGTAGCCGTCGGCGGGCCAGAAGCGCGAGCTGTCCGGTGTCAGCACCTCGTCGATCAGCAGAATCTCGCCCGATGGGGTGCGGCCCCACTCGAACTTCGTGTCGGCCAGGATGATGCCGCGGCTCTCGGCGTGCGTGGCGGCGCGCTGGTAGATGTCGAGGCTGCGCCGGCGCAGACCTTCCGCCAGAGGATGGCCCACCAGGCTGACCATCTGCTCGAACGCGATGTTTTGATCGTGGCCCGACTCCTCCTTCGTGGCCGGGGTGAAGAGCGGTTCAGGCAGCTTCGCGGCCTGGCGCAGTCCACCGGGCAAGGCGATGCCGCACACGGCGCCAGTGGCCTGATAATCTTTCCAGCCCGAACCGATCAGATAGCCGCGCACCACACACTCGATCGGCACCACCTCGGTCTTGCGCACCAGGCAGGTGCGGCCCTGCAACTGCTCGCGTCGGGAGGCGAACGGCTCTCCCATGTCGGCGACATCCATCGAGAGCAGGTGGTTGGGTATCCCCAGGTACTCCAGCCAGAAGAGGGTCATCGCCGTCAACACCCGGCCCTTGTCGGGAATGCCGGTCGGCAGGACCCAGTCGAAAGCGCTGATACGGTCGGTGGCCACGAGGACGAGCCGATCGCCCAGGTCGTAGACATCGCGCACCTTGCCTCGTCGGCAGGGGACCCCAGGAACATCACTGCGGAGAAGAACGGCCATGGCGTGCAAACTCTCTGGGAGGAAGGAACACGATCAGTGTACGACGCAATCGGGTGTGGTAGAATGGCGAGCATTCCGGAGGTGACGCAATGAGTCGAGAGACGACGCCAACTCCATCCCGCATGGCCGGCCCGATGGGTCGGCGCGAGTTCCTGCGCGCCGGTGCCCTGCCCCTGGTCGGCCTGGGGTTGCCGCAGCTGCTCGCGGGGCAGAGCAAGCGACCGCGCGGCCGGGCGAAGGCGTGCATCGTGCTGTTCATGTGGGGCGGCCCCGCTCAGCAGGACACCTGGGATCTCAAACCGAACGCGCCGGCCGAGTATCGCGGCGAGTTTCAGCCCATCCGCACCAACGTGCCGGGCGTGCAGATTTGCGAACACCTGCCTCGGCTGGCCCAGCACATGGATCGGCTAGCGCTCCTGCGGGCGATGACGCATCATGACGTGAACCACACCACGGCCACGTCGTTCCTGCTGACAGGTCGGGGCCTGGCGCGGCCGGGGCAGTCGCTTCACGAGGACTGGCCCAGCTACGGCGCGGTGCTATCGCGGCTGAACCGGGGCCAGGGGCCGTTGCCGCCGTTCGTCTCGATGATGCCGAAGGTGCCCAATGGCGCGCCGCGGTTTGTCGAGCAGTCCCACGGCCAGGGAGCTGGTTGGCTGGGGCCGATTTACGATCCGCTCCGCATCGACGAGGACGCCAGCAAGACCGACTACCAGGTTGGCGAGTTCAGCCTCCGCGCGGACGTGCCGCTGGGTCGGACGCGGCGCCGGCAGGAGCTTCTCCAGCAGCTCGACAGTCAGCGTCAGCGGCTGGAGAGCGAACTCGCGGCCGCCAACGCGCATCAGCAGCGGGCGTTCTCGCTGCTCGCCAGCCGCAAGGCCATCGAGGCGTTCGACCTGACGCGTGAGCCGCAGGCGGTGCGGGAACGCTATGGCATGAACATTCATGGCCAGGCTGTCCTGCAAGCACGCCGGCTCGTCGAGGCGGGTGTCCCGCTGGTCACCGTCTTCTGGCAGAACGATGGCCTCACCAACGTCTCGGTTTACTGGGACACGCACAACCGCAACTTCATCGACCTGAAGACGCGCCTGTGCCCGGTCACCGACCAGGCGTTCACCGCGCTCATCGAGGATCTCGAGCAGCGCGGCATGCTCGATGAAACCCTGATCGTGTGGACGGGCGAGATGGGCCGCACTCCGCGCGTCGCTCAGAGCGTCCCCGGAGGCGCCGGCGCTGGGCGGGATGGCCGCGACCACTGGGCGAATGTCTTCACCTCGGTGCTGTGCGGCGGTGGAGTCAAGGGCGGCGTCGTACATGGCTCCAGCGACCGCTACGCGGCCTACCCAGCCACCAACCCCACCACGCCCGCAGACCTCGCCGCCACCATCTATCATTGCCTGGGCGTCGATCCTCAGACCATCCTGTATGACCGCCTGAATCGGCCGATGATGCTATGCGAGGGTGACCCGATCCGCGCCATTCTCAGCTAGGCAGGCGCTGCAGCCAGCCCAGCACGGTGGCGATTAGCTCGTCGCGCACGCCGGAGTAGAAGTGATCGGCTCCGGCGATGGTGGCCATCTGCACCGGGGGAGCCACCTGGCGGATCGCTTCCGGCGCATCGCGGAAGGCCATGTTGTTGCCCATCTCCACCTCGCCGAGGGTGACCAGTGTGGGGACCGTCAGCCGGTCGAGGAAGCGCAGGTAGTTGTAGCGTTCGTCGGGGCCATACTTCTCGAGGTAGCCCGAGGCCGTCACCACGAACGGCAGGGGGACGGTCACCTCCAGCAGCGCGTGGGGTTCGCCAGCCTGCACCAGTGCCTGAGCCTGCTGGAACGTCTGGTTGAAGGTCATCGCGCGGTCGCTGGCGCGGAACCAGGAGTACGAAAGCCGGGGCGGCGACAGAGCCACCAGCGCACGGACGTGGGCATCGGGTTCGAGTGCCTGGGCGTAGAGCGCCTTGACGGCCCCGGAGCTATGGCCGATCAGCACCAAACGAGATCTCCACTGTCCGCGAAGCCAGTCGCACCAGGCGGCCACGTCGTGGCGACAGTCGTCGAGGATCTCGTGGGAGGCACCCGCGCGGCGACCGCCACCGCGGACCTGGGCAGCGTTGCTCATGAGGTCGTGCCCGCGCGTGTTAACGCGCAGCACGCTGATTCCTGACTCGAGCAAGCGCGCGGCCAGGGCATCGAAGAGGGTGGAGCCATAGAAGTTGCTGCCCGTGCCATGCAGGCAGAGGGCGGCGTCCAGCGCGGGATGTGTCGCGCTGGACGCCTGAAAGATGCCATCCAGACGCAGGCCATCCCGGGTGGCCGTGTGAACGAGATCGACCTGCATGCTGGCTCTCCTGGAGCGATGACTTAACCGGGCAGCTTCCAGGGCGCGCGGTAGTCCTTCGACACCAGGCGGGCCGTCTCGCTGTCGCCGACGATCTGCTCCTTCACCGGGTCCCAGTGGATCTTCTTGCCGCTGCGGATGGCGATGTTGCCCAGGTGGCACACCGTTGCCGAGCGATGGCCGATCTCGACATCGCAGATGGGCAGCTTGCGCGAGCGGATGCAGTCGAGCCAGTTGGCGTGGTGGTTCTTGCTCTCGTAGAGACGGATGGCGTTGGCGGGCAACTTCTCGGTCAAGATCTCCTTCGGCGTCGCCTCGATCTTGCCACGCGTCACGAAGAGCGAACCCTTGTCGCCGATGAATTCGGTGCCGCCACGACCGCCCTGGGTGCAGATCATCTTCACGCCGTTGGCATAGTGCCAGACCACCTCGCACCACTCGGGCACCTCGTACCAGTGCTGCGCGTGGTAGCGTGCCTTGCCCTCGGCAGCGACTGGGCCGCTGTCATCCATGCCCAGCCCCCACTGGGCGATGTCGAGGTGGTGCGCGCCGAAGTTGGTCATCTGTCCGCCAGAGTAGTCCCAGAAGAAGCGGAAGAGGTAGTGGACGCGCTTCTCGTTGTAGGGCCGCTTCGGCGCTGGGCCCAGCCACATGTCGTAGTCCAGCTCGGCGGGGGGATTGCCGTCCGGCACCGCGGGCCCCTTGAAGTTCACGCCGGGGATGCCGACCTTCACGGTGTGCACCTTGCCGACCTTGCCGTTGCGTACCAGTTCGCAGGCCTGACGGAAGCGCGCGTCGGAGCGTTGTTGACTGCCCGTCTGCACGATCCGCCGATGCTTGCGCGCCGCGTTCACCATCGCGCGGCCCTCGGCGATGGTCAGCGTCAGGGGCTTCTCGCAGTAGACATCCTTACCCGCGGCGCAGGCGTCGATGGTCATCAATGCGTGCCAGTGATCCGGCGTGGTGATCACCACGGCATCAACGTTCTTGTCATCGAGCAGCTTGCGATAGTCGCCGTAGGCCGCACACTGTTTGCCCGTCTCCTTCTCGACGCGGGTTTTCGCCTCGCCGAGGCGCTTGCTGTCTACCTCGCAGACGGCGACGGTGTTTTTGATGTGGATGCCCAGGTTCGGACGGCCCTGGTTGCCCACACCGATGCAGCCGATGCGGATGCGTTCGAGCGGCGAGCGCTCGGCTGGCAGGGCCAGCGACGGATGCAGGGCCAGCGCGCCGGCGCCAAGGCCCACCTGCCCCAGAAAGTTACGACGTGATGTCTTCATGCAGTTTCACCGTGTTGTGAGAAGAAGATCACTACCCAATAGAGTTACTCGAACGGTAAGGCGGCCACCTCGACCATGCGACGATGGCCCAGCGCCTCGACCTCGACGGCAGTGCCGGGCTCGGCGACGTTGCGCCGCAGGTAGGCCAGGCCAATCGGTCCCAGGCGCGGTGAGCGGACGCAGCTGGTCGTCCAGCCCACCTCCTTGCCATCGCGGAAGAGCTTGCTTTTCGGCGGCACCAGTTCGGTCAGGCGCAGGCCGACCAGCTTGCGCTGCACGATGCCCCGATCGCGCGCCATCACGATCGGCTCCTGCCCCAGGTAGCAGCCCTTGTGGTAGCTGATGGTCTGCTCGATCCGGTTGACCTCCGGCGCGAAGGTGGTTTCATCGAGGTCGATGCCGTACCGTGGCGTGCCGGCTTCGACGCGTAGCACGTCGAACTCCTCTGCGGTGCCGGCCTTTGCTCCAGCGGCCAGAAAGCGTTCGCGCCAGTCCGTCAGCGTGGCAGCAGGCACCAGAAGATCGTAGCCGGGGAGGCCGAGTATTTCCTGATGACGCAGGCAGCCGCCGCCCTCCAGGGCCTGGAAGGTCATCGGCCGAAGCTCGCTCACGTTCAGGTCCAACGCGGTCAGTACATCCCGGCTGTGTGGCCCGGCCAGGTACAGCTGGGCCCAGGCGGTGGTCAGGTCGGTCAGTTCGACATCCTCGCTGATCAGGTGGCGATCGAGGTGATGCTGCAGCGGAGCCACCTGAGCGGCTCCCACCTCCAGCCAGAAGCGGTCACGCTTACCCTCCTTGGGCCAGCGCCAGAGGGTACCGTAGGCCAGGGTGCGGGCGGTAACATTGCAGAAGAAGAGCTCGCAGCCGTGCCAGGGGGCCAGCCCCTTGATCTCGTGGGTGGAGAGGTTGTGCAGGAAGACAGCGGCCTCGGAGCCGGCCACCTCCAGCTGGCCCTGATCGGCCCGGTCAAAAAGCCCGCACCCAGACCGTGCTGCCTCATAGGTCATGCCACACCTCTCATCCCTCGACCAGAGCCCGCTCGACGACGGCCTTCATGCGAGCCAGACCAGTCTTTGCCACCTGGAAGGCATCCTGTTTCCAGTAGTCCCGGTTGAACAGCTCGAGCGACAGATAGCCGCGAAAGCCCACGCGCTTCAGATCGCGGAGCACCTCGACCAGGGGAGCCACGCCATCGCCAGGAAACACCCGGTCGGCGTCAGTAATCTTCTCACGCGGCGGGTTCGCCGGGTAGTCGTTCATGTGGAAGACCTGAAGCGAGTTCCCGCTCAACTGGCGGAGGCCAGTGAAGCCCGAGCCACCCTTGTGCAGGTGGTAGATGTCGGCCAGGATGCAGGCTTTCGGATGGGCACTTTCGATGGCCACCAGCGCGGTCTCGCCGAGGCGGGAGAGAGACTTGGAGAAGCCCCACAGCTCGACCTGGGGGATCACGCCGAGCTTCACACCAATCTCGCACAGATCGCGGTAGCGGTCGGCCACGACGAACAGGTTGGGCATGGCCCGGTCAGTCGCGCCGGTGGGAGGGGCTGCGATGCGCGTCCCGCCCAGTTGCAGCACCAGGTCCATGTCGCGTTTGGCCTGCTCGAGCCCCTTCTTCCGGGCGGTGGGATCGTCCACGATCCACTGGGCGAAGCCGATGGCGCTTTCCACCCGCAGGTTGGCATCCTTGAGACGTTTGGCGGCATCGCGGAGGGAATGACCGGCCACCACGTACGCTTCCAGGTCGCGGATCCAGGGTTCGATGGCGTCGTACCCCGCCCGGGCGGCCACGTCGATCTGCTCGACCAGCGACAGTTTCTGCCCCATGATGGTGGCGGTATTGAGCATGTACCCGAACGGTTTGTCGGCCGTGGGAGTGCCCGCCACCAGACCCGCTCCGCCCAGAGCAGCCGTCCCCGCCAGCCATTGCCGTCGTGTCCACTCGCCGCTCATCAGCTATCTCCTGGAGAAGGAATCCTGCCGGATCGTTTTATCGCGCGGAGATGGATTACACCACGCCTGGCCACGGGGCGCGGAAGATCGTGGAAGAATCTTGCACGAAAATCGGCGCCTGGGCCCACTATTATTCGCGTGGAGCCGGATTGTCCCACCCTCGAGGCCCCGTCCATGCGATTGACCTTGCGCACCTTGCTGGCTTACCTCGACGACACGCTCGACGCCTCCGAGATCAAGGAGATTGGCGAGAAGGTGGCCGAGAGCGATGCGGCCCAGGAACTGGTGGCCCGGCTCAGGCAGGTGACGCGGCGGCGTCGGCTGACCACGCCATCGGCCACGGGGCCGGAGGCGACCGACCCCAACGACGTGGCGGAGTACCTGGACAACGAACTGGACTCCGAACAGGTAGCGTTGCTCGAAAAGCTGGCGCTGGAATCCGACGTCCACCTGGCCGAGATCGCCGCCTGCCATCAGATTCTTACCCTGGTACTCGGCGAACCTGCCCTGGTACCTCCCAAGGCTCGCGAACGCATGTACGCTCTTGTGCGCGGACGCGAGGCCATTCCTTATCGTAAAGCGACTACCCCCCCGCGCACCTCAACCCAGAAAGAAAACGTGGAACACGAAGACGAACTGGCCCTGGCGTCCGGCTGGCTCCGCTGGGTACTCCCCGTGGCGGGAGTGCTCCTGGTCGGGCTGCTTGGGTTCGCCGTGTATCAGGCCCTGCCCGGGCAGCGGGGCAAGGATAACCGCATCGCCTCGTCGGGCGACCGCAATAGCACCAAACCTGACCCCGAACCGGACAAGGACCCGGTTAAGCCACCCGAGAAGGACCCGGTTAAGCCGCCTGAGAAGGACCCGGTCAAACCGCCTGAGAAGGACCCGGTCAAGCCACCCGAGAAGGACCCGGTCAAGCCGCCCGAGAAGGACCCGGTCAAGCCGCCTGAGGGCGATCCTGTGCCGGTGAAGCGAGCCGACCCTCCGGCAAAGGAAGTGGTGGCGGTCGCCAACTTCGTCGGCGGGCTGTCGGATCAGCCCACCGTGCTGATCAGCCGGACACCTGAGGGGACCGAATGGCGCCGGTACTCACCGGGGAACACGGTGTCCAGCAACACGCCGATCATGACGCTGCCGGGCTTCACTGGTATCGTCCAGACTCGGAGCGGGGTCGCCGTGCTGCTGCGGGGGCATGTCCGCGAGTTCACCGTGGCGCCGATCATGGATTACCTGATGGAGAGCGTGGTGGTGCTGCATCCCAGCCAGGAGTTCGACCTGGACATGACGCTGCAGCGGGGCCGGATCTACCTGAGCAATCGCAAGGAGAAGGGCCCGGCGAAGCTGCGGTTGCGGTTCGAGTCGGAGGTCTGGGACATCACGCTGGCCAACCCCGGCGACGAGATCGGCGTCGATCTGTTCCGTTCCTACTCGCCGCTCATCAACCATCGCAAGGGCGAGGAGCCGCGCGCGGATTGCTACCTGGCCGTCCTGCGCGGCGAGACGGACCTCAGGATCGATGGGTTCAACACCTACAACATCGAGGTAGAAGCCCCGAAGTGGGCCCGCATGGAGTGGGATAGCTTCACTCGGTCGCGCGGGCCGTTCAAGGAAGATCGGGCGACGCCGGCGCTGGCCAAGGTGCCGATGACGGCGGCCATCCTCGAGCAGCTGCCACGGGAACGGCGCGACTTCGTCAAACGGATGCAGACGGCGCTGAAGAACCTGGAGACGCTGTTCGGCACGAAAAAGACGGTGGAGACGGCACTGAAGGAGATGCGTGAGCAGCCAGATCCGCTGGCCCGGATGCTCGCGGTCTACTGCATGACCGCAGTGGACATGATTGGCCCGGTGATCGATGCGCTGGGTGACGAGGACGACACACACGCCGCCGACCGCGAGGCGGCCATGTTCGCCCTGCAACGCTGGGTGAGCCGGGGGCCGGACCAGGCAACGCGGTTATTCGACGAGAAGACGGGCAGCGGCATCTTGATCGAGAAGAAGTACAAGAAGGGCGATGCTAACCGCTTCGTCCAGCTGCTGCATCCGTTCCTGGCCGAGGACCTGGTGAAGGATGAGACATATCTCTTCCTGGCGAACTGTCTGAAGAGTTCGCGGATCGCCATCGCCGAACTGGGCTTCTGGAACCTCTACTGGATGTGCCGGGGCAAGCTGCCGGGCACCTTCAACGCGGCCATGCCCCTGGCCGCCCGCGAGAAGTACGCCGACCAGATCGAGCAGCTGATCGAGAAGAAGCAGCTTCCGCCGCCGCCGGACAAGCCGATGCCGGGCACCGGGGGCGCCACCAAGTAATGCCGTCGGCCGCTTATGCGAGGACCCGTGTTGCCCAGGATCGAAGGGCAACACGGGTCCTCAACAGTTGGAGTCATTCATAGGAATGAACAGTAAGGCCTCCTGGGTTCGTGGGGCCGGATAGTGTACTCTCCCGGAGTCGAATCACGATGAAAGCGGCGTACATCCTCACCACGGGCGGTCCCGAGGTCATTCAGTACGGCGACGTGCCGACTCCCACCCCAGGCGAAGGGCAGGTGCTGGTGCGGGTGAAGGCGGCCTCGCTCAACCCCATCGACCTGTACATCCGGGCCGGCACAGTGGCGATGCCCCTACCTAGCCCCTTCATCCCTGGATGCGACCTGGCAGGAACCGTGGAAGCAGTGGGACCGCGCAGCACCCGTTTCAAGGTCGGGGACCGGGTGTGGGGATCCAACCAGGGGTTGCTAGGGCGGCAGGGAACGGCAGCCGAGTTTGCCTGCGTCGAGGAAGAATGGCTGTATCCGACCCCGGCCGGGGTGAGCGACCAGGATGCGGCGGCGGCAGCGCTGACGGGGATCACGGCACATCTGGGGCTGTTCCGCGACGCACGGCTGCAGTCGGGGGAATCGGTCTTTGTGAACGGTGGTACGGGTGGCGTGGGGGCCATGGTGGTGCAAATGGCCCGGGCCGCCGGGGCGAAGGTGCTGACGACGGTGGGCAGCGCGCAAAAGGCGGAGCTATGCCGAACCTGGGGGGCATCCGCAGTGTTCAACTACAAGACGGACGACATCGCGGCAGGAATCCGGGGGGCAACCAACGGGCAGGGCGTGAACGTCTGGTACGAAACGCAAAGAGAACCGGATCTTCTGCGTATTGTGGAGCTGATGGCGCAGCGCGGGCGGATCGTGCTGATCGCGGGGCGTTCAGCGCGACCGATCTTTCCGGTGGGGCCGTTCTACGTGAAGGGGCTGACGCTGCTGGGGTTCGCGATGTTCAACGCCACGACGACCGAGCAGCGGCGCTGCGCCGAGGAGATGAACCGCTGGCTAGCCGAGGGCAAGCTGCGTCCGCCGATTGGCAAGGTGTTCCCGCTCGCCGAGGCGGCGGCAGCGCATCGGTTTCTCGAGGAGAACACCCTGGGCGGGTCGGGCACCCTGGTGGGCAAGGTACTACTAACACCGTGAGTGTGGCCCCATTAATCGGACCGGACGGATTCCCCAGAAGTTGCCGATGGGGAGAATGTTGACGAGTTTTCCAACAGGCTCTCGCCTTGCCCCGAAAGAACGAGCTATACTTGAGGTCGGATGTGAAGGCCTCCTGAGGAGAACCGTTTTCTCCCCTTCGAGTATCAGGCAAGGGAAGTCAGATGACGAGGTCCATCCGCCTTCGCGGGATCAATAGTCTGGTCAAGGACCGGGTCTGGGAAACCACCGGCCTGCTGCGTATTGGCCGTCTCGAGACGCTCGAGGTAGTCCTCGACGATAATTCGGTCAGTCGAATACACGCCGAGATCAAGCCCAGCGCGCGAGGCTGGATGGTCAAGGACCTGGGCAGCACCAACGGGACGCGGCTCAATGGTCTGCGACTGGGGACGGCTCAGTGGCCGCTGAAGGCGCACGACATGCTGCAGTTCGGCGAATTGACCGTGGTGGTCGATTCGCTGGTGGATAGCGAGCCAGATACCGACCCCGCGTCGCCAGTGCCGGACATGCGCGTCAGCGGCATGATCAACAAGACCTGGCAGCAGGCCATGGAAGACATGGCCTACGACAGCACGCACAGCATGCGGCCCGGCGATCAGCTGATGGCGCTTCTGCGGGCGGGCCATCATCTGGTTCACATCGACAAGGAAGAAGAGCTTCTCCAGAGCATTCTCAACGACGCCGTCACCGTGCTGGATGCCCAGCGCGGTGCGATTGTGCTGGCGGAGCCGCCCAACAACACGCTGCAGATCAAGGCCATCGCCAACGGCAAGGCGGATCCCAAGGCGATCATGGCGGGTCGAGCCGAGCCGGGACGGTTTCAGTTCTCCAAGAGCCTGGCCAATCGCTGCTTCAGCCGTGGCGAGTCGATCTTGTGCCACCGCATCGAGGAAGACCCCGAGCTGGCCCTGGCGCGCAGCATCGCCGAGGGCTCCATGGCCTCGGTGCTGTGCGTCCTGCTGCGCACACCGCGCAAGCAACTGGGCGTGCTGCACCTGGACCGCTCGCCCTGGCATCGGCCATTTACTCCCGAGGATCTCCGGCTAGCCGATGCCCTGGCAGCCAACGTGTCCGCCGGCATCGAGTGCGCGCAACTCTTGCGCAAGCAGCGCGATCTGTTCCTCGATACCATCACCATCCTGGCCCAGGCTGTCGAGCTTCGCGACGAATGCACAGGTAACCACACCTACCGGGTGACGCAGTATTCGATCCTGTTGGCCAAGGAGCTGGAACTGAGCGAGGATCAGCAGTATCTGCTGCGAATCGGCACGCCTCTGCACGACATCGGCAAGATCGGCATCGATGACGCCATCCTCCGGAAGCCCGACAAGCTGACCGACGAGGAGTTCGCCATCATGAAGACACACACCACCAAGGGGGCGGAGATCGTCTCCACCATCCCAGATCTGCTACCCATCGTGCCAATTGTGCGTTCGCACCACGAGCGCTGGGATGGCCGGGGCTACCCTGATGGCAAGGCCGGCGACGCGATCGACCCACTGGCCCGTATCGTGGCGCTGGCGGATGCCTTCGACGCCATGACCCAGGATCGGCCCTACCGGCGCGGTATGCCGGCCCAGGTGGCGTTTGCGGAGATCGAGAAGCAGAAGGGCAAGCAGTTCGACCCGAAGTATGCCGAGGCGTTCCTGCGGATCCAGGCCGACATCCTCAAGGAGATGAAGGCGCAGGCGGATCAGACCCACGCCGCGCGGCGCACGCGGGTCATGGCTGCCTACACGGGCTGAAGCGTTCCGTCTTTTTCCCCCTGCTGGGCTCTGGCCATGGATCGTCCCGAGGAGCAGTTCGAGCAACTCCTCGTCCGGGTGCGGGCGGGCGACCCCGAAGCGCTGGGGATGCTATTTGAACGGTACCGCCAGCCGGTGCAGATGGTGGTCCGTCGACTGCTGCGCTCGTCGCTGCGCCGGCGCTACGACTCGGCGGACTTCGTTCAGTCGGTGTGGCTGTCGTTCGTGCAAATCTCGCAGCAGAAGTACGAGTTTGAATCCCCGAAAGATCTCGTCGCATTCCTGGCGCGGCTGGCTTATAACAAGGTGGTCGGCACGACTCGTCAGCGGTTCGGCACTGGCAAGCACGACCTGAATCGAGAAACGTCGCTGGACGTTCCGACGAAGGGGGGCGATCCCGAAGCACAGATGGTGCCGGGTCCAACGCCCACTCCCAGTCAATTTGCCGTGGCCGGAGAGTGCTGGGCACGGATCATCCAGGGGTTGCCGTCAGGGCATGTCCGCGTCCTGGAACTTCTCCGCGAAGGATACACTTACCACGAGATCAACCGCAATCTCGGCGTGCATCCCAAGGTGATCCAGCGCCTGTTGAACCGCCTTCGACATTACACGGACCTGTCATGAACACCGCGGCCTCCGATCCCGTCCGCTCGTCGCGTCTCGCGCGTCAGATCGCCAGCGCCTGGCTGGAGGGAGCCCCGCCGGATGCTCACGCTGCCCTGGCCGAGCATCCCGAGCTAGCCGAGGATCGCTCGGCGCTGGCGGAGCTGGCTTACGAGGAGTTCTGTCTGCGCAAGCAGGCCGGCGAAACGATCGACGTGGAAGCATTCTGCGCCAGCTTCCCGGCCATCGAGTCGTTTCTGCACCGGATCCTGGCGGCCGACCTGTACCTGGCAGAAGGCACCAGCTTCCTGCCCCTGCCCAGTGAAGCGCCCGGGCGCGTCGATTGGCCCCTTCCCGGCGACACCGTGGCGGGCTGCCTGTTGCTGCGCGAGCTGGGACGCGGCGCCTTCGCCCGGGTCTACCTGGCGCGCGAACACACCACGGGAGAGCGTCCTGTCGCCCTGAAACTTACTCAGCTGGGCGGCAACGAGGCCCGACTGCTGGGTCGGCTCCATCACGACCACGTCGTGCCGATTCTCTGGGCAGGCAAGCTGCCGGAACTGGGGCTGCACGTGGTCTGCATGCCGTTCCAGGGAAGCGCCACCTGGGCCGACCTGATCGATCATCTCTACCCGCGCCGGGGGGTGCGTCCACCGGAGCGATCGACGGGCATTATCGAGGCGGTAGAGGCGGCGGCGCATCCGGATGATCCCACCCCGGATATGACGCTGCCAGGGCCGGAACTGGGGAAGCTGTCTTTCGCCGAGGGTGTCCGCCGGCTGGCCTGCGTCCTGCTCGATGGGCTGGAGTTTCTGCACGGGCGTGGGCTGTACCACTGCGATTTGAAGCCGTCGAATCTACTGCTAACGCCGCAATGCCGACCGCTGATTCTGGACTTCAACCTCTCGCACACCGAGGGGAAGGCGGTGGGGTTCGTAGGAGGCACCTACGTCTACATGGCGCCCGAGCTGCTGCGCGCCCACGCCACGAAGGAACCACAGCCAGCCGCCACGGCGCGGGCCGACCTGTATTCGCTGGGGGTGATTCTCTACGAGCTGCTGACTGGCCGATTGCCGTATGGCGCGGTGCCGCACGACCTGCCGCTGGCCGAGGTGCCCTCCTGGTTGCTGGGACAGATGAAGCAGGAGATCATTCCGCTGGCGCGTCTTAATCCAGGGGTGCCGGTGGCGATGGCTTCCGCCATCGAGTCGTGCCTGGCGCTGGAGCCGCAGGCGCGCCCCGCAAGTGCGGCCGTGCTGAAGCGGCTTCTGCAGTCTCCCGGACAGAAACGGTGGAAGGCGGCGCTGGCGGGCGGGGTGCTTCTGGGGCTGGCGGTGGCAGCGGTGGGTATGACCCCGATGCGTCAGGCGCCTCTGCCCGAGGGAGTATCGGCCTCCAACAACGTGATGGTCCTGCTGCGTCAGGCGGGCAACGAATCGCTCGCGCGCGGGCAGGCGCTGCTCCTGGCGGGGCAACCCGAGAAGGCCCGGCCGCATCTGCGCGAGGCGGCCGAGCGCTTCCGCAAACTGGCCGAGCATCATCGAGCCGCGGAGCAACCGGCTCCTGGGGCATGGCACGATCAGCTGCAACAGGCCCAGGCGCTGGTGCTGCTCGACGCCCCGGAAGATGCCCGGCCCCTGGCCCGGCGTGCGGACGACCTCTTTCGCGTCGATGCAGCCCGGCTGGTGTGCAGCGCGCTGGCGCCCCTGCCACTGGGGGCGACCGCGGTCTGGTCGCCGCTACAGCCAGAAGCGCCGGGATTGATCCTGGCCTGCCGGTCGCACTGCGCCACCCGGATGGGCGACCACGTCGCGGCCCTGGCCCTGGGAGAGCAGGCGCTGCAGGCTGGCGGACGGTCGGCGGCGCTGCTCAACAACCTGGGCTACAGTGCGCTGCAGCAAGGCAAGCTGCCCCTGGCCCGCGACTATCTCCGCGAGGCGCGCCGGCGGGCACCCACCAGCGGTACCATTCTCTTCAACTCGTGTCTCGTCTCGCATCGCCTGCTGCTGCGGTCGCGGTCGGCCATACCTGCCTGGTTACTGGCGGACATCGACCGGGCGGTGGAACTGTTGCAAACGCAGGGTGGCGAGTCGGCCGAACTGTATCGCCTGGCGTCGCAGATCCTTGCTCGCGCGGTGATCGAGCAGCGCAGCGGCCCCGATGCGGGTCAGCGTCCGGAGCTGCGGCGCCGCGAGAACCAGCTGATGGAGTACGTGCGACGAGGCTGCGTCCTGGGCCTGGACGGTGCCGCGCTGCTGCGCGACCCCATCCTGCAGGCGGCCCTGGGCGAGCAGTTCCCGCGCGAACAGCTGGAGGCGTTCCGCCAGCAGTCCGCGCCGACCATGGTGGTGCAAACCTACCTCATTGATCCGCTCGGCTCGCGGCGGCCCTGAGAGGGGCAGCGCTGGGGTGGACAGCGCCCAGCCGTAGCACATTCTCGTCCACGGCGACATCCAGCCCGCCCGCCGGGAGGGGCAGGCCGAGTGTCCAGAGGGTACCCTGGGCGACCAGGCGCCGATACTCGGCGCGCGACCAGTTGGCGTGGAAGTGCAACCCCGAGAAGCCGAAGGTGCGGCCCTGGCCCTCGGCGGCCCATGCCACGGTCTGCGTCTCGCCGTCGATGTCCACCTCGAGCAGGCTGGCGGGCTGGGGTGTGGGGAACTTCAGTCGATAATAGAACTCGTCCTTGATGGTGAACCCGGTCAGCCCGGCCGTGACCGGGTGCGGCTTCACCGCCACCTTCGTCGTCAGCACCTTGTACTTGCGGTCGGGGCCGCCGTGGCAACCACCGAAGAGAGCCAGGTAGTCGGCGATGGGGCCTGCCTCGCGCGTGCCCATGGCCCAGTGGAGCGTGACGCGACCACCGCCGCGTTTGGCGAGCCGGCGGAACGCCTCCAGCCGGGCGCGATCCTTGCCGATCCACGCGGCCCCTTCCGAGGCGAACAGCACCACGCCATCGGCGCGATCGATCAGCTCGGGGCCCTCGGTCCAGCGTCCATCCGCCTGGACGGTGGTGACCTGGAGGCCCGGGACGCGGGCCAGGCAGGCAGCCAGCACCCGCAGGCCGGCCATGTACTCGTGGGTCTGAGGCGGATGGCCGTCTGGCCCCTGGCCAATAAGCAGCAGCTTCTTCGGGGCTGCGCTCCGCCCGCCGGGCTTGCCCAGGTGACGATCGGCGAAGTCGAGGAACGCCTTCCAGTCGCCCCGCGTCATCGAATGCTCGCCGGGGCGGATGAAGTAGCCGAGCCGACCAGCGGCCAGCTTGCCGATGGGCGGCGGCGTCGGGGCCTCGAGGCCCGGCGCGCCCAGGAACTTGTAGACCGGCTCGGCCGCCTTCAGCACCTCGAATTGCCCGTCAGGGTTGGCCCAGATATCTTTCACCGAGTTGGAGAAGAGGACAGGGCGCGGAGCGACCAGCGCCACCAGCGCGTTCTGATCGAACGGGAGGCACTCGGTGCGGTCGTTGAACTTCTTGAAGTTGGCGTTGAACCAGTGGGGGAATGCGGTGTTGATGCGCGTGACCGACTCGCCCACCTTGCCGCGGCTGGGGGCGGTGCCGCCGCAGCCGGCCTGATGCGGAATGGCCAGGGCGATGCGGTCGTCGAAGGCGGCGGCCACCAGGGCGGTCTTGCCAAGGCGCGAGTGGCCGACCACGGCCACTCGCTTGGGGTCGATGTCGTCGCGGGTGAGGAGATAATCGAGGACGCGATGGATGCCCCAGGCCCAGAAGGCGATGGTGGCGGACTTCTCGTCGGGGTCGATGAAGGGACGCAGGCCGCCTCGTTTCTCCTTGCGGTCGGGATCGACGTCGCCGTTGTAGAAGGTGGCGACCGCGTAGCCGCGGGCGATGGCCTGGTCGATGGCCCAGACGTCGCGGGCCGATCCGCGTCCCTCGGCGGTGGCGCGATTGTCCTTCACGCCGTTCCGGCCTGGGTACATCCAGGTATCCGGCAGGCGCACCTTCGGGTCGTCCACCAGAGCGTGGTTGCCCGAGAAGTTCATGCCCAGGAAGACCGGCGCAGGCCCACTACGAGCGTTGGGCACCACCAGCAGCAGATAGATGGGGGGTGCGGGCAGCGGAGCCACCCGGACCTCGATCTCGCGGAGGGTGGCCTTTCCGCCGAAGGCACGGGCATCCTCGTGGAGGACCTTGGCCTCGACCTTGCGCGCCGCGGGCAGGTAGCCGTACATGTAGTGCTGGAACAGCTGCTTTAGCTGAGGCCGACGCAGGCGCTGCCATTCCTCTGCCGTCTTGATGCGTGTGCCATCGAGAGCGACGAGTGGATCGGGCAGCGCCGGGTGAGCGGGAAGGCGGGCTGGGTCGGGCAAATCAGCGCCTAAGAGCAAGGTCAGAAGGGAGAGAGAAGCAAGTGCCATGGTGTTCCTCCGACCACCCCCGAAAAGTGGTATCGTCGCTTTTCGGGGCGCGGTGCGGAGATTGTAGCGAGAAGCCCAGGGTCAACCAGAGAAAGGACAAGCCCTCAGCCAACCAGGCGAGACTAACGAAGAGAGACGCTGGTCTGAGACTCAACAGGCAGGTCGCAATTGGGCAGGTTGATGGGCATTTCCTCGGTGGAGACCACTTGAAGACTCAAGGACCTGAGCTGAGGAGGGCCATTCATGGTGGAGCAAGTATCGATAGTACGAGAGCGAGCCCAGGGGGTAAGGAACTCGCAGACAGCCGAGGCCACCTGATGAGGGGCGCCGAGGGTGGCTCCCGCCGCGACGACCAGAGCCAATAGAAGAGCCAAACCCAGGTTCTGGGTCACGCGGCGAATGCACATTCGCAGTCTCCAGCAAAGGGGATGCAGGGAGAGAAGCCCGGTGGGCCTTCCTGACCAGAAAGGCCAGATGCCGTCACCAGATATGTCGTTGAAGCCGGGCCAATATTGCTTGAAGGCCGCGAAAAAAACTACGGGGACTGCCCCGAGGGGTTCACTTGCTCCCCTGCAGGCCCAGGGCCACGCCCAGCGATCCCATGGCGCGGGGGCCGTCGTCCCAGCCGCGTACGGTGCTGGCCCAGCCGCTGTCACGCCGGAGGTTGTGGCGCGATAGCTCGAGCCGAGCGAGCATTCCGGCAGCGGTGGCAGGTGGGATCTTGTCGAGCAGTTCGGCCGGTTCGACGGAGCGCGAGGCGGCCAGCTGCTTGCGCAGGATCTGCAGACGGGCCCAGGCGGCCAGGTTGGGATCGACGATGGCAGCGATGGCCGATTCGAGCTTGTCGGGCGTCGTCCCGGCGGCGAGGCCCACCTCGACCAGGCGCAGGAGTGGCCAGCTAAGTTCGGGTCGGCTCCCCGAGGAGACGGCATCGAGCGCCGGCTGCACCTCGTCGTTGCTCACCTTGCTCTCAAAAGCCGCGGCAGCCACGGCGATTAGCAAGCGCAACCGTCCGCCACCCTGGACCGGAACCTTGAGCGCCAGAGCGCGGGCCTCGTCCAGCTTGCCCTGACGAGCCAGCGCGTCGGCCTCGCCCACCGCACTATTCTCCTGGTCTTCCAGGCTCTTACCCGGAGGAGGAGGCGCCTTGCCATGGAGCCGGGCCAGGGCCACCACGGGCGCCCGCAGCGGAGGACGTTCGCGCGGCTTCTTGCCGTCCTTGGTTTTTTGGTCCTCATAGGGGACGAGCGCTTCGGTCAGAGCGCGAGCCGATTCTTCCTTCTTGCCCAATCGGTCGAGTTCGAGCCCCACCACGCCAAGCACCTCGGCGCGATCGGCACCGGTCATGGTGGTCACCGAAGCGACCATCTGCAGCACGCTGTCGGTGTGGTTCAACTCGACCAGCCGTGCGGTAACCTGGCGCAGAGCGGCGATGCGTCCTCCCTGGGAATCGATACCCTCGAGCAGGGCGCGGACGATGCGCTGGGTCTCTTTCCAGTTGAGCTTGCGGTCGGTGTCGGTCTCCTCGGGGCCGCCGGCCAGGGCCAAAGCGTCGAGGGTCAGATCGCCAAGGAGAGCATCGCCGCCGGTCCCCTGCACCGACTTACCCACGACGACGACCTTGCCAAACTGTTCGCGGGCCAGGCTTGCGCAGCCAGGCTTCTGGGTGGCCAGGAAGTAGTTGCCGGCGTGGCCGAAGAGGGCCATCAGTCCCTCGCCACCCAGGGTGCGCGGAGCCTCCTTGGCAGCGGCGATGCTGAGCGCCTCGTTGAAGGCCCGGCGTTCCTGGTTGCGCGTGAGCCAGTTCCACACGAGCAGTGAGCCGACGAGCAGGAGGAGGACTGGGCCGCCAATCATCATGTATGGCTGGTAGCGTTGGTAGAAGGTGAGCGGCTTGGCCTTCTCCTTGATGACGCCGGCTTCCTGCAGCGCCTCGGTGCTGGCGCGGGTCATGCCGCCCACGCCGGTGCCCCAGGCGCCCTCGGGCGCGGGGCCATCGTCACGTTTGGCGCCGGCGGGGAGCCTCTGCCCAGCGTTGCGCCAGTCAGCCGGGGTGGCCGTCTTGGGAATGGGGACAGGGATGATGCGGCGGCACTCGGGACAGGGCGCGCGTTTGCCGGCGAGGTCGAGCGCCATCTTGAGGGGCTCGTCGCACTGCGGACAATTGAACTCGATGAACTCGACCTTTCTGGATTCCTTCGGCTCGTCGGCCAGGGCGGCGGCAGCCTCGGACTCCAGATCGACTGATGATTCCAGCGGCTCGGACGGCTCCGGAGCCGGCGGGGGTGGCGCGGGAGGAGCCGGCGGCATGGTGGTGGACACCGGAGGCGAAGGCGAAACCGCAGGTGCGAGCGTGGATGGCTCGGCGGAAGGCGGGCCGGGGATGCGCGTGACCTTACCGGGAAGGTGCGCCGGAGCCGCGGTGGAGGCGGCCACCGTGGAGGCGACGACGCCGGGCTCGGCTGCCCCGTTCTCCAGAGGCACCTCGACCGGCGCCTTGCACTTGCTGCACTTGCCGCGCTTCCCAGCCAGGGTATCCGGGACAGTCATCCGTGCCTTGCAGGACGAACAGGAGAAGGTGATCGGCATGACGGCTCGGCTCTTGCTGCGACAGGGAAGAGGATTCGATCATTCTAGCACGAGCCGCCATCCCGAGGCCACCGCAACGCCGTTCTAGCGTGTCACCACGGGCAGACGGTGCTTCCGTGTCTCGACGGTTTTCTCGGCGACGAGCCGGCCGCTGGCGGCCTCCTCGGCCTCCCATTTGTCGATTTCTTCCATGAGGGCGTCCACCATCTCGTGCTCGAGCACATGACGGATCATCACGCCGCGCTTGAAGATCACTCCCTTGCCCTTGCCCGCGGCGATGCCCAGGTCGGCTTCCTTGGCCTCGCCCGGACCATTGACCACACAGCCCAGCACGCTGACCTTCACAGGCGTCCGACGTCCGCCCATGCGCGCCTGCAGCTCGCCCATGATCTTGTTCAGATCGATTTCCAGGCGTCCGCAGGTCGGGCAGGCGATCAGTTCCGGACGGCGCACGCGGCGACCGGTGGCCTGAAGGATGTCGAAGGCCGCCTCGATCTCCACCTTCTTGTCGGCTAGGAGGCTCACCCGGATGGTGTCGCCGATGCCATCCAGCAGCAACGGCGCCAGGCCAGCCGCCGACTTGATCACCGCGTAGGGGGGTTGACCCGCCTCAGTGATGCCGATGTGAGTGGGATAGTTACACTGCCGGGCATAGAGGCGATAGGCCTCGACGGCGGTCATCACGTCGGAGGACTTCAACGAGACGACGATATTGTGGTAGCCCTCAGACTCGGCGATCTCGATGTAGCGGAGGGCGCTATCGACCATGGCTGGGGGACAGGGGTAGCCATACTTCATGGCGAACTCGCGCTCGAGGCTGCCGGCGTTGACGCCGATCCGCATGGCGATGCCCCGATCCTTGCACTTGCGCAGCACCTGGCGGAAGCGATCGATGCCGCCAATGTTGCCGGGGTTGATGCGGATCTTGTCGATGGGATGATCGAGGGCAGCGAGGGCCATCTTGAAGTCGAAGTGGATATCGCAGATGAGCGGCAGCTTGATGCGCTTCTTGATCTCGGAGAGGACTCCGGCATCCTCGGCCTTGGGGACCGTGACGCGCACGATCTCGCAGCCGGCCTGCTCCATATGGTGGATCTCGGCGACGGTGGCTTCGAGGTCGTGGGTGTCGGTGGTGGTCATCGACTGGACCCAGATGGGGTTGGTCCCGCCGATAACGACGTTACCCACGCCCACCTCGCGCGTGGCGTGGCGTTTGAACGGCGACTCATATAGCTGCGTCATGAAGCGTCTCCGAGCTTCGTTGTAAATCAGGTTCTGGGTCGCCCTCATGGTAGAAAGGGTGCATCGAGAGCGTCAAGCGATCAACCGTCGGCGCGGCGCGCTTACAACAGGCAGCGGGGACGCGATCCGTCCGAGACGAATCGCATCCCCTGTGATGGTAGTGAGATCGGCTTACCGGATCACGATGCCGCCGCCGAGCATGACGCCGCCGCCGGGACCTCCGGTGATAATCTTCCCACCCGCGATGACACCACCACCCGGGCCACCGGTGATGATCTTCCCACCGCCGATGAAGCCGCCACCGGGGCCGTTCGTGATCAGACCGCCGCCCAGCATTGCGCCTCCACCGGGGCCACCGGTGATGATCTTCCCACCGCCGATGAAGCCGCCACCCGGGCCGCCGGCGATGATCTTCCCGCCGCCGATGAAGCCGCCACCCGGGCCACCGGTGACGATCTTCCCGCCACCGATGAAGCCGCCACCCGGGCCACCGGTGACGATCTTCCCGCCACCGATGAAGCCGCTGCTGGGTCCGCCAGCGATGATCTTTCCGCCGCCAATGAAGCCACCACCCGGGCCGCCGGCGATAATCTTCCCACCGCCGATGAAGCCGCCATTGGGGCCGCCGGTGACGATCTTTCCGCCGCCGACAAAGCCGCCATTGCCAGCGACGAACCCACCGGAAGCCCGGAAGTGCTGGGCCTGCGCGGTGTGAGTCAGACCAAGCAATCCGACACTGACCAGCGCTGTCAGAACGAGTGAACGTAACATCTCAAACTTCCTCTCTCATTTATCCCTATTGGATTTACCTGTCTCACTCGCTCTTACTGTCGGCCAAGTCGTCTGTGATGAGAATGTGATCGAGATCGTTCAAAGTTCCTCTGCTCGCGGAAATGGAGGGGAACAGGCACGAAAAAAGGCGAGCAGGATCTACATCCTGCTCGCCTGGTAGTCTGATGAAGTTGTCTCAGAACCCGGGGGCGTAGACGCCACCCTTCTTGACCTTGATCTTCACCTTGCGAGCGCCACCGCCCACGAACGTGGGAGAAGTGGTCGTCACCACCGGGGCGGACTCGAGGTAGGTGGTGGTCACCACCGGAGTGGGATTCACCACGACGGGCGACACGACGACCGGCGACACCACGGGAGACACATAGGTCGGGACGAACAATCGCGGCCGGGCCGCCACGATGCCTCCGGATACCGCCACCCCACCGGGCCCCACCCGAACAGCGCCACCCGCCACAAACTGTGCACGGGCCGTGGTTTCCGTGGCCAGCATTGCCCCCGCGACCAGAACCGCTCCCAGAAGAATACGCTTCATCGGACTACCCTCGTTGGTTGTTGATGTGAGTTTCTATCCACAAGCAGATACGACTTGCGCCGACGATTGTGACGGAAATCCGAGAAAATCGCCAGATCCGGCATCTTCACCCCTCTCAGCGTAGCACACCCAGTTGTCGGCCCACCTCGGTGAAGGCGGCGATGGCCAGGTCGATCTGTTCGACGGTGTGGGCAGCGGACATCTGCAGGCGGATGCGGGCCTGGCCCTGAGGCACCACCGGGTAGCTGAAGCCAATCACGTAGATGCCACGCTTGAGTAGTTCCTCGGCCATCCGGGAAGCAAGCACAGCGTCGCCCAGCATCACGGGTAGGATGGGGTGGTTGCCTGGCTTCACGGTGAAGCCGGCCGATTCGAGCCCAGCACGCATCCGCTGGGCGTTGGCGTGGAGACGGTCGCGCAGTTCACCGGAGCGGCCGACCAGGTCGAGTGCCTTGCGGGCAGCCTCGACGATGGGGGGCGGCAGGGCGTTGCTGAAGAGGTAGGGCCGCGAGCGTTGCCGGAGGTAGTCCACCACCTCGGCCCGGGCGGAAGTGAAGCCGCCGGCTGCACCTCCGAGAGTCTTGCCCAGTGTGCTGGTAAAGATGTCCACCCGGGACTGACAGCCCAGGGCCTCGGCGGTGCCGCGCCCGTGGGCTCCCAGAATGCCGGTGGCGTGGCTGTCGTCCACCATGACGAGGGCGTCGTAGCGATCGGCCAGGTCGCAGATATCTGGCAGTTTCGCCAGGGAGCCATCCATCGAGAAGACGCCATCGGTGGCGATCAGGCGCAGACGGCAATCCTGAGATTCCTTCAGGCCACGTTCCAGCTCCGCCATATCGCCGTTGGCGTAACGCAGCCGACGCGCCTTGCACAGACGGATGCCATCGATGATCGAGGCATGGTTCAGGGCATCGGAGAGGATGGCGTCCTTCTCGCCCAGGATTGTCTCGAAGAGACCGCCGTTGGCGTCCCAGCAGGAGCTATAGAGGATGGTGTCATCCTTTTGAAGGAAGGCAGACACCTCGGCTTCCAGGCGTTTGTGGATCTCCTGGGTGCCACAGATGAAGCGGACGCTGGCCATGCCGTAGCCATGATGATCGAGGGCCGCCCGGGCTGCTGCGAGGATCTCGGGATGGTTGGCCAGCCCCAGGTAGTTGTTGGCACAGAAGTTCAGCACGCGGCGCCTACCCACGGCGACCTCGGCGCCCTGGGCGGTCTGCAGGTGACGTTCGCTCTTGTAGAGCCCCTCGCGGCGAAGGTCGTCGAGCTGGGTGCGGAGCAGCTGTACCAGCGGTGTGTCACTCATGATGGGTCCGGTCCCCTGGAGGTCGGAAAATACCGTCGGATTCCTTCATAGTAGGACCCTCCGACCCTGGCGAAACCCGTCACAACGAGCGCCGAACAAAGTAGAATGTATATAGAGGGAACACTCCAAGACACATCGCAGCAAGCACTTCCAGTCAAACCTCGCCCACATAAAGGAGCTGGCCATGTCTAGCTCAAGGAAAATGCTGCGCGCCGACCCGCGGCTGGAGGCCCTGGAAGACCGTACCGCCCCCTCTGTCTCTTCCATTGGCTGGAACCCCAGCACGCGGACACTCACCGCCTGGTGTAACAACAACCCGTCCAATATCAGCATCGCCACCTACGGCTCCAACTACCGGCTGACCGACTCGACCAACGGCGCCGTGGTGAACTTCTCCGGCAACGCCTCGCGGGTGCAGGTGGTCGGAGGCGCGGCCAATGACCGTGTCGTCCAGTATGTCCCCAACCTCCGGCTGGAACCTGGGGCGGAGCCGGCAACGACTACCTGGAAGGCTACAACGCCTCGGACTACCTCGCAGGCGGGGCCGGTAACGACAGGATGGTCGGCTACGGCGGCAACGACCTCCTGTTGGGGGAATCTGGCAACGACGTGCTGCTCGGCATGGTGGGCAACGATCAGCTGATCGGCGGCGACCAGAACGACCAGCTCAACGGCGGCGCTGGCACCGACAAGCTATGGGGCGGCAATCAGAACGATGTCCTGGTCGCCATCGATGGAGGCACCTCGGACTTCGTCCAGGGTGATGCCGGCAACGACATCGTGTGGGTGGACCGAGTCAGCTACGGCAACGATAGCA
>JAXMAV010000016.1:0-233834 GCA_046350255.1 Gemmataceae bacterium
CTCGGGCTCTACCGCGACCATCACACGCTGCAGCCGGTCCGCTACTACGACAAGCTGCCCGCCACGCTCCCCATCGACGTCGCCTTCGTCCTCGACCCCATGCTCGCCACTGGCGGCTCCGCCGATGCCGCCATTGTCAGCCTCAAGCGGGCCGGGGTGCGGCGGGTGCTTTTTCTCGGCCTCATCGCCGCGCCCGAGGGAATTGATAACCTCCGGCGGCAGCATCCCGACGTGCCCATTCACGTCGGTGCGGTCGATAGCCACCTCAACGAACTGGGCTACATCGTCCCCGGCCTGGGTGATGCCGGCGACAGACAGTTTGCCACGCTTTGATCCCGCTTGCTGACACCGCGCTGTCATCCCAGCTGATACAGCGGCGCATACTTCTCACGCAGGTAGGCCACCAGCGGCCGATGATCCAGTACGTTGCCGGTCACCCGCTGGCACAGATCGCCCGCGCGCCAGGTCTGCCCCGGTCGATGGACGCGCTCGTTCAGCCAGCCGCGCAGCCGGCCGAACTCGCCGCGCCGGAAGTCGTCCTCCAGCCCCGGCAGATCGCGCCGGGCGGCCTCCATCAACTGGGCCGCGTAGAGGTTCCCCAGCGTGTAGGTGGGGAAGTATCCCATCCCGCCGAAGCTCCAGTGGATGTCCTGCAGACAGCCCTGCGCATCGCTGGGTACCTCCAGCCCCAGCAGCGCCTTGAACCGTTCGTTCCACGCGCCGGGCAGGTCGGCCACCGCCAGGTCGCCCGCCAGCAGGGCTTGCTCCAGCTCGAAGCGCAGGATGATGTGCAGGTTGTAGGTCGCCTCGTCCGCCTCCACGCGGATGAACGACGGCTGCACGTCGTTAATGGCGAACAGCCATTGCTCCAGGCTGACGGACCGCAGCGCCTCGGGAAACGCCTGCTGCGCCCGGGGGAAGAAGTGGGTCCAGAACGCCTGGCCGCGCCCCACCTGGTTCTCCCACAGCCGGGATTGCGACTCGTGAATCCCCAGCGAGCAGAACGAGCCGCGCGGTGTGCCGGCATGGTCGCGCGGCAGGCCCTGCTCGTAGAGCGCGTGGCCTGTTTCGTGCAGGATGCCGAAGAACGACTCGCTGAAGAACTGCCCGTTGTAGCGCGTCGTGATCCGACAGTCGCCCGGCCCGATCCCCGTGCAGAACGGGTGCGTCGAGACATCCAGCCGTCCTGCCTCCATGTCGAACCCCAGGGCCACGGCCGCCCCCTCCCCGAACAGCCGCTGGCGGTCGATGGGAAAGTCGCGCTTCAGGATCGTGCGATCGGGATGCCGCCCGGACTGGGCGATGGCCCCGATGAGTGGCACCAGGTCGTCCCGCAGCGCCGCGAACAGCGTGGTGATTTCGCTCGCCTTCGCGCCGGGTTCGTACTCGTCGAGCAGGGCATCGAAACGCGACGTGGTGAAGCCGATGGCGTCTGCCTTCTCGCGCAACAGCGTCACGATGCGCTCCAGCACCGGGCGAAACTGCCCGAACGCATTGGCCTTTCGCGCATCGCGCCAGACCTGCTGCGCCTGCGTGGTGACGCGGGCCAGTTCCTCCACCAGCGCCGCCGGCAACTTTACCGTCCGGTCGTAGCTCCGGCGGATCTCGCGTACGTTCACGGCCGCGTCCCCGACTGGATCCTGCACCAGGTCGGACTGTTCCACCTCGCTCAGTAGTTCGCCGATGATTGGCGCTGTCGCCATGTCGTGGCCCAGCCGCGCCAGCAAGCCCATCTGCTCGCCACGGTAGGCGCTGGCCTGCCGGGGCATGTAGGTCGCCTCGTCCCAGCTCAGCACCGCCCCGCACGAGGCCAGCGTCGCCGCCTCCCGCGTCCGCCGAATCAACTCCTCGTACGCCTGCTTCGCTGTGCGTCCCATCCTCAGTCTCCTGCCCAGGTTTCCCCTTATGGTATCGCGCCCCACTCCCGGAACCAGGCATGCCTCCCTCCTGACAGCGGCGGTGGCGCAAGCTGGCCTTGTGCGGCGCGAGGGGGGCGATATCCTGGCGCCCCGGAGCGGGAGGATCCGCTTCAGGAGGAACCTGACCCATGAATCGCGGCATGCGCTCGATCGGCTGGATCATCCTGGGACTGCTGACGGTGGCCCAGGCGGGCTGCGCCCTGGCAGTCGCAGGGGCGGCCGCTGGTGCGGGAGCGGCCGGGTACATGTACATGAACGGCCTGGTCTACCGGGATTACCACGCGAACCTCGGCGACACCGTGGCGGCGCTGCGCACCTCGCTCGTCGAGCTGCAGTTTCCGCTGCTGAAGGAGAAGAACGACACCGGGTCGGCTTACTTTCAGACGCAGACCTCCGATGGGCACACCATCAAGATCTACCTGGACATCGTGGCCAGCCCCATTCCCAGCGAGGGCTCGCTGACGCGGGTGAGCATCCGGGTCGGGTTCGCGGGCGACGACACCGTGAGCGGGCGCATTCTCGATCAGTTGAGTAAACATCTGGTGGCCCCTGGGGCACCGCCAGCCGCGCCGCCGGCTTCGGGGCTGGTCACACCGGCCACGCCTCCGCCGGGCGCCACCTTGCCTCCGGCTGGTACGGCTCCGCCGCCCGGCGCCATCGTGCCTGCGGCTGTTGCCCCCACGGCATCTCCCACCATCAACGCGCCGCGCGGCCCGGCCGAGACCACGGCTCCACCCCTGGCCGAGAACGGTCGCCTGGTTCCGGTGGCGGCCACCGCCCCAGGAAAGAAGTAAGCCATGCCGACCTTCACCACCACGCGCATCGTCGAGTTCTCTGACACCGACATGGCCGGCATCGTCCACTTCGCCGAGTACTTCCGCTATATGGAGGCGGCCGAACATGCGTTTCTTCGCTCCCGGGGGATTCAGGTGTTCCACGACTGGGCAGGTCAGCGGCTGACCTTTCCTCGAGTCAGCGCCACCTGCGACTACCTGGCTCCGGCGCGGTTCGGCGACACCCTCACCCTGGAGGTCGCCGTCGCTCACCTGGGGCGCACCTCGATTCGCTACGCGCATTCCATTCAGCGGGAAGGAACCACCCTGGCTCGCGGAGCCGTGACGGCCGTGCTGTGCCGGGTGCGCGATGATCACACGCTCGAACCGTTCCTCATTCCCGACGAGCTGCGCCAACTGTTGACCGACTGAGACGGTTTCACTTGGTGGGCGGCGATCGGAAGTCGATGTCGCAGCGGATGTGCGCCGTGAAGTGGTCGGTGGAACTCATCTGGAAGTAGGCATCGCGCGCCACGGGGCCCATGTGCTCCAGGTCGGCGAGTGGCAGGTTGATGCGCTCGCGGTAGAAGAGGATGTCGTCCTGCGAGTTGGCGACGTGCAGCTCGACCTGGGGCAGAGCCTTGACGGCCAGCTGGCGGAACTCTTCGCTGACGTCGTCCTGGGGCGTGGCCAGCACGCAGAACTCAGTGATCGGCACGTTGCCGCGGGTGGCGGTCTGGACCGTGATTTCCGGATCGGCCTCGTCGAAACAACCGACAATCTCACCCTCGCACTCCTCCGGCGTGCCGTGATGCTCGAAGAAGAGCTCGGCGATGCTCGTGGGTGGCATCCGTTCGGTGACGAAGGTCTGGGCCACGTTCATCATGCTGCCGCTGAGGTTCTTCAGCACGTTGGCTGTGGTCAGGCAGACATGCACGAGCGCGGTGAAGTTCTTGCGCAGCATGTGCTCCATCTGCCCATCGAGTTCGAGCAAATCGTCGCTGGTGAAGGTGGCCAGGAACATCTCGACGGCGTCGTGGATGGTCTGGCATCCCGCCGGGAAGAGTTGCCGGGCGTAGGTGGCTTCGTCTTTCTCGGCCTTCGGCCGGGACTGTGTTCCCTGGGCGGAGGCGCCGGCCTGCTCCTCGAAGAGGCGCTGCAACTCGCCGAGGCGGACCCGGCAGAAGTTGACCTCGCGCAGCTCGTCGGAGAGATGGCCGCGCAGACTGACGAACGAGGTGGCGAGATGCTGCAGGATCAGCGACTGGAATCGCCACTTGGGGTAGTGACGGACCAGCTCGAGGATCTCGGGCGAGGTCAGGCGCGTACGCAGCTTACCCTCGCGCGTCTGGGACGCCAGCAGCGCCCGAATGGAGGCGTGCGCCTCGTTGGCCTTCTGGGCCAGGTCGCGCGCCAGCGGCTCGTGATGTTGCAGCACCTGTTCGAGCGTGGCGACCAGCTGGCGAATCGCCTCCTCGGCGCCAGCGAGGCGGAAGGTGGGATCCTCGATCAGGTTGACGGTGATCTCGGCCAGCTTCTGGCTCCACTCGCCGGTCAGCTGTTCGGCCACCTCGCGCAGCAGCCGCATGAGCTCCGGCTGTTCCTCTCCAGCGGCGGGCTCGGTGGGTCCACCCACGAGTTTCTCGTACTGGCCGAGAATCTGTTCGAGATTGGCCGGCAGCAGCATCTTCGAGTCACCCCGCGCGACATCGCTCACCAGGGTATCGCCCTGGGATGAGCCGCGGCGAAACGGTTCGCTGATGGCGGCGAAGGCGGACTCGGCTGGTTTCCCCAGACGCCGGGTGATCTCTGACTGAACCCGGTGGATGAACGACTCGGCGCCCAGCTCCTGAATGACCCACTGCTCTTGCACCCAGTGCGCGGCGCGTTCCTGCAGCGGCTTGGCGTCCTTGGTGGCCCAGCGCTGGATGATGCGCAGGCACAGCTGCCGGCTGACCTTCTTAACCAGCGACTGGCGCGGCCAGGAGACCTGACACAGGCTGAAGCTGTTGCCATACTGTCCGCGCATGTCGTAAGAGGGAGCCGGCAGACCCGAACGGGCCAGGTCAGCGACGCGCCCCACCGACGAGGCCAGCTCGCGGCACACCGTCTGGCCGATCAGGTCGATCACCTCCTGCGTGGCGGTCTCGTCGCTGTCCTCGGGCATCGGCATGAGCATCACCCGGCTGAAGGGTGGGCCGCGGTCGGTCACGCCGGGTTCACGGCTGACATACTGCCCGGTGAAGGCCGTGCCGGTCCGCCCGTAGTAGTCCAGCTCGGTGAGGGCAGCGTAGGTGTTGCCCAGGGTCATGGCCTTGGTGCGGCTGGGCTCGAGGTGTGGCAGCATCAACAGGCCGATGATTTCAGCGCTGTCATACCCCATGCGATGGAGCAGTGCGCGGATATTGTAGGCGACGTCGAAGAGCATGCCACTGCCCGTGCCGCCACCCAGGTTGCACAGCAGGTAGATGCGAGGCCGATTGCTCCGGATGCCCAGGCCGGTCTGCCGGGCAGCAGTTTGCAGGGCCTGGGGTTCGAGGATGGTTTCCAGCTCGAGATGCAGCCGGCGGGTGATGGTACGGTAGTGATCGACGAAGGCCAGGCGCCCCAGGGCGCGCACACCGGTGGTGACCTGGGACCGCGGGATGCGATAGAGGATGCGCTGGTTGAGCCAGGCATCCAGGGAGGGGCGGCCCTCGCGCGGCTTGACGTAGTAGCTGGGCCGGTTGAGCGGCGCCAGCAGCACCTCTCCAGCGCCGAGGGCGGCCGTGGACGATTTTGTGGCCAGGCGCATCACTTCTGGGTCGGTGTCGATGAGCAGGTAGCGCAGCTGCGGGAGGTTGCTCAGCGGGGCCACCTGTTGCAGGAGGATCTCGCGGGTGCGCTGCAGGACGGACAATCCCATCTGCCCCATGCCGATCACCAGCGCTGGGAAAAGGATGCCTGGTCCTTTGATCTCCGGCGGCGCCTGAACGGGCGGAGCCGAGGGGCCTGGAATGGCCTGATCGACCGCCCGGAGGCTGTGGGTGGCTCCCTGGTTCGATCCGGTATCGGGCACCGGTCCGCGCGCGTTGATCGTGGGCGGCGGCAAGGTGTGCGAGGAGCCCGCACTCTGCCAGCTACTGGACCCAGCGACCACTCCCGATAGCGCGGAGGGAGCGAGCGGAGGGATCGGCCCGGGGTGGTTGGGGGGCGGCTGACCTTCGGGGTTGGCCAGCAAGGCGCGAATCAAGTCGAGGCAACTGGGGAAGCGCTGGTTGGGGCTCTTCGCCAGGGCCCGCGCGAGGATAGGACGATCGGACGGCGGCAGCGATTCCAGATTGGGCTCGGCGCTGATGTGCTGCAGGATCAGCTGGCGCACATTGGTGCCGTTGAAAGGGCGCTGGCCCGTCAGCAGTTCCTGGATCACGATGGCCAGGCTGTACTGGTCGGAGAAGCGGCTCACCTTGCCGTCGAAGGTTTCCGGCGCGGCGTAGACCGGAGTGATACCCCCGGTCACGGAGGCCTGCGAGCCCTCCATGTCCTTGACGAGGCCGAAGTCGGCCACCTTGATGTGGTTGTGGATGAGGAAGAGGTTCTGCGGCTTGATGTCCAGGTGCTGGAGCTGGTACTCCCGGTTCATCAGATCGAGCGCTTCAGCCGCCTCGGCCATGTAGCGCAAGAGCTCCTCGCGCGGAATGCCTGGCAGGCCCTGACCGCGGCACTCCTTGTAGCGGTCCCAGAGGTTACGGTCGGCCAGCTCCATCACGATGATGAGCTTGCCGTCGATGACCTCGTAGCGTTCCAGCGAAAGGATGTAGGGATGGCGGACCGACTTGACGCGCTCGAGCGCCTTCCACTCCTGGCGGGCGCGTTGATCCGACTCGTTGCCGCTGGAGAGATCGCCGTAGACAAACTTAATGGCTTTCTGCAGCCCGCCGGGCGCCTCGGCCCGCCAGACCTCTCCAAAACCCCCGCCCCCGAGCCGTTCAATCAAGCGGTAGCCGGGGATGGGTTCGGCATGTTGTTCGACCCGAACTGCCATGCTATATCTCGTTCGCCGCTGACGCTACCGTCCGCTCCTCTTTCGTCCCGACGCGCTGGTGCAAGTCCTTCCTCGGTGCACAGAAATCCTTCCTAGCATAGCTTCTTCCCATCGAGCCCGCAAATCCGGTCGCCACATTCCAGTGGGCGGGTGCGCCCCTGGGATGCTACCATGACCGATTGAATTTGTTTTCCATGATCGAGAAGATCCGTGAGCTACCTGGCACTCTCCGTGAAGCAGCCCTGGGCCGCCCTCCTTGTCAGTGGGCTGAAGTCTGTGGAGGTGCGCAGCTGGACCACCGGGTTTCGCGGCCCCCTGCTCATCCACGCAGCCCGCGTGCCCGACCCGCGTCCGGAAGGCTGGGCTGCGTTGCCCGACCACCTGGCGCCCCTGGCTCGCCTGGTGGGAGGCATCGTCGGCGTCGGCACCCTGACCGAGTGTAAACCCTATTCCGACTCTGCGACGTTCCTCTTCGACCAGGCACGCCACTGGAATGCGCCCGACTGGTTCGACCCGCGCGGCCTGTTTGGCTGGTGCTTCACCCAGCTGCATCCCTTGCCCTTTCTCCGTCTCCCAGGCAACGTACGCCTCTTCCGCGTCGAGCACACCGCCGAGCAGCTGGGACTGGCGGCACCTCTCGAGCCGTCCTCCGTGACTCGGCGTCGGCATCGGCTCATCCAATCTCTGGGACTCTCGAACGACTGAAGGTTTCTGCATGGCTGGTCTGTTAATCAGTGTGCGCAGCGCTGCCGAGGCTGCCCTGGCCCTGGCCGGGGGAGTAGCGCTCATCGACGTGAAGGAACCGCAGCGAGGCTCGCTCGGCCCTGCCGACGAGGCCACGCTGGCCTCGGTGCTCGACCTCGTGGCGGAGCGCTGCCCTGTCAGTGCTGCCCTGGGTGAGCTGCGCGACTGGTTGGGGGGGCCAGTGTCGCCGATGGTGACCCGACTCACCTATGTGAAGTGGGGCCTGGCGTCGGCACCCAACAACTGGGAGGCGCGCCTGCGCGCTGCCCGCGCCCAGGTGGAGTCGACCTCCAGCTGTCAGGTGGTGGCCTCGTTGTATGCCGACCATCGCCGGGCGCGATCCCCGTCGCCCCGCGAGGTGTGTCATGTGGCGCTGGCAAACCGGTTTGCAGTGCTGCTGTTCGACACCTGCATCAAGGATGGCACGACGCTGCTGGACTGGATGTCGATGTCCGAGGTGGCGGAGATTCTGGAGATCTGCCACGGCGCGGGGCTGAAGGTTGCCCTGGCCGGCGGATTGGGCCCCGGCGAGATTCGCACGCTGTTGCCCGCGCGTCCGGACTGGTTCGCCGTCCGTGGCGCTGTCTGCTTCCGTAGCCATCGCACCGGCGAAATCGATCCAGAGCGGATCACCGAGCTGGTGCAGCTGCTGGGTTAGTCTGCCTGATCGAGTCTCGGACGCAGGTTGATCACCCGGACGCGCAGGCGGTCGCGCCGGACGAGGTGGGGAAAGAGTGGATCGACGTGCCCGGCGCGGGCCGCCTCGTCCCAGTCGATGGGGGGAGGCAGCGCGATCGATTTGAGCAGGAGTAGATCGGCCTGGGCCAGCCCAGCCACCCGGGCGGCGACCGAGTCGCTGGTGGCCTCCCAGGTGTGCGGCAACGCATCTGGCTGGCCCTCGTCACGCTGGCAAAAGGTGAAGGGATCGAGGATGCCCTGACCGCGGAAGCCGACCGGCTCGCTTACCAGCGGGGCATGGGGGAGCCAGTGGTGCAGTAGGTGGGCGTTCAACGTGCAGGCGCGCAGCGCCAGCCAGTGCGCCGCCTCGCTCAGGTGGTGCGTCCGGTCCAGATCACGAATAACGTCGGCGCTGGCGCCTCCACCGGGCACGATCAGCCAGGTACTGGTGTACAGGGCGTGCAGGAAGTTCAGTAGCCGTTCGTGGAGGTTGGGGAGGTTCAGCAGGCTACCGCCGAGCTTGATGACGAGCATGGGTTAGCCCTCCTCTTCCGCCAGTAGGCAGGCGATGGCATGGGCGCAGGCGGCCTCCGAGGCGGCGGACCCAAGATGGTCGGCCAGGGAGATGAGGGGAAGGTCGCCGAGTCCAGCCTGGTGCAGCAGCGTGGGCAGGAGAAACTCGCCGGAGCCGGAGGTCAGCACCTGGCCGGCATCGGATCCCAGGCGCTGGATGGCGCTGACCAGCTCGTCGACGAAGCGGTCGAGGTACTCCTGCGCCAGCGATTGGCGCTCGGCCCGGCTGGTCGAATCCAGGTCGGCACAGCACATGCGCGCCAGTCTGAGTTCGGCTGCCTCGCGCGTGGCCGGCTGGCCGTCGGCGGTGGCGCGGTCGGTGTTGTCCTCGGGGATGCGCCTCAGGACCAGGAGCACGTCGTGCATTGTGGCGAAGAACTCTGCGGCGTGATGGGCAGGTGCCAGGGCGCACAGCGGCGTCCGTTTCCAGCCCCGGTAGACCAGCTCGCCCGTGCGCAGACGGTCGGGATCGGTTCGCCCGGTCGGCTGGGGGATGCCGTCGCGCAGCACGAGAAGGTCGGTGGTGGTGGTGCCCAGGTCCACCATGAGCGCCTGCCCCGAAGGAGCGAAGCGTCCGGCCCAGGTGGCCAGCCCCAGCCAGTTAGCCGAGGCCACGTTGTGCGGGGTGTCGCGCGCCTGCTGCATCGAGACGAAGCGGCCGGTGTTCGACCAGACCCGGGCGGGATGGCGGCCCCGAGCCGTCTCCACGGCGTCGAGAATGGCGTTCACTCCGTCGCGCTTGCTGGCATAACAATCGCACAGCTCGCCGGTCATGGTGATGGCCAGGCGCTCGAACGGCGGGAAGTAGGCAAGCAGCCGACCCAGGGCTTCTGTCAGCTGGTCGGGCTGGCGCCACAGGGGAAAGGGCACGCTTCGGGCGGACCCCGCGCCGTGGGCGGCCTTCAGGTTCGCCCCACCGATGTCGAGTCCCAGGGTTGTCGGCGGCATGGTGGTTTCCACGTTACGATCGTTACGGCCCGCAGCCGTGGCAGAGTCCCCGGCGCGGGATGCTCCAGGTTGCGTCGCCTCGGGTGAGGCTTCCGGTTAGGATAGCAATCCATGACGCAACGCCTGCACGTGCCCCTGGCCTGGCGTAACCTCACCTACAACCCCTTGCGCCTGGTCCTGTTCTGCGCAGGCATCGGGTTCGCCGTCGTGCTCATGTTCCTGCAGTTTGGCTCGCGCAACGCCCTGCTCGACTCCAACGTGTTGCTCCTGCGCCGGCTTCGCGGCGATCTCTTCCTGGTCAGCGGACGGCAAACGACCATCATCCTGCGCAGCCCGTTGGCCCGCACCCAGCTGTATCGCGCCCGGGGAGTGGCAGACGTGGCGTCGGCGCATCCGATCTACCTCGAGTATGCATCATCGGTGCTGCGCAGCACCGACCCGGACGAGAGGCACCGCGACCCGGCGCAGATCATTCGCGTGGTCGGCGTCGAGGCCGACATCTTCGCGCTCGACTTCCCCGCGCTGGATCCGTCCGCGCCCCAGTCGGAAGTCCAGGCGTTGCAGCTGACCGGCCGCGCGCTGTTCGATCGCTTCTCGAAGCGAAAGGGAGTGTTTTCGGAGGAGTACACCTACGGCCCCGTCGAGGTCGGCACCACCACCGACCTGGCGGGGCAGGAGATCGTCATCGTCGGCTTCTTCGACCTGGGTATGGACTTCGGCACCGATGGCACGCTCATCGTCAGCCTCGACACCTTCCGACGCAATCTGCGCTCGCGGCCGTACGGCCCGGATATGGAGGAAGTGGACATCGGCATTATTCGGTTGTGCCCCGGAGCCGACCGCGCTCGTTGCCAGGAGCAGCTGACAGCGCTGTATGCCGACGAGGATATTCAGGTCCTTACCCGCGACGAGTTGATTGAGCGCGAGCAGCATTTCTGGACCACCAGCACCCCCATCGGCATCGTGTTCGGGTTTGGCATGTTCATGGGCTTCCTGGTCGGCCTGATCATCTGCTACCAGATCCTGTCCAGCGACATCCGCGACAACCTGGGGGCGTATGCCACGTTGCGCGCCATCGGATACTCCAACTACTTCCTCACCCGGGTGGTCATCGAGGAGGCGTTGCTGCTTGCCGTGCTCGGCTTCTTTCCTGGCTGGCTGGCCAGTCTCGCTGTCTTTCGGGTGCTGGCCGCCCTTACGGACCTGCCCATGAGCATGACGCTCCCCCGGATCCTGATCCTGTTCAGCCTGACACTGGGGATGTGCGTGTTGTCGGCTCTTCTGGCAGTCCGTCAGGCCTTGCAGGCGGATCCCGCGGAGGTGTTTTAGCCATGGCCGCTTCCTCGCACCTGCCTCCTCCGGGCCAGCCGCTGGTGCGCCTCACTCAGGTGAACCACTTCTTTGGCACCGGCGAGACGCGCACGCACACGCTGAAGAACATCAATCTTGAAATCATGCCTGGCGAGCTGGTCATCCTGTCGGGGCCGTCCGGTTGCGGCAAGACCACGCTGCTGACCCTCATCGGCGGGCTGCGCGGTCTGCAGGAAGGCAACATCGAGATCTGGGATGCGCGGTCGGCATCGTACCGGTCGCTGCGCGGTATGAGCGAGGCCGACCTGGTGGAGATCCGCAAGTCGATCGGCTTCATCTTCCAGCGGCACAACCTGCTCGAATCGCTCAGCGCCACTCAGAACGTGCGCATGGCCCAGCACCTGCTGCCCCCGACCCGGAACCCCGACGGCGACATCGCTCAGATCCTCGCCTACCTGGGGTTGTCGCATCGCCAGCACCACAAGCCGCAGCAGCTTTCCGGCGGGCAGCGGCAGCGCGTCGCTGTGGCGCGAGCGCTGGTGAACCAGCCGCGTCTGGTGCTGGCCGACGAGCCGACGGCTGCCCTCGATCGCGATTCCAGCGGCTGGGTAGTGCTGTTGCTGCGTCAGCTGGCCGGGACCAGCCCGGTTCCCGCCGATCTTCCCTCTGAACAGGCCGCACTGTTGCCGGGGCTGATCACTCAGCGCGGCTGCACCAGCCTGATCGTCACCCACGACAGTCGGATCATGAATGAAGCCGATCGCATCGTCGAGATGCAGTTCGGCGAGATCCACAAGAATGTCATCGTGGCCGAGCGCATGTTCCTCTACAACGGCCTGCGCAGCAGCCCTGCGTTCGCGGTTTTTCTCCCAGAAGAACTCATCGATCTGGCCGACGCCATGTCGGTGCGACTGCATCCCGACCGCCCGGTCCCGCTCGATTGGCCGGCCAGCAATGGTACTGTCGATCGCTACCAGGCTGGTGAGGTGATCCTGCATCAGGGCGACCGCGTGGACGACTCCAGCAAGTTCTACCTGATTCGCTCCGGCCAGGTGGAAGTGGTGCAGCGGGATGCGCTGGGCGAACGGGCGGTCAACACGCTGGGGAAGGGCGACTCGTTCGGCGACCGGGCGCTGGTCAAGGCGCTGATCGACACCGACGTGCCGCGCAACGCCAGCATCGTGGCGCGTGAACCCACGGTGCTCTACACGGTGACCCTGCAGCAACTCGGTGATCTGGTCGGCCAGTGGGATCGCAAGCCAGCGCGCGAGGGGCAGCCCCTGCTGGCCAGCGTGCGGCAGTTCATCGCGCGGGTGGAGGCGGTCTACGGCCAGGGGGGACCGCCGCTCAGGGGGCCGGGGGCGTAGCAGGTTCGTTCCCTGGGCATTGATCGCACTCGCCGAGTACCTCGCGCACCAGCAGCCCCTGGGCTTTGCGCAGCTCGACCCGCGCCACCTCCCAGTTGATTACAGCGTGCAGGACGTCCGACCGACCCTTGAGGTGATCGCGCTGGGCCAGCGGCATCTCGGCCTCGGTCGAGAGTCCCTTGTCGTTGCGTTCCTTCAGCTCGGCCAGGCGGGTGCGGGCCAGGCTCTCGCGGTTGCCGGCCAGCTCGGCCAGGCGCACGGTGGCGCGCACCCGGGAGACCGCCTGGCGAATCTCGGAAACGGCCTGCTTCTCGCGTTCACACAGGATGGCCGTCAGCTCCTTGCGCACCTTCTCCAGCTCTCCCTGGGCCAGGAGTGGCAGCAGGCGCGGCAGGCACTCGGCGAGCGGGATGCAGCGGCGTACCCGATCGCCTAGCAGCGGGTTCGATCCGCCCAGCACCTTGCGGATGAGCGGCAGGGTGGATGCCTCGAGATTCTCGAGCATCGCTCGTAGCAGGTTCAGGTCGGGCCGATACTTCAGCCCGATGGCAACTGCCTGGCAATCCTCAATCTCTTCATCCACAACGTGGAATGTCTCGATGGTCCCGATCTTGCACGTGCAGAGTTCGCTGTCGGCCAGCTGGCGTAGCTGTTCGGTGAGGCGCTCGCGGAGGAGTTCGAGCCGCACGACATCGCTGACCGATTCACTGGCCTGGCGGCGCAGCGTGGGCAGATCCTGGGGCAGGCTCAGCCCCTTGCTTTTCATCTCCTCAGCGCGAGTGACCATGCGGTCGGCCAGGCTCTTGCCCTGCTCGGCCAGGCGAATCTGCAGACGCGCCTCGGCCAGGCGATAATAGGCGTCCAGCGCCAGCGCGGCACTCTGGTTGCGCACCTCGTCGGCGGCGTAGGCTTTCAGGATGCGCGAGAGACGTTTGCGCTTCTGGCTGGCGCCGCAGGCCAGGCAGGGGTGCCCTTCAGAGTCGTCTCCATCGGTTTGCAGCGCCTGCCCCAGACCAGAGTTGATCACCGCTCGACGCTGCACCTCCTGGGGTGTCAGCACCGTCTCGCCCTCCTTGAGAGCGTAGCGCTGGCCCAGCTTGTCGAGGTCGCAGCCGGCGGAACCCGGGGCGTGCGTCGCCGAGTGCAGCGCGCAACCGCTCAGAAGGGCGGCCCCTCCCAGAACGATCAGCCAGACCTGCCAGCGCTTCCCCATCCCAGGCCCCATCCTTCCTCCCTTCCCCAGGTCCCCTGCGCGGATGCGCAGACGGACGGAGTCGTAGTGGATGTATCGGATGTGCCGTGGGAATCACTTCGCTGAAAGCGAGATAGCCGGCCATTTCAGGCCGCGCGAAGCTGTCGGGTTGGTGCCCCGTGCAGCACCCTGGCGTAGATGTCGAGTGTCTGGGCAGCGCAGCGATCCCAGGTGTAGGGACGGGCGGCCTCGACGGCGTCGCGGCGCAACTCCTTCCACCAGTCGTCGTCGGTGCAAACGCGCTCCATGGCGTCGCGCCACCCGGCCAGGTCGTTTGGATCGATCAGGCAGGCGCGACGTCCGGCGGTCTCGGCGACGGCTCCTGCGGTCGAGGCCAGTACCGCTCCGCCGCAGGCGAACATCTCGATGGTTGGCAGACCGAACCCCTCGTAATGGGACGGGAAGAGCAGGGCCCGTGCCCCGTTGTACAGGACGGCCAGGTCGGCCTCGTCGGTGTAGCCCAGGTAATGCACGCCGCGATGGCGCGCCTCCTGGTGGAGATAGTCGCGGACATCCTCGGACTTCCAACCCCAGCCCCCGGCCAGCACCAGCGGGTTGCGCAGCCGGACGGTGACCGGAAGCGCACAGTACGCGCGCAGGAGCATGAGCAGGTTCTTGCGCGGCTCGATGGTGCCGACGTGGAGGAGATACCTCGGCGGAAGCCCCAGTGCGGCCAGGCGCTCCTGCACCTCGTCAGAAGGCAACGGCCGCAGACCGTCGCGCACACCCAGATGCGTCCGGGTGACGCGGTCGCCGGGCAGCCCCAGCGTGCGGATGATCTCTTGCCGGCCATGATCCGAGATGGCCACCACATGCACGGCCCGCGACAGGTTGCGCTCGAACTCGCGCTGGTACTGCGCCACCCGGTCGGCGGGATGCCATTCGGGGTGCAGCAGCACAGACAGATCGTGAACCGATACCACCGTGGGCACGTCGCAAGCGATGGGGAAGAAGCTGGGTTCGTGATACAGGTCGAACTTGCCGGCGCGGACGCGCCGTCGGAAGTTCCAGCGGTAGACCTCGAGCCCCAGGCGACGCAACCGGTCGAACCACCGCGCCTTCCACCCGGAGCGTGCGGCCGCGCCAGGCAGCGCAGCGGTGGGCTTCTCAATCCGGCCGCGCAGCCGACGCAACCAGGCCTTGGCACCGCCCAGCCAGTCGGGTCGGAACAGGTCGATGCTGGTGTCGGCGTCTGCCTGGCGTTGCAACGCGGCAGTCAGCTCGGTCGTGTAGTACCCGACGCCGGTTCGAGGACCCACAGCGCTTAACCCGTTCACCACCACTCGCATGGCGCTCTCTCCGGTAGTCCCTGCCCGGATCTCGGGCGCAGCGCAACTCCAGGCCTTTCCTTACCTCCGCGCGTCTGCCGGAACAAGTCCAGCCAGCAGGGAGGTGAAAAAGGCAATCCGGGCAGGCCTGCTGGACGTGGCAAGCCTGCCCGGACTGTCGAGGGGGGGTGGATCACTTCTTGCGCGTGCGTGGCCGCCGAACGCGAACCTCGCGGACAGTTTCCATCCATTCGGACGGGACGGGACGCCGTTGCAAGTCGCCGGCGTAACTCCAGGTGGTCAGGCTCTCCTCGCCGGGCTTCCAGGTGAAAAAGGCCCGGCGATCGTTCACCACGGTGGGGAAGCCAACCAGCCCCGTGACCGGGTCCAGTAGAGCCACCCCGAGACCTTCCAGTTCGGCGACCACGGCGCGAAACTCCAGGTCGAGCTTGGCGATCTCCTCTTCGAGGCGGTAGCGTCGAGCCCGTTCGGGCCAGCCCAGGTCGCGTCGCCGGCGCTCCAGATCGGCGAGTTCCGGCCGGACCATCACCAGACGTTCGTGAACCCGGGCAATCTCCTGCGCAATCTGACCCACCAGGGGAAGCATGGCACGGCTAGCGTGCCAGGTGAGCATCCGCGACGGCGCGCCAGAGTACTCGGACGCCTCGGATGATCGGTTCTCGATAAACCCGCTCATTCATCACCCCCTGGGTCGAAGGGCCATTACCTGTCCCACGTCATTCTACGATCGGGGATCAAGCCTCCCGGGCTACACCGATTTACCCCCCAGATGGGGCCACCTGTCCCAACCCAGGACGCACAACACGCACCACCGGACTGGTACCGCCGCCACGTAGTAAGGGCCGGGCTGGTCTCGGACCGGTTTCCATGCGTGCGGGTCGGGTCGATCGTGCGGGGCAAACCGGCAACGGATGGCTCGTGGTGCCAGAAAGTGGTTGCCCTGGCGCGGTAATCTCGGAAAAATAGAAAGACAGAATCACGTATCCGGTTTGCGCGACCTCTTCGCGGATTCTCCACCCCCGAGCAGAGCAGGCCATGGTGAAAAAACCAGACGATCCGCAGCGTCCTCACTCCGACCCAGGCGATCCAAAACCCGGGGGGCCCGACGACAAGTCCGCCCGGCCCTACCAGGAACAAAGCTCGGACGATGCCATCGATTTCGGCGTCCTCAGCGAGGAAGATATCAGTGGCGTCTCCGTCATCGACTGGGCGTCGCTCGTTGAGGAGCCGCAGGGGAAGCCCGGCGATTCTCAGCCGCACTTCGACTCGCCGTCCGACCAGGATCTCCTCGCCGAGTCCTTCGCGACCTCGGAGGTGGTGGACCTGGGCGGCACCGAGCCTGGGGAACCTCTGGCGAGCAAGCAGCTCACGCAGGAGGAGGAAGAAAGCATCGACCTGGGTGCGCTGCCGCCTATCGAGGAGGACGACGTTGTCGTCGCGGCGCAGGAGGCGTTGACCGAGCATGAGGCAGAGGAAGCCATCGTGCTGGAAGACGAACACACGTTCGTCATTCACGAGGAAGCCGAGATTCCCCTCGACGATGCCGTCCTCGATCTGGGCGAGAAGCAGCCCTCCGTGGGACAGCCCGGCGAGTCGTCGGCCAACATTTTCGGCGATGACGTGCTGCTCGAGCAGGGGGGAAGCAGCTCCAACGTCGGCGGCAGCTCGCGCGATCTTATCGCCGAGGGGCTGGAGTCGGGCGTCGATCTGATGGGATCGAAGAAAAGCAAGCTCCCCGCCGACAAGGAAGAGTCGATTGAGGACGATTTCTTCAAGCAGATCGAGGCGGCTGAGGAATCGTCGTCGGTCGATCTGGGGTCGATGCACTCCATTCCGGTCTTCGACATGGCCGAGGAAGATGCGCGGCGGAAGGAAACTTCCGCGGTGAACCTCGACGAGCCCTCGCCGCTGGGTGGCGAGGAGATCGATTTCAACACCATCGAGGATGCGCCCGAAGAGGTAGCCCAGCCGGAACCGGTGCGGGGTAAGAAGGCGAAGCTGCAGCCCGACGAGGAACTCGAATCGTTCGTCGAGCCGGAAGACATCGAACCGGCACTGCCCCCGGCGAAGGAAGCGAAGAAGTCGCGCCGCGAGGAGCCCGAGGAAGAGGAAGTAGAAGAGAAGCCGAAAAAGGGCAAGAAAAAGCCCGTGGCGGTGGACGACGGCGAGGCGAAGCCAAAGGGCCGCGCTGGTGCATTCGTCGGCGGAGGCACTCTGGGCTTCCTGGCTGGCGCGGCCGCGTTTGCCGGCGTCTGGCTGGGGGGACTGTTGCCCACGGACGGAAGTTCCTCCCCCAGGCCAGTGGTTCCTCCTGGTGGTATGGCACCTCCTCCACCAGTGGTGACCTTTGAGCGCACCTTCGACCAGATTCGTTCGGGCGACATCGACAAGGTGACGCCTGCCGACCTCGACCGGGCCGAGGAGGCGCGTCCCGAACAGCTGGTCGCCCGGGCCGAGTATCACTGGCTCAGCTACCTGCGCACGGAGCGCGGCGTGAATCCGCTGGCCAAGCTCAAGCCGGATGCCGAGCCGGTGAAGAAGGCGCTGGCGGACCTGGACAAGGCGATTGCCGGCCAGAACGCCGAGGCAGCCGCCGACGCGCTCTTCCTGCGCGGGCAGATCCACGAGATGACCGACAACCTGGCCGCGGCCCGGACCGACTACGACGCCGGCATCAAGCGGTTCGCCGCGACGCCGATTCAGAAGCAGCGCTTCGAGACGGCCATGCAGGTGATGGACCTGACGCGCAAGGTTAGCCGTCTGGTGCCCCCGGGCCTGGAGCCTCGCCATCTGGCGCTGTTGCTGATCGCCTTCCAGCCGCCCGTCACCCCGCCAACCACCCCGCCCGCAGGTGGAGCCGCTCCTCCTCCCGGCGGGGCCGTGCCACCTGGTGGAGCCGTACCTCCCGGTGGGGCCGTGCCACCTGGTGGAGCCGTACCTCCCGGCGGAGCCGTGCCGCCCGGTGGAGCCGTACCGCCAGGTGGAGCCGTACCGCCAGGTGGGGCTGGGCCCGAGGCGTCTCCGCAACCACCGCCTCTGCCGCCGGAAGCGGGGCTGCAGTTCTGGGCGGCCATTCGCGAGGCCCGCGCCGGTAAGCTGCCCGAGGCCGTCAAGCTGCTCGATCAGGCGCGCAAGCTCCACGATCAACGCCGCTATCTCTTGCCGCGCAAGCCGCAGAACCCGCTCAGCGATCCTACCGAAAAAATCTTCCTGCAAAGCTGCGATGCGCTGCGCGACTACTGGTTGCTGCTGGCTCGCCTGAACAACCCTGGTTACCTCGACGGCGACATGAAGGAGCGCATCCCTCAGGTGGACGCTCTGCTGGCGAAGTCGGCCGAGGCGGTCCGCTCGACGCTGCTGAAGGACGTAGCCGACCGAATCGTGAAGGACAAGCCGGTTGCCTCGGTCGATGACCTGGTCAAGCTGGTGGACGCCGAGCGCAAGACGGCAGCCCAGGCCATCGCCGCGCTGGAGAAGACGGCTGCCGACCAGAAGACCGAGCTGGGCAAGGTTGGCGACAAGTTGAAGGAGACGACGACAACCCTGGCCAAGACCCAGGAGACTTTGCAGGCGACCCAGGGCAACCTGAAGCAGGCGCAGGTGGCCGGCGATGCCGCCGTGGCCACGCTCAAGGAGGTGGGCAGCGCCGTGGGTCAGGAGTTCGATAGCGTGAAGGCCTCGCGCGATCCGCTGCTGAAGGAAGTGCGCGAAGCGGTGCGGATGGCGAAGCTGGTCGATCCTGCAGGGACGATCCGCAAGCTGGAAAGCGACCTGGCGGCCGATCGCGGCCGACTCGCCCAGCGCTGGGAGCCGACGCAGATGCTCGAACACTGGCTGTCGATCCTGGAGGCCGACCGCGACCGCAAGGATCTGGCCGGCCGGGCCGCGACCGATGCCCAGCGCGTGCTGGCTGATGGCCGCTCGACTGCGGAAGATCGGGCGCGAGCCACACTCGTCCAGGGGCTGGTGCTTCGCAACGATGCGAAGTACAGCGACGCACTGCCTCTCCTGCAGAAGGCGCTGGCAGGCCTGGCCGAGAAGTCGAACGCCCATGGTGTGGCAACGCGAGCCGTGGCCGAGGCTTCCAACCCAGCGGCAGGGTACGTGAGCAAGGCGCGTGAGCTGGCCGCATTGAACCGTCGCCCCGAGGCACTGGCCGTGCTCGAACGCGGCTTGAAGGTGCTGCCCGAACCGCGGGCGCTGCTGCATCTCGAACGTGCTCGCATGGCGCTGGATACCGCCCGAATGAAGGGCTCGCTGGATGCCGCCGATGCTGCCGTGGCTGCCATACGCACCGATGCCCAGGCGGCTGCTCAGGGCGGACTGGCCGAGGGGGCGTTCCTGCTCGGTCGGCTCGACGAGGAACTCGGTCAGTTGGCCGACGCCGAGAAGCACTACCGCGCTGCCATCCTGGCTCACAACAGTCAGGACGAGGAAGGCAGCCGGTATCGCATCGCTCTGGCCCGGGTGCTGCTCCGCTTGCGGCCGACCAGCCCGGCACCGCGTCTGCTGCCTTCGCCCACCCGCACCAGCCAGGTCGCTCCGGTCGATCCAGTGCTCCTGGTGCTGACCCTGACGTTGCAGGCGCCGGCCGGCGAGAAGGTCGCCCCGGCTGAATCGGAGAAGCTGGCCGACGAGATTCTCGCCCTGGGAGACAAGGCTCCCTTTGAGGCTCGCGCCCAGGCGCTGGCCATCAAGGGGCTGCACACCCGGGCGCTGAATGTCTACCTCGAAGGTCTCCGATCCAAGGGCCGACTGAGCGCCGAGGAAAGCAGCACTCTGCTGGGGCTGGTGAACGAGCATCCCACGCTGCGACGGCCGCAGGGCAAGACGACGCCCGACCCGCTGCTGAGTGAGAAGCACTATGCCTCGGGACGCAACTTCTTCTCGGCCCGGCGCTACGCCGACGCCGAGCGCGAGTTCCTCAGCGCCATCGAGAACGACAACGCCGATGCTCGCTACTACTACTTCCTGGGGCTGGCCCGGATGGCCCAGGGCAAGCGCGAGGCCATCGAGGACTTCGACCAGGGAGCCCGCCTCGAAGCCGCGGGCCGACCCGATCGCGCAGCGGTGTCGCAGGCGCTCGAGCGCATCCAGGGCACCATGCGCGGCGTGCTGAACGAGGTACGCTCGCGCCCGGTGCGGGAAACCACCCGGTAAGGCGTGCATTACTCGACGTCGAAGACCACGAAGGCATCGCCAGGCTCACTGGCGGTGCCTTCCTTCACGTTCAGGGCGAATACCTGCCGCCCAGGCGCCATCTTCTCTGGCACCGTCAGCCGCACGGGATGACGCAGAGTCCCTCCGGCAGGAACCGTCAGCTCCCACGTCGCGTTGCTGAGTTTGCCGCGTCCCTCCAGCTGCACCGTCAGGGTGCGCTTGCGGCCCAGCACGTTATCGATGCACAGCTCGGCGTTCACCGTCTGGCCCGCCCGCACGCGCTGGAGGACCGGTTCGATGCGGACGTGGTGCGGGTTCCAATCATGCTCGTAGCGGCCGGTGGGCGACACCGCGTTGGCTGCCTTCACCCCGGCCTGGCCCCACTGCACCCGACGCTTGAAGTCGGCCTCGCTGAACTCCATGGCGCTGCCGTGTTCGGCCAGCACCCACTCCGGCGCCACCGAGAGGACCTTGCGCGCGCTCTGCTCGTACAGGCCCGGGCCCGACCGGTTGAGCCCCATCCACCCGCCGGAGCCGCTGTAGAGTTCGTGATGGAAGAAGTTGTCGCCGGTGAAGAGGCAGCGCTTGCCATCGATCTGCGTCTCCACGGCCATGGTGTAGAGCGTCTGGCCAGGGAAGAAGTGAAACTTCAGGCTGTACTCGCGCCAGCGGGCCGTCTCGCCATCGCGAAGACGCCGGGCGACCGGCAAAGGCCGGGCGTCGAGGAATGGCGCCCGCAGCCGGAACGGATCGGCGATCGGCCCGGCGACCTGGTCCAGCGTCCAGACTTCTGGACGGTCCCGCTGCAACAGGAGATAGGCGCCGTCGTAGTGGTCGAAGTGAGCATGGCTGCACAGCACCACCTCGGTCCGACCCAGCTTCTCGTCCTTCTGCAACAGGGGGATCTGTTTGGCACTGTTGGGATCCCATGGGTCGACGATGAGGCAGGGGCCGTCTTTCGACCGCAGGACATAGGTGTTGCCGGTCAGCCAGAGGTTCTTCGACAACCGCGACCAGGGCTTCGAGCCGTTGGAGCCGGCCTGCTCTTTCGCCAGGAAGGCATAGCGCGGCACATTCTGCAGGCGTTCGCGCGTGAACCGTTCGTAGCTTTTCAGGAAGGCCACCTCGTCGAGCGCACTGGCGGTCTGCTCCAGGGCGCGTCGCGCAACACCCGACTTCACGTCCGAGCCGATCACCTCGCCATGCGCGGGCAGCACCACGTCAGGGCGCAGGCCAGCCAGCTTGCGCAGCGATTCGATGGCCGGCTTCAATCCGGCATCTGTCCAGTGGTCCCAGTCCGTGGTGTAGGGCGACCAGAGGGTGCCCGCGCCGGCCACGGCATCCCCCGCAAAGAGGAACTTCTTGCCGCCCCCCTTCCGCACGGCCAGGTAGGCCATGTGATCGAAGCTGTGCCCCGGCGTGGCAATGGCCCGCACCAGCCAGTCACCAAAGGCCACCTCGCTGCCGTCCTCCAGTGTGCAATCGACCCCCGGCACCCCCTCGGGGACGACGAGGTAGGCCGTCCGCGAGTTGCGCAGGGGCAGCGCCTCTTTCCAGTAGGCGGCCACCGGCTTCTCGTCCAGCCAGGCGGCCGAGCCCTTGCCGGCACGTACACGCGCCCCCAGCTTGCGCGCCGCGGCCAGGCCTCCGAGCATGTCCCGATGATGATGCGTCAGCAACACCTGATCGATCTGACGCACCCCCCGGCTGGCCAGCGCCTCGACGGCCCCAGGCGCATCGATGAGCAAGGCGCGCTCCCCCTGGATCAGCGCATAGCCGGCAGGCAGTCCCGGCGAGCGAAGCACCCCAGGAGCCACCTCCTGCCAGCCCGCATCGGGTTTACTCCCGCCCTGGCCCGCCAGCCAGGCACTTCCCACCACCAGCGTCAGACACAGCAGCAGTACCAAGCGACGGGGCATAGAGACTCCGGGCCGGAAGGAGGGGCGAAGCCCTGGTATTGTGCAGGGAGCCGAGGTCGAGCACAAGCGCGAAGGATGACCGACGGCCATCTTCCACCACAGTCACAGGGAGCGACTCAGGACGTCCTCACCTGGGAAAAAGAACCCCGGCCGCGGAGTCAGACTCCACGGCCGGGGGAAGGATCCAATCTCGATCCGAGATAGGATTAGTAGCAGCAAGGAGCCGGAGCGCAGACCGGACCGCAAACCGGAGCCACCGGGACGGCCACGGTCACCGGGACGCACTCGGTCACCACGCGGGTCTGCGTGGTGTAGGTGGTCACCGGCTTCTTCGTCACGCGAGTCTGGGTCGTGTACTTCACCACCTGCACCTGGTAGGTGCGGGTCTTCGGCACCAACTTGCACTGCGTCACGTTCACGGTTTCCTTGACCTCGCGGGTCGTCGGGACCGTGACTTCCTGCTCTTCCGTCACCGTCTGGCACTCGGTCACCTGGACCTGACGCTTCTCGAGCTTGGTCTCGATGCTCTGAACCGGAACCTGCTTCTTTTCGAGCTTCGTCTGGTACTCGGTCACCTGGACCTGACGCTTCTCGAGCTTGGTTTCCATGCTCTGAACCGGAACCTGCTTCTTCTCGAGCTTCGTCTGGTACTCGGTCACCTGGACCTGACGCTTCTCGAGCTTGGTTTCCATGCTCTGAACCGGAACCTGCTTCTTCTCGATGCGGGTCGTGTACTCCGTCACCGGCACGTCCTGCGTCCGCGTCTCGGTGCGGTAGTCGCACACGTTGACGTTGTAGGTCTGCGTGACGGTACGAGGCACCTGCTGGTAGCTGGTGTAGGCCACGGTCTTCGTCGTGGGCACCATCTTGTAGCAGGTGGCCACCGCGCCGCAAGAAGAACCACAGGGGCCACAGGTCGCCACGGGCACCTGCACCGCCACCGGGCTGTAGCAGGTCACGCAGGCGGTCCGGGTCACCGGGACGTTCTCGCACACCGTGTAGCTCTGCTGCCGCTGCTCGGTCCGCACCGTCGGCACCGTCACGGTGTAGGCCCGCTTCTCGATGCGGGTCGTCGGCACCTGGACGGCGTACGACTGCTCAACCAACTTGGTGACCGGCACACAGACCTGGTAGGTCTGCTCGATGGTCTTCGTCACCGGCTTCTGCACCAGTACCTTCTGCTTTTGCTTCACGTACTCCGTCTTCAGCACGGTCTGGGTGACGGGGACCGTCTCCATGACCTGCTCGTAGTACGTCTCGGTCCGATTCTCGGTCGTAGTGACCGGAACCGTGACCACTTCGGTGCATTCCTGCATCACGGTGACCGGCACCGTCTCGCATACCGTGCGATTGACTGTCTGATACTCGGTGCGGTACGTCACGCCGCATGCCGCCGGCGCGCAAGCCGGGGCACAGGGAGGCGGACAGCAGTTCGCTTTCCGCCGCCCAAACGCAGAGGCGCTATCCACCGCCACGAGCAGGCACAGGACAGCCGTCCCCCCCACCACCCATCGCTTCATTTGGCCCATCCTCGCTGCATTAACATGAACTAGGTAACTTGGGTATGCTGGGATACCTAAGCTGAACATACCCGGAACCTGGCCCATGGCAAGGGTCAAAATGCCGAATGTAGCGATTCTTCCGTGAAATACGGTCGCGTCAGAGCAAGAAAATGCGATCTTCCTGTCCTGGTTGGCACGCCATCGCTCAGGCGGCTCGACTCTGCGCCGGGGAGACGCCTCGGTGAACCTGGCCGATGTACGACAGCAATTGTCGGCGATAGACGTCCAGCGAGAAGCGTTCGGCCTGGCGCCGACAGGCCTGCGGCGAGATCGCCTCGCGCTGCGCCTCGAACCGCTCCAGCGCATCGATCAGGCACTCGACCCGCTGTTCCTCGAACCACAGGCCGGTAGCGGCTTTCGACGACTTCTCCAGCGGAACTACGGTCTCGGTGCAGCCGCCCTGGCCGTACGCGATGACCGGCGTGCCGCAGGCCATGGCCTCCACAGGCACGATGCCGAAATCTTCCTCGCCGGGAAACAGTAGCGCCTGGCAGCGGCGCAGATGATCCCGGATGACCTCATCCGACTGCCAGCCCAGGAAGCGCACTTCCCCCCGGGCCTGGCTCTGCACCCGCTGGGCATCCTGACCCGACCCAATGACCACCAGCGGACGACCCAGCCGGGCGCACGCTTCCACCGCCAGGTCGAGCCGCTTGTAGGGAGCGAAGGCCGACACCACCAGGTAGTAGTCCTTGCGCTGGACCGGGGCAGGCGTGTAGAAGTCGGTATCGGCCGGCGGATAGATGACCACGCTATCGCGCCCGTAACACTCCCGGATGCGCGCCTGAATGGTGCGACTGATGGCGATGAAGTGATCAACCCCGCTGGCCGTCTCGCGATCCCAGTCGCGCAGCGCATCAAGAAGCGCATCCACCATCCGACCCGGCAGGCTGCCCAGGCGTCCACCGAAATAGGCCTGGCGCATCTGCCAGGCGTAGCGCATCGGCGTGAAGCAGTAGCAGACGTGCGGCGCTGGCCCGTCCGGACCCAGCGCGGGCCGAACGCTCTTGGCGACGCAATGACTGAAGCTCAGCACCAGGTCAGCCGGTGGCAATCGCCAGCTGCGCACGGCCGTCGGCATCAACGGCAGGAAGTAGCGATAAAGCGTGTGCGCCCGGGGAAAATGCTGCAGGAAGCTGGTACGCAGCGGCCGGGTCTCGATGCTAGGGGCCACTGACCCCGGTCGATGCAGCAGCGTGAACAGCGGTGCCCCGGGCCAGTGACGAGCCGCCACCTCCAGGCATTTCTCTCCGCCGCGCATACCCGTGAGCCAGTCGTGAACTAGAACGACGCGTGCCGGTGTATCGGCTTCCCAGTGTGCTTCCATGCTTCTCCCCTGTCCCTCCCTGGATCCTGGCACCCCACAGTTAACTCGATGCCCGCCCTCCGGGTCAACCGCAGCCCGCGGACAGGCGTGCCAGGCGCCGAACAGGAAATGTAAAAGGAGAATGGCGATCTCCTTATGGTATTCACAGGCGACGGTTCGCCGGGACCGAGCCAGGGGCCGTGTGCGCTAGTAGCTCATGCGGTCGAGCTTCACCTTGCCCCGAAAGATCCAGTAGATGCTGAGGGTGTAGGCCAGCACGACAGGAACGCCGAGGATGGCGATGATCAGCATGATCTCCAGGGTCTTGCGCGACGAGGCCGCGTTGTGGATGGTCAGGCTGTGTTCGGGGTGCGGATGGCTGTAGACAAGGTTGGGATACATCCCCAGCCCATAGAGCGCCATCAGCGTGGCCATGGCAGCGGCCGACGAGAGAAACGCCCGGAAGTCGCGGCCAGCAGTGATCTCGCGCGGGATGTTGGCGACGGCCAGCATGTGGGCCAGGGCGACGCCGAAGAGCCAGGGTTCGTGGCGCAGCACGTCGGTCATGCGCGGCACATAGACCAGGGTAGCCATGGTCGAGGTGGCCAGGCAGATGAGGAAGAAGATCATGGTGTTGTGGACCCAACCGCGGGCTCGCTGGTGCAGAACACCTTCGGTCTTCATCACGACGTAGATGGCCCCGTGCATCATGAAGAGGGCGATGGTGGTGACGCCCATGAGTATGGCATAGGGGTGGAGCAGACCGACGAAGGTGCCGGCGAATTCGTGCTGTTCGTCGAGAGGCAGGCCCCAGGCGAAGTTGCCGATGGTGACGCCGAGCAGAAAACTGCTGGCCAGGCTGCCCAGGCAGAAGCTGATGTCCCACATCTGGCGCCACCAGAACATCGGTTCCTTGCTGCGGAACTCGATGGCGACGGCGCGGAAGATGAGGCCGAGCAAGAGCAGGATAAAAGGCAGGTAGAAGCCGGAGAAGACGGTGGCGTAGGCCTCGGGGAAGGCGGCGAAGAGCGCACCGCCGCCGGTGACGAGCCAGACCTCGTTGCCGTCCCAGACGGGACCAATGGCGTTGAGGAGCGTGCGGCGTTCCTCGTCGGTGCGGGCAAACAGATGCAAGGCGCCGACGCCAAGATCGAACCCGTCGAGGATGACATAGCCGGTGAAGAGGATGCCCACCAGTGCGAACCAGAGCGTGTGGAGGTCGAGCGCATCAAACATGAGAGGAGCCTCCTTCGGTGGCGGCGGGAGGAGCGTCCGGAGGGGGCGCCGTGCCGGGCGGGTGTTCGTCGAGGACGTAGTGATGGTCGTCATCGGGCGGAATCGGTAGGGCCCACTTGCCGGCGGGGCGCAGGTCGTCCTCGTCGGGGCCATGTTGAATCTTGCGATCGAGCAGGTAGATGAAGGCGGCGAAGAGCATGAGATAGACCGCGCCAAAGAGAATCAACGAGGTGAGGACGGCCTCGGCCTGGACGGCGCGCGACAGGCCCTCGCTGGTGCGGAGCAGGCGGTAGACGATCCAGGGCTGACGGCCCAGCTCGGCGGTGAACCAGCCGGCCTGGTTGGCCACCTGCGGCCCAAGGACAGAGAAGACCAGCACCCAGAGCAGGGCCCGGCGCTCGAAGAGCGTGCCGCGCAGGCCATGCCAGACGGAAAGAAGAGTGAGAGCGAGCAAACCGACTCCCAGGGCGACCATGAGGTGGTAAAGCTGAAAGACGACGTTGACGGCAGGTCGGTCGGCGCGGGGGACCTCGTCGAGGCCGGCAACGGGGGTTTCAGTATCGCCGTGGACCAGCCAGCTGAGCATGCCGGGCAGGGCGACGCCGAAGCGGACCTCGCCGGCCTTCTCGTCGACCCAACCGAACAGGTGTAGATCGGCGGGACCAGTGCGGAAGTGCCCTTCGAGAGCGGCGAGCTTTTCCGGGTTGTGGGCGGCGACGACCGAGGCGCTCCAGTGGCCGGCGGCCATCTGCGCGACGGAGGCGACGAGGGCGACACCCAGCGCGATGCGCATGGAGGCGCGGGCAAACTCGAGATGCTGCCGGCGCAGGCCGTACCAGGCGCTGACGCTGATGACGAGGAAGGCACCGGCCATCCAGGCGCCGAGGATGGTGTGGGTGAGGCGAACCATGGAGGAGGGGTTAAACACCATGGCCCAGAAGTCGGTGATTTGCGCGCGGGCGGCCATCCCCTCGCCGACGACGTGGAAGCCCGCGGGGGTTTGCATCCACGAGTTGGCGACAATGATCCAGACGGCGCTGAAATGCGCGCCGAGGCACACCATCAGCGTGGCGAAGAAGTGAGTGCGCGGCCCAACGCGATCCCAGCCGAACAGCAGGATGGCGAGGAACCCCGACTCGAGGAAGAAGGCGAAGATACCCTCGGCGGCCAGGGCAGACCCGAAGATGTCGCCGACGTAGCGCGAGTAGGTGGCCCAGTTGGTGCCGAACTCGAACTCCATGACGATGCCACTGGCGACGCCGATGGCGAAGGTGAGCGCGAACACGCGGGTCCAGAAGCGGGCCATCTGGTGGTAGAGCGGCTTGCGCGTCCAGAGCCATTGGGCCTCGATGAGGACGAGGATGACACCCAGGCCGATGCTGAGAGGCGGAAAGATGTAGTGAAAAGCGACGGTGAACGCGAACTGGATTCGCGAGAGAGTCAGGACGTCCACGTGGGGCTCCTTCGTCGCACAGGATCGAGCCGAGGCGGGTGGGGGTAGTCGGAGGATACTCTACTGAATAGATCCGCCCTGGCAGGTCTGGTTACAACCTGCTGCCAGGGATCTCACGAGGCGCCGCCATCATGACCAGCAGCGAGCCGATCCGGTACTTCATCATCGATGCGTTCACCGAGCGACCGTTTGCCGGGAATCCGGCAGCGGTGGTGTTGCTGTCGCGCTGGCCAAGAGATGGCTGGCTGGGCCAGGTGGCGGCAGAGATGAATCTGTCGGAGACAGCGTTTCTGGTGCCCAGCGCGACCGGGTACGATCTGCGCTGGTTCACGCCGACGGTGGAGGTGGACCTGTGTGGACATGCGACGCTGGCCAGCACCCGGGCGCTGCTGGAGCTGGGGCAGGTGGCGCCAGGTGGTGAGGTGCGGTTTGCCACGCGAAGCGGCACGCTGACGGCGCGGGTGACCGCCACTGAGATCGAACTGAATTTCCCAGTGAAGCGGGAGCAACCGGCCGAGCCGCCGGCAGGGCTGATCGAGGCGCTCGGCCTGGTGCCGCGCTACGTGGGACGGAACGCCTTCGACTATCTGGTGGAGGCGGAGTCGGAAGCCGTGGTGCGGAGTCTGACACCGGATTTTGGTCGGCTGAGCGCGGTGGCGTGCCGGGGGATCATCGTGACGGCGCGGTCGGACGATCCGGCCTACGACTTCGTGTCGCGCTTCTTCGCACCGGCGGCGGGCGTGAACGAGGATCCAGTGACGGGGTCGGCGCACTGTGCGCTGGCGGCGTTCTGGGCGCCCCGACTGGGGAAGACGCAGTTTCGCGCCTATCAGGCCTCGCGGCGCGGCGGAGTGCTGCGGGTGGAGCTGGCGGGCGAGCGCGTGCTGCTCGGCGGCCAGGCGGTGATCGTGGCACGCGGTGAATTGGGCGTGAGCGCGGAAGATAGTGCGGGCGGGGAATAGAATAGCTGTATGAACAGAGATGCCCAAACCGACCCCGAGTTGTTCCAACGCGCCCGGGGCGGCGACTTCCCAGCCTTCGAGACGTTGGTGGAACGCTACCAGGCTCGCGTGTTCGGGCTGGCCCGCCGAATCGTCCACAACGACCACGATGCGGAGGACGTCACGCAGTTGACGTTTCTTAGCCTGGTGGAGCACCTGGAGCAGTACCGGGGCGAGTCGTCGGTGGCCGCGTGGATTCTGCGCATCGCCACCAATCACGCACTGAAGATCCTGCGAAAACGGCGCGGCCTGCCGACGGTCCCGCTGGAGGTGGGTGACGCGGAGGAGAGCTTCGCCACTCTGCCCCACCCCGAGTACATCGCGCAGTGGCGCGACAATCCCGAGATGCTGGCGCAGAACGCCGAGCTGCGGCAACTCATCGAGGAACACCTGCACGCGCTGGATGATCGCTACCGCCTGGTGTTCATCCTGCGGGATATCGAGGGGTTGTCGGTGCGCGAGGCGGCGCAGGCGCTGGAGTTGTCCGAGGCGAATGTGAAGGTCCGGCTGATGCGGGCCCGGCTGCTGCTGCGCGAACGACTGACGCGAGCACTGGGCGACGAGACCACGCGCGTGGTGCCCGATCACGCCCACAATGGAACGGAATAATTGTAACCTATTGCCCTGACGGGGATCGGAGAGGAAGAAGCGGAGGAAGATCGGTGACCTGCGAGGAACTACTGAAGGCGCTGAACGCGTACCTGGACGACGAGACCGTGCTCGCCGTCTACCGAGAGTTCGCCGACCATCTCGCCGGCTGCAATCCCTGCCAGGTGGTGGTGGATAATCTGCGCAAGACGATCCAGCTGTACAAGGCGGGACAGCCGTACCCAATGCCGGCCGCCTTCCAGGAGCGGCTGCGCACCGCCCTGCGTCAGCGCTGGCAGGAGAAGTTCGGGCAGGCCTCCTGATCGCGGAAAAAAGCGTCATCGTGCTGTAACCTTCGAGTCACTGGTGGATCATTCCTGTTAGACCGACCTACCCGGTCGGTTCCTCTGGGGCCGAAACACGAATTGCTGACTGGGCGACGGCAAGGCGTGGAGTAGGCCCCACCTTTTTTTCCTGGGTGGAAAGGATGCTGCACATGCTCGAACCTCTCGTTGGCTTGCGAACCTGGCTGATGCTGCCGGTCGTGCTGGGTGCTACCCTGTTGACCTCACCTTCGACCCCGGCCGCGGAAAAGCACACCACCGATCCCCTGCCGACCGTTCTCAAGGCGATCAACGACCGCAAGGCCGTGCTGGTGGACGTTCGCGAGAAAACGGAGTGGGACGACGGTCGCCTGGCCCAGGCAAAGCATCTCCCGCTGAGCCAGCTGCAGAAGGGCATCCCGACGGATGAGCTGTCGCGAACCCTGCCGAAAGGCACCCCGATCTACCTCCACTGCGCCTCCGGCAGGCGCTGCCTGAAGGCGGCCTCCCTGCTGCGCAAGGCGGGCTACGACGTCCGCCCCCTCCAGCCCGGCTTCGACGACCTGGTCACGGCCGGCTTCACCCCGGCAAAGTAACTCCCGCGCGCCACCCGCCTCCACCGGCAACTCCGCGCGCCTCCATCGGCTCGGCACCCGTCGCCCCTTTCCTGTTGCAGGTTCCTCTCCCGCCGTATCCACCAGAATCGGCCCCTCTGGCCACCCGCGGTCTCCTCTGCCACCATGACCCCCAGAGGACCGCGCATGCACTTCACCCCCTTGCCCGCTACCGACCATCCCGCCTGGCTCACCCAGGCCCTTCTCCAGCTTCCTCCGATCCCGAGTGCTGAACTCCCCGACTGGTGCGTTCTCGACGCCCTGCCTCCCCTGCCAGTCGGCCCTCATCGGCTGTCTGACCCCGTTCTTCGCCAGCTGCTCCGTTCGCTGCAAACCAGTCCGCTCGACAGCCCCGATGCCCTCCTCCGCGCGGTCCGCCAGCACCTGTCCCGGCCCCAACTCGATGACTTCGCCGTCCACCTCCTCCACGCCTGGCACCAGCACGGTGCTGCCCCCCAGCACGCCTGGCTCCTGCGCGCCGTTGCCTCCCTCGGAGACACCGCCGCCATCGACTGCCTCGCTCACCTCATCCCTGCGCTGCCGTCCCCCGTGCGAACACTCGCCCTCGAAAGCCTCGCGGCCTCGCCTGCCCCCCTGGCTCTGCTCTATCTCCTCCTGCTCGCCCGCCGCGCTGGCTCCCTCCTGCGCGAACAGATCCTGCCGCTCCTCGTTCGCCTCGCTCGCCAGCGCAACCTCGCTCTCGCCGACCTGGACGACTTGGCCCTGCCTGACCTTGGCTTCCAGCCCGATGGCGGCCCCTGGTTCGACCACGGCCGACGACGCTTCCAGGCCGTTCTCGCCCCTGGTGCCTCCGTGTTGCTGCGCGATGCCCACGGCCACCTGCGCCCCACGCTGCCCCCCCGCGCCACGCCTGCCTCGCGCACCCGCTGGTTTCGCCTCCGCCGCCAGGTCCGCGCCTTCCTCCGTCTGCACTCGCTCCGGCTCGGTGATGCACTCGTCGAGGGCCGCCGCTGGAACCCCCGGCTCTTTCGCGCCCGTCTGCTCGCCCATCCGTTGCTCGCCCACCTCGCCCGCTCGCTCCTCTGGGGTGCCTACGACGATCGTGGCCGGCTGATCACCCCATTTCGGATCTCTGAAGATGCCACCTTCCTCGACGCCGACGAGTCGCCCGTCCCCTGGCTGGACATCAACAGCATCCGCCTGGTGCATCCCATCGAACTGCCCGACGCCGTCTGCTCCGCCTGGCAGACTTCCTGGACCGATCACCAGCTCGTCCCTCCCTTTCCCCAGCTGACGCGCCCCGTGGTGCGCCTCACCGACACCGACGCCCGTGCCATCACCACCTACCGCGATGGCCGACTCCGCGCCGACCTCCTCGCCCGCACCCTCCGACGCGACGGTTGGGAACCCCTGCCCGCCGAGCCTGGCCGCCCGCGCGAGATGCACACGCGCCTTTTCGCCACCTGGGGCGTCGGCGTCGTCCTGCATCACCGCACGCTGGGCCCCGCTTCGCCCAACGATCCTCGCCCCTCTCAGGAGCTGACCGCTGCCTGGTTCCTGTGTCCCGCCGACCTGCGCGACCCCCTCGCCGACGTCACCGACGCCCTGCCTCTGGGACAGGTGCCCCCCCTCCTCGTCAGCGAGATGCACCTGCTGCTCCGCCGGCTGCACGCCCGCACCCCGCACTGACCCGCTCGCCGCTGACGCCTGCGCCGCTAATCTAGTTGGCAGCCCATTTTTCCACGCGGAGTGAACCTCATGGCCGAGACACAGACGCCTCCGGAGACTGCTCCGGGGACCTTCCAACCCTACATCCCCGCCGAGCAGTGGCCCGCCGAATTCACCATCAAGGCTGTCCTCGTCGGCGCCGCCCTCGGCATCCTCTTCGGCGCATCGTCGCTCTATCTCGTCCTCCGCGTCGGCATGACGGTCTCCGCCTCCATCCCCGTCGCCGTGCTCTCCATCACCCTCTTCCGCCTCTTCAGCCGCGCCACCATCCTCGAAAACAACATCACCCAGACGGCCGGCTCCGCGGGTGAATCGATCGCCTTCGGCGTCGGCGTCACCATGCCCGCGCTCATGCTCCTCGGTTTCGACATGGACCTGACTCGCGTCATGGTCGTCTCGGTCCTCGGCGGTTTGCTCGGCATCCTCATGATGATTCCTCTCCGCCGCGCTTTCATCGTCAAGATGCACGGCAAGCCCGGCCAGCCCGACACCTTGCTCTACCCTGAAGGCACCGCATGTGCCGAGGTCCTCATCAGCGGCGAAAAGGGTGGCACCTCCGCCTCCACCGTCTTCGTCGGCTTCGGTATCGCCTTCGCCGTCAAGTTCCTCGCCGAGGGCATGTCCGTCCTCGCCGCCGGCCTCGCCTTCCCACTCAAGTTCTTCAGCCGCGTCGCCCAGCTCTCCACCGAGGTTGCCCCCGAGTTGCTCGGCGTCGGCTACGTCATCGGCGTCCGCGTCGCCTGCATCATGATGGCCGGTGCCGTCATCGGTAACCTCGTCATCGTGCCCACCATCGCCACCTTCGGCGACCAGGTGCCCAACGCCATCGCTCCCGGACTCAAACCCATCTCCCAGATGAGCCTCGGCGAGATCCAGGGCAATTACCTCCGCTTCATCGGCGCCGGCTGCGTTACCGCTGCCGGCATCATCAGCATGTTGCGCACCCTGCCGATGATCCTTCGCTCGTTCAGCGCCAGCCTCGGCAAGCTCGGCGCTGGCCGTCGCCGCGACGAGGAATCCACCGCCCGCACCGATCGCGACCTGCCCCCCAGCGTCGTCCTCCTCGGTTCGCTCATCTTGCTCGGCCTGCTCGCCGCCTTCCTCACGCAACAGCTCACCCAGGCCGGCGACAGCGGCGCCTGGTGGAAGTCGATCCTCGGCGCCCTGCTCGTGGTCATCTTCGGCTTCCTCTTCGTCACTGTCTCCTCGCGCCTCACCGGCGAAATCGGCTCGTCGTCCAACCCCATCTCGGGCATGACCGTCGCCACCCTCGCCCTCACCTGCCTCATCTTCCTCGCCCTGGGCATGACCAGCCCCATCGAGAGTGTCATCGCCCTGTCCATCGGAGGCGTCGTCTGCATCGCCGCCTCCAACGGCGGCACCACCTCGCAGGATCTCAAAACGGGCTATCTCGTCGGCGGTACCCCCTACCTGCAGCAGTGGTCCATCCTCATCGGTGCCCTCTCCAGCGCCCTGGTCATCGGCGTCATCCTGCTCGTCTTCAACCAGGCCGGCACCGTCATCACCGCCAACCCAAAATACGTCCCCGACCTCACCCTCGCCCCCGCCGTCTACGACAACCTCGCCGACCGCGTCACGCACGAGGGCACCGAGTACCGCGTCTGGCACGCTCGCCCCGGCAACGCCGAGAAGGTCGAGCCCGGCAAGTACTACGTCGCCGCGACTGGCAAGGTGGCCTTCCTCGAAGACCCCGCCATCACCGGCCGCGTCAAGGTCCGCGACGACGGCAGCGAGGTGAAGATGAAGTTCGAGGCGCCCAAGACCGCCGTCATCGGCATCATCATCAACGGCGTCCTCGAGCAGAAACTCAACTGGGGCCTCGTCCTCATCGGTGCCCTGCTCGCCGTCGGCCTCGAACTCTGCGGCGTCGGCTCCCTCGCCTTCGCCGTCGGCGTCTACATCCCCATGCAGTACACCACCCCCATCTTCCTCGGCGGCCTCGTCCGCTGGCTCGTCGATCGCTACTCCGCTCCCCCCGCCACCGCTCCCGCCGACGAGGCGAGCGCCATCGCCGAATCCGAAACCGGCCCCGGCGTCCTCCTCTCGTCCGGCTACATCGCGGGGGGCACCATCGCCGGCGTCATCATCGCCTTTCTCGAACTCCCCTTCTTCGAGAAGATCAAGAACGCCCTCAACTTCGCTGTCAAACAACCCGAGGGTGGCACCTCGCCCCTCGCCGAGTGGATGGTCGCGCTCAACCCCACCACCACGCTCGACCTTGCTCCGCTGCCCATCCTGCTGGCCCTGATGCTCTTCCTCGTCCTGGTCGGCACCGGCAAGCTGCTCCGCCCCGCGCCACGCTCCGAGTAAACGTCTGCACGTTGTGCCGATGGCGCCATCCTCTCCTGGGCGCGAAGGTTCCCCCACACCTTCGCGCCCACTTGCTTTCCTCCCCCCATCGCGCACACTGGTGCTGGTCTTCATGGAGGAAGCCATGCCACGCGCGCTCATCATCCTGCTCCTGACTCTGTCCCAGGTTCACGCCGAGCCGCCCGCTTGCCCACCGCCCACGTTCGACAAGAAGTACTGCCACACCGACATCCTTCTCGTCCCCAAACAGCACGCCACCACCGCGCCCGACTGGAAGCTGCGCGACATCGAGGTCGGTCGCATCCGGGTCGGCCCCGTGCTCGACTTCGTCGAGGAGAAGCGCTGCGTCACCGAGATGACCCTCAAGCAGCGCGAGGTGGACCAGGTGGTCAAGGTCATCGAAAGTCGCCCCGTGACCGTCACCGAGCCGTGCGGCAAGTGTCGCACCGAGTACCAGCCCTACGAGGCGACCAAGGTCGTCAAGATCCAGGTCGCCGAGGTCGTCCCCGTTCAGCGCGAGGTCATCATCCGCGTCCCGGTGCTCAAGCCTGGCCCCGAGGCGATCGTCAAGAAGATCCAGCTCGATAAGACCACGGTCCCCGCCATCGAACATCGCTTCGATGCCGTTCAGACCCCCAGCCAGCTGTCGGTCAAGGTGCCGGTCCCGCTCGTGATCCCTCCCTGCCCAGTGTGCCGTCCCCACTGACTCGCAATCGCGCTCGCGCTGCTGCGTTCAACCGCCGCTCGACGATCGACTCCTCCACCTCCGCCCCATGCTGCGCCAGTATCGCCAGCATCTCGCGCCAGTGCTGCTCCAGCTCGGCCTCCGGCGGGCCGTCATCGTCGTCCATCGTCTCCTCCTCCGCCGGCTCCTCCTCCGTTTCTTCCGGTTTGTTGACGGTGTCGCTCATCGCTGGCGCTTCCGCCACCTCCGCTACCTCCTCCACCACCGGGGACGGGCACGGCTCCGTAATTTCCCGTTTGTTGACGGCGCTCTCCTCGTGCCCCTCGTCCTCGTCGCCATCCTCGGGCAACGGCACCTCGATCGGTTTCCCCATGGCATACTGCAGCACCAGCCGCGCCGCCGCCACGTCACCCCGTATCGCCGCCCGGATGAGCGCCTGCACGATGGCCCGCATCTGCTCCGGCCCCACGCACTCCTGCATCAGCGCCCGGTAGCGCCCCACCTGCGCCGCGAACGGATTCCCCGGCCCGCCCGCGTTCCCCTTCGTGAACCGCCCCGACTTTTCGCGCTCCGCCATCGCTGTCCCTCTCGTGCTTCCTGCGCACCTCGCGCATCATCCCGCATTGTCCCACGTCGCCCCTCGCCTTCGGATAGCACGATGAGCCCCTCTCGCTGCCACTGGCGCTTTTCTTGCGCTGCCGACCCTGGCTCTCGCATCGGCGATCTCGTATATCCGCAGCATCCGCCCCGCATTGTCACTCCACGCTTCGAGGTCCGCCGTGCTGCGCAAGCTCCTACCCCTCTCACTGCTCCTGCTCGCCCCCCTCACCGCCTGGCCCCAGAAGGACGACCCCGCCCGCGTCGCCCCCAAAAAGCCCGACGACCCCCTCACCGCCACCGACACCTACGCCGGCCTCCGCTTCCGCTCCATCGGTCCCGCCGTCTGCTCCGGCCGCGTCGTCGATATCGCCGTCCACCCCGAACGTCGCAGCACCTACTACGTCGCCGTCGCCTCCGGTGGCGTCTGGAAGACCACCAACTCCGGCACCTCGTGGACCCCCATCTTCGACGACCAGTCCTCCTACTCCATCGGCTGTCTCGCCATCGACCCGAAGAACCCCAACACCGTCTGGGTCGGCACCGGCGAGAACAACTCGCAGCGCAGCGTCGGCTACGGTGACGGCCTCTACAAATCCACCGACGCCGGCCGCTCCTGGAAGAAGGTCGGCCTCGACCGCTCCGAACACATCGGCCGCATCCTCCTCGACCCGCGTGACCCGCGCGTCGTCTACGTCGCCGCCCAGGGCCCTCTCTGGAACGCTGGCGGTGATCGCGGCCTCTACAAGTCCACCGACGGCGGCGCCACCTGGCAGCGCGTCCTGCACGTCAGCGACAACACCGGCATCACCGATGTTGTCTGCGATCCCCGCAACCCCGATGTCCTCCTCGCCGCCGCCTACCAGCGCCGCCGCCACGTCTTCACCCTCATCAACGGCGGCCCTGAAAGCGCGCTCTACCGCTCCACCGACGCCGGCAAGACCTGGACGAAGATCACCACCGGCCTCCCCTCGGTGGACATCGGCCGTATCGCGCTCGCCGTCGCTCCCTCGAAGCCCGACATCGTCTACGCCACCGTCGAGGCAGCCGACGGCAAGGGCGGCCTCCATCGCTCCCTCGACGGCGGCCTGACCTGGGAACGCCGCAACCCCTTCGACCGCGGCGCCATGTACTTCGCCGGCCTCGTCGTCGATCCCGCTGATCCCAATCGCGTCATCCTCCACAACGTCTACCCGCAGCTCTCCGAGGACGGCGGCAAGACGCTCAAACGTCTCCCCATCAAGTTCGTCCACGTCGATACCCACGCCCTGTGGATCGACCCCGCCAACACCGATCACTACCTCCTCGGCTGCGACGGCGGCGTCTATGAAAGCCACGACCGCGCCAGCACCTGGCGCCACGTCGCCAACCTCCCCGTCGCCCAGTTCTACGACATCGCCATCGACAACGAGGCTCCCTTCTACCACGTCTACGGCGGCACCCAGGACAACAACACCCTTGGCGGGCCCGCTCGCACCCGTAGCGTCCACGGCATCACCAACGCCGACTGGTTCGTCCTCCACGGCGGCGACGGCTTCCACTGCAAGGTCGATCCCCGCGATCCCAACATCGTCTATGCCGAGGCGCAGTACGGCGACCTCATCCGCTTCGACCGTCGCACCGGTGAGGAAGTCGGCATCCGCCCCCAGCCCCTGAAGAACGAACCGCCCCTCCGCTGGAACTGGGACTCGCCCCTCGTCCTCAGCCCCCACTCGCCCACCCGGCTCTACTACGCCGCCAACCGCATCTTCCGCACCGATGACCGTGGCGACTCCTGGCAACCCATCTCCCCCGATCTCACGCGCCAGATCGACCGCGACAAACTCCCTGTCATGGGCAAACTCTGGGGCCCCGACGCCGTCGCCAAGCATCAGTCCACCTCGCTCTACGGCAACCTCGTCGCCCTCAGCGAATCGCCGTTGAAGGAAGATCTCCTCTACGCCGGCAGCGACGACGGCCTCGTCCACATCACCGCCGACGCCGGCAAAACCTGGACGCGCCTCGAACGCTTCCCCGGCATTCCCGAGCGCACCTACGTCAGCCGTCTGCTCGCCTCGCAGCACGTCGCCGACCGCGTCTACGCCATCTTCAACAACCACAAGAACGGTGACTTCGCTCCCTACATCCTCCGCAGTGACGACCGCGGTTCGACCTGGACCTCGCTGGCCAGCAACCTCCCCACGAACAGCCCCCTCTGGGCTATTGCCGAGGATCACGTCGATCCCAACCTCCTCTTCGTCGGTTCCGAGTTCGGCCTCTTCTTCACTCTCGACGCCGGCAAGACCTGGACCCGCCTCAAGGCTGGCCTCCCCACCATCCCCATCCGCGACATCGCCATCCATCGCAAGATGAACGACCTCGTCCTCGGCACCTTCGGCCGCGGCATCTACATCCTCGACGACTACACCCCCCTGCGCAAGCTGGCGCGCGAGACGCTAAAGGCGCCCGCCGCCCTCTTCCCCGTCCGTGAGGCACCCCAGTACATCCCCACGCGCCAGTACGGCGGCCGTGGCAAGGCGTTCCTCGGCGAGGCGTTCTACACCGCCGATAATCCCCCCTACGGCGCCGTCTTCACCTACCACCTCGGCGAGAAGCTCCTCACCCGCAAGGAGGCCCGCCAGGCCGAGGAGAAGAAGGCTGGCGACGTGAAGAACTACCCCACCCCCCAGCAGCTTCGCGACGAGGCCGACGAGGAAGCCCCCGCCGTCGTCCTCGAGGTGGCCGACGCCACTGGAAACGTCGTTCGCCGACTCACCGGACCCGCCGGCAAGGGTTTCCACCGCGTCAGCTGGGACCTCCGCACCGTCGCCCCCAGCCTCCCCGCCGCCGAGGCCGCCAGCGACGACGAGGACCTCTTCTCCACCCCCGAGGGCGGCCCCCTCGTCCTGCCCGGCACCTATTCCGTCCGCCTGCTCCTCCGCCAGCGCGGCGAGGTCAAACCCGTCGAGGGCGCGACCCAGGAGTTCCGCGTCAGCCTTGTCGGCACCACGGTCAGCCTCGCCAACCGTAAGGCGCTCTTCGACTTCCAGATGCAGGTGCTGACCCTCAAACGCACCCTCGCCACCACTCTCCGCGCCGCCAACGATCTCGACAAACAGCTCGTCGAGATGCGCCGGGCCATCGACGCCACTCCCGCCCTGTCCCCGCGCGAGCGCGCCCGGGTGGTTACCCTGCAAACGCGCCTGCGTGACATCCTCCGCGCTCTGCGTGGTGATACCGTGCTCCGCGCCCGCAACGAGAACACGCCCGCCTCGGTGGCCGACCGGCTCTCCACCATCATCGACGACCAGTACTTCTCGCTAGCCGCCCCAACGCGCACGCAGCGCCGACTCTACGAGGAAGCCCAGGCCGACCTTCAGACCGAGCTGGAGAAGCTGCGCACCCTCCGCGATCGCGACGTCAAGGAACTCGAAAAGCTCCTCGACGAGGCCGGCGCCCCCGGCACCCCCGGCCGCCTCTCACCCCTCAAACCCCGCTGATCCCCCACTTCACCCCGCACCATTCGGGGGTGACAGCCCGACGCCTCCATGGTATGCAGGCGCGGCGAGGATCAGATTCAGTGGGTTCCTCGAAAGGAGCCACGAGGGAAGGGGGGGACCATGCGAAGGATGGCAATGGGAACTGGCCTGGCGCTGCTGGTAGCCCTGGCAGGCTGTCTGCCAGGCTACCTGTCGAACCAGAAGGCCGGCAAGGAAGGCTACTTCGCCCTGGCGATCGAGGGGGTGGATGCCGACGGCCAGGTGATGCGCCTGACCGACACGCAGGGCGACAAGGTCGCGCTGCTCAGCTTCTGGAGCAGCCAGTGACCACCCTGCCGGGCACTGTTTGCCCACGAGCGGTCGCTCGTTCAGAAGTATGCGGATCGCCCCTTTGTCCTGATCGGAGTCAACGGCGACGCCAGCCCACTGGCGCTCAAGGAGACTCAGATGAAGGCAGGGCTAACCTGGACGTCATTCTGGGATGATGGCGGACGTATCGCCACCGCCTGGGAGGTGCAGAGCTTCCCCACCCTCATCCTGATCGACCACGAAGGCATCGTCCGTTGGCGCTACGACGGCGTGCCTCCCGAAGGCCTCGTCGAGAAGAAGATCGACGAACTACTCGGCCAGAAGTCAGCGAAGTAACCCACCAACGCACCAGGCCCGCCGGATCACTCCCGGCGGGCCTGGTGCTTCTCTTCTCTCAATTCCACGCGTCACTTCGCCGTGTGCACGTGCAACTGGACGTTGCGGGCACCCAGCTCGGGCACCTGGAGCAACCGGGCCACGAGCAGATGCTCCGAGGCCGGCTGCGCGATCACGTGGACCTGCACGATCTGATCCTTCGTCTGCTCCACCCGGACGCCGCGCGATAGCTCGCCGCAGGCTTCCTTGACGCGCTGAATCAGATCGGCCTCGCTCAGGCGGAACGCCTGGTTGGGCGCCGCGCTGGGCGTCGTCGTGGTGGCCGCCGCAGGCTGGGTCGGCGGGGTGGGCGGCTGCTGCCGGCTGGCCACTCCAGCCAGCGGTCGGCTCTGGAACCCGGCCGTGGTCACCTGGGTAGGCTGCGCTCCCGGCGTGGAGGCGTCACTCAGCTTCGGCCCCGTGGCCGGCGGCAGCGGCGACTCGGTCTGCACCGGCGCAGTCAGCGTCGGCGTCGCCTGGGGAACCAGCGTCGGCTGAGGAGCCAGCGTCGGCTGGGGCACCACGGTGGTCGAGGTCGTCCCCGTCCGTCGCCCGCCGCTCACGGTCCGTCCCGACACGATACGCGAACCTCCACTGGGCTGGGCCGGCGTCAGCACCTGCGGCATCTGGGTCACCCCCGTCGCCGGCAGCGGCGTCAACTGCTGCGGCGTGGCCGTGGTGCCCACCACTGTGGTGCTGGAAGGCACCACTCCGGTGACCACCTGCCCCTGACGGTTGCTGCGCGAGTTCTTCCAGGCCGTCATGCGATCCATCAGCGATGGGCGTTGCTGCTGCTTCCCATGGGTGTTGCAGCCGCAGTTCGACCCGGCCACCGGCGTGGACACCACCGCCCCCTGCACCACACCCGGCGTGGTCGGCACCACCTGGCTTGGCGTGGCGCTGAGTACCGTCGGCGCCGCAGTCCCGGTTGGCATGGCGGCATAGTTGCCCGTCGGCGGCACATAGAGCACCGGCCGGGACGCATCGCGCGTCGTCTGCGTGCTGTTGACTGATACCACGCGCGGTTGCGGGACTGTCGTCGGCTGCGTCGTCACAATCCGGGGCAACGGCGGCGAGATGGTGTCGGTCGCCTGCACCGGCACGATGCGCACACTGCCGCGCGAACTATCCAGGTTGCCGACCGGTAATGTCGTCCCGCTCTCCCCTTCGATCACATCGCCCGAGATCAACGTGATCGGTTGCCCCGCCACATCGCCGCTGTGAACCGACAGACAGTTGATGATGCGCGAGCAGCCGATAACGCTGCGTAGGGCCCGGCTCACTTCCAGCTTCTGCTCGACGGAGCTGACATCGCCCTCCACCTTCACCTGCCCGCCTTCCTGCACGGTGACCACCAGGCGGTCGGCCGCCGGCCCGAGATGACGCACCAGCGTGTCGCGTGAGGCGGTACGCAGAGCGACTGAATCGACCGGGGCAGGGCAGGGGATGGTGAGCGCATCCCGCACCGGCAGGTAGCAGCTCTGTCGGGCCACCTCGAGCACGCGACGGCGCGCTGTCTCGTCGGGCACGTGCCCCTTGAGCACCAGCGTGTCGCGGTCAACCGCCACGGTCAGCGGCAGCTTGAGCGTCACCGGATCGCCCAGCAGCGCCACCTCGGCCTTCATGGCTTCGAGACGCGCCTGCGACGGCGTGACGTTCAGCGTGGCCGTCAGGCCGGCTGGAGCCTGGGCCCGGACCGGTGTGGCCATCAGGCTGAAGGTGGCGAGGCTGCACCCACCCGCAACCAGCAGGTAGCGAGTGAAGCGACGAAACATGTGGGTCATGAGGTATCCTCCTGCGAGGCAGGACGGGCGAGGCCGTGCCGCCTCGGGCGAGTGATTGTCGGACGGTGGGATTTTTCAGGCAGGGATGATGAGCGACCGATCCGGCCGACGATGAGGGGCATCGCCTGAACTGGATCGGTCGCTGGCGGGCAGTATCAGGGCCCGCTGAGGTCGCGGGTGACAGACTGGCGGACATCCGGCGACGGTCCAGGGCACAGGTGCAGGTGGTCGAGGTCGATGTAGACGACCTGAACACGCGGCCGAGTGCAACGGAACGGGAACGGATAGCCGGATTCGATCGTCTCGTCGTAGTAGACCGTGCACTTCCAGTGGCAGTGATGCAACTGGGCCAGGCCAATCAGCGGGAAGAACTTCGGCGGATCGATCTTGTCGACGATCAGCTCGGTGGTCACCTGGATGTTGTCGCGGTGCTCCTCATAGAAGTAAGGAACCCCGCGGGCCACCTTCGGCATGGCCCGGAGAATCCGCGCCTGGTCGGGTGGATCCTCGCACAGCGGAGGCGGTGCGCCTTCCTTGATCGGCGGCAAGATCGGTGTCCGCCAATCGTTCTTGTGACAGTACTTTTCCTGCATCCGCTCGGTCACCCAGGGCGGAACGGGGACCGGGGTGAAGATGCCCATGGAAAGAGGCATACACCCGCCGAGCCCGGCTACGGCGACCACGGCCGCCAGAAGCCCCAGGGTTCGCAGTTTTCTCATACCCCATACCCCTCGTTGCCCAGTCGGGTCGCACGCCAGGGCGCACGCTCCGTCCGCTGCCCGGGCTAGCGACCCCGGGGAAATGCGAATCCGATCTGGGCTGAATGTGCTAGTCCTCCCATGCTGGTATCGGAATGCGCCGCAAGAGGACTTTAACTCCTGCGCCGAGAATGCGGGAGGAACCGAAAGGGAGACAGGCAGTTGTCGCACGGGTTGGAGCGAATCTGCGGGGGGATCGACGTGAAGCCAGGCAAACCCGGTAGCCGGGGCAACGCTCACTTCTCCGTCTTCTTCAGCCACCACGCCTTCCAGCGCTTCTGTGCCTCGAGCAGCTCGGCGCGAGAGGCGTTCGCGCCAGGGCCAAAATCCTCGGAGCCGGCCAGCTTCTTCAGAGTGGCATGCGCCTCGGCGCGCAGCGCGGGGTTGGGGTCGGTCAGCCGATCGATGATGGCCAGGGTGAGATCCTCGTGCTTCTCGCCGGCGACGCGAATGGCAGAGCGGCGGATTTCGAGGGGACCTTCGAGCAACCACTCCTTGACCATCGACAGCGTCTGGCGGGCCATCACCTGGTCGAGCATCTCGCGGGCCAGCATCTGCAGGTCGCGATCGCGGCCAGCGGCGGCGAGGGCCAGGCCGAGCAGGGCTTCCTTCTCCTCGCGGGTTCCCAGCTCGCGCAAAACCTCGGCGAGCGTCGGGCCGCGCAACTTCGGGACGGCGGCAGCTAGGTCACGGGTGGTCATCTTGCTGGGGGCGGCCGGCAGTACCACGGGGCGCTCGGCCAGGGCGTTGCGCCGCAGAGCCAGGCGGACGCGAAGATCCTGCAGGACGCGGGCATGGGGGGTGCGAGTGACTGTGGCGCCGATCTCGTCGCGAGCGAAATCGAGCAGCACCGGATCGTCGCTCTTGCCCAGCAGCGTCGCCAGCTTCTTGCTGATCATCAGCACGGGGCAGGAGTGGTTGATGCGGGCAGACCGGTTGAGACCGCGGATCAGAGCCGGCACCGATTCCATGCCCAGCTTGTCGAACGCCGCCATCGCCTTCCGTGCCTCCGGACCGCGCAGTTGACCCGTGTCAGCCAGGATGAACTGATCGATCACCTCGTCGAGCCGATCTTCTTCTTCGCGTGTGAGTGCGGGCAAGCTGGGGGCGATGGCGCTGGGTTTGCGCGGAGGTGATTCCGGGTCAGCCGTGGCAAGAAGTGCAAGCGCGAGCAGAGACAGGTGCATCGTGGACCCTCCGAGGCAGGAGTCGCCGCAACGTCGTCTCATGGTACCGCGAGCGGGGCCCGGAGGACAGGCTAGAGCGCAGAGGTCGGGCGGATGGCTTCGAGGGCATCTCTCCTGGTCGTCAGTGAGGCCTTCCTCACGGAAGGCCTCACCTGCAAAGGAACTCACGGTGCGAAGCCACGGCCCCCTCCGGCGCGACTGCCGGATAGAGGTTGCTTTGTGAAGGCGGCGTGCGGTTCGCCCAGCTTCGCCTTCCACTTCTCCTTCTGCTCGCCGGTCAGCAAGCCCTCGATTCGGGCGTCGAGGCGATCACGCAGCTTCAGCCGCAGCGCGGTCGCTTCCTTGCCCGTAGCATCCTCCACCGATTGGAACCTTCCGACGTTCTGGTCCAGAAGCGACGCGAGTTCCCTCAGTTCCGTCTCGGCCGCGCGGATCGCCTTGGCCTGCTCGTCGGTGATGCCCAGTTCCGTCCGAATCGCCGAGGGCGTGCGGGCCGTCCCCAGTAGTGCGCTCACCAGGCTGCTCGCCACGTCCGATTGCAACGAGAGCTGCTCCAGCCGCTTGCGCTGGTCGGCAGACAGGATGGCTTCCAGAGCCGTTTGCAAGGCCTTCTGATGTTCGGCCGAGGAGGTCGACCCCACGGTCCCGAGGGTGTGCTTGTTGAACGCCGCTGCCAGCCGGGCGGCCTGCTCGGGGGTGACCTTGATGGCATCCCAGTAGGCCAGAGTCTGGGTGAGGGTCACGGCACGCGGGAGGGGTTGGCGGGAAGTCGGCTGGAACGCTGAGAAGTCCGAGCGACCGAATATCGCCGCGATCTGGACCTCCTTGCCCCTCATCGCCTTGATCGCCGCCTTCTGGTTATCGGTGAGTACGGTGGCCTCGGGGGTACCATCGAGGATGTTCTTCTTCTGCTCGGCGGTCAACTTGATCGCCTCCGCCACACCAGGGATGGACACAGCCCCGGACCGAAGCGCCAGGCCGGGGGTGCCCCGTGCAGCTTCCGCCTGTTGAATCAGAACCTCGCGGAAGCGTGCCCGCTGCTCCTTCGTCAGGATGTCGGCGAGCGTCTTCTCGATAAACGCCGAGCGGTCGCCCAGGAGCTTCTCGCCGGCAACGGGGTCTTGCAATGCGGCCCTCATCCCCTGGGCTGGGAACTTCTCGCTCAAGGTGCCGGTGGCCTTGCTCAGCCGGGTTGCCTGCTCCTCCGTCAGTTTCAATTCCTCCCGCAGTTTCGGGTAACGGGTGAGTGTGGTCAACTCGGCGCTGTACTTTCCGAAAAAGGCTTTCTGGAGCGAGCCGAAAGGCGACCCGGCGGGCGTCCGCCCTCGATCGATTGCCACGCTGGTGCTCCCGGTGAACGGTTTGCCAAACCAGGCCTGCTTCTTCGCCACCTGGTCGGCGTTGAGAATCTTCTCGATGGTGGCCGTTCGCGCCTGCCTCGCGGCATTGACGGCGCTCCTGACCTTTTCCAGGGGCTCACCCGACCCGACGGCCTTGACGACGGCGGCAGCGAGGGCCGCGTTGGCGTCCGCGTAGGCCTTGCGTTGTTCGTCTGTGACGCCGAGAGCCTCACCGAGTGTGCTGGATTTGCCAAACTCCTCATCCACCACAGACCGCTGCTGCCGCCCGATCTGCTCGAGTCGCATCTTCTGGTCGGCGGTCAGGAGTTTCTCGACGGCTGCCTTGACCTCGGCGAGGCGGGCGTCGTTCGCCTTCTTCTGCTCCGCGGGGCTCAGGTTCAGGTCGGATCGACGACCGCGACCGAATGAATTGGACCGGTTGGTATTATTCACCCTCAAGGCGGCCACGGTCTTGATCTGCTCGGCGCTGAGGTGCAGGTCCTTTTGCACATCCGGGGCAGCCAGGTAGGATATGGTGTTATCCGATCGCCGATCGAACCCAGTAAACGCCTTTCCGCGCGAGTCTTCGATTTCGGCCCTGAGCGGTGTGGCGGGGGCCTTGTCGACAAGAGCCTTTGCGGCGGCCGTCTGGGCTGGAGTGAGGTAGACCAGGGTGCGAGCGCCACCTTTGGGGATGCCGCCCCACTTCGGGGTAGTTTTGTTGACCAGCTCGACCAGCTTCGCCTGGGTTTCGTCGAGCTTCAGAGCGGCAGCGATCTCGCCGTAGCGGGCAAGCAGGGTCGCCGAAACGGTCCGGACGTTGGACGGACTTCGTCCGGAGAACGGATCAACATCGTCGCGCAGGACGATCCCCGCAGCCAGTTGATTCGCCCGCCGGACCTGGTCTGCATCGAGCGTGGCCTTGAGTTCGGCCACGAACGCCTTGTCCTGCTCGCCGGTCTTGAGGTCCTTCGGAGCAGTGTTGTTGGTCTCGTCTCGCATTTTCTGGCGGAAGGTGCTGAGACGCTTCGCCTGCGCCTCGGTCAGCTTCAGTTCGTCGTGGAACGCCTTGTTCCCGACGTAGGGGAGCAAGACAGATAGCAGTGGGGGCGGGGAGACCGTGGTGCCGGGCGACTGGGCGGTGGCCAGCGCACATGCGGCAAGCAGTAACGCGGCCGGAGACAACACACGGGGGATGTGCATGAGGCCTCCAAACAGATTCAGAGGATAGTTGATGTAGCCGAAAACGTCAGCTCCTAGAGTTGTAATCACCAACAGGAAGGTCCGCCATGAAAAATCGACGAGTGCGCCACTGCGCCCACCCGGATCATTCCGGGGAGGGACTGGCGCGGATGGCCTCGGGTGGCACGGGGGTGGGGGCTGGCGCTGGTGCGGGGATGGGTTCGGCGGGGTCGGGTGCGGGGAGTTGATCGATGGGAAGGAGCAGGATCTGGGCGATCTCGATCAGGCGATCGAGTGTGCGAGGAATGCCAGCGGGAGGGATGGTGATGTCCTGCGAATAGAAGAGCAGCTTGCCATCGCGATACTCGAGGCTGCGGACAACGTTCCCGGCTGCCGCAGCCGCTCTGGCGAGAACACCGCTCACACCTCCTCGACCTTCCGGCCAAAAAAAGATCGTTGAGACTGCGGATCAGCTTCGGGACCGAATCCATGCCGAGCTTGTCGAAGGCGGCGATGGCTTTGCAAGCCGCGAGGCTAGCCGGCGTCTGCGAGGATGACCTGGTCGATGATCTCGTCGAGGCAATCTTCTTCGCGGGTGAGTGCGGGCAAGCTGGGGAAGATGGCAGTCAGTTAACGCGGAGGCGAGGCAGGATCGGCGGCAAGAAGTGCGAGCACGAGCAGAGACAGGTGCATCGTGGACCCTCCGAGGCAGGAGTCGCCGCAACGTCGTCTCAAGGTACCGCGAGCGGGTCCCGGGGGACAGGCTAGTGCGAGTTGGTCCGGCAAATGCCTGGGGAGGCCGTCCTGAAGGGAGGCCTCCCCAGAACGGGACTCAGGGCTCGAATCCTCCGAATCCTCCGAAGCCACCCCGACTCCGGCTGAAGAGGGGTTGTTTGGAGAAGCCGGGGTGCGGTTCACCCAGCATCGCCTTCCACTTCTCTTTCTGCGCGGGGGTCAACAGGGCCTCGATCCGGTCGTCGAGCTTGTTGCGCAGCTTCCTTCGCAACTCGACGGCTGCCCGGGAGGTATCGGTCTCCACTGTCGTGAACCTGCGGTTGATCACGTCCAGAAGCGACGCTCGCTCGGTCAGTTCCTGCACCACGGCGCGGATCGCCTTCTCCTGCTCGTCCGTGATGCCCAGCTCCTTGGGAATTGCCGAGAGCGAGGTGCCTGTACCCAGAAGCACGCCCTCCAGGTTGTTGGCCGCCTCTGCTTGCAGCCGGATCTGCTCCAGCCGCTTCCGCTGGTCGGCCGTCAGGGTGGCATGAAACGCCGTTCGCAAGGCGTTCGTATGCCCAACGGTAGGTGCCCCCCCTCCGGTCGCGAGGTGGTAGGCATTCAACGCCCTTGTCAGCCGGGTGGCCTGCTCGGGGGTGACCTTGATGGCATCCCAGTAGGCCAGAGTCTGGGGGAGGCGCGCGGCTGCCGGCAGGGCAGAGGCGAAGGGCGCTGTGGCCACGGGGGAGCCTGGCCGGGCGAAGATCTCCACGATCTCTGCCTCCTTCCCGCGTAAGGTTTTCAGCGTGGCCTTCTGGTTATCGGTGAGCACGTCGGCCTCGGGGGTGCCGTCGAGGATCCTCTTCTTCTGCTCAACGGTCAACTTGATCGCTTCCGCCACACCAGGGATGGACACCGCCCCGGACCGAAGCACCAGGGCAGGGGTGCCCCGTGCAGCTTCCGCCTGCTGAATCAGAAGCTCATGGAAGCGAGTGCGCTGTTCCTTCGTCAAAATGTCGGCGAGCGCCTTTGCGACGAACGCCGAGCGGTCCGCCCGCAGCTTCTCGCCGGCCACGGAGTCCTGCAGGACAGAGAACGTCCCCTGGGTGGGGAACTTCTCTCTCAGGGCGCGAGCAGCCTCATTCAACTGGGTCACCTGCTCCTGGGTCAGTTTCAGTTCCTCCCGCAGCTTTGGAGCACGGGTGAGGGTGACCAGCTCGGCGGAGTACTTTCCGAAGAGTAGCTTGCGGAGCGTGGTGACCGAGTTCGGCATGCCGGACGTCTCCCTTCTGCCGAACGGGGTGCTGACGCTGCCGGTGAATGGCTTGCCGATCCAGGCCTGCTTTTTCGCCACCTGCTCGGCGTTCAGAATCTTCTCGATGGCGGCGATGCGTGCCTGGCCTGCCGCCTCGACGGCGCCCTTGACCTTCTCCAGGGGGTCGCCCGACCCGACGGCCTTGAGGACCGCGGCCGCGCGGGCCGCATTGGCGGCCGCGTAGGCCTTGCGCTGTTCGTCCGTGACGCCGAGGACTTCGCCGAGTTTGCTCCGGGTTGCGAACTCCTCGCCGACCCGCAACTGTTGTTGCCGACCGATCTGCTCCAGGCGCTGTTTCTGCTCGGGGGTCAGGAGTTTGTCGAGCGAACCATTCAGCTCGGTGAGGCGGGCCTCGTTGGCTTTCTTCTGCTCAGCAGGGCTCAGGGAGCGATCCACCCGACCACCTGCCCCGAAGCGAACGAACAGGTCCGGATACTTCGTCTGCAACGTGGCGATGGTCTTGACCTGCTCGGCACGAAGTTTCAGGTCCTTCTGCACGTCCGGAGCGAGCAGGTAGGACGTGGTGAGGTTTCCTCCCAGGCCGAATCGAGCCAGCAGCGATCCAGGCCCGTCGTTGGGTTCGATGGAGAGCGGCGTGGCTGGGGACTTGCCGATCAGGGCCTGGGCGGCGGCGGTCTGGGCCGGGGTGAGATAGGCGACGGAGATCGTGTTGAAGGCGCTGCCGCGACTGACGAAGCCGCCCGGCGCCGGGGCTGGTTTGTCGACTAGCTCGACCAGCTTTGCCTGGGTGGCATCGAGCTTCAGGGCAGCCGCGATCTCGGGGTAGCGGGCCAGTTGGCTCACCGAAACCGTCCGAAGGGGGGGCAGCGTGCGAATGACGAAGGGATTGTCATCCACGACGAGGACGACCCACGCGGCGAGCTGGCCGGCCCGCTTGATCTGGTCAGCGTCGAGGGTAGCCTTCAATTCGGCCACGAAGGCCTTGTCCTGCTCCTCGGTCTTGAGGTCCTTCGGAGGAGTGGTATCGGTTTCCTCCTGCTGTTTCTGGCGGATGGCGCGGAGGCGCTTCGCCTGCGCCTCGGTCAGCTTCAGTTCGTCGTGGAACGCCTTGTTCCCAACGTACGGACGCAGCGCGGAAAGCAGAGACGCCGGGGGGACGGTGGCGCCGGGCGGCTGGGCGGTGGCCAGCGCGCACACGGCAAACAATAGCGTGGCTGGAGACAACACACGGGCGTGGTGCATGGGCACTCCGAGCAGATGCGGGGGGGAGAAGAAGTGGCCGGAAAGGTCGGCCCAAAAAGTTGTAACCGCCAGGCAGACGGGCCGCCATGAAAAATCGTCGAGAGCAACGCCGGGTGCTGCCCACGGCCCACCAGGATCATTCCGGGGCGGGGCTGGTGCGGATGGCTTCGGGCGGAACCGGCGCTGGCGCCGGGGCAGGCTCGGAGGTGAACGTGGACTCGCCTGGCTCGGCCGGGGATAGCTGGTCGGCGGGGAGCAGCAGGATCTGGACGATCTCGATCAGGCGATCGAGGGCCCGGGGAATGCCACCGGGCGGAATGTTGATGTCCTGCGAGTAAAAGAGCAGCTTCCCGTCGCGATATTCGAGGCTGCATTCGGAGAGGGAGCCAAGCTGGCGCAGGCGGGCAGGGCAGAAGAGGGCGCGAGCCTCCTCAACCTGGCGAGCGAAGAGTTTGCTGGGCTCGTAGGCCAATGTGTCGAGATCCAGGACAGGGCGACCGATCCCCGCGAGTTTGCGCCAGCCCTCGATGAGGTCTTCCCATTCATTCTGGGCGGGCTGGACGGCGAAGGTCGGCAGAGGGCCGACATTGTGAAGCACGAGGACGGTCTGGCAACGACGGAAGGGGCGGAGATCGCGGCCCTGGAACTCCAGCTCGAAGATGGACACCTGGTAGCTAGCATGGCTGCCCTGAAGACAGTAGCCGGCCCGGGTGGTGAAGTCGGAGGCAAGTCGAATGAGAGGCAGGTTCTCGAGTTCATCGAGGAGAGACGTGTTGACCCGTTCGTAGAAGGTGAAGCCGAGGCCGGCGGCAATCTGGCGCTGCTCGTCGAGGAAGGTGAGATAGCGGCTGCGATCGCGGTACATCATGGCGGCGCCGAAGAGACAGGGCAGCGAGTAGAAGACCCCGTAGACGACCACGTCGATGATGACCAATGCAGACTGGTTGAAGGAAAGGGCGAGGATGAGAACGACGGAGATCAGGCCGCCGGTGAGTGCGAGGACCCACCAGGCGGCACCGCGACGGCGATCATTGGGCAAGGGAACAACAGAAGGCGGAGGCATGGCGAGGCCTCAGGGAGCGTGGAGGTAGAGGATCTCGCAGAGCCGACCGATGGCCTGGCCCTCGCGCGTGGCGGTGACGCCGGAAGCCAGGGGCACATCGTTGACGAAGATTGCGAAGACCAGCTCGCGCCCCTTCGCCGTCGTCATCACCCCGGCCAGCGATTTGGCGCGGAGATGGCTGCTGCCCCGGAGCAGGTTGTCATCAATATAGGTGCCAGTCTTCCCCTTGACCTTGCCGCGCGCGGGACTCGACGGTGGGACCGAGCTGACCAGCGTCCCATCGACACCCAGGATCGGCAGCGCCGCCTCGAAGGCCGACCAGTCCGGACGTTTGCGCAACGCCTGCAAGAGCTGCACCGTGACGCGCGGCGACACCTTGTCGCCATCGCCGCCGCCCGCCCCCGATTCCAGCGAGAACGTCTTCAAATCCAGCCCCAGCTCGCCCAGCAACTTCCCCTGCAGCCGCATCCCCTCCGCCAGGGTCCGCTTCCCATGCTTCACCCCCACCAGCAGCGGCAGCATGCTGGCGTGCAGGTTGTGGCTGACCTTCAGAATGACCTTCAAGGCTTCCGACAACGGCAGCGAGCGATGCAGCGCCACCCGTGGCAGCCGCGCGTACGATGCCTCCTCGGGCAGCTCCGCCTCCGGCGCGCGCAGCGGACTGGCCGACACCTTCACCCCCGCCTCCAGCAGCGCATCGATAAACAGCGCCCGTGCGTACCCGGCCGGGTCGTCGATGGTGCAGGTCCGCACCTGGGGTGCAGCGCCCACAGGAATCCGCCCCCGCACGGTGTAGCGATGCGGCCCGACGCGCCGCACGGTGATGTTCACCCGCCCCGCCTCGGTAACCGTTTCGACCCGGGCATCCACCTGGACAAAGGCGGTGGCCGGATGCAGCCGCACCTGGGCCGGCTGACCCGCCTTCGATGCCGGCTGCACCAGCACATCCACCAGGTTGTCGTTGACGACGATGGGCGTCAGTAGGCCCGGCCCGCTGCCCGAGCCGCGCGCCTGCTCGAAGAAGCGGGTATCGATCAGGACGTCGCCTTTGATCTCGTCGATGCCGCCCGCCTTCACCTGCCGGGCCAGGTCGCGCAGCCCCGCCAGCGGGTCGGTGGGGGTGATCTGCGTCGTCGTCTTGGTGGGGCCGGCATAGATGTGGTCGTCATCCGCGAACGCCATCTTCCCCTCACGGGTGGTGCGGCCGCCAAGTGTCAGATCACCCCGCGCCACCAGAATCAGATCGTCGCCGCGCTGGTACACGGGCGTCTCAAATCGATGCTCCGCCCCCAGGGCCACCAGGGCCGCCGCGCACGAATACAGCTTCGTCACCGAGGCCGGCGCGAACAGTTGATCGGCGTTGTGTTCGACCAGCGGTTTGCCCGTGGCGGAATCCACAACTAGCACTCCCCAGCGCGCATGCCGATATTCGGGCCGCTTGAGAAGCTGATCGACCTCGCGCGCCAGGGGCGTTTCCTGGGCGACGAGCAGGGACGGAACGATGAGGAGCAGGAAAGCGATTCGCGGGGACATCATGGTCGTGCGGGGCCACCAGAGAACAGGATGGGGCGACGATCCCACTGTCGCCGGTTGGGAGAGCGAAGTCAATGGGCAGGAAATGGGGTCGGAACTTGACAGAAGGGGTGGTCGGCGCCCACCATGTAGGAGTGCAGGAAGTGCAGAGACCGTGAACCTTCGTCGCCCTTGGCTCGTAACGAAACAGGGAGCCCGTGCAGGCCCACGACGCACATCACTCCTCCGACGAGGAGCTGCTGGAAGATTTTCGCCGGGGGCAGACTGAACTGTTCGGGGTGCTGGTGCGCCGCTACGAACGGGAGCTGTACGGCTACCTGCGGAGGTACCTGGGCGATCCTGGCCTGGCGGAGGATGTGTTTCAGAACACCTTCCTCCAACTTTATCTCAAAAGCGGACAGTACGAGGCCGGTCGGCCGGTGCGACCGTGGCTCTACACGATCGCCACTCACCAGGCGATTGATGCGCTCCGGCGCAATGGCCGCCACCAGGCCATGAGCCTGGATGAAACCCGCACCGAGCCAGGCGACGGCGAGCTGGTGGGACTCATGGAGCTTCTCGAAAGCCGGGGGCCGGCTCCCATCGAAGCCGCCTCGGCCCAGGAACGGCGCGAACAGATCCGGGCCAGCGTCGATCGCCTGCCCGACTTTCTCCGCCAGGTGCTCCTCCTCGCCTACTACCAGGGACTGAAGTACCGAGAGATCGCGGACATCCTGGGAATCCCGGTGGGAACGGTGAAATCTCGCCTCCACGCCGCCCTGGTCAAGCTCCAGGAGGCCTGGGTCGACACCCCTGCCCTTCACGAAGTCTGAAGCAAATGGACGAACACTTCGCAGGTTATCTTCTCGGCGCGCTCGATCCGGTGACGCAGGCCCGGGTGGAAGCCCATGTGAAGGCCCACCCCGCCGCCCGCGAGCGCCTCGACCTCATGCGCGCTGCCCTCGCCCCACTCGCCGAGGACGCCACCGAACCCGAACCGCCCCCTGGCCTGGCCCTCCTCGCCCTCGCGCGCATCGCCGAGCACCAGTGCATGTTGCCCCCGGCGCCGGCCCCGCTCGCCTCCCAGGTCGAAAGCCCCCCCTGGCGTCCCTTCCGTCGCGTCGACTGGATCGCCGCCGCCTGCCTCCTGTTCACAGTCGGCGGCTTCGGTCTGCCCTACCTGGTCGGCCTCTGGCAAGATCAGCAGCGCACCGCCTGCGCCAACAACCTTCGCCAGGCCTGGGTGGCCCTTACCTCCTTCAGCGATCAGCAAGATGGCCAGTTCCCCCGCGTCGAGTCCCACGGCCCGCGCGCCGTGGCCGGCGTTTTCGTCCCACTGCTCAGAGAGCACGGCATCGGCCACGACCTGAATGTCTCCTGCCCCGGTCAGCCGCGCGTCGAGCCCGTCCATTTCTCCATGGCCGACCTCGAACAGCTCTACCGCGACACCCCCGACGAGTACCAGCGCGTCAGCCAGCTGCTGGCCGGACACTACGCCTACACCCTGGGCTACCTCGACCAGTCCACCCTGCGAGGTCTGCGCCGCGATTCCTCCGACGGCCTGCCCATCCTCGCCGATCGCTCCGATGGCCACGGAGGCAACAGCCCCAACCATAACGGCCGGGGCCAGAACGTCCTCTACGTCGGCGGCAACGTCCGCTGGGCCGTCCACGCCACCGTCGGCGAGTCGGCCGACCACATTTACATCAACCAGCGCAACCAGGTCGGCGCCGGCCTCTGTCGCATCGACACCGTCCTCGGCTCCAGCGCTGCCCGCCCGGGGAACGGCGAGCAGTAACCGCCCGCCTCACCCCTTCTGCACACTCACCCGGTTGATGGCCGCGAATAGCTGGTCGGCCCGGATCGGCTTGGCCAGGTAGTCGTCCATCCCCGATCCCAGGCAGCGCTCGCGATCCCCTGGCATGGCGTGCGCCGTCAGGGCGATCACCACCACGCGCCGTCCCGTGGTCGATTCCTGCTCCCGAATCAGCCGCGTTGCCTCGAAGCCGTCCATTTCCGGCATCTGCAGATCCATGAGCACCACATCAAACGGATGTGTCGCCACTGCCTCCACCGCCGCCCGGCCATCCGCCACTGCGACCACCTTGTGCCCCTGTTTTTCGAGCAGCCGCACCCCCAGAAGCTGATTCACGGGGCTATCGTCCGCCAGCAACACCCGCAGACGCCTCGCCCCCGACGCCTTGCCCGCCGCCGCGCCGTCCGAGCAAGTCTGCGCCGGCGCTGGCTCCTGCAGGTGGAGCCACACCGAGAATGTGAACGTGGTGCCCTGGCCCTCCACCGAATCAACCCAGATCTTGCCGCCCATCTTCTCGATCAGCTGAGACGAGATGGTCAGCCCCAGCCCCGTGCCCCCATGCCGCCGCGTGTTGGAATCATCCACCTGGACGAACGGCTGAAAGATGCGCTGCAGATGCCCCGGCGGGATGCCGATGCCGGTGTCGCGCACCTCGATCTGAACCTGCACGCGGTCCGGCTGTACCTCGCTGAGACTTGCGCGGATGCGGACGTCGCCTCGGTCAGTAAACTTGATGGCGTTGCCCACCAGGTTCAGCAACACCTGCCGCAACCGCAGCGGATCACCCACCAGGCGGGCCGGCAGCTCCGGAGCCACCTCGACGTGCAGCTCGATCTGCTTCTGCCGCGCGCGCGCACCCATGGCCCCGACCGAATCATGCAGCAGATGACGCACGTCGAAGGTGCGCTGAACCACCTCGACCTTGCCCGCCTCGATCTTCGACAGGTCGAGAATGTCGTCGATGACCGCCATCAGCCCCTCGCCCGACGAATGCACCAGGTCCAGGTATTGCCGCTGCTCCGCGGTCAGCTCGGTCCCCAGCAGTAGCTCGGTGATGCCGAGAATGCCATGCATCGGCGTGCGGATCTCGTGGCTCATGTTCGCCAGGAACTGACTCTTCGCCCGGTTGGCCGCCTCCGCCGCGTCGCGCGCCCGCAGCAGCTCCTCGCGGTCGCGCTCGCGCCCGGTCACGTCGTGCGCCAGCACCGACACCCCTGTCACGGTCCCCTCGGTGATGATGGGGTTGAACGCGATCTCGTAGTAGGCCTGACCCGCAGGCGTCTCGTGGAGATAGTTTGCGATGAACCGTTCGCCCTCGAACGCGCGGTTGTACCAGGTGGTCCAGCGCATCTGCGCATCGGCCGGCAGCGGCGTCAGCAGATAGTACCCCGCCGCGATGCGCACCCCAAAGGCCTGGAAGAACGCCTCGCGGAAGAAGGTGTTGAACGAGATCAGACGAAGCTGCCGATCCACCGACCAGATCGATTCCGTGCTGTTCTCGATGAGCGCCGACAGGTCGGCAGCCACCTGCGTCGTCCGCTTCTGCTGCTGCAGCAGCTCATCTGTCCGCGCCTGAATCGCCGCCTCGATGTTCTGGTTCACCGTCTCCAGCCGGGCCTGCCGCTCGGCGATCAGACGCATCTGCCCCACGCTGCGCACGCAGGCATAGATCAAAAAGGCATCCTCGAACGCCACCCACCCCGTGTGCTCGAACCAGCGCCAGCCGTCGTCGTAGACCACGCCATACACCGATTCGGGCCAGTATATGCCGCGCAGCAGATGATCGGCAGCGACAACGAGCGACCCCGTGATCAGCACACGCCAGTCCCGATAGAACGACAGAAACGCCAGCGACCCGAACAGATGAAAGTGCGTTTCGATGCGCCCCCGCGTCAGATGGATGAACAGCGCCCCCATGAGCATCTGCGCGACAGCGACGACGTGCCGCGTCAACGCATGGCCTGGATAGAACAGCGCCAGCGCAACCGGCCAGCTGGTGATGACCCCACCCAGCAGCACCGCGATCCACACGTGCGGATGCGTGTAGCTCGTCAGCCCATCCCATGCCCGGGGCGAGATCAACGCCGCGGCGACGATGGCCGCCAACCACTCCACCACCAGCAGGATGGCGAACATCCGATCGGTGCGGCAGTACACCGCCCGCCGATGCTCGCGGAACAGCTCGCGGGCTCGACCGGTAGACGAACCTGGGTAGGGGGTAAGTTCCACGCTGGTCATGGCGCGTCCCCCTTCTCCGGCGCGGCCGCGTCGTCCTGCACCAGCCGACAGCCGAAGACTGGCGCCCCGCGCCCTGCGCCAGTGTCACCGCCCACCCAGGCGAGTATCGCGCGCACGCCTGGGGCCGGTCGGGGATGGTTGCGCCCCGCCGTGATGCCTCCCTCGAAGCACAACCGCCCCTGCGCATCGTACAGCAACACCAGCCCCGAGGTGGAAACGCCAAACCGTCGCGCCTCAACCGCTTCCGCATCCACCACGGTCGTGACACGACCCTGCCGGGCCGCGCGCTCCCAGAGGTCGCCGCGCTCCCAGCCCGGCTCCGCCCCCGGAGGCACCACGAACACCGCCCGCGTCTGGACGCGCCCGCCCACCTGGCGCAGCAGTTCCTCGCACGCCTCCAGCGACGTGTGCGAGCAGGGACAGTGCGGGTGCAGGAAGATCAGCAGCGTGAATTGCTCGGTCGCCCGCTGCAGCGACGTTTCCGCCGGCCAGTCGACAGGAGCCGCCTGCTGAGCCCCGGGCGTTCGGTCGTGCCGAATCAGCCAGCACAGCCCCCCGGTGAGGGCAGCCATCCAGGCGACCAGACCAGCCGAGAGCAGACTTGTGGGGACCAGGCGAGACACGAGAAGACCCACCGGGGATGCAGAGACGGAGACCGCCCCCAGGGATGCGAAACCAGTGCAGCACAGCTTCTCAATTTTACCGGAAGTGGCGGGAGAAACCTACAGGCGCCGCCGGGAAATCACTCGGAATCGGTCGGCACCGGCGCGACGCTGGGCCCGGTCGCGCCCGGCAGAAACGGCCGCGACGGCGCGCAATACGCGCGTTGTGCCGGCACGCTGACAATCTCCCGCTCCGGATACCGCAGTGCCGACAGTCGCCCGCCGAACACGCATCCCGTGTCCAGGTTCACCGCCTGTTGCGCCCAGGCCGGCTCCGCCACCGGCGTGTGACCATACGCCACCAGCGCCCGCCCGCGATACTCCGCCGCCCAGTCGCGCCGCACCGGCAGCCCATACTCGTCCTTCTCACCCGTCGTGTCCCCATACAGGGCGAAGCTCTGCACCCGCCCCGACACGCGGCCCTGCAGCTCCTCGCGCAGCCCGGCATGGGCCACCACCAGCCGCCCGTCGTCGAGCAGGTAGTGGTTGTTGCACTCGTCGAGAAAGTGCCGCACCTCGTCCAGCAGTTCGGGCGGATGCTTGGCGAACTGCTCCAGCGTCTCCGCCAGCCCGTGGGTCAGCCGCACGTCGTGGCCGCGCAACCGACGCAGCAGCTTGAAGTCGTGATTGCCCAGCACGCACAGCGCCTGCCCCGCCCGCACCATGTGAAGCACCAGGCGATACACCCCCGGCGTGTCGGGCCCACGATCGCCCAGGTCGCCCAGGAAGATGGCGGTGCGTCCCGGCGGCGGCACCGCCACGGGGCAGGGGATCGCCCCGGTGGTGTCGTACCCCACCCGATATCCCAGTCGCGACAGCAGGTCGAGCAGCTCGTCGATGCAGCCATGCACATCGCCAATGATGTCGAACGGCCCCCGCGCCTCGCGCCGGTCAAACCGCATCGCCTCCCGGCGCACCACCGCCCGCGCCACGTCATCCGGTGTGCGAAGAACGAACACCCGATGAATCCCTTCCTGCCCCAGCACGTCGCGCGTGCGCTCCAGCAGGGCCCGATGCGTGGTGATCACGCGCGCCGGCACCTGGCGTTCCAGCCGGCGCAGATTGTGCTCCTGGCACGTCGATTCATCCAGATCGAAAACAATGGCGCTGGTGAGATAGTGGTGGTGCCGGGCCAGCTCGAGCAGCGGCCGTCGCGCGTCGGGCTGCAGGTTGGTTGCATCAACAACGGTGAATCGCCGCCAGCGCAGCCGCCGCGCCACCAACTCGTGCAGCACCTCAAAGGCGTCGCGGCTAGCCCCCTGGTTCGCCTCGTCGTCGCAGATCATCGCCCGAAAGCGGTCCGACGACACCACCTCGGTCGGCAGGAAGTGCCGCGCGGCGAACGTGGACTTCCCGCTGCCGGACGGACCGACCAGGAGCACCAGTGACAGTTCGGGAATGGCAAGTTTCATGGTTGGCGTCCCGGGGGAACCTTCTCCCCCAGAAGAGGGACAGCGCCGGATCAGGATAGGATCGCGCGGATCAGCTCACCGTGGACGTTGGTGAGGCGCCGGCGGATGCCGTTGTGATAGTAGGAAAGCCGCTCGTGATGGATGCCCAGCAGGTGCAGCACCGTCGCGTGGAAGTCGTACCAGTGGACCGGATCGACCACCGACTTCCAGCCGATGTCGTCGGTGGCGCCGTGGGCGATGCCCGGCCGCAGCCCCGCGCCTGCCAGCCACACCGAGAAGCCGTACATGTTGTGGTCGCGCCCCGTACCCACCACGTTGGCCGCCGACTGGGCGAAGGGCGTTCGGCCAAACTCCGTGGTGAATAGCACCAGCGTGTCGTCCAGCATCCCCCGCTGCCGCAGATCGCGCAGCAGCGCCGCCACCGGCTGATCGATCCGCCGCGCCTCGAGCGTGTGATTCTCCTTCACGTTCTCGTGCCCATCCCAGTTGATGCGCGGCGAACCAAACGACCCGCCCGAGAACAACTGTACGAAGCGCACCCCCTGTTCGAGCAGCCGCCTTGCCAGCAGGCAGCTCCGCCCGAAGTCAGCGGTGTCGGTCTGGTCCAGCCCATACAGGGCGCGGACGTGTTGCGGCTCGCGTGACAGGTCGGTGACGCGCGGCACCGCCAGTTGCATCCGCGCAGCCAGCTCGTAGCTGCGAATCCGCGCTGACAGCGCATCGCCACCCCCCGCCCGGTCGAGATGCCGCCGATTCAGCGCACCCAGCACCTGCCGGCTCGCCTCCTCGACCCGTGGCTCGACCGCCCGCGCGGGAAAGAGGTCATCGATGGGTGCCCCCTTCATCCGCAGCGGCACCCCCTGATGACGTGCCGGCAGAAAGCCGCTCGTCCAGTTGATGGTGCTCCCCGCCGGCAGCCCCCGCGCATCCGGAAGCACGACGAAGGCCGGCAGGTCGTCGGTTTCCGACCCCAGGCCATACGAGAGCCACGAACCCAGCACGGGGAAGCCGTTGAGACGGAACCCGGAGTTCTGCTGGAAGGTGGCCGGGGTGTGGTTCGCCGAGTCCGCCACCATCGAGTTGATCACTGTCAGCTCGTCGGCCACCTTCGCCAGATGCGGAAAGAGGTCGGAGATCCACAGCCCGCTGCGCCCGTGTCGACGGAACCCCCAGTCACTCTGGCGCAGCAGACCGACCTGGCCGAAGAACGTCTCTGGCTTCTCCGAGCCAGGCAGCTTCTTGCCATGAAACTTCGCCAGCGCCGGCTTGTAATCGAACGAGTCGAGATGGCTCAGCCCGCCACACAGGCAGATGTGGACCACCCGGCGCGCCTTCGGCCGATGGTGCGGAGGCGGGTCGATCGCCTCGGGCGGAACCGGCGCTGCCTGCACCACTCCCTCGCGCGCCAGCAGGCCCGTCAGCGCAGCCCCACCCAGCCCCGCATGAACGAACGAGAACCACTGGCGGCGATCAAGAACGGCGTCAGGAGAAACAGACTGCTCGCGCATCGGATTCAATCCACCTGGAGGAACTCGTTGGTGTTGAACAGCACGCGGCCCAGGGCCGCCAGCCCATGCCGCTCGACGAACGGCACCAGCAGCGCCAGTTCGCCCGCGTCCGCCTCGCGGGCAAACGTCAGCTGGAACGCCTGTCGCACCTGCCGCACCGGGTCCGATCCCACCTCGCGCCGCAACCGCTCGGCCAGACGCTCCGCCTGGTCGAACACCATCGCGTTGTTGAACAGCGCCAGCGCCTGCAGCGGTGTGGTGGTGGCCGCCCGCCGTGGCGCCGTGGCCGATGGATCGGGACAGTCAAAGGTGTCGAGAAACGGGTTGCGCCCGCCTCGCGCCCACATCCGATACAGCGACCGCCGCTGGAAGGCCGGCCCCACCTGCTCCAGCGGGTCGTAGAACTGCGTCCCCTTGAAGAAGTAGGTGTTGAAGTCGAGGTACGGCGCCCCGCCCATGGTGCGATCCAGCCCGCCTGCCACCGCCAGCATCGCGTCGCGCACCGACTCTGCCTCCAGCCGCAACGGCGTGCGACGCCACAGCAGCCGGTTCTCGGCATCGACGGCCAGCGCTGCAGCGTTCGGCGCCGAGCTTTGCCGGTACGTCGCCGAGGTGACCATCAGCCGATGCAGCGCCTTTAAACTGAACCGCTGCGCGACGAGTTCACCCGCCAGCCAGTCCAGCAGCTCCGGATGCGAAGGTCTCCCACCGTTGAATCCGAAGTCGCTGGGCGTCTCCACCAGGCCCTGCCCGAAGTGACTCTGCCAGAGACGATTGACCATCACTCGCGCGAACAGGGGGTTGCGCGGATCGGTGATCCACCCCGCCAGCGCCGCCCGCCGCTGCCCTTCGGCCACGTCACTCCCCGACGCCGACACTCCCACCTGACCCGCCACCGCCGCCAGCACTCCCGGAGTCACGCGCTCGCCCCGGGTGGTGACGTTGCCGCGCAGCAGCACATGCGTCGGCCCGACGGCCTGCGAGTTGACGGCGTAGATCTTCCGCGCCACCTCCGCTTGCAGCCGATCTCGCTGTGCCACCAGCGTCGCCCGCTGCTCCAGAAGCACCTGCCGCCGCCGCGCCGACTCGGGGTCGAGATGCGCGCTCACCTCCTCGGGCAGCACCACCGGCAGCCCAAACGACGCTGCCACCTCCTCGGGTCGCAGCGCGCGATCGTACACCCGGGCCCGCACCAGCGTCCCGGCCAGCATCTTGTTTCCACCGACCGGTCCATGCCGCAGCCCAAACACTACCTGCGCCGTCCCCGCCCGGAAGGCGCGCGGCTCCGACACTCGATACCCGACGCCGTACGGCAGGCCATCGCGGAATGCGCTGATTGTCCCGTTGCGGTCGTAGCTGATGGCGACATGAACCAGACGCCCGCCGTCCTTCTCCACCGGCCCACCCAGCGAGCGTGTCCGGCTGAAGAACTCGCTGCCGGCCATCCACCGGCCTGGTTCCTGCTCGCCGAACACCACAGCGTCGAAGGCGTTTCCATCCGGCGTCTGCACGCTGATCGCCCCGCCACCTCGCTGACTCAGGTTGTCCAGCCGCACCCACGCTTCCAGCGTCTTCTCGGGCAGATCGCGGTCGAGCAACCCCGTGCTGGCGTAAGCCGCCTTGCCATCCAGCACCAGCCCCTCTGCGCTCAGCCGCGCCGCCCCATGCAGCCGGGCTGGATGCCGGCCCACCTCGTCGGCCAGGCCTCGCGTGAAGTCCCACGCCGCCAGCGGAGCAGGCCCCGCCGGACGTTCGCGTCGCTTGCGCGCCAGCAGCCGATCGCGCGTCGGCTGCTCCACCGCGACAATGTCGCGCCCCAGCTGATCCACCAGCTTGCCCAGCCGCGCCAGCTGCACCTGCTCCGCCTCGCTGGCGCTCGTACGCTCGCCGTGCCGCACCCCGGCCAGTGACGCGACCAGGCGGTAATAGTCGCGCATCGACACCGGATCGAACTTGTGATCGTGGCACCGTGCACAGTGCAGCGTCAGCCCCAGGAACGTCTGCCCGACGGTGCCGATGAGATCCTCTAGCTCGTCCTGCTGCATCGCGGCACGCATGTTGTCGCTGCTCGGCACGACGATGTCGTGCGCGCCGGCGACGAGGAACCCGGTGGCCGCCAGGGCGTCCCGCTGGCTGGGCCGCAGCACATCGCCCGCCAGCTGCAGCCGGACAAATTCGTCGTACGGCAGATCGGCGTTGAAGGCACGAACCACCCAGTCGCGGTAGGGCCAGGCGCTGAAGCGCGGCAGGTCGCGCTCGAACCCGTCCGACTCGCCGAAACGCACGATGTCCAGCCAGTGCCGGGCCTGCCGCTCTCCATACGCCGCCGACCCGAGCAGTCGCTCGACGACTCGCTCATAGGCATCCGGTCGCGCATCGGCCAGAAAGTCAGCCACCTCCCTGGGCGTGGGCGGCAACCCCGTCAGATCAAACGTCAGCCGACGGATCAGCGCTCGCCGGTCGGCCTCGGGCGCCAGGGTCAGCTTCTTCGCCTCCAGTCGCGCCAGAATCCAGCGATCAATCGGGTTCCGCACGCGCTGGGCCGCGACAACCCCCGGCAGCGGCGCCCGCCGCGGCGCCTGCAGCGACCACCAGTCGTAGCCCGCCCGGTGCTCGGTGCTGAGTCGAAACGGATCGATCGGGTCGGTCCCCCACCGCGCCCCCGAGGCGATCCAGCGACGCAGCAGCTCTTTCTCGACCGCGGGCAACGGCTTCTTCGGCGGCATCTCGTCGTCGCGCACCCGCTGCCACAGCGTGCTGGCGTCCAGTTTGCCGGCCAGCGCGGCGGCTGCCCCCTTCTGGCGCGTCAGGTCCAGATCGCCGCTGGGCGCCTGCCCCGAATGACAATCCAGACACCGCCGCACCAGCAGCGGGGCAATGTCGCGGTCGAAGTCGAGCGCGCGGGCCGGCTCGGCTGCCCGGAGCAGACCAGGACCAAGGAGCAGCAGCGGTAGGATGGCGCGGATCATGCGGGAGATACCACGAGAAGGCGCGACCACACAGGTCGGGAGAGATTCCTCCTGGTATTGTCCCTGCCGGCCGGTGCATGTCCAGCATATAATCTCAGTGGGGGAATGTGTGAAGCGCCGCGCCCCTGCCCGCCGATGATGTCTCGATGCCCTCCGGATCGCCCTCCCAGGGATGACACCTTCCATGCGAACCTCTGAATCGATGGCCACCCTGGCCTTGCTGGGAATACTGCTGCCGTTACAGGCGGCCGAGAAGCCGGCGCCCGCCTCTCCCTCGCCGGAAGCCATCAGCTTTTTCGAGAAGCACGTCCGCCCCGTCCTCGCCGACAAGTGCTTCGCCTGCCACGGCCCCAAGCTCCAGCGCGGCAGCCTCCGCATGGATAGCCGCCAGGCGCTCCTCAAGGGCGGCGACAGTGGCCCGGCCCTGGTGGTGGGCAACCCCTCCGCCAGCCTGCTCATCAAGATGGTCAAGCACGAGGGCGACGTGAAGATGCCGCCCAAAATCCAGGATCGCCTCGACGCCACCACGATTGGACACCTGGCCGAATGGATTCGCACAGGCGCCATCTGGCCGTCCGAGACGGGCAAGAAGCCGGTCGTCTCCAGCCTCGAACAGGCGCGCGCCGAGCACTGGGCTTACCGCCCCGTGGCCCGCCCCGCGCTGCCGGCGGTGCAGCAGGCCGACTGGGTGCGGACGCCGATCGATCGCTTCATCCTGGCGAAACTCGAGGCGAAGAAGCTCGCCCCGTCGCCCCGGGCCGACCGCCGCACCCTGCTGCGCCGGCTGAGCTTCGACCTGACCGGCCTGCCACCCACCCTCGCCGAGGTCGAAGCCTTCCAGGCCGATGCCTCCCCGGATGCCTACGAGAAGGCCGTGGAGCGCCTGCTCGCCTCCCCCGCCTACGGCGAGCGCTGGGGCCGCCACTGGCTCGACGTGTCGCGCTACGCCGACACCAAGGGCTACGTCTTCCAGGAAGAACGTCGCTATCCCTTCTCGTACACCTACCGCGACTACGTCATCGACGCCCTGAACGACGACCTGCCCTACGATCGCTTCGTCATCGAACAGCTGGCCGCCGACCGCCTCGACCTGGGTGAGAACAAAAAGGCGCTCGCCGCCATGGGCTTCCTCACTCTCGGACGCCGCTTCCTCAACAACATCCATGACATCATCGACGACCGCATCGACGTGGTGTCGCGCGGCCTCATGGGCCTGACCGTCGGCTGCGCCCGCTGCCACGACCACAAGTACGATCCCATCCCCAGCCGCGACTACTACTCGCTCTACGGCGTCTTCGCCAGCTCGCAGGAGCCGGGCGACCTGCCGCTCCTCCAGAAGGCCGACCCCACCAAAAGTGGCGGACCGTTCGAGGTCGAACTGAAGCGCCGCGAAGAGGCCCTGAACAGCTACCTGGCGAAGGAGCAGGCCGATCTGGCGGCGAAGCAGCGCGCTCGCGTCAGCGACTACCTCCTCGCAGCCGTGCCCAACGGCAAGGCCGGCGAGGTGGACGGCCGGCTGGCCATGCGCTGGCGCCAGTACCTGGCCCGAGTTGCCGCCCAGCATCACCCCGTGCTGACCCCGCTGCTGACGTTCGCCCGCGCGTCCGAGAAGGACTATGCCGCGCTGGCGGCGAAATTCGCGAAGAACCAGGAGCCGGGCAAGTCGCTCAACCCCCTGGTGGCCCGGCTCTTCGCCGGTGCCCCGCCGAAATCGCTCGCCGAGGTGACGACACGCTACGGCCAGCTGTTCGCCGAGGTGGACCGCCGCTGGCAGGAGACGCAGAAGAAGGACGCCACGGCTACTCGCCTGGCCGACGCCGATGCCGAGGCGCTGCGCCAGGTGCTCTACGCCCCCGATGCCCCCGCGGTGGTGCCGCTGACCGACCTGCCGCGCCTGGTCGATCGGGCGAAGCGCAACCAGATCCAGTCGCTGAAGCGCCGCGTGGACCAGTGGAAAGCATCCCGCGCCGATGCCCCCGCGCGGGCCATGGTGCTGATCGACCTCCCCAACCCGGTCCAGCCGCGTGTGCTGGTCCGCGGCAACCCGGGCAACCCCGGCGTGGTGGTGCCGCGCCAGTTTCTCGAAGTCGTCCATCCGCAGCGCAAGCCGTTCGCCCAGGGGTCCGGTCGGCTGGAGCTGGCCCAGGCCATCGCCAGCCCCGACAACCCGCTGACCGCCCGTGTCATGGCCAACCGCGTCTGGATGCACCACTTCGGCGCCTCCCTCGTCCGCACTCCCGGCGACTTCGGGATGCGCGGCGAGCCGCCCACCCACCCCGAACTCCTCGACTGGCTCGCCAGCGAGTTCGTCGCCTCCCACTGGTCGCTCAAGACGCTGCATCGCCGCATTGTCCTCTCGGCGGCCTACCAGCAGGCCAGTGAGGCCAACCCCACTGCTGCCGCCATCGACCCCGACAATAGCCTCCTCTGGCGCATGAACCGCCGCCGTCTCGAGTTCGAGCCGCTCCGCGATGCCCTGCTCGCCAGCGCCGGCAAGCTCGACCGCCAGATGCACGGCCCCGGCGTGGAGATCACCCGCACGCCATACCCCGGCCGTCGCTCGGTCTACGCGTTCATCGAACGCCAGAACCTCCCCGGCATCTTCCGCTCCTTCGACCTGGCCTCGCCCGACGTCTCCACGCCCCAGCGTCACACGACGACGGTGCCCCAGCAGTCGCTCTTCCTCATGAACAGCCCCTTCGTGCAGGAGCTGGCTAAGTCGCTGGCCGAACGCCCCGAGGTGCAGCAGGCCCAGGGCCCCGAAGCGCAGGTGCGCCAGCTCTATGGCCTGGCCCTGGGCCGGCCGGCCGAGCCGGACGAGGTGGCGATGGGCGCGGCCTATCTCAGCACGAGTGGCGCCGCCTCCACCGGCCTGACCCCCGTGGAACAGCTGGCCCAGGTGCTGCTCCTGTCCAACGAGTTCATCTTCGTCGATTGAGACGATCCCGAGCGCAAGAGACCACACGATGCTACCACATGAAACAATGACACGACGGGAGCTGCTGGGCCGCACCGGGATCGGCATGGCGTCGCTGGGGCTGGCCGGACTCCTCGCCAGCGAGGCTGCCTCCGCCCCCGAGGCCGACCGCTCCGTCGCCCCCATGGCCCCCCGTGCCCCCCACTTCCCGGGCAAGGCCAAACGGGTGCTCCACCTCTTCATGAACGGTGGCCCCTCGCATGTCGATACCTTCGACCCCAAGCCGATGCTCGACAAGATGCACGGCAAGCCGGTAGGCAAGAACCTCGCCACCGAGCGCAAGACCGGCGCTGCCTTCCGCTCGCCGTTCCAGTTCAAGCGCCACGGCAAGTCCGGCATCGAGGTCAGCGAGCTATTCGAGCACACCGCGAAGCACATCGACGACATGTGCATCATCCGCTCGATGCACGCCGATGTCCCCAACCACGAACCGTCGCTGCTGCTTCTCAACTGTGGCGACGCTCGCCTCCCGCGTCCCAGCTTCGGCTCGTGGGTCACCTACGGCCTGGGCAGCGAGAACCAGAATCTGCCTGGCTTCATCGCCATGTGCCCCGGCGGCTACCCCATCCAGGAGACGCAGAACTGGCAGTCGGCCTTCCTGCCCGGCGTCTACCAGGGCACCTACATCGACACCCAGCACAGCGACCTCGAACGCCTCATCGAGCACATCCGCAACAACCGCCTCCCCCTCGCCGCCCAGCGCAAGCAGCTTGACCTGCTCCGCGCCCTGAACGAACGCCACCAGCAGAAGCGCCGCCGCGATGCCCAGCTCGAGGCGCGCATCCAGTCGTTCGAGCTGGCCTACCGCATGCAGATGGACGCCTCCGACGCCTTCGACGTCTCGCGCGAGCCGCTGGCCGTGCGCGAACGTTACGGCGAGGGTGTCCAGGCCCGCCAGTTGCTCATCGCTCGGCGTCTGCTCGAACGCGGTGTCCGCTTCGTCCAGGTCTGGCACGGCGAGGGCCAGCCCTGGGACAATCACGACGACCTCGAGGTTGGCCATCGCCGCCTCGCCCGCCAGTGCGACCGCGCCATCTCCGCCCTCATGACCGACCTGAAGGAGCGCGGCCTCTTCGACTCGACGCTGATCCTCTGGTGTGGCGAGTTCGGCCGCACCCCCACCGTCGAGCTTCCCACGCCAGGGGCGAACGCCGGCAAGGTGAATGGCCGCGATCACAACCACTGGGGCTACACCGCCTGGCTAGCTGGTGGCGGCGTCAAGGGCGGCCACGTCCACGGCGCCACCGACGAGTTCGGTTTCCAGGCCGTCGAAAAGAAGGTCCACGTCCACGACCTGCAGGCGACCATGCTCCACCTGCTCGGCTTCGACCACGAACGCCTCACCTACCGCTACGCCGGCCGCGACTACCGCCTCACCGATCTGCATGGCCACCTGGTCAAGGAAGTGATCGCCTGACATGACGCCCGAGCAGCGCGATCGCAACCGGATCGTCTACCTGGCCATCCTCGTCGAGGGTGGCCTTATCGTGGTGGCGACCGTGCTGGGTTGGCTCGTGGGGCAGCCGCCCCTCACCCGCTTCGCCCTGGAAGAAGACGGCCTCCTGCTGGGCTTCCTCGGCGCCGTCCCCATGGTCGGCCTCTTCCTCGGACTCAGGCAGTGGCCCGTCGCCTGGCTCGCCGACATCGACCGCTTCACCGACCAGGTGATCATTCCCCTGCTGCGTCCCTGCTCGGTGCTGGACCTGCTGGGCATCGCCTGCCTGGCCGGCCTCGGCGAAGAGATGCTCTTTCGCGGCGTGCTGCAGGATCTCTTCCGCGAGTACCTGCCGCTCTGGGCCGCCATCGCCATCGCCGGCCTGCTCTTCGGCCTGCTCCACGCCGTCACCTTCAGCTACATCGTCCTGGCCGCCGTCATGGGCATGTACCTGGGCTGGCTCTACGAGGTCACCGGCAATCTCCTGGCCCCCATCGTCACCCATGCCGCCTACGACTTCGTCGTTCTCCTTTTGATGGTGCAACCCGAGTCCGAGGACGAGGAAGAAGAAGCCCCGGACGACGACGAAGAAGACAACGACGACGACGAGGAGCGCACCCAGGACCGCCCCCCGCTGGGTTGAGCCGCCCCGCTCACTTGCTCGCCGTCGGCAGCGGTATCCCCTTGCGCGCGTCGGCCTCCAGCGAGGCCCGCGCCTCGTCGGGTTTGTTCTCCAGCAGCAGGAAGTAGTAGCGGTCCATCGCCGATGTCGGGTTATACGGCTGTAGCGCCGCGTTGATGCTCCGCTTCAGCTTGTCGAACTCGCTCGTCCGCACGCGCTCGGCGATCTTGCTGGCCTCCGCTGGCGCGAACGGCTGCAACATCGCCCAGGTATACGCTCCCTGCGAGTCCGGAAACGCCTTGACCTGCTCCAGCTTCAGCGCCACCGCCCGCTTCATATCCGGATGCGCCCCAATGCGCTCCTTCACCGAGCCGGGTTGATGCAGAAACCACACGAGCAGATGCTGCAACAGCGACCGCCTCGTCTGCTGCGCCATCCGCGCATAGGCCGGGTCGGTGCGGATCAGCGACATGTGAGCGCGGAAGGTCAACACCTCGATACGCATGGCGTGCGTCGGCGAGCACGGACAGGCCGCGTGCGCCTCGTCGGCCAGGCGCAGCAGCGTATCCGGCTCGACGGTGACCCCGAAGAAGTGCCCTCCCATCTGCAGCGTGACCATGCCGACGGCCGCGACCGCAAACGTCGCCCCGCCGACCTTGCGCGCCGCCTCCACCGTCTCCTTCTGCCGCGCCAGCGCCTTGATCAGCTCCTCCCGCCGCTTCTCGTCCTTGCGGCCCGAGTAGTAGTCCTCCATCTCCTTGCGCGACTGATCCAAGTCGAGGTCCGCCGCCTGCGCCTTGGTGGCGACGTTGCGCAGGCCATCCACATCGCGCACGAAATCGTAGAGCGCCTCCAGCGCTGCATAACTCTCGACACGCTTGGGCGCCAGGACCAGCAGCTTCTCGTAGTAATCTCGCACCCGCGCATAGCCCGGATGTGCCTTCAGCCGAACGATGATGCGCTCCTTGCTCGCCTGATCGGTGTAGAGGTACGACAGCATCCCGGTGTCGGCCCCGCGTTTGAGCACCTTGAAGTCGATGTGGTTGCCGACCAGGTCGCGCACGATGCTATCGACCAGGTTGCTTGCGGCGTTACTCAGCAGGATGCTGTCGCCGGGACGCAGGCGGATGGCGCGATCCATCTTGTCGGCCGCGCGCTGGAACTGGTCCCGATCCTGCGTCAGCTGATACAGGCTGAAGTGGACGATGGCGCTGTTGTTCAGCGTCGCCTCATTCTCCGGAAGTTTGGTGTACAGCGTCAGCGCCTCCTTGAACAACCGGATCGCCTCCGCCTCCTTCCCATCGTCCAGTGCCCGGCTGCCGCGGGCGTGCAGCAGGGTGGCCTGCGTGTCCGGGTTGTTGGGATTGGCCCGCCCCAACCAGAGAATCTTGTCGTCCATGTCGGTGAAAATCACCGAACGCGCCGCCGCCAGGTTCTGCTTCGCCTCGGTCGCTGTCTCCTTGGCGTACGCCGTCTCCAGGATCTTCCGCGCCTCGGTGGTCGCCCCCACCTCCCGCAGCACGCGCGAGACCGCCGAGACCGCCTCGGCCGACTGGTTGTGCTTCTTCAAAAAGTCGTCGAACTGCTTCTTCGCCTCTGGCGCCTTGCCCAGCCAGTAGTACACCTGCCCCAGGTTCAGCCGGAAGCGGTCCGAGTCGCCGGCGACCCCCTGAATGGCCAGGAAGTTGTTTTCGGCCTTCACGAGCAGGTCGCGTCGCTGATCCGCGTCCGGCTGCGCCTGGGCGCGATGGAGCAGCACCATGCCCAGGTCGAGCGTGGCCGGCACGACGGCCGCCTGCGCCGCTAGCTTCTGCTGCGCCTCGCGCACCCCGGCATCGTCGCGCATCTGTATGCTCAAATACTCCTGCACCATCAGCCCCACCTGGTCGGGCCCGGCATTTCGCGCCTTCTCAAAGTCGAACCCCGGCGCGTGCTGCGATTTCAGCATGTTGACGACGCGCGTCTCCACGGCGCTGATCGCCCCCCGATAGATCACCTCGGCGCTCCGCAGTTTGTCCAGCCGCGCATCGACGAACGGCTGCAGCAGGGCATACGCCTGGTCGAACTTCCCCTGGCTGGCGTACAGCCGGCCAAGAATGGCCGCTCCATCGCTCGAACCCAGCTTGTCCTTCACCGGCGTCAGCACCGCTTCACACCGCGCCAGATCGCCGACCTGTTCGCACACCGTGGCCAGCCGCGACACCAGTTCGATGTTCCCCGGCTCCCGATCGACCAGCCGCTCGAGGATGCGGCGACGAATCGCCAGCTGCCCCTGTGGATCGGTGGCGAGCGGGGCGACGACCTCGAGCAACTGCAGCGTCCCTGCGGGGTCGCTCTGCTCGTTCGCGGTCGCGAGCGTCATGGCCCGATCGAACAGATCCTTCACCGGCAGCCGATCCTGCCGATGCAGTTCGAGCAACACCTCGAAGGACCCCGCCGCCTCAGACATGCTGGCAGGCGGATTGTCGAGCATCCCCAGCAGACGCTGGCCCCCCTCCGCGGCGCGATCCGACTTGCCGAGAAACACCTGCCGATACAGCCCGGCCGCCTCGCGCCCCTTGCCCTCGGCCGCCAGGCGGTCGCCCTGGGCCAGCACCACGCCTGCCTTGTACTCGGGCGTGCCTGTGTAGGCGAACCACCCCCCCACGCCGATGCCCACCGCGACGAGCAGGGCGAAGATCCAGTTCCACCGCCGCGCCGTGGACGAGAGCGGCACCCGACCCAGGAAGTACCACCCTCCCTCGGGCGCATCGAAGACCCGGTAGGCTCCCAGCGCCAGCAGCGGGATGAAGAGGAACACGAAGCTGTGCGTCTTGACGTACGTACCCGTCTCGGCATCGAAGTCGCGCCGGCCTACCATCGACAGCCCCACGCCATTGATGGTCTGCAGCGTCGGAACACCCTTGATCGGCTTCATCTCCGGGAAGCGCGCGAAGGGGTTGATCGACGGATTCCCGTCGGCGGGTTCCGGCGCGGATGAGGAGTCTGTGTGGTTCGTGTCGGCCATCGAAATCTCCGAGGCTGGCCCGAGAAGCGGGAGACAGGCAGCATCAGGGTACGGCAGGAGGAGACGGGCCGCAAGGGGGGACGAGGGCGCTTGCCGGTGGGGGGCGGGTGGGTAGATTGAACGGCAGGGAGGCACACCGATCATGTTGTTGAAAATCGCCGGCGGGACTGTTCACGATCCGCTCCATCAGATCGATGGCGAGGTGCGCGATATCTGGATTCAGGACGGCAAGGTGATCGCCCCTCCCACCGACCCCGACGTCCGGCCCGACAAGGTGATCGACGCCACCGGCCTGGTCGTCCTCCCCGGCGGCGTGGATATGCACTCTCACATCGCCGGGCCCAAGGTCAACCTGGCGCGGAAGATGCGCCCCGAGGATAAACGCAAGGCCCCGGTGATCCGGCGGGGTGAGTTCACGCGGTCGGGGACGACGGGGAGCGTCCCCAGCACCTTCGCCACTGGTTACCTCTACGCCGGCCTGGGCTACACCACCGCCTTCGACGCCGCCATCCCGCCCCTGGCTGCCCGCCACGCTCACGAGGAGTTCCACGACACCCCCATCATCGACAAGGGGTTCTTCCTCCTCTTCGGCAACAACCACTACGTCATGCGCCAGATCAAGGCCAACGAGCCGGAACGTCTCCGCGCCTTCGTCGCCTGGCTCCTCCAGGCCGGCAAGGGCTACGGCGTCAAGCTGGTCAACCCTGGCGGCGTCGAGATGTGGAAAAGCGGCGCCGACAACATCCACAGCCTCGACGAAAAGGTGTCGCACTTCGACGTCACCCCACGCGAGATCATCCGCGAGATGGCCCAGGCCGTCATGGATCTCCGCCTGCCTCATCCCGCACACATCCATTGCAACAACCTGGGTATGCCCGGCAACTGGCAGACCACGAAGAACACCATGGACGCGCTCGAAGGCCGACGCGCCCACCTCACCCACATTCAGTTTCACAGCTACGGCGGCGATGCCAACGACCAGGGCCAGTTCGCCTCCCGCGTGCCCGAGCTGGCCGAGATCGTCAACCGCCAGCCCAACCTCAGCGTCGATGTCGGCCAGGTTCTCTTTGGCGAAACCACCTCGATGACCGGCGATGGCCCCCTGGGCTACTACCTCCACAAGGTCACCGGCCGCAAGTGGACCAACGCCGACACCGAGATGGAGGCCGGATGCGGCATCGTGCCGATCACCTACAAGGAGAAGAGTTTCGTCCACGGGTTGCAGTGGGCCATCGGCCTGGAGTGGTATCTGCTCGTGCAGGATCCCTGGCGCATCGCCATGAGCACCGACCACCCTAACGGCGGGTCGTTCCTCGCCTATCCCGAAATCGTCCAGCTCCTCATGGATCGCACCTACCGCCAGGAGATCCTCAAGCGCGTCCATCCGCGCGTGCTCGAACGCTCGGTCCTCAAGGATCTCGACCGCGAGTACACCCTGCAGGAGATCGCCATCATCACCCGCGCCTCGCCCGCCCGCATCCTGGGGCTGAAGCACAAGGGCCACCTCGGCGTCGGCGCCGACGGCGACGTCACCATCTACACGCCGTCGAAGGATTACCGCGCCATGTTCGAGCTGCCGCGCTTCGTCATCAAGGGCGGCGTCGTCGTGGTCGAGCAGGGCGAGATCCGCAGCGAACTCTACGGCCTCACCCTCCACGCGGACACCACCTACGACGCCGGCGCGATACCCGACATCAAGAAGTGGTTCGAGTCGTTCTACACCATCCAGTTCGCCAACTACCCGGTCGACGAACACTACCTGGCGCACGGCAGCCGGGCCGTCGAAGGTGGCTAACTGGGTTGCCGACCACCGGGCCCACCGGTAGGTTATTCCCACCTGCCTGGATCATCGGTTGCGCCATCGGGAGCCTTCGCTTGCTCGCCATCAACGATGTCCCACTCGAGGACACATTTGCTGAAGCCTTTCCGATGACGGCGTGCCGCCTGCTCGTGACAGCCGCGACCGCCGCCTGGGCCCGCACCGCCGCGGTGACCGCCACCGGCTACGCTGCCTCGGTCATTGGCTGCGACGCCGAGGCTGGCATTGAACGTGACCTGACCCCCGAAGAAACCCCCGACGGCCGACCCGGCTGCAGCCTCCTCTTCTTTGGCTTCAGCCGCGACGCGCTCCAGAAGGCGCTGGTCAACCGCGTCGGCCAGTGCATCCTGACCTGCCCGACCACCGCCTGCTTCAACGGCCTGCCCGTGCAGAAGGAACGCGCCCTCCGTATCGGCGGCAACCTTCGCTTCTTCGGCGACACCTTCCAGTTCGCCAAGCTCCTCGACGGCCGACGCTACTGGCGCCTCCCGGTGATGGATGGAGAGTTTCTCTGCGAGGATCTCTTCGGCACCGTCAAGGGCGTCGCTGGCGGCAACTTCCTCATCCTCGGCCGCACCCAGACCATCGCGCTGGAGGCCGCCGAGGCTGCCCTGGCCGCCATTCGGACACTCTCCGGCGTCATCGCCCCGTTTCCCGGTGGCGTGGTTCGCTCGGGTAGCAAGGTCGGCAGCCGCTACAAGAAGCTCAAGGCCAGCACCAACGACGCCTACTGTCCCACGCTCCGCGGCCTCGTCAAATCCGAGCTACCCCCCGACGTCGGCGCGGTCTACGAGGTCGTGATCGACGGGGTGGACCTCCCCACCGTCGAGCAGGCCATGCGCGTCGGTATTCGCGCGGCGTGCCGACCCGGCATCCTCCGCATCACCGCCGGCAACTACGGCGGCAAACTCGGGCCGTTCCACCTCCGGCTGCACCAGTTGCTTGGCGGCTGAACCCATGCTTACCCTCACCTACACCGGCACGACCAGCATTCCCGTCGAGGCGGAATGCATCACCCCCGACAACCTGGTCGGCAAGTCGCTCGACGAGATCGCCCAGCTTCCCGTGCAGCACGGCAACCAGGCGGCCCGCGTCGGCGATTTCTTCCAGGTGTCCGGCGACCCCTCCGACGAAACCGTCGTCGTTGAGGGGGACACCACCCGCGTCAAGTGGCTCGGCACCGGCATGAAACGCGGCCGGCTGACCGTGACCGGCAACGCCGGCATGCATGTCGGCTCCGAGATGCGCGGCGGCGAACTCCACGTCCTGGGCAACGCCTCCGACTGGGCCGGGGGCGAGATGCGCGGCGGCCTCCTCCACATTCGCGGCTCTGCCGGCCACCTCGCCGGAGCTGCCTATCGCGGCAGCCGGGTCGGCATGCGCGGCGGCCTCCTCCTCATCCAGGGCTCGGCCGGCAACGAGGTTGGCGCAGGCCTCCGCCGCGGTCTCATCGCCGTCGGCGACGTGGGCGACTACGTCGGCGTCGGTGTGGTCGCCGGCAGCATCTTCGTCTTCGGCAAGCCAGGCGTCCGCCCCGGCGCTGGCATGAAGCGCGGCTCCATCGTCTTCGCCGGGCCCGCTCCCGACGTGCTCCCCACCTTCAAACTCGCCTGCGTCTTTCAGCCCGTCTTCCTGGCCCTCTACCTGCGACGGCTGAAAGAGCTGGGCTATCCCGTGCCGCCGGAACTCGCCTCCGCCAGCTGGCGCCGATACTGTGGCGACCTGGTGTCGCTGGGCAAGGGCGAGCTGCTCATCCGCGAGCCATAGCCCGCGCCTGGGGCCGCGCCTGCGGCAGCGCCCGGGCCAGCCGGTCGAGTTCCTGGTCGAACTCGAAGCACAGGTGGATCAGCCGGGCCCAGTCATTGTCGTTCCAGGTTTCGATCTCCCCCGCCAGCCGCGCAGCCCGCTCGGCGTGAAAGAGCCGCAGCGACCCCGTGATCGTGTGCGCCGTGCGCGACAGCTGGGCCCGATCGCGCGCATCGCAGGCATCGCGGAGCAACTGCCGCAGCTCGGGTAACTGCAGTAGAAACAGATCGATCAGCTCCTGCCCCAGGTCGGGGTCGCCGTCAAGCCCGGCCAGGTAGGCCGCCACATCCAGCGGCTGCGTATCGAGGATCACCCCATCGTCGCGCGGGCCGAAGAACTCGTGCAGCAGGTCGAACAGCTCGGCTGGCCGCAACGGTTTGGCCAGGTAGCCGTCCATCCCCGCCTCCAGGCAGCGCTCGCGGTCGCCCTTCATCGCGTGCGCCGTCAGCGCCACCACCAGCATGTGCCCGCCCGTCAGCCGTTCGCGCTCCCGAAGAATCCGCGTCGCCTCCAGTCCGCCCATGTCCGGCATTTCCAGATCCATGAGCACCAGGTCGAACTCCTCCTGGGTCAGCGCGTCCAGGGCCGCCATGCCCGAGGCGACCACCCGGGTTGAGTGCCCCTGCTTCTCCAGCAGCCGCACTCCCAGCTTCTGGTTGACGACGTTGTCCTCGGCCAGCAGCACGCGCAGCGCCGGGACGCCCGGGGCGGTGGCCGCCTCGCGCTCGCTGGCGGGATGATGATCGGCCGCCAGCAGCGACACCAGAAGCTCACGCACCTCGCGATGCCCCGCCGGCCGGGTGAGCCAGCGCGTCAACCCCAGCGCCTGCCCCCGCGCCAGATCCCGTGGACGGTCGGCCGCGTTCAGAATCATGATGGCCGCCCGGGTGATCTTCTTCCGCGCAGACAGCACCGGCCGAAGCAGTTCCAGATCCGCTAGCCCTGTCGAGAGAAACGCGTAGTCGAACGGTCGCCCATACTCCAGATGTGCCAGCGCAGCGTGGATGCTCGCCGCGCTGGCCGTCTCGATCCCCAGCCCACCGAGAATCTCTACCAGACTCTCCCGACTCGAGACGCGCTCCTCGATCACCAGCGCTCGAAGGCCCACAAGCCCCGGCGCGGGCTCCGGCGCGAGCAGGTCGCTGGCCAGTTGGTAGCGGAAGGTGAAGTGGAAGTGACTGCCGGCGTGCAGCCGACTTTCCACGCCGATCTCGCCTCCCATCATCTCCACCAGGCGCGATGAGATGGCCAGCCCCAGCCCCGTCCCGCCAAAGCGCCGGGTGGTCGAACCATCCACCTGCTCGAACGGATGGAAGATGGCGCCGAGCTTGTCCTGCGGGATGCCGACGCCGGTGTCGTGAACCTCGACTCGCAGCCGGTTCCCCCCGGGACCCGCCTCGGTGATGCGCACCACCACCTCGCCGGTCGTGGTGAACTTGATGGCGTTCCCCACCAGGTTCACCAGTACCTGCCGCAGCCGCGTCGCATCGGTGCTGATGCGATCCGGAACGCCCTGAGCCACGTGAAAAGCCAGATCGAGCCCCTTGCTCTGCGCGCGAAAGGCCAGCGGCTTGAGCGTCTCGACTACCAGGTCGCGCAGCGAGAAGCTGCATGGATCCAGATCGAGCTTCCCCGCCTCGATCTTCGAGAAATCGAGAATGTCGTTGATGATCGTCAGCAGCGACTCGGCCGACGAGCGAACCATCTGCAGGTAGTCGCGCTGCTCGGGCGTCAGGTCGGTGTCCAGCGTCAACTCGGTCATGCCGAGGATGCCGTTCATCGGCGTCCGAATCTCATGGCTCATGTTCGCCAGGAACTGACTCTTCGCCTGGTTGGCCGCCGCCGCCGCCTGCATCTGCTGATGCACCAGCTGGTTGGCCTGCTCCAGCAGGAGGTTCTGCGCAAAAAGCAGGACGTTGCTGTCGAGGAGCATCGGCACCTGGCCCGGCTCCTCAATGACAATCGGCTCGTAGACCAGGTCGGAGCTGCGCTCCAGGGCCAGCCGCGCCGCCTCGGAGATGAGGCACGAGCTGCGCAGCCGCAACACCGCGCCCCCGACCGATTCCAGCAGCAGATGCACCGGCCGACGCAGGAAGATCTCGGCGCTGAACGGCCGGCACATCAGCTGGTAGTAATGGCGCCGCGAGATGAGCCCGGCCACCTCGAGGCCGCGAACGATGAGAATGCCAGGCAAGTCGGGGTAGCGATCGAACAGGTCAGCGAGGCCGCTGCCCAGCGCGCTGGCGTCGAGATGCACCCGATGGGCCGGCAGATCCGCCAGTGTGGAAGATGGACCCAGCGAGGGAAGCTGGTGACGGGTCAACAAGGGCCCCTCCCGGAAGGCGTAGCGAGGTCACTCCGCAGGAACGGCACCGAGGCAGTGTAGCCTGGGGTGGTGGAGAAGGCATGTGAAAATCACATGAGGACTACGCCGCGCTGGCGGGTGAGTGGACCGGGAGAGGGACCCCACCCCAGGCCGCGCGGCGCGAGCATACCGGCTACCCTTGCCCGAACCGGCTGCACATGCTCCCGCACGGCGGGCCCGATGAGCGGCAAGCTGTCGGGAGCGCCGCTTCGGTTTTCGGCCGCGCCGGCAGGCTCAGTTGGCGAGCCAGTTGATGGCCCTGGCACTGCGGGCAGGCCGCCTCCTCGTCGCGCGACACCAGCGCCTCAAACGGATGCTGGCACTCCTGGCAGACGTACTCGTACAGTGGCATGGGAGTTGACTCCAGAGGTAGAACTTAGCCGCGCCGCCGCTTGATCGCCTCGCTGGCGCGCACGAGCAACTGGCGTTCGGAATCGGACAGGCCATCCATGCCCACACGCTGAATCTTTTCGAGAATGGCGTCGACTTGGGCTTCCAGATGCTCGTCGTCCAGCAACCGCGGCGCAGGCGCAGCCACGTTGATGGGCGTGGGCGCATCCTCTTCCTCGCGGTAGAGCCGCAGCCTTGGTTGCGAGCGCCGTTTCCACCAGGTAGAAAGATCGGTCCCCCACGAGCTCAGGCGCCAGCCGAGCTTGAAGTAGAGGAAGCCAAACGCAGCCCCGGCCAGGTGCGCCGAGGTAGCGATCCCCGTCTCGCGTCGGCCCATCAGGTTGAGTGCGTCGGCCGCCACGCTGAAGACCACGAAGCCCCAGATTGGCACGGGCAGGATGAAGAAGAGGTAGATCACCTGGCGCGGGTTATAGCACGCCGCCAGCACCAGCACTGCTGTGACAGCCCCCGACGCGCCCAGGGCACGCCCCGCGGCATGGAGCTGCAACAGAGTCGCGCCGGTGAAGGCGACCCCGCCCAGCACTGCCCCCAGGAGGTAAAAGACCAGGTACTCGCGCGAGCCCAGTGCTTCCTCGACCTGCCGGCCGAACCAGAAGAGCATGAGCATGTTGAAGAGGATGTGCCAGATCGAGGCGGTGTCGTGCAGGAACGCGTAGGTCAGGAGCCGCCAGACCTGTCCCTGCAGGACATCCGGCACGCTGAGCACGAACCAGTCGGTAAAGGCCGAGCGGAAGCCGCGACCGAACTCGGTGTCGATCGCTCCGGTGGTCATGATCTGCAGGAGGAAACAGGCGATGTTCAGGCCGATGAGCCAGATGGTCACCTGCCCCTGTTCGGCGAGGCCGGCCAGGAAGCCCGGACCCTCGCGGCGATAATATTCGCGGTCGTAGATTCCCATGGTTGCCCTGCATCCACCCGTCTCGTCAGCAACCCTGACTTGTGGCCGGAGACGGGGCCATTCTTCCTGGGAGAAACCACCTCTTCATCGTTGTACCACACTTCCCCAGAGGGAGCAAAGAGCGGTCCGCCCCAGAACTCCCACGAACTGCTCGCACAACCGTCCCCGACACACACTCCCCCAGCACGCCCCGGCGCTCTTGGCCGAAGCCCACTCGCCCGCTACCCTGAACACAGACGCATCTGGAAGGAGAGCGCGACGGATGGACAACGACCAGGCCTCGATGGAGCAGCTCAAGCGCGAATGGACTGACCGGTTCGTCGAGGTCAACGCCACGCGACCCGAGTTGCAGCGCTTCGCCGGCCTCGTGGGGCGCGTCGTCACGGTCAACTGGAATGGCAAGGCGATCGTGGACTTTCAGGACGGCGCCTGGTACGACATCACCGCCTCCGACGAGTTCCTTCGCCCGGTGGACCCCAGCGTCGGGGCCGCCCGCTACAAGAACCTCAACAGCGCCCAGCCCCACCCGGAAAAGAACGGCTGAACCTGCCGCCATGATCCTCCTCATCGACAACTACGACTCGTTCACCTACAACCTGGTGCAGCGCCTGGGCGAACTCGACGCCGCCATCGACGTCCGCGTCTACCGCAACGACCAGATCCACCCCGACGAGGTCGCCAGCCTGGCCCCTTCTCACATCATCATCTCGCCTGGTCCCTGTACCCCGCGCGAGGCCGGCGTCTCCAACGAGATCCTCAAACGCTACGCCCCCACCACGCCCATCCTCGGCGTCTGCCTCGGCCACCAGTGCATCGGCCACGTCTTCGGCGGTGAAGTCGTGCGCAACGCCCGCGTGATGCACGGCAAGCTGTCACCCATCCACCACGATGGCCAGGGCGTCTTCGCCGGCATGAGCAACCCCTTCGACGCCACTCGCTACCACAGCTTGGTCATCAAGCGCGACACCTTCCACCACCCCGACTTCGTCGTCAGCGCCTGGACCGCCGAGGGCGAGATCATGGGCGTCCGCCATCGCACCTGGCCTTTGCACGGCGTGCAGTTCCACCCCGAGAGCTTCCTCACCCTCGAAGGTCCGAAGTTGCTCGCCAACTTCCTGGCCATGCAACCCCCAACCGCCTGACCCCTCAGGCCACCCGGCGCGGCGACTCCTCCCGGAGCAGATCGGCGGCGAACCGTTCGATCTCATGCTGCAGCTGCCGCTGGTGCTGCTCCGCGATCGCCTGCCGCGTCCGGCACCGCCGCAGCTCGTCCTCGCGTCGCCGGTCCTCCGTTTCCGCCTGGCTCCGCTGCAATTCCCACTGCTGCACCTGGCGCGCCAGCGTCAGCCGGCTCTCGTTGAGCACCTGCTCTGTCTCCGCCTGCAGCCGGGCCTCCTCGTCGAGCGCGGCGCGCTCGGTCAACAGCCGCTGCCGTTCCCCGGTAAGCGTCCGCGCCTCGTTGGCCAGCCGGGTTGCCTCCCGCGCCGTCAGCTTTTCCAGCTGCGCCTGCCAGCGTGGCGAATGCAGCGCCTGCGGCGCCATCTCGTCGCACAGCTGATCCAGCGCCCGAAGCTGCGCCACCCACGCCCGTTCCTGTTCCGCCAGTTCGCCACGCAGCTGCTCGCACTCGCTCCACAGTTGGCTGGCCTGCCGACGCGCTTCCTCCAGACGCCGCCGGCTCGCTTCCAGCGCTGCTAGCCCCTCCTGCTCCCGCCGCGCCAGGCTCTCGCGCTCCGCTTCCAGCTCGCGCTGCGCCCCCACCAGTCGCCGTTCGCGCTCCTCCAGCGTGGCCGCCGCCTCGGCCTGTTGCGCCTGGAGCCAGGCGCGCTCCACCGTCCAGCGCGATTGCTGCGCCTCGAAGGTCGCTCGCCGCTGTATCAGTTCCTGCTGCGCCGCCAGCAGCCCGGTCTCCTTCACCGCCAGGGTCCGCTCGCGCACTGCCAGTCGCTCGGTCGCCTGGTCCAGTTCGGTCAGCGCCACCAGCCGTTCTTCCTGCCACTGATGCTGCACCGCCACCATCCGGCGCCATTGCTCGGCCAGCAACAGCCGCTGATCGCCCAGCGACCCCGCCGCCTGGCGCAGATCGCACGGCACAGCCGGGGCCTCGGCCTTCAACGCGGGCGAAAGCGGCGCCGCCGCAACCGCCACCGGCGCCGCCGGCCGATACGGCGCGGCCTCCCGACGCAGCTGCTCCATCTGTTTCCGCAGGTGCCCCACGCGCTGCTCCAGCCCCTGGCACTCCTTCTCCAGCCGCTGCCGCTGCTCCGTCCACTGCTGTCGTTCGCGCGTCAGAGCGCTGTTCGCACGCTGCAGCTCCGTGCGTGCCTGGCCCAGCTGACCGCGCTGCTCCTCCGCCTCGACGGCCAGGCGTAGCTTCTCCTGCGCGAGCGCCTGGGCCTCTTCCCGCTGCCGCTGCCGACCCAGCTCCAGCTCACCGTTGATGCGCTCCTGAAAGGCGCGCACCCGCTCTCGCTCGTCTTTCACCTGCTGTTCGAGCGCGACCAGCTCGGCCTGCCGGCGCTGCAGCGCCGCCTCACGATCGGCGCCCAGCCGACGGTAGCGCTTCCACAGCGCCCGCCGCAACGTCGCCAACCGCTGACGCAGCCCGCGCACCTCCTCGCGCTCCTCCACCAGGGCGGCCTGATGCGTCTGCACCTGTGCCGCGGCCTGGGCGATCGTCTCGCGCCCCGCGGTCACCTCGGCCACAAACGCCTCGTGCTGCCGCGTCAGCTCCGTCTCGCGCTCGTCCAGCAGGCTCTGCCGTTCGTCCAGATGGCTGGCCAGCTGCGTCTCCTGCGTGTCGAGCAGGCGGGCCCGCTGATCCAGCCGCGACTCTTCTTCCAGTAGCGCCGCCTGCTGCGCGACGACGGCCGCCGCCTGGATGCGCAGCGCCTCGCGCTCCCGATCGAGCAGGACGGCATCGGCGCTGGGCCCTTCCGACGTGGGCGACGTATCCAGTTCCAGCGAGAAGCGATGCTCGCCCAGCGCCAGCCGGTCGCCATTCGCCAGGCGCCGCTCGAACACCAGCGCATCGTTCACCTGCAGGCCAGCCCCCGACAGATCGCGCAACAGCAACCCCTCGTCGGTGACGAGGATGACGGCGTGCAACGGCACGATGCCATCCCCCATCAGGCGGATATCACATTGGCCACCCGCGCCCAGCAAGGTCAGGGGACGCCGCAGTGGCCGACGCAGGCCGGCATCGCGACCCGTCTGCGCGACCAGCTCCCCGGGTGGAGGAGCTGGTTCCGAACGAGTCGGCAAACTGGAGCTGGCATCCATGCGCGGACTACCCCCGGACAGAGAGACCTCTCCGTCATCATCGGCGATCCGATCGGAGGAATGAAGCCAACTCTGCCGGTCGGGTAACGGGGGAAGAGTTTGCGTCCAGGCAAGCCTGGCGAGCGGGGGGAAAGAAAAGCCCCCCGGCGCGTTTCGTAGAGAAACGCACCGGGGGGTGTTCGCATTCTCCTGCTCAGGCGCCGAGGGCGCGGGTGAGCATCTTGACGATGTCGGCCTCGGACTTCACGCCCGGGGAAGGACGATCGACGGGCTGGTCGCCGCCCTTGAAGACCATGATCTGCGGGATGGCGGAGATGCGGTACTTGGCGGCAATCTCCGGCGCGTCCTCGGTGTTGACCTTGACCACCTTGACCTTGCCGGCGAAGTCGTTCGCGACCTTGTCGATGGTGGGCCCCAGGACACGGCAGGGACCGCACCAGACCGCCCAGAAGTCGACCAGCACCGGCTTGTCGGACTTGACGACCTCCTGCTCCCAGTTCTGCCCGGTCACCTCGATCACGTTCGCACTAGCCATGTCAGCAACACCTTTCTTCCTCGAAGTTCAGAATCTATCCAGTCTGCCCCATTATACCCGCCGAGGGAAGCACGGCGAGCTACACAGCCGGATCGAGCGGCCACAGCGGGTGCGGACGGTGCCGGTAAGGGAAGGCGAACGGGTCCACCGCCGTCAGCCCTGGCGTGCCCACCTCGATGATGCTCCCCGCGATCGGCCCGTAAGCCGCTCGGTAGGCGATGGCCGCCTTCACCACCAGGAACGCCCGCTTCTCCGGCTCGATGCCCAGGCACGTCAGCGCGCCCAGGCTGAACGGCGGATGCCGGAAGCTGGTCAGCACTAGCAGATTGTCGCCGAATTCGATAATATCGACGGCGGCATGGGCCAGGACCGCTACTGGATGGACGCCTACGAGGCCGCGGTGGTCGCCAGGGTCGGCTGGAAGCTCCCAGCTTCCTCGACGCCGGCGAACGCGCCCTGCGGCGCGCATCGGCACCGCTTCGACAACGACGCCGACATGAGCTTCGATGGCGACAACTGTCGATCCATCGACGGCGACAACTACCAGTCGTTCGCCGACCGGCCGCTATTCTCCAGCCAGGGGCCTGGACGCGATGACATTTCCAGGGCAATACCGCCAGGATTGCTGGCTACTCTCCGGCCTGGTGGCCAGCTCAAGACGGCAGTCATCCGTCAGGAGGTGCTCGACCTGATGGACGGCACCTACCTGGTCACCTGGGTAGCCGCTACTACCGGGTGGACGCCGACCTGCCGACCGATGGGGCGGGCAGCCCCGCAATGCCGGCCTTGGCCGCGAGAAAGCTTGTGGGTGGCCATCGTCGAAGGCCTACACCCACAGCACCGCGATGGGTTCGCGGGGAATTACCCACGGAAGCCAAGTACAGAACGTGGACTGGGGTGAACGCCGAGCTGTTCAAGGCGATAAATCAAGGCGATGTAGTGGTCAGGTATTGGCAACAATGGTCGAGATTCAGCCCCGACGCAAGGAGTGGCGAGGCTCAGGAGATCGACGGCCGCCTGAAGGAAGGCAAAGCAGTACTCTTTGGGGTAGATATGCCAGGGTGGAAATCGAACCTGAGTCAGAAGCAGCAGCTACATGGTAGTGCGTATGAACAGGATGCTGCAGGAACCTGGTCTCGTTGACGGTGCGGAACCCGCGGGGCGAGGACACCGATGGGACGAGTAGAACCCGGGACGGAGTGGACGATGGCTATGTGACCGTGACCGCCGAAAGCCTGAAGTGCCTTCTGGGTGGATATGCTGGTGCACACCGCGCATCGCCTAAGGCGCAAGTGGCATCACGACACCCCCGGCGGACACACGAAGGTCGGCCGGGGGTATTCGATACTGCTCAGGCGCCGAGGGCAGGTGAGCATCTTGACGATATCGGCCTCGGACTTCACGCCCGGAGAGGACGATCGACGAGCTAGTCGCCGCCGCCAGGGCCATGATCTGCGGGATGGCGGAGATGCGGTACTTGGCGGCAATCTCCGGCGCGTCCTCGGTGTTGACCTTGACCACCTTGACCTTGCCGGCGAAGTCGTTCGCGACCTTGTCGATGGTGGGCCCAGGACACGGCGGGGACCGCACCAGACCGCCCAGAAATCGACCAGCACCAACATCCGGACTTGACGACCTCCTGCTCCCAGTTCTGCCCGGTACTCGATCACGTTCGCACTAGCCATGTCAGCAACACCTTTCTTCCTCGAAGTTCAGAATCTATCCAGTCTGCCCCATTATACCCGCCGAGGGAAGCACGGCGAGCTACACGGCCGGATCGGGCAGCCACAGCGGGTGAGACGGTACCCGTAGGAAGGCGAACGGGTCCACCGCCGTCAGCCCTGGCGTGCCCCACCTCGATGATGCTGCTCCCCGCGATCGGCCCGTAAGCCGCTCGGTAGGCGATGGCCGCCTTCACCACCAGGAACGCCCGCTTCTCCGGCTCGATGCCCAGGCACGTCAGCGCGCCTAGGCTGAACGGCGGATGCCGGAAGCTGGTCAGCACTAGCAGATTGTCGCCAGGCAGTTCGACCACCGCCGTCGGCCCCATGTGATTGAGCCGCTTCCCCCCATGCCGCACCTGCGTCTCGGTGTAGCTCCCGTCGTGCAACAGGCGGACGACGCCGGACACCGGCACCGGCTCCCCGTGGAGCCGATCCACCTTGCCCCCCACGGAGAACGCCACCGTCCCTCCCTGTCCCACCGCCTGGCAGGCCCGCACCTCCTCGGGAGCATACAGCATCACCACGAACCCCCGGGCCTCCTGCCGCAGCAACTCGGTGAGAATGACCGTGCCATCGGCCGCCGAGCCCCCGCCGACATTATCGCCTGTATCGACAAGCACCACCGGCCGTTGCGTCGACGCCAGGGCCGTGCGCACCGCGCTGGCCGCATCGGGCAGCGTGGCCTGGAACCCAGCCCGCGCCTCCCACAGCCGGGCGGCAAAGGCGTCCGCCTCCGCCTGCGCCCGCTCCCGGTCGCCATCGGCCACCACCAGCACCGAGGGTCCAATCTGCGGCACGTCGGAATAGGCGAAGCCCGGCAGGAAGCTCCCCGCCAGCAACCCTGGCGTCGAATCCATCGCCGCCGCCTGTCGCAGAAACCCAGCGAATGGCTCGTCGGCCGAGTTCTGCCGCATGATGTTGACAAGAAACGGCGGCCGCGCCATCGCCAGCCGCGGCCGGATCTCGCCCCGCACCCACCGCGCCAGAAGCCCCGCCGCCTGATGCCCGCGCTGTCGTTGATCCACGTGTGGATTGGTGCGGTAGGCAATCGCCAGGTCGCACAGCTGGGCGATGCGCGGCGACAGGTTGCCGTGCAGATCGAAGGTCACCGCCAGGGGAAACTCGGGACCCACTTCGGCCCGGATGCGCGCCAGCACTTCGCCGTCGGCGTCGAGATGCTCTGTACACACCATCGCCCCGTGCAGTGCCAGCAGCAGCCCATCCGGCCGTTCGCGCCGCAGCCCCTCACAGATGGCCGCCGTCACCTCGTCGAAGACCTCTCCCTTGACCGGCCCCGACGGCGTCGCCCACGCCATGATCAGCGGCACGGGCTCATACCCAAACTCCTCCCCCGACGAGAGAAACGCCCCAACCTCGTGATGCGCCGCCGGCCATTCCGCCAGCATCGCCTCCCCCCGCAGCAGGGACTGCGCGAGAAACGCCTGCCGATCAGCCAGCTGCGGACTCGAGGTGTTCGATTCGTGCATGAATCCAGCGACGGCAAGACGCATGGGTGCGCTCTCCACAGGGGCAGGGGAGGTGATATCCTACGAGCCGGACCGCGCGAGACGAGCCGCCTTGCTTTCCCCGGGGGGGTGCTTCTGCTATTCTGACCCTTCACGCGAAGATGGCACCCTCCGGAGCGGTTTCATGACTCAGGATCCGTATGCATCGTGCCCGTGCGGCAGCGGGAAGAAGTTCAAGTGGTGCTGCCAGCCGATCTACAGCGCGATCGAGCATGCCTACCAGCAGGAAGCCAACGGCCAGCACGACACCGCGGTCCGCCTCATGGAGCAGGTGACCCAGGAGCACCGCGACAACCCCGAGGCCTGGGGCCAGAAGGCCCGCCTGCACGCCGCCCAGGGTAACCTCGACGCCGCCGAGGAGGCCCTCGAGAAGGCCTTCGCGCTCAACCCCAGCTACCCGTTTGGCCTGATGCTCCGCGCTCAGCTACGCCGCGAGGAAGGCGAGTTTCAGGGCGCCCTGCTCCTGGCCCGCCGCGCCGCCGAGGCCTACGCCCCCGAAGCGAAGGACGCCCTCGCCGAGATTCAGTCGATCATCTTCGATTGCGAGATGCGTCTGAATCGGCCTGTGGCCGCCCGCGCCGCGCTGACCCGCCTGGAGTTCCTCGCCCCCGAGGATGAGAACGTCCAGGGCGCCGTCGAACGCGTCTTCGGCCCGCAGAGCCGTTTCCCCCTGGCCGCTACCCGCGTCTACACCCTGCGCCAACCTGCCGGAGGAACCCAGGGCGCCCGTCGCCAGGCCTGGAACCGCGCCCTCGGTGATCGCGAGGCCAAACTGTCTGACCTGGTCCGCGCCTTCGAGGTGGTCACGAAAGAAGATCCGCGCGACGCCGCCGGTTGGTTCAACCTCGGCCTCTCCCGCGCCTGGCTCGGCGACAACGCCGGCGCCCTGACTGCCCTCGATCATGCGGTCGAGCTGGAAGCCGACGAGACCGCCGCCATCGAGGCCGCCGAGTTGATGGAGGTGCTGCGCCTGGGCCACGGTATGGGCGAGCAGTCCGACTACCACGAGTACAGCTTCGTCCATCAGATCACTCGCTTCGAGCCGATCCAGGCCCTCATCCAGGAATGGGCCACCCAGAAGCGCCTCATCCCCCTGCCGACCGACCAGGAAGGCGTCTTCGTCGGCATGGTGCTCGAACTGTCCACCTCCGGTCTCATCACCGCCGGCCGCCCCGCTCAGGAGGTCGGCAAGGTCGCGGGCTACATCGCCATCATCGGACCGATCCTGCGCTTCACCACCTCCGTCCACGACCGCTACGGCCGCATCAAGGACGAGGTCCGCCAGAAGCTGTCGCTCGGCCTGACTGACCTGACCGAGCATCAGGGCCCTGCTCAGTTCCAGGAGATGCTGACCGAGGCGCTGAGCTACCCGCTCACCCCCCGCGACGAACAGGCCCAGATTCAGGAGGTGATCGACTACGTCGCCCGCTTCTTCGAGGAAACCTGGATCCATCGCCCGCTGAAGTCCCTGTCGAACATCGCCCCGGTCGATGCCGTCGGCCACGCCAAGCTGCGCCGCCGCCTCCTGGGGGTGATCGCCTTCCTCGAACAGGTCGCCACCAAGGGCATCATGGCGAAGTACGACTTCAACCACCTCCGCCGCAAGCTCGGCCTGCAGCCCGGCTCCACTGCTTCCACGCCCACCACCCCCGCCGCCGCTGGCCCCGCTCTCGACATCGCCTCCATGGGCGCGGCCGAGCTCGCCGCCCTGGCGGTCCCCGACCTCAGCGACGACCACCTGGAAAAGGCCTACCAGACGGCCTACCGCCTCGATGCCCACGAGATCGCCGAACACTTCGCCCGCGCCCTGGTGGCCCGCCCCGTGGGCTCCGGTAAGCCCGACCGCTACCCCTGGTTCTCGTTCCTGATCCAGAAGGGCCTGCGCGACGGCAACCTGGACGCCGCCATGAAGGATGTGGCCGAGGGTGAACGCCAGGACGCCGAGAGCAACACCGGCAAGCGCCAGACCGACTACGCTCTGTTCCGTGCCCAGGTCCACGGCCGGCAGGGTGACGTCGAAGGCGCCTACAACGTCTTCCAGGGACTCATCGCCAAAACGCCGCGCGATTTCAAGGTGCGTGGCCAGGCGGCCGAGACGCTCCTGAAGCTGAAGGACGCCGCCCGCGCCCTCACCATCGCCGAGGCCGGCGTCAAGGCCGCGCGCGAGGCCAACGACCGCGACTCGGAAAACTACCTCATGGAACTCGCCGCCGCCGCGAAGCGAAAGCTGAGCTGATCAGCCCTGCAGCGTGCCGACCACCTCGGCCACCGACCGCGCACCGAGCAAGGCCAGGTGCTGCGGCAGGGCGTCGAGGATGCGGTGGCACGCTGTCGGATCGTAAAAGTTCACCGTCCCCAGCTGCACAGCCGAGGCGCCGGCGACGAGAAACTCCATCACGTCGTCGGCGCTGGCAATCCCGCCGATGCCGATGATCGGGATGCGTACGTGCTGCGCCACGCGCCAGACGATCCGCAGCGCCAGTGGCTTGATGGCCGGTCCCGATAGCCCACCCGTCTTGTTGCCCAGGATCGCCCGTCGCCGCCGCCAGTCGATGGCCATCCCGACGAAGGTGTTAATCAGGCTGAGTGCATCGGCCCCCGCCTCCGCTGCCGCCTGGGCGATCGGCACGATGTCGGTCACGTTCGGCGTCAGCTTGGCGAAGAGGGGAAACGGGCAGACCGCCCGCACCTGACGCACCACCCGCGCCGTCACTGCCGGATCGGTGGCGAAATCGACCCCGCCCGACACGTTCGGACACGACAGGTTCAGCTCGAGCGCCGCAATACCCGGATGCGGCGCCAGCAGCGCCGCCATCTCGACGAACTCCTCCTCGGTTTTCCCGGCGATGTTCGCCACCAGTGGCGCGGGTAGCTCGCGCAGGTAGGGCAGATGATGCGCGATGAAGTGCTCGATCCCGTCGTTGTCCAGCCCAATGGCGTTGAGCATCCCCGAAGGAGTTTCCACCGTGCGCGGCGGTGGATTGCCGGCGCGCGGCTGCCGGGTCACCGTCTTGGGGACGATACCGCCCAGGCGCGAAAAATCGACCAGCCCGGCCATCTCGCGGGCATATCCGAAGGTGCCGGAGGCGACCAGGATCGGGTTGCGTAGCGACAGCCGGCCCAGGGTGACGCCAAGGGAGACGGGAGAAGTCATTGCTTGAAGCCGGTGTCCTTGTCGCCGGTGGGGGGCTGAATTCGGGTATCGGGCGCCTTCTGCGGGCGCGAACGCGGTGCGACGGCCGGCACGCTCGCCCCTGGTGGTCGCATGGCCGGATGCTGCGGCGCTGGCGGTTCAGACGACTGGCCCACCTCGCCGCGCACCGCCTTGACGATGCCGACTACCATGAGCACCGGAAGCCCCACCATGATAAACAGCAGGAGAATGCTCAGCTTCACCGAGTAGAAGCCGAGCCACTCGCCCTGCAGATCGTTCATCCATGAGATGGGCGGATAATTCGCCGCACCCAGGATGCCAAGGCCCACCCCCACGACGATGAGGAGCCCCGTGAGCAACCGTCCTTGCCACTCGCTGGACATGGTTCGTCTCTCTCGCCGGAGGATCAGGGTTCTTCGAGATAGGTGTAGCCGTCGAGGCCCGACTCGTAGAACTGGAGAAACTTGCGCGATTCACTCAACGACAGCCGACCCGCCCGGACGGCGCGCTCGATGTCCCGGCGAATCATCTCGGTCATCTTCTCGCCGTTGAACTGGACGTAGGCCAGCACCTCGCGAACGGTGTCACCCTTGATGACATCGTCGATGGTATATTCGCCGTCCTCGTCGATGGACACGTGGACCGCGTTGGTGTCGCCGAACAGGTTGTGCAGATCGCCGAGGATCTCCTGGTACGCGCCAAGGAGGAAGGCGCCCAGGTAGTACGGCTCGCCCTCGGTGAGGGGGTGTAGTTGCAGAGTGTTGCGCACATCGCGCAGATCGATGAACTGATCGATCTTGCCGTCCGAGTCGCAGGTGATGTCACCGAGGACGGCGCGACGCGTCGGCGCCTCATTCAGCCGATGGATCGGCATGACCGGGAACAGCTGCTTGATCGCCCAGCTGTCCGGCATCGACTGAAAGACCGAGAAGTTGCAGAAGTAGGTGTCCGAGAGCAACGACTCGAGCCCCTGCAGCTCCTCCGGCGTGGCGTCGAACTCGCGGATGGCCCGGTGAATCTTGATGCAGATCGACCAGAACAGCCGCTCGACCAGCGCCCGCATCTCGATGGTCATGCCGCCGAGATTGAACAGATCGAGCGCCTCATCAACCGCCTGCACCGAGTCGTGATAGCTCTCGATCAGGTTCTTCTTCTTCAGCTCGCGATGAATGGCATACAGATCGCTGACCTGCTGCGGCGCATCGCTGGGCACCTCGGGCGGCACCTGAAACCGGTCGAAGTCGGACGCTCCCAGCACGTCGAAGATCAACATGCTGTGGTAGGCCACCACCGCCCGGCCCGACTCCGAGACGATGATCGGATGCGGCACGCCGACCTCGTCGCAGACATTCTTGATGCGATAGACGACGTCGTTAGCGTACTCCTGCAGCGTGTAGTTCACGCTCGACTCGAAGTCAGTCTGCGACCCGTCGTAGTCGATGCCCAGCCCGCCGCCCACGTCGAGGAAGCGCACGCCAGCCCCAACGCGGTGCAGCTCGGTGTACACCCGCGCTGCCTCGGTCAGGGCGTTCTTGATCGAACGAATGTTGGTGATCTGGCTGCCCAGGTGGAAGTGCACCAGCTGCAGGCAGTCTTCCATGCCCCGCTTCTTGAGAAACTCAACGGCGTCGAGCACCTCGGACAGCGTCAGGCCGAACTTCGACCGATACCCAGCGCTCGATCGCCACCGGCCCGCGCCCCGCGCCGCCAGCTTTACCCGCACGCCGATCACGGGGCGAATCTTCAGATGCTCGGCATGGCGGACGATGCACTCCAGCTCGCTAAACTTCTCGACGACGGGGATCACCTGCTTGCCAGCCTTGCGGGCCAGCATCGCCATCTGAATGAACTCCTCGTCCTTGAAGCCGTTGCAGATGATCGGCGTGCCGCCCTCGTCGCCCTTGGTCGGCCCGTTGGTGAGAGCGAGGACGGCCAGCAGCTCCGGCTTCGACCCCGCCTCCAGTCCGAAGTTGAACGGCTTGCCAAAGTCGAGGATCTCCTCGACCACCTGCCGCTGCTGGTTCACCTTGATCGGGTAGACGCAGACGTACCGCCCCTGGTAGCCATACTCGGAAATGGCCGTCTGAAACGCCTCGGCCAGCTCGCCGACGCGATGCCGCAAAATGTCCGTGAAGCGGAGCAGGATGGGCAGCTGGATGCCGCGCGCCTGCAGCTGATCGATGAGTTGTTTGAGATCGACGAATCGGTCGGTGCGTTTGGTCGGATGGACCTGCAGGTGCCCTGCCTTGTTGATGGAGAAGTAGCCCTTGCCCCAGTTACGGACGCCATAAGTCTCTATAGAGTCCTGAATCTTCCACTTGTCCATCAGAGCAGGCTCCGCGCCTTTGGGCATCGAAGGTGTCCTCGGTAAAAATCGATCACGACGAACCAGCTGGGGGGCCGCCAGCGAAACTCCTTGTGCGGCAAGGGGCTTGGCACTAGATTCAGTATAGCGTCCTCCTAGCGCCGTCAAGGGCGTTTATCTGTCCGTCACAGGGCCGAGGAGGAGACCAACCGATGCACAAGGCAGACGTGGCCCACCACGAACTGGTGGATCAACTCATCGCCCGCGGGTCACTCTGGTCCGAACCGCTGATCGCGGCGTTCCGGGCCACTCCCCGACTGTACTTTCTCGATCATCTCTTCCATCACCGCGAAAACCGCTGGCGCACCGTCGCCGTCGATGCCCCTTCCGACGACGACCTCGCCATCGTCTACACCGATCGCGCCATCACCACCCGGTTAAGCCGCCCAACCGAGGGCGAAACCGAGGTGGCCATCAGCTCGTCCAGCCAGCCATCGCTCATGGCCCAGATGCTCGAGGATCTCGACCTCGCCCCCGGTCTGCGCGTCCTCGAAATCGGCGCCGGTACTGGTTACAACGCTGCCCTGCTTGCTCACGTCGTCGGCCCCCTCGTCTCGCTGGACATCGACCCCGCCGTCCTCGACGACGCCCGCCGCCACCTCGCCCGCTTCCCCAACCGCAAGGTCCAGCTGATCCAGGCCGATGGACGCCAGGGCTATCCCCAGGCCGGGCCCTACGACCGCATCCAGGTCACCGCCGCCACGGATGATCTGGAGCCAGCCTGGCTCACTCAGCTGCACCCCAGCGGACTACTGCAGACCCCCCTCGATCTCGGTCCTGGCCTGGCCTGGATCTGGCAGGGCAGGGTGGTCGATGGCGCGTTCCTCGGTCGCCTCACGCGACCCGCGTTCTTCATGCCGTTGCGCAACGCCTCCGAGCCGGGCCGCGATCGCAACAGCGTCCCCACGCCACTCCCCCTGCCGGAGAGCCTGGCCCGGGTCGCTCCGCCCTGGAGCCACTGGCCCGACTTCCGCGCGGCGAATCGGCAGGATCCCCCCCTGTCGCTGGCTGTCCTGGGCTGGCTGCAGGGTATGACCACCGGCCACGCCACCCTACCTGACAGTCGCAGCGCCTTCGGCGTGGGACATCCCGACGAGGGTGAATGCTGCTGGCTCGGCCAGCACGAGTGGCGCGTCAGCGGTCGTCGGGGCTACCAGCTGGGACTGGCCCTCTGGCGCCGCTGGCTCGACCTCGGCGCTCCACGCCCCATCGAGTGGCAGCTCCGGGCCGCCCCGCGCGGCGACCGCCTCTCTCCAGGCCTCGGCGTGCGCGCTTCCCACGCACGCCAGGGCCGGACCTGCGAGCACCTCTGGGAGCTGCTCGAACCTCGCCGCCGACTCGATCAGGACTGAAGAGCGCCTACTTCAGCTCCTTGACCTCGATCTTGCGAATTTTCACGACGCTGCCCGGATCGTGCTGCTGAATGGCGAAGTGGCCGCTCTTGAAGCGATGCTTGGGGTCGGTCCACTCGACGGTCTTCTTCCCATTGACCAGGATGGTGATGTGATCGCCCTTGCAGATCACTTCCTGGGTGAACCACTCATCGGGCTTGTGCGGGGCGGTCAAAACGAGTATTTCCTTGACACCGACCAGGTCTTTTTCGCGCCCATCGGGGTACAGACTTCCCGTCTTGACGGGGTCGCCATGGGTGGCGTTGATCTGCGCCTCGTAGCCGCGCGGGAAGCCGGGGCCATACTGCGTCCGGAAGTACTGCCCGCTGTTGCCGCGCGGGTTGATCTGCGCCTCGATGCGATAATGGAAATTCTTGAAGTCGCCGCGCTCCGAAAAGAGGTGGCTGGCCGGGCCAGTGCCGATGAGAATACCCTCCTCGACCTTCCACTTGCCGGGAGATTTCGGGTGCGTCTTCCAGCCGGTCAGGTCCTTGCCGTTGAACAGCGCGACCCAGCCCTCTTTCGACTCCTCGGCCTGTAACGGCAGAGCGAAACAGGCGGTCAGCAACGCCAGATAGCCGAAGCGATTCATGGGAGAGCCTCTATAAGTGGTGTGTGGGTGGATGGCGGTTGTCGAGCAATGTACGCCGGGGAAGCGAGGTCGGCATCTTCACCTCGCGTCAATTCTCGCTAAAGAGATAGAATGAGGAAGCCAGTAGGCCCGGAAGTCCCGCGGGCCTGGGCCAAGGTCCTGGGGAGCGAGCATATGACCGTAGAAGGTGGGATCCGGGAGCGAGAAATCGAGAAGGTAGGCCCCGCGACAAACGGCGCGGGCGATCATTCCCCCCAGGTGAACGGGCAGGATACCGACGGCCAGGAAACCCAGGAATGGCTCGAATCGCTCGAAGCCGTCCTCTACTTCTCGGGCAAGGACCGCGCCGAATACCTCCTCAGCAAGCTCGGCCAGAAGGCAAACCGCTCCGGCGTGCATCTGCCCTGGCCCGCCAACACCCCGTACATCAACACCATCGCACCGGAAGACGAGCCCGCCTTCCCCGGCAACCGCGAATACGAACGCACCATCAAGAGCATCATCCGCTGGAACGCCATGGCCATGGTCGTCCAGGCCAACGACCAGGACAAGACCATCGGCGGGCACATCGGCACCTTCGCCTCGTCCGCCACGCTCTACGAAATTGGTTTCAACCATTTCTTCCGCGGCCCCGAAGCCCAGGGCGGCGGCGACCTGGTCTACTTCCAGGGACACGCCTCGCCCGGCATGTACTCCCGCGCCTTCCTCGAAGGCCGGCTGACCGAACAGCACCTGAAGAACTTCCGGCGCGAGCTGGCCCAGGGCGGTGGCCTTTCGAGCTACCCCCACCCCTGGCTCATGCCCCACTTCTGGCAGTTCCCCACCGTCTCCATGGGCCTGGGACCGATCATGTCGATCTACCAGGCGCGCTTCAACCGCTACCTGGAAAATCGTGGCCTCAAGCCGGTCTCCGGCCAGAAGGTCTGGGCCTTCCTCGGCGATGGTGAAATGGACGAGCCCGAATCGCTCGGCGCCATCACCCTCGCCTCGCGCGAAACGCTCGACAACCTCATCTGGGTCATCAACTGCAACCTGCAGCGACTCGATGGCCCCGTCCGTGGCAACGGCAAGATCATCCAGGAACTCGAGGCCGCCTTCCGCGGCGCCGGCTGGAACTGCATCAAGTGCCTCTGGGGCAGCGACTGGGACCCCCTCCTCGCCGCCGACAAGAGCGGCCTCCTCATCCAGCGCATGGGTGAGGTCGTGGATGGCGAATATCAGAAATACGTCGTCTCTGATGGCGCTTACGTCCGCCAGCACTTCTTCGGCAAGTACCCCGAGCTGCTCGAACTCGTCAAGGACATCCCCGACGATCAGCTGGCCAAGCTGAAACGCGGCGGCCACGACCCGGTCAAGGTCTACTCCGCCTACCGCTCCGCCGTCGAACATCGCGGCTCGCCCACGGTCATTCTCGTCGCCACCGTCAAGGGCTACGGCCTGGGCGAGGCCGGCGAGGGCCTCAACAGCGTCCACCAGATCAAGGTCTTCAAGGAAAAGAAGAAGGTTCTCTCCGCCTTCCGCGATCGCTTCAACCTTCCCATCTCCGACGAGGACGTCGAACACGCCCAGTTCTACCGCCCCGCCGACGCCAGCCCCGAGATGCGCTATCTCCACGAACGCCGCAAGGCCCTGGGTGGCTACCTACCCCAGCGCCGGGTCAACTGCCCCTCGCTGACTCCGCCCGGCGACGACTTCGTGGCTCTCTATACCAAGGGGTCCGGCAAGGCCGAGCCATCCACGACCATGGTCTTCGTGGACATGATCACCCGACTCTTGAAAGATCAAAAGGGCATCGGAAAGTACATCGTCCCGATCATTCCGGACGAGGCTCGCACCTTCGGCATGGATCCGCTCTTCACCACCCACAAGATCTACTCGTCGCAGGGCCAGAAATACTCGCCGGTGGACGACAACACCGCCTTCCCCTACCGCGAGGCCACCACGGGCCAGATCCTCGAAGAAGGGATCACCGAGGCCGGGTCGATGTCGTCGTTCATCGCCGCCGGCACCGCCTACGCCACCCACGGCGTGCCGACCATCCCGTTCTTCATCTACTACTCCATGTTCGGCTTCCAGCGTGTGGGCGACCTGATCTGGGCCGCCGCCGACCTCCGCTGCCGCGGCTTCCTCCTCGGCGCCACCTACGGTCGCACCACGCTCAACGGCGAGGGCCTGCAGCACGAGGATGGCCACAGCCAGCTGGTCGCCTCCACCGTGCCCAACCTCGTCACCTATGACCCGACCTTCGCCTACGAGTTGGCGCTCATCCTGCAGGACGGCATCCGTCGCATGTACGGGCCCAACGTCACTGAGGACGTCTTCTACTACATCACGCTTTACAACGAGAACTACGCCATGGGCGCCATGCCCGAAGGCGCTGCGCCCGGCATCCTCAAGGGCCTCTACAAGGTGAAGCCCTCGGCGCTGAAGAATAGCCCCAAGGCCCACCTCTTCGGCAGCGGACCCATCTTCCAGCACGCCGTCCGCGCCCAGGAGATCCTCGCCACCCAGTTCAACGTCGCCGCCGACGTCTGGAGCGCCACCAGCTACCGCGAGCTGCGCCGCGACGCCCTCGAAGCCGAGCGCTGGAACTTCCTGCATCCCACCGAGAAGCCGCGTCGCTCCTACCTCGAAGAAGTCCTCGGCAAGGAAAGTGATAAGGACGTCTACATCGCCGCCAGCGACAACATCCGGCAGCTGCCCGAGATGATCGCTCGCTGGGTGCCGGGCGGCCTCTTCCCGCTGGGAACCGACGGGTTCGGCCGCAGTGAATCGCGCCAGGCCCTCCGACGTCACTTCGAGATCGACGCCGAGTGCATCGCTCTGGCGGCCCTGTATCAGCTGAGTCGCAAGGGCGCCATCAAGCCCACGGTGGTGCAGGACGCCATCAAGAAGCTGGGGGTCAACCCCGAGAAGATCAACCCGATGCGGGCCTGAGCCACGGCAGCGGACATTCAGGGATAACGAACCAACATCACAGACGGGGAGTGACGATGGCGAGTGAGATCAAGCTGCCGAAGCTGAAGGAGAACGTCGATTCGGTCGAGGTCAGCGAGGTGCTCGTGCAGGCGGGGCAATCGGTCCAGAAGGATCAGCCCCTGATCGTGGTCAACGCCGATAAATCGAGCATGGAAGTCTACGCCCCCATGGCGGGGAAAGTGGTCAAGCTACCCAAGGTCGGCGACGAGCTAAAGGTCGGCAACGTCTACTGCGTGATCGAGGCCGCCAACGGTGAGGCGCCTCCGGTGCCCCCCGCCGTCAAGGAGGCCCGCAAGAACGAACAGATCGAGGAGCCGACCGCCCAGGAAGTCCGCGCCCTGCGCACCGAGGTCCATCCGACCGCTGCCCGGCCCATGCCGGTCAAGGCGATGGGCCACGATCTGCCGCCCGGCGTGGTGCCCGCCAGCCCCGCGACCCGCTGGCTCGCCCGCAAGCTCGGCGTCGATCTCGGCGGCGTGCGCGGCACCGGTCCGCGCGGACGCATCACCGAGGACGACGTCAAGAACGCCCAGCCCGGTGGCTCCGCTCCGGTGGTGGTGGGCGGTGGCATGACCGCGCTGCCGCCCTTGCCCAACTTCGAGGAGTTCGGGCCGATTCAGCGCGAACCGATCAGCCGGGTCCGCAAGCTCATCGCCCAGAAGATGACCCAGTCGTGGACGCTGATTCCGCACGTCACCCAGCACGACCTGGCCGACGTCACCGAACTCGAGGCGTTCCGCAAGCAGCACGAACCGCGCATGCCGCTGGTCGATGGTCGGCCCATCAAGCTGACCTCCCTCGCCTTCGTCATGAAGGCCGTGGTCGCCGCGCTCAAGCAGTTCCCGACCTTCAACAGCACCCTCGACCTGGCCAACAATCAGGTCATCCTGAAGAAGCACTACCACCTCGGCATCGCCGTGGACACGCGCAACGGCCTGCTCGTCCCGGTCGTCCGCGACGTTGATCGCAAGGGCGTCGAGGAGCTGGCCCGCGAGCTGGCCGAGACCGGCGACAAGGCGCGCAACGGCAAGGCCGACATGAACGGTGGTACCTTCACCATCACCAACCTGGGTGGCATCGGCGGCACCGGCTTCACCCCGATCATCAACTATCCCGAGGTTGCCATCCTCGGTCTCTCGCGCAGTCGCCTGCAACCGGTCATCAAGGACGGCCAGGTCGTCCCCCGCCTGATGATGCCGTTGTCGCTCTCCTACGATCATCGCGTCATCGACGGCGCCGACGCCGCCCGCTTCACCCGCCTGATCGCTGAGACGCTCGAAAACCCCTGGATGCTGGTGGTCAAGGGCTAACCCGCCTCCCTCGACGCATCCCCACAGGCTCCCCGGAACTCTCTGCGAGATCCGGGGAGCCTGTTCGCGCGCACAGCGAAGTTGAGGCCACAGCAAAAATCTGAGCGGATGGCCGAGGAACTGGCCCGACGGCGATTTGCCTTGCGGGCGAGAGTGAACTACCGTTGAGACGACACGATAGCGGAGTAGGGGAGACCATCGGATGAGAACGCAGCGGGGAACCAGCCGAACCAGAGGGATTGCCGCCCTGGAGTTTGCCCTGGTCATGCCATTGCTGGTGACGATCCTGGTCGGCCTGTGGGAAGTCGGCCGGCTCATCCAGCTGCAGCAGATGCTTTCCAACGCCGCGCGCGAGGGAGCCCGCCTGGCAGCCCAGAGTCAGACCATCAACAGCACCGGTACGCCGACGCAGATCAGTCTCAGCACCGGCAGCCCCAATGTGAAGCAGCAGGTGGTCAACTACCTCAAGCAGGCCGGGCTCAACGTCAACACCAACGATGTCACCGTGACCTTCGCCTTCACCACCGGCGACACCACCAAAACACAACCCTACCAGGGAACCAAGGGCCAACGCTTCCGGGTGACGGTTGAGCTACCGATCAGCTCGCTGAGGTGGACGGCCCTGAAGCTGACCAACGTGGTCAAACTCACCTCCACCGTCAACTGGACCTGCCTGGTGGACGACCCGTTCACCATTGACACGACCATTCCTAGCTGGTGAGGCATCCATGCGAATCCATCGACCAACGCGGCGGGGAACGACCCTGGTGGAATCGGCGCTGGTGCTGTCCATCGTCCTGTTGTTCATCCTGGGCGTCTTCGAGTACTCGCGGCTGGTGTTCATCATCCAGGTGGCGGAGAACGCCGCCCGCGACGGCGCGCGCTATGCCGTGGCCCGCACCGGCGATGGCACCAACCTGACCGACGTGCAAAACTACGTCCGCTCGCGCATGGCCAATCAGCAGAACGCCCTGTCGAGCCTGACCGTGGCCGTGGAGAACGTCAACCCCGACACTGGCGCCGTGATCACCAGCACCGCCTGGAACGACGCCCCCTTCGGTGGCGCGATCCGCGTCCGGGTGAGCGGCACTTATCGGCCCATGGTCCCTCGCCTCCTGCGCTTGCCGGTTAGCTTTCCGCTCCAGGCCACAGCCATGATGGGCAGCGAGGCCAACTAAACTTCCTTCTAACCATCTGTCGGCCCGGTGCCCCTCTCGCCGGTGCCTGGAACCCTAACTACCACCCCCCTCTGGCAGGACTCATGTACCGTCACCCAAGCAAGCGAACCCGGCGAGGCGGGGTGATCCCCCTGCTGGCCATCAGCCTCATCGCCATGCTGACCCTCGTGGCCCTGGCGATCGACATCGGCATGTTGTCGCTGGCGCGGACGCACGCTCAGAACGCGGCGGATGCGGCGGCCATGTCCGCGGTCCGCGAGCTAAACGGCGACGTGGCTACGAACCACAACTTTGCCGCTGCCGGGCCCACCGCCCGGACCACTGCCACGTCGAACAGTGTCATCGACAAGCCAATCACTTCGACGAATGTCACCACCGACATCGGCTACTACGCCTACAACAGCACGCTGAAACGCTTCGAGCCCAACTTCACGGGGACCAAGCCGGCCAGCGAGGCCTGGTCCGCAGCCCGGGTGTCCATCAACACGACGAATAAAACCCTGTTTGCGCGCATCCTCGGTTTCAACACCATGCCGGTCAGCACCACCGCGACGGCCGTCCATCGCCCGCGCGACGTGGTGCTCGTGATGGACTTCTCCGGCTCCATGAAGTTCTCGAGCGAGCCGGCCTATCCATCATCTGGCGACATCACGGGGTCGCTGAACCCCGATCCAGTGTTTCCAAAGTTCGGCCACTGGTCGGCGGCAAGCGTACAAACCGCCATGCAGCGGACATCCATCTACGTGGACAGCGGTGGCGAGGCCCACGCGCCAAACAACTTGACCATGGAGACTGAGAACGGCCCGCCCATGGTCAACAATTTCGTGACGACGAACGGCACAGGCAACCGGGTCGCCGCCTTCAGCTCGGCGCCCGCCGACTGGAGCACGCAGCTTAACACCACGCAAACCTACGTGGGCGATCGTGCCCCGCGCATCCGCACTTCGAGTACAGCGCCATACAGCTTCACTTCGGGAAGTTACGCCCGCACGGCCTGGGAGTTCATCCAGGGCTCGAACCCCACCTACACCGCCAACCACGTCCGCAGCACCATCACCGGGCCCAGCGGTGGCCGCTTCGACCCGGATACCCCCTCGGCGCCGACCGACACCCAGGGCTATGGCTCCTCCTTCGTGGGCTACAGCATGGGCCCTGGGTACTACGGCAAGACGTTCTACATGTGGCCGCCTGACCCGCGCTTCCACCCATCGGCCAACACGGCGGCGCCGAGCGCGACCAATCCTGCCAAGGACACCAGCGGCCGCTGGATGGCCGACTGGCGCAAACGCTTCTTCTACAACGGCGGCACCACCACCCCGCTCAACGGCGACAACAGCCGCCTGTGGAGCACCACGACGAAGCAGTGGAACCAGGCCGGTAGCACCACCTACGCGGTCAACTACACCGCCATCATCCAGTGGATCAAAACCGGACCGCAGACCCTGCCCAGCAACCTCCGCGCGGGTCGCGTGTTGTATTACTCGGCCATCCCAGACACCATCCCCGCCACCGGCGGTACCGACGACCAGCGCTTCTGGCGCGCCTACATCGACTATGTGATCGGCAGCGGCTCGGCGACCGATCAGAAGCAGACCCTGTACGGCCGCCAGCCCGACAGCGACACCAGCTTCGGCACCACACGCATCACCGCGCGGTCGAGCATCACCGGAGCGAATACGACCTCGGGCGACAGCGACGACCCGTACATGAACTACGCCGACAACCCAGTCCGGCCGCGCCTGCACTTCTGGTTCGGCCCGCTCACCATGCTCTGCTTCCTCGGCGACAACAACTCGAGCACCTACTCCCGCAACTGGCTCCCAGGCAACTGCTCCGAGTCGCAGTGCTGGCAGCTCAAGGCCGGCATCAACTCTGCGCTGGCCGACATCCAGAAGAACCATCCCAACGACTGGGTCGCCATGTGCTACTTCAGCGATCTGGCGGGGTACACCACGCCCCGTGTGACGCTGGGCAAGGATTACACCCGGATGAAGAACGCCCTGTTCTTCCCCTTCAGCCTGCTCGACACCATGTCGAACTCCAGCTCGGAGATGCGGCCCTACAACACGTCGTTTGTCGACGTCGCCGGTGGCGATATCCCCAACGCCCGCGGCGGCACCTGCCCCGAGTCCGGCTTCATGCTGGCCTATAACCAGCTCTCCAGCGCCACCGGCTACAACGGCCGTCGCGGTGCGTCGAAGATGGTGATTTTTGAGACGGATGGCGTCCCCAACACTCAGGCGTCGGGCACTTACAACGCGGGCACGTCCGGGAACAGCGACTCCTACTACACGAGCCTCGGCATCGGGGCGTACATCGCCAACGGCGATGCGGGAGTCATCAGCGATGCCAAGGCAGTGGTCACGCAGATGTGTGCGCTGAACACGGCCGCCAAGCCCGGCTTTGCCACCACCCGGTTGCCGGTCCGCGTCCATAGCATCGGCTTCGGCGATCTCTTCCAGACCAATGCGTCGCAGAAGGCCAGCGCCCTGCAGTTCCTGCTCGACGTCCAGAAGATCGGCAACACCTCGGCTCCCTCGGCGACAAGCATCGATAGCTACAAGATCATCGTGGGTGATTACAACACTCGCATCGAGAACCTCCGCACCGCCCTGGAGCGCATCTTCCAGTCCGGCGTGCAGGTGACGCTGATTCGCTAGGCGCTGACTTCCTGGACGACCACCACACGACCCCCGGGGAAGCCTTCCACTTCTCCGGGGGTCGTGCTTTTTCTCGGGGGCATTTCAGCCAGGCGTGGCAAAGTTCCGACTCGCAGCAAACAGGTTGCCCCTCCAGAAGTCTAAATAACCACGAAGTGGCGACAAGCCGCGCTACCCCGGGACGCCGCGAGATAAAGTTGGGCAAGGAATACTCCTCCGCGCCAGGTAGTATCCGGGAATCCCGGACACCAATTTCGGGCAGACACAGCGGCAAAGCGGTTTGCCCCAGGGGCCGGGATGATCCAGGCTTGTACAGGGACCCCCTCCCTGCGGATCGTTCAGGAGACCCGTCATCATGGTTACCACCACTCTCCCTAGAAGCCGGGGCATCGCCGCCGTCGAGTTCGCCATCGTCATGCCAGTCCTCCTGGTCATCATGGTCGGGCTCTGGGAAGTCGGTCGCCTGGTGCAGCTGCAGCAGATCCTGACCAACGCCGCCCGAGAAGGTGCCCGCCTGGCCGCGCAGAGCCAGACGATCAACAGCCTCAGCGAACCGACGCAGATCAGTCTCAGCACCGGCAGCCCCAACGTGAAGCAGCAGGTGGTCAACTACCTCAAGCAATCCGGGCTCAACGTCAACACCAACGATGTCACCGTGACCTTCGCCTTCACCACCGGCGACAGGACCAAAACTCAGCCCTACCAGGGGGTCAAGGGCCAGCAGTTCCGCGTGGGCGTGGAACTGCCTGTCAGCAACCTGCAGTGGTCGCCGCTCAGGCTGACCCGCATCACGAAGCTGACTACCTCAGTAACCTGGTCGTGCCTTGTCGATGACCCATTCACTCTGGAGACGTCGCTGCCCTCGTGGTGAGTGGACGCCGCAACCCCTGGGTCCAAAGGCGACCCACCCAGATAGCAAGGTGACCCATGTATCGTCACTCGGGACTCACGCAACGACGCGGTAGTGTGCTTCCTTTCCTGGCCCTGACGCTGATCGCGATGCTCACCATGGTGGCGATGGCGATCGACATCGGCGTGCTCGCGGTGGCACGAACGCACGCGCAGAATGCTGTTGATGCGGCCGCCATGGCCGCCGTGCGCGAGCTGAACGGCGTGGCTACCAACAACAACTTCGACGCCGTGCTTCCCGCCGCCCAGCGCGTGGCGACAGGCAACTCCATCCTCGACCGCCCCGTTAGCTCCTCTGCCGTCACCACCGAGGTCGGCTATTACGCCTACAACACCACGCTCAAACGCTTCGAGGCCAACCTCACCGGCACCAAGCCGGCCAACGAGGCCTGGTCGGCCGTGCGCGTCAGTCTCAACGTGTCGCAGCCTACCTTGTTTGCGAAGATCATGCGCCTCAGTTCCATGCCCGTGAGCACCTCCGCGACTGCAGTGCATCGCCCGCGCGATGTTGGGCTCATCCTCGACTTCTCCGGATCCATGCGCTTCAACTCCCTGATCGGCTACCCCTACACCGGTACGGTCACCGGCTCGCTCAATCCCGATCCCGATATCCCGCGATTCGGCCACTGGTCCAGCATCCAGTCGGTGATGCGGCGCACCACCTCCTACGTGGATAGCTCCGGCCAGGTCTTCGCCCCCTGCAACATGACTGTGGAGACAGATAACGGCCCGGCCATCGTGTACGACTTCCTGACCAAGAACGCCTCCGGTTCCCTGGTCAGCGCCTTCGCCGGCAGCTCGGGCACCTACGACCCCAACGTCTGGGCCGTCCCCGCGCCAGCCGACTGGGACCTGCAGGCCAACACCACCTCCACCTACTGGAACTCCTCGGGCACCGGCAAGGGCGGCGACCTCTGGCCGCGCAAAAGCAATGTGGCCACGAACGCCTATGCCGCCACCGTGCAGGAGTTTCTGCTCGGCACGAACAACAGCTCGACCTATTCCAGCTTGACCCACAACAAGATCACCACCAACCGCCCCGGCGGGGGCACCGCCCCGTTCGATCCCGCTAACCACAACGCCCCGACCGTGAACGAGGGCTACGGCCCCACCTTCAAGGGCTACAGCATGGGGCCGGGATGGTACGGAAAAACCTTCTACGTCTGGCCACCCGACCCGCGCTGGCATCCGTCCAACACCACGCTACAGCTCGACTGGCGCAAGCGGTTCTTCTTCAACGAGGGAACCACCACCCCCCTGGGCGGTAGCTCTACCACCTCGACGGCCGACAACCGGGCCGATAACTCGCTCCTGTGGGATACCTCAGGAAACTGGCGCGAGGCCAACAGCACCAGTGCGACCACCTACTCGGTCAATTACAACGCCATCGTCGCCTGGCTGAAGTCCGGCCCCAAGGTCCTGCCCGATAACCTTCGTGCCGGTCGCGTCCTCTATTACAACTCCATCCCCGACACCATCCCCACCTCGGGCGGCACCGAGGATCAACGCTTCTGGCGCGCCTACATCAACTACGTCATCGGGGCAGGCACCACCACCACCCAGCAGCAGTCGCTCTATGGCCGGCATTCCAGCGGCTGGGGCACCGTGAAGATCACGGCCAAGGCAAGCCTCAATGCCACCCAGGCGACGCGCCCCTACATGCACTACAACGACAACCCCATCCGCCCGCGCCTGCACTTCTGGTTCGGCCCACTCACCATGCTCGACTTCCTGTCCCAGTACGACAAGAACTTCCTGCCGGGCACCTGCCACGAGTCGCAATCCTGGCAGCTCAAGGCTGCGGTGCAATCGGCCATCTCTGACGTTCAGAAGAACCACCCCAACGACTGGGTGACCATGATCTACTTCTCGAACCTGTCCAACTTCAACACCGCTCGCGTGTCGCTGGGTCGCGATTACACCCGCTTGAAGAACGCCCTCTTCTACCCCTACTCTCTGCTTGACAGCCTGGGCGATCCCGCAGCCGAGATCCGGCCTTACAACAACGTCGATACCCTTACCTGGGCCACCGCCGGCAACGTCCCTTCCGCCACCGGCGGCACCGCCCCGGAGATGGCCTTCAAGGTCGCTTATAACGAGTTCAGCTGCCGTACCGGCTACAACGGACGTCGCGGTGCGAGTAAGATGCTCATCTTCGAAACCGACGGCGTCCCCAACCACACCGCCGCCGGCACCTTCACCAACGGCGGCGCCTACAACTCCATGTACTCCGTCACCGGCAGCACCACCAGCTACAGCAACAACGACTCGACCGTCGTCAACAACGCCCTCGCCGTCGTTGATGCCATCTGCAATCTGGACACCAACAGCAGCGTCCCCGGCTACTCCTCGGCACGGAACAAGGCCCGCGTCCACGCCATCGGCTTCGGCGATCTCTTCGATACTCCCAGCACCTCCAAGGACCAGGCCCTCGACTTCCTCCTGCAGGTGCAGAAGCGTGGCAACACTTCCGCCGCCACCGCGACCAGCATCGAGAGCTACAAGATCGTGGTCGGAGACTATAACACTCGCATCGAGAACCTCCGCACCGCCCTGGAGCGCATCTTCCAGTCCGGTGTGCAGGTGACCCTCATCCGCTGAACCCGCCCCCAGCGTCCGGGGGCCTGGGAGAGTTGTGCATGAATGCCCCGGCGAGTGTCCTCGTCATCCGTTGGCTCATCTGGGATACCTTTCGGCAGTCGCTCGCCTCGAGCATCTTCTGGGTCATGCTCGGGGTGAGCGTCGTTTCCATCGCCTTCTGCCTCGGCACGTCCATGCGCGACGTCCCCTTCCAGCCCGCCGACGAAACGCCCGAGCGCATCCCCGTTGGCGAGGCCCGCAAAAAGGACCCCTTCGAACTCTCGAAGTCCGGCGTGGACGTTATCCAGGGTGAACTCAACTTCCTCTTCGGCGCGGTCCACGTTCCCTATCTCAAATATCGCGAGGACGCCGTCCGCTGGATCCAGCTCCTCCTCGCCAGCTACATCGCCGACACGCTGGGACTCCTGCTGGCTCTCATCTGGACGGCCGGCTTCCTGCCCACCTTCCTCGAATCCTCATCGGTCACCGTCCTGCTCGCCAAGCCGGTCCCGCGCTGGTCGCTCCTGGTCGGCAAGGTGATCGGCGTGCTGGTGTTCGTCACCTTCCAGGCGACCGTCTTCGTCGGTGGAACCTGGCTGGCCCTGGCCATCCGCACGGGAGTGTGGAACCCCACCTACCTCTGGTGCGTGCCGATGCTTGTCCTCCACTTCGCCATCTTCTTCAGCTTCTCCTGCATGTTGGCCGTCTGGACGCGCAGCGCCATCGTCGCCGTGTTCGGGTCGCTCCTCTTCTGGGCCATCTGCTGGGGCATGAACTACGGTCGCCATGCCTCCCTGGCGACTCCCCTGGCTCAGGCCGAATCGCGCATCGCAGCCCGCGCCACCACCCTGGTCGGCCTTGGCGCCGCCATCGATCTCCCCGCCGCGGTGACGGCCACTCCCCTGGCCCTGGCCGACGACGTCCCCGGTGGCCGCGTGGCCCGGACCGCCTCGAACGCCCTGGAGGTCGGCTACTGGGTCCTCCCCAAGCCGGCTGATGTGGGCATCGTCCTGGGCAAACTCCTCGGTGCCGATAGCCACGTCGCCCAGCTGCCCGAGTTCGTCGCGGTCGAAAAGGCCGGCCAGCTCCATCTGGAATGGTCCGTGCTCGCCTCGTGCCTGTTTGCCCTGGTCATGCTCGCCATCGCCGGCCACGAGTTCGTCCAGGCCGATTACTGAGTCACTTCCCCGCGGGCGCGGCAAACGCCTCGCGAAGCACCTGCAGGCTGCGCGGCACCGCCGTGCGCGGCGATTCCTTGCCCTCGAACTCCAGCGACACGTAGCCCGTGTACCCTGCCTGCCGCATCAACCGGGCGATCCGGCGATAATCGAGATCCAGAGTGTACCAGGTGCCGCCCCCGAAGTAGGTCTTGGCCTGGAGTAACACCGTGTGCGGCGCGAGCTTGGCCAGCTTGTCGTACGGATCCTCGAGGAAGTTCCCGGTGTCGAGCGTCACGCGCAGCCAGGGCGACTTGAGCGCCTCGACGACGCGCAACACCCCCTCGGGCGTCCGGCCCAGTCCCCAGTGGTTTTCCAGACCCAGCGTCACCCCGCACTTCTCGGCCGTCTTCAGGCACGCACCCAGACTGTCGATCACCCAGCCAAAACCTTCCTCATTGGTGTGCCCCGGCAGTGGCTCCTCGGCCCCGCGGAACTTCATCAGCTCGTCGAAGTTCTTCCGCGTCCCCCAGGTGCCGGTGTTGACGCGCATCGTCGGAATGCCCATCGCGTAGGCCAGCTCGATCTGCCGGATGGTCAGGTCGATGTTCTCCTTCCGCCGCGCGCGATCCGGCGACAAAAAGCCCTGGTGGGTGCTGAACCCGCACAGATCCAGCCCATGGAGAAACGCCCGACGTTTGTACTTCTGCAGCGTCGCGTTGTCCTCTGCCGTCATTTGCCGGTGCAGGATCTCCACCCCATCGAACCCCAGCCGCGCCGCCAGGTCGATGCACTTCTCGATGTCACGATACTCGGCATGACGAAACTGCCAGAACGAGTACGTGGACACCGCGATGCGGTTCGCCCGCGCGGGCGCCTTGTCCTCGTCTCCAAAAGCCAGGGCAACGGGGCCAGCCAGAGAAGCCAGCAAAGCGCGGCGATCGAGAACCATGACGACCTGCTCCACAGAGGCAACATGGGACGACCGAGCCAGTATATGGACTCACCCCCTCCTGTGCCGCCGTTGCTCCCTCCCGCGAATTGTGTTATGGACCATCCCACGGGGTCATTCCCCCACCACACGGAGGTGACGATGCAGCGAGGTAGCGCGATCGTACGAACGCTGGCGGAGTACCTGGCTGCGGTTGCCCTCTGTGGCCTGCTGCTCATCTGGCTCTACGATCTGCCGCACCGCGATCTGAGCGTCCCCCTGGAGTACGGTGGCGATGCCCTGGATTCCCTGGTCTACGCCCGCACCCTGGCCGACCATGCTTCGCTCCTCCGCAACCCCGACCTGGGCGCGCCCCACGGCCTGACCCTGCACGACTACCAGCGGGCAGCGACGCTGCAGCTGGGCTGCCTCTACGCGCTGTCCTGGCTCACGCCCGACCCCGGCACCCTGGTGAACCTCTACTTCCTCCTCACCTTCCCGCTGGCCGCCGTAGTCTGCCTCGCTGTCTTGCGCCACCTCGGCGCCAGCTACCTCCCGGCCCTCACCGCCAGCCTGCTGTTCGCCTTTCTGCCCTACCATCATCAGCGCGGCATCGCGCATCTGTTTCTCTCTGGCTACTTCCTCGTACCGCTGGGTTGTCTGCTCGCCTTCTGGGTCTACGAGGAAGCCGCCTTCTTCGCTCCGCGCGACGAGAACACCTCCGGGCGCTGGAGGCCGACCGGCCGTGGCATCGTGGCTCTGGTCTGCGCCCTCCTCATCGGCAGCACCGAGATCTACTACGCCTACTTCACCTGCTTCTTCGTCGGCATCGCCGCCCTGGCCGCCGCCTGGCGCCGCGGCAGCCGCTGGCCCAGCCTCGCCGGGCTGCTCCTCATCGCACTCATCGCCCTGGCCGTGTTGGGCAACCTCTCGCCCCGCCTCCTGCACGGCCTCGAGCATGGCCGAAACTTCGAGGCCGGCATCCGCACCTCCGGCGATGCCCATCACTTCGACCTCCGGCTCTGCCAGTTGCTCGCCCCGGTGACCGACCATCGCCTGCCCCTGCTCGCCCGGGCCAAGGCCTCGCTGAATTCGCGCATCCCGGGCGTGACCGAGAACGACTTCGCCAGCCTGGGCATCCTGGGCAGTGTCGGCTTCCTCTACCTGCTGGCGCGCCTCCTGCCCTGGGCCGAGCAACCCACCGAACGCACTCGCCGCCTGCAGACCGCCTCCACGCTCACCATCGCCGGCGTGCTCCTCGGCACCATGGGTGGCTTCAGCGTCCTCATCGCTTCTGTCTTTCCGATGATCCGCTGCTACAACCGCCTGAGTGTCTTCCTCGCCTTTCTCGCCCTGTTCGCCCTGGCCCACCTGCTCGAATCACTCTTCCGCCGAACCGGCCGCCTCGCCGCGCTGCCCCTCTGCCTCGGCCTGATGCTGGCCGGCGCCTGGGAGCAAACCCCACGCGCCACCGGAACGATCGACCCCGCCCTGACCGCCCTGGTGGCCAGCGACCGCGCCCTGGTCGCCGAGATCGAACGCCGCGCCCCCCAGGGCGGCCTGGTCTTCCAGCTGCCCTACGTCCCCTATCCCGAAGGCGGTTCCTACGACCACCTTCGCCTCTCCATCCATGCCCGGCAAACCCGCTGGTCGTTCCCGGCCATGCGCGGCCGCTATGCCGCGCTGTGGCAGCAACACGTCGCCGAACTCCCCCTGCCGGAGATGCTCGATCACCTCAGCTGGGCAGGCTTCGCCGGCCTCTGCTGCGATGCCCAGGCCGACCCCCAGCAAGCCACCGCGCTCGCCAAGCTGCTCGGCCCCGCACTGCCTGACGCAAAGGGACGCTTCCTCTACTTCGACCTGGCCGCACGCACCACCGCGCTCCGCGCCAACCGAAGCGAGGCGGAAATCGAGGCTCGCCAGCAGGCCGCCCGCGAACCCGTCCTGCTCTGCTGGACGCGCGGATTTCAGCAGGGCGGACCGACCCGGCCCGGCGAGGGACGCTGGGGTAATCAGCAAAGCCATGCCCTCCTCCTCAACCCGGGGACACAGCCGACCCGCGCCACCGTCGAGCTGGCGATGGAGTCGAGTCCGGCCGGCCCCGCCACCCTGCAGGTCTCCGGCCCGGGGCTCGATCAGGAGGTGCCACTCGCCCCCCAGACCAGTCGCGTTCGCTTCACCGTCGAGGCCCCGCCGGGCCGCTCGCTCCTGAAATTCCACTGTGTCGGCCCGTGCCATCCCTCCTTTTCCCGGAGATACTTCCGCGTCGTCGAGTACCGGGTCGCCCCTGCACCGACCCAGCACGCCCAGCGGTAGGCCCACCGCGCGAACCCTGCGCCGACCGCGCGCCGCGTTCGTACACTACCGCTGTCCATCCAGAAACCCCACCACGGAGACCCACCCCATGGGTGCAGAGAAGAAAGCGCTCGAGCAAGGCATCACCTTCCCCACCAAGGAAAAAGGCTACCTCAACCTCTGCGTCCGCAGCGGCAATCAGCTCATCACCTCGGGTCACGTCAGCGACATGAAGGGCAAGCTCGGCGCTGGCCTCACCGTCGAGCAGGGCTACCAGGCCGCCCGCGAATGCGCCGTCAAGATCCTGCAATCCGTCCACCAGGCGCACGGCACCCTCGACGGCCTTCGCGTCCTCAAACTGCTCGGCTGCGTCAATTCCACCCCCGACTTCACCGATCAGCATCTCGTCGTCAACGGCGCTTCCGACCTGATCCACACCATCTTCGGCAAGGACGGTCCCGGCTACCACGCCCGCAGCGCCCTCGGCTTCGCTTCTCTCCCCACCGGCGTCGCCGTCGAGGTCGAGGCCATCTTCGAGATCGAATCCTGAGCCGTTAACACTATTCGCGTCCCAGAACCAGGTCGAGTGCCCAGCATCCCTTGAGGTGCCTGCCTGGCTTGCGCAAATGATCGAGTAACTCGGTCTGCACGCAGCCTGCTTCCTCAAGGGCGTCGGCCAGGATCGGTAATTCGTCGTGCCGATTCTCCTCATACAGGTTCTGAGCCAGGCGAACAATCGCCCCATCGTTCCAGTGTGACCACAGGGGATCCGGGACGAGGGGCAGGAACGGATTACCGAAAATCTCCCGAAGCATGGTGGCCTGGTATGCGCCTTCTTCTTCCTCAGTGCGCCGAAGCTGCTGGGAAGCCCGGCGCGTCAGCCACCCGATCCATCGGGGAATGATGCGATAACGTGCTACCGAGGCCGCTGCAAACTCCCCCGGCGTGGAATTTGAATCCCCCCCTGGATGCACCTTCAGTGCCTCCAGTCTGGCGAGTTGTAACTCCGACCGATCACATAGCCCATCCGCGAACCGTTCGCTGGTTTCCACCGCGGCGCGGTACCGTGCGTCTGGGATCACGTTCCAGATGCGTCGGCAACAGGCGCAGGCAAAAAGGCGTAGCTTTCGCTTGCTTACCCTTCCTTCGAGGACCTGTAACATCTCATCTGGGTTCCGGCAGCTCAGCCATGGTGATTCGGTCATTGGGCGTTCTCACCTGCCGCGACTTACCCCGCCTCAGATCCGCACGAAGATGCGCTGCCGATACAGCCAGTAACAGATCAGCCACAACCCAGCCAGGATGGCGGCCGACTCGATCACCGGCCCATAGTCGCCCAGCGTCCACCATCGCCCGATGTGGATCGTCAGGTTCCGCCGCACCCACGGCCGCATCTGCTGGCTCATCAGGTACATCGCGATCGAATTCATCCCCACCACCACCAGCGGGAAGGCCCATCCCTTCCAGCCGATCACGTCGATCACCCCATAGAACGCCGCCAGGATCAGAAACGTCCAGCCAGCGCTGAACACCGCCCACGACGGTGTCCAGATCCGCTTGACGATCGGATTCACATACTCACCCATCGCCAGCCCCAGCCCCAGGCACGCTGTGCCAGCCAGCACCAGAATCACAAACTTCATCGCCGCGCTGCGTCCGCCCATCAGCAGTTCGCCCGCAATCAGCCCCAGGATCATCGTCGCCATCGACGGCACGAAGTTCAGCGTCTGATATCCCCCGCTGTTGAAGGCGAACGGCGCCAGCCGCGGGAACAGGTTCAGGAACCACACGTCGAAGAAGTGCGCCGCGTTGCTGTTCTTGTCCCAGTGCGCGAACCACCCCGTCAGATGCTGCCAGTCTGCCGGCACGCCCACCGCCTTCCAGTCATAATCGGTCGGAGGCACCGGCACCGCCGCGAACAGCGCCGTGTAACCCGCCAGGATCACCACGATCGCCCCCAGCTGGGCCCACAGCCCGCGCCCCGCCAGCAGGAACACGAACACATACCCCAGCCCGATCTGCGCCAGCACGTTCACGAAGATCCAGTTCGTCGTCGGTCCCAGCGGCGTCTCCATCCCGCGCGGCGTCGGCTCCGGCGACGACAGAAACACCGCCAGCAACACCAGGATGATCGCCCGCACGATGGCATGGCTCAGCATCTTTCCGAAGGAATCGCCCCGCGCCTGCCGCGCCGCCATCGAGAACGGAATCGCCACCCCCACCATGAACATGAACGACGGCTGGATCAGATCCCAGAACGCACAGCCCACCCAGGGCACATGCTCGAACTGATACCCCAGGAAGCTCCACAGCCGACTCGCTGGCAGCAGGTCTGCCCGACCTGGCACCAGCCCCAGCAGCGCCCCCAGCGGCCCACCACTCGATTGTGCCAGGGTGCTCGTCGCCACCGTCAGCACTTCCAGGTGCTGCTGGATGCGCGCGAAGGCGAATCCGCTCGACGCCATCGTCAGCATGATGAAGCCGCGATACGCATCCAGGGAGACCAGACGCGGAGCCGACGCCGGTGTTCGCCATCATCACCTCGTTAGTGTCAAGGAATGGTCACTCACTCGTCGTCGGCCGCGCCCGCCCACTCGTCCACGGCCAGTATCGATACACCAGCGCCAGCAGGATGCAGCTCCCGCCCAGCAGCACATACACCGTGGGACGCTCGCGCTCCGGCGCCACCAGGTACGCCCAGAAGGGGTTCAACAGCGGCTCCAGCAGCGTCAGCGTCCCCGCCTCCGCCGGATCCACACTCCGCAGCCCGCGCGCCATCAGCAGGTACGGCACCCCCATCTGCACCGTCCCGAATAGCGCCAGCCAGCCGATCTGAGGCCAGCTCGGCCAGCCCAGGTGCCACACGAACGGCAGCAGCGCCAGCGCTCCCGTCAGATGATTCACCGCCGTCAGCCACACCGGCGACGCCTCGCGCTGCAATCGCAGCCCAATCAGCACCAGCGCGTAGGTCAACCCACTCCCCAGCCCCAGCAGTACGATCAACCCCTGCTCGCCCTGCCAGCCGCCCCAGATGATGCAGCCGATCCCACACATCCCGATCACCACCGACACCGCCCCGCGTCGGCTGGCTGGCTCTCGCAGCAACCACACCCCCGCCAGGTAGAGCCAGAACGGTGCCGTGTACTGCAGCAGGATCGCGTTCGCCGCCGACCCCAGCGCCATCGCCGCGATGAACATGGCATTCATCGACGCGAACACCACCGCCGTCGCCGCCATCAGGGGACGAAACGAGATATCTCCCGCTCGCAGCAGCGGCAGCATGGCCAGCCCCGCGAACAGCACCCGTCCCGCCGCGATCTGCAACGGCTCCAGCGCGGGTTCGTTCAGCCCCAGCGAGGTCGGCTCCCGCAGCACCCGCGTGAACATCCCACTCAGGCTCCACAGCACCGCCGCCGTCACGATCAGCAGCCGGCCCCGCGCCGCCGATGCTCCCGCACTGCTCACACGCTCAACTCCTGCAGCACCTCGCCCATGCTGCTGTCCAGCACGCCCAGCATCTCCTCCACCTGCTCGGTCGTCACCACTAGCGGTGGCCCGAACGCCAACCAGTGTGGATCGAACCGGCACAGTAGCCCCTTCGCCAGCGCCTTGCGGCCGATCCGCGTGCCGATGCCCACCTCCGGCGCAAACTGTTTCTTCGTCGCCACGTCCTGCACAAACTCGATCCCCTGGAGCAGGCCCTTGCCCCGGATGTCGCCGATGATGCCGTACTTCTGCCCCAACCGCTCGAAGCCCGCCCGCAGCACCACCCCCTGCTTCCGCGCGTTGCCGCACAGGTCGCGCTCCAGGATCTCCCGTAGCACCGCGATGCCCACCGCACACGACAGCGGGTTCCCCTCGAAGGTGTGCCCCTCGACAAACCCCGGATTCGTTGCGATCGGCCCCCAGAAGGTATCCGCGATCTTCTTCGTCGTGATCATCGCCGACAACGGCGCATAGCCGCCCGACATCCCCTTGCCCGTGCAGATGACGTCCGGCACCACGCCGAATGTCTCCGCCGCGAAGAGATGCCCCGTCCGCCCCACACCCGTGATGATCTCGTCGAAGATCAGCAGGATCCCATGCCGATCACACACCTCGCGCAGGATGCGCAGATACTCCGGCGGCGGATCGATGATTCCACCCGTGTGCCCGATCGGCTCGACGATCACCGCCGCCACCGTTTCCGGATCTTCCATCTCGATCATCTGCCCGATCAGCGTCGCGCAGGTGATCTCACACGTCGGATAGTTCTTCCCGAACGGACAGCGATAGCACGTCGGCGGAAAGGCGTGGATGAACCCCGGCGCCATCGGCTCGTTCACCGTCTTCCGCCCCTTCAGCCCCGACGCCGACAGCGCCCCCAGCGTCGAGCCATGCCACGACATGTACCGGCTGATCACCTTGTACCGCCCCGGATGCCCCGTCAGCCGGTGATACTGCCGCGCCAGCTTGATGGCCGCCTCCACCACCTCCGCGCCGCCGCACTGAAACTTCACTGCCGAAAGATCGCCCGGGCACAGCTCCGCCAGCAGCGTCGCCAGTTGCACCGCGATCGGGTTCGTCCCGTGCATCGGCGGCGAGAAGCACAGCGTGTCCAGCTGCCGATGCACCGCATCAATCACCCGGCGGTTGTTGTGCCCCACCGACACGACGTAGATGCCTGACAGCGCATCCAGGTAGCGCTTCCCACTCACGTCCCAGTAATGCACACCATCCGCCCGCTCCATGATGAGCGGCGCCTTGCTCCACTCGTGCATCTGGTCGCGCACGAAGATGTGCCGCAGGAACTGCTCCTCGGTCGTCTGCGAGGCGCTGATCAATTCAGGGAAGCTGCTGCTCGACATCGTCACTCTCCGGGCGAAGCACCACTGCAGAACATCACCCCGGTCAGCGCGTACAGCCAGGCGACGCGCACCAGGTCATCGATCTCCACCCACTCCTTCACCGTGTGCTGACCACCCGCGCGCGGCCCGTGGGTGATGGCCGGGATCGGTCCCAGCCCGTAAAAACTGTTCCCATCATCGACGAACGGCTTGGGTCCCGGCTTCAACGGCCCCCCGCTCACCCGCTCGTACGCCTGCTGAAACGTGCTCACCAGCCGGTCTTCCGGGTCCAGCCGAAACGCATCGCGAATGAAGGTGAACTCCACCGTGGACGTCGTCCCACTCTCCTGCGCCAGCTTGTCCACGATGGCGCGAAACTCCGCCTCCACGTCCTCGCGCTTCACCCCTGGCAGCCAGCGTCGAGTGCCTTCGATAAAGCACTCCTGCGGATACTGATTGTAAATCTCTCCCGCATGGATCTGACCGATGAACACACTCTCGCTGCCCGCCTGCGGATCGCGCCGTTTCTCCAGGTTCTGCTGCAGCTGCCCCAGCCGCGCCACCAGCTCCGCCCCTGCCGCAATCACGCTCGGCTCTTCGCGGGGCCGCATCACCTCATGCACCGGAGCCCCCGCGCGGCGAAACCACACCTTCCACGTCGCCGCCCCGCGCCCCACCATCGGCAGAAACTCGCACAGCGGCTCCGGAATCAGCACCGCATTGCCATGAATCCCTTCCTCGATCAGCCGATCGAGTTGCTGCCCCAGCCCCCACGGCGCCTCGTGCAGATCGTGCGCGACGAACAGGATGCTCCCGCGCGTCAACGCCCCCGTCTCGCGCAGCACCCGCAGTGCCTCCACCGCGGCCGCCGTCCCACCTTTCATGTCCGAAGCGCCCGACCCCGTCAGGTGGGGCCCCTCGACCGCGGGCGGCACAAACGGCAGATGCACCGTGTCGAGGTGCCCATCGAACTGCAGCGTCGGTCCCGGCTCGTCTCCGTCCAGACGCACCACCACCGCCGGCGCCGCCGGATGGTTCCCCGTTGGCCGTTCGACGACAAACCCATCGCCAGCGAGTATCTCCGCCAGACGATCGAGCACCGGCCCACCCTCCCCGGTCCGGGAGGGAACCTCGATGAGTTTTATGGCAGTGTCCAGCAGTCGATCGCGCCGCACTGCCCGCCGCAGTCGTTCCGCAAGTGAGTTGGCATGCATGGAGGCTGATTGTACCGCGCCGCCCCCCTGCAGCCACCTACTATCTCGCTGATCCGCCGCGCCATACAACTTCCGATATCCGTCCGCATTTCGAGGCCGACATGTCCGAGCCACTTCTCACACGCCGCGCTGCTCTCTATGCAGGTTTGGCTGCCGTTCTCTACCCGCAGGCTGCTGCCCTCCGCGCTGCCGATGCCCCCATCTCCAACCCTCTGGCCTCGTTCAAACTCTCCTGGGCAGATGCCTTGCCCTGGGCCACCGTCATCGATGTCACCCGCGTCCCGGGCAAAACCCTGGAAGACCGCCTCGCTGCCGCTCAGGCTGCCGTCGTCGCCAGGGGAGGCGGGGTCGTCTACTTTCCTCCCGGCACCTACCGCTTTCAGGATTCCATTCGTCTGCTCGACGGCGTCATTCTCCGCGGTGCCGACCCCGGCCCCGTGCGCTCCGCCCAGCACGAAAAGTTCGCCCCGCCCACCCGGTTCGAGTTTCCCCGCTACGTCCCTCTGCTCGAGGGCGATGGCACTCCCATTGCCTCCGCCTTCAAGGGGATCTACCTGGCCCAGCCGGCCACTGCCTCCCACGTCGGCCTGATCCACCTCTCCATCGATCATGGCCACGTCCATTTCGCCGACGATGGTTCAGACCAGCACCGCGCCGGCTCCCGCCGATTCGTCGTGGGCTGCCTCCTCCGCAACGCCGCGGTCGCCGACCCAGCTATCCCCAATCTCACCATCGGCCAGCTTCCCTGGCAGCGTTTCACGGCTCGCCATCACGCAGCCATCAACGTCAAGGCGGCCTCTCACCTGCTCCTCGCCAACAACCGCCTACCTCGGTCTGGCGACGACAACTTCACCATGTCGGGCTACGTGCTCCTCGGTCCCCGCAAGATGAAGACCACCGTGGATGGCGTCGTCTTCGACTTCGACAACCGCCCCGGTCTGTACGCCAACCACTACTCCGTCGGCGGACCTGGCGGCAACGGGCCCGACGGCACGCCCGACTCCCACCCCCACGCCTTCCGCCCCGGCATCATCATCCGCGACAACTTCATCTACAACTCCGGCCGCACCGCCATCGGCTTCGCAGGGGATGGCGTCATCTGCTCCGGAAACGTCATTCGCTTCCCACCCGATGTCTGGCGGCCCACCGCCACCGGTCAGGCGCTCACCGCGGGTAGTTCCACCAACGACAACCGCGCCGTCGAGATGCGTGGCTGGCGCTGGCTGGTCGAGGACAACGACTACCTCGTTCATCGCAACTGGGCGTTCGACCGCAAGTATCGCATCAACGATGGCGAGGGACTGATGCACGAGGACCACGCCAACTCCACCGTTCGCGACAGCATCCTCCGCCGCAACCGTGGCAACACTTACCTCTCCATCTACAAGACCGCCGGCATCGATGGACTACTCGTCGAGGCCAACGAGATCTCCCTCGCCGACGGCCGCCAGACCATCGCCTCGGGATCCGCCATTTATGTTAGCGCCGACCGCAACAAGCAGCGCTTCCCCTGCCGCAACGTTCGCATCGTCGGCAACCGTCTCAAGGGCGGGGGCATTCTCCTCGCGGGTGACCCCTCCGAGAAGAACCTCATCGCGCGCAATCGTCACCTCGGCAAGGAGTCGGCACCGCTCCACCTCGCGGCAGTCGCCGAACTGGCCGACAACGAGGGCTTCGACGTTCGCCGACGTTGACCCTCACTCTCACTTTTCCACCCAGAACGCGGTTGCCTTTGTCGGCTGAGACGCTGCCGTGATCACCCACTTCGCGAAACCTGGCAGCCCGCCTGAGCCGCCTCACGGTTTCTTCGGCTCCGGGGCCGCCGCAGGAGAAGGCGCCACCGCAGGGGCTGGCGCCGCCGCAGGGGCTGGCGCAGCCACCCCGGGCCGCGGTGGGCAGAACGGCCATTGCTCCTCCAGCAGCAGCCCCGAAAGGTCGGCTGCCGCCCGCCATGCCTCCCCGCGCGACCGCACATACTCCAGGTCCGCCTGCGAGTAGATGCGCTGCGCCTCAAGCACACGCAGGTAGTCGTACTGCCCCGTCTGGTAGGCCTTGATCGCCAGCCGATAGCTCTCTAGGGCCCGCGGCAGGATGTTCGTTCGATACAGCTCCGCCCGCCGCAGCGCCGAGGCATAGACCTCGAACGCTTTGCCTAACCGATCGCTCAACTCGTTCTCGGTCCGCCCCACCTGCTGAATGGCCTGCCCCAGCTCCGCGCGTAGCGCAGCGATGTTGCCCTGGTTCTGGTTCCACGTTGGCACTGGCAGGCTCAACCCCACGCTGAAGTCGTTCGATTTGTTCTGTCCCTGGTAGACATACCCCGCCCCGACGGTCACGTTCGGGATCGGCTCTACCCGCGCTCGATCCAGCTGAAGCTGCGTCTTCTCGATTCCCTTCTTCGCCCACAAAATATCCGGGTGCGCCCGCACCAGAAAGTCGCGCGCCGGTAGAAGTTCGTACGGCGGAATCGTCTCCTCCAGGGAGCCTGCCAGCCTTTTGAAGGGCAGGTTACTCACCCCCACCGCCGAGGCTAGCTGCTGGAACGCCGGTTCCAGCTCGCGGACGGTGGCCTCGCGGTCGGCCCGGAACCGCTCCACTTCCACCTCTAACTGCACCTGATCCAGCCGCGCCGCTTGGCCCGCTTTCACCAGCCGCTCGCTGGTTTTTAGCGACTCTTCGGCAATCTGACTCAGCTGTTCCAGGATCTCCAGCCGTCGTTGCAACGTGATCACCTTGTAGTAGGCCGACCGAATCATCGCCAGACGTTCGAAGCGCAGCGCGATCAGCTCCAGCGCTGCCTGGTCCACCTGCTTGTTGGCCGCCGCCCGACTCAGATCCAGCTTCCCCGCCGTCACGATTTCCTGGCTGATCATCGGCGCCGTGATGATGCCGATGGGCCCCGTCCGGTCGGCGATCTCGTCGTTATTCAGGCTCACCACCGGGTTGGGATACAACCCCGCCTGAAGCGCCCGACCCGCCGCCGCATCGATCGCCATCGCCGCCTGCGCCAGCCGGGGATTACTCCGGTCCATCAACTTTTCCAGCGCCTTCAGATCGTACCCAGGCGCTTCTTCCACGCGCCGGGGCATGGGCAACGGATTCGCTAGCTCCTGTTTGTCCCCTTCCTTCTTTTCTTCCTTCGGCGCAGCGTTGTTCTCTTCCGCCTTCCGCGGCGCGGGCAAGGTCGGCTGGGCGCGCGGCAATTCGGCGATGGGCGGCAACAGCACCCCTTGCGCCATCACGGGCCGACTCCCCCCCTGAAACAGGGTCGCTCCGGCGAGCAGTCCGGCCAGCACACCCCGTCGTATCCGTTTGCCCATACCTTGCTCCTGGTCTCTCCAGCCGTTGGCCTCTGACCCCAGGACTCCTCTGGCCCGATCCGCTTTCGAGCAGGCTCGAGGAATACGTCATCGCATTGTCTCGTCTGGTTCCTCTCTCATCGTCAAAGCCGGCTCGACCGATCCATAGAAATCGATCCATCGCTTCGACGTTATCCGCCAGGTTTCCCAGAATTCCCCCGTCGCGCTTGGCCTGCCGCCTGCCCGGTGGTACAGGTATAGGGTGCGCCCGCGGTCTGCCCCTACCTGGGTTCGATGGTTGGGTTTCCCTCGATGAGGCGATCTGCCTGGCTTCCCTGGCTTCTCATGCTCCCCGTCGGGGTGCTTCTGGCTGCGCTCGCCGCTGCTGGTCGTTCGTCGCTTCCTGACCCCACTCACCCCTCCGAGCGACCCCGCGTCCGTGATACTCACCCGGTGACCGCCCGTCAGTTGGCTCACGCTGGTGCCGCTCTCGAAATCTCCCTCGCTACCCAACGGGTTCTCCTCCACGATGGCCGTCAGGTCACCTGGCCCGAACTCGCTGGCGGTAAACCCGTTCTCCTCATCTTCGCCCGTCACGGTTGCCCCTGTCTGGGCGACATCGAACCGCACCTGCGCGCCGCCCTGCGTCCCTTCGCCGACCGCGTGCAACCGGTGTACGTCATCGATGCCGCCGCCACCGCCGCCCGCGACCTCGCCCGCTCGCTGGGCCATCATGACCCCGTCATCGCCGACCCCGACCGCGCCCTGATCACCCATGTCGGCGCCCTGAACGGCGGCTACCTGATGCTCGTCACCCCTGACGGCCTGCTCGACACCTGCTGGCCCGGTTGCTCCGCTGAATCCTTGCTCGCCTTGCAGCACGCGGTGTATCGTGTGCTGAACGTGCCTGCATCCGCACCCCTGGTCACGACCGCACCCGCGGCCCTGACCACGGGATGTCCCTATCTTCCCTGAACCTGGCTTCCCTTCGTTCCTCGAGGTACCGTGCGATGAACTCCAGGCCCAATCGTCGTGAGTGGCTCCGTTACGGTGCGGCTGGCCTGGTCGGCGTGGGTGCCTACAAGGGCCTCGAGTATTCCGGCTGGAACCCACTCCTGGCCCAGAAGAAGGAGTCCCGCGAACACTTCGAGGGCATCCGCGAGTCACTCGGCCAGTACATCTATCTCACCCCCACCAAGCTCGGCGGCGCCACCCACGCGGTCGATCTCAAGACGATGAAGCAGCTCGCCTGGATCGCCTACTGGAACTACGGCGACTCCTGCCCCATCTCCCACCACCTCGCCGCCTATCCCGGCGAGGGCGGCGACCCCTACAAGGGCTTCGAGTTCATCAACTCGACCCAGGGTGGCGACAACGTCCTCATGTACGGCATCCCCACCCAGATCAAGCAACGCGGCCTCCTCGACCGCCACGGCCAGGGCAACCACATCTACCGTGTCGGCTACAACGGCAAGGTCGGCCAGATGGAACTCCTCGAGGACATCTCCGAAACCACCGGCATCGGCCTCGGCGTGCACACCTGCATCTATCCCGACGCTGAAGGCTTCGCCTGCGCCGATGGGCAAAAAGATGTTGCTGCCTTCTTCAATCGCGCCCGTGGCCCCCAGAAGACTCGCGTCCACACCGCCTTCCGCGCCGACTGGATCCCCCGCTTCCGCTTCCTTGGCGACTGCTGGCTCAAGGGCGGCACCATCCGCCTCACCCGCCTCGAAGCCTCTCGTGAACTCGGCGTTTACGACTACCAGGGCACCCGCGGCAACAAGATCAACTACGAGATGGCCCCCATGGCCGAGTTGCTCGTCGAGCGCGGCCAGATTCCCGGCGATGATCCGATGGCGCTCACCGGCCTCGACTTTGCCTTGCATCACCCCGGCAACCGCTGGTCTGTCCTCGGCCTGCGCATGTGCGGCGGCGGTTTCATTCTCGATCGCAAGAACTGGGAACCCGTCTGCTTCGTCCAGGCCAACGACGGCATCCAGGATAACTTCCCTCTCAAGAAGGTGTCGAACACCCCCGAGACCTGGGAAGTCTCTCTCCCCGCTGTCGGCAACCCCATCCACGAGTCTGGCTTCCACCCCACCGGCAACCAGTTCGTGATGATGAACAACCTCCGCGCCAACAACGTCGCCATCTTCGATACCGCCGACCCCGACCCGCGCCGCTGGAAACGCGTCCGCTTCCTCGGCGATCCCGAGTGGAAGGGCGAATTCCCCTCACCCTTCCACGTCGCCTTCTCCGTCGATGGCACCAAGTGCTTCTTCACGGTCCTGCGCCCCAAGCCGATGAAGAGCGACGTCTACGTCGCCGACGTCAAAACTTGGAAGATCATCAAGAAGTTCCGCAACGTCGGCATCGACACCCAGACCATGGCCCTCACCTACGACGGCAAGTACGTCATCGTCATCTTCTCCGGCTTCCAGCGCATGGAGTCCGGCGCCTTTGTCTTCCGTCAGGACACCCTCGAGGCCGTCGGCTACATGCCCAACTTCGGCGGCCATCACGACTGCGTCATCGTCCCCAGTAAACCCGAGGAACTCGTCTTCAGCCGTTCCACCTGCGTGTGACTCCCATGCGCCCCTCCTGGCTCTTTCTCCGGCTGGCGGTGCAGCAACTGGGCCACCGCCCCAGCCGTGCCTTCCTCCTCGCACTGGCGGTGATGCTGGGCGGTGCAGCGTTGTTCCTCGCCGTCGCCCTCCATCTCGCCGTCCGCCACAGCCTCGACACCAGCCTCAACCGCATGGGCGCCGACCTGATGCTCGTGCCGCGCCAGACCATCGTCCACCTTACCCCCGCCTTGCTCACCGTCGAGCCTACCCCCCACACGCTGCCCACGTCGCTCCTCACCGAGATCGAACAGTTCCCGGGTGTGGAAGCCGTCTCTCCCCAGCGCTACCTCGCCATTCCCGTCAGCGCCCGCTCGCATGAGCCACTCGATCTCGTCGCCTTCGATCCCGCCCGTGATTTCACCGTTCTACCCTGGATCGTTGAGGGCCCCCCCGGCGATCCCGGTCGTGGTGGGGTGCTCGTCGGCGGACGCCGCTCCGAACAGGTCGGCGAAACGCTCGTTCTCTTCGGTCGCTCGTTCCCCGTGCGCGGCCGACTCGCCCTCACTGGTGTCGGCCCCTTCGAGCGCGCCGTCTTCGTCACCTTCGAGACGCTCGACGACCTCCGCCAGGCCGCCGCTTCCTCCAGTTCTCCGGTCTCCCTGCCAGACGATGCTGGCTACTCCGCGTTGCTCGTCCGCCTGCGCGTCGGCGCCACTCCGGAACAGTTTCGCTTCGCCGCAGCTCGCCTGAGCGATGCCCAGGTCATCGCCGGCAACAGCCTGACCACCGCCGTCCGCCAGGGCCTGCAAACCCTGCTCCACGGCGCCGTCATCTTCGCTGGCCTTGGCCTCGTCGCCGTGACTCTCATGGTCGCCGCCCTCTATACTGGCCTGCTCGCCGAACGCCGTCGCGAACTCGGTTTGCTCGTCGCTGTCGGCATGCGCCCCGGCCAGCTCCTGCGCATTATCCTCGCCGAGGCCGCGCTCACTACCGCCGCCGGTGCGGTCGGTGGTGTCCTCCTCGGCGCGGCCCTGCTCATCGCCTTTCGTCGCTCCATTGGCCATCAATTCGAGATTCACCAGGTTCCTTTCTCGCTGCCCGGCCCACTCACACTGGTCCTGGTCGGCCTGGGCAGCGTCGCCCTCTGTGCCCTGGTCGGTGCCCTCGGCGCGCTGATCCCCGCGTGGCGCCTGGGCGCACAGGAACCCTACGATCTGGTTCGCGGAGATTGACGCATGCTCCTTCACGCCGAGGGCCTGGTTCGCCACTACGCCACACCACGCGGCCAACTCCCCGCCGTTGACGGAGTTGATCTTGAGCTATCGGCCGGCGAGATCGTGGCCATCTGCGGACGATCCGGATCGGGAAAGTCCACCTTGTTGGCTCTCCTGGGTGGTCTGTCTCGCCCCAGTGCCGGCCGGGTGTTCTTCGACGGCCACGACCTCCAGACGCTCGGCCGCTCCCGCCTCGCCGACCTGCGCGCTCGCCGTCTCGGCTTTCTGTTCCAGTTCGGCGGCCTGCTCCCCAACCTCCGGGCCATCGACAACATTGCTCTGCCCGCGCTGCTGGTCGGCCTGCCTCAGGACGAGGCGCTGGCCCGCGCCCGCACCCTGCTCGACGAGATCGGCTTGCCCGACCGCTGGGACGCTTACCCCGCGCAGCTTTCCGGTGGCCAGCAGCGCCGGGTGGCCCTGGCCCGTGCCCTGGTCAACCGTCCCGCCTTGCTCCTCGCCGACGAACCCACCAACGACCTCGATGCCCAGGCCGAACAGGAGGTACTGGCCCTGCTCGGCTCGCTCCCCGCCGCGCAGGGCACCGCCGTCCTACTCGTCACCCACGACGCCTGGGTCGCCGCCCTGGCCCAGCGCGTCCTGCAGATGCAGGCCGGCCGCATCGTGTCGGTGGCTACCTCCGCCGGAGCCCTTCCGCCACCACCACCACCCGCACCTCCGCCAACGCTTCCCGCCGCGATCCCCACTCCGCCGGGCGCCGGTCTCGTCCGGGGCGCCATGACGTTCGTTGGCTGGGCCCTGTTGACGGCGCTCCTGCTCGCCTCCATCGATGCCCTCACTGCCCGCTGGCAGGGTGGCGCGCTTGCTCAACAGCGCGAATCTCGTCGCCGAGCCCACGACATGGCCTTGCAGCAACTGCGTGCCGAGATCGCCGACGTGCAGTATCTCCCCGAGGGCGCCTACCAGGTCCAGCTCTTCCTCGATAATCTCGCTCCGGAGTCTCCGGTGTTCGTCCTCGGCCCCGCGCTGCGCGCCTTCGCCCAGGTCGATCGTGGCTGGACCGAACTCCCCCTGCGCCCCGTTGGCTTCCAGGAACGCGACGTGCAGGAGATCTCCGCCCGCCGCACCTTCACCTTTCACCTTCGCGCCGACCTGCCACGCTTCGATGAACTCCTTGGCGGCTACCTGCATCTCCGCTTCAGCAACGTCATGGTCCTGAGTCCCCAGCCTGAACCCGGTGACGATCTCTTCCAGCGTAGCGACGATTACTACATCTACCTCCGCCCGCAGCATCTCTCCGAGGACGAGGTCCGCCGCCGCAACCGCTGGAAACCCACGGCCCTCGTCCCCCGCTGGATCTCCATGCCCTCCCACTGACCTCACCCCACCCCAGTCATTTGCCCTCGCACCATGTATCCTTTTCAGAGCAGGGCCCGGCTGCGCCTTTCCACGGAGGGAAGATCCGCCGCGCCCATCGCCTTCCCGGAGGTCTGTTGATGTTCCGAGTGATCAAGGTGGCCCTGATGGCGCTGCTCCTCGTCGTGGGCGGCCTGCTGGCGGCCGACGCCGAGGTCGTGAAGTACGCCGACAAGAAGCTCATCGTCAAGGTCGAGGGCAAGGAGCGCACCATCACCTTCGCCAAGGGCCGACCCCACCTGCACGCTGCCGATGGTGCGCTCATCAAGGTGGCCGACTACCCCAAGTACCTCAAGCCCGGCGTCGAGGTCGAGCTGGAGGAAAGCAACGGCAAGGTCGTCGAGATCCTCCTCAAGAAGTAACGGCTCCTCCACCGCGCCGCCGGCCGTTTCGCGGCGGCCGGTTCTCCTTCCAATCTTCACATCGCGCTCGTCGGGCACCTCTACACTAACAGCATCCGCATCTTCGCTCGCTGGAAGCTTTCGCATGGCCCTCACTCGTCGTTCCTTCATGTCGTCTCTGGGTATGGGATGCTACGCCGCCGTCGCCGCTGGCACCACCCAGAACCTTCTCGCTGCCGAGTTCCCTTCGCGACGGAAGAAAAGCGCCGCTCCGCGTTTCTTCGAGCCCATCGCACCCAGCTCGGCCGACGAACTCGTCCTGCCCCGCGGCTACACCGCCGACCTGGTGATTGCCTGGGGCGACTCTCTGGGCAGCAAGGCTCCCGATGGCTCCCTCGAACGCTTCGGTTTCAATAACGACTTTATCGCCTACTTCCCCATCGATGCTCGCACCGGCGGCGGTAATGCCCACGAGGGCCTCCTCTGGGTCAACCACGAGTACCCCAACCCGCTCTTCCTCTCCGGCTACACCCCTGCCGATTACCTCGCTGGCAAGAAGAAGACCGCCGACCAGATTCAGGCCGAACGCCTCAGCGTCGGTGGCAGCGTCGTCCACGTCCGACGCGAGGGCGGCGTCTGGAAGGCGCTCGCCGGCTCGAAGTTCAATCGCCGCTTCACCGCCAGCTACCCCCAGATCCAGATGACCGGCCCCGCCCGCGCCCGTGTCCCCCACGCCACCGGTACCCTGGCAAACTGCTCCGGCGGACGCACTCCCTGGTTCACCGCTCTCTCCTGCGAGGAGAACTACCCCGACTACAACGCCGCCGACCCACTCGATTTCAATTTTCGCTGGTCCGACGTCCCCGAGCTGGCCATCGACGAGACCGGCTTCGGCTGGGTCCTCGAGGTCGATCCGTTCGGCGAACTCCCCCCGCGGAAACACACTGCACTTGGCCGTTTCAAGCACGAAAACACCGCCATCACCGTCGGGCCGCGCGGCCGACTCGTCGTCTACATGGGCGATGACGAGGTCGATCAGCACCTCTACAAGTTCGTCTCCGCAGAACCGCTCGACCGCACTGCCTCGCGCGCTGACCAGCGTCGGGTCCTCGAAGCCGGCACCCTCTACGCCGCCGACCTCGCCCGGGGTCGCTGGATCCCACTCGTCTGGTCCGACAAGGTGCGCACGCTCATCGAGAAGTCGCCCGCCTTCGCCCAGGCGCGCAAGGCCGATCCCACCGTGCAGATGCGCGACCAGGCCGATCTCCTGCTGCATACCCGCGTCGCCGCCCGCGCCCTCGGCGCCACCCCGCTCGACCGCTGCGAGGACTGCGAGATCCACCCCCTCGATGGTAGCCTCTACGTCGCCCTCACCAACAACACCCGCCACGGCAACCTCTTCGGCCACATCGTCCGCCTCGTCGAGGAGGGCGACAACCCCGAGGCCGAGTCGTTCCAGTACGAGGTCTTCCTCGCCGGCGGCCCGCAGAGCGGTCTGGCCTGCCCCGATAACCTCGCCTTCGATCGCCACGGCAACCTCTGGGTCGTCTGCGACATGTCGTCCGAGAAGATGGGCAAGGGCGCCTTCCGTCCCTTCGGCAACAACGGCCTCTTCGTCGTCCCCACCCGCGGCGATTCGGCCGGCGACGCTTTCCAGTTCGCCAGCGGCCCGGTAGATTGTGAGTTGACTGGACCGTGGTTCAGCGAGGACGGCTCCACCCTCTTCCTGGCGGTACAGCACCCCGGCGAGCTGAGCCTGTCGCTGGCTCGCCTCACCAGCCACTGGCCCAGGGGCGGAACCGAGATCCCTCGCCCCGCCGTTGTTGCCATCCGCGGCTTTCGCTGAGGCCGCGCTCGAACTCCGAGGTAGCCGCTCTCATGTCCCGTGCGATTCCAGGCCTCGAACCCACCTGGCCGCCACGTATGCGGCCCCGTCGCCTGCGCCGCCATCCCTGGACGCGCCGTCTCGTCGCCGAGCATCACCTCAGCCCCAGCGACCTCATCTGGCCTGTCTTCATCCAGGAAGGGCAGGGCACCCGCACGCCCATTGCCTCCATGCCGGGCGTCGAACGGCTCTCCATCGATCTGCTTGTGGAAGCCGTGGCCGTGGCGCGTTCCCTGGGCATCCCCGCCATCGCCCTCTTCCCCGCCACGCCGCCCGAGCGCAAATCACCCGACGGCGACGAGGCGCTCAACCCCGACAATCTTGTCTGCCGGGCCATTCGCGCCCTGAAAAAGGCGGTCCCCGAGGTCGGCATCATCTGCGACGTCGCCCTTGATCCCTACACCTCGCATGGCCAGGATGGTCTCGTCCGCAACGGCTACGTCGTCAACGATGAAACAGTCGAGGTCCTCTGCAAGCAGGCCGTCCTGCAGGCCCAGGCTGGCTGCGACGTCGTCGCTCCCTCCGACATGATGGACGGCCGCGTCGGCGCCATTCGCCACGCCCTCGATCAGGCCGGCCTCGTCGATATCCTCATCCTCAGCTACGCCGCCAAGTATGCCTCCGCCTTCTACGGCCCCTTCCGCGACGCCGTCGGCTCGGCTGGCAACCTCGGCACCGGCGACAAGAAGACCTACCAGATGGACCCCGCCAACGGGCAGGAAGCGATCCGCGAGGTCGCCCTCGATCTTGCCGAGGGCGCCGACATGGTCATGGTCAAGCCGGGTATGCCCTACCTCGACATCGTCGCCCGCGTTCGTGACGCCTTCCAGGTGCCCACCTTCGTCTACCAGGTCAGTGGCGAATACGCCATGCTCTCCGCCGCCGCCGCCAATGGCTGGCTCGACCGCCCCCGCGTCATCCTCGAAAGCCTGCTCGCTTTCAAGCGCGCCGGTGCGGATGGCATCCTCACCTACTTCGCCCCCGAGGCCGCTCGCCTCCTGCTCGACTCTGCTCTCCCTCCACGATAAAAGGGCTCTCTCATGTCGCATTCGACCCGTCGCAGCTTTCTCGCCGCCTCCACCGCCGCCGTGCTGTCGGGCTCCCTCGCCAGCGCCGCCCCGGCCAAACACAAACTCGTCCTCATCGCCGGCACCCCCAGCCACGGCCCCGGCCAGCACGAACACAACGCCGGCGTCCTGCTCTTCCAGAAGTGCCTCGCTGGCGTCAAGGATCTCGACGTGCAGATCGTCCTGAACGGCTACCCCAAGGACGACGCCCTCCTCGACACCGCCGACGGCATCGTCGTCTACGCCGACGGGGGCGGCGGCCATCCTCTCGTTCAGGGCAATCGCCTCGAACGGATCAACGCACTGATGCGCAAGGGCGTCGGCCTCTTCTGCTGCCACTTCGCCGTCGAGGTCGTCAAGGGCAAGGCCGGCGACGCCTTCCGCGACTGGATCGGTGGCTGCTACGAGCACCAGTGGTCCTGCAACCCCATGTGGAAGGCCGAGTTCAAGGAGCTGCCGCGCCATCCCATCTGCAACGGCGTCCAGCCGTTCACCATTCACGACGAGTGGTACTTCAACATGCGCTTCCGCCCCGAGATGCAGGGCGTCACCCCCATCCTCACCGCCTCGCCGACCGACGCCACGCGCGATGGCCCCTACGTCTACCCGCGTGGTCCCTACAAGCATATCCAGGAGGCGAAAGGACGCCCCGAGCACGTGATGTGGGCCACCCAGCGCAAGGACGGCGGCCGCGGCGCTGGCTTCACCGGCGGCCACTTCCACCGCAACTGGAAGGACGACAACTTCCGCAAGGTCGTCCTCAACACCATGCTGTGGGTCGCAAAGGTCGATGTCCCCGCCGAGGGCGTCGCCTCCACCGTCAGCGATGCCGACATGGCGAAGAACCTCGACCCCAAGGGCAAGAAGTAGACGGGGGCGCCTCCCGCGCCTGAGCAGCCAGTGTTGGTGTCGAGCCAACTCGACCGGGGTTCAGAGCCCCGATCCTCTGCCGAGAGCCTGGCCATCCGGCGGGCGATGTCATCCCATCGCCCGCCTGCACTTCCAACGACACCCCGACCCCATCCCAGGTTCAACCCGCCCTCCTCCTGACAATCTGTGCCGGTTGTGCCGGTTCGTCAGCACGCGCGGTGGCCATCCATGCCTGCATGTCCCGGATGCACGTCCTCTTCTGCATCGTCCTCCTGTCTGCTGCCGATGGATTAATCGTCTCGCAGCGTCTCAACCCGATGAGGGGAAGCACTGCGCCACGGTTCCGGGGGAGATCGCACATGGTCCGCCACTGTTCAGGTTGGTTTCTCACAACCGCAGGCTGGCTGCTCCTGGCCCTGATCTGCCATGCACAGTCTCCTGGGTTGGGGTCGTGCCCTCCCGCTGCGCCGACCCCTGCCTGCGCTCCAGCCCCCAGTGATGGCCCAACCTTCGAGCTCGATGCCTCGTTCCTTCTGTGGTGGACCGAGGGCCAGAGCACGCCTCCCCTGATGACCGGCAGCGCCATTCCCGGCGACCTGGGTGTGCTCGGCGCCGGCACCACCACGCTGATCGGTGGAACCCTCTCGCAATCACCCCTGCTGGGCGGTCGCTTCTCTGCCCGGGCCTTTCTAGCCGAGGGGCTCGGGGTCGAGGCTCGCGGCCTCTATCTCGAAAGCCAGGCCAAAACCTGGACGGCGGAGGGCACCCCGGTCATCGCCATCCCCTTCCTCGATCCCACCAACGGTGCCGAGGCCGCCCTGCGCTTGCAGGCTCCCCAGGCAGCCACCGGCAGCGCCTGGGTCCGCGTGAACCGCCAGAAGCTCTGGGGCACCGAGCTGAATGCGATTTACCGGATCTCCAGTCGCGATCAGATCGAGTTCGACCTTCTCGGTGGCTTCCGCCAGCTCCAGCTGCGTGAGGGCCTCGCGCTCAACACCAGTACCACGCTCGCCACGCCGGGATTCTTCGTCGGTCAGGTGACTCCCTCCGGCAGCACCTATCTGGGCACCGACTCCTTCAGCACCACCAACTCCTTCTACGGCGGCCAGCTCGGTGGACGCTGCCGCAAGGTGCTCGATTGCTTCGTCATCGAGGCCAGCGCCTCGGTCGCCCTCGGCACCATGCAGCAACAGCTGAACATCGCCGGTTCCACGCAACTGGTCGCGCCCGGTCTGCCCGGCCAGACCGCCCCCGGCAGCCTCTTCAGCCAGACCACGAACATCGGGTCCTATCGCCGCAACGGCTTCGGGGTCATCCCCCAGGCCGGCATGCAGGTCGGCTGGCATGTCACCGACTGGGCCTGCTTCCTGGCCGGCTACGACTTCCTCTATGTCCAGGATGTCATTCGCCCCGGTGATCAGATCAATCGCCGGGTGAACCTGAACCTGGCGCCCATCGCCGACATCGGCGTGCCAGGTGGCCCCGCCCAGCCCGCCCCGGAACTCAGCAGCGGCAGCTTCTGGGCCCAGGGTCTGACCTTCTCCCTGCTGTTCTCCTTCTGAGCCGCGTCCATCACTGGGCTCGGTTGAAGAAGGCGTTGCTGACCTCGATCAACATGCGGATCTGGCTGATACCGTTGGAGCTGTTGACCGCCTGCGTTCGCTCCGTCGCGGTGGGAGCACGACCCAGCAGACGCCGATAGTAGTAGTTCACCAGCGTTGTTCGCGTGCCGGACTGCCACGGAGCCCGCGCGTTGCCCAGCAGCCGACCCAGCACCGTCTCCTCGCTCTGGCCCGCCAGCAGCGCCTGGACCAGCGGCGTTCCCTCGGACCCCACCGGCGAGCGTCCCTTGAAGAGCAGGAACCATTGCCGGACCAGGTTCGTACGTCCCGCCGGCGACAGCTCCAGCGCTCGCACCACCGCCAGCCGACCCTGCGTCGCCAGCACACCGCGCCAGTAGGTCACTTCCTGGGGTGTCGCTACCCGGCCCAGGATGTAGATGTAGAGCGACCGAATATAGTTGGCCTGGGCATTGATGCCCACCACCTGGGCGATGTTCTGGTAGACAAACTGCCGGGTCGGTTGATTGAAGAACGTCGTAAGGATGCGTCCCTGGCCCGGTCCGGTCGGGACGTTTTTCACCAGTGCGGTCTGGGAGAGGTCCTGCGGGGTCAGGGTGTTACGGCCCGCTCCGCCATTCACGGTCAACCCGTTCAGCAGGTTCGTGGGTGTCAGCCGGACGAAGATCCGATCGTTCCCCGCACCCGTGTTCACCCCCATCGATCCAGCGTTCCGGTTGAAGTAGGTCACAGAGTCGGCGCCACTACCCCCCTGGTAGCTCACCTGCTGGAACGACCCACCCGTGGCCGCGTAGCCGATGCTGTAGCCCGTTCCCGCGATGGTGCTGACCTTCAGTTCGACGGTGCTGGCCTGGGTGTTGCTGCTGTCATTGACCGTCAACCGGTTGGCTCCCGCTCCCGCATCGATCTGCAGGGGGCCGACCAGGCCACTGCGCAACCCACCCGCCAACGGGGCGACCACGATGGAATCATTCCCGCCCTCGGTGAGAATCGCGGTCGGCCCGACCGTGTTGCGCACGACCACCCATTCCGGATCGTTCGATCCCAGCACCTGCGTGGTCGCTACCCCGTTCTTGCCGATGCTGAAGTAGTCGGTTGCCGGCGCTCCGTTCTTGCCCACCAGGAAGAGCAGGTCGGTCAACGCTGGATTGAGCATCAGCGTCACCCCATCGGCACTGCTGCTGCCATCTTCGATCGGCTGCCCATCCAACTTCGCCACCGCCAGATCCAGCACGACGTTCATCTGCCCGTTGAGGGGATTGACCTCCTCGATGGAGTCGAGTTTCACTCCGGCCGCTCCGGTCCACGACAGCTCGGCGAAGAAGCGATCGGTGATGTCCAGCGTGCCGGTCGGCAGCTCCTGCACATCGAGGTTGACCGTGTCGCCGGGAATCGTCAGCGGGGCGTTGCCTTCGACCATGATGGGCGTGTTGGCCGACGGACTGAGATTGAAGGTGTCCGCATCGCCCTGGCCGCGCACCGTCGCCCCGCCGGGCGCCTTCAGCGACACCCCGGAGAAGTTGGCCACGCCACCGACGCCCGTGTCGGCATTGCCTGCGTCGATTTCGATGACGATGGTTCCCCCGCCCGTGGTTTCCACCGTGGCGGAGGAATCGATGGTCAGATCATCGCCGGCTTGCAGGAGGATGTTGCCACCGTTGGCGGATATCAGGATGGCCGGCTTCACGGTCAAATCGTCACCAGTTCCCGCGGAGTCCTCCGCGGTCAGGGTGATGTCGCCACCGCTGGAGAGGACGTTGGCCCAGAGGGTAAGCGAACTGGAGGCGGAAACCTGGATGTCGCCGCCGGAGGCGGTCTGCAGGCCGTCCATAAAGGTCGACGTTTCGCCAATGACCAGGGCCCCGGTGTTCTCGATGTAGATGCCGCCGGTGTTGGTCTCCGCCTGCAGGTTGCTGACCTGGGTGAAGAGGGGATCGGTGGAAGTGCCGATGCCTGACTCGGCCTCCAGGGTAAGGTTGGTTGCCTGGAGCAACCCCGAGGCGGTCGAGGTGATCCCTCCCTCGGTAACGACCACCAGATTGCCCGTGCCGACATTAAGGGTGGCGTTGACCGAGAGGCCCCCCGCGCCGCTACCGGTGTTTTGCAGCAACAAGACAGAGGTGGTCAGCGTCGCATTGCCATCGACACTGATCAGACCCGTGGCCAACGGTGAGCCGATCATCACCTGGAAAAACGTGGTGCCTATTGCGGCCAGGTCGGTGGCCGTCAGCGATAGCTTGCCCGGCTGATTGCTGGCCGCCCCCAGGGAGATGTCGCGCGAGTTGGTTTGGGGTGCGAGGAACAGGTTGCCGGTCCCGGAGATGGACGACCCGGAGGCATAATCCATCTCGTTAGCAGTCAGGGAGATGTCGCCGGAGCCGCTGGTGAGGTCGCTGAGAAGACCGAGCGTTCCGGCGGAGGTCAAGGTGATGTCCTCCGGCCCATCAACCTGCTCGCTGATGGTCAGATCGCCGGTGCTACTTACCTCCACGTTCCCGGACGTGGACACGATCAAACCCTGGAGGTCCACCGTAACGCCGCCAATGGTCAGGTTGCCGGTGTTGGCGACGAAGATTCCCCCGGTGGCGGTCTCCGCTTCCAGGTTACTGACCTGGGTGCCCAGGGGGTTCCCGGTGCTGCCGATCCCGGTGCTGGCCTGCAGGGCAAGGTTGGCGATGCTCACTCTGCCGTTGTTCGTGTCACTGATCGACCCACCCGTGATCAACGAGAGCATGCTGTACCCGGCCGGTGCGGTGAGCACTGCGCTGACCGTTATGTTGCCACTCGTGCTGTCGCCGATCACCAGCGTTCCTGCCGTGATGTGGCCCAGTTCCGCGTCCGTCAAACCCAGGATGCCTGGTCCGTCGGCGCCTCCCAGGTCGATGGCCGTCCCCGCCGTCTTCGGTTGAAGCGTGACGAGGCCTGTGCCCGCGTTGATGCTGTTAGTACTGCTCAGATTCATGCTGTCGCCGGTAACGCTGATCGCTGCGTTGTTCCCCGAGGAGATTCGTCCATTGGTTTCGGTTGTGACGGCCGTACTCCCGCTCCCACTGCCTCCCTGGCCGGTGACGCTGACGTTGCCGCCACTGGAGGTGATCGCCGAGTTCGTGTCCGAGACTAAGACGCCCGTGTTAAAGTCCCCCGCGCTGGCGCCGCCGGTGCCATTCACGGTCACGCTGCCGCTTCCCCCTGCCGTGATTTGACCTGCGCTCGCGACGGTCACGCCGTTGTTGGTGTTCTGCGAGCCCGCAACGCCCCCTCCCTGGCCAGTGACGCTGACATCGCCCCCACCGGAGGTGATCGCCGCGTTCGCGCCCGTGACTAAGACGCCCAGGTTTGTGCTCCCCGTGCTGGCGCCGCCGGTGCCATTTACGGTCACGCTGCCGCTTCCCCCTGCCGTGATTTGACCTGCCATCGTGACGGTCACGCCGTAGTTGTAGCTCCCCGAGCCCGAGCTGCCCCCTCCCTGGCCGGTGACGCTGACGTTGCCGCCACTGGAAGTGATCGCCGCGTTCGCGCCCAGGATTAAGACGCCACGCTGAGAGTTGCCCGAACCTGAGCCCCCGGTGCCATGCACGGTCACGCTACCGCTTCCCCCTGCCGTGATTTGACCTGAGGATCCAACGAAAACGCCCAGGTTAAAGTCCCCGAGCTGCCTCCCCTGGCCGGTGACGCTGACGTTACCGCCACTGGAGGTGATCGCCGAGTTCGTGTCCGAGACTAAGACGCCTGTGTTAAAGCCCCCCGTGCTGGCGCCCCCGGTGCCATGCACGGTCACGCTGCCGCTTCCCCCTGCCGTGATTTGACCTGCCAACTGGATGAAAACGCCGTAGTTGTTGGTCTTCGAGCCCGCGTCACCCCCTCCCTGGCCGGTGACGCTGACGTTGCCGCCACCGGAGGTGATCGCCGAGTTCGTTTCCATGACCATAACACCGTGATTTTCCTTGTCAGAACCTGCGCCGCCGGTGCCATGCACGGTCACGCTGCCGCTTCCCTCTGTCGTGATTTTACCTGCGGTCGTGACTAGCACGCCGTAGTTGTTGCTCCCCGAGCCGGCGCCGCCGGTGCCATGCACGGTGACGCTGCCGCTTCCCCCTGCCGTGATTTGACCTCCGTTCGCGACGGACACACCCATGTTTATGTTAAACAGGCCTGCGTCGCCCCCTCCCTTGCCAGTGACGCTGACGTTGCCACCACCGGAGGTGATCGCCGAGTTCGTGCCAATCACTATGACGCCATGGTTAAAGCTGCCCGGAGCTGAGCCGCCAGTGCCACTCACGGTCACCGCTCCGTTGTCCGTGGTCGTAACAATCGCTCCGGATTGCACCGTCACCCCGGCGAAATCCTCGACTGTCGGCGTGGCCTGCTGGTTGGCGCTCAGGGTCAGACCGTTAGCCCCTCCAGTGATGTTGGCGTTGACGATCATGTCGCGGGCAGTGACCACTGTGACGGACCCGCCAGCCCCTGTGGCCGAGATGGCCTGACTCACCGTGATGGTTCCGGTGCCGAGGGTAGCGGAGAGCGAGACAGCCTGCCCGTTGGCGGTCACCCCGGCGACGGCCCCCACGGTGGTGACGTTGAAACCGTCCGGGTCCGTGATGGCCACGCCGCCACTGGTGCTGTTGCTGGCGGCCAGATTGGTCACCTCGATGTCCAGGGCATCCGTCGGCGACCCGATGCCCGTGGAAGCCTTCAGCGCCAGCGACTGTGCGGTGATGTTGTTCGCCGCCCCGTTGCCGTCCAGAATCGCGCCGGCAAGAGCTGTCAGCGACACGGTGAAGCCTGCGGCCTCGATCGGCGTCGCCAGGGTCATGTCGCCGGTATCGATGGAGAGGGCCACGTCGCCGCCCGCGGTCAACCCCACCACCGTGGGCGTGAAGCAATCCTTCGCCGTCACGGTGCCAAACAGTAAGCTCGTGGTGTTGTCGAAGAGGAGGGCGCCTGTGGTCGTAACGGCCAGGGTGCCCACGGCGTTGCTGCCCGCCTGCAGGTCGATGCCCCCCGTTCCTGCTCGCACTCCCAGCGCGCCAGCGGTGATCGTCCCCGTGGTCGAAACCACCCCACTACTGGCGGCATCGGCTTGCAGGCGCACCGTGGCCGTGCCAGCCTGGATGTCGTTGGCGATCGTCAGGTTGCCGGTTCCCGCGCAGAGGGTGACATCGTCATCGCTGGTGGTGATGCCCGCGGTGCCCAGCACGGTGCCGACCGTCAGCCCGGTGCTGTTGGCCAGGCTGAACGATCCATTCACATCCGCCGCCACCGTGCCGACGTCGTTGGTGCCCAGCAACGTAAAGGTGCCGGTGCCCTTGACCCGCAGGTTCGTCGCGTTGATGGAACCGCTCGACTGAGCGATGCCGCCGGCGTCGATGTCAATCGTCTGACCGGTGATGTTGCCACCGCTGAAGAACCACAGGCCGATCGTTGGTAACGTGCCGGTTCCCTTCAGCGTGACCAGGCCGAAACTTCCGGCGGAGATGGTAGCAGGATTGTCGAAGGTGATGCCGCCGCTAAAAGTGCCCTTTCCCGTGCCAGTGATCGACAGGTCGCCGCCGGCAGTCAGCACCTGCGTGGTTGCTCCTTGGAGGACCACGCCGTCGTTGAACGAGGTTCCGTCGGCCCCAGTTCCCGTGATCGAGATTTTGCCCGTGCCTGTCGCCTCCAGTAAGGCGGAGGTGGTTACCACGCCATAGTTCGCGTCCGCTGAGCCGTTGCCAGTGCCCTGCACGGTCAGGTCGCCATCCGCCGTGCGGATCGTCGCGTTGAGAACCCACACGCCGAAGTTCTGCTGGGTACCATTGCCGCCCGTGCCAAGGACCGTCACGGTGCCCGCGCCAGTAGCCTCGACGACCGCTCCGTTATGAAGGAACACCCCAGCGCCGAAGAACCCCCCCGCCACCCCGGTGCCTTCGAGCGACACCGCCCCACCCTGGGCGTTCAGCGTCGAGCTGTCGACAACAATCCCAACGGTTTGACTTGCCGAACCAAAGCCGTCGACGTCGATCGTCACCGCCTTGCCGTTGCTGTTCGTCACGGTCACACTGTTGTAGATCGCCACCCCGCCATTGCCGGTCAAGGAGATCGTCGCCCCGTCCGCCGTCGCCGTGCTGGTCACGTTTTGTACCACCGACAACAAACCCGAGGCCGTCAGCGTAATGTCGCCTGGCCCTGCCACGCTGTCACCGGCGACGTTCACACTCAGGGCGGCATCCGACGATATGACGATGCTTCCACTGGTGATCACTTGCACGCCGGGGAGCGCCCCGGTTACTCCGCCAATGGTCAGAGCACCCGTGTTCGCCACGAAGATCCCGCCCGTCGCGGTCTCGGCCTCCAGGTTGCTCACTCCCGTATCCAGCGCATGGCTCGACGATCCAATCCCCGTTCCTGCAGCTAGCTGGATCGACCCACCCGAAAGCCTGCCGTTTGTCTGAGTGATGCTACCACCTGCGGTCAGGCTCAAACTTCCCGTGGGTCGTACATTGATCTCCTTGTTGAACTGAATATCGCCTTTGGCTTTCAGGGTGAGGAGCAGGGATCCATTCGGAACCTTGAGCATTTCGTTGACGAGGATGTCGCCTTCGGTCGCACTGGGGTCGGTCTGGAAGGTCAAATTGAAATTGCTGGAAGAACTGGTGTCCAGATTGGAGTTGATCGTGATGTTGCCCGCCTGGGTCCCCGTGGCGGCACTGGTGAAGATCACCCTGGAAAGAAGGTGGAGCGTGAAGGTGGCATTCGATACGGTCGCATTGTCCGCGATGGCCGTGATCGTGGTGGTGTTCGTGCCGGAATCGAACTGGACGTCAATGCCCGAGTCCAGCACGCCAAACCCGCCCACGGTCAGGTTGTGCGCTGGCGCCAGCCGGTCTTCCAGCGCCTCCAGACGCACACCCTTCCCACGCCTCTTGAACGAACCACTCTGGGATGCCTGGGAGCGGCGAATGTCACGACCACGCCAGAAACCGAATGCCATGGCTTCCCTCTTCTCTGGTGAGTCAATCGTGTGGGTGGACCGAGTCGATTGCAATCGAAAGGCCGACACTCCCTATCCTCGTGCTTCGAGGGCAGGACATCGGATGAAAAACTCCCACGTTCCGGATCTACCCTACATATCATTCCCCAGGTTAAAACACAAGCAAGATGGGCGACTTGGAGGTAGTTGGGGATTCGGGACGATTGCAGCGATTTCTCCGTCTGCGCAGGCCCATTCCCACTGAACTTCTCCGCCTGCAGACCGGAGTGACCCCCGGATGTGGGATGATGGTAGACAGGCCCTCCCTCGTCTGGCCAAAGGGAAGACTTCCGATCTCGCGCGACTCTCAGGGCGAGTAGTGATACTCCTACTTCTTTCTTTCCGTCACAGAGAACGCCGAGAGCACCTCCCTGGCTGGCTTGCCGTTGATCGTCCGTAGCTTCGGCATCCGCTGCAGTACCACCCGATTGAAGCGCACCGACTCCGGCGGGCAGTTGATTTCCGCGAGGTTCGGCAGCTTCATGAGCGGCGAGAAATTGCTCGGCCCGATCGTCACTGACAGTTTGCGTAGCGTCGGAAACGCCTGGAACGGCGCGTAGCAATCGGTCGGCCGGTCGCCGTCGTCAAACCCGGCTTCCACCAGCATGCCGTTCTCGATTGTGACGTGAAACTCCTTCCGCCCCACCTTTGCTCCGAGCATTTTCTTCAGCGTTGCTTCCTCCATCTTCACCTTGCTCAGTTCGGCCACCATCGCCGCGTCGGCCTTCCGCTGCTTTTCCACGTCCCGCCAGAACTCGTCTACTTTCTTGCCGTTGATCCTCTCCAGCGGCAGCGCGCGTAGAACCTTCTCATCCGGCTCGAAATACAGGCGGAAGTGGAAGTCCAGCTTCTTCAGTGGCATCCCGGCCAGCACGGAAAGATCAGAGACCCTGCCGACCCCCAGTTCTTCCAGCGGCATCCCGGCCAGCACGCCGATCTCGCTGACCGGTGTGTACGGCAAGGTATTCAGATGGCTCAGCTTCATCCCCGCCAGCGGTGCCAGATCGGTCACTGCCGTGTAGCCGATGTCGAGCCTTTTTAGAGGCATCCCCTTCAGTGGAGTCAGATCGCTGACGTTCGTCCGGTTGATGTTCAGCGTCTCGAGCTTGAGACTCGCCAGGGGGCGCAGATCGCTGATCGGGCAGCTCTGCAGGTGCAGCTGGGTCAGGGGCAAACCAGCCAACGGCGTCAGGTCGCGAATCCCCACGCGCCTTGCCGCAGTGACCACCTTGAGCTTCGTCCGCGCCAGGGGAGATGCATCGAACAGGTTCCCATCCATCACGAACAGGTCTTCCGCGGTTACGCCCCGGATCGGCGAGAAATCGTAGATGCGGAGATCGAGGCCGTAGGCTCGAAACTGTCGCAGCCCATTCTCCGCCACGCCCAGCGTGATCGCCTGGAACTCCTTCTCCGGCACTTTCGGATGCAGCTTTTGCATCACCCCACGCACCCACGTCTGCTGATCCTCCAGCGGTAGGCCCCCTGCGATGCGGGTCATCCGATCGACATCCTTGCGGATCTCGGCTCGCTCGGCCCAGTACTCCTTGACCGGCCGATCGTTGACCATCTCCAGCGTCTTCATCCCCCGGAGCATCTGTTCCGAGGCGACATTGTCCAGTATCAGCTTGATCCACACCTCGGTCAGCGGCAGCCGGCTCATCGGGCCAAAGTCGATCACGCTGGTGCCCAGGGCATCGACCGAGGTGAGCGACGTAAGCGCAGCTAGCGGCCAGAGGTCATGCACCTGTTGATCGCTGATCCGGCAGTGAGTCGGTTCGCCTTCCTTGGGTTCCAGAGTCAGCTCGCCAGTGTTACCGTTCACATCCCTGAACTTGCGGATCACCGACTCGAGCCGCGCGCGCGGAGTCAGTTGCGACACCGCCTCCAGGTAGGTCTTCTGCTCTGGGGTCGGCTTCCACCCCGTGGTGATGGCCTCGGGTGCCTCCTTCGAGCCGAGAACCTGGCCTTCCTTCGTCACCGCCTGTAGTTTGCCGTCGAGATACCGCACGGTCAGCCGTACCGTTTCTCCCTTTTTCAGCACGAAGGAGGAGGTCTCAAACTCCATGTCGCCTCGGCGGATCTTTAATGTTTGTTGCCCTGGCTCGATGCGGATGTCGTGCCGCTCGGCCCCTCGGATCGTGATGCCGCTCTTGCTGACCACCGCCTCGATCTCGGGATCCTCGATCTCGACGCGGAGCACACCTTTGCCGTCCGCGGTGGGCAGATAGATGATGGCCCCCATGGCCAGTGTCGCCAGTCCCAGCAGAGTCACGCCCACAAGAGTCGTCACCCGTCGCCGGAACCGCCTGGCTTCCTTTGGAGAGGGTGAAGCCAGAGGGGCTTCGCCCGCGGCGCCTTCCTGGGTCGGCTCCTGTTCGACCTCGGCCAGCAAACGATCCACCTCCAACGCCGAGTTGGGCCGATCCTTTGCCGCCTTCGATAGCAGCCGCTGGATCAGCGCCTCCAGCTTCTGGGGAACCACGGGGTTCACTTCGCGAATCGGCCGGGCCGACTCCATGACTGCTGCAAACAGCGAGGTCATCACACTGGTTCCACTAAATGGAAGCCTCCCTGCGCACATCCGATACAGGAGTACGCCGAGGCTGAACAGGTCGGACCGCTCATCCACTCCCTCGTCCATGGCCTGCTCGGGGGCGATGTATCCCGGTGTCCCCACGACGTGGCCACTTACCGTCAGTCGTGTGTCCTCGTTCCCCGTCAACACCAGCCCAAAGTCGAGCAGCACCACCCGCCTGCCCGCCGATTCCAGCCAGATGTTGGCCGGCTTGATGTCCCGATGAATCAGCCCCTGTGCGTGAGCGACAGCCAGCCCTTGCGCCACCTCCCGGCCAATCCGTACAGCATCCGCCACGGGAACCTGCTTCTCCCGAACCAGGCGGGCGTCGAGCGGCTCACCCTGGAGCAGCTCCATGGCGAGGAACGGCACCCCCGTCTCCTCGCCAACCTGGTGGACGGTGACGACCCGACTGTCCCTGATCCGGGCCATCGCCCGGGCCTCGCGCACGAACCGTTCTTTCTGCGAGGGGTTTCTTAACAGACTGGCCTTCATGACTTTCAGGGCAACGCGCCGTTGCAGCAGGGTGTCCTCCGCCTCGAACACCAGCCCCATGCCCCCCGCCCCAAGCATCCGAACGAGCCGGTAGTGGAGGAACCATCGCTCCTCGCCAGGCTTGCCGGTCCACCCCAGGCCCTCTGGTATCTCGGCCGCCACGGATTCCGCTTCCAGGTGGGCCACTGGGCGCTGCGTAATCAGCGTGGTGCTATCCTCCTCCAAGCACAGCTTCTGCATACGCTGCACCAGTGCGTCCACGACCGGAGCTACTGGCTTCTCTTCCAGGGGCGAGCCGCCCTTCAGCGATTCGACGAACGTGTCCATCGTGCGAAGATTGCTGGCTGTACGTACGCAATCGGGGCACGACGCGAGGTGCTGCTCGAGTTCTTGCGACTCGGATGCTGGCAACGCGCCGAGGAGAAGTTGCTCCAGGCGATCGGCGGGGGGGCAGCTTGTGGGGGGCACCGGAGACCTCCGCGAACGTGACAACAACCTGTCGTCCAGGTGGAGGCAGCCATTTGCCTCCACCTGGAGATATGCGCGGTTAGGTCAAACTCTTTCAGCATTTTCACCCACATTGCCGGGCACTTGGCGAGTTGCTACCTTGCCCTGGATCAGTCACCCCACCTTTTCTTTGTTCTCGATCGTCATGGAAACCTCGGTCAGTCTGCTGGAGCGGCTAAGGTGCCCCCATGAGGCCACCGCCTGGGCCCGCTTCGTCGATCTGTACACCCCCATGATGCTCGTGTGGGCCCGGCGGTTGGGCCTGGACGACGCCGAGTCTGGCGACCTGCTCCAGGAAGTGTTCTTCGCCCTGCTCAAGAAGCTTCCCTCGTTCAGTTATCAACCAGGTGGGAGCTTCCGGGGCTGGCTCAAGACCGTGACTCTCAACAAACACCGCGAGATGCGGCGTGGTCCCGCACTGCCGTGCACCGACTCCAAACCGCTAGACGAGCTGGCCGACCCCGCCGAAAAGTTCTGGGAGGCCGATTACCGCCGCCATCTGATCTCCCGCGCCCTGGAGTTGGCGCAGCGAGACTTTCAACCGACCACCTGGCGGGCGTTTCACGAGGTCGTCGTCGCTGGACGCAACCCCGCCGACGTTGCCGCCGAGCTGGGCGTCACGGTCAACGCCGTCTACGTGGCCCGCTCGCGCGTCATCCGACACCTGCGCCAGGAACTGGAAGGAACGCTCGACTGACCTGCGGTCAATGGTCACGTTGCCCGCGCCGGTCTGCCCTGGGATGCTGCGCCCAGGGGAGAACTACAACCTGGAGAAGCCCGACCCGGTCGGTCGGGCTCTGGCTTTCTTCATCCGCTGTAGGCAATCCCTCGCTGGGAGGATGGGCACATTCACCCCGGTGAGTGTGACCCGGACTCGTCTCGGGGCGAGGCCGGGCCCCCAGGGTTCAGAAGCCGTTGCCGATGACCTCGCCGCCCTGGGCGGTGCCGAGCGCCCGCCAGGTGGCCAGGGCGATGCTGCTGTTGACGAACCGGACCGAGCCGTCCAGCAGCACGACGTTCACCCCGCCGTTGTGGTAGCTGCGGGCAGTCACCGCGGCGTAGGTGTCTCCGATGCTCGACTCCGTGGCGGAGACGTAGTCCACGTCATAAGTCCCTCCGCCGTTGGTGTAAGGCACGAAGGTGTTCGGAGCGAACGCGGTCGTGAAACCGCTCTCGTGAACCTTCCCGTCCACCCACTCGACGTGCGTCTGCTTGGCCGGGTCAAACGTCCCCAGCGGGTAGCCCGTGACGTCGGCCGGCGACGACGGCGGGGCGACGGTGTAGACGGAGGAGTTCGTCGCGTTCGTGACGCGGACCGTCATCGCCTTCACCTCGGCCATCGCCAGCGTGTTGCTGGTCCCATCAGTCGCGTCGGTCAGCCGGCCCCCGCGGCTCGGAAAGAAGGCACCGTCCCCGCTCCGCATGCCGCTGGCCTTGTTCGTCAGCACGGCCCACGTTCCCTCGTTGACGGCGTAGGTAATAACCCAATGCTTGTTCCCGTAGGTGGCGTCGATGCCGACTGGCTTGTCGTTGAGCTCGGAGGGGCAGACGAAGGTGGCCACGCGTTTGGAGCTGATGCCGACCTGGGCGTTGTAGGACGTGTTGAAGTCGATCCCACGGAAGAGGTTTTCCTGCTCGATGTAGGGCAGGATGCGGGCCATCGCCGACCAGGCGTTGACGGTGGTGACGGCCGACCCATTCCAGATGTAGTTGCCGTTCGCCGGCATGCCGTTGTTGACGTCGTGGTAGCCGTGCAGGGCGAGGCCGATCTGTTTGAGGTTGTTGGCACACTTGATCCGCGACGCGGCCTCACGGACCTTCTGAACGGCGGGGAGCAGGAGCCCGATCAGAATGGCGATGATCGCGATCACGACCAATAACTCGATCAAGGTGAAACCGTTGCGACGCAGGCGCATGAACTCTCTCCAGGGAGGTGATCCTTGGCGGTGGGTAGGACATAGAGGTGCGTTGCGTACGGTCGCGGGCAGGGGGCCTTCCCGGTGCGGAAGCGGAGCAACCTCGAAGCATGCTAGATGCTACTGAGATTCAGTCTCATCATCGCAATCTCATCATACTGTGAGGTCCCGATCTGCCAAGGGGGCTTCCCGATTTTTCCAGCCGAGAGCGATCGGCGTGGGTGAGCGCCACGCGGGGGTGATGAGCTTCGCCATCCGACCGGCTTGCGTAGCTGGCCTGCTGACCGGCAGGGAGACCACAATCGGCTACCTTGCAAGCCATGACCGGACATGCCACTCCCGTAGAGACTGCACGCTACCTGCACCACACCAGGCTGCTGACCTGGCCGTTGCCCTGCGGGAGATTCCCAGTATCACCTCGACGCTGCGAGCCACAGGCACTGACGAACCTGGTCAGGGTCCGGTCTCCGCTGGCTCAAATGTGGACGCATCGCAAGTCCAGGATGGAGTGTCGGTTCGCTGTGGCAGAGGGAAATGGAGGCCAGTACCCTGGATGAGAATCGAACCCACGCTCTTCACCTTGAAAGGTGGCTATGTTGCACGGCAACGTTTTTGACCAGCAAGGACTTGTGACACGATGATCTTTCTGCTGGCGCTCCTGCTGGCGTTCGGTTGCTGCTTCCGCGCAGTTTTTCATTCTTTGGTGGGTCGATGCAGTAAAGGAATGGGTGAGCCGTAGGTAGGTTCGCGGTACATGCAGGAGTGCCAGAGCAGAGACGAGGAACACCCCCGACGAACCCGACGCCCCCGCGAAGTGATTGCACTGACGGTGTCACCACGGATCGGTCAACAATCTTACCCTGGCCCACCATCGCGAGGTTCTGCATCGGCGTGCCCCTCGCGCACCCGGCTTTCGTCCTCACGGAACACCACGTCCAACCCCCACTGCTTCGACTCCGTGCCCTGGTGCCCGCGGAGCAGCGCGGCCCCCTCCTTTGCCGTCCCAGCATGGCTGCTGACGTACTAAGCAGGTCGCCGTGGATGCGTAGAATGTTTCATGCTTCGCACCTCCTTGACTGACGAGCAACGCACGGAACTCGTCGCCCTCCGCCGTACCGACCTACCAGCCGTGTCCCGGGACCGGTTGGTGATCTTCCCCATGGAAAGTGGGTTCTCCCGGAATGGCAATAAGTTAGTCCGGAAGTGGAAGCCTGACAATAGGTTCCGCACGCTGAGCATCTCTCGCGAGGGTAGAATGACGATGGTCCCGTCGCCCGGCAATCGAAGCGGGTGCGACCATGGTCTCGACTCTCTCTGCTGCTCTACAGCATCTTCGTGACGACCTCGCGGAGTTGCTTGAGCCTCTGGCCCTCCGGGAACTGTGTCGCTCCCTTGGCCACTGCTGGCGCGAACGCCTACTCGACCGGGTGACCACCCTCCACCTGTTCCTGCTCCAGATCCTCCACGGCAACACCGCCGGCTCCCACCTGCCGCGTCTCACCGGGCTATCCTTCACCGCCTCGGCCTACTGCCAGGCCCGCTCGCGCTTTCCCCTGGCCGTCTTGCGGCCTCTTCTGCGCCGCGTCGTCGAGACCGCCCAACCGCTGACCGACGCCGTCGGCACCTGGCGGGGCACCGCACCTGGCTCGTCGATGGCACCGGCGTCAGCATGCCGGACCCCAGGGCGTTGCAGGGGGCCTTCGGCCAGCCGACCAACCAGGCCGAGGGCTGCGGCTTCCCCGTCTCCCGCCTGCTGGCTTTGTTCCACACCGGCACCGGGATGCTCCAGTCGTTCCTGGTGTCGCCTTTGCGGTCGCACGAGATGGCCCACGTCGCCCGGCAGCACCCCGAACTGCATCCGGATGACGTGCTGGTCGGGGACAGGGCGTTCGGCACGTTCGCCCATCTGGCCCTGTTGGTCAGCCGTGGCCTGCACGGCCTCTTCCACATGGCTCAGCGCCGCGTGATCGACTTCACGCCGAACCGGCCCGCGCCGCCGCGATGGAACACGCGCAAGGTGAGCGGCAAGGCGCGGTCGCTTTGGATCCGCTCCCTGGGGCCAACCGACCAGGTGGTCCAGTGGTACAAGCCGTACCTGCGGCCGGTTTGGATGTCCCAAGAGGACCACGCAGCGTTGCCGGTCACGCTGACGGTTCGTGAGTGCCGTTACCAGGTGAACCAGCGCGGCTTCCGGGTGCGGACCATCACCCTGGTGACCACCCTGCTCGACGCCGACCGCTATCCCGCTATAACGCTGGCCCAGCTCTACCAGCAGCGCTGGCAAGTAGAAACCGATTTAGCCCATCTGAAAACGACCCTAAAAGTGGACATGCTACATTGCGAGACGGAAGAAGGGGTACGCAAGGAAATGACGACCTTTGCGATCGTGTACAATCTGGTGCGGTTGGTAAGGATCGAGGCGAGCCGCCGGCAAGGAGTGCCCGTCAGCCGGATCAGCTTCGTGGACGCGTTGCGCTGGCTATCGTCCTCGCCACCCGGGCCGCCTCTGCCCAAGCTAATCGTGAACCCCGAGCGACCAAATCGCATCGAGCCAAGGTCCAAGAAGAGGCGGGCGAAGAAGCACCCCTATATGAAGCAGCCGCGCCATGTGTTGCGGCAACGCCTCCTCAATCAACAGGTTGCGGTCTAACTTGCTGCCATTCCGGGAGAACCCATTTTTCGTGGGGAATTCCACCCTCACGGAGTGACGCTTGGAAGGCGACAAGGCTACATCGGGACATCTTCGAGACGTGCGGGCCCGCTGCCCTTGCTCGGGTCGGTTTTCCACGGCCAGTCGTAGGAGCGAAACGGCGCGAGGGTCGGTAGCAGAGCAGGCTTCCCGCGTTTGGCCATCTCATGTTCGATGGCCGCCCGGCCTCCCCCACCGAGCAGTTCGACGTCCATGAGGAAATAGTCGCGAAAGAAGAGCATTCCAATGGCCCGGTCGGCGACGATGCGGGTAAGCACTTCGAGCATCTTCTCGGGGGTCGTCTCGAACTCGGGGGTCTCGATTAGCAGCAGCCTATCACCCATGGCTTCCGTGCCCATGTGCTGGACCAGAATGCTGAAAAGGATGTTGTTTTGACGCGTGACGTACAGCGTGTTGCTGACGGCGTAGGTGCGTTCCCAGCTCGTTCCTAGCTCCTCCTTCCAGCCTTCGACCACCTTCATCCAGTGCCCCACCTGGGCATTCGCGCTGATGCCGATCGTCTTGGCTGAATAGGGAGCCGTGCCCCGGATAAACTCCTGGAAAGTTTGGTAGGAATACGTCCCCAGTTCGAGGCACTTGTCCATAAAGGCCAGATTGCGATCGAGGATGGTGCGGAGCAGAGTCCTGTCCTCTTCGGGGATATCCAGGTCATCCAGGCCATCGAGGGCGGTCTGGTGCTGGGTACGGTACATCGCCAACGGAGCCCGCCATAGCTGGTTCGCTTTCGGGTTCGCCAGGTACGGCGACAGGATCTGGTAAATCGCCATGGTGCTGTGGCCCACCGACTTGGCAAGCTGGTAGACAGTCGGCACCGGAGGGGCCACCGTGGGTGCCTGACCGGGTCGATACAGGATCATTTGCCCGCCCTGACCGGTGAAGAGGGCCAGGATGATGGGTACGCTATCATGCAGGTTCTTCTTGAACTTCTCCAGAGAATCGTCGTACAGCCGCATCATCGACGTATTCAGGGCCAGCACGGCCTGTTCGGCGACCACCCGGGCGGTCGCCGGAGGTTCGTCCGCGATAACCTGACGCAGGAAGTTTGGGATGGAATCGCCCCTGTACGCAGGATCTGGTCTGGACATGAGTGCGTATTCTCCCTTGGTTTCGAGCGAGCCGAGGCTGGGATCACCCTGCGACAAGGTGAAACAAAACTGCCATGGAGGCCAGGGCGGCGACGATCAGCGCAGTGCCCATCAGGTTGCGCGCCCGATCTTCTTTCCCCCGCGCACGCAGCCAGGGGCCGAGCAGCAACTGAATGACAGGACCACCCAGCCACTCGAGAAAGGCACAACAGACGACGTTGCTGATCAGAATGGCGGCAGCCAGGCCGAAACGCTGTGTGAACGGTGCAAGGTACAGAGTGAGAACCATGACGGTCGGGTACAGCCCCAGGAGGACGGACAGGAACACCTTCCAGTGGGGTAATGGCTCATGGTCGTCTGTCCGGCCCGCGAACCAGGCGGCGAAGCCAGACGGCAACGTCTTCAGCCGGAACCTCTGAATCTCGCGTGGTAGCTTCGAGGTCCACTCGGCCCGCTGCGGAGAGTTGAGCCAGGCCTGCAGGTTCCCTGGATCGTCGAAGTGGACGACGATGACCCACTCATGCAATCGATCCGCTGTTGGAGGGTAGATCTCCGTCGTTTGGTATCCCGTGAATCGGGCCGCGGCTGCAGTGATGCCTCGCTGCCACTCCAGGAAGGTCTCGCTGGCTCCGGGTGCGACCTGATGCACGATGACCGAGGTCGACTGTGGGCAACATACCTGCGCCTGCGAGCCAGGAGTTCCGACGGACGGTGAGGTCATTGGGCTCTCCTGGGAGCACCCGGGGCCTGCCGTGCCTCGACCAGGCGGGCATAAACCCGATCGGCACGGAAGGGCAGATCGTGGAATCGAACCCCCGTCGCGTCGGCCAGCGCGTTGCCCAGAGCAGCGCTGACCGGAACGATGGGGGCCTCACCGATCGGTTTCGCACCCAGCGGTCCGTGGCGGTCGTGGGTGTCAGCAAAGTAGATCTCCGAACGCGGGATGTCCGCAAAGGCCGGGATGCGGTAATTCCGAAAGGTGGAGGTTTCCACAGTCCCTGTCTCGTGGAGTGTTAGCTGCTCGAAGAGGGTGGTGCCGATGCCCTGAGCGATGCCGCCCTCGACCTGTCCACGAGCCTGCATGGGGTTGATGAGCTTGCCTGCATCAAAGGCCTGAACGCTCTGCAGGATGCGGATCTCCCCGGTGACGCACTGGACGGCGATACGAAAGCCGTGCGCCAGAAAGGCCGTGGAACGGGGTGTGCCGTAGACCTTGCGAGCGACGTGGAGCTTGTCACGCAACGGCGCTGCTTCAAACAGATGCTTCAAGGTGAGCGAACGCTCTCCACAATGGATCAGGCCATCGTCCAGGCGACAGCCCTCGGAGGGCACCCCGGTCAACTGGCTGGCCAGATCGATCAGATTGTCTCGCAGGGCCTCGGCCGCCTTCTGGACCCCAAGAGTCGCCACGCTCGTCCCGGTGCTGGCGAAGGTGCCGGTGTCATACGGGGTCGTGTCTGTGTCAGCGAAGTCCATGGAGATCGCCGACGCTCGCGTGTGCAGGACGGAGGCGGCAACCTGCCGCTGGGCGTTTCGGATGCCATTGCCGAACTCCGCCGATCCGATGCTCAGGTGGTAGGTTCCATCGGCCAGCAGAGACAGGTGGGCCTCCGAGCGGTGCTCGGTGGGAGGGGCACAATCCTGGGCATGGATGGCGACTCCGCGACCTTCCAGCCAATCGTCGCCAGTGGGCTTCGGGTCGCCCCGGCCGCTGTCGAGCGCCTGCTCGACGAGATCGAGGCATTGATCCAGCCCGTAGCTGCCGATCACGCCGTCGTGCGGATAGGGCCAGATGCTGTGGATAGGGTCGCGCGGGCCGATCATGTTCCGCCGACGCATCGTGAACGGGTCGATTTCCAGCTGGCGGCCCAGTTCGTCGAGGGCGGACTCGATGGCAAACGCGGCCTGGGTTGCACCGTATCCCCGGAAAGCGCCGGAAGGCACGGTATTCGTGTAGACCGCGTAGCCAGTGCCTTTCTTGTTGGGACAACGGTAGGTGGCGAGCGAGGAGCCGAGCGAGGAGGCCAGGACCTCGCCGCCGTGGTTGCCGTAGGCTCCGGTGTTCGAGAGGGTGTGAATCTGCATCGCGGTGAGGGTGCCGTCTCTTGTTGCTCCCAGCTTGATCGTGATCTTCATCGGGTGCCGGGTGGTCGAGGCACAGAACTGCTCGGTGCGGGTGAATTCCCAGGCCACCGGCCGGCCCGTCTTCAATGCCGCGAGAACGCACAGATCCTCGGTGAGCAGTTCCTGCTTGCCGCCAAAGCCGCCGCCGACGCACTCGGAAAAAACGTGGACCTGATGCGGATAGAGACGGAACAGGTATGCGAGCTTGATCTTCGTGAGGTGCGGTGTCTGGGTACTGGTGCGGACGTGAACACGGCCATCGGAAGTACACCAGGCGATCGAGCCGTGGGTTTCCATGTGAGCATGCTGAACCCGGGGTAGCGAGAACGTCCCCTCGTAGATGGAGTCCGCCGCGGCAAATCCCGCCACCACGTCCCCGGTCTCGGCCTCGATCTTTTTGAAGATGTTGCGCGTCACGTCCTCGATACGGGAGTCGGGATCCCCTTCGGGGTGAATCCGTGGAGCGCCGGGCTGCATGGCCTCCCCGGGATCCAACACCGCGGGAAGCACCTCGTAATCCACATCCACCCGCTGGCACCCTTCCAGCGCAGCCTCCTCCGTCTCCGCCACCACAGCCGCAATTCGCTGCCCCACGAATCGCGCGACGTTGTCGAGAATATAGGTGTCATCGGGATCGACGTGGAAGTCGTCATGGCAGGCGGTGGTGAATGGCCGCCGAGGCACGTCCTCCCAGGTATAGACGGCATGGACGCCCGGCACGGCAAGAGCCCTGTCCTTGCGGATAGCTCGGATACGAGCATGAGCATGTGGTGAGCGAACCACCCGGAGGTGGAGCATCCCTGGCAGATGCAGATCCATCGTGTAACGGGCCTTGCCGGTTACGATCGAAGCGCCGAGGGGGTTACCGAGGCTAGCCCCCAAGGCGTGGCCTGCCCGGTCAGACTCGACGGCCCGGTGGCCGCTGAGAGCGTTCTCGATCGCCTGGTAGCCGGTACACCGGCAAAGATTGCCCTTGAGGTAGAAAGGGAGGTCCGCTCTCGCCTCCTCGGGCAAGCTGCTTGCCGTCAGGATCATGCCCGCCGTGCAGAATCCGCACTGAAACGCCTGGGCTTCGAGGAACGCTCGCTGCGTCGGGTGCAGTTCGCCCTCGCAGGCCAGACCCTGAAGGGTGGTAACCTCGCGGCCCTCGGCCCGGAAGGCGGGATAAAGGCAGCTATGGACCGGCTTCCCATCCAACCAGACCGTGCAGGCCCCACAGTCCCCTGCATCGCACCCCTTCTTCACGTCTAGCCAGCCCAGGTCGCGAAGGAAGGTGCGCAGACACTGACCGGGGCGAGGCTCGGCCGGGAATTCTTTGCCGTTGATCCGGATTGTCATGGCAGGCTCCCGGTGCGTCACGACAACTCGGGGAAAAGCTCCGAGTATATTTGCTGGGCAAATAGGTGGGTGAGGTGCTGGCGGTGCGCCGGCGTTCCATGCATGTCGTCGAGATAAAGGTGGAACGGCACGGCCTCGTCAAGCGCGGTCCGAAGCTGTTCCCTACCGGGCAGGACCGGGAATGTCAGGACAACCGGACGTACGGTCGCGGCGGTGATTGTCAACCGGAGGTCCGAACGCTCGGGGCAGCGTGTGCCAATGAGGAGAACCGAGGACCTGCCAAGATGCGTGAGGGTGAAACGCTGGAAGGAGTGTTTCTTGCGGAGTGCGTGGGCGGGCAAGTGGATGGATCGCATCAGCTCGCCCGGGGCAAGCACGTTGGCGTGGTTGCCCGTGACGAAATCTGCAACGCTCACGTGCCGCGGCTCGCTGTCGCGTGGCCAGAGCGTGGCAACCCCTTCGAGAGCGGTTGCGAGAGAGATCATCGGGCCAGCGGGCAGCGACAGGCAAATGTTCCCGCCCACTGTTGCCTCGTTCCAGATCTTGTAGGAGGCCAGAAAGGCACGGCAGCACAGGCGGAATAGTGGAGCCGCCGCCCAGTCTGGGGGAGCCAGCTCAACGTATCGATCCAGTTCCGCGACAGTGCAGGTGGCCGCGATCTCGAGGCCCTTGTCCGAAACCTGGAGTGCTGGCCAGCTAAGCCTCTCCAGATCGACGAGCGTGTGGAGGCCGATCTGGGGTTCTGAAAAGAGCCAGGTTCCCCCGGCAAGCCAGGCCGCTCCTGTCTCCCAGGGGCCAATATCCTCCGTTCGGGTGGGCCGGCGAACGTGCTTTACCGTATGCAGGTCCACCGATTACTGCCTCGCAAGGTCAAGTCGAGGAGGCCACACCGGGCGAGCCATCCTCTGCCCTGAGATCGAAGAAAGATCAATGCGGAGCAGCTTACAGCACAGCCGAGCAGTAGCTTGGGGCTACTTCGTATCGTTTCCTGTTTAACCACCCGGCAGGTGGGAATCCGCCCATGAGAATGGCTTTTGACACCCCTCCACCCTTCTCACTCTACTTCACTTCAAGACCTCCGGCAACCACCACCAGTTCCAAGTCGTCCCCCGTTTGCTGAGGATATCGAAGGTAGCCGCGAGGACGACGGCAAAGGCTTGATCCGCTGACACTTGCATCTCTTCGAGCATGACCTTGCCGTCGCGAAACAGCTCCGCGATCGTCATCCGCTTGCCGTAGCAGTCCGTCAGTTCGACAGCGTTCTCCACCCGGTCGGTCATCAATAACCACGGCTCGTCGCGTCGGGCTGGCAGCCCCCGCTTCCAGCGGATGGCCAGGTGGTGCGTCGGGGGGTCGCTCTTGCGGTAACGCACGCCACGCAGCACGCGACGCATCCACTTCTTCACCGGGGGTACAGACGATGGCACACACACGCAGGAAGACCTGGCCCCGACCTGTCCCAGAAGGGGCCATGCTGAAGCACGATCCGACTGGTCAACCCGTGGAAGCGAACTGGACTGATCAGAAGGGTCAATCACGCAAGGCGCCCATAACCGTGGGCAAGGATGGAACGCTGAAGGTGATGTTCCAGAGTAGCCGGTACGTCACCGAGTTCACTGGACCCGATGGGAAACGTCAATCCACAAAGGGGTACAGGGACAGGCAATCTACCCGGCAGAAGGCCAGCCAGCTGGAACGAGTCATCGAACGGAATGAGGTCGGGCTGATCGACCCATACGAGGAACATTCTCGACGACCGTTGACGGATCATATGGAGGATTTTGCAAATCATCTGCGTGCGCAAGGAGTAAAGGCCAGATACCTGGACATGAAGTTATCGCGGATAAGCACAGTTTTGGCTGGCATCGGTGCTGTCATGCTGCGAGATCTCGACCACACCAAGGTGATGGCTTTCCTCGATGCGCGGGCAGCGGATCGCCCGGCACCAAAGCGGCCACAAGCACTCGAGTGGTACACCCTCTCCGAGGCCTCTCCTACACGTTCCCGATGACGGTGACTCCTTGGGCAGCTTTCGTCGGTCGGCCGTTGATCATCGTCAGCAGTTGGTGGCGGACGGTCTGGAAGTAGCGGAGGCTGTTCCGGACGGCGGACTTCTGGTCACTGATCGCGTCGAACAGCCGGTGGTGCGTCGCCCGCCTCCTGAGCTTCTTCCAGAACCGCTCGATGGGGTTCAGCTGCGAACTGGAGCTGGGCAGTCGCTTGAACTCCAGCTGCGGGCTCTCCGCCAACGCCTCGTCGATCAGCTTGCCCCGGTGCCACGGGGCGTTGTCGATTAGCAGCACCACGCGCTTGTGCCGGGCTTGCGGGTACGCCTTCGCGACGTGCCGCAGGTGGTCGGCGAACGCCCGCTGCATCCGCCTTCGCCTGGGTGTATCTGGGCGACGACACGAACCCGTACACCCGGTTCGACCTGACTCCCGGCCGCCGCCAGGAGTCCCCGCAGCGGTTCCTCGCCGGCTATCGCGGGTTCGTCCACGCCGACGCCTACGACGGGTACAACGCGGTGCACGGCAACGTCCGGCATCTGGGCTGCTGGATGCACGCCCGGCGGTACTTCGTGGAGGCCGAGCCGACCGACCCCCGGGTGGTCGAGGCGCTGGCGTTCATCCGTACCCTGTACGCCGTCGAACGCGAGATCACGGTTGAACGGGCGAAGCCGGGCGGGACATTCACCGCCGCCGACGTGGTGCGGGTGCGGCGGACGCGGGCCGGGCCGATCCTCGCCGCGTTCGCCGGCTGGCTCGACGCGCGACATCGTTCGGCGACGCCGAAGAGCCTGTTCGGGCAGGCCGTCGGGTACGCCCGCAACCAGTGGGGGTCGCTCGTCCGGTACCTCGACGACGCGCGGCTCGCCATCGACAACGGGGACGCCGAGCGGGCCATCCGGCCCCTGGCCGTCGGCCGGGCCAACTCGCCGCCCGTTCCGGCGGCGGCGGGCTGAAGACGGCCTCCGTGCAGCTGAGCGTCTGCGCCGGCGCGGCCCGGCCCCGACTCAATCCGTGGGCGTACCTCCGCGACGTGCTGGACCAACTCGCCGCCCGTTCCTGCGGCGGCAACGTGAACGATCTCCTTCCCGATACCTGGGCCGCCCGTCGGGCCCCAACGACCTGACGCCCGGCGTTCCCGTTGGCGAGCGACGTCCCTGCGAATCACTCCTACTTCCCCGGCGGCGGGGCGGTCGCGGGCACCTTCTCGGCCTTCCCCTCCACTTCGGCGACGAGCTTCCGGAAGTCCGCCCGGCCGCGGACGGCGTCGAAGTCCGGCTCCCGCAGCTCGCTGGGCAGGGCCCAGCCGGTTTTGACGACCTCCGCCAGGGCGGCGACGGACTGGTCGGCGAACGCCTTCGCCTCGTCCTTCGTCACGCCGGACTTCGCGTCCCCGCCCAGCCCGGCCAGCAGCGCCAGCGCCCGCGACCGCTCGACCTGCGTCTCGATGTCCGGGGCGGGGAGCTTGGCCCACAATTCGAGGGCTTTACGCAGGTCGGCGGCGGCCTCGGCCGGCTGCCCGGCGCGGACCCGGGCCCCGCCGCGGTACCCGTGGCTCCAGCCCAGCGCCCGGCTGTAGTAGATGTTGGCGGGGTCCGATTCGGCCAGCTGCTGGTGAACCGCGAGGGCCGCGTTGAGGGCGGCGAACGCCTCGGGCCGTCGCCCCTGGCGGTCCAGCGCCCGGCCAGTGTTGTTCCGAAACCAGGCCAGCTGTGCCGTCCAGAAGGTGTTTCGCAGGTCGGCGTCGGCCAGCTTCTGTGCGATGGCCACCGCCTTCCGGAAATCCTCCAGTGCCTCCGCCGGCATCCCCGAGGTGAGCAGGGTGACAGCAACGTTGTTGTGGACGTCGGCCAGGTCAATCTGGAATTCCGAGACCGCCGGTTGGGCGTCCACCAGTTTCCGGGCAATGGCCAGCGCCTCGCGACGTTTCTCCAGCGCCTCCACCGGCTTCCCCGTGTTCATCAACGCCCCGGCGATGTCCACGTGGGACCAGCCCAGTTTCTGCTGGAGCTCAATGTTGGTGGGGTTGGCGACCGCCAGCTTCCGGCGGATGGCCAGTGCCTGCCGGAGTGGCTCCAGCGCTTCGGCCGGCCTCCCCAGTTCGATGAACGTAATCCCAATGTTGACGTGGGCTTTTGCCAGCTCGTTCTGGTATTCAATGTTGGCGGGGTTCCCGTCCACTAACGTCTGAAGGATGGTCAACGCCTTGCGGGTCACCTCCGGTTGCTCGGCTCGTCTCTCCGTGCCGCTATAGGCCGCGCCGACCCTGATCAGGCTCTTGGCCCGGACGAACCGGACCGCGTCCGACGGGTCGAGCGCCTCGATCCGCTCGGCCACCTCCCGCATTTCCTCCGAGGTCTTCAACGCCCCCGCGTAGTCATTCAGGTAGTACATCACGCGCGTCATCTGCTCCAAGCTGCGGGCCACGTCGAGCCGGGTCTCGAGATCCGCCCCGGGCTCGGCCGCCAGCTCCCGCCGGATGGCCAGCGCCTTGCGGTGGACCCCGACCGCCTCCCTCGGGTCGCCGATCTTGGCGGTCAGCTCGGCGAGCTGGAAGTACCCCGCCGCCAGCGCCTTCCGCGACTTCGCGTCGGTCTGCCCGGCCAGCAGCCGCTCCAGCTCGCCGTAGAACCCGGCGGCCTGCTTGAGCAGCTTGGTCCGCAACTCCTTGAACTCGGGGTTCTTGAGCAGGGCGTCCTCGCTGACCCCGGTGTGAAACGTCTCGATCGCCTTGACCGCCGTGTCGAACCGGGCCTGCACCTTGGCCTGCTCGGCAGCCAGCTCGGCGTTCTTGGCGGCCAGGTCGTCCCGCGCCCGCGTCGCGGCGACCGCCTGCCACGTGCTCACCGCCGTCCCCGCGGCCATGAGCACCAGCACCGCCGCGACCAGCCCGGCCACCGCCGGGTGGTGACGGCACCAGCGGGCGAACCGCTCCGCCGGCCCGACCCGCCGCGCCTTGATCGGCTCATCGTTCACGAACCGCTGCAGGTCCTCCCCCATCTCGTCGGCCGACTGGTACCGCCGCCTCGGGTCCTTGTCGATCGCCTTCATGACGATCGTCTCCAGGTCCCGCGGGATCCGCGAGTCCACGGACCGCGGGCTCGCCGCCTCCGTCTGCCGAATCATCTCGATCAGCCGCAGGCGGTCGCCCGAGGCGTAGGCCGCCTTCAGCGTGAGGAGTTCGTACAGGGTCATGCCGAGGGCGTACACGTCGGCCCGCACGTCACACTGGCCGCGGAACCGCTCCGGGGACATGTACCGGACGGTGCCCAGGATGTCCCCGGTGTGCGTCACCCCGTCGTCCCCCGTCTTGGCCAGCCCGAAGTCGGTCACCCACACGTTGCCGGTCGTGTCCAGGATCAGGTTCCCCGGCTTGATGTCGCGGTGCACGACCCCCCGGCCGTGGGCGTACGCCAGGGCCGCCGCCGCCTGCACCCCGATCCGCGCGACGCTGCGGAAGTACGACCCGCGGTCGCTCGTGGCCGTGGACAACTCCGACTGGCCCGGCAGCATGGCCGACGACGGCGCGCTCCCCTTGTAGGCCGCGGTCCCGTCGGGGTCGTCCGGGCCCGCGGCGCCCAGGTTCTCCTGCACGAACCGCCCGGCGACCAGTGACGCGGCGATGCTCCGGTCCGCGGCCTTGTCCTCCTCCACCGCCGCGGCCGTGCTCTGGGACCGGAGCCGCTTCAGGTCGTCCACCACCAGGTCGAGCCCCTGGCCGCGGATCAGCTGCATGGCGTAGTACAGGTGGTCCCCGTCCTGGCCGACGTCGAACACCGGCACAATGTTCGTGTGGTGCATCCGGGCCGCGGCCTTGGCCTCCCGTTGGAAGCGGATCTGGGCCGTGGCGTTCCCCGCGACCCCGCGGGGCAGGACCTTGAGGGCCACGCGGCGGCCCAGGGCCTGCTGCTCGGCCTCGTACACGACGCCCATCCCGCCGCGGCCGATCTCGCACAGGATGCGGTAGTCGCCGACCTGTTCGAGCCGCTTCCCGTTGACCCGCACGGACTCGCCGTACGAGCCCGAGGCGTCCCCGGTCCCGGGCTTCAGGTCCTCGACCATCAGCACCGCCTCGAACACGTCGCGGATCTCCTCGGCGAGGTCCGGGTGGCGGTCGCAGTACTCCTGGATGGTCGGCCTCTGGCCGCGCTTGCAGCGGGCCAGGAACTCGTCGGCCAGCAGTTCCACCGGACTGCGGGCGTCGCTGGGCGTTGACATGGGGCTATTTCCTGTCCTGGTCGAAGAACCCGGGGGTGGACTTGAGCACGTCCCGCAACCGCTTGAGGGCGCGGACGTGGCGGTTGCTGACGGCCGACGGCTTGAGGTCGAGCACCCGGGCGGTCTCGTCGTTGGAAAGTTCCTCGAAGTGCCGCAGGGCGAGGATCTCGCGGTCGATCGGGTCGAGGGCGTTGACCGCCTCCTGGAGGAGTACCTGCATCTCGGCCCGCTGGACGGCCTGGGTGACCGACGTGAACCGGCCGAGCAGTTGGGCGGCGAGTGACACGCTGGTCGCCTGGGGCATGGCCCCGCGGTGCAGCGACACCTCGCGGCCGGCGTCCCGCATCTGGGTGCCGAGGTGCTGCCGGTGGACCAGTTGCAGCCGCTGGCCGGTGAGGAAGCGGAGCCACAGGAAGAACGGCAGGTCGGGCTGTTGGGCGTATTCGGCCGCCCGCGCCCGGAAGTCCAGGAACGCCTCCTGGAGCACGTCGTCGGGATCGAGGCGGCCCTGCAAGCGGCGGTCCAGGCGCAGGCGGACCATGCGGCGCAGGCGGTCGCGGTAGTGGTCCCAGATCCGCCCGAGGACCTGCAAGTCGGTGCCGCTGTGGCGGATCAATTCGATCGGGTCTTCGGATTCGCTCAGCCTCATGAAAGAGTAACTACGCCAACCAACGAGCAGAACACTCGAAAAATGGGAATTTCACGCATTCGATTTGGCAGGTCACTCCGTCGCCGGCGTCTTCTCGGCTTTTGCTCCACCTCGACGGATCGCTTCAGGAAGTCCGGCGGCCGCGGAAACACCCCCAGGAAGCCAGTCACATCGGACAACCGACCGAGTGGAACCACGGCGGACGGCCACTCGATCGCTACGGTGGCCATCAGCACCACCGCCGGACGGCTACGTTACTGCTTCAGTACAGACAGGTGGGGGGTGACACGGAGACCCCCGTCTCAGTGTCACCCCCCACCCCTGACCGTGTCGTCGGTCGGGACGGTATCGCTCGCCCTGCCTTGCATAGCTCATGCTGCGCCAGGAACGACGCCGACGCCGAGCCATCCGTAGGGGAAACCCCTGCTCGATTTACTCTCACTAATTCTCACATAACCATCGCCGAACCTACGCCAACCCTGCCCCCTTCCTGATGGCCTAGTGATCATGCACGATCTCAGTAGGCGCTACGGTAGCATGTGGGGGGAAGGTGACCTCACGGAAAGGGACGTCCAATGCCCAGTGTTAGCCGCAAATCCTACTCTCGACCGGTTCCATCTGACGCCGGTCCTGTCACGGTAAGCGTGAAGAAACGGGGCAAGAATGTGCAGGTTCCCGGCATCAAGTTCACGGACGCGAACGGGAAAATAGTTACTGCGCCGTTGACGGCAAAGGGTGACCGCTACCGTCTGCAGACGACCACCTACTACGGTCGTGTGGGTGGAAAGGTTGTACCACTCACCGAGAACCGGGCCGCCTCCGAGATCATGTTGGGCGATTTGCGGAAGAAGGCCATCCATCGACGGGCCGGGCTGGCCTCGCCCTTTGAGGAGTACGAGAGCCGACCGCTGGCCGATCTCCTCGAGGATTACCGGCGCGAACTGGAAACGCGAGGACGTTCACCCCGGTTCATCCATGAGGCTATCAACATGGTGAACGCCATGTTCACCGCTGCCGGTTCCGCACCATCGCGGACATCGACGCGGACAAGGTGAACGCCTTCCTCGCCGAACTGCGGCGACCGGTCAAATGCCCGCTATCCCGGACGGCATTAGCCTGTTCATGCGGGAAGAAGTGGCCACCTTGCTGGGTGGCGTCTCTCTCCAGTCGGTGGCTGATTACGTTCGCAGGCACCATCTGACAGCGACGGGGCAGGGGAAGGCCCGACGATTCCCTCGAGCCACCGTAGAAGCCCTGCAGGCCCTTGTAGGGGCTGGCTCCAGCATCGAGACCACGAACGGCTACCTACGCAAAGCGAAAGCCTTCTGCACCTGGCTGGTGCAATCGCGCATGATGGCAGTCAACCCACTCGCCCATCTGTGAGCAGCGAACGCGAAAGCCGATTCTCGACATCCTCGCGGAGAGTTCACCCTCGAGGAGATCGGCCAGCTACTCGCCACGACGCGGAACAGTACCCGCACGCTGTACGGTCTCGATGGTGAGGCAAGGTTTCATCTCTACTTGCTGGCCCTGAGTACCGGCATCCGTGCGGGTGGACTCGCTAGCCTGACCCCGGAATCGTTCACCCTCGAGGGAGATCTACCTACCGTCACCCTGAATGCGAAGAACAACAAGAGCCGACGCGGCAAGGTGCAACCCATCCCCGCAGACGTAGTCGAAGTGTTCCGCGTGTTCCTGCAGGGTAAACCTGCTGGTCTACCTATCTGGCCCGGACGTTGGGCTGCGGATCGTCTCGGCTCCCGGATGTTGCGCGTGGACCTGCAGACGGCCGGCATTCCCTATCGTGTCACAACCGCCGACGGTGTCGCCTACCGCGATCTTCATGCGGCCAGGCATACCTTCTTGACCATGGGCGGACGATCCGGCATCGACCTGGCTACCTTGCAGGCGATGGCGGGGCATTCCTCGCCAGTGGTCACTACGCTCTACTTGCACCACACCAAAACTGCCGACCTGGCCGTTGCCCTGAAGAAGATGCCCAGTATCGCCCCGACGCTGCGAGCTACAGGCACCGACGTGCCCGGCTCCAGCCCGATCTCTGCTTGCTCAAATCTTGCTCAACCCCCCGAGGGAATGGGAGGGGAATTAATACTTAATGAGAGTATACCTCTCCCGAATGACATCGAAGTGGATGCAATGCAATCCCACAAAGTTATAGGGGTTGAGCATAGCAGAGGGGAATTGATGGAAATTGAGCCCAGTACCCTGGATGGGAATCGAACCCATGCTCTCCACCTTGAAAGGGTGGCGGCCATACCATCTGGCCCGCCAGGGCATATCTTCAGTGGCCCAGGGGGGAGTCGAACCCCCAGCATCTCTCCTTCTCAGCGAGAGTGGTCTGCCGGTTGCCTACCGGGCCATGGGTCGTCTTGCTTCAAAACCTGGAAAGCGGAAGGAGAGGGAGTCGAACCCTCAAGGGCTTGAGGCCTCGCCCGGTTAGCACCCGGGTGCCATCGCCAATTGGCTTGCCCCTCCGTTTCTCTGTCCGTCCTTCTATACGCTGCGTTCCTTCTGACGTGACAGACAAACCTCCCGCCTCGCAGGTTCACGCGCTTCCCCGGCTCGCTCGTGCCTCGCCTTACCCGTTCTCCAGGACCCACTGCGTCGCGTAGTGCGCCAGCTTCGTCCCGTCGGCCAGGTCCAGCTTCTGCCGGATGCGATCGCGGTACGTCTCGATCGTCTTCACGCTCAGGTGCAACCGCTCGGCGATCTCCACCGTCTTCACCCCCTCACCGATCAGCCGGAACACCTCCAGCTCACGATCTGCCAGCGCCTCCACCGGCGACCGCTTGATCTCCTCGCGTCCCGGGCCCACTGCCCGGTGCAGCATCCGCTCGGCCATCACTTCGCTCAGCCAGACTTTCCCTTCCAGCACGCGCCGGATCGCCTCCACGATCTTCTCCGTCGCCTGGTCCTTGTTGATGTACCCCAGCGCTCCCGCGCGCAGCGCCCGCTCCGCATACAGCGACTCGTTGTGCATCGACCACACCAGGATGCGCACCCCCTCGTGCCGGTCCATGATCCGCTTGATCAGGTCGATGCCGTTGCTCGCCTTCAGCGAGATGTCCACCACCACCACGTCCGGGTGCACCTCCGCCACCAGCCGCATCGCCCCCGGCACATCCTCCGCCTCGCCGCACACCTCCAGGTCCGGCTGCCGATCGATCCGCAGCGACAACGCCTCGCGCACCGCCGGATGGTCGTCCACGATCAGCACGGGCGAACGCTTGACCGAACTCCCCTCACTCATGAGCTTCCCTCTCCAGTATACAGGTGACCAAGGTGCCCCCAGCGGGATGCGGCTCGACCTGCAGCCGCGCCCGGATGATCGCTGCTCGATTATGCATGATGCGCAGCCCCAGCCCCGTCGGTGCGCTCGGTTCCGTCCCGATGCCTCTCCCATCATCTCGCACTCGCAGCACCAGCCCCCCATCCGACTCCAGGCTGATGCGAATGGAGCGCGGCCGCGCGTGCTTCACCGCGTTATGAACCGCCTCCTGCGCGATCAGGTACAGCTGCGTCGCCGTCAGGTTGCTGGCCACCGCCACCGGCCGCGGACACTCGAACTGACAGCGGATCGCCCCCTCCTGGTCCGTCCGATCCGCCAGGTCCGCCAGCGCGGCCATCAACCCCTCCCGATCGACTGGCACCGGCAACAGTCCGCGAATCACCACCCGTAGCTCCTTCTGGCACCGGCTCAGTCCCCGCGCCATTCGGCTCACCAACGACGCCGCCTCCGCCGGGTTCATCTGAAGCGCGTTGCTCACCTCGCCCACCAGCAGATTCAGCGCCGTCAGCTCCTGTCCCACCGTGTCGTGCAGATCCTGCCCGATGCGCCGCTGCTCTCGCGACGCCACCTCCACCACCTCGCGCTCCAGCTCCTTCCGCCGGGTCGCATCCCGAATGATCCCCGTGAACTCCCGTAGATGCTCAATCTCACTCACCACCAGGTCCACCGGGAAGGTCGTCCCGTCGCGCCGCAGCGCAGACACCTCGCGCCCCACGCCGATGATGTGCCGGGTCCGCGTCCGGTCGAATCGGGCCAGGTAACCGTCGTGGTCCTCCTGAAACGGCGCGGGCATCAGCATCTTCACGTTCTGCCCCACCATCTCGTCTGCGCGATACAGAAACATGCTCTCCGCCGCCCGGTTTACCGTCAACATGATACCCATCCGGTTGATGGTGATGATGGCATCCGCCGCCGTGTCCAGCACCGCGTGCAACCGCGCCTCACGCTCCTGCAACCGCTGCTCCGCCAGGATGCGGTCGGTGATGTTCCAGTGCGAGATCACCACGCCGCCTCGCCCCCCCGCGCGCAACGGCGTCGCCTGGAGCAGAAACCACCGCGCCTCCGTCGCCGAGGGGCATGGGTACTCCAGCGAGAACGAGTGTGCCCGCCCCTCCAGCACCGCCTGAATCCCCTCGACCGCCTGCCGTGCGGCCTCGGCGTCGGGCCCCTGCACATTCCGGCATGCCGCCAGGTAGTTCGCCCCCACCCCGCACCGCTGCGGATCGCCCAGGTTCTCGGCCAGGAACGCCGACCACGAAGGATTGATGCCGATGATCGTCCCTGTCTCGTCCAGCACCGCGATGTTCGCTGTCAACGACCCCAGGATGGCCCGCTGCATCTCCTCGCTGGCTCGTAGCGCTTCCTCCACCAGCTTCTGCTCCGTCACGTCGAAGATGGCGCTGTTCCACAGAATCGTTCCGCTCGCCAGTCTCTCCGGTCGGCCAAACCCCTGCAGCCACTTGCTCCCCCCATTCGCTTTCCGAATCCGCCACGTCGCCGTCCACGGCGTCAGTGATCGCGCCGACTCCAGCACCGACTCCTGCACCCCCCGCAGGTCCGCCGGATGGATCGCCTGCCACAGCACGCTGTTGTCCGCCTGCACGCGCGCCGGGTCCACCTCCCAGATGCTCGCGCTGCGCGGACTGATGTACTCCACCGCGTCCGTCCCATCCGCATGCAGCACGAACCGGAACAACGCCCCGGGAATATTCTCCGCCATCTGCCGAAACCGAGTCTCACTCTCGCGCAGCGCATCCTCCGCCCGCTTCCGATCGCTGATGTCCACCAGTGTCACCAGCACGTGGGCCAGCGAGCCATCCGCCGCCAGCCGCGGCCGCGCACTCACCTGCAGCCACGTCCGCTTCCCTGTCTCCACGTGTGTCGAACCCACAATCACGTCGTGGACCGGGCGCAGCGTCCGCGCCGCCTGCACCGAGGGCACCTGGTCCGGCGTCAACGGCTCGCCATCCGCCCCTACTAGCTTCCACCGGGGATCTCGCGACGTTACCCCGCTCAGCTCCTCCTGCGACAACCCCAGCACTCGCGCCGCCGCCGGGTTGTTCACCAGTATCTGATCGTGCCCATCCTGCAGCACCACTCCCACGTCCAGATCTTCGATCAACGTCCGGAATCGCGTCTCACTCTCCCGTAGCCGTTGCTCCTCGTGCTTCCGCTCCGTGATATTTGTCACCAGCGCCAGTAGATGCGTTGGCCCCTCCTGTGAGACCGGCAACGCTACCACCTGCAACCGCAGCCACACTACCTCGCGCTCCCCCCGGTGCTGCCGCGTCTCCAGTTCGCAGGTGTACCGCGCCCCCGTGCGCAGCGTCGCCATCCCCTCCTGGAACGTCGCCTGATCCTCCGCATGAAGCAGCGTCACCAGTGCCCGTCCGCGCAGCTCCTCCCGCGCCAGCCCCACCAGCGCACAGAACGCCGGGTTGAACTCCTGCACCTGCCCTTCCGGATCGGTGATGGCGATGCCGGTCGATACATGCTCGAAGATGCCACGAAGCCACGCCTCGCGCTGACTCAGCGCCTGCGCCGTCCGCTGCTGCGTCAGAAAGTGCGTCGCCAGCCGTGCATACAGCTCCAGCCGTCGCTGCCGCACCACCTCCGCCGTCCCGCTCACCGCCACGCCAAACAGGCCGAACAGCCCCAGCGCTAGCCCCCCCGGCGTCAGCTCGTCCGGCATCAGCCACACGCACGCCGCCAGGCTCAACCCCGTCGTCACCAGGCCCGGCCCCAGCCCACTGCTGATCGCCACCAGCGTCACCACTGGAAAGTACAGCACGAACGGCGCCTCTACCGGAGCGATCAGCCCCGTCAGGCGCAACCCTACAGCCACCCCCACCGCCAGCACCGCCACCAGGTAGGGCAGCCCCCCGCGCGCCGTCCCCATCCCGGACGGCTCCGCACCCCCCGCTTCTCGGCGGTCCTCCCCGCTTCGCACCGCTCTCCCTCCTCGTAGACATTCCCCCGGCGCATTGTATGTTCCGAGGCATACCCCTGCATGTCAGGGTTTCCCCCTCAGTAAGTGTATCGCCCCTCCCTGACTGACGCTCCTGCGGAGGTGTGGTAATAAGGACTGCAACCAATCTGCACAGGCCGACAGGAGCAACCAGGTGAAACCTATCCTGCTCATCGCCGAGGCCGACACCGAGCTACGAGACATCTTTCGCAAGTTTCTTAGCGAACGCTCCTTCGACGTCGAAACCGCCTCCGACGGCCTGGAATGCATGGCCAAGTTGCGCCGCCTGCGCCCCGACCTGCTGATCCTTGATCGCGAACTACTCTGGGGTGGTGGCGACGGTGTCCTGGCCTGTCTGCGCGAAAGCGCCTGTGCCACCCGGGTGATTCAGATCGCGACCACTCTCGGCCCCGACCATGCCGAGGAGTTAAAGGCTCCGGTGGTCCGGCGCCTGGCCAAACCGTTCAGTCTCAAGGCGCTGCTGGAGTTCGTCGGCGAGGCCATTGCCAGCGCCGTCCCCGCCGACCCCTCCGCCAACGCTTCCCTGTCTTCTGGTCGAGAACGCTTCGCTTACTAACGCTTTGCCCCAGGCCTCGAAGGGGGTATCCCATGGACGAACGCGCCCGTTCCCACCTGGAGGCTCCTGCGCTCACCCCGCTGGAGTCAGACGCCGACCTCCCTCTGCAGATCGATCGAGCCCTGCGCGCCACCGGCTACGGCCCTCTGCGCAACCTGGGCATCACCTGCCGCGCCGGCATTCTCCATCTGGGCGGCAAGGTCCCCAGCTACCACCTCGAACAGGTAGCCCTGGCCACCGCCATGAGCCTGGCCGGCCCCCACGCCATCCAGAACGACCTGGAAATCGTCCGTCCCGGTTAACGCGCCTTCACAAACGAGATCGGCACAACCCCGGCCAGCGCCTGCGGGTTGTGCCGATCTGTGTTTCCTGACTTCACGCCAGGTGCCAGGACTGAGTGACCCCGACGGGATTCGAACCCGTGTCGCAGCCGTGAAAGGGCTGTGTCCTGGGCCTCTAGACGACGGGGCCATCGCGACAACAGCATGATAGTGCCCCTCTCCTCGTCCGTCAACCCGCACTACAATGGGGGTGCCCCCAGCCCGGAAGGAGCAGCATGCGATGAAGGCGGATGAACTGCGGCAGGTGCTCGAACAGGTCCGCGATGGTCGGCTTCCCGTCGAGGAGGCCCTCTCACGGCTGCCCGCCCCCGTGGTCGCCGATCTTGGCTACGCCAACGTCGATCTTCATCGCCGGCAGCGCTGCGGTTTCCCCGAGGTCATCTTCTGCGAGGGCAAAACCTCCGCCTGGATCGAGGGCGTCGTCCGCCAGCTCGCTGCCAACGGCCAGGATTGCCTCGCCACTCGCGTCTCGCCCGAACAGTTCGAGCATCTCGCCGCCCACTTCCCCCAGGCTGAACTCGACCGGCTCGGCCGCACCTTCTGGCTGCCCGTCCCTGGCAAGGAACGCACCCCCACAGGCAAGATCCTCGTCCTGACCGCTGGCACCAGCGATCTGCCCGTCGCTCAGGAAGCCTATGTCACCGCCCGCGCCATGGGCGGCCAGGTCGAGCTGATCGCCGACGTGGGCGTGGCTGGTATTCACCGGCTACTTCGCCATCGCGAACGCCTGTCGGCCGCCGATGTTGTCGTCGTCGTTGCCGGCATGGATGGCGCCTTGCCCAGCGTCGTGGGCGGCCTCGTCGAATGTCCTGTCATCGCCGTGCCCACCAGTATCGGCTACGGCGCAGCCTTCCACGGCGTCGCGCCTTTGCTCACCATGCTCAACGCTTGCTCCGCTGGCGTCGTCGTGGTCAATATCGATTCCGGCTTCAAGGGTGGCTACGTCGCCGCGCTCATCGCCCGCCGCGCACCGCGCGACTCAGCTAAATAGCTCCCGCTTCGCCGACGTCGTCAGCGCATGCACCGCCGGATGCTTGATCCGCCGATCTGGCGTGATGGCGTAAAACCGCATCACCAGCTCCTCGGCTCGGCCGATCACCTCCACCCCATACTGCTTGCACACCTCGCGCTCGATGACCGTCGGCATCACGAAGAGACCTTCCCCGGCCGCCCCGAACGATTTGATCAGTGCGCTATCCTCGAACTCGCCGCGGACGTCCACCACCACCTTGTGCGACCGCAACCAGTGCTCAAGCAGCCGTCGCGCGCTGGTGTCCTCTGTCGGAATCAGAAACGGCGCATGTTCCAGCGATCGCGGAAAATCCTGCCCGTAGCGCTCCACCAGCGCCGGCGTGCCGAAGAAGCTCAGCCCGCACTCCCCCAGCAGATGGTTGAACGCCTTGACCTTGATCAGTGGACTTGTCGGCGTGTCCGACAGCACCACGTCCAGGTTGTGCGCGCTCAGGTCCGCCAGCAACCGCGTTGTCTTCCCCTCTCGACAGACGATCCGCACCGGCCGTTCCAGATGCAGCACCGCCTGCAGCAGCCGATACACGATCAGCTTCGGCAGTACGTCGGCGATGCCCACCACCAGCCGCATCGGCCGGTCTGACGTCTCGCCCTGCACTGCGTGGACCATCTCCTGGCCCAGCTTGAAAATCTCGTCGGCATAGGTGAACACCACGCGCCCTGTTTCGGTCAGCGCCAGCCCGCGCCCGGCTCGCTCGAACAGGCGTTCCCCCAGCGCTCGCTCCAGCGCCTGAAGCTGCGCGCTGATGGTCGGTTGCGCCAGCTTCAGCTGCTCGCAGGCCCGCGTGATGCTTCCCTCTCGGGCCACGACCCAGAAGTAGAGCAGGTGGTGATAATTTAGCCAATCCATGCGTCCTGGAACGATACATCGAGAAAGTCGATGTCTCAAGATGAAGAAATCTATTTTTCCTGGCCACCTTCGCCGACTAGACTCAAAGTGGAGACGAGCAATCACGTTACGTCTCCAATCTCTCAAGCAACTCCAGGAGAGACGTCATGCAGTTCGACATCCGACGTCAAGGCATCGAAGTGGATGAAGCAGCGAAGGCCCGCCTGCAAAAAAGGCTCGACTTCGCCCTGGGCCGTCTTGGCCACCATGTCACGCGCGTATGGGTGCATCTCGCCGATGAGAATGGTCAGCGCGGCGGAATCGGTAATCGCTGTCGTATCCTCGTCCGCCTCGGCCATATGCCCGATGTCCTCGTCGAGGACAGGGACTCCGACATTAATGTCCTCATCGACCGCACAGTCAATCGCGCGGGCCTGGCCGTCCGCCGGGAAGTGAGTCGTCGGTACGATCGAACACGCTAGGACGCCACTGGATGTTTCTGCTCGAGCCCGGGGGAGCCTTCTCCCGGGCTCGTCGCGTTAAGGCGCCTGGAGCTTGCTCCACATCTCGCGAAACGTTCGCGCCGCTGGCGCCGGGAAATCGCGCGCCGACGTCCATCCGGACCCGGGCCCCGGCAACCGCCGAATCCACCCTTGCCGCGCCAGCGGACGCAGCACCAGCCGCCCTAGCCGACCCGCCAGCCGGTACAGCCACGGTCGCCGCAGCACCGCGCTGGAAAGCGCGTAGGCCCAGCGCTCCAGGCGACTCTTCCCGCCGCCTTCATGCTGCTGCAGCTCGCGCAGACCGATCAGCATGTGCGGGATGTTGATCTTCACCGGACATGCCGCCTGACACGCCCCACACAGCGAAGAGGCGTGCGGCAGGTGCGGGTTGTCCGGCACGCTGTCATACAACGGCGTGAGGATGCTGCCGATCGGGCCCGAATAGACGCCCCCGTAGGCATGTCCACCGATGCGCCGGTAGACCGGGCACGCGTTCAGGCACGCCCCGCAGCGGATGCACTGCAGACTTTCCCGGAACGGCGTGCCCAGCACGCGCGAGCGCCCATTGTCGAGGAGGATCAGGTGGAACTCCTCCGCCCCGTCGCGCTCGCCGGCCCGGCGAGGCCCGGTGATCAACGTCGAGTACACCGACAGCGTCTGCCCCGTCGCTCCGCGCGCCAGCAGCTTCAGAAACACGGGCAGATCGCGCAGCCGGGGAATCACCTTCTCCATCCCGACGATGGCCACGTGGACGCGGGGACACGCCGTCGTCAGCCGACCGTTCCCTTCGTTGGTCACCAGCACCACCGTGCCCGTCTCTGCCACGGCGAAGTTCGCTCCGGTGATGCCCATGTCAGCCTGCGCGAACTTCTCGCGCAACAGACGTCGCCCCACCTTCGCCAGCAGCCCTGGCTCGTTGGGCAGCTTCTCCCCGGTGTGCTCCGACAGAATCCGCGAGATGCTCTCTCGCGTGTGATGCACCGCCGGCGCCACCAGGTGGGACGGCCGCTCTCCTGCCAGCTGAATGATGAACTCGCCGAAGTCGGTCTCGGTCACCTCAAGCCCCGCCGCCTCCAGCGCTGGGTTCAGGTGAATCTCCTCGGTCGTCATCGACTTGGATTTCACGATGCGACGCGAGTTCGTCTTCTGCGCGATCTCCACCACCAACCGACAGGCATCCGCCGCCGTCGCCGCCCAGTGGACCTTCCCGCCCAGCTTCTGCACCGAGGCTTCCAGCTGTTCGAGATACTGGTCGAGATGGGCCAGCGCATGTTCCTTGATCTGCTTGGCGTGGTCGCGCAGTGCGCTGGAGTCCGCCAGCGCTGCGTAGCCGCGCCGGTTCCCCGCCATCAGCGTGCTCGTCAGGCGAATCAGCGCCGCCTGCAGTGGCGGATCCGCCAGTGCTTTCTCCGAGGCGTCGAGAAAGTCGTGATGCTCGTACTTCGCGTAGTCTGTCATACCGGTCATCATAACCCTGGCGGGCTTTCCCGGGCAGGGGCCTTCTCCTCATCCGGGACCGTCCGCCGCGCACGCAACAACCCGGGTAGCTCCACCAGCAGGTTCCCACCCAGAATCAGCACTCCCCCCAGCACCAGCGGCTGCGTCAGCGTGTCGTGCCCCCACCACACCGAGAAGATCGCCGAGAAGACCGGTTCCAGCAGGTAGATCAGCGCCGCCCGGGTCGCCGGCACCAGCGGCTGATAGGTGTTCATCCAGTGGAACCCCAGCACCGTCGAGAAGCACGCCAGGCACAGTAGACCCAGCAGGATGTCGCGCTGCCCCAGCAGAGTTCCCATCCACTCCAGCCACACGCCCAGCCCTGGCTCTCGTGTCGCCAGCACCATCGCCCCCAGGCAGGCCAGCCCGCCCGTGGCCAGGATGAACCCGGGGGTCAGGTGCGCCGGCACCAGATGCTTCCCCAGCCGATCCAGCACAATCACCTGCCCGGTGAACAGGAACGACCCCAGCAGCGTGAGCCCTTCCCCCCGCCCGATCCTCCATCCGTCCACCAGCACGGCACAGCCCACCAGCGCCAGCGCCAGACCCGCCAGAGTCAGCGGCGCGACGCGCTCGCGATACAGCACATACCCCACCACGGGCACCCAGGCGCTGCACAGGCTGGTGAAGAACGCCGACAGCGCCGGCGTCGTCGAGGCCAACCCCCACGTCTGCAGCGCGAACCCTCCGAAGAACACCGCGCCCAGCAGCAGCCCGCCCCGGTACTCCGCCCAGCTCGGCGCCACCAGCAACCGCGGCTGCCACAGCGCGAAGACCGCCAGCGCCAGCGGCATCCGCAGCATGATGAGCGTCAGGCTCCACAGCAGCTCGCCGCCCGGCGCCTCGCGCACCGCTAGTTGCCAGCTCCGCGTCCAGGTGAACGACACGCCCCAGACCACCGTCACCAGCACCAGCATCAGCGAGGCCCGCGCCGCGCTCGCCCCCGCCTGCCCACTCATGTCTGCTCCAGTACCTCGGCCAGGTGCAGCGTCTTCACTCCGCTGCCGCGCCGCCGCAGACAGCCCCCCATGTTCATCAGACAGCCCGCGTCGGTCGCCACCACGGCGTCCACCTTCGCCGCCTCGATGAAGTTACACTTGTCGTTCACCATCGCCCCGGAGATCCCCGGGTAGCGCACCGAGAACGACCCGCCGAAGCCACAGCACTCGTCGAACCGCTCCAGCGGCACCAGCGTCAGCTCGCGCACCTGCTTCAACAGCCGTTCCGGCTCCGTGAGCACCCCCAAACCGCGCAGATGGCACGCCATGTGATACGTTACCCGCGCCGGATACCGCGCGCCCACATCCTCCCGCCCCAGCACATTCACCAGGAATTCCGCCAGCTCGTGCGTCTTCGCCGCCATCTCCAGCGCCCGCGTGTGCCAGGTCGGATCGTCCTTCAGCAGGGCAGGGTACTCGCACTTCACCATCGCCGCGCACGAGCCCGACGGCACCACCACATGCTCCGCCTTCGCGAACGCTTCCAGTGTGTGCCGCGCCAGTGCCCGGGCCTCGTCCTCATACCCCGAGTTGAAGTGCGGCTGGCCACAGCAGGTCTGCGCCTGCGGGAACTCCACCGTCACGCCCAGCCGCTGCAGCAGACCCACCGTCGCCACCCCCACGCGTGGAAACAGGTTGTCGCCCAGGCAGGTGATCATCAGCGCAACCTTCACAGCAACCTCCGGCTCAGTGCCTGCATGCCCGTATCCAGGAAGCGAACGGCCCGCTCCGCCTGGGCGCTGAAGTACTCCCACGTATGCCCGCCTGCCCGGGTGGTCAGGTCGCACTCGTGCGCCACCCCCAGCGCCATCAGCTTCTCGTGCAGCCGGTCGCAACCGCGCCACCACGTCGCATCGCCTGGATCGACGCAGAAGAACAGGTGCGTCGGCTGCTTCGCCGGATGCACCCATAGTAGCGCGCTATCCTGCCGCGCCTGCTCCTTGCTCTGATACAGACCATCGAGCGGATAGCCCAGCCCATGCCACTGCTGAAACTCGATGGCCGGAGCGATCCCCGCCACCACCGGGAACCGCTGCGGATGGCGAAACCCCAGCCGCAACGCCCCCTGGCCACCCATGCCCACGCCCAGGAGCGCCACCCGGGGCGGCTCCCAGCCCCACTCCTGGGCCAGGTACGGCAGCACCGCATCGAGCAACCAGCGCTCAGGACTCTGCGCCGCGTCGAACTCCGGACACACGCGATCAACCCACCAGCAGCGTCCCCCCTGCGGGCACACACACGCCAGCTGCAGTGCATCGAACACCTCAGTGAACGCCGTTCGCCTCTGCAACGTCTCGCCGTCGTGCGAGTGCAGATACAGGACCGCGCGCGCCGGCTTCGCCACTCCCGCTGGCAGGTAGACCTCCACGCGATGGCCCGCGACGCTCCGGCTCTCCCAACTCGGCATGGTGGCTCCGTTCTTCCGCCTACCCGATCAGCCATTCCATCGTGCGCTGCTCGGCCCAGCGGATGCCGCCGCTACCATCCCACCCAACGAACCCCACGTGACCCCCAAACGGCAGGATGTGCACCTGCACGTGGTCAGGCACGCGCAGCTCCTCGAACGGCTCGACGGCGATGAACGGATCATCTCGCGATGTCAGTATCCACGTCGGCAGCGTCGTCCGATGAATCAGCGGAAACGACGAGGCCCGGGTGTAGTAGTCCACCGCGCTGGCAAACCCATTCTGTGGCGCCGTCACCAGGTCGTCGAAGTCGATGATCGTCATGTCCCGACGAAAGGCCGGCTTCGGCATGTCCGGGAAGTAGCGACATCGTCTGTAGACATTCAGCACCAGGCCCCGCAGGAAGCGCCGTTCGTACATCCGATTGCTCGGCTGCCTCAGCAAGGCCGCGCAGCGAAGCAGGTCGATGGGCGGATTGATGGCCGCCACGCGCGCCAGCCCCGGCACCGGCTCCGTCGCCGCCTCTGCCGCCAGCTTCAGCGCCATGTTGCCGCCCAGCGACATCCCCGCCAGCAGGAGCGGCGACCCCGGACACTGCTCGTGCATCCACTCCAGCGCCCGCCGCACGTCCTCGGTCCGCCCCGCATGGTAGGTCCGCCGACACAACGGCAGGGTATTCCCCGCTCCGCGCAGGTCGATGCGATACACCCGCGCCCCGCGTTGCAGACACACCCACGCCATCCGCCGAATGTGCGTGGACGCATGGTCCCCCGTCAGCCCATGCAGCAGCAGGACCACCGGCCCACCCGGCTTCCACTCCGTGGGCGTGTTCTCGTACAGCATCAGCGCGTCGCCATCATCGAGCGCCAGGTGATGTCGCCGTCGCGGCGGCGGACAGGTGCGCCCCGGCAGGTACGCTCCGATGATCGTCTGCACGTGGGGGTTGCCCAGCAATGGTAACGGCCGAAAATCCAGCAGGCTGGCTGTCATCGACGACTCTCGCGCTCCCCTCTCCTCATCCCGGGCTTACTCTCTATGTTACCGACGTCTCGCCCCGTGCCAAAGTCCTGCTCGTCGAGGTTTTCCGCATGGCTGCTCGTTTCCCCCTCCTCCCCGATGTGCCCTCGCCGGCTTCCCGGGGTTTCCGCATGCCTGCGGAGTGGGAACCGCACGCCGCCACCTGGATCGCCTGGCCCCATCAGCGAGAAGACTGGCCCGGCAAGTTCGAACCCATCCCCTGGGTGTACGTCGAGATCGTCCGCTGGCTCCACCGCAGCGAACGGGTCCGCCTCCTCGTCCAGCCCGATCTCGCACCCCAGGCCCGCGACATGCTCGCGCGTGGCGGCATCGACCTGAACCAGATCGATTTCCTCGACTTCCCCACCGATCGCGTCTGGCTCCGCGACTCGGGCGCCATCTTCGTCCGCGATGCCCAGGGCCACCTCGCCGCTCTCGATTTCCACTTCAACGCCTGGGCCAAGTACGACAACTGGCACGCCGACGACGCCCTCCCCGAACAGATCGCCACCTGGCGCGGCCTGCCGCGCTGGCAACCCACCCACGCCGGCCGGCGCTTCGTCCTCGAGGGCGGCAGCATCGAGGTGGACGGCGCCGGCCTCTTGCTCACCACCGAAGAGTGTCTCCTCTCCGACATCCAGGCCCGCAACCCCGGCCTCGATCGCGCCGCCATCGAATCGGTCCTGGCCAACACCCTGGGTATCCGCAAGGTCCTCTGGTTGCACCGCGGCATCCTCGGCGACGACACCCACGGCCACGTCGACGACCTCACCCGCTTTTTCGCCCCCGGCCGGGTCGTCACCATGATCGAGTCCGACCCTACCGACGAGAATCACGCCATTCTGCAGGAGAACCTCGACCGCCTGCGCAGCTTCCCCGAGATCACCCAGGTCGTCTCACTACCCATGCCCGCCCCGCTGTATTTCGACGGTCAGCGCATCCCCGCCAGCTACGCCAACTTCTACATCGCCAACCATGCCGTGCTGGTGCCCACCTTCAACGACCTCAACGACCGCCTCGCCCTGTCCACCCTTGCCGACCTCTTCCCCGACCGTCCCGTCGTTGGCATCCACGCCGTCGACCTCGTCTGGGGCCTCGGCACCTTGCACTGCCTCACCCAGCAAGAACCCGTGGGGATGCCTGCCCCTCCCGCTTGCCCCAGCTAGCTAGCTTGCCACCAGTTCTCTCCGCACATCCCCTGTTTCCGCTCCATCCGCCCTCTTCGGAGGAATGTACTCCAGTCTGGATCTTCCATTGCCGATACTGTACAGGCTAGACCGTTCCGGAACTGGATGGTCGGGCTGCGCAGGGACGCACTGCGCTGCGTGGAAGGAGCCAGCTGATGACCACCACTGTTCGGATGCTCCTGGCGATGGTGCCACTTCTGCTGCTAGCGGCCGACAAGCCGCCGCAGGAGAAGCCCGATGCATTGCCTACTCTCGAAAAACTGCCCCTGCTCGCCGAGGCGCCCAATCCCAACGCACTACCCACCCAGGCCCCTCCGCGCGCAGCCAGCGTCCCGGTCGCCGCTCCAGGTGTTGCTCCCACTGACTCCTCCTTCATGGACGAGCTATTCGGCAAGTACCTGCCGCGCATCGGTTACAGCTACGATGCCTTCGATGCGGTCGGACGCGATGGCGGCCTCTCCTCCTTTCAGGCTTTCGTCCCCCTGTACCAGGATCGCGCCGCTAGCCGCGTGGTTTTCTCCGACTCGCGTCTGCTGCTCTTCGACTCGCGCGGTAGCCTCGGTGCTAACCTCGGCCTCGGCGGACGCATGTTCTCCGGTTCACTCGGGCGCACCGTCGGCGGCTACGTCTACTGGGATTACACCGACACCGGCCGCGCCAGCTTCAACCAGGTCTCCGGCGGCGTCGAGACACTCGGCGACCTCGTCGATGCCCGCGCCAACTTCTACGTCCCCCTCGGCAAGGATCGCAAACAGGTCGATCAGATTTACACCGCCAACCCCGAACCCACCTTCCAGGGCAACTACCTCTTCGTCGGCGGCGGCCAGGGCACCCGCTTCCTGGAGCAGGCCCTCTATGGCTTCGATGGCGAGGCCGGCATGAAGGTCATGGCCCTCGAGGGGCTCGAACTCCGCGCCTTCGCCGGCATGTATCACTACCAGGGCGAATCGACCCAGCAGACCTGGGGACCGCGCGGCCGGCTCGAGGCTCGCCTCCGCGACTCTCTCGCCATGGGTGTCAGCGTTCAGAATGACCGCCTCTTCGGCACCACCGTCAACATGAACGTCCTGATGACCTTCCCGCGTCTGTCTGGTCGTGCCTACAGCGATGGCCCCTCCGCCCCGCTGCCCGCCAGCGACCGTCTCGGCGACCCGGTTGTCCGCACGCAGCAGGTCGTCGTCCAGCGCCAGCAGGAGCAATTCGTCGTCGCGGGCCAGCCCCTGCTCGACCCGGTCACCCAGCAGCCGCTCTACTTCTTGCACGTCGCCCCGGGCGGCAACAGCGATGGCTCCTTCGAGAGCCCCTACGCCACCCTCGCCAAGGCCTTCGCCGACCCGCGCTTCGGCGGCGGCAACGTCATCGTCTACGATCGCACCCAGGGCACCTTCACTGGCAACGTCCACCTCGCCCCCGGCACCCGCCTGCTTTCCAGCGCGGTGGTCCAGTACGTCGATACCACCTCGGGCCGTGTCCTGCTGCCGTTCTCCGGCCTTACCACCGAGATGCCCACCGTGCATGGCTCCATCACGCTGGGCGGCTCCAACACCATCTCCGGCTATAACCTGGTGGGTGTGGGGCAGGGGGCCGTGCTCGGTGCCCCTGGGGCTAGCCTCCGCGACGTCGTCCTGGTCAACAACCGCTTCTCCGGCGAAGGCACCGCCGTCTACCTGCCCTCGGTCGCCGGCAACATCGACATTCGCAACAACATCTTCCAGGGCCCGATGGGCGGTGGCATCTTCCTCGGCGCTCGCGGCAACGACGCCGCTTCCCTGGCCATCCTGAACAATCAGTTCGCCCGCATCGGCGGCGACGCCATCGCCGTTTCTGCCAGCGAGGCCAGCCGAATCCGCGCCCATGTCGAGGGCAACCAGGTCCGCGAAACCACCGGCACCGGCGTCGCTCTTTCCACTGGCGATGGCGCCAACTCCACCATCGAGGCACGCGTGACCCAGAACACCATCGAGGATAGCGCTGGCCAGGGCAACGGCGGAATCGCCCTTATGACCACCAGCCGGACCGGTGGTAGCTCCTCCATCACCGCCGAGGTCAGCCACAACCAGCTGATGAACAATCTCGCCCCCGGCGTGACCGCTCGCGCCGTCGGCCCCAACGTGATGGCCCTCGATCTGTTCGAGAACAAGGCGCTCAGCATGCACTCGCTGGTCGGTTTCCTCCTCCAGCAGCAGCGCAAGGGCACCTTCCGCATGGTCGCGCCAGACACGGTCGGCAGTCGCAATAACGGCCCGGTCATGACCACGGGCACCATCGACGCCATCCCGCAGCTGCCCTGAGCCCCCGGCGCTCACTGCCGTAGTCGCGCCGTGTTGAGCAGAAGCAGTGTGCCATCGCTGAGGGGCGCCAGCAGACGATCGGCCTGGAACGGCACCGCGCCGCTCACCGGCGCGATGCTCCCACGCAGCTGGTAGCCATTCCCCACCGGCTTGCCGCCCTTCAGATCCAGCCCGACGTACAACCCCGACTGATCGGCCACCACCAGCTGCTCGCCCAGCAGCGTCGGCGCCCCAGTAATCGGATCCTCGCCGGGGCTGGTGTAGCTCCACAACGGATCCTTCGCCTGCGGATCGATCCACACCAGCTTGCTGCGCTCGACGACGCAGCCAAGCCGGGGCCCCGCCGGCGTCAGGTAGGCATGGAGCCCCTCGCCGACGTCGCCTCCCAGGGCCCAGGTTCGTCGCACCTCCAGCCCGCCATTGGGGAGCACGGCGATCAGGTGCAGGTTACCGCGTATGTCGCTCGCTGCCAGGTAGGGTGTCTTGCCCGGCAGGGCGATCATCCCAGAGATGCGCTCGGGCAGCACCAGCGTTGGCTCGTCACCCCGGCCCGCTGGCAGCGACTTCCAGGTGTTGCTGCCAGCGGCCCATTCCCACGACATCAACCCCCGCACGCCGTCGCTGGTCACGAAGCGATCCGCTCCCAGCCCAGCCACCAGGCCGCGTGCATCCTGCGGCGCGCGATCCGCTCGCCAGTTGGGCCCGCCCTCCGGCGAGGGGTTCGGCGCCGTCACCGGCAACACCAGCCGATTCAGCGCCCCGTCTGCCAGCGGCAAGAGCAGCTGATCGCCCACCAGCATCGGCCGCCCAGCCAGCGGCTCGGTCAGACGCACCCTCGTCTCGCGCGCCACCATCTTGCGCGCCCCGTCCGGGTCGGCCGTGATGTGGGAGATCACCAGCTCGCGTCCATCGCCTGGGAACGCCAGCGCATAAGCCGACTTTCCATCCGCCGCGGGCACCAGGGCAGGGGGCTGCTCCAGGTTTTCTTCCGCTGCCCCTACCACCAGCGACGACCGCCCGTCCGACAGCCACGCCATCCCCTGGCGCGGCAGGTATCGAGTCGGATCCAGCGCCAACACCGCCCCCGCCTGATCCTGCGCCAGCCACAGAGGCTCACCGTCGCCGGGACGGACGGCAATCAACTCGCCCCGCGCCACCAGCCCCAGCTGCCGTTGCCACAGCACCGCGCCGGTCTCGTCGGCCACACACTGCGCCTGCACACACGACCGCCCCGGCGGCTGTGTCACCGACAGGATGAACTTCTTCCCCGTCGCGTTCTCGAACACCTGCGAGGCATGGACCGGCGAACCCACCTCCACCGCCTGCTCCCACACCGGCACCACGCGCGGCCCCAGGCTCGGCCCCCAGCCCAGCCGCAGCCGCTGCATCCGGTTGGCCGCCAGCACCCACACATCGTCCCCTTCGACGTGAACCACCTCGCTGCGTCCCCGGCGCGGCGACCCCGCCTGCAATAGCTCGGCCAGGTCCAGACTCCCGGTCGGAAGTAGGGGGAACAGTGCCTGGTCGCGATTGTTCGGCTGGCGAATGCCGAAGAGTCCCAGCCGCCCCGCATCCGAGAGTAAAAGTAGCTTTTCCGGATCGGAATAGGGCGCAAACCACGACCACCCCCGCATCGTCGGCGCGGGTTGAATCTTCCGCTCCTCCGCCTGGCTTTCGCGCAGCGGCAGATCGAACACTCGCAGCCGGATGCTGTCCAGGTCGGCCGCCTGGTTCAGCACCAGGTAGCCCGGCGTCTCGTCGCGGATGGGCGGAATCAAAATCGGTTCGCTCCGCAGCGACCCCGCCGGATGCCCCGAGTACAGAATCATCTCGCAGCGTCGCTTCGCCACGTCCACCACGTAGACGCAGCCATCGTCCGCCGGGAAATAGACCCGCGTGCTGCCCGGCTCGACGCTCCCACCCAGCGTCAACCGCTGCCCCAGGTCGTAGCTCCCCAGGCGCTTTCCCTTGATCAGTTCGATCTCGTGCACCTCGCCCGAGTACGTCGCTAGGTATGCGCGACGCTCCACCACCACCGGCCGACCCAGCACCGGCGCCGGCAGCCGATAGCGCCAGAGCGTGCTGCCATCCAGACGCACTGCTGACAGCGTGTTGGTGTCCGACGACAGCACCAGGATGGCATCATCGACCCCGGCGCGCCGCGTGAGTTGCAGCGGCAGAATCGACGTGTCCACACCCACACGCAGCGCCCAGCGCACCTGCCCCGTGGCTCGATCCAGCGCGTAGAGCAACCCGCGCACCAGCGCCAGCGCCGGCACCTCCTCGCGATCCGGCAGCAACGGCGCTTTCCGCAGCACTGGGTCGATCAGCACCGATGGCTCGTCCAGGCTGGTGTCTCCCACGCGCGGCGGATCGGCGCTTTGCTCGACGAAGCGCACGCTGGCCAGGTGCGCCTCGCGCACGCCATCGACCAGCTTTTTCGCCTCCGCGCTGTCGGCCACATCGGCGAACCCAGGGCGAATCTCGGCCAGGTATTTCTGCACCGCCAGCAGCGTGGCGTACGACGGCTTCGCCCCTGCCAGCTTCTTCAGCCGGTCGAAGATGGCGTTCTTCTCCTTCAGGCGTGCCACTGCCTGCCGCAGCCCGTTGAACGACTCCTCGAGCTTGTCCCACCCTGGCGCCGGCGTGTCGGCTGGCAGCTTGATCCGCCGCGTCGCCTCGATCACCGGCCTGGCATGCTCCAGCAGTGCCAGCGGGGTGTCATCCTTCAGCTCCGCCTGCGCGCGCTCGACGTGCCCGGTCAGCATCTTGATCAGGCTTTCGGCCAAACCCGCCCCATGCGCCGGAAGCAACGGATCCTTCGCCCGCTCCTTCAGTACCTGCGCCGCATGATCCAGCACCTCGCGCAGGTCTTCCGGTGGCTCGGCCATCCGGCGCCGCAGCCCAGCCAACTCCTTGCGAAACGTGTAGAACCCTGCCTGGTCACCGTCGCCGAACCGCCCCAGCAGCTTCTCGTAGTGGTTCTCCGCCGCCGGGAACTGCCCCTGGGTGTAGAACTCGTCCGCCTCGCGCGCCAGCTTCTCCTCGGTTTCGCGCGTTGCCTTCCAGATCATGAAGCCGCCGAACCCCAGCGCACCGAACGTGAACAGCAGCAGCGGCACCACCACCCAGGTCGCCCAGCGCGATGGCGGCCGATGCGACAGGTCCACGTCGCTCTCCGATCGCGGCTTCTCCGCAGGCTCGCGCGCGTAGTCGGTGTCTCGCTTGCGCCGCCCCCGTCGATCAGGATCCCGCGCGGGCTGCACCTCGTCCGGTTTGCTGCGCCCCTCGGAGTCGCGCTGCCGACGCACCGGCGGCGCTGACCAGTCGCCCTGCTCTAACACCTGCGGCCCGTCGTCCTTCGGCGGTTCTACCCGGGCCTTCACTGGCTCGACCGGCGCCGATCCTCCCGGCCGACGCACTGGCGGCGGCGAACTCCAGTCCGGTGCGGGCTTCCCTTCGTCCGGCGCGATTACCTCCAACGGTGGCACCTCGTCCACCTCGACCGGCAGCACTTCCAGAAAATCGCCCACGTTCGGACCCGTGGGACCCTCGTTCTCGATCGGCACCAGCGGCACCAGGTCGCCCACGCTGCCGGATTGCTGATCCACTCGCGCCGGGGGCGGCGTCGTCGGGTTCGTCGGCACGTCGCCCACCACGAAGATGTTGCGACAGACCGGTTCGAGGCAGCGCATCGCCTTGCCCCGAAGCGTGTCCTGGACCTGGTAGGTGGCACGGCAGCGCGGACAGGTTGCGGAGATCAGCACGGAGCACACCTTTCACCGTGGACGGGTTCACTCTCCTCCATCATATGCGTGTCCGCCGTCCGGCGAAAGTCATCGCCCTGGGCTGCGTAGTCCGACCTGCTGCAACAGCTTGTCCGTCTCCGTGTACGCCTCGCGCACCCACTCAACAATCCGCTCCGGCTCCGGCGAATATTCCAGCTCGATGGACACCGCGCCATCGATGCCCAGCGCCTTGATCTCCTCCAGGTACGGCACGAAATCGACCACGCCGCGGCCTGGCGGCAAATCGCCATGCACCTTCCCATCGCAGTCGCTCAGATGCACGTGCGCCGCCCGTCCGCGCAGCTGCCGTAGCTCCGCCGGTGGCACCCGCGACAGCTGCAGATGCGAGATGTCGATATTCGCCTTCACCGCCGGATGCCCCACGTCGTCGAGAAACCGCACCATCGACGCCACGTCGTTCACCAGTGACAGCTTGAACGGCTCCAGCTCCAGGGCGATCTCCACTCCCAGCCGCGCTGCGTACTCGCCCAGCTGCCGCACGTTCCGCACCCCGGTCTGCCACTGCTCCGCGGGCGGAATCACCTGCCGCTCCCAGATGTACTCGCCCAGCACCAGCAGCAGATTCCGCGCCTCCAGCTCGTACGTCAGGTCGAGATACTTCTGGCATCGGTCGAGGTGGAACCGCTGCACCGACGGGTTGAAGTCGATCAACCCCACCGCGACGCACGCCACGCTGATGATCGGCAGCTCGGCCCGTTCGCACTCCCGCCGAATGAGCCGCCGTTCCTGGACGTCGATATCGAGCGGATCGGCGAAGATGTCGATCGAATCGAAGCCGATGTCGCGCGTCATGCGAATGCCGAACGCCGTGTCGCGCCCCGCCTGCGCCCACGCCGAGTTGATCAGTCCGAGTTTCATGGTGCATTCTCCGGGAGAGGGTTGCCCTCCATTCTGGTCCCACTACCGTCCACCGTCCAGACCTGCACTCCAGGTCCTGACGCCCCCCGACTTGGCCCTCCACTGCGCTTCCAACCCGGCACGGCATCAGATGTGCAGATCTGTCTTCTCCCGGCGCTCACGCGCTCGCATAATACGAAAATTGGTTTCTGGCCGGAGAACGCCGTTGCCCGACTTCATCCGAGAACTGCCGCTCCCCTTCCAGTTGCTTGCCTGGTTCCTCTTCCTCATGAGTGCCGGGTTCGGTAACCCCATTCCCGAGGAAGTGATGATCGTCATGGGCGGCATCGCCACCTCCCAGATGGCGGAGTTCGGCGTCGCCCGTTGGTTCATGTTCCCCGCCTGCGTCACCGGCGCTCTCATGGCCGACGTCGTTCTCTATGGCCTGGGCCTTTTTCTCGGCAGCCGGATGATGAACTCCCGCATCATGCTTCGCCTGGCCCCCCCCGAGAAACAGCTGCGCATCCGCCTCAATTTCCACCGCTACGGCGTCATCATCTTTGTCCTCGGACGTCTCGTTCCCGGCATTCGCACCACCTTGTTTCTCACCGCCGGCGCCATGCGCCTGCATCTCGTCCGCTTCCTCATCGCCGATGGCATCGGGGCGCTCTTCGGCACCAGCATCTTCTTCTTCCTGGGCTACGGTCTCGGCGTGCAGTTTCAGGAACTCATCGAGCACATCGAGCAGGAAATCGCCCCCTACAAGCCCATCTTCTTCCTGACGCTCTTCGCCATCATCGCCGGCTACCTGGCCTACATCTTCCTGCGCCATCCCATCCCCACTGGTGGCCCCGAGGAAGTCCCTCTCTTCGGTTCCCAGATCGCCGCCCACATGCCATCCGCCAATCAGGGCAACCGCCCACCCGCCGCCCCCGAACCCCAGCCCGGCCAGCTGCCCGACCCCCAGTAGCGAATCGCTGTTGCACCGCCCCGGCCAGACATCTATCCTGGTCAGACCGGCTCCCTTCCCCCCCTCATGGCCGGTCCTTCGCCCCCGGAACTACGCACGCCCACGCTTTCAAGAGAAAGGTCCTCTCATGAGGGTTCGTCGCCGCGCCTGGCTGCTTGAGTCGCTCGAGTCGCGCTGCACGCCGGCTACCTTGCCCGCTGGCTTCATCGAGGAAGTGATGGCCTCAGGCCTGCAGGACGCCACCGCCATGCAGTTCGCTCCCGATGGCAAGCTCTTCGCCCTCGAACAGGCCGGCACCCTCGAGGTCTGGGACAACGGCGTCCGCGTGCAGGCCGATTTCTTCGCCGATACGCCCCTCGCCACCAACACCATCAGCGAGCGCGGCCTGCTCGGCATCGCCTTCGACCCCGACTACGCCACCAACCGCCACGTCTACGTCTACTACACCTCGCCCGACGGCGACTTCCACAACCAGGTCAGCCGCTTCACCGCCAACGCCGCCGGCGACCGCGCCCTGCCTGCCTCCGAGGTAGTCCTCTGGACCGGCGACCCGCACTCGGCCGGCAACCACAATGGCGGCGCCATCCATTTCGGCCCCGATGGCAAGCTCTACATCGCCACCGGCGACAACGCCACCGGCACCACCGCGCAGAGCCTCACCTCGCTCCACGGTAAGATGCTCCGCCTCAACCCGGATGGCAGCATCCCCGAGGATAACCCCTTCTTCGCCCAGACCACCGGCCGCTTCCGCGCCATCTGGGCCCTTGGCCTGCGCAACCCGTTCACCTTCGCCTTCCAGCCCGGCACCAGCCGCCTCTTCATCAACGATGTCGGTCAGAACACCTGGGAAGAAATCAACGTCGGCGTCGCCGGCGCCAACTACGGCTGGCCCGGCGTCGAGGGCCCCGCCGGCACCCCACCCACTTCCCCCGGCACCTACCGCGCCCCGCTGTACACCTACGATCACGGCGGGGCCGCTCCCAACGGCGCGGCCATCACCGGTGGCGCCTTCTACAACCCCGCCGTCAACACCTTCGGCGCCGCTTTTCAGGGCGACTACTTCTTCACCGACGTCGGCGCCGGCTGGATCTACCGCCTCGACTTCAACCCCGGTTCCAACTCCTTCGCCGCCGCCCCTGTGCCGTTCGCCTCCAACCTCACCGCCCCGGTCGACCTGAAGGCCGACTCCGCCGGCAATCTCTACTACCTCAGCCGGGGCGAGGGCCGCGTCTACCGCATCACCCCCTCGCCGCGCCCGATCATCAACACCAGCCCCGCCAGCCAGACCATCACCGTCGGCCGTCCCGTGTCGTTCACCGTGGCCGCCTCCGGCGACAACCTGCGCTACCAGTGGCAACGCGCTGACGCCGCCACCCCCACGCGCTGGGCCCCCATCTCCGGCGCCACCGCCGCCACGTTCTCCCTGCCGCGCACTGCCTTGACAGATAATGGAGATCGCTTTAGGGTGATTGTCGGTAACCGCGGCGGCTCCGTCGCCAGCGCCGTCGCCACGCTGACCGTCACCCCGGACCGCGCCCCCTCCGCCGAGATCAACATCGTCTCCGGACTGCGCGACGGCAAGTTCGACGCCGGCACCGAGATCGCCTTCTCCGGCACCGCCGCCGATCCCGAGGATGGCCCCCTCGGCGCTGCTTCCCTGCGCTGGCGCGTCGATTACCTCACCAGCATCCGCGCCGGTGACCTCGACCGCGACGGCCTGCCCGGCCTCACGCGCCCCTTCGTCCAGCCGTTCTCCGGCGCCGACGCCGGCACGTTCACCCCCGCCACCACGGGCCCCTACACACTCACCGATGTCGCTTACGTCATCCGCCTCACCGTGACCGATAGCGCCGGCCTTCGCTCCTCTCGTGCCCTGGTGATTCAGCCCAACACCATCCGCCTGACCCTCGCCGCCAACGTCCCTGGTCTCACGCTCACGCGCGATGGCCAGCCAGTCGTCGCCCCGGTCACCTTCTCCAGTGTCGTCGGCTTTGAACGCCCCCTCGGCGCGGCTGCCACCCAGAGCCTCGGCCCGGTCAGTTACGAGTTTCTCAACTGGTCCGACGGCGGCGGACCAAGCCATGTCGTGGCCACTCCCGCCACCGACACCACCTACACCGCCGCCTACCGCGCCGTCTCCACCTCGGGGACCATTCGCGTCGAGGCCGAGTCCTTCACCCTCACTGGCTACCAGCGCGTCTCCGCGCCGTTCGCCTATGGTGGCCGGTTCATCCAGGCCACCGCCGACACTGCCTCCGCACGCGGCACCTTCTACGGGCCCGATGGCCGCTACCGCATCTACGCCGTCGTCTTCGACGAAACCGACGGCGAATCCCAGATGGAGATGCGCCTCGGCGGAAGCTCCATCGCCACCTGGACCCTCGACGAAAACAGGGGCAGCCACCTGGCCAACGCGCAAACCCGGGTGATGCGCAACCTCGGCCTGCACGACATCACCCAGGGCACCACCATCGAGCTACTCGGTCAGCGCGACGGCAACGAACTCGCTCGCTTCGACGCCCTCCTGTTTGTCCCCGTCGCGGGGGACCTCGTCCGCGCCATCAACGCCGGAGGCGGAAACGCTGGCCGCTTCGAGTCCGACACCAGCTTCGATGGCGGCGTCACGCCAAGTAACCCCACCCCGGTGAATGCGGCCGCCGTTTCTCAGCCCGCCCCCACCGCTGCCTACGCCACCTGGCGCGCCGCCGATCTCTTCCGCTACACCCTCGATGGCCTGTCGGTGGGCGCCACCTACCTGGTCCGGTTGCACTTCGTCGAACACGTCGCCACCGCCGCCGGCCAGCGCGTCTTCTCTGTCGAGGCCAACGGCACCACGGTCATTTCCGACCTCGACGTCTTCCAGCAGGCCGGCGGCCGTCACCGCGCGATTGCTCGCGAGTTCACCGCCACCGCCGACGCCTCGGGCAACCTCGTCCTCGACTTCCGCGCCAGCGCTGGCCGCGCCATGCTCAGCGCCATCGAGGTGTTCTCGGTTTAATGCTCCGATCCGCAGCACAGCAGAGCGTCAGCGTCTCAGCCCGCCTGGCGCTCTAGCTTCTCATTCCCTCTCCAGCTTTCGGCCCCATTGTTGTTGTCGCCTGCGCTGAAGTGGATTATCATCCTCACTTACCTCCACACCCCGTTTACCCTGCGGTCCCCTTAGCCCAGCCCTCCTTTCGGGTAGAAAGGCTCCCCATGAATCTCCGTCGGCGACCCTGGATGCTCGAACCCCTTGAGCCTCGCTGGAACCCCGTGAGCATCCCTACCGGTCTCCTCGACCGGTTGAACGCCGCCGGCCTGCCGCTCGGTCCTCTGACCCAGCTTATTGGGCACTCCCACACCAGCACGCCCCAGGCCCAGGCCCCCCGCGTCCCTGCTCCGGGGCAGGTTAGCCACCAGGCCAACAGCGCCCGTGGCGCCCTCGTGCAAGCTGTTGTCAACCAGGCACCGACCGTGACCCTGGGTACGGTCTCCGGCCTGCGCGATGGCAAGTATGATGCCGGCAGCCAGTTCACCATCGATGGAAGCGCCACCGATCCCGAGGACGGCGCTCTCGGTGCCTCCAGCCTGCGCTGGACTGTTTTCTACGTGGCCAATCCAGGTACCCCCGACGTCGATCGCGATGGCCTGTCCGGACGCACGCACTCGCGCCAGGCGATCTCTGGCGTTTCAACGCTTGCGTTCACTCCCCCCACCAATTCCGGTGTCAACAGTGCCAACGTCGCCTATTTCATCCGCCTCTCAGCACTGGATAGCTCCGGGAGGTTTGCTCCGGTCAAGACGTTGCGGATCAATCCCAACCTCGTCACTCTGACTCTGGCCACCAACGTCCCGGGTCTGAAACTGGCGCGGAACAGCAATATGGTCAGCACTCCCTCAAACTTCGTCAGCGTGGTGGGGCATCAATACCAACTGGTGGCCCCGGGCATAACCAACCTCGCCCCGGTTTCGTATGCGTTCGACAACTGGTCCCAGGGCGGTGACAACATCCAGTACATCAACGCCCCCGCCACCAGTACCACCTACACGGCAAACTACCGCGCCGTCTCCACTTCGGGCCCCATCGTCGTCCAGGCCGAGTCGCTGACCCTCAACGGTTATCAGCGCGTACCCCTGACCACTGCCTCAGGTGGGCAATTCATCAAGGCCACCGCCAACATTGGCTCGGCTAGCGGTACCTTCAACGGGCCGGATGGCCGTTACCTCATCCACGTCGTTCCCTTCGACGAAACAGACGGTCAATCGCAGGTGGCATTACGCATCAACAGCGTGCAAATCGCGTCGTGGATCCTCGACGAGAAACGCGGCAGCGCAGTACCCGATGCTAAAACGCGGGTGATGACCTATCTCGGATTTTTCGACCTGACCCAGGGATCCACCATCGAACTGAGGGGTCAGCGGAATGGCTCGGAGCTTGCTGCGTTCGACAACCTGGTGTTTACACCGGTAGACAGCAAGCTCGAGTTCGCCATGAATACGGGGGGAGGGTTCGTCGGTCGTTTCGAGGCTGACGCGGATTACAACATCCAGGAGAAGCTTAGTTTGGCGGTTCCTAGCTTCCTACCGACCAATCTGTCTCAGATCGCTAACCCAGCCAATAACAATGTCTACCTCAAACATCGCCTTGGCAGGGACTTTACCTATACCCTGCCGTACTTCAACGCTGCTACCACTTACCTTGTTCGCCTGCACTTCTCCTCAGATACGTATGTTGCTGGACAGGCCAACTTTAATGTTCTCGCCAATAACTCGGTAGTCATCAGCAATCTGGACCTCTTCACAGCGGCTGGTGGCGCTAAACGCGCGTTCAATCGCGAGTTCACCGTCCAGGCGAACAGTTCCGGGGCCATCGTCCTCCAGTTCGTGCAAAACTCTGGCGCAGCCATGGTGTGGGGTATTGAAATCTTCTCGGTCTAGCGATCACGCCACAATATCGCCCGCCGTTGTCCGAGCTACTTCGTCAATGGTCGTCTTCCCCTGAATCACCTTGCGCCAGCCATCCTGGCGCAGGGTGATCATCCCTTCCTTCAGGGCTTGATTGCGAATCACCGAGGCGTTTGTCCGCTGCACGCACATGTCGCGGATCGTGTCGCCTGTCACCATCAGCTCGTAGATGCCCGTCCGCCCCCGGTAGCCTGTGTTCCGACACGCCCGGCAGCCCGCTCCCTTCCACACCTTCAGCGGCCCCTGCGCCGGTTGTGGGAAGTCCATCGGCACCTCGTGATGCTCCGGCGTGTACTCCACCTTGCACTCTGCGCAGATGGTCCGCACCAGCCGCTGCGCCATCACGCCTTCCACCGTGCTGCCCACCAGGAACGGCTCGACGCCCATGTCGATGAGTCGGGTGAACGCGCTGGGCGCATCGTTGGTGTGCAGCGTGCTGAACACCAGGTGACCCGTCAGCGACGCCTGGATCGCCGCCTCCGCCGTTTCCAGGTCGCGCATTTCGCCGATCAGCACGACGTCCGGGTCGTGCCGCAGGATGCTGCGCAGCGACGCCGCGAACGTCAGGCCGATCTTCGAGTGGACCTGAATCTGGCTGATGCCCGGCTGCTGATACTCGACGGGATCCTCGACGGTGATGATCTTCATCGTCTCGTCTTTGATCTCGTTGAGCGCACTGTACAGCGTCGTCGATTTCCCCGACCCGGTGGGCCCGGTGACGAGGATGATGCCGTGCGGCCGGTCGATCAGCTGGCGGAACGTGTTGTACGTGTCCGGCAACATGCCCATGCCCGACAGATTGAACTTCATGCGCGTCTTGTCGAGCAACCGCATGCAGATGCCCTCGCCATGCACCATCGGGATGATCGACACGCGCACGTCGATCTCCCGGTTCTGCACGCGCATCTTGATGCGACCATCCTGGGGCAGCCGCTTCTCGGCGATGTTCAGCCGCGCCATGATCTTCAACCGACTGATGATGGCCGGCTGGAACCGCTGAATCTCCGGCGGCATCGGCTGCGTCTGCAGCAACCCGTCGATGCGGTAGCGGACCCGGAGCACCCCTTCCTCCGGTTCGATGTGAATGTCCGACGCCCGTTCGTTTGCCGCCTCGATGAGAATCTCGTTCACCAGCTTCACGACGGACGCTTCCTGGGCCATCTTGGCCGCCTCGGAATCGTCCATTTCGAGGCTTTCCAGCAGCTCGACCTGCTCGTCGCCGCGCTCCTGCATCAGCGAGCTGACCGTCTCGCCACCCACGCCGAAATGCGCCTTGATCAACCGGGCGATCTCGCGCGGGCTGGCCAGCACCGGCTGCACCTGCAACCCCGTCAGCATCGCCAGCTCGTCCAGCGCATACACGTCGAACGGGTTGCCTGTCGCCACCACCAGCGTGCCGTTCTCCCGCCGCAACGGCATGATCGACCGACGATGCACGATCTTGAGCGGCATCGCCTTCAGCACGTCCGCCTCGACCTTCATGTCGGTGAGGTCGACCAGATCCATGCCGAACTCTTCGGCCAGGGCCTGCAGCACGTCCTCCTCGCGCGCAAAGCTTTTCTCGATCAGCAGTTCGTGCAGAGGTTTGGTCGGAAGCTGGGCACGGGCTTCCTCGATGCGTACCGTGTCCTCGGTCTTGAGTAGGCCGCGCCGAACGAGTCGCTGGACTAGTTGCATGCCAGGATCACCGAAGGAGAGAGTGCAAGGTCACCACGAGGTTGAACCCCATCACACCCTCCAGGGTAGCGACCATATGGCCCCCCTGGGAATGCCAGCGAGCGCCGATCCGCCCCCGGAGCGTTCGCCCCATCGCTAGATCCCGCACGATCAGCCGATCCCCCCCGCGCCGCTTCCTCCAGGTCTCTCTGCCCGCCATCCACCCTCGCTCCCTAGAATACGCCCATCTCCACCTGTCCTACCCCGGGTGATCGTTCATCATGACTCTGCTCGCCGCTTTGCTGGCAGTCGCTGCCGCACCCCCGCCGCCCGCGCCCCATCTCACACCGTTCCCGGGATTGGTGGCCCGTTCCATCGGCCCCGCCACCATGGGCGGACGCATCCCCGCCCTGGCCGTCGATGAACGCCACCCCGCCACGCAATATGTCGCCACCGCTGGCGGTGGCCTGTGGAAGACCACCGACGATGGCCGCTCCTGGGCCTGTGTCTTCGCCGGCCGGCCTCATGCCTCCCTGGGCGCCGTCGCCCTCGCTCCGTCGAACCCTTCGGTCGTCTACCTCGGCACTGGCGAGGCCAACCCACGCAACAGCGTCTCCTGGGGTAACGGCGTCTTCGTCTCCACCGATGCCGGCCGCTCCTGGCGCCACGCCGGCCTCACTGCCACCCACCACATCGGCCGGATCGCTGTCCACCCTACCGATCCCCGCACCGCCTACGTCGCCGCTCTCGGCCATCTCTGGGGACCCAACCCCGAACGCGGCCTCTTCGTCACCCGCGACGGGGGCCGTACCTGGGAACACACGCTCAAACTCGATGCCGACACCGGCTGCATCGACGTGGTGGCGCCCCCTGGGGACCCCTCCACCGTGTTCGCCGCCGCCTACCGCGTCCGTCGAGGCCCCTTCTCCGGCGGCAACCCGCGTCAGCAGTTCGGCCCCCTCGCCGGCATCTACCGCAGCCGCGATGCTGGCCGCACCTGGACGCGCCTCACGCGCGGCCTGCCCACCAACCAGATGGGCCGCATCGGCCTCACCGTCTCTCGCCGCGATCCACGCCTGCTTTTCGCCGTCATCCAGACTGACCGCACCGACACCCGCACCATCCCCGGCCAGGCCCCGGGCAAAGGCCCCGTCGAGATCGGCGGCATCTTCGTCACCCGCGACGGCGGCGACTCCTGGGCCAAGGTCAACAACCTCTGCCCCCGCCCCTTCTACTTTGGCAAGCTCCGCCTCGATCCCACGGATGATTCCCGCCTCTATGTACTGGGCCTGCCCGTCTTCGTTTCCACCGACGGTGGCCGCACCTTCACGCCCGACGCCGCTCGTGGCGTCCACGTCGATCATCACGAGCTGTGGATCGACCCCGCCGACTCGCGCCATCTGATCCTCGGCAACGATGGCGGCCTGTACACTTCCCGCGACCGCGGCCTCGTCTGGACCCACATCGCCAACCTGCCGATCAGTCAGTTCTACAACATCGCGGTGGACAGTCGCTCTCCCTACCACATCTACGGCGGTTTGCAGGACAACGGCACCTGGGGAGGCCCCAGCGCTACCTCCCACCCCGCCGGCATCTTCAACGCCGACTGGCGCCGGTTCCTCGGCATGGATGGCTTCCAGTGTCGCGTCCCGCCCGATAATCCCAACCTCCTCTTCGCCGAGGGACAGTATGGCCGGCTCCATCGCATCGATGTCGCCACGCGCCGCGCCACCTCCATCCGCCCCTACTCCACCCGCAAGCCCACTCCCTCCTATCGCTTCAACTGGAACTCGCCGCTGCTCCTCTCGCCCCACGATCCCCGCGTGATCTACTATGGCGGCAACCACCTCTTCCGCTCTGGCGACCAGGGCAACACCTGGCGCGTCCTCTCGCCGGACCTCACCCGGGGCGGCCCCAACTCGCCAGCTACCGATCACACCCTCACCGCCCTCGCCGAGTCGCCCCGCCGTCCCGGCCACCTCCTGGCCGGCAGCGACGATGGCCTCCTGCACCTCAGCACCGACGACGGCTCCACCTGGACCGAACTCAGCAGCCGACTCCCCGGCCTGCCCCCCGACGGCACCGTCACCTCGCTCGCCTGGTCGCCTCACGCCGCGGACACCGCCTGGGTGGCCATCACTCGCCACACGCGCGACGACCGTCGCCCCCATCTCTACCGCACCGACGACCGCGGCAAAACCTGGCAGCTGGTGGCGCACAATCTCCCCGCCGAGGGCCCCATCCACGTCATCCTGCTCGACGAGCACAATCCACAGCTCGTCCTGGTTGGCACCGAGTTCGGCCTGTTCGCCTCGCTCGACCGCGGCACCCTCTGGAACCCCCTCACGGCCGCGCTCCCCCCCTGCGCCGTCCGCGACCTTGCCATCCAGCCCCGTGCCCGGGAGCTGGTCCTCGCCACCCACGGCCGCGGTCTGTACATCCTCGACATCGCCCCCTTGCAGGAACTCACCCCCGCCGTCCTGGCCCAGCCCGCCCACCTCTTCGACCCGAGGCCCGTCCGCCGCTCCGAGCCGACGAAGCCCGCCCCGATCCCCGAACGCAGCTACCTGGGTGCCAACCCGCCCGCCGGCGCCATCCTGTACTACCATTTGCGCCAGGCGTTCCCGACCGCGCAGCTGGAGATTACCACCGAGGCCGGCCGTCTCCTCACCCGCCTCCCCGCCCCTTCCACTCCGGGCCTGCACCGCCTCGAATGGAACCTCCGTGACTCCACTGGGACCCTCGTCCCCCCCGGCGACTACCGCCTCCACCTACGCCTCCCCGGCACCGGGTCCTCCACCACCCTGCGCCTCCGCGCCCCGGGTAGCTGACCAGCGTTCCCCTCACCGTGCCCGCACCGCGAGAGGCCCATCCTTCTGACAAGGCGGACGCTTCCTGGCGCCTGCGCGCGTCTGTCTCTCACCAGATTCCGCGAGTGTTGTTTCCCCCCACCGTGCGATGCGGTAGAATATCTCCTGATCTCGGCTCAGGCTTGCTCTCCGCGAAGGTCCCCCATGCCTCCCTCTTTTATCCTCATTCCCGGTCGGACTGCTCGCCAGGGAACCACCCTGAACGAGGGCAAACTGACCGATGACTATCGAGACGAGATCAGCACCTTGCAAGTCAACCCCAACGACCTGAAACGCCTGGGCATCGCCGCCGGCGACCGTGTCCGCGTTCGCTCCGAATTTGGCGCCGTTGAGGTCGTCTGCCAGGCTGCCAAGGAGGCCGACCTGCCCGAGGGGCTGCTCTTTCTCCCCTACGGCGATGCCTCCAGCCGGCTCATGGGAGCCGATACCCACGGCACCGGCATGCCCACGAGCAAGTGCTTCGACGTCGAGCTGGAAAAACTACCCTGACAGGCCCACCGCCTGGAGATCCATACCATGAGCGCGACTCCCGCCGCCCCCGCTCCCGCCTCGGCTCCCACCGAGCTGAAAGTGGTCAGCAACGCTACCTGCACCTTCTGCGGCTGCGTCTGCGATGACATGGAACTGACCGTCGAGGGCAACCACATCACCAAGGCCAAGAACGCCTGCGTCCTGGGCAAGGCCTGGTTCCTCAACCACCACATCGAGAACCGCCCCGTCGCCACCATCGAGGGTAAGCCGGCCACCTTCGAGGAGGCCGTCGAACGCGCCGCCCAGATCCTCGCCGGCGCCCGCTACCCCATTATCTACGGCCTGTCCGACACCACCTGTGAGGCGCAGCGCGTCGCCGTCGCCATCGCCGACCGCATCGGTGCCTGCATCGATACCACCACCTCCGTCTGCCACGGTCCCTCGGGCATGGCCTTCCAGGGGGTCGGTGAGGTTACCTGCACCCTCGGCGAGGTCAAGAACCGCGCCGACCTCGTCATTTTCTGGGGCAGTAACCCCGCCGAGTCGCACCCGCGCCACTGGGGCCGCTACTCCACCATGCCCAAGGGACTCTACGTCCCCAACGGCCGGAAGGACCGCACCGTCGTCCTGGTCGACGTCCGCCGCAGCAAGAGTGCCCCCGCGGCCGACATCTTCGTCCAGGTCAAGCCGCGCAAGGACTTCGAAACCCTCTGGGCACTTCGCGCCCTGGTCAAGGGGGTCGAACTCGATGATTCCATCGAGGCCGAGACCGGCGTGCCCCTCGCTCAGCTGCAAGATCTCGCCCGCCGCATGAAGGCCTGCAAGTTCGGCGTCCTCTTCTTCGGCATGGGCCTGTCGATGACGCGCGGCAAGCATCTCAACGTCGAGGCCGCGCTCTCTCTCGCTCAGGACCTCAACGAGTTCACCCGCTTCTACGCCAAGCCGATGCGTGGCCATGGCAACGTCACCGGCGCCGATAACGTCGTCAGTTGGTCCACCGGCTACTCCTTTGGCGTCAGCCTCGGTCGTGGCTACCCGCGTTTCAACCCAGGCGAGTTCACCACCTCCGACACCCTTGCCCGCGGCGAGGCCGACGCCGGACTGATTGTCGCCTCCGACCCCATGGGCAACTTCTCGCAGCCCGCCCGCAATCACCTCGCCAGCATCCCCTACGTCGCGCTCGACCCCAAGGAGTCGCCCACGACGCGCCACGCCACCGTCGCTTTTACCACTGCGACCTACGGCATCAACGTCCCCGGCACCGTTTACCGCATGGATGACGTGCCCATCCCCCTGCGTCCCGCCTTCGAGTCGCAGTATCCCTCCGACGAAACCGTCCTCAAGGCCATCGAGAAGCGCATCCGCGAGATCCAGACCAGCGCTACGAACTAACCCCCGCCAGGCCGCGCGGCTGCTCCCACGGATGCTTCCCGGGATGCAGCCGTCCCTGACGCAACAGCACGAACAGCCCCGCCGCCAGCAGATCGGCTGTCGTCCCCGGGTTCCGGGCGTGCCCCTCGGCCCGTAGCCACGCGTCCAGTTGCTCCAGCTGACGGATCGCCTCGTACGTGTCCGGCCAGGCCAGGTCCACCACCCGTTGCGCCATTTGCGCGGCCTGCCGCGCCTCGGCGATTCCACGCTTCCGCGCAATCAGCGAATCCGGATGCGCCGCCATCATCGCCAGGTGGGCGACGACGATCCCTCCTTCCAGGCTGCCCGTCCGCTCGATCCCGTCAAGGAGGGCAGGTGCCAGCTCGGCGAACACCTCGGTGAACCCGGTCGCATACTGCCGCGCCACCATGTCGCGCGACGCCGCCAGCCGCATCGCATCGCGCAGCGATACCGTCGGCTTCTCTCGCACGTCCGCCTCGGGTACCTCGCCCAGTCCCCCCGCCTGCGCCGACCGGATCACCGCGTACGCCGCCTCGGCATCCTCCGGGGTCAGGCTCGCCAGCACCTCCTCGACGTGGGCCTGATAGTCCGATCCAGCCTCCGCCTTTGCCAGCGGTGCCAGCAGGAGCAGGATGCCCAGGTTGGTGTTCCGCCGCGTCACCAGCCGGGTCATCGCCTGCCCGCGCGTGAGGATCTCGCCGACAGATAGCTGCCCTGCCTCGGCCATCACCGGCGCGATCGCCGCGGCGCTGGCGACAAAATCCAGGTAATGCGTATCCGAGAAGTCCTTGAAACGGTGGACGTTGCCCGGCTTGCGCGCCGTCGCCTCCCACACGCACGCCAGGTTGGCGTGCAGTCCTCGCAGGCTCATCGACGCACCCCCTCGACCGCCAGACGCACCAGCGCCCCCGCCACGTCCACCCCCGTCACCGGCGCCAGTGCCCGCCAGCCCGGCACCGCGTTCACCTCCAGCACGTACCATTCGCCACCGGGGCCCGGCAACAGATCGATCCCCGCCGCCATCGCACCCAGCGCCCCCGCCGCCCGCAGCGCCATCGCCTCTTCGCGATCTCCAATGGTCGTCTTCTCGGCCCGGCCTCCCTGTGCCACGTTTGTCCGCCAGCCGCGCCGGGCATGGCGCCGCATCGACGTCAGCACCCGACCACCCACCACGAACACGCGAAGATCCCACCCGGGATGATGGATCATCTGCTGCAGATACAGCACCGCGCCGGTCCGCTCAAGCGTCCGGAAGGTGCGCCACGCCATGTCCGGATCGCTGACCCGCACCATGCCGCGCCCCTCCGAGCCGAACAGCGGCTTGACCACCACGTCGCCGCCCAGCCGCTCGAACGCCTCCAGCGCAGCCTCGGCATCCTGACACACCACCGTCGCCGGCACCGGCAACCCTGCACTCGCCAGCCGCGCCGTCGTCAGATACTTGTCGATGGCCGCCTCCAGGCAGCGCGGGGGATTCAGGATGGTCAGCCCCGCGCTCTCGGCCCGGCCCAGCACATCCATCCGAAATACAACCTGCTCCAGCGACCCCGGCGGCATCGTCCGCACGAACGCGGCCTGGAACCCCGCCAGCGGATCCGGCGCTGCCGCCACCCCCGCCACCAGCCGACGGAAGTCGAGCACCTCGACCGAATGCCCTTGCTCGACCGCCGCCCGGGCCAGATCCCGCACGTGCCAGCCGTGTCCCGAGGACAGTATCGCCAGACGCATCCGCTCAACCTCCGCCGAACGAGCGCTGCAGGATGCTCGGCTCCACCTGCCCGAAGCGATGCGTCCGCCCCGTCTTCAGGTTCACCAGTGTCACCTGCGCCGGGCTGAACAGGTTCGGGTCGATCTTGTAGAAATCGTTGCCCGCCGCCTTGAACACCTCCGCGAACGGCGACCCGTGCGCCGACGACGCCGACGATGGTATCTTCGGCCCCAGCTCGGCAATCTGCGCATCGTCGCCTTGCAGCCAGAGCGTCACCTGCCCGCCATACAGGATCGCATCGTTGGTCCAGCCGATGGCCGTCAGATCGTCCCCCGCCACCGGAGGCAACGGTGCCAGCCCATGCCCCGAGACGATCTCGCGCAGGTCGAACTTCAGCTCGTGCATCTTGTGTAGCGCCGTCTCCAGCGAGCGCGCCACCACCTGCACCGTCCCCGCCAGGCTCGACGTCCGGGCACACAGCAACGTCAGCCGCTCGGCCGGCAGCCCCAGCTGACCACTGAGGTAAGCCACTACCTCCTCGGTCGGCAGTTTCCGCGTCTCCAGCACCCCCACCGCCAGCGCTGCTTGCTCGCGCCCGGGCAGATGCTCGAACAGCGCCTCGCGCCCGTAGGCTGCCCGCATCGGACCCGACCCCATCGCGAAGTACTTTCCCACCGCGATCTGCCAGCCCGCATACTGCGACGTCATGCAGGCGTGCAGCGGATCATCGCTGAACACCTGCAGGGCCGGCCCCGCCAGCCCCGGCATCGTCGACGGCACCAGTGCCACCTCGGCCCGCCCCGCCATGCAGATGCGCGCCAGCCCCAGTCCTGCCTGCAATCCACCCAGCGCGACCACGCCGCAGTCGAGCACGTTAGCGCCCCCGATCCGGTGCGGGACAATCCGCAGCGCTTCCGCTCGCGCCTCCAGCGTCACGGCCAGCTGACTGGCCACCTCGTTCAGGCTCATCGGCTCGCTCCTTCTCTTGGTACTCTCCAGCATACAGGGCCGTCTCGATGCTGGCCGCACCGCGCTCGAGCGCTGTCCGACACGCCTCGGCATCCGCCCCCCGCACGAAGAACGTCAGCACCGGATGCCCCGCCTCGATCCCTTCGCCTTCCGCCGGAATGTCCGCGAACGCCGGAAGCGCGTCGATGGCGCGCCGCCCGTAGGCATCGTCCTCCCACGGCCCCTGGCCCGGGAAGCGCAGGCCGCGCCGGGCAAACAGAATCGCCTTGCCCACCATCTCCGCCGCCGGCCTCACCTCCACTTCCATCAGCCGTCCTTCCTCGCAGCTAACCCGGTGCAACGCCAGCGCCTGCACCCCCAGCGCATGTTCCAGCACCTCCACCGAGGCGGGATACCGGGGGTTCACCTCTACCGGCCAGAAGTCGCCGTCGCGCAAAATGCCATCAACGCCGAACAATCCGCGTAGCTGCGCCGACACCGCCAGGCGCGCGCCCAGCCGGCGCACCCGCGCCAGCAGCCCCGCCGGCAGCACCACCGGCCCGATGCTGCCGCAGTAATGAAACGCCTCCGCCCCCAGAAACGCTTCGCCGACCAACTGCCACGTTGTCCCCACCACCTGCGCTTCGCCCGCAGCCGCGACATACACCACGCTGAGGGATGGCCCGTCGATGTACTCCTGCCAGTGACAGCGTGGTGGCAGTGACTGCGCTGGCTCCCATGGCTTGATTCCATGCCCCCCCGCGCCGCTCAGCGGCTTCACAAGCCAACGGCCCGACCCGTCCGGCGGCCCCCCCCGTGGCGCCGGCAGCCCCGCCTCCTGTGCCACCGCCCGCAACAGTTCCGGTTCGCGTGCCCGTCGCAGGCTCGTCCCCGAGTTGCCCCACAACACACGCCGCGCACCAAGCCGATCGACCAGCTGCGGATGGTTCTCCAGCCCGCCGGTGTACAACAACGGCGCGACAGGCGCTGCCTCCAGCGCGGTCAGGAAGCCCTCCGGGTAGGGCTCCTCCAGCCGTCGCGCCGCGCAGCGTACCCGCAGGTCCACGTCGGCGAACAGGTCCACCGCCCACGGCCGTAACCCCGCCCGCAGCGCCGAACCGGCCGCCGCCCGCACACTGGCCCCCACCAGGATCACCTCGCCTCGCTCCGTCCCCATCGATGAAACTGGTCTTGACCCCTCCCCGCACCCCGAACTAATCTCGTTGCACCCAGGATAGTCGGATCGCGTGGAGACCGGCCAGTGTGCCGGCAGGGAGTTTCTCCCGCGAAGGTCAGGAGGACCGCCCCGGCGCTTTCCTCCACTTCGCACGTCTCCATCGGTCGTCATCCCGGGCTCCTGGTCCCGCTCCTTGCCGTTGCAACAGGATACGACTTTCGATGGCACCACACGTTCTCGTCACCGGCGGCCTGGGCTACATCGGCAGCATTCTCTGCGAGCATCTCCTCGCCGCTGGCTACCGCGTCACCGCCCTGGATAACCTCACCTTCGGCCTCGGCCAGCAATCGCTGCCGCACCTCTGCGCCCATCCGCAGTTCGATTTCATCGACGGCGATGTGCGCGACGAGGTCGTCATGCGAGGCTGCCTCCGTTCCGCCGACGTCATCGTGCATCTGGCCGCCATCGTCGGCGCTCCCGCCTGCGATCGCGATCCCATCCTGGCCACCAGCGTCAACCTCGACGCCTCGCGCCTGCTCAATCGCCTGCGCAGCCGGCAGCAGCTGGTGATCTGCCCCAACACGAATAGCGGCTACGGCGCCACCGCCGGCACCGCGCTCTGCACCGAGGATAGCCCCCTCGTCCCCATCTCGCTCTACGGCCGCACCAAGGTCGAGGCCGAACGCGTGCTCCTCGATTCGCCCCGCACCGTCGGCTTCCGCCTCGCCACCGTCTTCGGCATGTCGCCTCGCATGCGTCTCGATCTGCTCGTCAACCACTTCGTCTGGGCCGCCTTCAAGGATGGCTACCTCGTCCTCTTCGAGAAGGACTTCAAGCGCAACTTCGTCCACGTCCGCGACGTCGCCGACGCCATGCTCCACGCCATCACCCACGCCGACGCCATGACCGGCCAGGTCTACAACCTCGGCCTCGACGCCGCCAACCTCTCCAAGGAAGAGCTGGCCCTCGAGGTCAAGAAGCAGGTGCCGAACTTCTACCTGCACTTCGCACCCATCGGGCAGGATCCCGACAAGCGCAACTACATCGTCTCTAGCGACCGCCTCGCCCGCGCGGGCTTCACCGCTGCGCGCTCCCTTCAGGCTGGCATCACAGAGCTACTGAAGGGCTACCGCATGATGGGACGTGGCTTCTTCCGGAACGCGGGGTAACTCATGGATATTCGCGATCTCCAAATCGCTATTCTTGCCGGCGGACTCGGCACGCGCCTTCGTTCCGCCTGCCCCGATCATCCCAAGGTGCTGGCCCCGGTGGCCGGGCGGCCCTTTCTCGCCTACCTGCTCGACCAGGTTGCCCTCGCTGGCGCTACAGACGTCCTCCTGCTGACAGGTCACCAGGGCGATCTGGTCCAACGCCTTTTCGGCGCCAGCTACCAGGGTCTGCAACTGACCTACTCGCGCGAACCCGCTCCACGCGGCACTGCTGGCGCCCTGGCCCAGGCACGCCCGCTCCTTCGCGCCTCCACGCTGCTATTGCTCAACGGTGATTCCTACTTCGACATCGACCTCGATGTGCTGCATCGTTTTCACACCTGTCACCAGAGCCAGGTCAGCCTCGCGCTCAAGCACGTGGACGACACCCAGCGCTACGGCGCCGTCCGGCTCACCCGTCGCCAGCAGGTGATCGACTTTCTCGAAAAGGATGCCGCCGGCGGACCGGGTTGGATCAACGGCGGGGTCTACCTCCTCGAACCCGCCCTGATCGCCGCCATCCCCCAGCATCGGCCCGTCTCGCTCGAACGCGAGATCCTGCCCGCCTGGGTCGCGCGCGGCCAGGTCTTCGGCCTGCCGGCTTCCGGGCCGTTCCTCGACATCGGAACGCCCGAGTCCTACGCCCGGGCCGAGACGTTCTTCCAGCTGGCGCAGGGAGCACTGGAGCATGCTCGATGACGTCGATTTGCTGGTGGTCGGCGCCGGGCCCGTGGGTTGCCTGGTCGCCGAACGAGCCGCCAGCATCCTCGGCTGGCGCGTCCTCGTGGTCGATCGCCGCAGCCACATCGCCGGCAACTGCCACGACGCCCCGCACGCCAACGGAGTGCTGATCCATCGTTACGGTCCGCACTACTTTCGCTGCCGGCACCAGGGCCTGCTCGACTACCTCGGCCAGTTCACCGAGTGGATCCCCGCGACCTACGAGGTGCGCAGCCTCGTGCGCGGGCGGTTGTATCCCTTCCCGATCAACCTCACCACCCTCGAGATGTTCTTCGGCCGCCGCCTCGATGCCGACTCCGCCGAGGCGCTCCTGGCCGAACAGCGCGAACCGATCGCCACCCCGCGCAACTCCGAGGAACTCGTCCTCTCGCGCGTCGGTCGCAAGCTCTACGAGGCGTTCTACCAGGGCTACACCCGCAAGCAGTGGGGCCTGCCTGCCTCGAAGCTCGAACCCGGCGTCTGTGGCCGCATCCCCGTCCGGCTCGACCGCCGCACCAGCTACGTCGATGATCCCCACCAGATGATGCCCGCGCATGGCTTCACCGCCCTGTTCGCCCGCATGATCGATCATCCCCGCATCCGCGTCCTCACCGGCTGCGACTTCGCCGAGGTGCGCCATCTCATCCAGCCGCGCCGGGCCACCCTCTACACCGGCCCCATCGATGCCTACTTCGGCCATCGACTCGGCCCGTTGCCCTACCGATCGCTCCAGTTCGACTTCATGCCCGCTCGCACCGAGTTCTTCCAGCCCTGCGTCCAGATCAACTACCCCAACGATCACCCCTGGACGCGCACCGTCGAGATCAAGCACGTCACCGGCCAGAAGCACCCGGAAACGGTGGTCAGCTTCGAGACGCCCCGCGCCACCGGCGAGCCGTACTACCCCGTCCCCGCTCCCGCTAACCGTCTCCTCTACGAGCGCTACCGTCTCCTCGCCGAGGAAGAAACGCGCACCCGCCAGGTCTACTTCTGCGGCCGGCTCGCCCAGTATCGCTACTTCAACACCGACGAGGCCCTCCTGGAGGCACTAGCGTGTTTCGAGCAGATCCGCCGCCGCCACGCACCCTCGGCCTCGTCGCAACCCGCACTTGCTGCCTGAAGAGCCTGCACGCCCGCCGCGACTATCTCACCCGCCTGGGCTGGCACGTCGAGCTACTCACCCTCGACCGTGCCGTCGCTGCCTCGTCCGGAGCCCGGCTCCTCACCTCCGAGAGTGCAGGCACTCCGTTCGCCGTCCCGCACGTTCACGGCGACGGCGCTCCCGAACAGTCTGACCGACTCCGCCTGGCGCTCGAACCGCTGGCGTTTGACGTCTTCGAGTTTCCCGCCCGGGATGGTTTGGCCTTTCGCGCCATGCAGGCCCGCCGCGCCCGGCTCGCCTTTCTCTCCACGCGCCTGGTTGTGCGCCTCGATCACATCAGCGAACTGGATCGCCAGCGTCAGGGCGCCTGGCCCGACGACCTCGGCGAACTGGAACGCGATCACGCCGAGCGCTACGCCTTCGCCCACGCCGATCTGCAGATCCTGACCGATCCCGAGATGACCGCCCACGCCACACGCCTGGGCTGGACGGTCCGCCCCGACGCGCGCGCACTCACCGACGACCTGCCGGCAGACGTCCCCCCCGCGTCGCGCTTCACCGCCACCCCTCGGGTGACCGTCTGCGTGCCCTACTACAATCTGCCCTGCTATCTCCCCGCCACCCTCGAGTCGCTGGTCCAGCAAACCTACCCGCACCTCGAAGTCCTGGTCATCGACGATGGCTCCACCCAGCCCGAGGCGCGGGCCGTCTTCGACGCCATGCAGGCGCGCTACCCTGCTTTTCGCTTCCTCCGGCAGGACAACGCCGGCATCGGCGCCACCCGCAACCGTGGCCTGCGCGAGGCGACCGGCACCTACTTCCTGCCGATGGATGCCGACAACATCGCCCGGCCCGACATGGTCGAACGCTTCGTCACCGCCATCGAACAGCGCCCCGACGTCGTTGCACTCACCTGCTACTTCCTCGCCTTCGCTACTGACGACGATCTGCAACGCGGCAAATACCTGCACGCCTACCGGCCCCCGGGCGGCCCCCACGTCCTGGCCGGCCTGCGCAACGTCTACGGCGACGCCACCGCCATCTTCCGCACCGATGCCTTCCGCGCCGTCGGCGGCTACGAGACCGACCGCGGCACCTCCTTCGAGGACTGGGAAGCCTTCCTCAAGCTCGTCCACGTCGGAGGTCGCATTGACGTGATACCCGCTCATCTCTTCTACTATCGCCATCTGCCCGCGGGCTTCTCGCGCACCACCAGCGCCTTCGCCAACCGGCAGCGTGTGCTGCGCCAGTTCGCTCACCTGGAGTCGCTCTCCCTCGCCGAGCGGCGGGCCCTGCTCGACCTGCTCACCGGGGTCCAGCTTCGCGTGGAGTACCTGACCGCCCGCCAGCGCGGCCTGCGCTATCGCCTGGCCGATCGCCTGCACGCCCTCGCCGCGGCCGTCCCTCTGGCTGGTCCGCTGCTCCGCTGGCTCACTCGTGATGGAACCGCCCGCCCCCCGGCGGTGCGTCAAGGAGACTAGGAGGCTGCCCATGATCGATTACCTTGGCAAGATGTGGCACTGCCGGTATTTCTGGCTGTCCCTCGTCCGCATCGACCTGCGGGCTCGCTATCGTCGTTCGCTCCTCGGCGTCGGCTGGTCCCTCGTCCGTCCTGTCGCCCTCACCATCATCCTGTGCGTCGTCTTCCAGCGCCTCTTCCGTCGCACCGATACCTGGACCTACGCCCCCTACATCCTTTCCGGCCTCGCCTGCTGGGACTACATCGTCACCGCCACCAAGCAGGGCTGTCAGTGCTTCTTCCAGGGCGAATCGTACATTCGCCAGCATCCCACACCCATTGCCGTCTTCTCGCTCCGTACCGCCCTCACCGAGACATTCCACTTCCTCATCGCCCTGCTGGTCCTGCTCGGGCTCGCCTGGTACGTCAACGGCTTCGGCAATCTGCCCGCCCTGGTCAGCCTGATACCCACGCTGGCGCTACTCTTCATCTTTATCTGGTCGCTGGCCACCCTCGCCGGCTTCGCCAACGTCTACTTCCAGGACACACAGCACCTGATGGACGTGGTCTTCCAGATCATTTTCTACGCCACGCCGATCATCTACTACCCGCAGGACCTCGGCCAGGGCAGCCGCCTCTACATGCTCGTCACCACCTGCAACCCGCTCGTCCCGCTGCTGCGCCTGCTGCGCGATCCCATCCTCTACGCCCAGGTGCCCAGCGTCGAGATCTACTCCGCCGCCATGCTCACCGTCTTCTGCACCGCTGGCCTGGCCATGGCGGTCTGTGCCCGGCTCCAGCGGCAGCTTATCTTTCAGCTTTGAGCCACGGCAAACCGCCGGCGATGTTCTAAAATGGCTTCTCCCGGTCGGATCCAGGAGAAGCCATGAACAACGCCCTGCGCATCCCCATCCTGCTGTCCATCTCCGCCGCCATCCTGACGATCGGCCTGAAGTTTCTCGCCTACTGGATCACCGATTCGGTCGGCCTGCTCTCCGACGCCCTGGAGTCGCTCATCAACCTGGCTGCCGCCCTCACCGCCTACCTCTCGCTCTGGTACGCTGCCAAGCCGGTCGACGAGTCGCACACCTACGGCCACGAGAAGATCGAATTCTTCTCCAGCGGGTTGGAAGGCGGCCTCATCCTCATGGCCGCCGCCGGCATCGCCTATACCGCCCTGCATCGCCTCGTTCATCCTCACCCCCCCGAGGCGCTCGGCCTGGGCCTGTCGATCTCCCTGGTGGCTGCTCTCATTAACGGCGTCGTCGCCACCATCCTCCTCCGCGCTGCCCGCCAGCATCATTCCATCGTCCTCGAGGCCGACGGCCACCACCTCCTCACCGATGTCTGGACCAGTGTGGCTGTGGTATTCGGCCTCTCGCTCGTCGCCCTGACCGGCTGGCCCTGGCTCGACCCGATCATCGCTCTGCTGGTCGCCTTTCTCATTCTCTGGACCGCCTTGTCGCTCGTCCGGCGCTCGTTCCACGGCCTGATGGATCATGCCCTGCCGCCGCATGAACTCGACCTGGTCCGCGCCACCATCCGCCAGCAGCTTCGGCCCAGCACCGACTTCCACGCCCTGCGCAGCCGCCAGGCCGGCGCACGCCGCTTCCTCGATTTCCATCTGCTGGTGCCCGGCACACAGTCTGTCAAGGAGGCCCACGACCACGCCGAGGAGGTCGAGGCGGCCCTGCACGGCCTCTTCCCCAACCTGGAGATCACCATCCACCTCGAACCGATCGAGGCCAGCCGCTCCTGGGAAGACAGCGAGCTACTCGGCCTCGAACAGAAAAGACGCCTCAGGCGCGGCGAGGAACCCATGCCCGGCGTCCAGGTTCCGGGTGAGCGGTGAACTTCGCGGCCCTTCCTGGCCTCTGACTGTTGAAAGGAGCTTACCCCATGAGCATGCTCGAGATGTTGAAGCAGAAGTTGCTGGCCTGCCGCAAGGCGGGCCAGTCCGTCGAGATGGGTGTGTTGCAGGTCGTCCTGGGCGAGGCCTCGATGATCGAGGCGCGCTCGGGGAAGAAGGCCAGCGACGAGGAGATCGAGAAGACCATCCGCAAGGTGATGCTTGGTAATCAGGAGACCCTTGGCGTGCTGACGCAGAAGGGCATGACGGCGAGCGACAACTTCGCCAAGCTCACGCAGGAGAACGTCCTCCTGGCATCACTTCTGCCGCAGACACTCTCCGTCGCCGAGATCGCGCAGGCCCTCGCCGAGGTCTCCGACGCCCTCCGCGCCGCCAAGAACGACGGTCAGGCCACCGGCGTGGCGATGAAGCATCTGAAGAGTAAGAACCTGCGCGTCCTTGGCGACGACGTTGCGGCTGCCGTCAAGCAGCTCCGCGCCTGAGACCATCGCCAGGGGTCGGACTCAGGCCGACACCGGCGGTTCGCGCTCGCTACCGACCGCGGCATGTCGGGGCCCAAACACCGGTTCCGCGGTCCCGGCGCTTCCCACCGGGGCGGACGTTCTGCCCACCTCCGTCCCGGTCGATTCCTCCGAGGGCCCCTCGCGCGTGTCCATCAAGTTGGCCAGCCCGCGCCATTCCGGCACGTACGCGCAGATGGTCTTCGCTGCCGCCATCACCGGCATCGCCAGCAGCAGCCCCGCCGGACCCCACACCAGCTCCCAGTACAGGCACGACAGCATCACCGTGGTCGCGTTCAGATCCATGCTCCGCCCCATGACCAGCGGCACAATGAAGTACCCCTCGATGGTCACGAACGTCACGTAGAACACGAACAGCCACAGCGCCACCCACGGCGACTCGCACGTCAGGAAGGCGTCGAGGATCGGCGGCGCTCCCGCCAGGATCGGCCCCAGGTACGGCACGTATAGCAGGATCGATGTCAACAGCGCCCACAGCCAGGCCTGGTTCAGCCCCAGCAACTGGTAGACCACCCCGAAGATGATCGCCATCGCAAAGTTGATGATCGTCCGCCAGACCAGGAACGTCCGCACCTGCATCCCCATGTCGGCGAGAGCCACCGACACGCGCTCCTGATGCTCGGGGCTCGGCCCGAAGATCTCCATGATCCGTCGGCTCAGCGTCCGCCCTTCCAGGAGCAGGAAGAACAGGATAAACATGATCAGGATCGACTGCCACAACCAGTAGCCACCCAGGCTCACCACCTTCTCCAGCGTGTCGAGGACGAACTGCGGGTTGCGCGGGTCCAGCGCGTTGCGGAGGTAGGACATCAGCGCCGACTTCTCCGCCTCCTCGGGAAAGTAGTGCTCGTCGAGTGGCCAGGGGCTGATCCGGTTGATCCGATCGCGAAACTTCGAGTAATACTGCTCGACCCGCTCCGGATCGTTGGGCAGCGACTGGAGAAACCGTGGGATGGCCACGCTGAACGCGAACGTGGTGGCCAGCACGATGATCACCAGCACGCCCACCGCCATGCCACAGGCGATCGCCCAGGGAAACCGCAGCCGCCAGGTGCAAACCCCCAGCCAGGGGAAGCCGCGCCGCCATTCCAGCCCTACCAGCAGCACCCCTTGCCGGTTCAGCCAGCGCACCGCCGGCCATAGCATGCTGGTGAGCAGCAGTGCGATCACCGTGGGAATGAAGATCGCCCGCCCCAGATACAGCCCCACTGACAGGCTGAGCAGGAACAGGGCGTTGAGCCCCCACCGGCTGGCCGAGCTTAGGTTCAGAGGCATCACGCGTCTTCTTGCTCCTCCAGGCGTTAGCCGTGCGCACGCTCCCGCTGCAGGCGGGCAGCCTGCAAGGTGTTCACGAGCAGCATCGTGATCGTCATCGGGCCCACCCCGCCTGGCACCGGCGTGATCGCCGACGCCACCGTCGAAACCCCCGCAAAGTCCACGTCCCCCGTCCACGTTTTGTCCGCCCGGCGATTTGTTCCCACATCAATGACCACCGCGCCTGGCCGCACCATGTCTGCCTTCAAAAAGTCCGCCTGTCCAATCGCCATCACGATCACATCTGCCTGCCGGGTGAACGCTCCGATGTCGCGCGTACGACTGTGACACACCGTCACCGTCGCATCCACACCTTTCCGCGCCAGCATCAGTGCCAGCGGCTTGCCGACGATGTTGCTGCGTCCAACAACCACCACGTGCCGCCCCGCCACCGCGATGCCATTCCGCTCCAGAATCTGCAGCACCCCGTACGGTGTGCAGGCCAGGAAGCGCGGCCGACCGGCTGTCAGCAGCCCCAGGCTCGTCGGTCCGAATCCGTCCACGTCCTTGTACGGATCGACCGCCTCGATGATCGCCTCCTCGTCCAGATGTGTGGGCAACGGCAACTGCACCAGGATCCCATGGATCGACGGGTCGGCATTCAACCGCGCGATCTCCCCCAGCACCTGCTCGCTGGTGAGACTTCCCGGCAACTCCACCTTCACGCTGCGGATGCCCACGGTCTCGCATGCCTTGACCTTGTTGCGCACGTACAGCGCCCCGGGATGGTTCTCGCCCACCAGCACCGTGGCCAGCCCCGGACGCACGCCCGTCTCCGCAACAAACCGCTCGATGGCGACCGCCAGCTCTCCTTGCAAAGTCTGTGCCAGTGCCTTGCCGTCCAGAATCTTCGCCGTCATCGCTTCCTCTCTTCTCCCCTCCGAGGACTCACAGCGCCTCGATCACCTGAGGTAACAGCTGGCCCGCCGGCCCCAGCAGCGTCACCGTGGCGGTCGAACTGGCCGCCGTCTTCTCCAGATTGAACTCCAGCACCTTGGCGCGATTCCGCAGCGCCTGCTGAATCAACCCTGCCGCCGGATACACCAGCGCCGTCGTGCCCACCACCAGGAAACAGTCGCAGTGGTCCGCCGCCATCGACGCCTCGCGCCAGATCTTTTGCGGCAACATCTCGTGAAACCACACGACGTCCGGCCGCAGCAGGTGGTTGCACTCCGGGCAGTGGGGCAGGGCAGGGAGGTCCTCTCCGGGCCGATCCTCCAGGTAGGTGCATTTGGTACACTTGACCCGCGTCAACCGCCCGTGCAGTTCCAGCACCTCCACGCTGCCCGCCGCCTGGTGCAGCCCATCGATGTTCTGCGTCGCCAGCGTGAACCTTCCGCCTCCCAGGCGCTGCTCCAACTTCGCCAGGGCCCGATGCCCCGCGTTCGGCTTGATGTCGCGCAGCCCATTGCGCCGCATATTGTAAAACCGCCACACCAGACGCGGATCGCGCTCGAACCCTTCAGGCGTGGCCACATCCTCGATGGGATGCCCTTCCCACAGACCGCCAGCCCCACGGAAGGTGGCCACCCCACTCTCAGCCGAGACCCCCGCGCCGGTCAGCACGGTCACGCGCTGCGCCCGCCGCAGAATGCTCGCCGCCCGGGAAACCTCCTCGTCCAGGTCATGCCCATCGATGTCATGATGCACGCGCCACCTCCCACATGTGATCTTCTGGTTGAGAATACCTTCGTCCCCATCGACTTACAAGCATCCGCTCTGTGGGCGGTTTCTCTTGCCCTGCGTGCCCTTGCCGGCTATGCGTCTTCCTCACCGGCTGGCCCGGCGGCTGGCCTTCACCACTCCGCACCATCATGGATGCCGTGCCTCGGAGGGGGCTTGCCCTCCTGCTCGCTCTTGCCCTGCTTCCCACGGCCCGGGGCCAACCGCCTTCCTCCCCGGCCGAGGAGGCGCCGCGCCTACCGTTTGTCGCTCTCGTTCCCAACGCCGACGCCGCCTCCACCAGCCCCAGCCCGATCTCTCGCAACGGACGCTTTCGCCTCGCCCCCGGCTTCTTGCCCGACGTCCGCTGGCTCGACGGTGACACTCCTCCTGCGCCCGCGCTCCCGGAGGAGGAACCCGACTGGCTCTCCTTCTCGGCTGGCAACGATAACCCCTACTTCGATCTGCGCAAGCCCGGCGATCCTGGTGGCGTGGGCTACGCTCGCGTCCACACCCACCTGGCACTCTGGGAGAACGAACGCACCTGCCTCACCCTGGGTATCCAGGCTGTCACCCCCCTGGGACTCCAGGCCGATGGCCTCGCCGACCGCGATGGCGCCACCGTCGTTTCCCCCGCCCTCTCGCTCTTTCACGCGCTCGAGGACGGCCTGGCTTTACAGGCCTTCGTCGGCAAGAACCTCCCGCTCATGAACGCCGCCGCCCAGCCAGTCCGTCGTCCCCTCCAGTATGGCTTCGCCGTGCAGCAGGCGCTCTCGCAGGAGCAGGGCGACCCGTTCAACGGCCTCTTTCTCTCCGTTGGCGCTCTGGGGCAACTCGACGCCGACCACACCCAGCAGCGCGGCCTCGCGCTCGATCTGCTCCCCTCGCTCCAGTGGAACCCCGCCGACGCCTGGTGGTTCTCCGCCGGCTACCTCGTCCCTGTCGGTGGCCTCCGCTCCGACTCCATCTCCAGCTGGCACCTCACCTGCTCCTGGCAGTACTGAATCCGCTCCGCCTTGCCGTCCGCCTTCCCCGGCGTAGGATGTGACCGGGTTTTGTCCCCGGGAGTCCTGCCGCCATCATGAAGATCACCACCCTCCACGCCTTTCGCGTCCGCATCCCCCAGAAGCCACCCATCGCCCCCTACCAGAACCGCTACCGCGCCGGCAGCCACAAGGAATGCCTCATCGTCCGGCTCGAAACCGACACCGGCCTCGTCGGCTGGGGCGAAAACCCCGACGACTGGATCCACCGTTCCTACGAAGGCACCCCCGAGGATCTCCTCCGCTCGAAGGTCCTCGGCCGCGATCCCTTCGATGTCGAGCAGTTCTTCGCCGAAACGACGCTCGGCCCCTTCCTCTCCAGCGGCGTCGAGATGGCCATGTGGGACATCATGGGCAAGGCCACCGGCCAGCCCCTCTACAAGCTCCTCGGCGGCGCCGTCCGCAAGAAGATCGAGCTGGCCGCCTGCATGGGCATCCGCCCCTACCACGAGGCGCGTGAGATCGCTCAGCTCTACGTCGAACAGGGCTTCACCACGCTAAAGACCAAGGCCGGCCGCTCCGCCGAGGAAGACCTCGAGATGGTCCGCGGCATCCGCGACGGCGTCGGCGACCGCCTGCACCTGCGCATCGACCCCAACATGGGCTACTCGCCTGAGGTGGCCCTGCAGCTGGCCCGCGATCTGGAGAAATACCATCTCCAGTATCTCGAACAGCCGATGCACTCCACCCTCCTCGCCGAGTCGGCCCGCCTGCGCCGGCAGACGCGCACGCCCCTGGCGCTCAACGAGTCAGTCACCACGCCCGACGTCGTGCATCAGATCCTGCAGCTAGGCGCGGCCGACGTCCTTCTGCCCGACACCTACCAGGGCGGCGGCATCCTGCTCGTCAAGAAGGTCGCCATCCAATGCGAGGCCGCCGGCATCCCCTGCGTCTTCCACTGTGCCCACGACCTTGGACCCAAGACCGCCACCATGCTCCACGTCGTGGCCAGCACGCCCAACTTCAGCCTCGCCAACGATTGCACCTACTACGGCCTGGTCGACGACGTCATTTCCCCCCTCTTCGAGATCGAGGGTGGCCACATCACCGTCCCCGAGGCGCCCGGCCTGGGCATCCACGTCGATGAGGCGAAAATCGCTCGCTACCGCGTGCAGTGAACTAGACAGTGGGTCTCACTTCCGCGGAACCGATTCGCCACTGACCGACGACGCGCCGATGACGTCAATCTTCCCCGTCGTCCGGTTGTAGATGATCCGCTTGCCCTCAACCACCGACGGCTTCTCGCCGGGCCGGTTCTGCTTGTACAGCGTGGCGTTGCCGCTCTCCTTGCCGTCGAGGATGATCTGCTGCTTCAGCTGGTTGTAGGCCACCGAGTCGGCCCGGGCATAGAAGTCGCGTCCTTGTAGATAGACCTTCCCGTTGCACTCCATCTGCTTGTTCGGCTTGCCCCCCTCGATGCTGTCCAGCACCTTGAGCCGGTCGCAGCGAATGTACAGCGACTTGTCTGGCAGCTCGGTCGCCAGGATCAGATCGAGGTCGATGGCCGCGTCGTGCCGCGCCACTGGCATGTGCAGCACCCGCACGTTCTCCCAGAAGTACGCCGTGTTCGATTTGCTGTTCGCATCCATCCGCTTCTGAAACATCACGTAGGTCATTCGCATCTCCTGGCGCGACCCCGACACCGGCTTCGCCGACGTGGTCTGCCCCGGAGTCGTCACGCTGGCGTTCAGCGGATCCTCGCCCGAACCCGGCTCCCAGATGCGGATGTTGCCCGGCCCCGAAGCGTACACGACGTTCCCCGCGCTGGCCTTGCTCTTCGGTTGCCGCGGCGCGCCTTCCTCCGGCTCAAGCGCGATCATCTGCACGCCGGGCCCTTCTAACCGCTGATACTTGACGATGCGGTCGCCTTCCTGCGTCGAATCCTCGATGCGGACATCCCGGCTGCACACCAGGTTGCGCACCTTGGCCGGCTCCGACGTCTTGTTCCCGTGCTTCAGCGAGATCGGCCGATCGAAGTAGACCTGCAGCCGCTGACACGCCAGCCGCGCCTTCACCTGCACTGCCTGGATGTTCCCGTAGAACTCGGCCGACTCCCCGTTGAAGAGCATGCTCTTGCTCCAGTGCACGGTGAGCGGCACCGGCTTCTCCAGCGGATCGCCCTGGAAGTTGGTCGCGCTGTCCATCTTCATGGCCCCGTCGCCCACCACCCAGGCCTTGTTGGTCGCCTGCTCGATGTTCACCTCGGGGCCGATGATGTAGATCTTGTCAGTCTGCAGCTCCGCCAGGTCGCCGGTCACCACCAGGTTGTAGCTGCCCTCGCCGGTGTGTGTCATCCGAAGGGTGTCACCCTTGACCTCGGTGCCCTTCTCCTCGGCGCGAGCCGGATCCTGCCGGATGTGCACGCTACCTTCGCACCATAGCTGATCGATGGTGCTCCGCTCGCCACCGCGCAGCACCCACGCCTCGACCGAGCGCGCCGCCAGGTCAAACGGTCGATTCGTGCTGCGATTGTCCGGTCCGCCCAGGATCGGGCCGGCATTTGGCACCGCCGGCTTGGCCGAGCTGGTGAGCTGCGCCGCCTTCTCCGGACCGGTCGGTAATGGCTGCGGCAGAGCCGGCGTGAACGGCGTCGCAGGCGCAGCTCCACCCGGCACCGGTACCACCGGCGGCGCTGTCACGCGCGGCCGGGCGCTGGGCAGCTGGCTGGCCGGCACCGCCACGTCCTTGAACCACACCACCAGCCGGCTCGCCTCGTGAATGTTCATGTCGCGCGAACGCGCCACCACGTTGCCCGTCGCTTCCAGATGCCGCGGCCGTCGGCTGTCTCCCTGGCGTTCATCCGGCGTCGTCGCCGGTTTACGCGGCATCTCTTCCAGCCACACCTTCAACGTGTCGCCGCGCAGGCTCTGCTCCACCTGTTCGTCAATGAATCGCGCCTGCCCCGTCAGCGTCAGCAGGTCCTGGTTGCCATCGCGCGTCGAGGTCAGCTGCTTCTGCCACGATGCCCGCAGCGTCTTGTTCTCCTTGCGATCGATGAACAGGATGTCGCCAGGCCCTTCCGCGGTGATGTGCTGATGCGCTTTTGGCGCCGGCTGTCCCGGCTTGAGCGGCGTCGTTGGGGCTGGCCGCACATTCTGGATTTGCACCACCCGCGCGTTCAGCTTGCTCTCTTCCTTTTCGACCTCCACCCCACCCTTGAGGATGGTCAGTTCCTTCTCGGTGTCGTGGAAGAAATCCAACCCTCGGGCCGAGAGATGATCCGCGTTCGACACTAGCACAACGCTCTTGCCCACCGGCGCCGTCGCATGCACTGTCTGGATGGCCAGCCCCTCCGTCGGGCCAGCCTCCTTGTTCTTCTTCGGTGCCGGCGCACCCCCCGCGGGAGGCGTCGCCTTGCTGTCCTGACGCTTCACCTTCAGCGTCAGATGCTGACACACCAGGTGATCGGTCAGGTTGGTCAGCAAGTTAGTGCGGATGACCGTCACATGCTCCGGCTGCCGCGGATCGTTGGACCGCTTCCGCGAGGCCGGCCCCGTCGGTTTCACGTCGAACTGCGCCAGGTCGTGGTCCTTGTTCAGGTCGTAGCGGAAGTGGCCCGGCGTCTCGATCCGCAGGTGCGCCTTCTGCGCGGGCTTCGCCGGATCATCCTTCGTCGCCGCCGGAGGTGAAGCATCCGGCTTCGTCCCCATCAGGCTGGTGCTGCCATCGATGTAGATGTCCATCTTCACCGTGGACTGCAGCGAGATCCACTTCACCCCGTTGATCGTCTCCCGGCTCGGCTTGCGCTGCCCGGGGCGCGGCGGCGGCGCCTCCGCCAGCAGCTCCATCTCCATGCCCTTACCCGTGATCTTGTGCGGCTTCGGCTTGCTCTTGAAATCCTCCAGCGTTACGTACGCCTCCGTCCAGATCCGGTGGGTCGGCTCCTGGTAGTACAGCGTCCCCGTGGGAATGGTCACCCGCAGGTCCTCGTCGCGCTGCAGCCGTCGCCGATTGCTCGCCACCTCGATCCGTCCGGACAGCTCCGCCTCGTGGATCTTCCGGCTGGTGATCTCGCTGAAGTTCGTCACCGGCCGATCGAACTTCAGATAGGCGATGTCGCCCCGGATGGTGTGGATCTCCGGTGGCTGTCCGTCATTCTTCTCCTTGCCGACGATGGCCACGCTCAACGGCGTTAGGCACACCCGCCCGTCGCGCACCTCGAACTGCTCCGCCGCCAGCACCATGCCGCGCGAGCTGATGTCCAGGCGGATCGCCCACTTCAGCTCCTTGGCGTTTGCGCCAAAGGCCAGCTTCAGTTTCTGCGTCAGCTTGTCGCTCCGGTGGATCTGCGCCGGCAGCTCCACCCGGTCCTGGTCGGGCCAGTACACCTCCGGCAGCGGGGGCAGGCCGTCGATACGGCCAACCGAGGTGTAGGCGTAACCCAGGTAGACCATGAAGAACGCCACAAAGCAGGCGCTCAGGATCACGATCCGCTTTGGGGTCCACATGGCCTGCTCCTCGTCATCCGTTCCATTTGGCCTGGCAACGCAGGATCCGCTCAATCGTCTCGCGAACTGCGCCCTGGCCTCCGCTGGCCTTCGCGATGTAGTGGGCCGTCGCCCGGGCGTCTGCGCAGGCATCCGCTGGGGCTACCGCCAGGCCCACCTGCCGCATGGCTGCCGCGTCGGGGAGATCGTCCCCCACGTAGCAGACCGCGCGCGGCTCCATTCCCTCGTCTCGCAACAGCTGCTCTAGCCCCACCCGCTTGTTTTCCGCGCCCTGGAGCACCCGGCCGATGCCCAGCTCGTCGGCGCGCAGCCTCACCAGGGGCGACGTTCGCCCCGTGAGAATGGCCGACCGTTTCCCCGCCGCGTGCCACAGCTTCAACCCCGATCCATCTCGCACGTGGAAGATCTTGATCTCCTGCGCAGCTTCGCCCCGGTGAGATCCATAAATGATCCCCCCCGCCGTGAGCACGCCATCGACATCCAGCACCAACAGCTCGATGGCGGCGCAACGTTCGCGCAGGCTCAGATTCACTCCCGCCGTACTCATGGCCCTCCTCGGTTCAGGCCGAACGCCGTTCGTCCGCCGGCTGACTTTCCGCCGGCTGCACACTGATCAGGTCCGTGATATCAAGCAGGCCGATCGGCCTTCCTTCGCTGTCCAGGATGGGCAACTCGCTGATCTTGAGCCGCTCGAACAGATCCAGCGCCTCCGCCACCCGCGCGCCCAGGCTCAGGGTGCGTGGCCGATGCGTCATGACTTCCGAAATGGGCCGGTCCAGGGCAGCATCGCGCCGCGACTCGATCAACCGGGCCAGGTCGCTGTCCGTGAACAGCCCCGCCAGCCGACCTTCCTCGTCCAGCAGCATGACCGCACCGGTCCGTCGTCCCGTCCGCCGTGCCTGCGAGAACACTTCGCGCACCGTGGCCTCCGCAGGCGCCGTGCGCAGCTCCGTTCCGCTCCGCATGATCGACTCGACCCGGGTCAGCTTCCGACCCAGGCTGCCAGCCGGATGAAACCTCGCGAAATCCTCGTGGCTAAAATCGCGCGCTCGGCTCAGCACAAATGCCAGCGCATCGCCGATGCCCAGCATGGCCGTGGTGCTCGCACTGGGCGCCAGCCCCAGCGGACACACCTCTTCCAGCGGTCCATACACGAGCGCCACATGACTGGTCCGCGCCAGCGAGCTACCCGGTTTCCCCGTCAGCCCGATGATCGCCCGGCACAGCTCCTTCATCGGCCGTAACAGCCGGATGATCTCCTCGCTCTCGCCCGAATGCGACAGCACCAGCGCCACGTCCTCGGGATGCAGCATCCCCAGGTCGCCATGCACTGCCTTGGTCGCGTCCAGCACGTACGACCGTGTGCCCGTCGAGTTGAACGTCCCCGCTAGCTTCAGGCCGATGTCAGCCGACTTGCCCGTCCCGGTGATCGCCAGCCGTCCCCGGCTGTTCCCCGTGATCGGCAGCAACAACTCGACGGCGCGCAAGAAGCTATCGTCCAGGCGCTGGGCGACCTGTTCGAGGGCGGCCGCCTCGGCCCGGATGATCTGACGGGCATAGGCCAGTCGATCGCCCGGCGATTCCGGCTGGTGGACCTGCAAGGGCATGTTCGCCTCCCTGCGCAGCACTTGAACCCGGACTCCATTCCGGGGGGCCTTACCGTGCACGACTATAGCCACACGGCCAGGATTTGCAACCGCACCACGCCGCGACCGCAGCCTGGCCAGGTTACCCCTCCTCTCATCGGTTTCTCCCCGTCGGCCTCTTGCGGGTGAGCTGCGCAAACCGCCCCTCAATGCGCGAATCCGGGCAATCTCTTCTTTCGGCACTGCTTGCCCGGGGGCGATTCCTTCCGACAATGAGAAAAACTGCACTTTCTCTGGAGGGCTGGGCGATGCAAACCTTGCGGGCGCTACTGGGCGCAATCGGAGTCGGGCTTCTCGTCGTAACCTCGCTCCAGGCCGCTGATCCCCCCTGCGTTTCCGGGCCGCGCGTCGGACAGCGACCCGGACCCTACTCCTTCGTCCTCTGCACCGGTGACAACCGGGGCAAATCGCACTGTTACATCTGCGAGACCGAGGACCGCCCCGCCGTCATCCTTTTCGCCCGCACCACCTCCGAGCCGCTCGGCAAGCTCGCCAGCAAACTCGATCGCGCCCTGGCCGACTACAGCAAGAACGACCTCCGCGTCTGGCTCACCCTCCTGCACGACGACCAGAGCAAGATCGACGCCGATGTCGTCGCCTGGGCCAAGAAGCACACTCTGCGCGGCCTACCCATCGGCGTCTTCGAGGACGTCGATGGCCCACCCAGCTATCGCCTCCATCGTGATGCCGATGTCACCGTTCTGCTCTACGTCAAGCAGAAGGTAGTGGTTAACCGGGCCTTCCGCGCCGGCGAGCTAACCGACGCCCGTATCGACGAGTTGATCAAGGCCATTCCCCAGATTACCGGCCCCGCTCGCAAGTAAGGGGCCTCTGGCCCGGGAGATCTTCCATGTCCAGCCCTGCCTCCGACGCCCTGGTGTTCTTCGGCGCCACCGGCGACCTCGCCTACAAGAAGATCTTCCCTTCCCTGCAGCGGCTCATCCGCCGGGGCAAGCTCAACGCTCCCATTGTTGGAGTCGCCAAGGCGGGTTGGAACCTCGAACAACTCCGCGAACGTGCTCGCGACAGCGTCGAAAAGCACGGCGGCCTCGACCCCGACGCCTTCGCCAAACTCTGCGCCCAGCTTCGCTTCGTCGATGGCGATTACTCCGACCCCGCCACCTTCCAGAAGCTCCGCCAGGAACTCGGCGATTCCCGGCGTCCCCTGCATTACCTCGCCATCCCGCCCAGCCTCTTCGGCGCCGTCGCCGAGGGCCTCAGCTCGTCCGGCTGTGCCGACGGCGCTCGTATCGTCGTCGAGAAACCGTTCGGCCGCGATCTCGCCTCCGCCCAGGCACTCAACCAGACGCTCCACCGCTTCTTTCCCGAATCCTCCATCTTCCGCATCGATCACTACCTGGGCAAGGAGCCGGTCCTTAACCTTCTCTACTTCCGCTTCGCCAACGCTCTCTTCGAGCCGATCTGGAACCACCACTACGTCCGCCGCGTGCAGATCACCATGGCCGAGTCGTTCGGCGTGCAGGGCCGCGGTAAGTTCTACGAGGAAGCCGGCGCTATTCGCGACGTCATCCAGAACCACCTCTTGCAGGTGGTCGCCACGATCGCCATGGAGCCGCCCGGTTCCGGCGCTGCCGATGGCATGCGTGACGAGAAGGCCAAGGTCATGCACGCCATCCGCCCGCTCACCCCTGCCGACATCGTCCGCGGCCAGTTCGTCGGCTACCGCAACGAGGCCGGCGTCGCGCCTGGCTCCACCGTTGAAACCTTCGCGGCCGTCCGCCTCTTCATCGACTCCTGGCGCTGGGGTGGTGTCCCCTTCTACCTCCGCGCTGGCAAGTGCCTGCCCAACACCTGCACCGAGATCCTGGTCGAACTCTACCGCCCGCCTCAGAAGCTCTTCTCCACCCGCGATTTCGTCCCCACCCGCAACCACGTCCGCATTCGCCTCAACCCCGAGGAACTCGTCGCCATCGGCGTGCGCGGCAAGGAGCCCGGTGCCGTCTTCACAGGGCGCGACGTCGAGCTTACCGTCGTCAACAACCCTGCCGAGGATCTCGAACCCTACGAACGCCTGCTCGGCACCGCCTTCGAGGGCGATTCGTCTCTCTTCGCTCGCCAGGACACCGTCGAGGCTGCCTGGCGCGTCGTCGATCCCATCCTTGGCAACGCCACTCCTGTCGAGGAATACGCGCCCGGTTCCTGGGGGCCCCCCGGCGCGGCTCGTCTCCTCGCCAACGGCGATACCTGGCACAACCCCGTCGTGGAGCCGGCCCGATGACCAGTCTGTACGGCATGGACGACCTCCGCGAGATGCACGACGTGGTGTTTCTCGTCGATGTCGATAACACCCTCCTCGATAACGATCGCATCCAGGCCGATATCCGCCGTTACATCGCCGACCACTATGGTGTCCCCGCCCGCGACCGCTACTGGGCCCTGCTCGATCAGATCTTCGAGGAACTGGGCTACCGCGACTACCTCGGCGCACTGCAGCGCTACCGCGTCGAGCACCCGCGCGACGTCCGCCTGCTTGCCATGTCGTCCTACCTCGTCGATTATCCCTTTGCCAACCGGCTCTACCCCGAGTCGATGGACGTGCTCGCCCATCTGTCCACCTGGGGTCGCACTGTTCTGCTCACCGATGGCGACGTCGTCTTCCAGCCGCGCAAGGTCGAGCGCTCCGGCCTCTACGAAGCCGTCGCCGGCCACGTTCTCATCTACATCCACAAGGAAGAACAGCTCGAGGATGTCGAGGCCCACTATCCCGCCCGGCACTACGTGCTCATCGACGACAAGCTGCGCATTCTTTCCACCGTCAAGAAGGTCTGGGGCGCGCGGGTCACTACCATCCTCCCGCGCCAGGGCAGCTACGCCCAGGATCCCAGTGTGCGCGGCGCCTTCCCGCCTCCCGACATTGAGATCGCTCGCATCGGCGAGATGTTGAAGTTCCGTCGCGAGGATCTGGTCTAACTGCCCAGGCTGGGCGCTTCAGAGAGGCAGCCCCGCCGCCTCGCGGGCAAACTTGCACCCCTCGCTGCCCGCCTCGAACGCTCGACACGCTGACGGACGTTCGGGATGGATGGCGCAGGCGCAGCCCAGCCCCACCTCGCCCACGAACGCCGTGCAACAGGTCGCGCCGCCGGGTCCCTCGTGTGAACGGGTGCCCAGTAAGGTTTGCCCCTGCCAGGTGACTACCGGCAGACTCAGCTGACGCATCCGCACCGCCTCGCCGCGCGTCAGCTGAATGTGTCCCTCGGTGCCGAAGTAATCGACACAGCACGCGCCACAGCTCTGACAGTCGTACCCCATGCCAGGTGACCTTCCCTCCAGAATGCGGGAAGTTATAATCCGCCCCCGGATACAGGACCGGCTCTGCCAGGGAGGGCGCGATGCCGCACGCGGGGACTTTCTTTCGTTTTCATCCAGCCGATGCCTTGCTCGCCGTCTCCGGCCTGGGGCACGTCGCCTTCATCGTCGCCACCGCCTGGTGCTTCCCCGGCTTCGGGCCCTGGCTCTACCTCGCCGCCTTCGTCTCGTTCGCGCTTCTCATCTGCTGGAATCTGCAGTGTATCTCGCACAACTTCATCCACAACCCCTTCTTCACCTGGCGCTGGCTCAACCGCGCCTTTGGCGTGCTCGAAACTCTGGCCATCGGAATGCCGCATCAGCTGTACCACCACTATCACATGAACCACCACCAGGGCAACAACGACGCCCGGGGCCCCGATGGCAGCACGCGCGACTGGTCGAGCATCTACCGCCACAGTCGCGATGATCGCCCCGAGCCATTCTGGCGCTACTGCCTGCTCAGCTTCTTCCGCGTCGAGGTCGGCCCGGTGCTCCGCGTCGCCATCCGCCACGGTCGGGCCAACATCGCCCAGGTCGTCGTCGAGACTCTCGCCCTCGTCGCTTTCTGGGGCGCTCTCGCCGCCTTCGACTGGTGGTACTTCGTTGCCTTCTACCTGCCCGCCTATTTCTTCGGCTGGGTCCTCAGCTACGCCGAGGGTTACCTCGAGCACTACGGCGCGAAGCCGGGCAACCCCTACGCTGACTCCGTCAGCAGCTACCACCCGCTCTACAACCTCCTGTGGTTCAACAACGGCTACCACCAGGAGCACCACTGGGACCCGCGCCGCCACTGGACCCAGATGCACACCCTGCACCAGGAGATCGCCGTGGCCATGAAGGTCAACGGTACGCGCGTGCTGCGCGGCCCGCACATGACTGGCCTGATCGAGGACTGGCTCGACGCGCACACCTCCGGGCAGCATACCCCAGTCCAGGAGCAGCGCCGCGCCGCCTGACCGCCCGTCAGGCCTCCTGCCGCGCCAGCACCCGTTCCATGTGCTCGATCACCGCCCCGGCCACATCCTGGCCGGTGGCCTTTTCGATGCCTTCCAGCCCCGGCGACGAGTTGACTTCCATCACCATGGGTCCGTCGCTCGATTCGAGCATGTCCACCCCGGCCACACCTAGCCCCAGGATGCGTGCCGCCCGCACTGCTGCCCGCCGATACTCGCGCGGCAAATGCACCAGGCTGGCCGTCCCACCGCGATGCAGGTTGCTGCGAAACTCGCCCTGGCCCGCCTGCCGCTTCATCGCCGCCACTACCTTGTCGCCCACCACGAAGGCGCGGATGTCCGCCCCCTGCGCCTCGCGGATGAACTTCTGAATCAGAATCTCCTGCTCCAGCCCGTGGAACGCCTCGACAACGCTGGCCGCGGCCGCCTGGCTCTCCGCCAGCACCACGCCCACACCCTGCGTCCCCTGCACCAGCTTCACCACCACCGGTAGCCCGTCCAGCTGTTCGACGCAATGCGGTAAATGGTCCGCCTGCCGCGTGTAAATCGTCGGCGGCAATCCAATGTCGTGCCGGCTCAGTAGCTGCAGCGCCCGCAGCTTGTCGCGCGAGCGGGCAATCGACCGCGAGCTGTTCACGCAGTAGGCGCCCAGCATCTCGAACTGGCGCACAACCGCCAACCCGTACGTCGTGATCGACGCCCCGATCCGCGGAATCACCGCGTCTACCGGGCCGATCGGAGTCCCCTGGTACAGCAGCTCCGATTCCCCGCGCCGCAGGTGCAGGTCGAACTGCAGGGTATCGCGGACCTCGACCTGATGGCCGCGTTCCTTCCCGGCCTCCACCAGCACGCGTGTGCTGTACAACTGGGGCTGTCGTGACAGGATGATGATCCGCATAAAACACCTCGATCGATTCCACGCCCCGAGGGACGTGGCGGACTTTCGTTCCGACCGCCTGGTTGCGCTTCCTTCTACCGTCGTTGCAGCAAATCCTTGCCCTGCACATCCACCAGGAACCAGCCTGCCAGAGCCTGGCGGCCCAGTAGCATCCGGCATCGCATGTGCGAACGATCCGTCAGCGTCAGCCGCACTGGCCGCACCAGCGATCCCAGCTGTACCGCTGTCTCAATCACTGGACGCCGTTGCCGACACCCCGTCGAGCTTCGCACCGTGGTAAATCCGAGGATGGGCGCCTCGATGGAATACATACGACTGTGCTTCGATGAACACACTTGCAGCGTGAACCGCGCAAGCGTCTCCGATGGCTGCTCGATCAGCTCCCAGCTCACCACCCCCAGTGCCGACGAGTACGCTCCGGTATCGACCTTGGCTCGCAGCCTGCGCACGCCCCACGTCGGGAAGTCCACGTGTTCGCGCCGGCCGATCCGTAGCAGGCTCGTTTCCGACGGCTGGGATCCCTCCAGGATGGTGGTCATGCTTCACTCCTTTGTTTGCGGGAAGCCCTGCATCCGTTAGTCAATCCAGCCGCGGCATCGCGACCGGCTCCTCCGCGCTACGCCGCGCCTGACGTCGTCGCCGCCACTCCTGCCACTGCAGACCGCACAACACTGCCACCAGGAAGCCAAACCCGAAGCTGATCATCACGTGCTGCAGGTTCAGCGGAATCGGCGCATCGCCTCCGCCTCCGCCCGCCTGTATCGGAGACGTCAGCGAAATGGTCTCCTTGCTCAACCGCGGAGCCATCACCGCTGCCGTCAGCCCCGCCACCGTCATCGCCGCATCACCCAGACCCGGAGCAGCAAAACTCGCCCGCGGAATGAGCATAAACTCGCTCAACAGCATCCCCTTGCTCTCCGGCTTGTTCCACGCCTGAAACACGGGGCGTGCCTCCAGCAGCACCCGGCGATGCAATGGCAGGTTCCGGAAGCTCCGCGACATCCCCGCCTCCACCAGTTCCACGAACACATCGTGTGCCTGATCGATCACGCCAAAGGCGTTCAACATCTCGCCGATTTGCCAGTACAGCCGCATGTCGGTCGGGAACCACACCGCGATCTGATACAGCAGATTGAAGGCGTTGGCCGGCAGACGATCTCGGCTTTCCGTGGCCAGGCCGCCCGCCTCGTACTCACCGGAGCTACCCACGTAGCGCACTCCCGGAAAGATCGGGTCCACCTCCACCTCTCCCCGCGAGGGGCCGCCGCGCGACTCTTCCAGCCGCGACCGATACAGCCGCAACAACACCAGCTCGCACTCGCGCAGGAACCGCAGCTGCTGTTGTGGCCATGGTGCATACAGTTCCGGCCACAGCGCCAGCGCCCGTTCTTGATGTCGGATGGCCATGCTCAACTCACCCGACAGGAAGTAAGCCGCCGCCAGGTTCGACTGGATCAGGAAATGATCGCGTTCGCCGGCTGACAGCAGTCGCACCGCATCCGCCGCCCGGTCGCCCCCCAGCCGCAGGTAGCAGGCCGACAGGGACACCCGGTCGATTGTGGTGAACAGCCCATCACGCTTCCGCGCCTCCAGCCGCTCCACCTGCCCCAGCACCGCCGCCTTGAAGGACTCCGGCTGTAACGTCCCCCGCACGGGCAACGCCGCCGACCGCACGCGAAGCAGGTATCCTCGAGCCTCATCCAGCGACATGAACGGATGCGACTCATCGAGGTTGTGTACTCCAGCTTGCAAACCGGGTGCCAATCCCACGAGGAAGAGTAGGGCGGAGATACCACAACGTCGCACAGCTTCCTCCTTCCTCGATGAGTCTCTCGTTTTCTGTACACTAGTATACGCATCCGATCCCCGACCGGACGCCCCTATTGTAGCAGGCTCGAAAAGGGTGCCAGGAAAACCTACCCCTCCCTCGCTCCCTGGCGAGCCCACCTCGTCGAGGTTGGGAGTATCCTCTCAGCGTGTCCGGCACGCCCTCCAGCTCGGTGCGCATTGCATTGCCCACGCAATCCCACCCGCCCGCACATCCGGACTCTTTCGTCGCCTCCCAGGTGACTGGACACAAGGCCGTTCGGCTGATAATGATGAGATTGATTTCGGAGCCCAAGCAGATGGCTCCTCTCTTCAGGTAGAAAGGGAATCCGATGACTCACGTCGTGTGCCAGCCGTGCTACGACTGCAAGTACACCGATTGCGTGGCGGTCTGCCCAGTCGAATGCTTCTGGCAGGACGAGAAGATGCTCTACATTGACCCGCAGGACTGCATCGACTGCGAGGCCTGCGTGCCGGAATGCCCGGTCGAGGCCATCTACTCCGAGTCGAATGTGCCTGGCCAGTGGGCCAGCTTCGTGGCGCTCAACGCTGACCGCGCCAAGGCGCTCAAGGGCTCGGGCGACGGCCACATCACCGAGAAGGCCGACCCCCAGGAAGGCCCCGATTGCAAGAAGAAGTAACCGCCTCGCTGCGCCTAGTAATCTAGAGCCGGCAGGAGCGTCGCGTTGGCGTCGCTCTGCCGGCTCTTTTTCTACCCCGCCCTCCAGGGCACGAGTTGCTACCCATGTCTACCGGCGTTCTCCTCATTCAACTGGGCACCCCCGACGCTCCTACTGGCAAGGCGCTTCGCCCCTACCTCCGCCAGTTCCTCAACGACCCCCGGGTCATTGAGTATCCCCGCCTTCCGTGGTGGCTCATCCTCAACCTCTTCATCCTGCCGACGCGACCCGCGAAGTCGGCCGAGAAGTACGCCCGCATCTGGGATCCCACCACCGGCTCGCCGTTGCTCCACTACACCCGACGCCAGACCGAGGAACTCCAGAAGCTCTTCCCCTCGCTCCCCGTGGCCTTCGGCATGCAGATCGGCAACCCGCCCCTCGCCGACGTCCTCCACGATCTCATCAAGAAGGGCGTCGATCGCCTCATTGTCCTGCCCATGTACCCCCAGTATTCGGCCACCACCACTGCCTCGGCCACCGACACCCTCTTCAAGGCGCTGCTCCACGAACGCCGGGTGCCCGCCCTGCGCATCGTGCCTCCCTATTTCGAACACCCCGCGTACATCGATGCCCTGGCCACCATCATCCGCGAGCAGGTCGCCCGCCTCGACTGGGAGCCGGAACACTTCGTCATCAGCTTCCACGGCATTCCGGTGCGCTACGCCCAGGCCGGCGATCCCTACGCGCTCCACGTCAAACGCACCACCCGCTATCTCGTGCAGAAACTCGGCTGGCCCCGCGCGAAGTGGACTCAGACATTCCAGTCGCTCTTCGGCCGCGAGGAATGGCTCAAACCGTACACCGATAACGTGCTGACGGCGCTGGCGAAGAAGGGCGTCCGCCGCGTCTTCGTCGCCACGCCTGGCTTCACCGCCGATTGCCTCGAAACCATCGACGAGATCGGCCACGAATCCCAGGAGGTCTTCCACGAAGCCGGCGGCGAAAAGCTCTTCCAGTGCCCCTGCCTCAACGATCATCCCGCCTGGATCGCCGCCATGCAGCGCCTGATCGTCGAGGAGGGACAGGGCTGGTTGTGATCACCGCGTCGAGTCGAACTCCAGCCCCGCGATCAATGCGCTGATCTTCTGCCGCATGACCTCGCGCTCCGCCTCGCCTTGCTGAATCTCCTGCGCGATCGTATCCAGCCGATCCTCCTGGCTCCCCAGCGTACGGACGAAGCGATCGCGCAGCTCCTTCTCCGCGCTGCGCTCGCCCAGCGATTGCAGGTTGCTGCGGATCCGTTCCTGCTCCTGCGCGATCCGCCCTCGCTCCGCTTCCAGTTGATTCAGGCGCACTTCCACCTGGGTAGCCCGCTGCCGTGCCTCGATGATCTCGCGCAGAATCTGCTCCGTCCGGGCATCCACGTGCTTCTCATCCAGCCACAGACCCAGCTGCTGGGCATCCATGCTCGTCAGCGCGTGTACCCGGCTGGTCGTCGTCTGCTGCTGCACCACGAACCGGGTGGCCTTCTTTGCCGGGAGCGCGAAGCGGAACCGCCAGTAGTTCTCGGTCGTCTCCACGGGAGCGGTCGTCTCCACCAGCGACCAGTTCGCCTCGCGCGGATGATCGAGATAGACCACCTGCTCGGTCTCCGACTTGTTGTCGAACGTGTAGGACGTGCGTTGCACCCGACCCACATGGATGGTCAACCGGCCGTCCCGAATCACCACCCGCTGCACCCCCTGGTCGTGCGAGTCGAGGTTATCCAGCACCTGCACGCTCAGTTCGACGGCAAACGGCACCAACCGCTGCTCGTTAGGCTTGGTCGTCTCAAGCATCGCCTCGCCGACGTAGCTGCCCCCCTCCAGGACGGTGACCGGCCCGCCCTCCAGGGTCAACCCTGTGGTGTTTTTGAACTCCACACAGCGCATCGGATTCTGTGGCCGGGTCGTTCGATTGTGCAGCAGCACCTGCCGCCCCTCAAACCCGCGCAGCACGATCGGCACCAGTGCTGACTGATTCCGCCGGATCGTCACCGGATGCTCGATCTCGTACTCGAAGAGATCCCCCAGCTTCCGCTCGCGCACCTGCGCCGGCGTGCTGGTTGCCATCGCCGCCGAATCACTGCGTTCTACCCGGCGCAGTGCCCGCTGGGGGGCTGATTTCATCATCATCGGTGCCGCCGCTGGCGCAATCCCCGCGCTTGTCTCATCCAGGTCGTCATCCAGGCAAGCGTGTAGCGATTCCGACAACATCCCGGCCTCCACCTCGGGCGGAAGCACCCCGGTGGTTTCCTTCACCGCCACCACCGGCCGCCGGATGTAGCGCGGCGTGTACAGGTCGTGCACGAACGACACCGGCAGCCCTGCCACCAGCGACAGTTGCACGTTCTCCCAGTCCTCGTCCTGGGTGTTGTCCACCACCGCCCAGCCCTGCAAGAGCGGCTGCGCGCCTGGTTCGCCCACCAGCATCCGGTAGGTCGCCTTCCACACCGGCGCACCCACGGTGTAACTCAGCCGCACCCGCCGCTCGCCCTCTCCCCGGGCGAAGAAGCTGAAGGTGCGTGCATCCTTCTTCTTCGCCAGCAACTGCGTTCGCAGGTAGTAATCGAGGTCGCGCCGCAACCCTGGATCCAGCACCTCTAGCCCGGCGATGGCATGCAAATCGAACTGCTGCACCACGCCGCCATCGCTCAGCACCGACAGATAGATGAGCCGGGCCACTCCATCCGCCGTGCGCTTCTCCACCTGATCCAGCCCTAGCAGCACCCCCTCGCTGCGTGTGCCGCCCTCACTCAGCGCCACCCGCGCGCCCTTGATCTGCGGCAGCAGCCCCGCCAGGCTATTCTCGTCCGGAATCGACAGCGCCACGTCCTCCAGCAACTGCTCCAGCGGTCGCGTCGAGTCGTACGACACCGACGCGATGTGCCCCCCATCCAGGTCGAGCACCGTCAGCGATTTCAGAACGTCCGACACCTCCCCCTGCTTGACCGTCAGCGACAGCACCGTGTCCCCGGCCACCGCTCCCTCGCGTTCAAAGTACCCCACGCCATGCTTGTACAGCACCACCCGGGTCAACGGAATCATCTTCGCTCCTCCTCCGCTGGCTGGAACCACCCCTGGCTCTGTTCTAGAGCGCAGCGCCTGCTCGCCATCGCCGGCCACTTCCCGTATGGTGGCTGAAGCGTGGATCGCTGCCCAACGAAAGGAAACGTGAACCATGCCCACTCGTTTCACCGCTCTCGTCGGAATCGTGCTACTCGCCGCGACACTGACGATCGCTCTTTCCCTGCGCCCGATGCTCCAGGGACAGCCCGCTGGTGGCGCTCCCCCGTCGGCTTCTCCCGCCCCCGATTCCGTGGCCGTGTTTCCCTTTGACGCCCCGAAGGAACTGCACGACGGCGTCAAGATCCACCTCAACGCATGGCTGCGCGAGATCCCCACCGCCCTGGTCGCCGACACCGCGCTGCGCGTCGCGCGCCCCGCCCGCGTGCAGGAGCAGGCCCGCGCCAACGACTACCTGCACAGTGGCGCCCAGCTCGGCGTCAGCGCCATCCTCACCGGCCAGGTCCGCGCCGAGGACGACGGTCAGCGTCTGATCCTCGAGGTCGAGCTGCTCGACACGCGCAACGGTCTGCTCATGTGGACGCGCACCTGGGAACTCGACGACGTCTTCCGCAAGAATGAGCGCCTCCCTCAGGTCCGCGACGAGATCGTCGAGGGGGTCAAGAAACGGTTTGAACGCGAGGCCGCCCTCCGCACCGCCAGAAAGTGACCCCATGCCACCCGCACCCCCTTCCCGCGAGGAGCTGCTCGAACGCTACCTCGCTCAGTTGCCGTACCCACCCTACCCGGTGCAGGAAGATGCCCTCTTCGCCTGGTTCGGCTCTCCCCAGGGGGTGCTCGTCTGCGCGCCGACCGGCACCGGCAAGACCCTCATCGCCCAGGCCGCCCTCTTCGAGGCGCTGCACACCGGCACCGTCGCCTACTACACCACCCCCCTCATCGCCCTGACCGAACAGAAGTTCCAGGAGATGCAGGCCTCCGCCGAACGCTGGGGCTTCCGCGCTGACGATGTCGGCCTCGTCACCGGCAACCGCCGCGTCAACCCCAACGCCCGTATCCTCATCGTCGTCGCCGAGATCCTCCTCAACCGCCTGCTCCATTCCGGCTCGCCCGACGACCCCCTTCACGAGGCGTTCGACTTCGCCCACGTCTCCACCGTCGTCATGGACGAGTTCCACAACTTCGCCGACACCCAGCGCGGCATCGTCTGGGAACTCGCCCTGGCCATGCTCCCCGCTCACATCCGCTTGCTCCTGCTCTCCGCCACCGTGGGCAACGCTCCGGAGTTCATCAACTGGCTCGATCGCTGCCACAACCGCAAGGTCGATCTCGTCGAGGGCAAGGATCGCAAGGTGCCCCTCACCTTCCGCTGGGTGGGCGATGAATTCCTCGGCGATCAGCTCGTCCGCATGGCCAAGGGGGAAGGGGAGGGCCGCACCACCCCCGCGCTCGTCTTCTGCTTCAATCGCGACGAATGCTGGAGCGTCGCCGAGATGCTCAAGGGGCTCGACCTGCTCCCGCCCGGCATCCGTGGCCAGCTCAACGACCGCGTCGACAAGCTCGACTGGCACGAGGGCGTCGGCCCCAAACTCAAGCAAATGCTCCGCCGCGGCGTCGGCGTCCACCACGCTGGCATGCTCGGCAAGTATCGCCGCGTCGTCGAGGAACTCTTCGAGCAAAAGCTGCTCACCGTCTGCGTCTGCACCGAAACCCTCGCTGCCGGCATCAACCTCCCCGCACGTGCCGTCGTCCTCACCAGCCTGGTCAAGGGACCGCGTGGCAAGGAAAAGCTCATCGAGGCCAGCACCGCTCATCAGATCTTCGGCCGCGCCGGCCGTCCGCAGTTCGACGATCGCGGCTATGTTTTTGCCCTCGCCCACGAGGACGACGTGCGTCTCCTCCGCTGGCAGGAGAAGTACGACCAGATCCCTGAGAACACCAAGGATCCGGCGCTGATCAAGGCCAAGAAGGCACTCAAGAAGAAGAAGCCCGTTCGCTCCGATCGCATCGTCTACTGGACCGAGGGCCAGTTCCGCGCGCTGCAGGGCGCTCCTCCCGGCAAGCTCTACAGCAAGGGGCCGCTCCCCTGGCGCCTGCTGGCCTACATGCTCAAGCTCTCCCCCGACATCGGCAAGGTCCGCGCCACCATCCGCAAGCGCCTCATGGATGAACCGCGCATCCGCGCCAGCGAAAAACAGCTCGACCGCATGTTGCTCACCCTGGCCGACCATGGCTTCGTCACGCTCGATCCGCCGCCACCCCCGCGCGAGCAGCTCGACGCCTACACCGTGGCGCAGGCCCATCCCACTCCCGCGCTCGACACCCTGCTCGTGTTTCGGAGTATTCATCCCCTCTATGGCGCTTTTCTCCTCAAACAGTTCGGCATCGCCGACCGCGACGAACGCCTGCAGGCACTCGAAAGCGTCCTCGAAATTCCGCGCCCGCTGCTGCGCCACGTCCGCGTTCCCTTCCCCGACGAACTGCCCCCCGGCCCCCTGGCCCAGACCCGGCTCGATGCCGATCTCATCCAGCGCGGCCTGATCGCTGCTCCCATTCAGCGCAGCGACGACGAGGACGAACCCGAGGAAGACGGCTGGGAGGAACGCCCGCCCACCCTCGCCGACAAACTCCGCCTTCTGTTCGACGCCACGCACCCCGACGTCCACGACGTCAACACCCTGGCCGTCTGGAGCGCCGGCGAACTCCTCCGCACCTACGCTGGTAACTTCAACCTCTACGTCCGCACGCGCGATCTCATCAAGCAGGAAGGCATCATCTTTCGCCACATGTTGCGCATGATTCTCCTGTGTGGCGAGTTCGCTCAGGTCTGCCCCGAGGGTATAGACCAGGCCGAGTGGCAGGCCGAACTGCGCGACATCAGCGATCGCCTCACCGCGAGTTGCCGCGCCGTCGATCCAGCCAGCACCGACGAGATCATCCAGCAGGCCCACGCCGCCGACGTCGTCGAGGGCGAGGCCGGCCTCGCCGCTTCCACCGACCCCGTCCCGGAACCCGAGCCCAAACCCAGCTTCGACGCCGGCATCTTCGACTGATCCCACGGGCCGGAACGAACCGTTTCTCCCCCCCAGGTTGCCGGCGCGAGCTGCGCCCGACTGCCGCGCCGCGCACTTTCCCCTGGACACTGCCCGCGCCCTGTTCTATAAAAGAGGATATAGATGTCCTCAAAGACGCGCGCAGCGGAGGATTCCAATCATGCGACCGTGGCGAATGGCACTGGTGGGGCTGCTGTGGGCCGGCTGGGCCCTGGCTGCGGACTACGAACGCGACCCGATCCAGTATAGCGTGGCGACGCCAGACAACCTGGCCTCGCGCCTGCAGAAGCGCCTGGTGGCCGGCGAGGTCACCTTCACCTACGACGCCGAGACCGGCTACCTCCGCTCCCTGCTCAACAACCTGAAAGTACCCCTTTCCTCGCAGACGCTGGTTTTCTCCAAGACCAGCCTCCAGCGCCACAAGATCGCTCCGCGCACCCCGCGCGCGCTCTACTTCAACGACGACATGTACATCGGCTTCTGCAAGGGCGGCGACGTCCTCGAAGTCTCTGCCGTCGATCCGCAGCTCGGGACCGTCTTCTACACCGTCGATCAGGACCCGACCCGCAAGCCGCGCTTCACGCGCCACACCGATAACTGCCTGCTCTGCCATGGCTCGTCCCAGACTCAGGGCGTCCCCGGCCACGTCATCCGCTCGGTCTTCTCCGACTCGCGCGGCCTGCCGATGCTCTCCGAGGGCACCTACCGCGTTGATCACACCACCCCCTTCGATAAACGCTGGGGCGGCTGGTACGTCACTGGAACCCACGGCAAGCAGGAACACCTCGGCAACCTGCTCATCCGCACCCCGCGCGTCGCTCGGCCCGTGGAAAACGCCGCTGGCCACAACCTCACCGACCTCGGCGACCGCTTCGTCCGCAGCGGCTACCTCACTCCGCACAGCGACATCGTCGCCCTCATGGTCTTCGAGCACCAGGCCACCGGCCACAACTACATCACCCGCGCCAATTTCGAGACGCGCCAGGCCCTCCACATGCAGGAGACGCTCAATCGCGAGATGAAGCTCCCCGCCACCCACGAATGGGACAGCACCAGGGCGCGCATCCGCAGCGTCGGCGACGATCTCGTCGAATACTTCCTCTTCAAGGGTGAGGCCCCGCTGACCGAGCAGGTGCGCGGCACCTCCGGCTTCGCCGAGGAGTTCGTCAAGCGTGGCCCGCGCGACGCCCGTGGTCGCTCCCTCCGCGAGTTCGATCTGACGCGACGCCTCTTCCGCTATCCGATGAGCTACCTCATCTACACCGAGAGCTTCGATGCACTCCCCGACCGCGTCCGGCTCTACGTGCTGGAACGCCTCCACACCATCCTGACCGGCAAGGACACGACCAAGCGCTACGACTACCTCGCCGCCGAGGATCGCCAGGCCATCCTCGACATCCTCGTCGCCACCAAGCCCAACCTGCCGGCTTACTGGAAGGCTGGTCGCTGAGTCCGGGTGGCAGCCAGCCGCGCGGCCACCCGCGCGGCGGCCACCAGGCTCGACGCATCCGCCTGCCCGCGCCAGGCGATGTCGTACGCCGTGCCATGCGCCACGCTGGTCCGCACGATCGGTAGCCCAGCACTGATGTTCACGCACCGCATGCCACTACGCAGCTTCAGGGCGATGTGCCCCTGGTCGTGATACATCGCCACGATGCCGTCAAACTCTCCCCGGTCGGCTCGCCCAAAAAGCGTGTCGGCCGGGTGCGGTCCACTCACATCGATCCCCTCAGTCTGAGCCGCTTTCACTGCCGGCGCGATCAACCTTGCCTCCTCGTCGCCGAACAACCCCCCATCGCTGGCGTGCGGATTCAGCGCCGCCACCGCCAGCCGGGCCGGACGCTCCAGCAGACGCGGCAACAGATCATGCAGCAGCCGGATCTTCTCCAGCACCCCCGCTGTGCTCAGGTGAGCGAACACATCGCGCAGCGCCATGTGCAGGGTGACGTGTGCCACCGCCAGTCCATCGCCGTGCAGCACCATCGCGAAGTGCGGCGTCCCAGTTCGTTCGGCCAGAATCTCCGTGTGCCCCGGATGCGTAATCCCCGCCGCGTGCAGCCCTTCCTTGTGCAACGGCGCGGTGACGATGCCATCTGCCTCGCCAGCCAGGGCCAGGTCGATGGCCGTCACCAGGAAGTCATACGCTGCCCGCCCCGCTGCCGCATGAACCCGACACGGTTCTACCCCAGTGAGCGACTGCCCGCTCGCCGGCAAACACGGCAGCAGCTCGACTCCCGGGTCGGCCTCCGCCACCGTGTCGATGACGCGCACTCGCCCCGGTCGGCCCACCAGCTCCAGTGCGCGTTCCAGCCAGCCAGGATCTCCCACCACCACGGGCCGACACCAGCCCAGCAGATCGGGCCAGGCCCGGGCGATGATTTCGGGTCCCACCCCGGCCACGTCGCCCAGGGTGAGAAGTAAACGCGGAGGATGTGTCATCGAGGTCCATCACGTTCGAGGGCGAGCCAGGCGAACCACCAGCCGTTCCATCAGTGTCGTCGGAGGCAACTGGCTGCCCCCCTTCATGCCGAAGTCGGTCTCTAACAACCAGTCATAGAGGCGGTCCAGCCGACGCCGTCCCAGGTGGCGCATCTGCGCCTCGGCCGACTGGCGGGCCGCGGGAAACCCCGGAAAGCCGGCCCGGTTCATGCTCTCGTTCAGGGGCACCCCCTGTGCGCTGAGCCGACTCGCCTGGGCCAGCCGGCGCAGCTGCATGCTGAACGCCCCCAGCAACCGCATCGGATCTTCTCCCTGGTCGAAAAGCCGTTGCAGGAACGTGAGCGCCTCCGCCACCTTGCCCTGGCCGATCAGGTCGAAGATTTGCCAGGTGTTCTCGGAGCGCGACTGTCCCACCAGGAGATCCACATCGCCCGTCTCGATGCGCGGTGCCGCCCCGACGTAGATGGCCAGCTTGCTCAGTTCGCTCGCCAGCAGCCCCATCTCTGGCCCGATCAACTCCACCAGGAGCCGCGCTGCATTGGCGGCGATCGGCTTACCGTGCTCGCGCGCGCACCAGTCACTGCACCACTGCGGCAACTGATGCGACGATGGCGCCTTGCACGTCAGCACCCAGGTCTCGGCCGCCATCTTCGCCAGCTTCGTGTTCGCCGGCCACGTCCCCACGTCGAGCACCAGGGTGCCAGTGGGCGCGCCCTTCTCCTTCACCTCGGCGAAGTACTTCTCGAGCTTGCCGCGCTCCGCCGAGACGAACGGATCGGCCGCCTCGATGATCACCAGCCGACGCGGCGACAGAAACGGCAGCGTCTGCAGATCTTCCAGCACCGTCGCCCAGGTTGCCTTGTCGCCGGTGTAGCTCGACAGCGCGAACCCCTCGTCGTCCGCACCCAGCACCAGCCGACGGATCGCCCGCTGACACTGTCGCTTGAGAAACTCCTCGTCGCCGTGCAGCACGTAGATCGGCTGCGGCTTCACCTTGTCCAGACGCTCGAGGAAGGTGGTGCTGTCCATGGCATCATTGTAACACCCCCCCGCGCTGGCACATCCCCGGCTTTCCTGAGCATCTATGCCTCCGGCGCTCGCTAGTTAGATTGAGGGGCAGAATAAGGAAACGCGGAGAGAGGGATGGTATCCTGAGACTATTCCGATCCGGAAGGCCAAGGGGGGAGAAGCCTGCCATGCAGGACCACGACCAGGTGCTCGATCTCTTGTTGTTGTGGGAAGAGTTTCGCCAGCAGGGGATCGTTCTCACCGCCGAGGAACTGTGCCGCGACTTTCCTCAGTGCCTGACCGCCGTCCAGCAGCGTCTCGCCGCCCTGGCTGCCCTCAACCCGATGATCGAGCCCACCACGCTGATCGAGGCCCGCGCCACCTCTGCGCCGGCCGACCCCCCGCCTGCCTCGCTGGGCGCTCCCTCGCGCTACCGCGAGATGCGTCTGCACGCCTGCGGCGGCCTGGGCGAGGTTTACGTCGCCTTCGACGACGAGGTCAAGCGCGAAGTTGCCCTCAAACGCATGCAGGCCCGCTGGGTCGGCGATGCCGAGATGCGCCGCCGCTTCGAGCAGGAAGCCGAGGTCACCGGCCGGCTCGAACATCCCGGCGTGGTTCCGGTCTACGGCCTGGGCATCGACGCCGATCAACGCCCCTATTACGCCATGCGCTTCATTCGCGGCCAGACCCTGCAGGAGGCCATCGAGGAGTACCACCACGGCCAGGGCTCCGCCAGCGAACGCCGCCTGGCCCTGCGCGGCCTGCTTGCTCGCTTCGTCGCCGTCTGCCAGGCCGTCGGCTACGCCCACTCGCGCGGCATTGTCCACCGCGACCTGAAGCCAGCCAATATCCTGCTCGGGCCTTACGGCGAAACTGTCGTGGTCGACTGGGGCCTGGCCCGCGCCATTGGACGCACCGAGGCCGACCGGGAGGTCAGCATCGAGGAAACCCTCCAGCCCGGCTCGCGCCCCGGCGAGACGCGCGGCATCGTCGGCACTCCCGCCTACATGAGCCCCGAGCAGGCTGGCGGCCGCCGCAACCAGGTTGGCCCCGCCAGTGACGTCTACGGTCTCGGCGCCGTCCTCTACTGCCTGCTCACCGGCGAGGCTCCCTTCCAGGGCCGCGACCTCGACGAGATCCTCGAGCGCGTCCAGCGCGGCGACCTCGAACCCCCCGCCCGCCGTCGGCCCGGCATCGCACCCGGTCTCGACGCCATCTGTCGCAAGGCGATGGCCCTGCGCCGCGACGACCGTTACCCCACCGCCGGCGAACTTGCCGCCGACGTCGAACGCTGGCTCGGCGACGAACCGGTCCGCGCCCATCGCGAAGGCTGGGCCGAACGCACCAGCCGCTGGTTTCGCCACCATCGCACCGTCGCCTGGGTCGGCGTCGCCCTTCTTCTCGCTGGCTCCGTTGGCCTGGCCGGCATGGCCTGGGTGGAAGCCCAGGGCAAACAGGCCGCCCGCGAGGAGCAGGAACGCACCCTCGAGGCGCTGCAGACCGCCCGCGACAATCTCCGCCTCGCCCGCCAGGCCGTCGATGAATGCTTCCTCCTCGCACGCGATCATCCGCTTTTTGAGAACGAGCAGATGCAGCCCGTGCAGCGCCTCCTCTTCGAGCGCGCGCTGCCGTTCTACGCCAACTTCCGCGACCGCATCCCCGACGATCCCGACCTGCTCGAGCAAATGGCCGATCAGCACTACCGCGTCGGCTTCATCACCCACAAGATCGGCCGCCTCACCGAGGCAGCCGCCGCGCTGCAGGAGTCCATCACCCTCCGCGAGCGTCTGGTCGCCGAGCAGCCGGGGGTGCGGAAACATCGCCAGGAACTCGCCCAGGCCTATCGCGCCCTCGGCATGGTTCACAGCGACCTGTGGGACTTTCCCCCGGCCATCAAGGCCACCCGCCACGCACTCGATCTGCTCGACAGCCTCCTCGCCGAGCAGGAGGACTCCTCGTGCCGTTGCGATTTCGCCCTGGTGTGGAATAACCTGGGCACCGCGCTGAACCGCTCGCGCCAGTACCCCGACGCGTTGGCTGCCTACCAGCAGGCCCGCCGTGTCGTGCAACCGCTGCTCGACCGCGACTCGACTGAGCCGCGCTACCGCTACGTGCTGGGCCTGATCATGAACAACCTCGGGGTGCTGTACGAGGACACCCGCCAGCCGCTCGAGGCCCTCGCTGCCCAGGAGTACGCCGTCGAGATCCGCCGCAGCCTCGTCCGCGACCGCCCCGACCGGACCGAGGATCACTACCACCTGGCCATGAGCCTGCTCAACCTGGCACTTAATTACCTCGCATTCGATCAGGTGGACGATGGCATGGCTGCCCTGGAGGAAGCCCGCACGCTCGGCGAGTATACCGTTGCCCGCTCTCCCCAGGTGACCGCCTACCAGTATCTCCTGTCTCGCATCCTGATCAAGCTGGGTAACCAGGTCTCCGAGCAGGGCGACTTCGCCACTGCGCTGCAGCACTTTCTCCGCGCTCGCGCCTCGCAGCTTCACCTGCTCGCTGCCCACCCCGACACCCCGCGTTATCGCTCCGAGCTGGTCGATGCCGCCTTCCAGGTAGCCTACCTCTTCGGGCAGACCGGCCGATCCGCCGAGGCCGTCCGCGTCTACGAGCATGCCCTGGAGGTGCAGCGCCCCCTGCTCGACCAGTTCCCCTCGAATTCCTGGTACCGCCAGACGCGCAGCAAACTCCTCTTCAACCTCGCGCTGTTCAACACTCGCGCCGGGCAGCATCGCCGCGCTCTGCGCGACTACCAGGCCTCCCGCGACCTGAAACAGGCCCTGGTCAACGAATTCCCCCGCTGGGAGGAGATGCTCTCCGGCCTGGCCGACACCTGGAATCAGCTGGGAGTGGTGCTCGTCAGGCTCGACCGCTACCACGAGGGGGCCATGGCCTTCGACATGGCCATTCACTTCCGCGAACCCCGCGCCCGTGGCGGCGACCCCGCCCATCGTGAACAACTGGCCGACACCTGGCAGTCTCTGGGCAACACCCTCCGCGTCACTCGCCAGTTCGACCGCGCCCTGCAGGCCTACAACCGCGCCGAGACGCTCCGAGCCGCCCTCCTCGCCGAGGCGCCTTCCCGGACCGACCACCGCAAGGACCTGGGCCAGACACGCCACAATCGCGGCCTCTGTCTGGTAGCTCTCAAGCGGCCCGACGAGGCGATCACGGCCTATCGTGAAGCCATCGACACGCGTCGCCCTCTGGTTGAGGCCGAGCCCCGCTCGGCTGCTCATCGTACCGACCTCGGCTGGAGTCACTTCAACGCAGGCGAGCAATATCTTCAGCTCGAACGAGTGGCTGACGCCCGCCGTGACATGGCTCGTGCCGTTGAGTACCGCCGCGCCGCGGTCGCTCTGTCAGCCATTCCTGACTCGACCAAGCGCGACCAGTTGGCCCTGGCCTGCTTCACTCTAGGATCCCTCTTGCGCATGGAACGGCGCCCGGAAGTCGCCATGCGCACTCTGGACGAGGCACGTCAGCACTACCAGGAATTAACTCGTCTGGAGCCCGAGCTGACTCGCCATCGCGACAACCTCGCCTCGACGTTCTTTAACCTGGCCGCCATCGCCAATTACGACCTGCAGCGGTACGACGATGCCGTCCGCTTCTGCGAGGCAGCCTTGCCCCTGCGCCGGCAACTCGTGGCGGAGTTGCCGACCGAGATCAACTTCCAGGCCAACCTGGCCGAATTGGAGAATGAGTACGGCGTCGCCCTTTACTACGCCGGGCGTCGGCTTGATAGCCTGCAGCCGTTCAGCCGGGCCATCACCCTGGCCGAGCGCACCGGACCTTCTGCCAGCACCACGCTACTCCAGGCTCTGAAAAACCGCGCTTCCCTGCTGGCCGAGCTGGGAGATCGCCATCGCGCGCTGGTGGACCACGAGCGCCTGCTTCCCCTGCTCCCGGACTCCGATCGGCTCAATTACCAGATTGCCCAGGCCGGTCTCGAGGCGCACCTGGGCCGCTACCGCGCCGAGGCTGCCACGCTCCCCGAGTTGACCACCCGCCCTGGCCTCACTGGCCAGAACCTCTACAACCTCGCCTGCCTCGCCGCCATTTGCGCCGACAAAACTGCCCGCGACGACAGCCGTCCCCTGGCCGAGCGCGAACGCGCCGCCGACCGCCTTGCCGCCCTGGCAGTTTCCCTGCTGGCACGCGCCCACCAGTCCGGCGACCTGCGCTCCGCCATCGACCGCCAGCGCCTCCAGCGCGACCCCGACCTCGACAGCCTCCGCACTCGCGACGACTTCCAGGCCCTGTCGCGAAAGATCCTCGCCGATCCTCCGGCGCCCTCATCCTGAGGGGCCGCTTCTGGTCGCCTCCCTACAATAAACAAAGGCATACTCGTACCCCGACGCAGAGAGAGACTCCATGACGCCGCTCGAATCCCTCGTTGCCTCCGGCACCAAGCTCTGGCTCGATTCCATCGACCCCCAGGAAGTAGCCGCCAATCGGGCCTACGGCGCCACCGGGGCGACCTCCAACCCCATCATCGTCTCCGACCTCATCAAGACTGGCCGCTTCGATAACCTGCTCAAGCAGTATCTCGCCGAGGGCGGCAACGACGAGGCCATCGCCTGGAAAATGACCGACCACCTCGTCAGCGAGGCGCAACAGGTCTTCCTCCCCGTCTGGGAGAAGACACACTGCAACGATGGTTGGGTCAGCTTCGAACTCGACCCTCTGCTCGAAGATGCCAGCTGCCCGCTCTCTGTGCCTGAACGCTCCGCCCGCTACATCGAGCTGGGCAAGCACTGGTCCGCCGGCAAGAAGAACCGCATGATCAAGATTCCGGCCACCCCTGCCGGTCTTGGCGCCGTCGAGGAACTCTGCGCCGCGGGGGTCACGCTCAACGTCACGCTCATTTTCTCCGAACGCCAGTACCTCACCGCCCGCGATGCCATGTGGCGCGGAGCGCAGCGTCGTAGCTCCCTTACCACCTTCAAGTCGGTCTACAGCATCTTTGTCAGCCGGCTCGACGTCTACACCACCGAGAAGGTGCCCGAGTTGTCGCCCCAGGCGCAGGGCCTGGTTGGAATCGTCAATGCCAAGCGCATCTGGAAGCTCAACCAGGAGTTCTGGGCCGCCAGGAAACTGCCGCTCCAGCAGGAGATGATCTTCGCCTCCACTGGCACCAAGAAGCCCGAGGATGCCCCCTGGAAGTACGTGGCCGCCTTCGCCGGCAGCGACATCGAAACCAACCCACCTGCCACCAACGCCAAGGTGCAGCAGTCGGGCCAGACCTTTAGCCGCCAGGTCGACGTTTTCCCCTCCGCCGAGGTCCTCGCCGAGATCGACGCGAAGGTGGACATGCAAAAGCTGGAACACACGCTCATGGACGAGGGCCTGCGCAAGTTCGCCGACCCGCAGAAGGCGCTACTGGCCCTGATCGCCAGCAAACGCAAGGCGCTGGCCACTGCCGGGGTGTAGTCCTCCGGCACGGATGCGATTTATGACGTATTCTTCCTGTGCGTGCAGATCCGCGTCTCCGGAGGATGTCATGCCACTGCGCAACCGTGCTCTCCTGCCCATGCTGGGCTGGTTGCTTCTCTGCTTGCCCGTCGGCGCGGACGATCCCGCGCCGACGATCCACAACGCCACCTACCAGGCGATTCGCAAGGCTGAGATCGAACGCACCCCCGAGTTGGGTCGGTCCACCGGTCGCGAAGCGTTCGACGAGGTCAGTATCAAGGGTGGCATCCTCGTTGGTTTCGACTGTGGCCTCTGTCAGTTTCAGGATCGCGAGATCATCGCTGCGCTGCGCCCCGTCTATCGCACCCCCTCCGGACTCTCCTTCGGCCGCGACTACGGCAAGCTCGACGGTAAGGCGCCTGATCGCCGACCGCGCCCCACCATCGTTCGCATTGCCCGGCTGCGCGCCAAACCTGGCTTCGCCGTCGGGGGCATC
>JAXMAV010000017.1:0-230335 GCA_046350255.1 Gemmataceae bacterium
TCGAGGTGGACCATCTGCCAGTGGTGCCGGGCTACTCCATCGAGAAGGAGCTGCCGCGCGGCCCGGCCGGCATCCGGCGGTTTCGGGCGAAACAGGACCTGGTGGGCCGCCCCGTGCTGCTGGAGGTGGTGCTGGCGCGCGAGGATGGATCGCAGCGCGCCTGGAGCAGTCTGCGCAGCGAGGCAGGTCTGCTGGGCAAGCTGCAGCATCCCGGCATCGTGACGCTCCTCGAAGCCGGCGAGCGCAGCCGTCAGCTGTTCTTCAACGCCGTGGAATGGGTAGACGGCCCCACCCTGGCGGAGCTGACCGAGGACGACCTGCTTCCCGTCGGTCAGGCCCTGCGCCTGGTCGAGCGGCTGGCCTGGGCGGTCGCTCATGCCCACCAGCACCAGGTCTACCATAGGCATCTCGAGCCCGCGCGGGTGCTGCTGCAGCCTGCGGGCGACGCCAAGCGCGCCAGCGGTGGTCCCCTGGGATGCCTGCTTCTCGACGCCGAGTATTTTCCCCGCATCACGGGGTTCGGCCTGGCCCGGAAACCGATCGAGGGCGATCCAACCGACGCCGACCTGTACGTCGATGCCGGGTTTCTCTCCCCCGAGCAGGCCTGGGGACGCTCGCGTGAGCTGGGCGCGCCAACAGATGTCTATGGGCTGGGTGCCATCCTCTACGCCCTGTTGACCGGACGACCTCCTTTCCGGGGGCCCTCGCTGGGCGACCTCGTCGATGCCATCCAGACGGCTCCGCTGATCCCTCCCTCGAAGATTCGCAGCGTCTCGGCCGATATCGACGCGGTCTGCCTGAAAGCGCTGGCCCGTCCGCTCAAGCAGCGCCACAGCTCGGCCGCGCGGTTGGCTGAGGATCTCCGCCGACTGTCCGAGGGGCTCCCCCCCAGCGAGGCCAGCAACAGCCTGCCCGGCCGGGTGGGCCGCTGGATCCGCCGTAAACCCGCCGTGGCTCTCTTGCTGGCGACCAACATGGCCACCCTGGGCTATCTGGGACTGACCGTGATCCGACCGCGCGCAGCCAGCGGCCCCATCGCAGGACGAGCCACCCAGGGCGAGCTGGAGCGTGCTCGGGCCACCATCCAGCGCCTGGAGGGACAGCTGGCCGATGTCCAGCAGGGGCTCAAGTTCCAGGACTACCGGGTGAAGGTCGATCGCGCAGCGCAGGACCTGGGTAATAACAACGCCCTGCGCGCCCGGCTGCTGCTGGAAAGCTGCCCCGCAGAACAGCGCGGGGTGGAGTGGTTCCACCTGATGGAAAAGGCCAAGGGGAGCGACCCCGTGGCGCTTCCGATCAACGCCCAGGGCATCAGCGGGCTGGCCTTCGATCCGACCAGGGTTGGCCGCGCCGCGGTCACTCTGCACCGGGAAGGCAAGCACTACCTGCAGATGTGGGACGTGGTGCAGCGCAGGGGCAGCACGCCGATGGAGGTGCCGCTGAACTCCATCGATGGCCTGGCGTTCGCTCCGGGAGGCGGCGCGCTGGCGATGATTGGCGGTACACCCAACGGCATGCTCCTGCTCTACACCCCGCAGGGACGCCAGGGCCAGCTGACCCGGAATGCCCCGCAGACCATCGCCACGGAGCCGCTGTCGGCGCTGTGCTGGAACCCGCAATATAACAATCTGGTGATCGCCACCGCGCGCGGCCGGATGCTTCCCCTGGCCGGGCCCGGCGCGCCTCCGGGCCGGCCCTTTGGCAATGACCATCCCTCCCGACGCACGCTCGCGCAGTTCGATCCCTCGGGGCAGTACCTGCTCAGCTTCAGCGAGAACGACCGCGGGGTGACCGTCTGGCACGATCGACAGCTGCACCTGATGATTTCCGGCCCCGGCGAGGTACTGGCCATGGCGGCGGGACCGGGCCCGGTGGTGGCCGTCGCTCGCTCTGACGACTCGCTCCGCTTCCACGCACTGACCAACGGCCAGGAGACATTCCGGATCGACAATGTCGGCGGATCGATTCTGCAGTTGGCCTTCAGCCCCGACGGAAGCCGGCTAGCAGCCGCCTGTCGCGGAGGCGTGGTCAAGATTCTGGCCCGCTCGGGGGCTGGCTACCAGGAACTACTCGAGGCCTCGGTCCCGGGCGTGGAGTGGGTCGCCTTCAACGCCTCGGGAAAAACCGTGGCAGCCATCAAGGGGAACCAGATCGCGTTCCTAGGAGCCGTCCGCGAATAACCACGGTCAGATGGCCGGGTTCTCCGAGGAGGCTTCCACAGAGGCCTGGCTGGCCGGGACAACGGTGGCACCTTGCAGGAGGTATCCACCCAGCCCGGGCACGAAGCAGCACACGGTGAAGGCGGCATAGCAGAGCAATACGCCATCCAGCGGAAGCCGTGCGCCGGACATGGCGCCCGCATGGCCGAGGATATACGGAAGTGGCACCCACATGATGGCCAGGGCCGCCGGGATCGATTCGTAACGCCAGCCATAGGTCCAGCGCCAGCCCAGGAAGGAGAGCACCAGCAGCCCCAGGAGCACCGCAGGGAACGTGACCGGATAGGTGCGGGCCAGCCAGTCGGGTAGCTCGTCGGCGCTGCCCGTTTCCTCAACCACGGTGCCATCGGCGAACCAGCGAGCGCCGAGGAGGAAGTAGAACGCCGCCTGGATGCGCCGCTGCAGCGTCTTGACCGGTTGCGTGCGCATCTCCTCGGCAACGTGGCGCCCCAACTGGGCGTAGCGGGCTGGCTGCGACTGCTTCGTAGCGTCCTGCGGCAGGGCGTTCTTCCACATCTCCTCGGTGGCCGGGCCGCCGGTGGCCTGCGGATTGTTCCCGATCCAGAGGTTCAGGTAGGTGGAGCTAACCACCGGCACCGGTTCGTTGAACTCCTGATAGTTGCGAATGGTCCAGGGAGAGATGGCAGCACCAAACCCCAGAAAGGCGCACAGGGCACAGAGCCAGCCATGACGCAGGGTCCGGCTGCGGAGCAGGAACCAGACAAGCAGGAGGAACGAGAACGGCAGGAAGGCGGCGCGAACGAGGGCCAGACCAGCGAGGGAGCCGCCGAATAATAGACTCTTCAGAGCGCCGCCTTTTTCTCCCGCCTGGCTGGCCAGAACCAGGGTCAGGGCCAGAGCGGTGCTCGCCAGGGTGGCATCGGAAAGGTTAGCAACCTCGACGACCCAGAACGGATGCAGCGCGGCGAGAAGGCCGGCCAGGGTGCCCACGAGCAAGCTGCGAAAGGCTCGCCGCGCGAAGAGGAAGTAGCAGGCGGCCGCGAAGGTGCCCAGCCCCACCTGCGTCCAGCGCACGGTGAACTCGAACTTTTCAGCCGGGATCTGCTGCGCCAGAAGCCCCAGCAGATAGGGATAGCCTGGAGCGACGTGGGCTGTCGTTTCCTCGTCACCGGCCAGGGGCGCCTGCGAGGCAAAGCGGAAGCCGGCCCGGACATTGCCCACCAGGACGTCTTGATCCTCGGGCCGGGGAGTTTCCTGCACGCGCAGCGGACCGGCCTGATGGCCGCTGTCGGCACAGGTGACCAGATATCCGGCGCGGACGCCGGCCGCCGCACCGAGGACCACCAGGAGCATGAGTAGGTCAATCAGACCGAAGCGCCGCATATCCGCCATGGGGGACCACCTTCGCGCCGGAGTGGGGGAGTCGCTCCGGTAAGATAGGGCTCGCCAGGGGTGCCAGGCAAGCTGTTACCGTGGCCTCCTTGTGTGAACCGGGGGCGCCGGCTATCTTCATGAATGCTGAGAGAAGGTGCTCGAAGGTCCCGGGAGACGATCCGATGCTGCGTTCCATCACCGGCCTGTTCGTGCTGGTCCTCGTAGTTGGGGGCTCTATCCAGGCCCGCGAAGACGAGCCAACCTTTCTCGACAAGAAGCTCTCCTACTGGGTCGATCAGCTGGAGACCGGCAAGGAGACCAAGGCGCGGCGGCGAAGCATCCTGGCCCTCGAACAGATCGGCTTCGCGGGTAGCCGTCAGGTGGTGACAGCCCTGGCCAAATCCGTCCGTGAGGATCGCGATCCCGTTGTCCGCGCGGCTGCCGCCCGGGCCCTGGGTCGCACCGTGGCCCGCGCCATGGAGCAAGCGAGGGCGGAAAAGAAGGACGAATTGCCTCGCCTGGACTTCGCGCGCGATGCCCTGGGATCGGCCCTGCGCACCGAGAAGACCGACACCGTGCGCGAGGCGGCCGCGCTGGCGCTGGGTGACCTGGGCCCGGATGCTCGGGGAGCGGTAGGCACGCTGAGCCAGGCACTGAAGGACAAGCACCTGGGCACAGTGCGTGCGGCAGCCCAGACGTTGCGGCGCATGGGGCGCGATGCCCGCGAGGCGCAGCTCGAACTGCAGGGGCTGCTGGCCGACCGCAAGGGTGACACCGAGGCGCGCGTGGATGCCGCCCTTTGCCTGGGGCAGATTCGCCCGGATCTGACCCAGGCGCTGCCGGTGTTGCGCGAGGCCATCGCCGACGAGAAGAATGATCCCCAGGTGCGACGAGCGGTGGTGGAATCGCTGGGAAAGCTGGGCAAGGAGGCCGCCGACGCCACGCCCAGCCTCGCCGCGCTACTGGCTGGCAAGGATACCTCGCCCGAGTTACGCCTGGCAGCGGTCACCGCCATCGATCAGTTCGGCCCCGACGGGAAGCAGGCCATTCCGGCGCTAATTCGCGCCACGGCCGATCCCGAGCTGATCAAGTCGATGGGTGAGCAGGCACGGTTCATCCGCTGCCTGGCCATGCAGTCGCTCGGCCGCATGGGCAAGGACCTCGACCGCGAACGCAAGGAAGCCGTCACGGCGCTCCTGCGGGCGATGGAAGACCCCAGCGTCGAGGTCAGCGTCTCGGCCATCGAGTCGGTCGGCAGCCTGGCCAGCGAGGGACTGGCTGGCGAAGCCGACGAGGTGGTCAAGAAACTGGACACCCTTTTGTTGCGGGAAGGACGCAAGTCGCTGCGCGAGGCCGCCCAGGCTGCGCGCGACCGCATCCGACCCAAGAAGTAAGGCTGCCCGCTCAGCGCCGGGCGAACAGCAAGATCATCACCACAGCTGAGATCACCAGCAAGAGCAGGCAGGCCGAGGCAGCCAGCATGGCGACCAGGTTGGGTGACCAGCTGCGCAAGCCGGAGCTGGCTTCCTGCGTGGGCTCCTCACCGCTGTCGGCCTCCACGCTGGGTAGGTTGACCAGGCTGAAGTCGGTGGACGGCTGGCTCTGGTGGATCAGATCAACCTCGGCCAGGGTTTCGTTCTCTTCCTCGTTGCCCAGGTCGGTGGCGCTACCCGCCCAGGCTCGCAGCTGAGATTCCACCTCCGCCGCAGTCGAATAGCGTCGCGCCGGGTCCTTGTCCATCAGCCGTTCGATCAGTGCGACGAAACCGGCGGGCAAATGCGGCACCAGCACCTGAATCGGCGTGGGCTGCTCGCGCCGATGACGCTGAATCTTTTCCTTGCTGGTGCCTCCCGGGAAGGGCGGCTGGCCGGTGATCGCGTAGTAGAGCGTGCAACCCAGGCTGTAGAGGTCGCTTCGGCGGTCCACCGCGGCGGCGTCCAGGGTCTGCTCGGGGGCAATGTAGTCCATCGTCCCGACGATGTAGCCCTGGCCTCCCACCACCATGGCATCCTCGACGGTTTCGCCGTGGATCAACGCCAGCCCCAGGTCCACGACCTTGACCCGGTCGCGCGGCGTGATGAGGATGTTGCCCGGCTTGAGATCGCGATGGATGAGTCCCTGCTCGTGGGCGTGATCCAGCGCCGAGGCGACTTCCGCCATCAAGCGCGCGGCACGGGGGTACGGCAGCGGTCCATCCTCTGCCACGACGCGGGACAGCGTGCGGCCGGGAATGTATTCCATGGCGATGTAGGGGACGCCGCGAAACTCTCCCACCTCGTAGGTCCATGCCAGGTGCGTGTGCGAGACTTTCTGGCTCAACTCCATCTCGCGATGGAAGCGCGCCAGCATCCGATGCTCGGTGCGGGCCAGCTTGGGCGGGAGAATCTTCAGGGCGACCATCTGGTCGCTGCGCGTGTCTCGAACCAGGAAAACTGTACCCATCCCGCCCCGGCCTATCGGCGTGAGCAGACGGAAGGGACCCAGGATCATGCCCTGTGAGATGCCGCGGAGAAGTTTGCCCGCCTGAAAACGAGTCAGCTTGCCCTTGCGCACCAGGCATTCAGCCAGCGCCTGGGCGTCGTCGCGCTGCTCACGAGGAACCCCGCGGAGCGATGCTTGCAGATCGTCTCGCTCGAGGAGACCACTGCGAAGTACGCCCCGGAGAAAGGATTCGGCCGTAAGCGGCCTGTCCGGGAGTCCAGACGACGAGGCCATACCGGTTCGCACAAGTCGGATAGAGACGGCACGATCACCGTCCCGGAGTCGATGCGCCACCAGGAATATCCTTCCACTATATACCACCCCAGACCCATCGTGCCAGCGCAGCCGGCCGGAAGGCACGCCGTTTCAGGCGTCCTGTCCTCGAATCTGGGCTTTCAGGACATGGCGCAGGCGGCTTTCGATGGCCTTGTGCGCCTTCTCCACTTCCTTGTCGGTGAGCGTGCGGTCATCGGCCTGGTACGCCAGGGCGTAGGCCAGGCTCTTGGTACCCGCAGGAATACTCTCACCCCGATAGAGATCAAAGAGGCGCAGGCCGCGCAATAGCGCGCCGCCCGCGGCACGGATTTCCGCCTCCACCTTCTCGGCGGGCAGGGCTTCCGGCACAATCACGGCCACGTCGCGCAACGCAGCGGGGAATCTCGACACCGAGACATAGGCATACCGGGGAGGCAAAGCGGCCTGCAGGGCAGCCAGGTCGATTTCAGCCACCAGCACGGTTTTGCCTCCCAGTGCGAACGCCTCGCCCACCCGGGGATGCAGCTCGCCCAGATAACCCAGGACCCGGTCACCGGCCACGATCTCGGCCGATTTCCCCGGATGCAGGGCAGCGATCTGCCCAGGACGATAAACCACGTCGCGGAGGTGCAAATCGGCCAGGAGCGCCGCCACCACACCCTTCAGGTCGAAGAAGTCGAGTTGGCCGCGCGGCGTCTGGCCGGCATCGCCCCAGTGATCCTGATAGCGGCGGCCCGAGAGGACGATAGCCAGTCGGCGCGGCTCGTCGGGCAGTTTGTGGTCCGGGCGCGTCAGGTAGACGCTGCCGACCTCGAAGAGACGGATCTCGTCACCCTGCCGCAGGTTCTGCTCGGCCACTTCCAGGGCTCCGGTGAGCAGGCTCTGCCGCATGGCGGTGCGTTCGCTGGAGATGGGGTTGAGCAGCTGCACGTAGTCGCGGGCAGGCAGTCCCAGCGGTGCCTCGCGCTCTGGCGTCGTCAGCGCGTAGGTGATGATCTCCTGCAGTCCCAGGGCCACCAGGCGATCGCGCACCTTTTCCTCGAAGGCCACCGCTTCTTCCTGGATACTGTCGGGCAGTCCCTCGGAGATGCGTGTCTCGGGTAGACGATCGTACCCCACCAGGCGCACCAGGTCCTCGATGAGGTCGGCGGGGCCTTCCTGCACGTCGAGACGATAAGGAGGCACCGTGGCGCGCAGGGCATCGGGCCGAATGCGCTCGACGGTGAACTCAAGCGTGCGGAGGACACGCTCACATTCCTCCAGCGGGATATCCATCCCCAGAAGACGGCGAATCTCGCCGGAGGTGAGTTCGACTACCTGGTCGGCTCGGGGAGCCGGGTAGACATCGACGATGCCGCGCGCCACGGTGCCACCCGCGTGCTGGCGCATTAACTCGGCCGCCCGGCCCAGCGCCAGGGGCACCAGGGCCGGATGGACGCCCCGACTGAAGCGCAGGCCGGCGTCGCTGTGATGATCCAGCGCGCGCATGGTGCGGCGAATGTTGAGGAAGTCGAAACTCGCCGATTCAAGCAGGATGTTCGTGGTGCTGGCGGTGACCTCGGTCTCCAGCCCACCCATGACGCCTGCCAGGGCGATGGCGCCGGCCGTGTCGGCGATGACCAGCATGTCGGGGGTGAGCTTGCGCTCGACGCCGTCGAGGGTTTTCAGCACCTCGCCCGCACGGGCCGGCCGTACGATGATGGTAGGAGCCTTGCCCCCAGCGCGACGCTTCAACACGTCGTAATCGAAGGCGTGCAGAGGCTGGCCCCACTCGAGCATCACGTAGTTGGTGATGTCCACGATGTTGCTGATCGGCCGCATCCCTGCGTAGGTCAGGCGCTGCTGCATCCAGCCGGGCGAGGGTTGAATCTTCACCCCCTCGATGAGCGCCGCCGCGTAGCGGGCCGATAGGGCAGGATCATCGATCTGGACCTGGACACGGCCCTCGATGGGCGGACCGTCCGCCTGTGGGGTGGTAACTGGCCGACAGATTGACTTCCCAGTGAAGGCAGCCACCTCACGGGCCACGCCCAGCAAGGCCAGGCAACGTGCCATGTTCGGCAGGACATCGACTTCCAGCACGATGTCGCCCCAGTAGTCGGCCAGGGGCGTCCCCACGGGAGCGTCTGCGTCGAGGAGGATGATGCCTTCGTGTTCGTCGTTGATGCCCAGCTCGAAGGCGGACATCACCATGCCCTCGCTGGGGATGCCACGCACGGGCTTGGGCTTCAGCTCGGTCAGCTTCTTCGGGCTAACGTGGCCATCCCAGAAGACAGTGCCGGCCAGCCCCACGACAACCTTCTGCCCTCGTTCACCCACCTGGATGTTGGGCGCCCCGGTGACCAGCTGCAGGCTACGGCCCGCGCCCAGATCGACGACGGGCAGCTTGAGCTTGTCGGCGTTGGGGTGCTTCTCCACTGCGGTCAGCTGGCCGATGATCACCCGGTCGCGATCCCAGACAGGGCCCGCTTCCTCACCGCGAAGGCGCAGGTCGTCGGGGGCCGGCAGGCCGAACGACCGGTACGAGGAAACCTCCAGGCCCGCCATGGTCAGCCGCTGGGCCAACTCGGCGACGGGCATGTCGATGGCGACGTAATCGGCCAGCCATTTTAGAGGAATCTTCATGGGGAACCACCTGGAACCAGAAGCAGGAAACGGCCTATCGAGGATGACGAAGCGACGACGGGACCCGGGGAAGGAGGCGAGGGCCGCACGGCGCTAAAACTGTCGGAGGAAGCGGAGGTCGTTGCCCCAGAACTGCCGGATGTCGTCGATGGCGTTCCGGAGCATGGCGATCCGCTCGGGCCCCATGCCGAAGGCGAACCCGGAGTAACGAGCCGGGTCGTAGCCACCGTTGCGCAGCACCGCGGGGTGGACCATCCCTGCACCCATGATCTCCAGCCAGCCGGTCCCCTTGGTGAGTCGGTCGGCGTTGGGGTCATCCCGGGGCCAGTCGATATCCACCTCGATGGAAGGCTCGGTGAAGGGGAAGTAGCTGGAGCGAATGCGAATCTGGCGCTCGGCTCCGAACAGGCGACGGGCGAAGGCGATGACGGTGCCTTTCAGATCGGCAAGGGTGATGTTCTCGCCGATTGCCAGCCCCTCGACCTGATGGAACATGATCTCGCTACGGGGGGTGATCTGCTCGTAGCGGTAGCACATGCCCGGCAGGATCACGCGGATCGGCCGGGGGCACAGCTTGCGCATGATGTGGATCTGCCCCGGCGAGGTGTGCGTGCGCAGCAGCACTCCCGGCCTGGTGGTGTGGAAGGTATCCCACATGTCGCGTGCGGGATGATGTGGCGGCATGTTGAGCATGCCGAAGTTGGTCTCGTCGTCCTCGACCTCGGGGCTGCGATAGATCTGGAAGCCCAGCTCGGCGAAGATCGAGTAGATGAGGCGCAGCGTCTGCGTGGAGGGATGGAGACGCCCGCGGGGAATGTCGCGGCCCGGCAGGGTGACATCGACCCGTTCGGTGGCCAGGCTGCGTTCGAGGGCCTGATCGCGGGCGGCGGCCAGAGCCTGTTCGTAGGCCTGGGTCAACGTCTGCTTGATCTGGTTGGCCATCTGGCCGTAGGCCTTGCGCTCGGCCGGGGGCAAGCCGCCCACCGCCTTGAGCGCCATGCTGAGTTCGCCCTGAAGGAACCGATGGTTCCAGGTGCGGAGGGCGGCCTCGTCGGCACAGGTGCCGAGTGCTTCCGTGGCCCGGCGCTCCAGTTCAGATAAGTCGCTCATGAATCTCTACATAAAACGGGATGAAGGATGAAGGACTTCCTGCCTTCATCCTTCATCCACAGTATCGCGGAAGGTTACTTGCTACCCGCAGGCAGGTGGGCGCGGGCAAGTTCGACAACCTTGGTAAAGGTGTCAGGATCGTGCACGGCGAGGTGTGCCAGCGTCTTGCGATCGAGGGAGACGCAGGCGCGCTGCAACCCCGCGATGAACTGGCTATAGCGCATACCACGCATGCGGCAGGCCGCGTTGATGCGCACGATCCACAGCTTGCGGAACTCGCGGCGCCGTACGCGGCGATCGCGGTAGGCATACACCCGAGCCCGGATGATGGCCACCGCGGCCTGGCGGTACAGGTGATGCCGGCCGGCCCGGAAACCCTTGGTCAGCTTCCGGAGCCGCTTGCGGCCGCGGAGAACAGTCTTGCCGCTTCTTGCACGTGTCATGGCAGTTCAATCGGGGTCGAGGGTTATTTCAAGGACAAATGGCCAGGACCGAAGGTTCGGATCAAGCCTGGCCGGCCACATTGATGACGTACTTGCTGGCGATCTTGCCGCCATCCACGATATTGCCACGGAGGTGGCGCTTGCGCTTGCCGGTCTTGTGGCTGTTGAGATGCCGCTTGCCCGCCTGGCTCCGCTTGAGCAAACCGGAAGCCGTGACGCGGAAGCGCTTCTTCGAGCCCTTATGGGTTTTCATCTTGGGCATGGCAACACCTTCAATACTTCGCGTACGGGTAAATGAGCCCGGCGAAGGATGGTCCAAGAAAACGAGGCTCCCCGGCGATGGATCTCATTCCAGGTGGAGTGAGATTTGAGCCGGGGGCTCTCCGCTACCTGCCAACAGGTCAGGTCAGCCTGTCAGTTCGTGTATTGTAATAGCTCCGCATCATTTGTGCAGGGCAAAATCTTCAGCCACCGGTCTTGGCACTCTTGGGAGCGAGCATCGCACTCATGCGACGGCCTTCCATCGAGGGAGCCTTTTCCACCTTTGCCACGTCCACCAGTTTCTCGAGGATCTGGGTAATGATGCGCTGCCCTTCCTCGATGTGCTGTAATTCACGACCGCGGAAGAGAACGTTCACCAGGACCTTGTCGTTGTGCTCGAGAAAGCGCCGCGCCTGGTTGACCTTGGTATCGATGTCGTGGTCGCCGGTCTTGGGGCGGACCCGAATTTCCTTCAGTTTTTGCTGGTGGGCCTTGTTCTTGCCCCCCTTACGCGACTGCTGGTAGCGCAGCTTCCCATAATCTGCAATCTTGCAAACGGGAGGGCGCTCGGTCGGAGCCACCTCGATCAGGTCGAGATTTTGTTCGCGGGCCATCTCGAGCGCCTGAGAGGTCGGCACTACTCCCAGCTGCTCGCTGTTGGCGCCAATGAGTCGGATGGGGCTGATGCGAATCTGCTCGTTTACCCGCGGACCCCGATCCTGCGGCTGTTGTCGGTCGGTAGGACGAATACTTCGATCTCCTTGTACCACGAAATCCATCCGCGATCCGGTCGACAGACGAGAGAGGCCCAGGGCCTTTCCTTGTGCGATCGGCATGCACGGCACGTAAGTTGACCAGGGCCGGCCAGACGCCGGTTCCTCTGGACACTCTAACATCGCCTTCCCGGAGAGGGAAGTCCTTCCTGCTTTGGGGGTAAGAAAAACCCGCACAACCCCTACAGAATCGGAGCGAACAACCGACAGCCGTGTTCGAGCAGGCGCACGGCCAGTGAACGGTTGGCGAAGGTCCATGTGTCCAGCGGGATCGAATCGTGCAGGTCGGCCTGATACTGCCGGGCCAGTTCCGCAACCAGCGCCGGCGAGTAGAAGCAGCAGTTGGACTCGAAATTCAGGTGCAAACTCCGGTTGTCCATGTTCGCCGAGCCAACCGTGGCCCAGTCATCATCGACGATGATGATCTTCGAGTGCATCATCCCCCGGGCATACTGGTAGACCTTGCCTCCAAAGGCCAGCAGGTCGGCCCAGTAGAACCGGCTGGCGTAGAACGATAGCAAGTGGTCGGGCCGCAGCAGGCAGAGCAGGCGCACATCGACGCCGCGGAAGCGGGCCAGACGCAGCGCATCGAGCAGCCCACTATCGGGCACGAAGTACGGCGACGCGATCCACAGGCGTTTCCTGGCACTCAGTATGGCCGCGAAGTATATCTCGCGTAGCGTGTTGGGTTCCTGATCGGGGCCGGACTCCGCGACCTGAACAGCATGTTCGCCCACCTCGGCGATGAGCGGAAAGTAGCGTTCCTCTTGCAACGCTTCGTGGGTGGCGAAATCCCAGTCCTCGATGAAGATGCGCTGCAGGGCCGCCACCGTGGGGCCTTCGAGGCGCACCATGGTATCGCGCCAGTAGCCGAAGCACGGCGATTTGCCCAGGTACTCGTCGCCCAGGTTCATGCCCCCGGTGATGGCTACCTTGCCATCCACGATGACCGCCTTGCGATGGTTGCGCAGGTTCACCTGAATCCACGAGCGAAAGGGATTGATGGGCAGGAACGGGTAGGCCTGGCCACCTGCGTTGATCAGCTCGCGTAGCTGCCGGCTGCGCAGGAACAGCGATCCCACCGCATCGTAGAGCAGCCGAACCTCGAGCCCCTCACGAGCCTTGTTCGCCAGGCGCTGGAGCACACCGCGCGTCGTTTCATCGTTTCGCACGATGAAGAACTGCAGGTGGACGTGATGCTGGGCCGAGTCGATCGCGTTGAGGATCTCCTGGTAGGCCTCGGTGGTGTGGTGTAGCAACTGCACGCGGTTGCCGTGACTGATGGGAAAGGTGTCCAGCGCGCGCGTGATGCCGGCCAGGGGATGGGCATCGGATTTTCCCAGCCCAGCGCCGCGCGTCGCCTCGGGGCGCGAGGGAGGGTGTTCCTGGCGAAAGGCCGAGCGGTGGGTTCTTTTCCGAATGACTCGTCGTTGAATGTAGTTGAAGCCAAACACCCAGAAAACGAGCGAGCCGACCAGGGGAGTGAGGAGGACGAAGAGACACCAGGCGACCGCAACAGTGGTGTCCCGCTTCTTGATGAGGATGATGGGAATGACCACGATCAGCAGCACCGTGTGCACCACTGCCAGCAGCGTGAGTTGCGTCAGGGTTTCGTACACGCTGGGCCTCCTGGGTGGTCTGCGAGAGTTCCCTACCCCACTAAGGATAGGTGCGCGGATCGCTTTCCAGGAGATGCGACGAGGTGATCAGGTTCGATCGGCGGGACCGGGAGAGAGTACCACTGCCTCCGTCGTGGCACCGGCTTGTTCGAGTAGTTGCCGGTACCAGGCGACGGTCTGCCCTGCTCTTCCCGGGGCGGCCAGCGTTCCCCAGACCAGGGACAGTGTGCGCCGGGTGGTCGGACCGGTCTTGGTGCGCTGGGCGTCCTTGACCGCGTTGGCGCAGGGACCCTCACCGTCAAACAGGCAGAGCAATCCGGCCAGGTCAATCGATTGGCCCGAGGCATTGAAGACGTAGGATGCGCCCGGCGAGGCAACACCCACACGGAATGGCTCTCGGGCCCCATCCAGATCAACGACGCTGATGGGTAATCCGCTATGCAGCGACACGGCGTTGCAGGCGTCCACGGCCAGGTTGATCGAGGAAAGCCCACCCTCGCTCACCGCGCGGATCAGGTACTCCGAGGCTGGCTTGCTTCGGCCCGTTGGTTTGAAGCCCCCCTGCCGCAGCAATGCTCGCACCAACTCGCGCAGAGCATCGCTGGACGACAGCGGAGCGTTCTCCCCTGGCTGAAGCAAAGCGAGCAGCTCCGGCGGCGAAGGCATCTCGCCCAGTGGACGGGGAAACTCGGTGACAAATGCGCCCAGGTCGAGCAACGGATGAGGATCGCAGGTTAACATCGCGCCAGTGTACCCCGGGCAAGACTGCGAGATCAATCACCGGGGCGGTACGATTTCCACTCGACCCGGCAATCGCTGCACTTGAGCGCGTTGAGCACGTTGTAGTACGACGAATAACCTGTACTGGTGTCCGACTTGGCGAACGTCAACTCGTCATGAAAATGAGCGTGTTGATGGCACAACCCGCGCCCACAGGCGGCGCAGCTCCCTCGAGCCTCGTGATCGCAAAACCAGCACTTCATCTCACACTCTCCTCGACACCGGACCAGATTTCCCAGGTTCACCATCGTGCCATGGCGATTGCCTGAAACTCCAGGTAAGAATGCAGCGAACCGGCCTGGCGACTGTCGGGATCGAGTGATTGTGCCGGGTATGCGGAGTAGGTCGTTGCCATCGGGCCCTGTGGGACGACAATGAGCGAGTCCCCAACGGCGCAAGGGAGGAACCAGCCATGAGCGGACCAGGAGCAAGACTACGGCAGGCCTGGGCAAGCGAAACGGTAGCCATTCCAGGGGTCCACAGCCCGCTGGTGGCGCGCCTGGCGGAGCGCCTGGGCTTTCGGGCGGCCTACCTGTCCGGGGCGGCGCTCTCGGCCAGCCTGGGGTTGCCCGACATTGGACTGGTCACCGCCAGCGAGTTTGCCGACGCCATCCGCCAGATCACCCAGGCCTCGACGCTTCCTCTGTTGTGCGATGCCGACACCGGATTTGGTGAGGCGCTCAATGTCGAACGATCAGTGCATCTCTACGAGGCAGCTGGAGCAGCGGGGTTACATCTCGAAGATCAGCAGATGCCCAAGCGCTGCGGTCATCTGTCGGGGAAAAACCTGGTCGATGCCGGGGTGATGGTCAGCAAGATTCGTGCAGCCGTCGCCGCCCGTCGCGACCCCTCGTTCGTGCTGCTGGCCCGGACCGACGCTCGGGGTGTGCTGGGGTTCGACGAGGCGGTGCGTCGAGGGCGCCTGTATCTCGAAGCCGGCGCGGACGGGCTCTTTCCCGAGGCCATGGAGTCGGCCGAGGAATTCGCCGCCTTTGCCCAGGCCTTTCCCGGCGTGCCGTTGCTGGCCAACATGACCGAGTTCGGCAAGAGCCCTCCCCTTTCCCGCGATGAACTAGCTCGCCTGGGATATCGCATGGTGCTTTACCCCGTCACGGGGCTGCGAGCGGCCATGCGGGCCACCGAGACGGTCTTTCGCGACATTCTGGAGAAGGGCCATCAACAGGATCGCCTGGGCGAGATGCTCACGCGGCGCGAACTGTACGCACTGCTCGACTATGATGGCTACGACGCACGAGATCGAAGCTACTTCGGCTAAGGTGAAGGAGAACATAACGTGGCAGGCACCCCCATCGCGCAGGAAGTCTACTCCCCCGGACTGGAGGGGGTCATTGCTGGCGAAACAGCCATCTCGACGGTGGTGGGTGGCCTCAGTTACCGGGGCTATCCCGTGGGCGAACTCACCGAGCAGTGCAGTTTTGATGAGGTGGCCTACCTGCTCCTGCATGGCGATCTCCCCACTGCGACGCAGCTGAGCTCTTTTCAGTCGCGCCTGAGTGCGGCTGCCCAGATTCCGGCCTGCCTGCTCGATCTGTTTCGAGCTCTTCCCAGCGAAACTTCCCCCATGGATGCCGTTCGCTCGGCCGTTAGCATCCTGTCCCACTTCGATCCAGACGTGGCGGATAGTTCGCCTGCAGCTAACCTGCGTAAGGCTGAGCGTTTGCTGGCCCAGATTCCGGTGGCGGTAGCCGCGCAGTTTCGCCTGGCCCATCGCCTGGAACCGGTATCCCCCCGGGGCGATTTACCCCTGGGCGAGAACTTTCTGTACCAGCTGCGCGGGAAGGAAGCCGACCCACAAGATGCCCGTGCCTTCGATGTGTCGCTGATTCTCTATGCCGAGCACGAGTTCAACGCCTCCACCTTTACCGCGCGCGTGGTCACCTCGACCGAATCGGACCTGCATGCGGCCGTTGTGGCCGCCATCGGTGCGTTGAAGGGGCGCTTGCACGGTGGCGCCAATGAGCAGGTCATGGATGTGCTCCGCGCGGCTGGTGGGCCGAGTACGGCCGAGGCCTGGTTGCGACAGGTGATCGCGCGGCGGGAAAAAGTCATGGGGTTCGGCCACCGGGTGTACAAGACCGGCGACGTGCGTGCGGGCATCCTCACGAAGTACGCCCGAGCAGCCGCTGCAAGGGTAGGCCAGGAACACTGGGAAGAAACCGCCCACATCATAGAGGAGATTCTCGCCAACGAGAAGCACCTGTACCCCAATCTGGATTGGCCAGCCGGCCGGTTGTATCACTGTCTGGGTTTGGAGATCCCCCTCTACACACCCATCTTTGTGATGGCGCGGGTGACCGGCTGGTCGGCGCATGTCATCGAGCAGGCGGCCCACAACCGCATCATCCGTCCGCGCGGCCGATACATCGGCCCCGATCCGCGCACCGTGCGTCCACTGGCGCAGAGAGGTTAAAAGTTCATGAGAAGAGGAGGCGCCGGGGGGCCTCTCAGGTTAGTATATTCTGGCGGATTCTATTGCATCATTGCCTGCGTCCTTGCAGTTCCTCCGTGGAGATTCGTCCTGTGAAACTGACGCGATTCCACTTGATGGGGGCCACCCTCCTTCTCCTGGCCATGGTGGTTTCATCTGCTTACACCCAGTTCGGTGGATTTGGCGGCGGGGGAAGGGGTGGTAAGGGTGGTGGGGGTTTCGGAGGCGGTGGCGCGTTCAAGATGCCCTCTGCTGACGACATCTTCGACCGCATTTCCGGTGGGGCCGCCACGTTCGACGTGAATAAGGTCGAACTGCAGCAGCGCGGCCCCGAGACCGTGGAGCAGCAACGGGAAAAGATGATGTCCTACCTGCAGACCAAGGGGGTCAGCAACGGGCAGATGACCAAGGAGCTCTACCGGGAGTTTTTCGAGAACCGGATGAAGGAACGTAGCAAGGACATGGCAGGCAAGGGCTTCGAGATGCTCTCCAAGGGCGCGGAGTCGTTCGATGTCAGCAAGGTCGAGATTTCCGGCATGATGCTAATGGCCGGCAGCGCCGAGAGCCAGCGTGAGAAGATGGGTGCCTTCCTCAAGAGCAAAGGCGTTAACACCGGCCTGATGACCCGGGATCTGTACGTGGAATACTCGGAGAATCGGTTCAAGGAGTTCCGCGAAAAGGGCGACACGCGGACCGAGGAAGAGAAAAAGAAGGCCAGCGAGGCATTTGCCAAGGATGCCTTCACCCAGATGGACACCAACAAGGACGGCGCTCTGACAAAGGAAGAAGCCGAGGAAGGGCGCAAGAAGCGGATCATGGGGTCGAGCATCTCCGAGGGCGACCGTTTCGAGAAGGCCGACCTGAACAAGAACGGCAAGATCGAGATGGATGAGTTCGAGAAATACATCCAGGGCCGCATGGATCAACGGCGCGAGGAACAGAAGGCCGAGGAGAAGAAGCCCGAGGAGCAGTCGGCCACGAAGTCGGTCGATCTGGATGTGCGTCCGCCGGTCTATCGCTACGGCAAACTGCCGCGCGATCTGCCGGGTTGGTTCACTGACAACGACAAGGACAAAGATGGCCAGATCGGCCTGTACGAGTGGAAGCAGGACGGCCGCGACGTCAATGAGTTCCTGACCATGGACGCCAACGGCGATGGCTTCCTGACCCCCGAAGAGATGCTGCGGCACCAGCGGGCGCAAAGTGGCATCAAGGGAACCGCAGTGGCGGCTTCCGGCGAAATGAACCGCTAGGCGGACGGATGGGTGGCGGCGGTAACGAGAAGGGGAAGGGCTTCGACTTCCGCAACTTGTTCCGCCGAGGCAAGGGCGACCGCGGCGGCGACCCCCGTGGTGGCGGCGACCCTCGCGGTGATCGTGGCGGCGCCCCCCGTGGCGATCGTGGTCCTCGCCCGCGCTAATGTGGCCGTGACCTGGCTACCTGCCGAGATGATCACAAGACCTGCGGACCCATTTCAACCGGGTCCGCAGGTCTTGACACTCCGAAGCCTGCTCGTTAGAGTGGATCTCGACTTGGGGATTAGTGTAACGGTAGCACAACTGACTCTGGATCAGTTAGTCATGGTTCGAATCCATGATCCCCAGCTTCCAAAGACAAAGGCGTCGTGAACCGCGGTTCCGGCGCCTTGTTGCGTTAATGCACTCCGAAGGCGGTGGACAGAAGCACCACGGGGGGCGTCCTCTGCCCTCACCACCTGGGGCGATGTTCAGTGGCTCAGTGACTGGCTATCACCTCGGGTGGAGTGGAGCCGGTTTCTTCCGTGGGCGGATCGAACCAGCGGAAGAGGGCGGGGAGCACGAACAGCGTTAGCAAGGTCGAGGTGACCAGGCCACCGATTACCACAGTGGCAAGGGGGCGCTGGACCTCAGCTCCGGCGCTTCCGGACACTGCCATGGGAATGAAGCCGAGCATGGCCACCAGCGCAGTCATCAGTACGGGGCGGACGCGAATCATGGCCCCCTCGTAGGCGGCCTGGTTGGCGCTCAGGCCCGATTTGCGCAGCTCGACGAGGTAGGTGACCAGCACGACGCCGTTGAGGACGGCCACTCCGAACAGGGCGATGAAGCCGACGCCTGCGGAGATGGAGAACGGAAGACCGCGCAACCACAGCGCCAGAATGCCTCCCGTGGCGGCGAGCGGCACGTTCAGGAAGATCAGCGCCGCCAGGCGAATGGAGTTGAACGATAGGTGGAGCATGGCGAAGATCATGAACAGCGCCAGAGGGACGGCGATCATGAGGCGCTGGCTGGCTTCCTGCAAATTCTTGAACTGTCCACCCCAGGTGACCAGGTAGCCTGGTGGTAGTTTGACCTCCTGGGACACCACGCGCTGGGCCTCGGCCACAAACCCGGCCAGATCGCGGCCACGCACGTTGCACTGGATGATGGTACGACGCCGGATCGCCTCGCGGCTGATCTGGGCGGGGCCATCCTCGAGTTTCAATTCCGCCAGCAGGTCGATGGCGATCTGACGACCCTGCGGGTCAGCAATCTTGATCTGGCGAATGCGTTCGAGATCCTGGCGCCATTCCTGGCCCAGGCGCACCTGCAAGGGGAAGCGTCGCTGTCCCTCGAAGACCTGGCCCACCTCGCGGCCACCGATGGCCGCCACTGCATCCAGCACGTCGCGGGCGTTGATGCCGTACCGTGCCAGCTGAGTGCGTTTGATGATGACGCGGAGGAACGGCAACCCTCCGGTTTGCTCGGCCTGAACGTCGGCCGCGCCGGGGACACGGTTGAGCGCCCGCACAATCTCCTCGGCCTTGTCTTGCAGCGTGTGCAGATCGTCTCCGTAGAGATTAATGCCGACGTCCGACTTCACGCCGGCCACCAACTCTGCGACGCGCAGCTCGATCGGCTGCGAGAAACTGTAGATGTTCGCTGGCACCTCTTCTTCCAGCGCCTTCTCCATGGCAGCCACCAGTTCTTCCTTGGTGTGGAAGCGCCACTGATCCATCGGCTTCAGGCTGACCATGATGTCGGTCAGATTCACCGTCATCGGGTCGTTGGCGATTTCAGGCCGACCCGTCTTGCAGACCACCGACTCGACCTCGGGGAACTGAAGCAAGCACTTCTCCATCCGCGTGGTCATCTCGATGGAGGTCTCGAGAGACACACTGGGAAGGCGCGTCGCCTGGATGGCGATCGATCCCTCGTCGAGCTTGGGGATGAACACTGCCCCGAGTGTAGCAGCCAGTCCAAGGCTGGCGAAGAAGGCCCCGGCGGTGCTGAGGAGGATCATCACCGGGTGCTGAATCGCTAGGTAGAGCAACGGCTGGTAGGCCGCCTTGACCCAGCGAATGAGAAACGGTTCATTCTCGCTGACACTGCGGAGGAAGATGGCGGCAAGTACAGGCATGAGCGTCAGGGCGAGGGCCAACGAGGTCAACAGTGCGAAGATGACCGTCAACGCCATCGGCTTGAACATCTTGCCTTCCAGCCCCCGGAGCGACAGGATCGGCAGGTAGACGAGCAGGATGATCCCCACGCCGAAGAGCACGGGCCGAGCCATCTCCTGGCAGGCATCGCGGATCACCTGCACGGGGGCGCGCTGCACTCGATGTTCGTGCCGATACTCGGCCACCCGCCGCACGACATTCTCGATAAGCACCACCGATCCATCAACAATCAGGCCGAAGTCCATCGCGCCCAGACTCATCAGGTTGCCCGACAGCCCTGCATACAGCATCCCCACGAAGGCACCGAGCATGGAGAGAGGCACCGCCAGGGCGACGATCAGGCCGGCGCGAAAGCTGCCCAGCAGGACGAGTAGCACGAGGATGACCAGCACGCCGCCCTCGATGAGGTTCTTGGTCAGCGTGTGTACGGTGTTCCGCACCAGTTCAGTGCGATCGTAGAACGGTTCGACGGTGATGCCTTCGGGGAGAGTCTTTTCGATCTCGGCCATCTTCTCCTTGACGCGTTCGACGACCACCCGGGAGTTCTCGCCCGCCAGCAACATGACGATGCCAATCACGCCCTCACCTCGGCCGTCGCGGGTGACAGCGCCCTGGCGGATAAGCGGGGCGAACTGAATCCGGGCCACCTGGTGCAAATAGACTGGGGTGCCGCCCCGGGAATCGAGCACGATGTTTCGGAGATCGTCGAGGCTGTTGATCAACCCCTCGCCACGCACGATGCGCTGTTCGTCCGAGTGCAGGATCAGGTAACCACCGCCCTCATTCGAGTTATTCGCCTTCAGGGCCTCGAAAACGCGGGTGATGGGAATGCGATGGTCGAGGAGCTTGTTCGGGTCGATCTGCACCTCGTAGGTACGCGCTTCACCCCCGCTGGTGTTCACTTCGATGACTCCGGGCACGCTGCGCAGCTGAAAGGCGATCTGCCAGTCGAGCACCTCACGGAGCTTGCGCAGTCGTTCCTTGCGCGTGGCCTCGTCGTCCTTCTCGGGCGGATGCTTCCAGCGCACCTCGAACTGATAGATTTCGCCCAGGCCGGTGGCGATAGGCCCCATCTTCGGGTTGGGGATGCCCTCGGGGATACCTTCCCGGGCGGATTGCAGGCGCTCACCCACCTGCTGTCGGGCCCAGTAGATATCGGTGCCTTCCTCGAACACGACGGTGACCACGGAGAGGCCAAACTGCGAAACCGAGCGAATCTCCTCGACCCGCGGAATGCCACTCATGGCGGTTTCGACGGGAAAAGTGATGAACTGCTCCGTCTCCTCGGGTCCCAGCGCAGGAGCCGTCGTCATCACCTGCACCTGCACGTTGGTCACATCGGGAACCGCATCGACCGGCAGCCGGGTCATGGCCCAGAATCCGGCCGCCACCAGGACGATGGAATTGAGGATGACGACAAACTTGTTTTCCAGCACCAGGTCGATGAGTTTGCCCAGCACGGCTCCCCTCCCCCGCCACATGAAATCCGCAATGGCTCAGTCGCCCGCCATCAGATCCTTGAGCATCTCTGACTTCAGGATGAAGCCACCGGCCACCACCACCTGCTGATTCTGCTCCAGCCCCTCGACGATCTCCGCAATGCCACCCGAGGTACGGCCAAGCTTGACGTCCACGCGACGAAACTCCTCGCCGCCCAGGTGAACAAAGACGAATGTCTGCGTTCCCTGGCGCTGGATGGCCACTTCGGGCACCTGTAGCGCAGGCTCCGACGTCTGCTGTAACTCCACCTCGACGAAGGCGCCAGCCTTCAGCTGCCTGCGCGGGTTCGCCACCGACGCGGTCAGCGGGAGTGTGCGCGTGTCCTTATCCACGATGTCGCCAACGTAGAAAACCTCGGCCCGAAGAGACTCCGCGCTGCCACTGCTGGGCCGATTGTCCTCGCTCATGCGAAAGGTCACCGCTCCGCCAGCCAGGTCCTTCACCAACGATAGATCGCTCTGGGGGACGTCGGCCTTCAGCCAGAGTCGAGACAGGTCGGCCAGCTGAAACATCTGATGCTGTGGCCCGACGCGCTCGGACAGCACAGCATGCTGCTCGATCACGGTGCCGGAGAACGGAGCGCGCACAGGATAGTGCGACACCCGAGCGCCCTCGGTCAGGGGATTCATGTCCTCGACCTCTTTGGCCGAGAAACCGAGCATCATCAGGCCCGCCTTGCTGAGCGCCTCGGCCGTTTCCGCTTCTCTCAGCTTCTGTTCGCTGGAGCGGATCTGCTGGCCCGCCTGGAAGCCCACCTCCTCGCTGAGCGCCCCAAAGGCGGCCTCCGCTGCCTCGTAGTCGGCGCGTAGCCGAACCACTGTCGCACTGGGGAGAGCGCCCTGAGCGTCAGCCTGCTTGACCGCGTCATAGTGCGAACGCGTCTGCAATCGTCGGCTATAGGCGGTCATCAGCTGCTGGCGCAAATCGCCGATGGGTCGGTCGCGAAACTGCTTCTCGATGTCAGCGATCCGGGCACCGCTGATCATGGCCTTGACCATCTCGAGCGCAGTGCGACTGGTGCCCTGCGTCCAGGTGTGCTGGGCCCGGGCAAAGGTGGTGGCCAGGCGGGTCTTCACCAGGTCGAGCTTGGCCTGGCCGACCTCGCGCGAATCGACGATGGCCAGCACGTCGCCCGCCTTGACGTCCTGGCCCAGACGTACCTTGACCTCGCGCACCAGTCCCTCGATGGGCGGCGCGATGTGGGCGATGCGCGCCTCGTCGAGCGCCAGACGTCCACTGCGCCAGACCGCCTGATGGAACGGGCTGTAGCCCGGCTTCGCCAGACGAATGCCGGCCGAGGCCCAGCGCTCTGGAGGCATCTTCACCACGGCGGGTGGCTCCGGCTCCGACGTACTCTTCGCCCGATCGGATGGCGAAGGCTCTGGGTGAAACAGACCGCCTGTACTGCGCAGGGTGCCGTAGCACAACCCAGCGCCGATGCCCATGAGCACCAGGGCCAGGAGGAGCGAACGAAGCCGAACCAGGATAGTCGGCGAAGCAGGAAGTTGGTTGGGTAGATGCATGGTCGAATCGCCTCCTTCGCCAGGGGAGTGCCGCCACAGAGGGTTCGTGGATGGGGAACCGTGCTGACCAGTATTGCCAGGGGGTGTCAGGTGCATCCCAGGCGCGCCGCGCCAGAGGCATTCACCTGCATCAACGAGTGGGGATGAGACGCACTCTCAGGTGAGGCGAACGCCGCTGCGCGCCCCGCGTGCCTGATCGCAGAGGAGCACGCGGTTGAACATCACAGAGGTGCAAGGCGCAATGAAGGCAAGCGGCTCGTCGATGAGCCAGGTCGTACCCGGCTGGGCAGCAAGCGCAGAGTCCGGCGTGTCCATCAGAATGGCACGGGCCACGCTGGGATCCGGCACATCAACGCCGATGCCCACGGTCATGCCCGGAGGGAAGAAGGCACCCTCCCATTCGCAGCACTCGACACCCAGAAGAAGCAGATGTGTGTGCCAGAGATGCGGAGAGCCCACCTCCTCGATCGAGGAAGGCTGCCGGGCGAAACCAGACGGGTGATCCAGACCGTGGCGTTCATGGGCATGGCGGATCGACACCGAGGTGGACCCGAGGAGCAACCCCAGGATCAACAACCAGCGCAGGAGGTGCAGATGCCGCAAACAAGACATCGTCGGAGGTACATCCGGGCCAGAGAACCGCGCACGGTGGAATCACCAGCGGATTACTTGAGTTTACTCCACGCCGCGCTCCGGGACAAGAAATTGCCCAACGACAGTGCTCGAGTCTGGCGAATCAGAACGGATGGTTGATGCCCAGCCAGAGTTGCGGCCCGGTGTCTCCGTTAATCGCCTTGGCGATATCGAAGCGCAACGTGGTGCGCTCGACGAAGCTAAACCACGACACATCGAGGCGCAGGCCAGCGCCGATGGCATGTGCGATGGGTCCGACGGCGTTACCATTGGCGTAGACGTCGCCGACGTCGTAGAACGCCACCGCGTTGATGTTGCGGACACTGGCCACGTGGTCGAGACAGTCGATCTGAGTGTGGCGCGCCAGGGGAAAGCGCCACTCAGCGCTACCAACCCACACGGTGCTGCCCTGCCGCTGGGCCAGGTCGAACCCCCGGAACAGATCGCTGCCGCCCATGGTGAAGAACTCTCCACGCGAGGGGGCGGCCGTGGCTCCGTAGAGGCGAATGGCAAACCGGGTGTCGCCAATCCAGGCCCGGATACCCGACGGAGCGGGCAGCACGTCGGTGAACCACTGAGGAGGCGACTTCACCATGGAGAACGATCCGCCGATCTTCTGCAGTCCCACGGAGGACGGTTTCTCCGCGATGCCGCCCTCGTACCAGGCGTTGAAGGCGAAGCCACCCTCTGGATCCCAGTAAGGAGTCAGGTAGTTGAGGTAGTAATGCAACCCCAGCGTGCTGGTGCGGTCGTAGCGGATGCTGCCCGGTACCGCCTGGGTCGGATAGGGCAGGAAGTTGTCGGAGTACTGCGCGAATGTCTCGACGTAGTGGATCGGCGGGAGGTAGAGGCTCGCGTTGTAGGCGAAGATGTAGCGCGTCCACAGCACGCCGCGCGTGGCGTTCTGGTCACCCTGCTCCAGGTCCATCAGCCGGCGTTCCGCGACGAAGCCAGTCTGTGACTTGGGGAAGGGCCAGTGCTCCCACTGGCCGTCCACTCCCACCACAATGTCGCGCCAGTTGGTGCGATAGCCGGCATAGACGCCGCCAGCGAACTGCTGCGTGCGGTAGACACCCGCCCGGGCACCCACCATGGTGGAGCGGTTGAACCAGGTGGTGGCGAAGGTAGGCGTGTAGAGCCAGGGCCCCAGCAAGATGTTCCAGCGGTCGTAGGCGGTCGTCAGGTCGGTTTCTTCGAGGAAGGTGTAGAGCGGGGTGATCCGCCAGCGCACCGGCTGATGCCAGAAGTTGTTGGCTGGCTCGGCATCGACCAGTACCTGGTCGGGATCGATGGCCACCTGGCACGGCTTGGCGGGCAACACCACCTCGACCCGGAAGCGAGCGCCGCCTTTCGGGCCAGGTTCCAGCGGGATGACCTGGGCTGGCGGATCCTCCACAGAGTATTCCTGCGCGCCGGGCACGATGGGGATGCGGATAGAGAACTTCTCGCTGTCCTCCATCGCGATGCCGAGCGTGGTCGGTTCATCATACTCGGCCTTCTGATGTACCACGACCGTCAGGCGCACTCCGCCTGGTGGAATCTCGGGTAGTTCAGAACGAGCGCCCCGGGCGAAGAGGAACCGTTTCTGCATCAGGCAGCAGCGGGGATGGTCGGCGGCACACTTGGGCGCCTTGGTGACGCCCACCTTCTCGACAGCCCAGTCGGAGATGCCACACTCGTAGAGCCAGCGACGGAAGAACTCCTCCCACGACCGCCCTGTGTATTCCTCCAGCTCGCGCTGAAAATCGGCCACGGACAGAATGCGATAGCCATACTTGCGATAGATGCCCCGGATGAAGTCGAAGAAGGCCGCCTCGCCGAGCCGTTCCTCGATCATGCCGACGAGTCGGCCACCCTTGTCGTAACAGGTGTTGAAGAGGTTGGCGAGGTGCCCGAAGCGATTCATCTCCTGGATGACGGGCCCCATCTCGCCCTTGCCGATGGTCGAATACATCCCACACGAACGATAGTCATCGCGCCGGATGTTCGGCAGCCATTCCAGCGCGGCGGGATAGCTCATCAGGGCGTTATTCTTGCCGAACTTCAGCGTCAGCAGACGATGGCTGAAGTAGTTGGCCAACCCCTCGTCCATCCAGGTCTCGCAGTAACCGTTACTTCCCACGAGGTTGTACCACCATTGATGGCAGACCTCGTGCGAGAGCAGGTACTCCACGTACCCGACGGCAACGTGCGGCATGGCAAAGACACGCTGGTCGATCATGACCAGGGCCGAGCACTCGTTACCGTTCCACCCGAAGTACGACTCGGAGACGGTGAATTCGGGCCATGGGTAAGGTCCGAACCACCGGCTATAGGCCGTGAGCGCATCTGAGGCAATCCGGACCATGTGCTGGGCATAAAACTCGTGTTCGGGGAAGGCAGCCACGCGCACGCGCACGGGTGCGCCGCCAGGTCCGGCATTGGCAGACCCCTCGAAGCAGCGGAAACGGTTGCTGCACACCAGGGTGAAATCGCGCACACCCAGTGCCTCGATGATCACCCGTTTTCGGCCATCGGACAGGTCTTCACACCTGCGGAGGACCCCGCTGGAGGTGACTACCTGATCCCGAGGCAACACCATGTCAATGAAGTAGAGAGCCGATTCGTTGAAGTAAGGTTGATGCCAGGCGATGAAGGGCACCGGCTTCCAGGCGTCTTCCTTCTCGACCTGGTCGCGAACCGGTCGTGGGGCGGTCCCGCGTCCCACGGGCGGACAGGCTTCGTAATCGCCCGGTGGTCGTGGCCCGAAATGCTTCGGGCCATAATAGGCGAACACGGGAAGCCAGTTTGATAGCGTCGTGATACCGTCCCAGCAGCCCCAGCGTCCTTGCTTGGCCGGCACATGAAACAGCAGGTCGATGTGCACAGTGATCGATTCGCCCGGCGCCACCATCCGGGGCAGCGGCACCACCATTGTGGTCTCGGTCTCGCCATCGAAGTGGAACTTCAGCGGAATGCCGGGAGCGCCTGCGGGTCCCGGAAGGGTTACCTCGCGGATCTCGCAGGGAGCCTGTTTGTAGATCGCCTCGGACGGCTGAACGCGGAGAATCTCCAGCATCTTGGCCATGAAGCCGATCTGTCCCGCAGGAACCAGGTAGCGCGAGTGGACGTTGAAGACCAGCCGATCAGTTGGGGTGCGGCCGGGGTTGGTCCAGGTCGCTTCCTGGCGCACTCGCGCCAGGAGGGCCTTGACGTCGTACTCCATCTCGACGCGATAGCGGGGCAGATACGGCGGCAGGGCGGTCGGAGGCGCAGCAGGAACCCCAGCCAGGGATGGTCCCACCAGCCCTAGCCCTGTTCCGATAACCAGAATCACCAACCCCAGTCGCATCCGCCTACCTTCGCTCAGTTACCCCAGGTTCCTACCAGGCACCAGCGCACCGGTATCTCGGTCGCTCATAGCACCACGGGGCCTGGCGTGTCCAGCCTGGTTAGTTGGCGTAGAAATGGGAGCGGACCGGTTCGGTGGGGCCGAGCGTCGAAACGTGGCCATCGCAGTAGAGCACGTTAAACCGTGGGCCGTGCCAGAGGGGATAGTGGTAATAGGCGGAGGGGTCGTCGGCTGGCACTGGGATGCGGGGACCGGGGGAGACCAGCTGGGTGGCGCAGATGGGGATGTTCGAGTGTTCCCAGCCGATCAGCACATTACTTGTGCCCGCGGGGATGTTCGTGATCCGTTTCAGCAGGGGGCCGCCTGTGGTCCAGTTCAGGGCATAGCTGACCTGCAAGGTCTCGCCGAATGTGGTTGTCCCCTGCACCCGATTCTTCCCGTTGGGGCAGCGAAACATCTTCGCGTTGTTCTCGACGAACGGCATGAGAATGCCGCGTGGCTGGTAGTCGGCCAGCGCCTGAGTAGTGGTAGTGCCGGGGCGGTTGTCGTAGGGAGCCCACCACTCCTCGTTGGCGCTGGTGTAATAGCTGGTGGAGGGCAACGAATCGCAATAAAGGTCGTTGCCCCCCTGCCAGGGAGCGGGACACAGCCGGGGTGGGGGGAACCGCTCGTGGGTGTCGTGGTACATGTGCAGACCCAGACCAATCTGCTTGAGATTGTTGGCGCACTGGATCCGGGTGGCCGCCTCGCGCACCTTCTGGACAGCCGGCAGCAGCAGGGCGATCAGGATGGCGATGATGGCAATCACCACCAGCAGCTCGATCAGGGTGAACCCGCGCCGGGACTTCATGGTTCCGCTCCTCGGGGGACAAACGCCTCTCCAGGGAAGGGCATTATCCACCAAACGCGGACGGTACGCAATGGGCGGCCTGAACTTACGCGGCCAGGTGCAGATGACCGATGCGCCAGCGGCGGGCGGGCAGGCCGGGGCGCACCTCGACCACCTCATCGCCGGACTCGGCGCCGTAGCCGTCAATCAGGGCCGATTCGGGGGCAGCCCCCCGGGGCAACTCGTCGCGAAACACCAGGTAGACGCCATCGCGCAGGGCCAGTTGCTCCAGCAGGATTTCCCCCAGCCGCAATCGGTCCGTCATCGGCCAGTCGATCCCCGGCAGAAACTGCCCCATGCTATCGACCAGCTGATCACTGACGGAGCTTCGACCGGGCAGGAGATAAAACGTCGCCATGATCCCTCCTCAGAAGTCGCGCCGTGGCGCGATGCAACAGAGGATGGATCGGATCGGGCCCCCGGGAGACATGGAGAAACCCGGGCCAGGGAATTACGGACCGATCACTCCCGGCCCGAGATCGTGGCACAGACGGAATAACCGTTCAACCCTGCCGGCTCATCTTGTACAGCTGTCCAGACCCGAGGAAGACATGACAGCCATCGCCAGCCACGTGGAGTCCTCCTCGGATCAACTGGTCGGGGGTGCTCACCGCGCGGAAAAGAAGGCGCAGGCGTGAACTATTCTGCTCGGCAATGTCGATTCCCCACATCTGGCCCATGGTCAGCGACGAAACAGCGATGATTAGCCCGTTTCCATCCTGCGACAGGCTCATGTAGGGGCGGCCGTCCGACTCGATGGTCCACCGGGCCACGATCTTCCGCTTCGCCAGATCGACCTGCTTGATGTGAATGCTTCGACTGCGCTCCAGGACGTACAGTCGCCCGTCCGGATGCGCCAGCACGCCGATTGCCGCCCCGGTCACGTTCACCTGATCCGTAATCGTCCAGGAATCCGGCTCGATGGAATAGATGCGCGAGCCAGCCAGGGCATACAGCTGCTTCTGGCTGGCGCACCACGAGATGGTGCTGGGCCCAGGCACCCGGAGCGAATGGCGCGGGCCCATCTTCCACTCGCGGAGATCGATCCGGCCGATGTCGATGGTACTCATGCCCTCGGAGGTGTAGTACAGGGCACCACCCGTCGGCGCAGTAACCATGTGGGTGATGTGGCTGCCGATCTTGAGCTGGCGGCGCGGTTGGAGAGTTTTGCCCTGAGGAGCGGCCAGCAGGGCCGTCAGGTCGTATTCGCCCAGGTCGCCCGTGGCATTGAACCGTTCACCCAGGTCGCCCAGGCGCAGCTGGGCCGCCTCGGAGGACACCGCGTATAGCAGTCGCTGCTTCTCATCGATGAGCAGGTGGTAGGCCGGCAGCTGGAGCTGGATCCAGGACGGTTTCCGCTTGTTGGTGGGGTGTATCACGTGCAGCCGGCCATCCCGGGTGGAAGCCAACATGCAGCCGGTCACAGGGTCCTGCACGAACCCGAGGCTGCAAGGCAACTTACCGCTGACCTCCACGCCCTGGCTGCTCGTCCCCTCTTGCACGGGCAACCGGTGGTCGAACTGCAGCGCCGCATCCTGGATCGATTCGACGGTGGGAATCTGCGGATCCGGCGCTGGCGCTGATGTTATCAGCCCCTGGGACATATCCACCCGCATGGGGGCCCGAGGCATGACGTCGGGCACACCTCCATTTTTCGGTCTCAGGATGCGCAACGAGACCCCGGCCACCAGGGCCAGGGCCAGGCAGACCATCCCGATGCGCACGAGAAAGCGGGCCTGCGATGTCTTGATGGGGGGCGAAACAGGCGTTACAGGCCGAGGAGGGGGAGCGATCACCGGGTGAGCGACATGGACGCGATTCTGACATCCCGGACAAAGCAGGAGCTTCCCCTGGTGGTCCTCGCCAACCTGCAAAGCCTGGCCACAGATCGCGCAGTGGATCGTCCAGCGCATGAGGCACCTGAATTTCCTGAGTGGGTTAGTGTATGCTACCTGGATCTTCCGGGTCGGTCCAGCGAGAATTCAATCAGAGACAGCGAACCCGGAGGAGCGGGGCCTCGTCCATTCCTGCAAGCATATTCACTTGTGGAGTGTCCATGTCGAGAAAACGACCGTCCCGCAAAGAGATCGACGCGCTGTGCAACGACCAGGGGAGCGAGGATGGGCTCGATCCCCGTTACGATCGAGATCCCGATGCCTCCTCCCGCCCCCTTGGTCGGAAGACCCTGCAACTATGCAGCCAGGTAGCCCACACCCTGATGGAGGTACTGGCCGGGTCGCCCGATGCCGTGCTGCGCGACCTTGAAGTGGTCCGCGTGACCCCTGCCGGTGCAGGGCGCCTGCTGGTAATCCTGCAGCCGGCCCTGTCAGCCGCCGAGCGCACCCAGGCCGTCTACACGGATCATCTGCTGCGCGGCCATCCGTTTTTGCGTCAGGAGGTGGCCGGCGCCATTCACCGCCGCAAGACGCCGGATCTGCTCTTCCAGGTGAACGAGCGGAAGAAAGAAAGCCAGGCCGATCCACTGGGCGAAGGGCTGCTATAACTGAAGGAGTCGCAGGGCGGGGTTTGCCCGGTCCTGCTCGCTGGATGAGTGGCCCCCGACCTGGAGAACCGGACCGTGACCGCGTTTGTCGCACCCTCTGTCGATCAGCTCGAGACGTTCCCCAACCCCCGACCGGGGCGCGACTTCACCATCGAGATCGTCTGCCCGGAGTTCACCAGCCTGTGCCCCGTGACCGGGCAGCCGGACTTCGGCACCATCACCTTCCAGTACACGCCGTCCGAACTGTGCGTCGAGCTGAAGTCGTTAAAGCTGTACCTGCAGCGGTTTCGCAACGAGGGCATCTTCTACGAGGCGGTCACCAATCGACTGCTCGATGACTTCGTGGCTGCGTGCCAACCGGTGCGCTGCAAGGTGACCGGCGCCTTTACCGCCCGGGGCGGAATCACCACGACAGTGACATGCGTTCACGAAGCCCGGCGTCCGTCTTGACAGGGCTCGGCCAGGCAGGCTATTCAGGGGAGTTGAGAAGGAACGCCATTCCCCAGGACGGGGCCTGCCATGATCGATCAACGCAGTCAGTTGATATGCTTCGGCTTCCTGTGGTCGGATCTGGCCCTGACTGGACTGGCCTGGCTGGCCGCCTACTGGTTTCGCTTTCACTCTGGCTGGCTGCCGACTCAGGCGGAGAGTCCCCAGTTCTACCTGTGCCTGCGCCAGCTGCCCCTGGTGCTGCTCCTCGCCTTCCTGGCCTACCGCATCGCCGGTCAGTACGACATCGGCCGGCTGCGACGCTTCCGGGAAGAAATGGTGGCGGTGTTTCGCGGCACGCTCCTGCTCTCGTTGTTCAGCATGGCCACCATCTTCTTCCTGCACGATCCGTATGAATCTCGGGCGATGATGGTGCTGTTCTGGGCGATCGCCACCGTCAGCATCCTGGTGGCGCGCAGGATCGGCTGGGCGGTGGTGCGTACCCTCCGCAGCCGAGGCTACAACCAGGCCTTCTCGTTGATCGTCGGCTCCGGGCGCGGCGCCCGCCGCCTGGCGTCCACCCTGGCCCGGGTCAACTGGCTGGGCATCAAAAACATCGGCTTCGTCGATGATCACCCAAGCGCCCTGTGTGCCGACCTGGATGTCCTGGGCGGACACGCTGACCTGCCTGCCCTGGTGCAGAAGTACGGCATCTCGCACGTGTTCATTGCACTGCCCCTAAGCCGCTACGACGACGTGCGCCGGGTGTTCAGCATCCTGGCGCAGACCATGGTGGAAGTGCGCCTGGTCCCCGACCTGCCCGCCCTGGCCGGTCTCACGCTGACGACGGCGAACCTGGATGGCATGCCACTCGTGGGCCTTCGGGAAAGCCCCCATTTTGGCCTCAACGTCGTCGTGAAGCGGATCATGGATGTGGTCCTCTCCGCGGTGGGGTTGCTCGTACTTTCCCCGCTGCTGGCGCTGATCGCCCTGCTGGTCAAGCTGTCGAGTCCGGGACCGATCTTCTACCGGCAGGAGCGCTGTGGGCTGAACGGGCAGTCGTTCTGGATGCTCAAGTTCCGTAGCATGCGCGCCGATGCCGAGAAGGAAACCGGGGCCGTCTGGACGGTCAAGAACGACAACCGGCGCACCCGGCTGGGCACGTTCCTTCGACAGTCCAGCCTCGACGAACTACCTCAGCTATGGAATGTGCTGCGCGGCGACATGAGCCTGGTAGGTCCCCGTCCCGAGCGGCCCGTCTTCATCGCCCAATTCCAGAAGACCATCCCCAACTACATGGCGCGACACTGCGTCAAGGCCGGCATCACCGGCTGGGCGCAGGTGCACGGCTGGCGAGGCAACACCTCGCTGCGCAAGCGGATCGAGTATGATCTGTACTACATCACGCACTGGACTCCCTGGCTGGACATCCAGATCCTGTGGATGACCGTCTGGAAGGGCCTCGTGCATCACAACGCCTATTGATCACACATTGTCGGCGGCCGTGTCCTTCACGGTCGACTTCGACCCGCGCCCGCCCGGCCAGACCCATTTGGCAATCTCGGGCATGTCCTCGCCATGTTTCTGGATGTACTGCCGGTGATCGATGAGCTTCTCGTTGATCGCCTGAAGGGCGTAGGCATTGCGTTCGAGCATCCCGGGTAGACGCTCGATGACATCCTTGGCCAGATTGAAGCGGTCAATCTGGTTCAGCACGCACATGTCGAACGGCGTGGTGGTGGTCCCTTCCTCCTTGTAGCCGCGCACATGCAGGTTCTTGTGGTTGGTCCGCCGGTAGGTGAGCCGATGGATGAGCCAGGGGTAACCGTGGAAGGCGAAGATGATCGGCTTGTCGCGCGTGAAGAGCATGTCGAACTCCTTGTCCGACAGGCCGTGCGGATGCTCGCTGGGCGGCTGCAGCTTCATCAGGTTGACGATATTGATGACGCGAATGCGCAGCTCAGGCAGGTGCTGGCGGAGGAGATCGACGGCGGCCAGCGTCTCGAGCGTCGGCACATCGCCACAGCAAGCCATCACCACGTCGGGTTCGTAGCCTCGATCGTTGCTGGCCCAATCCCAGATCGATACCCCGGCAGTGCAGTGCTTCACCGCCTGATCCATCGTCAGAAACTGCGGCGCTGGCTGCTTCCCCGCCACAATGACATTCACATAGTTGCGGCTGCGCAAGCAGTGATCGGTGACCGAAAGCAGACAGTTGGCGTCGGGCGGTAGATAGACGCGGACGATCTCGGCCTTCTTGTTCACCACGTGGTCGATGAAGCCGGGATCCTGGTGGCTGAAGCCGTTGTGATCCTGCCGCCAGACGTGAGACGAAAGCAGGTAGTTCAGCGAGGCCAGGGGTCGGCGCCAGGGAATGTGCCGGCATACCTTCAGCCACTTGGCGTGCTGGTTGAACATCGAGTCGATGATGTGGATGAACGCCTCGTAGCAGCTGAAGAAGCCATGGCGCCCCGTGAGCAGATAGCCTTCGAGCCAGCCCTGACACTGATGCTCGGAGAGCATCTCGACGACGCGGCCCTCGGGAGCGAGCTTGTCGTCGTACGGGCGCGTCTCGGCCATCCAGGCCCGTTTGGTGACTTCCAGCACATCCTGCCAGCGGTTGGAGTTGTTCTCATCCGGGCTAAACAGGCGGAAGTTGCGAGTATCGAGGTTCAGGCGCATCACCTCGCGGAGAAACCGCCCCATGACGCGCGTGGCCTCAGCCGAACTGCCGCCCGGCGCGGAGACCTCGACGGCGAAATCGCGGAAGTCGGGTAGCTTGAGATCGCGGAGGAGTAACCCGCCGTTGGCCACGGGATTGGCGCCCATGCGTCGGGCGCCCTGGGGAGCCAACTCCTGCAGTTCGGGCCGGAAGCGGCCGCTGGCGTCGAAGAGTTCCTCGGGGCGATAACTCTTCATCCACTGCTCGAGAATCTTGACGTGGTCGGGATTCTCGTGCATCTCGCCCATGGGCACCTGATGCGAACGCCAGTAATCCTCGGTCTTCTTGCCGTCCACCTCGGCGGGGCCGGTCCATCCTTTGGGGGTGCGCAGCACAATCATCGGCCAGCGCGGGCGCGTGGTGACACCCTTCGTACGCGCGTCGGATTGAATGCGCTGGATCTCGGCCACGCAGGTATCGAGCGTGGCGGCCATCTTCTGATGCATCTCGGCGGGATCGCTGCCCTCGACAAAGTGCGGCGTGTAGCCATACCCCCGGAACAGGGCTTCGAGTTCCTCATGGGAGATGCGTGCAAGGATACATGGGTTGGCGATCTTGTAGCCGTTCAGATGCAGGATCGGCAGGACGCAGCCATCCGTGGCAGGATTGAGGAACTTGTTACTGTGCCAGCTGGTAGCCAGCGGTCCGGTTTCCGCCTCGCCGTCGCCAACCACGCAGGCCACGACCAGGTTGGGGTTGTCGAAGGCCGCACCGTAGGCATGCGACAGGGCATACCCCAGTTCGCCACCTTCGTGAATGGAGCCTGGCGTTTCGGGAGCCACGTGCGACGGGATGCCTCCGGGAAAGCTAAACTGCTTGAACAGCCGCTTCATCCCGGCTTCATCCATGGAGATGTTCGGGTACACCTCGGAGTACGTGCCCTCGAGGTACACGTTCGCCACCAGCGCCGGCCCTCCATGACCAGGCCCGGCCACGTAGATCATGCTGAGGTCATACTGCTTGATGATCCGGTTGAGATGGACATAGAGGAAATTCAACCCGGGAGTGGTGCCCCAGTGGCCGAGCAGCCGTGGCTTGACATCCTCCTTGGTCAATGGCTTCCGCAGCAGGGGGTTGGCGAACAGGTAGATCTGGCCAACGGCGAGGTAGTTGGAGGCCCGCCAGTAAGCGTCCATCTTCGCCAACTGGTCGGCTGATAGTGGCTGAGACATCCTGGCCCCCGGGTTCAGGTGTAGAGGAACTCGACCCGGGGGCAATATAGAGGCAGGCGCGCTTCAGTCCAGACTCGACAAGCTAGCTCATCGAAGCTTCGCCGGGCTACGCTCCCCCCTTCTGAGCGGCGCGCCGCTTCAGGCTGGCCTGGAGGAAGCTGTGAAACAGCGGGTGCGACTGAGTCGGTTTGGAGCGGAACTCGGGATGGCACTGCACCGCCAGGAACCAGGGATGATTGACTAGCTCAACCACCTCGACAAGTTTGCCTCCCGGGCTGGTGCCGGAGAAGACCATGCCTCGTGCCTCGAACTGCTGGCGGTAACTATTGTTGAACTCGTAGCGATGACGATGCCGCTCGTGAATCTGTCCCGCCCCATAGGCGCGGTGGGCCAGGCTTTCCGGCAGCAACTCGGTGGGGTACAGCCCCAGCCGCATGGTGCCACCCTTGTGCGTGATGGCGTACTGATCGTCGAGAAGGCAGACCACCGGATGCCGACAGTTTCGGTCGATCTCCGTGGTGTTGGCATCCTCGAGACCAACCACGTTGCGGGCGAATTCAATCACCGCGCACTGCAAACCCAGGCAGATACCGAAGAATGGTACCTGGCGTTCCCGCGCGAAGCGGATCGCCTCGATCTTCCCCGCCACACCCCGATATCCAAATCCACCAGGGACCAGGATCCCATCGACCCCACCCAGCACGCGCTCGGCCCCGTCGCGTTCGATCTCCTCGGATTCCACTCGACGAACGATGACCCGGCTGGTCAGTGCAATCCCGGCGTGATCCAGTGCCTCGTAGATCGACTTGTAGGCGTCCTGGTACTTGATGTACTTGCCGACCACCGCGATGGTCACTTCCTGCGTCGGGTTGAAGACCCGTTGCAGCATCGCCCGCCAGTCGGAGATATCCAGGTGCCCTGCACGCAGGCCCAGTTTCTCCACGATTAGTTCGTCGAGCTTATTTTCGGCCAGGCTGATGGGCACCTCGTAGATCGAGGTCGTCTTGTCGCGTTCCTCGATGACGGCACGTGGCTCCACGTTGCAAAACATGGCGATCTTGTCCGCCATGTCGCGCGGCATTTCTCGCTCGGTCCGGCAGATGAGCACGTCAGGCTGAATGCCGATCCGTCGTAACTGCTCGACCGAATGCTGCGTCGGCTTGCTCTTCGCCTCGCCGGCGGCCTTCAGGTAGGGAATCAGAGTGAGGTGGATGTACAGGCAGTTCTGCTTGCCCACATCGAGCGCGAACTGCCGGATGGCCTCGAGGAATGGCAGCCCCTCGATATCGCCGACCGTGCCACCGATCTCGGTGATGACCACATCGACATCATCGGTATCGAGTTTGCGAATGGCGGCCTTGATCTCGTCGGTGACGTGCGGGATGACCTGCACCGTGCGACCGAGGTAATCGCCGTGCCGCTCTTTCTGGATCACCGAGAGGTAGATCTTGCCCGTGGTGTAGTTGCAATCGCGACTGAGCGGCGCACTGGTGAAGCGTTCGTAGTGGCCCAGGTCGAGGTCGGTCTCAGCGCCGTCGTCCAGCACGTAGACTTCGCCGTGCTGATAGGGGCTCATGGTGCCCGGATCGACGTTGATGTAGGGGTCGAACTTCTGGAGGCGGACGTTCAGTCCGCGGTGCTCCAGGAGCATGCCAATGGAGGCGCAGGTGAGGCCCTTGCCCAGCGAACTGACTACCCCACCTGTAACGAAGATGTGCCTGGTTTGTTTCGGCGCGGCTGGACTCGAAGCAGGCAAGTCAGTCCCCTCCTGGAATCTGGCGTAAGTCGGGGCAGGACTCGCCCTCGGATACTATACAAGACAACTCCGACGATGCCACCTTCACGGCGGCTTCATGCGGCCTGACGCCGCTGCAACTCGCCGTAGGCAGCCACAAAATGCCGATAGTCGTCAAGGGTATCCACGCCGAGCGAGGTCTCGGCGACGACACCGACCTGGATGGTGACACCCAAGGAGAGCGCGCGAAGCTGTTCGAGCTTTTCGAGTTGTTCCAGGGCCGAGGGCGGCGTGGCCGCATACTCGAGCAGGAACGGACGTCGATAGGCGTACAACCCGACGTGGAGGAGGAACCGGGGCGGGATGGCGGCGAAATCGGGACGACCATCACGGACGAAGGGGATGGGGCTTCGGCTGAAGTACAGGGCCTGGCCGCGGTCACCCAACACCACCTTGACGCAGTTGGGATTGCGATACTGCTCCTCCGAGCGAATCGGGGTGGCCAGGGTGGCCATCCGAGCCTGCGGATCGGACTGCAGCTGCTCGATGACCAGGTCGAGCGAAGCCGGGTCGATCAACGGTTCGTCGCCCTGCAGGTTCACAATGATGTCGTGCGTGGTGCCGCGGGCGACCTCGGCCACCCGGTCAGTCCCCGAGGGATGATCGGCGCGCGTCATCACCACCTGTCCCCCGAACTCCTCCACTGCGCGGGCAATCCGGGTGTCGTCCGTGGCCACGACCACCGCGGAAGCATGGCGGCACGCCCTGGCTCGCTCATACACGTGCTGGATCAGATACTTGCCCGTCTCCCGCAGCAGCGGTTTGGCAGGCAAGCGAGTGGAGGCGTACCGGGCGGGGATGACGATGAGCGCCGACATGGAAGGACCTCCGTGTCCTGGCAAGCTGGGGGGATCACAGAGTGATTAGAACCCCGGTGGCGTGCTCGCTCAAGGCGAGTTTTTGCTTGCAGGAACCAGGACCGCCCCTAATATGAAGGCGGGCGTTGCCCTGACGCCTTTCTGGCTCCCTCCTGGGCATGCGTGCCGCATCCCCCCCTTTCAAGGACGATTCCTGCGCCAGGCGAGGCCTCACCCCACCGGGTGACATGGGCGGCATCCACACCATCCAGCGTTAGACTGGACTGGTGTCACTCGTCCCCTCGTTCGTGGCTGGATTGGTTTCCTGCCTGGCTGGGGCGAATCGGCCTCTTACTGATTGAGGATAGTACGATGCAACGTTGGGTAGTTGCTTGCCTGTGTCTTGGTCTGATGGTGGCATGGGCACAAGCGGAGGACGAGAAGGGCAAGGAGAAGGACCCCTCCACGCCCAAGGAGACCAAGGAACAGAAACCGGTCGAGATCTACAAGGGCATCATGACCGAGGCGGTCAAGAAGTTCCGCGCCGCCGAGAAGGACGAGGACAAGCAGAAGATCCTGAAGGCCACCGCCGAGAAGCTGCTGGACCTGGCTGAGAAGAACAGCAAGGATCCGGTCGCCATCCAGGCGCTGGTGACCATCGTGGCCGGCATGCCGCTGGAAGAAAAGGGCAAGGACGGCATCAAGGTCAAGGCCGTGGCTCTGTTGAAGAAGGACCACACCAAGAATGAAAACCTGGCCCGCCTCATCCCGAGCCTGGCCCGGGCCGAGAGCGAGGAAATCATCGACTTCCTCAAGCACATCATTGCGCAGAGCACCGACAAGAAGACGCGCGGCGAGGCGCTGAAGGCCGTCATGGGCGCCGCCGAAGGCACCCTGGCCAGCACCGAAGACCCCAAGAAGGCCGAGGAACTCAAGGCCGAGATGGAGAAGTTCCGCAAGCTGATCGACAGCGAGTTCAAGGGGCAAATCAAGGATCTCTACGTCGGCGCCAAGATGCCGGAGCTGACCAGCAAGAACCTGGACGAAAAGGACGTCAAGCTGAGCGACTACAAGGGCAAGGTGGTGGTAGTGGACGCCTGGGCTACCTGGTGCCCGCCGTGCCGCGCCATGATCCCGCACTCGAAGAAGCTGGTCGAACGGATGAAGGACAAGCCGTTCGCCCTCATCAGCATCAGCTTCGATGCGAAGAAAGAAACGCTCACCAAGTTCCTCAAGGACAACGAGATGCCTTGGGTCCACTGGTTCAACGGCGAGGAAGGCTCCATCGGCAAGGATCTCGATATTCAGTTCTTCCCCACCATCTACGTGGTGGATGCCAACGGTGTGATCCGTTACAAGAACGTCCGCGACAAGAAGCTCGACAAGGCCGTTGAAGAGCTCGTCAAGGAAGCCGAGTCCAAGAAGAGCAAGTCCTGATCTTTCCTCCCGGAACCCGGGCCAGGCACGGCGAGCGGGGGAAACCAACCCTCGCTCGCCGTGTTGTCCCTACCCGAACTCAGTTTCTTCCCTCCCGCCGCCTGATCCATTGTGTGAGCCGCGATGCATCGTGAGATCAGCTATGCCGACCGCGCCTTTGGCGAGCAGGAAAGCCGACTATCGCTTTTCCTCCTGACCGGTCTGGTCGGAGTGATCCTGTTCGCTGACCTCTGGCCATTTGTCGCCGCCGGGCTGGCCGGCTGGGGCGTGGCCCTTCCCACCTGGTCCAACGAGATTGGTGGCTACCGGATCGCTCTGCTGGCCGCGGTCCTTGGCGGTGCCCGCATCCTTTATGGCTCGCTCGATAGCCTCCTGCAGGGACGCCTGGGCGCGGACCTGGCCCTGGCCATCGCCTGCATCTCCGCCATTCTCATCCGCGAATCCGCCGTGGCGGCCGAACTGGTATTCGTCGGATTGCTCGGCGAATGCCTCGAACATCTCACCTTCAGCCGTACCCAACAAGCCCTCCGTCGGCTGGCAGAGCTGACGCCTCGCCGTTGCTGGCGTCTGCGCGACGGCAAGGAAGAACGGGTGCTCGTCAGCGAGCTGCAGGTGGGTGATCATGTGGTGGTCAAACCCGGGGCGCGCATACCGGCCGATGGCGTGGTGCTGGAGGGACGTAGCGCGCTCGACACCGGCGCCCTGACCGGCGAAAGCCTGCCCGTGGACAAGGGCCCCGGCGACGAGGTCCTGGCGGGCTCGCTCAATCAGCACGGCGCACTCACCATCCAGGCCCAGCGGCTGGCCGAGCATTCGGTGCTGGGCCGGGTGGTGGAGATGACAGCCCGGGCCCTGCAAGATCGCGCCCCCAGTGAACGGACCGCGGATCGTCTGGCCCGCTACTTCCTGCCAGCGGTGCTGGTGGTGGCGGCGCTTACCTTCCTGGTCGGGTTGCTCCTGCACTTCTACACTCCGCGTTCGCTCGATCTGCCCCGGCCGGGTCTGGCGGCGTCCATCCGCTACGCCATCTACCCTGCCCTTTCGGTCCTGGTGGTGGCCTGCCCCTGTGCGCTGATCCTGGCCACACCGGCTGCCGTGATCGCTGCCCTGGGTCGCCTCGCGGGCACCGGCGTGCTGCTCAAGAGCGGCTCGGCCCTGGAGCGATTGGCCGGCGTGGATACCCTGGCCTTCGACAAGACCGGGACCCTGACCGAGGGGCGGCTCGAACTTGCGGATGTGCTACCGCTGGCTAGCCTGTCTGCCGACGAGCTTCTGCGGTTGGCCGGCTCCGTCGAGCAGTCGAGCGAGCATCCCCTGGGGCGCCTGGTGGTACGTGAGGCGCAGTCGCGCCAGCTCGCACTGGAACCCTGTCTCGACTTCCTGGCTCATCCCGGATCGGGTGTCTCCGCGCGACTGACTTCGGGGTCGTACCTGATCGGAAACCGTCGTCTGCTCGAGGAACAGAGCGTCACGCTCGGGCCCGAGGCACTGGCCCTGCTCGAACGTCTGGATGCCGCCGGACAAACCGTGCTGTTCGTCAGCCGCGACGGCCAGGTCCTCGGCGCCATCGGCGCGCGCGACCGCATACGTCCCGAGGCGCGAGCCGTGCTGGACGATCTGCGCCGCTCGGGCATCGGCCGGTTGGTCATGCTCACAGGCGATCGACAGGCGGTGGCGCGGAACGTGGCAAGCCAGCTAGGGGTGGAAGAAGTCCATGCCGAGCTGCTACCCCAGCAGAAGGCGGGGCTCATCGCCGAGTGGCAGGCCGCCGGGCCACCGCAGCGTGTGGCGATGGTGGGTGATGGCATCAACGATGCTCCTGCGCTCGCCGGCGCCACGGTGGGCCTGGCCATTGGTGGGACCACCAACGACGTGGCAGCCGAGGCTGGCGACGTGGTGCTGCTGATCGGTCCGGGCCAGGGGACAGGCGAGTCACCGCGCGATCCATTGCAGCATCTCCCCCTGCTCGTGCGCCTGTCGCGCGAGACCGTGCGCATCATCCGCCAGAATATCTACCTGTTCGCCTTCGGCGTGAACGCGGTGGGCATCGTACTCACTGCCTGGCTCTGGCCCTTCCTCCTTCCGCCCAGCTGGCACGAGAGCGGCCCCATCGCCGCGGTGGTCTACCATCAGCTCGGCTCCCTCCTGGTGCTGCTCAACTCGATGCGGCTGCTCTGGTTCGAGAGCGCCGAGGGCTCGACCGTCCATCGCTGGTCCGGCCGCGTCCGCGCGATCAACGCCTGGCTTGAACGGCACGGTAACCTCGACGAGGTGCTGCACACTGCCAGCCATTACTGGCGCGAGATCGGGCTCGGCCTGGTGGGGCTCGGCCTTATCGTCTGGGGCGGCAGCGGGCTGGCGATCATCGGGCCGGACGAGGTCGGGTTGCTCCAGCGCTTCGGCAAGCTCGCGCCCGGGTCGCTCGAGCCAGGATTGCACATCCGTTGGCCCTGGCCCATCGAGACGGTCACCCGAATCAAGCCGGCCCAGGTTCGTACGGTGGCGATCGGGTTCCGCCTGGCCGCTGGGTCGCGCCTGTTACCGGGGGCGCGGTCGTGGTCGAGCGTCCATTCCGAGGGATTGAGCCGCGAACCCGAAGAAGCCGTCATGCTCACCGGGGATGGCAACCTGCTCGAACTGCAGGGCAGCCTGCGCTACACGATCAGCGATCCGGGCACGTTCCTCTTCGGCGTGGCCCAGCCGGAGCGCGCCCTGCGCAACGCGGCCGAGTCGGTCCTGCGCGAGGTGGTGGCGTCGGAAGCGATGGCCCGGCTGCTCACCACAGACCGGGGCCGGCTGCAGCAGGAGGTGCGACGCCGGCTGGAGACGCGCTGCGCGGACCTGGGGCTCGGCCTGCGGCTGGAGGGCGTCTCGCTGCACGATCTGCACCCGCCGCAGGAGGTGGTGCAGGCCTACCACGAGGTGACCCGGGCCATGGAACGGCGTGACCGGGAGGTCAATCAAGCGCAGGCGGACCGTCTGCGTCGGTTGCGCGACCAGGAAGCGCGCAGCCTGGAGATGACTCGCACAGCCGAGGCCGAGCGATTCGAGCGGATCCGGCTGGCCCGCGCCCGGCTGGGCGAGTTTCTGGCCCGGGTGCGAAGCCGCAACCGTCTGCCGTGGCTGGAGGAGATCCAGCTGTTTCTGGCGGCTCAGGGCGATCTAGAACGGGGTTGCACCCTGGCGCAGGTGCGCCCGGAGTACCAGGCCCAGCGCCGCGAGCGCATCGCACAGCAGCAGGCGCTGACCGACTTCCGACAATACTGGGACTCGCTCACCCTGGCGCTGGCAGGCCGGCCCAAGGTGGTGGTGGACTCCGAGAAGCTACCGGGGCGTCGCAGCCTGTGGCTGGTGCCGTTCGAGCCGCCGACGGTTCCACCGCCCACCCCGGCCGCGCCCCGTCGCCGAAACTCGACCGACGAACCTTGAGGGAGAACGCTGATGGTCCGTCGTTGGTGGATGCTACTACCCCTGGCCGCCTGGCTGGCCTACGCCTCGGTGTACACGGTCGATGCCTCGGAGTACGTCTATCTCACGCAGTTCGGCCGGCGCGTGGCGGTGTTCGATGGCGCGCTGGACGACCAGGCCGGCCTGCACGTCAAATGGCCCTGGCCCATCCAGGCGGTGCAGCGACTCGACCGTCGGCTGCAGACCTTCGACCTGCCCGAGGCCGAGTTGCTGACGCGTGATCCGCGCGGTAACACCATCAACAACACCCTGACCATCGATGCGTTCATCTGCTGGCGGATCGACGGCGCCGAGGGAGCGGATCGCTTCGTTCGCACCGTGGGTTCCATCGAGGGCGCTCAGCTGATCCTGGGGCAGCGCGTGGGCAGCGAACTGGGCGCCGCCATCGCCGAGATGGAACTCGACGACCTGATCAGCACGGATCCCAACCGAGTAGATCGGCAGCGCGAGCGGCTGCGCGAGCGGCTGCTGAACGAGGGTTCGCCCTCGCTCCGCGAATCGGCGCGCGAGACTTACGGCATCGAGGTGGTGGACGTGCGGATGCGCCGGATGAACCATCCGCCCAACGTGCGCGATGCGATCTTCGACCGCATCCGCAGCGAGCGCGCGCGGAAGGCGGCGGAGTATCAGAGCGAAGGCGAGAAGATGGCAGCGGAGATTCGCAGCGGTGCCGAGCGCGACGTAACACAGATGAAGGCCGACGCCGAGGGTCGCGCCATCGAGCTGCGCGGCGAGGCGGACGCCGAGTCCGACCGCATCCGCAACGAGGCGCAGCGCGCCGACCCCCGGTTCTATGCCTTCCTCAAGAAGCTGGAGGACTATCAGCGCATCCTAGGCGATGGCAAGACCACGCTATTGTTGTCGTCGCATCGCGACCTGTTCGACCTGCTCTACGATCCCCCCACGGTCGAGCGCCCAGCCGACCGGCCGAAAAAGTGAGGATCGCCATGCGCGTGCTTCGGTGGCTGGTAGTGGTGATGGCGGGCCTGTATCTGCTCACGGGCCTGGTGCAGGTGCGGCGGGGTGAGCGAGCCGTCATCCGACGCCTGGGCCGGGTGTTGCCCGATCAACCCGAGCCGGGCCTGCACATCGGCCTGCCCTGGGGATTGGACCGGGTAGACCTGGTGGAGGTGGACACGGTTCGCAGCATCGAGGTGGGTTACCGAACCGATCGCGACACCAGCGACAGCATCATGCCAGCGGGGCAGCTGCTCACCGGCGACCACAACCTCGTGAACATGCAGGTGGTGCTGAACTACAAGGTGCGGCCCGAGCAGGTGGTCGATTTCGTCCTGGCCGCGCGTCGGGTGCCCGAGTTGATCGAGCGCGGGGTGGAATCGGCGATGGCCACCTGGGTAGCGGGGCGCGACATCGACGAGGTACTCCTGCGCGGCAAGAATGCCCTGCGGCGGGAGTTGATCCCGCAGGTGCAGGCCATGTTGGAACCGTATCGTCTGGGGATCGAGGTCGTCGATGTGCGTGTCGCCCGGGTGGCACCTCCCGACGAGGTGCGCGACGCTTTCGACAGTGTCTCCCGCGCCCAGACCCAGATTGCCACCCTGCAAAACCGCGCCCAGTTGGAGGCCGAGACACGGGTGCGGCTGGCCCGCGCCGAGGCCTACCGCATCGAGCAGGCCGCGCTGGGCTACGGTCATGCACGCCGGGTGATCGCTCGTCAGGAGGCCCGGCGCTTCACCGAGCGCGTCCGGCAGTATCATGCCCTGCGCGACCGCAACCCCGATTTTCTCCGGCAGATCTGGCAGGAGGAGCGCGGCCGGCTCTTTCTGAAGATGAAGGAGAGCGGGTTGATCGATCTGCTCGACCATCATCTGTCGTCCGGTGGGCTCGACATCCTCTCCGCGCCGCGCTTGCCGGGGCGGTGATCGCCTCGACAGGCAGGCTTCACGTCGGTATACCACAGAGGTGCGCCGAGGCAGACGCGACGGCGCGGCCAAGGATTTGTTCTCATGATGCAGGTGCTCTACCGCATCCCGATCACCCAGGATGGTATCCCCATCTACGGGTTCGGGATGATGCTCTTCCTGGCGTTCATCCTCTGCACCTGGCTGGCAAGCCGGCTGGCCGAACGCGAAGGCATCAGCCGCGATACCGTGCAGGATCTGGCCCTGTGGATCTTCATCGGCGGCCTGCTCGGCGCGCGCATCACCTACCTGCTCAACGAGAACCCCCGGCCCAACCTGGTTGAGTTCGTCAAGAAGCTGCCGCTCATCTGGGAGGGCGGCATCGTGCTGTATGGCTCGGTCCTGGGAGGGACGGCTGCCTTCTTTCTCGCCTATTTCCTGGTGTACCGTCGCCGCGGCCTGCGCATCCCACTCTTCCTCGACTCGGTGGCGCCGGCCATCGCCCTGGGGCTGGCTCTCGGCCGTATCGGCTGCTTTCTCAACGGTTGCTGCTACGGTCAGGTGGCCTGTGCCGAATGCCCCGTCGTGCTACCCGCTCACTTCCCGCTGTCGGCTCCGTGCCGCGACGTGCTCGTGCATGCGGGTGTCCAGACTGCGGCCGGGTTCACCCAGGGGCCCAGTTTCCTCAACGAGACGCAGGGTGCCCGGGTCGGCGCGGTCGATCCCGCCTCACCGGCCTATGCCGCGGGGTTGCGGCCCGGAGCGGTCATCGTCGCCATGAACGGCATGGTGGTGCGCTCGCAGACCGACCTGGCCAACCAATTCGCCTCCTGGCCACGCGGTCAGTCGCAGCTCACGCTCGAGTTTCTGCCCACGCCCAAGGACGACCCGGTCAGTGTGACGCTGGTGCCGCGCTCGCTGGGGCTGTATCCGACGCAGCTCTACGAAACGGTGAGCATGACGCTTTTGCTTCTTGTCTTGCTCGCCTATGCGCCGTTCCGCTTCGCACCGGGTCAGGTCTGTGCGGTGCTCATGGTCGGCTACGGCATCCACCGCTACCTCAACGAGATTCTCCGCGACGATCCGCGTCCCAAGGGGTTGGAGTCGTACGGCAGCCTGTTCCTCATCGTCATCGGCGTGCTACTCTGGCTGGGTGTGCTGCTCCTCGCCCGCCGACGAGGTCAGCCCACAGGCTTCACGCTGACGGAACCGTCGGTGGCTTCTCCCGGCGGCGAGAGCGCAGCCATTCAACCAGCGCCACCCCCAGCCCCAGCCCAATGAGGTCGATGACGACATCGCGGACAGAGCCGGTGCGTCCCTCGACGAACAGTTGCAGATACTCCGTCGCCCCGGCATGAAGTGCGAGAAACCCCCAAAGCCAGAAGCGAACACCGGTCGGCCCCGGCAGGTAGGCCGCCAGCACGGTCATGGCCGCGTAGACGATGAGATGGACCGCCTTGCTAGCGCTGAAAGTCATCTCGGGCGGCAGCACGGCCGCACTGACCTTCGGAGGCACGGGACTGAGCAGTGCCCAGGTCACCAGGCCGACGAGGAACAACCAGGCCAGCCAGAGAAGAACACCGGTGCCATGCCGGGGCGAGGGGGATACTGCCTCAGCCGACATGGTTGACCAGCCGGCCGATGCCAGTGACCTCGATGGTGATTTCGTCGCCCTGGGTCAGGGTGAAGTCATCCGGCGGGACAACGCCGGTTCCGGTGAGCAGGACGGCACCGTCGGGGAACGCCATCTCGCGGCCCAGCCAGCCGGCCAGTTCCTCGAACGTGCGCGCCATCATCGACAGGTTCGTTTGCCCCTCGAAGACAGCTCGGCCGCCCCGCTGGATGTTCAGGCGAATGTGCGTCTCGGCCAGGGGAGGTAGATGCCCCGCCAGGGTGATCACCGGGCCCAGGGCGCAGGCGCCGTCGTACATCTTGGCCTGGGGCAGGTAAAGCGGGTTCTCGCCCTCGATGTCGCGCGAACTCATGTCGTTGCCGATGGTGTAGCCGACAATCTTCAGCGCCGGCGAGAGGATCAGCGCCAGCTCTGGCTCGGGCACGCTCCAGCGAGCGTCGCGGCGAATGCGCACCGCCTTACCGGTGGGGACAACGCGCGCGGCCGAGGATTTGAAGAACAGCTCGGGTCGGGCCGCGGTGTAGACCAGGTCGTAGAAGCGCGAGGCGCCGCTGCTGGCCGATTCTTCCTCGCGGGCCACCTTGCTGCGCTTGTAGGTGACGCCGGCCGCCCAGATGTCCTGCTGGTCCACCGGCGCGAGCAGTTCCACCGAGGCCAGGGGCACGGCTGTTCCCCGCGGCAGAGCCTGCACCACCCCGGCAGGGTTCTCTGCATGGAGGAGCGTGGCCAGGGTAGCGCCGGGGCCGTGCTTGCCCAGATCGAGCGGAAGCACGGAGCCACCGTCCACGAGGCCGACTCGAGCCGCACCGGTCCCATCGCGAAACTTGCAGAGCTGCATGGTGTTCTCCTTCGCAACCAGCGTATGACTTCCTGGGGGCAGCGTCGAGCCTCACCCGGCGCGTGTGCGATTCAGGCGATCTTCAATATCGCTCATCTGTGAGGCCGAACAAGGGATGGCCTCTCCCACTTCGGGCGAGCGAGGGACGAGATTGCGACTGATGCGCTGGCACAACCCGTCGAGCCCCTCTCCCGTCAGCGCTGAGACAGGGATGGCATCGGGGATAGCGTGGACATCCCAGACCGGGGGTAGATCGATCTTGTTCACCACGGGCAGGAAGGAGGCCGACGGGACCGGCCAGCGAGGCGTCTTGTCGGCCTCGACCACCCATAACACCAGGTCAGCCTCGCCGAGCGCAGCGCGGGTCAACTCCATTCCGGCGGCCTCAAGGACCGCGGCCTCTTCGCTCAGGCCAGCGGTGTCGATCAGTTCCACTGGCCAGCCGTCGATGGCCAGCAGGGTGGAAACAGCGTCACGGGTCGTTCCCGCTAGGGGAGACACCACCGCGCGCGGATAGCCTGCCAGCGAATTGACGAGGCTGCTCTTGCCCACGTTCGGCGCTCCCGCCAGCACCACGCGAAAAGGTCGTGTCAGATGCGCGCCCAGAGCGTGGGTGGCCTGCAACCGTTCGAGTGGCGCGACCTGCGCCGTGGAAGGAAGCTGGTCGATTCGCTCCAGCTCGCGGCGCAGGGCACCGTGGGCCTGGTCCAGCAGGATGGCGGCGGTCCGAAGCGTCAGGGCGTGGGGCAGCAGGAACAGCGCCTCGCTTTCCCAGCCAGACGGGGTGTCAGCGAGCCACCCGGCGGGGTCCACCTCGATGACACCGCGCGCGGTGAACAGGTGTAGGAGATAGCGCACCACCTCCCGGCCGCCGTGTACCTGGAACTCGAGCCGAGGTACGGGCCCTACCGCGCGCACGGCGAGAATGCCCTCGTCGGCGAGATCGGCTCCCACGCGGCCAAACCAGAAACGACCTTCCTCGGGCACCTCGGGTAGCGGGCGGCCCCCAGCGGGGCGAAACAGATCGCGAGCCAGCGGCCAGGCTTCGGAGCCGCTCAGGCCCACCACGGCAAGGGCGCCCTTGCCTGGCGCGGTCAGCACGGTGATGCGCGTGGCGGTCACGGCTGCGCTCCGGCACTGTCGAGAATGCCCACAAGCGTTTGCTCGGGCCAGAGCAGGAAGTCGTGCCAGCCCTCCGGCCGGGCGTCGGCTTCCGCGAGCAAGCCCATGCCTTCCGCCAGGAGAGCGGCCTGCCCGCCGGTGAAGAAGACGCGTGGGGCACGCAGGGCGCGGGCGCCATACTGGCGCACGGCCTCGCGGATGCCGCCGCTAACCGCCAGGAAGAGGCCCACCTGCATCGCGGCGATGGTGTTGCCTCCAGGCAGCCGGGGCACCGGAAGCGTCACCTCGACCTGTGGCAGCAGAGCCGTGTAGTGGTGCAGCGCCTGGGCCATCAGGTCGAGGCCGGGATAGATGGCGCCCCCACGGAAGGCGTGCGATTCGTCGAGCCAGTCCACGGTGACGGCAGAACCCGCGTCGATCAGCAAGGCTGGCCGGCCCGGGCTCAGATGGCGCAGCGCGGCCACGCCGTTGAGCAACCGATCGATCCCGGCGTGGTCGGGCTTTTCCAGTGCCACTTTCAGGGGTAGCTGCGCCGCGCGGGAAAGGCGGACCACCTGCGCGCCGCGCTGCTCGACCCAGGCTGCCAGCCGCTCAGAGCGCTGGGGCCGCACGCTGGCAAGTACCCAGCACGTCGAGGTTGGAAGGGCCCAGCGGGAAACCTCCTCGTCCCAGGCGGTTTCGTCCTCGGGGAGCGAGGCAGTGCGAGCGATGGACCGGCCGTCGTCGGCCACCTGTCCCCACTTGATGCGGGTGTTGCCGATGTCCACGACGACGTGCGGCTTCATAAGAGAATCTCGTCGCGCTCGTGCGGTGGAATTACCCGGGGAGCGGAAGGCGACTCGACCTGTTTGATCTCGCCCAGACGCTCCACCACCGTACGCACCAGATCGGCCAATCCGGCGCCCGTGACCGCCGAGATGCCCAGCACCGGCTGGCCCAGCTCACGCTCGAGCCGCTCCCGCACCTCCGGGGCCCCGGTCAACTCCAGTTTGCTGACCACCGTTACCTCGGGCCGGGCGATCAGCTCGGGGCGGTACAACTCCAGCTCGTGGCGAATGGTGCGATAGTTGACCAGCGGGTCGGAGCCATCGGCAGGAAACGGCTCGACGAGATGGATCAGCACCAGGGTGCGTTCGACGTGGCGCAGGAATTCGTGCCCGAGGCCCACGCCTTCGTGAGCCCCCTCGATCAGCCCAGGGAGATCGGCCAGGACAAAGGCGCGTTCGCCGCCGATGGTCACCAGGCCAAGGTTGGGATACTTGGTGGTGAAGGGGTAGGCACCGATCTCCGGCGTGGCACGCGACAGACGCGACAGCAGGGTGGACTTGCCAGCGTTGGGTAGCCCGACCAGACCGGCATCGGCGATCACCTTCAGCTCGAGGTTGATCCAGCGCTCCTCGCCGGGAGTGCCCTTCTGAAACTGGCGCGGGGCGCGGTTGGTGGAGGAAGCAAAGGCGCGGTTGCCCCGTCCGCCCCGCCCGCCACCCGCGACGATGACTTCCTCGCCGGCTTGCTTGAGATCGCGGAGGATATTGCCGCGGTCGCGGTCGAACACCACCGTACCTGGGGGAACGACGACGACCAGGTCGCGTGCCTTGCGTCCGTGGCAGTTGTCCGGTTCGCCCTTTCCGCCGTGGTCGGCCTTCCAGAACTTGCGGTTGACGATGTCGGCCAGGCTGTCGCAGCCGGCCACGGCGCGGACGATCACATCGCCACCGTCGCCACCATCGCCACCGTCGGGGCCGCCCTTGGGGACGTACTTTTCCCGACGAAAGCTCATGCAGCCGGAGCCGCCGTCACCACCGCGCACAAAGATCGTGACCCGATCGACAAATGCCATCGCCCTGCCTCGCTCCGAGATTCACTACCAACAGATCATTGTAGCAACATCTCGGCGAGAGAAAAGCAGGGCGCGGAGTCGTTCCATTAGCGCGAGCTGGCGGGCTTCTCGTCGGTGGAGCGCACCCGGGTCACCATGCGGGCGACCGCCTCGGCGATCTTCTCCTCGGCGCCGCGGGCCCAGCGATCGGCGGGTAGCTGATACTCGTGGAGAAAAGCCACCTCGTAGCCGCCCTCTAGCCAGTTGCGATCTGAGGGAATGTAGGCTGTCAGATCGTGTGTGTACGACGAGGTCCAGGTGGTGGGTCCATAGCTTCGTCGGAAGCGCAGCGAGTAGTCGACCAGCGCCTCGCCGCCCAGGGCGATCCAGACCTGTCCACCCAGGTTCCAGACCTGGACGGCGTAGGGATAGGAGGTGGCGAATGGCTTGCCGGCGTCGAGTTGCGTCAACATGCGCTGGGCCCAGCGAGCGCGGATGGGGTTCTTGCCGGCTCGGTAGGTCTCCAGCTCCTTGCGAGTGGGATTGCGCTCGAAAGCCAGCGGCACGAACTCAAACGCCGATCGCGCGCGGGGCTCCAGGGGGCGCATCGTCCCGGCCATCGTCTTCTCGACCGCGGCCGCGAGTTGCTGACCATACTTCTCGCACAGGGGGACGGTTCGCCGGGGTAGCGGGTTCTGATCGCCGCCGCAGCCGGTGACGAACATGGCCTGGCAGCCGCGATACTTTTCCTCGAGGGCGAGCTGCGCGAAGCCGGCGTAATCGCCGCACCACTTGTAGAAGTCAAGCGTGGTGTTGTGGCAGGCGTAGCCGAACACGACGGCGCGCAGGGCGCCATCGAGCCCGCGCACCGCCAGGACGGGTACGACGTGGTCCACAGGGCCGCGGGGCGCCTCGCCGCGCTGGAGAAGCGCGGGAATCTCCGGCTCCTTGTTGTTCCGCCGGTTGACCGCGAAGGTGCAGAGGCCCTCGCCCGCCGAGAGCTTGACCGGACGCAGGTCAGTCAGAGACTTGCCGATGGTGCGGACGATTTCTTCTTCGAGCCAGGCAGAGTAGGCATAGACGCGCTTGCGCTGAACGTCGTCAAGGGGGTAGTAATCCTCGAGTTCGTCACGGATGGCCGGGGCACAATGGTTGTGGGAGTTGCACAGGCGGATCTGCTCGCGGCGCAGGCCGTGGCTCTTCTCGAGCCGGGTGCAGATGCTGTCGTACATCCACTTCGGCAGGCCGCAGAGGTCGCTGGTGAGCAGGACCAGGCGATGGCCCGTGGCATCCTCCAGGGCCATCGCCTTGATCCAGATATCGTGCAGGGTGCCCTCGGCGGGGCGCGTCCGTCCGCCGTAACCGGCCAACCACATCGGCTCGCGCGGGGTGATGCGGGCCCGGGCCAGGCCGGCCTTCCAGGTCGCCGGCTTCTCGGCTGCCGGAGTCATCGAGACCACGCCAACTAGCAGCACCAGAACGAGATATCGCATGAGGCACCTCCAGGATGGTCCCGAGAATACCTCCCGGATCCGGTCAAGTCGAGGGCCTGGTCATAAACTAAAAGTTTGGACCGTGACGCCGCGCGCGTCCACAGAACAGGGGAATCTCAGATGACCACGCTGAATTTCAACGCGGGCCCGTCGATGCTGCCCGCGTCGGTGCTGGAGCAGGTGCAGGCCGAGTTGCGCGATTACCACGGCACCGGCATGTCGATCATGGAGATGAGCCATCGGTCGAAGGAGTACGAGGCCGTCAACAGCCAGGCGGAGGCGACGTTCAAGCGGCTGCTGGGCCTGGGCGACGGTTATCGCGTGCTCTTCCTGCAGGGTGGCGCCTCGACCCAGTTCGCCATGGTGCCGATGAACTTTCTGCCCGCGGGCGGATCGGCGGATTACATCATGACCGGTGCCTGGGCCGACAAGGCGTTCGAGGAAGCCCAGCAGCTGGGCCAGGCCCGGGTGGCCGCCTGCAACAAGGAGACGAACCACTCACGCGTGCCGCAGGCCGGGGAGATCAAGATCGATCCGAACGCCGCCTACGTCCACTACACCTCCAACGAGACGATCCAGGGCGTGCAGTTTCATGCCATTCCCGACGTGGGCGACCGGCCACTGGTGTGCGACATGTCAAGCGATATCCTGTCGCGGCCGCTCGATGCCAGCCGATTCAGCCTGATCTACGCCGGTGCGCAGAAGAACCTGGGCCCTTCGGGAGTGACCGCGGTGGTGCTGCGCGAATCGTGGCTGGAGAAGGCCAACAAGAAGATCCCAACGATGCTGCGCTATTCAACCCATGTGAAGAACAACTCGCTCTACAACACTCCACCCAGCTTCGGTGTTTACGTCCTGGGGCTGGTGCTGCAGTGGATCGAGAAGCAGGGCGGGCTAGCAGCCATGGCTCAGCGGAATGCCCAGAAGGCGAACCTGATCTACCAGGCCATTGACCAGAGCGGCGGCTACTACCGGGGCCATGCCACGCCTGATTCGCGCTCGCACATGAACGTCACCTTCCGCCTGCCCAGCGAAGAACTGGAAAAGAAGTTCGTCAAGGAGGCGCAGGCCCAGGGCATGGTGGGGCTGGCCGGCCATCGCTCCGTCGGTGGCGCCCGGGCATCGATCTACAACGCGATCGAGCCCGCAGCCTGTCAGACACTCGCCTCGTTCATGAAGGATTTTGCCGCGAAGAATAGCTAGGAGGCCCGCCGATGCCGCGCGAGGTGATTCAGGCGCCAGGGGTTCCCCGGAGCCACCTGGCGTTCAGCCCGGCCATCCGAGCCGGCGACTTTGTGTTCGTCTCTGGCCAGGCCTCGGTGGACGATCAGGGCCAGATCGTGCGCGACACCTTCGAGGGCGAGTTCCGCCGCTCGATGGAGAATGTCCGCAAAGTGCTGCAAGGGGCTGGGCTGGATCTGAGCCATGTCGTGCAGTTGCGTGCCTACGTGGCCCGGCAGGAAGATCTGGCGGAGTACAACCGCCTGTATCGGGACTACTTCCAGGAGCCCTACCCCGCCCGCACCACCTTGATCGGCTGCCTGGGTACGGTGCTGCTTTTCGAGGTCGATGTGATTGCTTATGCGGGATCCTGAACGAGCAAGGCGCGGAGCCATTGCGGCCTCCGCGCCTGCTCGATCCATTCACAATCCTCACTTTTTCAAATAGTCGATGAGGTAGTCCGCGCTGCCCTTGTACTTCGAGTTCGGACGACCCGGATACACCACGATCACGTCCACGCCCAGGTCCTTGAGCTTCTGCTCGAGCAACAACCCAAGCAGAGGCGAGTGGGTGGGATCTTTCGGCAAATCACCCTTCTTGGAATCCTTATCGCCACCGTAGAACAGGCCGATGGGCGGGTCGTCCTTGCTGGCGTGCTCGATGGGCGAGTACTCCTTGATCCACTTCAGCACCTTCTCGCGATTCTCGATCAGGCTCTTGAAGTTGGGCAGGCCGAAAGCGTGGGCACCGTAGCCGTAGTTGGGCATCCACTCGCGCAGTTCCTTCGGGTCGAGCGAGGTCTGAGCGCCATTGACGGCCGCGCAGTACAGGCGCGTGGATTCCCGGGCCACGGGATCATCACTCTTGGGATCGGCCATGTCCGGGTGGAAGGCCAGCCACAACGAGGAGCAACCCCCCGCGGAGCCTCCGGTGGCGCCGATGCGTTTCTTGTCGATGTTCCATTCCTTGGCTTTCGAGCGCACGAACTGCAGGGCGCGGGCGGCATCATGGAGCGGTGCCTTGACCGGCGGTTCGATCTTCTCCTCAACGCCGTTCTTGACGTAGCGGTAGTTGATGGCCACGACCGAGATGCCCTTGTCAAGGAACCCCTTGGGGTTGATCTTCTTGTCGCCGTTCTGCCAGCCGCCGCCGTGGATGTAGAAGACCACGGGCGTGGGGCTGTCCGATTTGGCGCGATAGAAGTCGAGCACCTGCCGCGGATGCTTGCCGTACGGCACGTTGAGCAACTTGTCGGGGGTCTCTGCCGCCAGGGATAGTCCGGCCACGAGAATCAGCGTGGCCATCGCCAGGGTGCAACGCATGGATACTCCTCCTGCCTGTGGGATTGGCGAACGACGACTGTTGTAGAGACCGGAGCTATCAGATGACCTACCCTGGGAAAAATAATGGGGCGAGCGCGCCGATTTTTTCTCGCGCGACCATCGAGTTTTCCTCATCTCCCTCGTGGAGGGGGCGGATCCCAGTAGTCCCGCCTCTGCAACCTAGATCCGGGGAGATTCGCATGACTCGCCTTTCTTGTAACCTCATCACGTCCCTTGGCTCTCTTCCGCGCCTGCTGACCATCCTGGCGCTCACCCTTGGCGCCACCAGTCTGCTTCCGGCGCGAGCCGAGGCCGGTGGCTACACGGTCTACATTTACAACATGAACTCGCGGTACGGCTGGATCCGGAGCGGATGGAGCCACGATGTCTATACCAGCTACCAGGCCTGCCGTAGCAGCATCACCAGCCGGGTGAACGACAACAAACGCTGGAGGAACGACTGGGAGGCGTTCGCCATCGTGTACCAGTCCTCGCGGCCACCCACCGGCCTGCTGCGCAACTATTCGTGGGGCATCATCGTCTACATCCCCGGCCAGGGCTACCAGGCCTCGCTCGATCGGTCATCGGACAAGATGGGGCGAACGGAAGCGGTCTGCCAGGCGTCGCCGACGGGGTCTTCCTCGCGCATGCCCTTCCGCCGTCGGGGCGAAACCTCCGCGGACGATGAGAGCTTCGCCGTCGCCTGATGGCCTCTTCACTACTGATTTCTGGCTCCAGGCGAGGGAACAGCCCCTCGCCTGGAGTTGTTTTCCATCCTCTCGACGGGAGGCGCCCCAGGGGGTATATTGCTGCCTGATCCTGCCTACTGGGAGAGAGCATCGTGATGCATCGACGACATTGGCGAGCGGTGATGGCTGTGATGATCCTCGGTCTGCTTGGGGGAAGTCCGGCGAGTGGGGCGGAGAAGGTCTTTCGGGCGGGTGCCTACGCCCAGAATGTCAATCCGAAGAAGTACCCGGTGTCCGTCAATGGCAACTTCAGCGACCGGCTGGCCAAAGGAGCGATTGACCCCCTACACGCACGCTGTCTGGTGCTAGATGACGGCACGACACAGGTAGCCTTTTGCGTGGTCGATTCGTGCATGATCCCGCGCGAAGTGGTCGATGCGGCGAAGCGTCTGGCGCAGAAGACCACGGGTATTCCCGGGGGCAACATTATCATCTCCGCCACGCACACGCACACCGCACCGACTCTGGCCGGGGTGTTTCAGAGCGAGGCCAACCCGGAGTATGTCCGACAACTGGCCGAACAGATCGCCGAGGGGATTCAGAAGGCCCACCAGGCGCGGCAGTCGGCTCAGATCGGCTGGGGGACGGCGAACAATGCGCGCCAGGTCTTCAACCGGCGCTGGTTCCGCGAACAGGCGCTGATTCCGCGCGATCCGTTTGGTCGCACCACCGACAAGGTACAGATGAACCCGGGCTACCAGGCCAAGGGGCTGGAACGTCCCGCGGGGCCGACCGACCCGACGGTTTCGGTGCTGTCGGTGCAGACGGCCGCTGGGGAACCCCTGGCGCTCCTGGCCAACTACTCGTTGCACTACGTCGGCGGCGTCGATGCGCTTTCCGCGGACTACTTCGGCGTTTTCGCCGAGCGGATCAAGGAACTGGTGAAGGGGCCAGCCTCCTTCGTGGGCATTCTGTCCAACGGGACGAGCGGCGACATCAACAACATCAACTTTGGCGGATCGGCCCCTGGAAGTCGCCGGCCCGGCGAGCAGATGCGCAACGTCGCCTACGATGTCGCCGACACCGCGCTGGAGGCCTACCGCAAGATCAAGCACACCGACAAGGTGAACCTGGCCGCCGCCGCCCAGGAGCTGGAGCTAGGAGTGCGGTTACCGGACGAAAAGGATCTGGAACGGGCGCGCGAGGTGCTCGAGAAGGCGCGTGGCCGGGTACTGCGCACTTCTGAGGAAGTCTACGCCCGGGAAACCACCCTGATGGCGAAGTACCCGGCGAAGGTCCAGGCGATGCTGCAGGTGGTGCGCATCAACGACCTGGCTATCTGCTCCATCCCGTGCGAGGTGTTCGTCGAGATCGGCCTGGAGTTGCGGAAGCAGAGCCCCTTCCGCCACACCTTCGTGATCGAGCTGGCCAATGGGTACAACGGCTACCTGCCGACGCCGAAGCAACACGCGCTGGGCGGTTACGAGACCTGGCGCGCCCGTTCGAGCTACCTCGAGGTGGACGCCTCGACGAAGATCACCCGGGTGCTGCTCGGGCTGCTCAACCAGGTGAAATAGGCATCGCCCCACCCTGCTCCGCTGCCTGGCGCATCTGGGTCCATAGGGCCTCGACATGCCGGCGTTCGGTAGTCAACGAGCCGATGGACACGCGCACCATCCATCGGCCCTCGTAAAGCGAGGGTGTCAGGTAAGCACGGCCCGAGTGATTGAGTCGCTCGACCCAGGCGCGCGTGTGCTGGTCGAGCGCTTCTCCCTCCAGCCCCTGGGGGGTGTGCCGGACACACACGGTTTGCAGAGGCACTGGAGCCACGACGGCCCATCCCGGCGTGGCACGCACCTGGTCGGCCAGCCACTGGGCCAACGCCAGGTCGCGACGAAGTCGGGCCTGAAGCATGGCCACGCCTTCGGCGCGCAGCAGCATCCAGGCCTTCAACGCCCGGAAACGCCGACCCAGAGGGATGCCCCAGTCGCGCAGGTTGCGGGCGCGACCATCGGCTGCAGTCTGCAGATAGCTCGGATTCGTGGACATGACTCGCACCAGGTGCTCGCTGTCGCGGACATAGTACAGCGAGCAGTCGAAGGCCACGCCCAGCCACTTGTGCAGGTTCAGCACCAGCGAGTCGGCCTGCTCGACGCCCTGCCACATCCAGCGACACTCCGGCAGAATCATCGCCGACCCAGCCATGGCGGCATCAACGTGGAGCCACAGGCGATGACGCTGGGCTACGACGGCCAGCGCCTCGACCGGATCCAGCGCGGTGGTGCTGGTGGTGCCCGTGGTGGCGACAATGGCGCAGGGCTGGAGCCCCTGGGTGAGGTCGGCGCTGATGGCCTCGTCGAGCGCATCGGGGCGCATGGCACCGGCGGCATCATGGGCAACTCGACGCAAGTTGTGCCGACCGAACCCCGCCAGCAGGGCCGCCTTGTCCACCGAGCTATGGCTTTGCTCGGTGAGGTAAACGATCTGCGGGCGCTCCACCTCCTGCAGACCGCCGCGATCGCTGCTGTATCGCGTCGAGCGTTCGCGGGCGCAGAGAAGCGCCACCAGGGTGGAGGTCGAGGCGGTGTCCTGAATCACGCCCTGCCAGGCGTCGCTCAGACCGACCAGCTGACGACACCAGTCGAGGACAACATCTTCCACCTCGGTGAGCGCGGGGCAGGCCTGCCACGACAGGCCGAGCACTCCCAGCCCCGTGCTGAGCAGGTCGCCCAGGACACTGGCCGGCTCGGCGTTGGCGGGAAAGTAGCCAAAGAACGAGGGGTGCTGCCAGTGTGTAAGGTGGGGGAGTATCAGCCGGTCGAGATCGGCCAGGAGAACCTCGGGCGGCGTGGGCTGATCGGGAGGTGTGGTGGGAAAGCCGGCTCGACATTCCCCGGGCACCGAGGCAGGCCGGACCGGCCGCTGCTCGAGGGTTGTGCGATAGTCGGCAAGCCAGTCGATCAGGCGATGGCCGAGGGCGCGGAATTCGTCAGGTGTCATCGTCGTGGGTTCCTCGAAACACACGGACGATTGTACGGGACAAGGTTCAGCCAGGCCGCACACCCACGCGAAAGGCCGTGGCCCCGGTTCCGGGATGGAACACCTGGGCGCAGGAAGCCAGGTCGAACCAGGTCCCGACCAGCGATTCAAAGGGGAAGCGCTGGTGATGTGCTTCGAGAAACTCGACGGCCTGGACCAGGTGGCGTGGCGCGTAGTTGTGTAGCCCGCGGAGAGTGATACAGCGACGAACGACCTGTTCCAGTTCGAGAGAGACTGGCGGAGTGGGATAGACGGAGCCCACAAGGAGGAGCAAGCCGCCAGGGCGGAGCAGCGGCCAGGCAGTCTGAAAGGCGGTCGGCTGACCGGACAGTTCGAGGACCACGTCGAACCCACCGGCAGCCAGCACGGGTTCCGGCACACTGCTCGGATCAACCACCTGCGTGGCCCCGAAGGCGAGTGCCTGTTGGCGTCGGGAGGGATCGGGATCGATACAGAAGACCGCCGCCGGACCCTGGAGTGAGGCCATGGCGCAGGCCGTCAGCCCCAGCATTCCTGCCCCAAAGACACCGACCACGGCTCCACGCAGCGATCCAGCCGCCTCGATGGCCGCCGCCACGGTAGCAGTAGCGCAGCTGGCTGGGCAGGCCGTGGCCAGCGGAAGAGATTCGGGCAAAGCGACCACGGCAGTTCCCGGAGCAAGGAGGCAGTGCTGGGCCAGACCGCCGCGCAACTCCTGCCCAGGATGTAACTTCTCATGGCCATACTTGACTGCCCGCGTGCATTTCTGGGGTAGATCGCTCAGACAGAAGCGGCAGGTTCCACAGCTGGCCACAATGGCCCAGGTGATGCGGTCACCGGGCCGGAGCGGTTGGCCGCGCAGATCGTTCGCGGCGGCTTCGGGACCGAGAGTCACCACCTCACCGACAATTTCATGGCCCAGCACAGTGGGCACTGGGACGGTGCGCCGACCCTCGACAGTGTGGCGATCGCTCCCACAGATGGTGCAGCCAAGCACCCGCACCAGAATCTCTCCAACCTGGGGCCGGGGCGTGGCGAACTCCCGCAGGTGAAGCTGGCCGGGGGTTCCCTCGAAAATGGCAGCCAGGCTCGGCATCAGGCCACTCCTCGCATGGATTCCTGGGAGGGGTGCGTGGACTCCAGGCGCGCGAAGAACCACAGGCTCAGCATGAGACAAACGCTCGCCAGGATCACCGTGAGCCAGGCTGCGCCCAAGAAGAAGGACAGCAAATCGCCGGTCGGAGCGGCAAAGTTGCGCACCAGCATCACGACAACATACCCCAGGTATCCCACGGCGTCGGCGACGTACAGTAGAAACCCCAGGTTTCCACGTTCGCGGGTGATGGCCAGCATGCGCTCGAACACCGTGGTATGAATCGCCACATAGGGGAGGTAGAGACCCAGCCCCACAACGACCATGAAGAGAAACGGATCGATCTGGCCGGCCAGCCAGGCGGTGAGAGCTATTGTCAGGCAGACTACTCCCAGGGCACAGGTAGCCAGGCTGGCGAAGAAGGCGACCCGATTGTTGTAGATGAGTACCGCTGCGCCATTGACCAGCAGCACACCGAGGGCCACGATCATTTCAGACATGGTGAAGGTGACTGGTTGAGCCGCGCTGCCCAGGCCTTGCCAGAGCTCCGGAGCGAAGTCGGCCCGGATGCTGCGGAGGATGGTCACCACCAGGTAGAACATCACCAGCGGGACGAGCCCCAGGGCGTAGCGTCGGAGCAAATGGTTGCGTTCGGCGGCGGTCATGCTGGTTCGCGGGGAGCGGTGAGCGACATCGAGAGGGGTTGGTGCCGGCACGCGCTGCAACATGGCCACGCAAAGGATCAGGGGCAGGGCGAACAGCAAACCGGCCACCGCCGGCATCCAGTCCTCGGGCACCCCATGGGACAACAACCAGGCACCGACCGTCTTGGTGGCGCCATCAGCGAGGATGAAGCTGGCACAGAGCCCGGCGGTCAACGCCTCGGTCGCCCGACGTCCTTCCAGAAAGCCGAGCACCAGACCAAACACCATGCCGAGGGGTAATCCATTGAGGAAGAGAAAGATGGCGTTCCACGGTCGGGGGACCAGTGCGAACAGGAGCAACGCTATCTCGGCCAGGCCGACCAGCACGAGAATCCCCAGGGCCCGTCGCTGGGGAGGCATCTCGGCGATGACCCGGATGCCCAGGAACTTGGACAGCATGTAGCCCGTCACCTGGAGGGTGACCAGGACCACCTTGAAGTCCAGCCCCCCTACGTGGGAGCCGGCGTAATCGGCGGCGGTGAACGGCTTGCGGAAGGCGTACATGCAGAAGTAGCAGCCGAAGGCGGCGACCACGGCCCAGGCGGCTACCCGAAGTTCGTCCGTCAGACGCGGCTGGGTCGAGGAAGGAGGCGCCAGCGGTGGGTTCATGAAAGCTTCTTCCTGGGCCGGTTGCCTGCTCCCGGGCACGATCCTAAGACGTCCCTTGTGGCAATATAAGCACTTCCCACTCCATCCGCCGTGAAAGATTGATGATGAATCACCATCTCGTGACCGATGAAGTGCTTCACCTCTTTCAGCAACGGGGCGGATCGGAGTACGGCGGCGAGGCCATCACGCAGCTTGAACACGCATTGCAGGCCGCCTGGCTCGCGGAGCAGGAGCATGCCCCAGCCACCCTGATTGCTGCCGCTCTGTTGCACGACATCGGCCACCTGTTGCATACCTTGCCCGACGATGCGCCCGACAAGGGTGTGGACGACCAGCACGAAGCCCTGGCGGCGGACTGGCTGGCCACGCGGTTTCCTCCCGAGGTGGTCGAACCGGTGCGTCTGCACGTGGCCGCCAAACGCTACCTGTGCTCGGACTCTCCGGACTACCTGGCGGGCCTGAGCGAACCGTCCCGAGTTAGCCTGCACCTGCAAGGGGGATTGATGTCCCAGGACGAGCAGGCGGCCTTCCGAACGCACGAGCACTGGCAGGCAGCGACGCGGCTGCGCAGATGGGACGACGGGGCGAAGGTGCCTGGTTTGGAGACGCCTGAGCTCGACCATTTTGCCGCCTACCTGGACCAGGCGCTGACGGGGAGCTAACCATGGCATCGATGCATGTGGTCGTTGTGGGGGCGGGGATCGCCGGTCTGGCCCAGGCCTGGTCTGCGGCGCAACGGGGTCACCGGGTGACGGTGTGCGAACGCTCGCCACATGCTTCGGGGGCGTCGATCCGCAACTTTGGCATGGTCTGGCCCATCGGTCAACCGGCTGGGGAATCTCATCGTGTGGCCCTGGCTAGCCGGGCACGCTGGCTGGCGCTGGCGCGGGAGTCCTCACTCTGGGTGAATCCATGCGGCTCGATTCACCTGGCCCATCGCCCCGATGAATGGCAAGTGCTGGAGGAGTTTGCCGCGCTGGCCCCCGGGTTGGGCTACGAAATCGAGCTTCTCGGCCCCGACGAGGTGATGCGGCGCACGCCGGCCGTCAATCCCGAGGGACTAATCGGCGGCCTCTTCAGCCCCACCGAGATAGCAGTGGATCCACCGGCGACTATTCGCAGCCTTCCAGCGTGGCTCGCATCCCACCATGGCGTCACCTTCGAGTTTGGCACCACGATCACGCACATCGACCCGGATCAGGTGCGCAGCGCCGACGGTCGCACCTGGCGCTTCGACCGGCTGATCGTTTGCGGCGGTGCCGATCTCCAGACGCTGTATCCCGAACTCCTCGCCCGGTCCGGCATTCGCCTGTGCAAGTTGCACATGCTGCGGACGGTCGCGCAGCCCAGCGGCTGGTTGCTCGGGCCGCACCTTGCCAGCGGGCTGACATTGCGCCACTACGCGAACTTTGCCATCTGCCCTTCGCAGGAACGTCTCCGCCGACGCATCGCCGAGGAAACCCCGGAACTCGATCGGTTCGGCATCCATGTGATGGCCTCCCAACCTCAGGGTGGGCAGGTGATTCTGGGCGACTCGCACGAATACGACGAGCAGATCGAGCCGTTCGACCGCGTAGAGATCGACGACCTGATCCTGCGCGAGCTTCGCAAGATCTTGACGCTGCCGGACTGGACGATTGCGGCCCGATGGCATGGCATCTACGGCAAGCACCCCTCGCAGCCGATCTTTCGGGCCGAGCCGCAGCCGGGGGTACTTGTACGAACGGGACTGGGAGGAAGTGGCATGACCATGGCATTCGGCCTGGCCGAGCAGGACTGGGAGCAGGTTCGATGAAACAGGGCCCCATACGCGCGGTGTTTCTCGATTGGGCCGGCACCACCATCGATCATGGCAGCTGTGCGCCGGCACAGGTGTTTCGAGAGATCTTCGCCCGAGAGGGAGTGGAGATCACCAGCGCGGAGGCCCGTGGCCCGATGGGGCGGGCCAAACGCGATCACATTGCTTCGATCCTCTCCATTCCCCGGGTGGCTCATCTCTGGGAACAGGTGAAAAGTCGGCCTGCCAGCGATGGCGACGTACAGCGTCTGTACGAGCAGTTCCTGCCGCTACAGATGGAAGTGCTGGCTCAACACTCCGAGGTCATCCCCGGAGTCCCTGAAGCAGTGGAACAACTGCGCCGTCGCGGCCTGAAGATCGGATCGAGTACCGGATATACTCGAGCGCTGATGGAGGTGGTGATCCCCCTGGCCGCAGCCGGTGGCTATGCGCCCGACGCCGTACAGTGCGCCGAGGATGCCCGGGCGGGACGGCCTGCGCCCTGGCTCAACTTCCACCTGGCTGAACTGCTGGATGTCTACCCGATGAGTCAGGTGATCGTGGTGGACGACACGCCAGTGGGGATCGAAGCGGGAAAGAATGCCGGGGCCATCACTGTGGGTATTACGCGGACTGGCAATGGGATGGGCCTGTCGCTTAACGAGCTGGCCCGGCTGGATCCAGCGGAACGTCACCAGCGCGAAGGTCGCATTGCAGAAGAGTTGCTCGGTGCCGGAGCATCGTTTGTGATTCCCTCGGTGGCCGATCTGCCCAGGCTGGTCGAGCAGCTGGAGGGCTGAGAGAAAACAAGAAGGCCATCCTCCCTGGGTCGAGAGGACGGCCTGGCGGGGGTTGGGTTGGTAGCGGTTAGCGCGTGGCCTTCAGCTGCTTGCTGATCTCCTCTTCCACCTGGTTGACCTTGAGGGAGTGCCGGAGCAGCTGGCCATCCTTGCCTACGAGGAGCACTTCGGGCAGGCTAGTGATCCCGAACCGCTGGGCGGTCTCACTGTTCAGGCCGCCTCGCTGGCAGACTTGCGGGCCGGCCAGCAGCTTGCCCGACAGCACCTCGCGGACGCGCACCGGATCGTCATCGAGGTTGACGTAGACCACTTCCACGCCCTGGAACTGGTAGCGGTCGGTCACCGCCTTGAGCATCTGCAGATCCTGATCGACCGTGGGGCTGCTGGTGGACCAGAAGTAGAGGACTACCAGCTTGCCGCGCACATCGTTCAGGTCGAAGGGCGTGTCACCCCGGGCCGAGGTGGCGTAGATGTAGGGCAAGCGAAGGTTGACCTGGGTCTTCCCTTCACCCAGGCGCCACTGCACGCCCTCAGCCTTGCGGCCGAGCACCGTGCCGGCATAGCGGCGGGCAACATACTGGTAGCACTTGCGGGCGTCGTCCTTGCGGTTCAGCTGCTCGCTGAGCTGGGCCGCATCCATCACCGCGCGAGGCGCCTCGGCCACGTCCGGATTCGCCTCGGCAAACTGCAGCAGCCGGTCGCGGAGCAAGAGCTGCGCCTTGGTAGGCTCGCCGCCATCCTTGCCCAGGGCGCGCATGTAGTCGGCCTGGATCTCCTGCAGCATGGCGTAGGTAGCCATCTTGCTCTCGGGGAACGACAGGCGAATCTGGCCGGGCAGCTGCTGGAGCCGCTGGAGGGCGCTGGGATCGTTATCGGGAGCCTGGACCGCGGCGGCGTAGAGGCTGTCCACAGCCATCTTCACCCAGTCGTCGCGTTCCTTGCCCTTGGAGCGCACGGCCAGCTGAAGCATGACGTCGGTCTGGGCCACCTGGTAGCGATAGATCTGGGCGGGCTGGGCATCCTTGCTCAGGCTGTTGCTCAGCTCGGTGAGCCGGGCCAGCAGCTGCTGCACTTCCTGGTCTTCCTTGGAGACCGCCGGAGCCTGACCGCCGCCCGTGGCGGGGCTGGCGGATACGGTTTGAGCCGGGGCAGTTCCTGCGGCCAGCAGCACCGACGTCCCAAGTGCCGCCAGGCGGCGCCAGAGGTACTTCATGAACGATTCCTTTCGTAACCCAGAAACGGATATGTATCTCGCATCATTGGGGTCCGTGGGTGGGCCTCTCTCGGAAAGACCCGCTTGGGCGCTGGGTGCCATCCTGGCAATCCCTCCATTCTATTCGACCGATCCCCCCCCTCCTTGTTGAGTAGAGAGGATGAAGAGGCCAGGCAGCGAAGGAAGACGAATGAGACTTCCAGGCACATTCGGAAAAACCCGCCCAGGTTACCAGTGAATGCATGTATTCGGGGGGCCAAAAAGTGGTCGAAGACGAGCCTCCAAGAGGAAAGCTCGTCTTCGCACCAGTGGGGAGGGGGGGATTCAGTCGGCGGACGCCTTGCAGTCACAGGAATCGATGAACAGGGTCGTGGGCTTGTCCCAGCCGCAGCTGAGGTCGATCAACTTGTCGTTCATGAGGTCGTTGGGGCAGATGCAGCAGGGCCGGGCTTCGCGTGGATCGATCAGGTTAGCAGCCACACAGGCCGCCACCACCAGAGAGGAGCAAAACCAGCGGTTCTCATCGACGTCGTCGGCGTGGGGGGTCGTCTTGCTGATGAGCTGCATCGGTCGGCAGGCGGGCATCACCAGCAGGCCCACGAAATCGTACGACTTTCCCGCCTGCGAGCAGGCAAACGAGGTGAGGTTCTGCGACTGTTCTGGGGTCAACGGCTTGCATCGCCGCCGGACCCAGATTTTCCCTTTGTATTTCTGCAGTTGTGTCTCGATGTCGCTCAGAGACACCGCCGACCCTACCTTGGGCGTTTCGAGCAGTGCCAAGGTGCCGTCCTTGCACGGCACAATCATGGCGGAGTGAGTGGCTCCGCCGCACAGCACGACGTTGCACAGAACGTTCGAGACAAAGTTACTCGAACGAAACAGGATGATGTCGCCCGGCTGGGGCTGGTAGGGCATCTTTGCCGCCGAGCTGGTCTTGCAGCCGGGCACGGCAATGGAAAAGCGGACAGCACCGGGGGCAGAGTCGGAGGGCGTACCGGCCGGTAGGGTCAGCAAGGAAAGGAGAACGAACGACGTCATGGGACGCTTCCCTGCGCACTGAATGATTACCACCCGGCGGTATCCCCGGGATCTCACACCTTATTCGGTCGGCAAGGCAGGACGGATGCGCTGTGGTAATCTGGCTGTCCCTTATCGCGGAAGCAACGCCCTCGGCTGAATAACCCGTCCAGATGGATTGATTCGCAAGGATTCCAGTCACACCACTGCAGGAGTCTCGAACAAGAGGGTGACACTGGCTTCTCTCCATTTCGTGCAGGGCGGAAAAGAGCCGCGCCCCAAACTCCCGTTGCCTCGCGTGCCCTCGTTGGGTGCGCACACCCTGGGCCACTCCGGTGGTCCAGGGTGTTATTGCGCGCACACCAAAGGTAGCTCAGGCGGCCTGGCGATGGGCGCTGTGGCGCTCGAGGACCCAGGCCACGAGCTTGCGCACGTGGGGATCCTCATCGGCGAGAGCCGCCTGCAGTTCGGGCAGGACCTCAGTGAGGTCGAGACCGGGGGCAGTAAGGCGCAGAGCCGCCTGGACGCGGCGGGTTTCGTGGGTGTCGCGCAGGCGGCGCACCCAGCGAGCAAGTTGTCCTGGTTCCAGCATGGGGTTCCTCGTCCGGGTCAGTCTCGAGCCGGTCCATAATGCCTGGATGCCATCGACCAACCCGGACGCGGGAGTTGAGCAGCATGGGGGCCAAGGAACGGGCCGACCAGAAGGACGGCTGGCCGTTTCGTTGTGCCAGGAAGAGAGAAAAGAACCAGAAAAGATTTCCCAGCCGATTTCTTGACAACCCTCCAGGCGCATCCCATGGTTGTTGCAGACCGGAAAGAGATCTGCTGCAGAAACTCATCGCGACAAAGTTCATCCGCAATGCGGGTGAATGACAAAAACAGCCTGACTCTCGCCGAGAAAGGCAACACACTGGACCGTCAGGTTCAACCACCTTGTCGGACATCCTTTCACTGCTTTTATGAGGATTGACTCATGATTACCAACATGACCCGTGCAGCACTGAGCTTCCTGAAGGACGAGAGCGGCCCGACGGCGGTCGAGTATGCGGTGATGCTGGCCCTGATCATTGTGGTGTGCATCACGGCGGTCACCACCCTGGGCAGCAACGCCAACAACACCTTCTCCTACACCAGCTCGGTCATCGGCGGTAGCGCCAGCTAACTTTCACCACTAGCCAGGTTCCTCTTTATTCAACGACGAAAGGATGATTCTGATGCGTAAATTCAGCCAGATTCTGATCAACTTCGTGAAGGACGAGAGCGGCCCGACGGCGGTCGAGTACGCGGTGATGCTGGCCCTGATCATCGTGGTGTGCATCACGGCGGTCACCACCCTGGGCAGCAACGCCAACAACACCTTCTCCTACACGGGTGCGGTTATCGGCGGCAGCGCCAGCTAGGCTAGTGACGAGCTTTCACGCTTGAGACCCGGGAGTCTGACTCTCGGGTCTTTTTCTTTGGCCTCGAACGTCAAGCCGAGTTTGTCTGCACTTGACTATTGCTATTTCCCCCCTATTTGATGTATGCTGAGTAGGTTGGAGACACTGGCTGGCGTCCCCGGGTCGCTGCGTTCTCCCTGGCACGATGCCGTCTACACCTCCACACAACCTTCCTTCCCCGGATGATCCGGGCTCGTTAGTCACATCTCATCCTCATCTGGTTGAGATGCGGGCTTCATCAAGGCCGCATGGAGGTGGCGATGTTTAATTCCTCCGCCTAATTCTGTTTCCTCATTCCGCCTGATGCACCTCCTGGATGTGGTGCTTCCGCAATATCTGCGCGCCTTCTGCACCCTGGTACTTACACTGGATGTACTACCATGCTGGTCCTATCTCGCCGGCTGGATGAGAAAATTGTCCTGCCCACCGTTCCTGCCGTCATCAAGGTTATCTCGGCTCAATCGGGCCTGGTTCGTCTGGGAATCGAGGCGCCCACAAGTGTGCCCATTCTGCGGGAAGAACTGGCCCAGGCCGGGAAGACTCCGACGACGGCCGGAGCAGCTGCCGACCCCACTTCTCCCGAAACCATTTCGCTCCGCCATGAGATCCGCAACCGCCTGAACAACCTGACGCTGGGCGTGACCTTGTTGCGCCTGAACCTCTCGGAGGCGGACCCCGAGGTTCGTCGCACCCTGGAGGGGTTGCAGGAGGAGATTCAGGCGCTGCGCCAGCGCATGGCCCGGGAATATAGCCAGACCGGGACAGGCCAGGACGGTCGTACCCTGGTGCCCTCCTGACCAGCTCCGGTTGCTGGCCCAAATCGCTCTTACCAGACCTTCCACCTCGGAGATTCCACCATGGTCTGGCCTTCCCGATTTCGCGGTTCTCGGACCCATCGGCCGGCGTCCTCTCCGACCCGGCAACGTATGGGCCGACGACCCCCGCCCTCACCCGGACGCAGCATCCGGGAGGGGCGCCAGGCGCCTGCGACGTCTTCGTCGCCTTCGTCGCCTCCCTCGGTGTTGATCGTGGACGATGATGCCTTCGGGCGCAAGGCCCTGGCCAGCATACTGGAGGCCAACCAGTTTCGCGTGGTCCAGGCTGCTGATGGTCACGAGGCGCTGGCCTGGCTGGCCGAAGGCGTGCGGCCCGATCTGATCATCCTGGATCTCATTATGCCGGGGCTCGACGGCTGGGCCTTCCTTCGTCGATTCAAATCGAAGATTGGCCCAGAAGCCATTCCCATCATCGTGGTGTCGGCCTGCGACACCCACCCGCGCACGCGCAGCCACCGCTGCGTCGTGGGCAGTTTCCAGAAGCCGTTGCGGGTGCAGGAGTTGCTCGAGCTGATTCGCAGCCAGCTTCCTCGCTGAATCGGCGCTTGACAGGGCGGGAACCCTGCGCGAGGATAGAGGCCTCGCCTCGTTCCCGCCTGATGGATTCGTAGGATCCCCCGCCATGCCAGCCCATGCTCGCTGCATCCCGGCGTTGCTAGCCGTTCTGCTTCTCGGGGCCGCTCCGCGTTCTGACATCCCGGTGTCATCCCTCCAGGTCTTTCCGCCGACCATCCAGTTAGCCGGCCCGCGGGCCGAGCAACGGGTGGGCGTGCTGGGATTGCTGGGTGATGGGACTCGCCGCGATCTCTCGCGCGAGGCGGTGTATCGCTTCTCTCGACCCGGCATCGCCAACGTGACGGCCGAGGGTCTGGTGCGCCCCCTGGCCGATGGTCGCACCCAGCTGGAGATTGTCGCGGACGGCAAGACTCTGCGTGTGCCGGTGGAGGTGCAGGGGTTCGTCGCGGATGTCCCCGTCAGCTTCAGCCGCGAGGTGGAACCGGTGCTGACCCGCACCGGATGTAACATGGGCGCCTGTCACGGGGCGCAGTTCGGCAAGGGCGGGTTCCGCCTCAGTCTGTTCGGGTTCGATCCCGCCTTCGATCACAGTCAGATTGTGCAGAGTGCCGAGGGCCGGCGGGTGGTGCTGTCCGAACCGGAGCGCAGCATCCTGCTGGCCAAACCGGCGGGGGTGATGGATCACGTCGGTGGCGAGCGATTCAAGATCGGCTCGCGCTATTACGACATTCTCAAACGCTGGATCGAGGACGGTGTCCCGGGCCCCTCGGGCAAGGATCCCACGGTGAAGGCCGTCGAGGTCTGGCCGGCTTCGCGGCGGATGCTGGCTGGCGAACAGCAGCAAATTCTGGTGCGAGCCACCTGGAGCAACGGCCTGGTCGAGGATGTCACCTCGCTGGCACAGTTCGACGCGCTGAACGATTCGATCGCGGCCGTCACGCCAGACGGGCTGATCACGGCCAAGGGAGTGGGCGAGTCGCACATCATGGTGCGGTTTGCGGGTCAGGCCCGGGTGGTGCAGGTCACCAGGGCGTATGGTCCTCCTTCGACACAGAACTTCCCCGCCAACAATTTCATCGACGAGAAACTGGCAGCTCGGTGGCGCGGCCTGGGGCTGGCGCCGTCGGATCTCTGCTCGGATGAGGAGTTTCTGCGCCGGCTCTATCTGGATGCCATTGGCACGTTGCCGACGCCGCTGGAGATTCGCACCTTCCTGGCCGACCGCAGCCCGGATCGGCGGACGAAGGCGATCGATCGCGTCCTCGACCGTCCCGAGTTCGTGGACTTCTGGTCTCTCAAATGGGGCGACCTGCTGCGGATCAATCGCGATCTGCTGCAGGAGAAGGGAATGTGGAGCTTCCACAACTGGGTGCGTGCCTCACTGCGCGACAGCAAGCCGATGGACCAGATGGTGAACGAGGTCATCACCGCCGAGGGAAGCACCTTCATCGATGGGCCGGCCAACTTCTATCTGACCGCCCGCACACCGGCCGACTGGTCAGAAGCAGCCACCCAGGTGTTCCTGGGCGTGCGCATCGGGTGTGCTCGGTGCCATCATCATCCGTTCGAGAAATGGAGCCAGGACGATTACTGGGGGATGACGGCGTTTTTCTCGCGCCTGGGGACGAAGAATAGCCAGGAGTTCGGCCTGTTCGGACGAGAGACTGTGGTGTTTCTGCGGCCCACGGGCGAGGTGTCCCATCCGCGCAAGGGCGGGGTGGTGAAGCCGCGGGCCCTGGGAGGCGAGGTCACCGAGGATCCGGCCGATCGGCGTCGTAAACTGGCTGAATGGCTGACGGCGAAGGACAACCCATTCTTCGCGCGGAACATGGCCAACCGCTTCTGGGCCTACATCATGGGTCGCGGCCTTGTCGAACCGATCGACGATCTCCGCGAGACGAACCCGGCCAGCATCCCCGAGTTGCTCGATGCCCTGGCCGACCATCTGGTGCAACAGCGCTACGATCTCAAGGCGTTCCTCCGCACCATCTTCCAGTCCCGGGCCTATCAACTGGCCTCGCGTGCCACGCCTGGGAACCGCGCTGACGCCAGCAACACCTTTTACACCCGGTACACGCGGAAGCGTCTGACAGCCGAACAGTTGGCAGATGCACTCGACTTCGCCACGGGCACACAGGAGAAGTACCAGGGGCTGCCACTGGGCACCCGGGCGATTCAGCTGCCCGACACCCGGGTACGGTCGTTCCTGCTCGACATCTTCGGTCGGCCGGCCCGGCAGATCACCTGCGAGTGCGAGCGCACCATGCAACCCAACATCGCCCAGGCGCTGCATCTCCTGAACAGCGACTTCCTGGAACGGAAGATCGCCGCTCCTACCGGGCGGATCGCGGGCCTGATCCGGGCGAAGAAATCGCCCGGAGAGATACTCGACGAGCTATACCTGACCACACTTTCACGGCTGCCAAGACCGGCCGAACGCGAGCGCGACCTGGCGTGGCTGCAACGAACCCCAACACTGGCCGAGGGTGCCCACGATCTGCTCTGGGTGCTCCTGAACCGGCGCGAGTTTCAGTTCGTCCAGTAGCCTCTCTTGTCGGGACTGGCAGGACGTGTACGATAACTGCTTACCAGAGGGGCCGCTGACCGGTGGTCCACTCCACGAATCGACCTGATCCTCGGGATATAGCACATGGTTGAACGTCGCAAGGAACTGGATGCGCGGTACCACCGCAAGAAGAAGTTGAAGAAGCTGAAGGCGCGGCTGGCCGCTGCCAAGGATGGCCGGGAGCGCGACACGGTGCTGAAGAAGATCCACCGCATCAGCCCGTGGTGGACCGAACCGAAGAAAGAAAAGGCGTAACTCGACGAACCCGCCGGTGGGGGGCGCTGCCCCCCGGAGGGCTGGATCCCCCGGGTACGGAGCCGCAATCATGGAGAAGATGTCGGTCGCCCAGGCCCGCAAGGTCGAGTCGATTGGCCAGGAAGTGATCCTGCAAGGTTGGATTCGCACCCGGCGCGACTCGAAGGGCGGCTTCAGCTTCCTCGAACTGAACGACGGCTCCTGCCTGGGGAACGTGCAGGTTCTGGCGGAGGCGTCCCTCCCCAACTACCAGAGCGAGATTCTCCACCTGACGGTGGGTTCCAGCCTGCGAGTGGAAGGCACTGTGCAGGCGTCGCCAGCCAAGGGACAACCGACCGAGGTGCGGGCCAGCAAGGTCGTGCTGCACGGCTCGGCTGATGCCACCAAGTATCCGCTGCAGAAGAAGGGGCACACGCTCGAATTTCTGCGCGAGATCGCTCATCTGCGACCGCGCAGTAACACCTTCGGTGCGGTGATGCGGGTGCGCAACCAGATTTGCCGCTCCATCCACGATTTCTTCCAGGAGAACGGCTTTCTCTACGTGCAGGCGCCGATCATCACCGCCTCGGACTGCGAGGGGGCGGGCCAGATGTTCCGCGTCTCCACGCTAGATTACACGAAGCTACCGCGGAACGATCGGGGAGAGATCGACTTCTCGCAGGACTTCTTCGGGAAGTCCACCTACCTTACCGTCTCCGGTCAACTGGAGGCCGAGGTCTTCGCCTGCTCGCTGGGCAAGGTGTACACCTTCGGGCCGACCTTCCGGGCCGAGAATTCCAACACCTCGCGCCACCTGGCCGAGTTCTGGATGATCGAGCCGGAGATGGCCTTCTTCGATCTCCACGACAACATGGACCTGGCCGAGGCGTTCCTGAAGCGCATCTTCCGCGACGTGCTGGCGCAGTGTGGCGAGGACATGCAGTTCTTCAAGGATCGCATCGAGCCGACGGCCATCAGCACGCTCGAGGGAATCATCCAGTCCGCGTTCCGCCGGCTGTCGTACACCGAGGCCGTCGAGATCCTGCAAAAGTCTGGGCAGACGTTCGAGTACCCCGTGTCCTGGGGTGTGGACCTGCAGTCCGAGCACGAGCGCTTCCTGACTGAGAAGCACTTCCAGTGCCCGGTGATCCTTTACGACTATCCGCGCGAGATCAAGGCGTTCTACATGCGCCTGAACGACGACCAGAAGACTGTCCGGGCCATGGATGTCCTGGTGCCCCGAGTCGGCGAGATCATCGGCGGCAGCCAGCGCGAGGAACGGCTCGACGTGCTCGAACAGCGCATGCGCGACCAGCACCTCGACCCGGAAAGTTACTGGTGGTATCTCGACCTGCGACGATTCGGCACCGTGCCACATGCGGGCTTCGGCCTCGGCCTCGAACGCACCGTGCAGTTCGTCACCGGCATGGGTAACATTCGCGACGTCATCCCCTTCCCGCGCACTCCCGGACACGCCGAGTTCTGAGATCGCCGTTCTCCCACTTCTACCCCCACCGCGAAGAAGCGCCGGGGGCCTGGTAGCCGATGGCCCTGTCGACCTGCTAGCATAAGCCAGGGTATATGGAACCGAGAGGGGGAAGCAGGCAATGAGTCCGCAGCTGGCGAAGCTCGCCCTGGAGGATGGCACCGTCTACACGGGCCAGGCGTTCGGCGCACGATCCGAGGTGTACGGCGAGGCGGTCTTCAACACCAGCATGACCGGGTATCAGGAAGTGCTGACCGACCCCTCGTACAAGGGGCAGATCGTCTGCATGACCTACCCCCTGATCGGAAACTACGGCATCAACCCCGAGGACCGCGAGTCGTTGCGCCCACAGATCGAGGGGTTCATCGTTCGCGAACGGGCCCGGCTCGCCAGTAACTTCCGCTCGACGACCTCGCTGGAAACATACCTGACCGAGAACAACATCCCGGGCATTGAGGGGATCGACACTCGCGCGCTGGTGCGACGGCTGCGGGTCCGCGGCGCCATGATGGCGGTGCTGTCCACCATCGATCTCGATAACGTCTCGCTGGTGCACAAGGCCCGCACCTGTCCGCGCATCGTTGGGCGCGATCTGGTCAAGGAGGTGGTCCCCTCCGAGCCGTTCCACTGGACCGAGGGGTTCAATCACCCCCTGGTCACCTACCTGCCCGAGTGTCAGCCGGCCCACCACGTGGTCGCGCTCGATTTCGGCATGAAGCACAATATCCTGCGCTGTCTGGTGCAGGTCGGCTGTCGCGTCACCGTGTTGCCGGGGACCGCCACCGCCGACGAGGTGAAGGCTCACAATCCCGATGGCATCTTTCTTTCCAACGGGCCAGGCGACCCCGAGCCGTTGACCTACGCGCACAACACCATCCGCGACCTGGTGGGGTACCGGCCGATGTTCGGCATCTGTCTGGGACACCAGTTGATCGGCCTGGCGCTGGGGGCGAAGACGTTCAAGCTGAAGTTCGGCCATCGCGGCGCGAACCAGCCGGTCATCAACCAGCTGACCAACCGCGTCGAGATCACCACGCAGAACCACGGTTTCGCAGTGCGCATCGAGGATCTTCCCACCGAGCTGGAACCGACCCATCTAAATCTCAACGACGGCACCCTGGAGGGGATGCGACATCGCCACCAGCCCATCTTCAGTGTGCAGTATCATCCCGAGGCGTCGGCCGGGCCGCACGACAGCAGCTACCTGTTCCTCGAGTTTCAGAAGATGATGGGCTGAGACGCTCAGCGCGTCATCAGGGAATTGGTCGCCAGGCGGGGCAGATCCGCGGGAAAATCAACATCGCTCAGTGTTTCCTCCGCGCAGGAGGCGATGGCGCTGGCCTGCCGGGGATCTTGTAGCGACGGCTGCAATTCAGCCAGGGAGACGATCAGGGCGCCGTTGAGATGATCGATCCTTCGGCGTAACTCCGCGAGGTCTGGCGTTTCGTTGAATCGCCCCAGCCCGGCTGCTTGCCAGCGAGCATGATCCTGTCGCTGAATGGCCTTGGCGGCCTCGATCTGGTCCCGGAAGAACACGCGGACGCGCTGGCCATCCAGCCCCAGTTCTTCGCCGCGTTGCTCCATCGCGGCAAGCAACGCCTGTTCGCGGGGTTCGTCCTCGATCGGGTTGCGTTCGTTCCACTTCCAGCGAGCCACGTCGTGCATCAGATCGAGCCGCTCGCGCATCAGGCCCAGTAGCTCGGACACTGCGCTGGCATCGAGCGATTCCGCGCCGGGGGAAACGGCGGCCCCCGGCCTCGACGAGCAGCCGAGCACCAGGGCCGTCATCCCCCAGCAAACCAGCGCGATGTGCAGCAGGCGCACCATGATTCTCCCGGAAGGCGGAGCGGGCTGGGCTCAGTATATCATCTCGAAAGGGGCTTCCTACAAGCGGGAGGGAACGAACAGGATGCAGCGAGCCGAACGAGCCTTGCGCCTGCTGCTGCGATTCGAGGCGACAGTCGTGGCCCTGGCCGCGCCAGCGGCTCTGCTCCCGTCCTCCTGGATGGATGCAGTCCACCAGGTGATGGGCCTGGGCCCCCTGCCCCGCGGACCGATCATCGAGTATCTCACGCGCACACTGTCCATGATGTACGCGGCCTGGGCTCCCCTTCTGTGGCTCATGTCCAGGGATGTTCGTCGGTACCTCCCAGTGATCCGGCTGATCTCCTGGCTAACCGTGGCGGGAGCAGTGCTGTTCCCCCTGGTGGATCACCTGGCTGGCATGCCGTTGCCCTGGCTTCTCATCGAGGGCGGTGTGTTACTGGGCTACGGCGCGACAGGACTGGTGCTGACCCGGGCCATCCAAAGCGGCATTACGGCTCCGGTGGCACATTGCCAGGAGGGCTCTGGGCGGATAGACTCGGCGCAGACCTGCACTCAGGAGACCACCCCATGACTCATCCTCTCTCGCGTCGTGATGTGCTGGCCGCCTCGGCGGCGGCTGGCCTCGGTTACTTTGTGAGTGAGACGCCAGCCCGGGACAAGGACACTTCCCCTCTGGAACGTCTCCGATTCGCCTGCATCGGCATCGGGGGTAAGGGCGGAAGGGACACCGCGGATGCAGCCCAGCATGGCGACGTGGTGGCCATCTGCGACGTGGACGATCAACGGCTCGAAAAGGCAGGGGAAAAGTACGGGAAGGCCCAGAAGTTCCACGATTTCCGCCGCCTGTTCGACAAGCTGGGGAAGTCGATTGACGCCGTGACCGTCAGCACGCCGGATCACACGCATGCGCCGGCCACGGCGCTGGCCCTGCGCATGGGGAAGCACTGCTTCACCCAGAAGCCGCTGACGCGCACCATCTGGGAGGCACGCCGCCTTGGCGAGCTGGCCCGCGAGAACAAAGTGGTGACCCAGATGGGCAACCAGGGAACGGCCAGCTCGGGGCTGCGGAAGGCAGCGGCCATCATTCGCGCCGGGACACTGGGCAAGGTCACCGAGGTGCACGTCTGGACCAATCGTCCGGTCTGGCCCCAGGGTATCAAGCGACCTGCTACCGCGGCGGTGCCCGCCTCGCTGCAATGGGACCTGTGGCTGGGTCCATCGCCCGAGCGGCCGTTTGGCCCAGGCTATCATCCCTTCGCCTGGCGCGGCTGGTGGGATTTCGGGTCGGGCCCCCTGGGCGACATGGCCTGCCACACCCTGAACATGCCGTTCATGGCGCTGGATCTCCGCGAGCCGACGGCGGTCGAGGCCACGTCCGCGGGACACGACCGCGACTCGATGCCGAAATGGTCGATCATCACCTTCACCTTCCCAGCGCGAGGGAAGCGTGGCCCGGTCAAGGTGGTGTGGTACGACGGCGGCAAGAAGCCAGACCGCGACCTGTTCGGCAAAACCGATCTGGAGATTCGTAACTCCGGTTCGCTGGTGATCGGCGAGAAGGGCAAGCTGTACTCGCCTGGGGACAACGGCACCAGCCATCACCTTATCGGTGATCTCAGCGAACCGAAGGTCGAGATTACCACGTCGCCGGGCCATTTCACCGAGTGGGTGAAAGGAATCAAGGGTGGGCCTACCCCAGTTTCCAACTTCCCGGACTATGCGGGCCCGCTGACGGAAACCATCCTCCTGGGTAACCTGGCGGTCTACGCCGGCAAGAAGATCGAATGGGACGCCCGGGCCGTGAAGGCGACAAACACCTCAGAGGTGGACCACCTGATTCGACCGGTCTATCGCAAGGGGTGGGAGCTTTGAACCTGACGGACTTCCTGACTGGGGTGCGGCTGATCGATCTGAGCGTGCCCCTGGAGGATAACTCGCCCAGTGAGCCTCTCCCCGCTCGTGTGCGTTACATCGACCACGGCGGGGAAGGTCTCGCCCAGATGCGCCAGTTCTTCGGGGTCACACCTGAAGACCTGGTGTGGTCGGGAGGCCAGGGGTGGGCCATTGAGGAAATCCAGGCCATTACCCACACCGGCACGCATGTCGATGCTCCCTATCACTATGGGGGGACCTCGGAGGGGAAGCCCGCCCGACGGATCGACGAGGTCCCTCTGGAATGGTGCCTGGCGCCTGGCGTGGTGCTCGACGTGCGTGACAAACCCTGTGGCGAGGAGATCACCGTTGCGGATCTCAAGAGCCAACTGAGCGCCATCGGGCACACACTGCGCCCCCTGGATATCGTGTTGCTGCACACCGGAGCCGATCTTCGCCAGGGGACGCAGGAGTACTTTGCGCAGCCGGGCCTGGGTCGCGAGGGGGTACTCTGGTTGGTGGAACAGGGCGTGAAGGTCATTGGCATCGATGCCTACACCCTGGATCGGCCCTTTAGCAACATGGTGGCCGAATTCAGAGCCACGGGAGACGGTCGAGCCATCTGGCCGGCCCACTTTGCGGGGATCACGCGCGAGTACTGTCAGATCGAGAAGCTGGCCAACCTCCACCTGCTTCCCAGGCCAACTGGGTTTCTGGTGTCGTGCCTGCCTGTAAAGATCAAGGGAGCCAGTGCGGGCTGGTGCCGGGCCGTGGCTCTCGTTCCGCGATCTTGAATGATAGAATGACCGTAGGCACCCAGCGTGATTCCCTCGATGGCGGGCTCAATTCATGTTCGTGCATCCCGAACGGTTGCAGCACGTCCTGACCCCGGAGTGGTACTACTCTCCCGAGATCCATGCCGCCGAACTGCGCCTTCTCGAGGGGACGTGGCATTACATCGCCTCGCTGGCCGAGCTACCGCGCGATGGGTCGTTTCTCACGCGCACCTTGCTGGGGCGGCCGCTGTTGCTGCGGCGGATCCAGGGGGAGGTACATGCCTACCTCAACGTCTGCCCACACCGGCATTGCCTGCTCACGAGCAAACCCCATGGCCACGATCCCGCCTTCCGCTGCCAGTACCACGGCTGGGAGTTTCAGTGCGATGGTCGCACCGGCAAGATCCCCGATGCCCAGTCTTTCCGTCCCTTCGACCGCGACAACGCTCGTCTCCTCAAGTTTCGCACGCAACTCTGTGGCGACCTCGTCTTCGTTTCCCTCGCCAGCCAGGGGCCGGATCTGAAGGAGCAGTTGGGCGAGGTGCACGATGTGGTGGAGGAGGTGTTTTCTGCGCCATGGCGGCAGATCTGGCAGTGGGAGAATGAGATCGAGGCGAACTGGAAGATCCCCCTGGAGAACGGCGTCGAGTCGTACCACATTCCGTGTCTTCATCCCAAAACATTTCGCAACTATCCGCAGGAAGATAACATCGCGCACGACCTCAACGCGCGTTGGACGAGTTATCGCACCGGCGAGATGGATGGCTGGGTGCGCAACGCCATCCGACGCACGGCCCGCTGGTTGGGGCAGCCCTTCACGGGGATGTACACCCATTACCACGTCTTCCCCAACCTGACCTTCGTCCGCCTCGACCTGTTCAGCATGGCCCAGATCGTGCTGCCGACCTCCCCCACCACCTCGCGGACCTGGGTGTGGGTGTTCTCACCGTTTGGGCCGCGCCGTGGCATCATTCCCTGGTTATTCGCCCAGGGAAACGCCCTGGCGTCGCGGGAGATCGCCCGGGCGGTCCTGGCGGAGGATGGGCCCATCTTCCCCGCCGTGCAGCGCGGCCTGGAAGCGAGCCCCGCCCGAGGTGTGATTGGGAGGCGCGAAGAACGTGTCTGGGCGTTCCAGGATCACCTCCTGCGCTTGTGCGCCTTGCGCGAAGGGAGGTAAAATAGGTGGCCGAGAGGTTGCCATCGCCCAGCCCGGGAGTGTCGCGGAATGTTCGTCCACGAAAGCCAGTTGCGTCACGTCCTTCCGCCCACGGCCTACCATGCTCCCGAGCAGCATCGTCGTGAACTCGATAGCTTCCTGCTCGACAGCTGGCACCTGGCGGCCACGCTGCGCGACTTCCGCAAGGATGGCGACTTTCTCACGCTGACGCTCTTCGACAAGCCGCTGTTGCTGCGGCGGATGCAGGGGGAGGTGCATGCCTACCTCAACGTCTGCCCCCATCGCCATTGCCTGCTCACCAGCAAACCCCATGGCCACGATCCCGCCTTCCGCTGCCAGTACCACGGCTGGGAGTTTCAGTGCGATGGTCGCACCGGCAAGATCCCCGATGCCCAGTCTTTCCGTCCCTTCGACCGCGACAACGCTCGTCTCCTCAAGTTTCGCACGCAACTCTGTGGCGACCTCGTCTTCGTTTCCCTCGCCAGCCAGGGGCCGGATCTGAAGGAGCAGCTGGGTGAGCTATTCGAGCCGATTCAGACGGTGTTCGCCGAGCCGTGGCGTCAGGTCTGGAGCTGGGATACCGATTACCCCACGAACTGGAAGGTGGCCATCGAGAACCTTCTGGAGTCGTACCACATCCCATGTCTGCACGAGAAGACGTTCCGCTACTATCCTCCCGAGGAAAACATCGTCCACGAGATGCACGAGCACTGGACGAGCTTCTACACCGAGGATCTACTGCCCTGGGTGAAGACCAACGCCGCCCGGACCGCCCGGGCAGTGGGGGTTCCGTTCAAGGGGCACTACACGCAATACCACATCTACCCGAACCTGGTCTTCATCCTGATGGACACCTTCAGCCTGGCAAAGGTGGTGGTGCCGACCTCGCCAACCCGATCGCGGGCGCTGGTTCGGGTGTTCGGCCCCTACGGACCGAGGCGCACGCCACTAGCCTGGATCTCTGCCCGGCTCAACGCCATCGCCGCTCGAGTCGGAGCAAAAAAAATCCTCGAGGAAGACGCCCACATCTTCCCCGATGCCCAGCTGGGGATGGAGCACAGCGTCCAGCCGGGTGTCATCGGTCGGCGGGAGGAGCGCGTCTACGCATTTCAGGAATGGGTGCAGCGCAAGACAGGCGGGGCGCCCTCCTCGAAAACCAGCCTGCCCGTGGTCGCGGGCACCAACGGCACGCACGGGTAACCTAGCGTACCACAGCCACCGCAAAGGTGCAGTCGCCGTCGCTGGATGTCTCCACGACGTGGGTCGTGCCATCTGCCACGATCTCGACCAGGCCCTGCTCGTTGGGCGAGCCAATCACCCAGGGGTCGGTCGCTGGAGCCCGCAAGGCATGACTGAGAGCCTGCTTCGCCGCGAGCGATCGACTGGCGGCGGACACCGCGCCACGCACCAGGGCCACGCCGACACCGCGAGCTCTGGCGCACAGTGCGATGGCCTCCTCGGCATCTCCGGCGACGGCAATGGCCAGGCCTTCCTCGCGAGGGTGAACCACCTCGAGCCGTCCATCGGCCTCTTCGCGGATCTCAATTTCCAGGTGCAGCAACACCTCGCCTCGATGACGCTTGAACAAGTCGCGTACCGCATCCTTGACGGCGATGCGGGCGAGCAGCCAGTCGAAGCGCGGTGCAGCCTTGTAGAGGGCCCACTCGCTGGCGGGCAGACAGTAGCGGGCGATCCACTCCGGGCTGATCTCGCCGAAGAGGCGGGACACCATGCGGCAACAGTCGGCGTCAGCGTGGCGGGTCGGCCAGGGCACGCCGACACGCTGGGTGCGCGGTTGGCGACTGAAAGCGGAGAGTTCGCGCGGCCAGAGGATGCGCCAGACCTGCCAGGCGTTGAGTCGAAGCCAGACGCGCCCAGCCGGATCGAGCACGTCAGCTTCCATCTCGACGCGACGGCCATCGAGCTTCCGATAGGTGGCATGGAGGCGCACCACCGAGCCGGGCGGCGGCGTGGGGCCATACCGGGTCAGCCGGCCCAGCCGCAGGGGATAGACAACCCAGTCTTCCACGAGCAGCTTGTAGCCGACCACCTGCCCTACCCCATCGACCAGGACTGGGTCAAACAGGGGTAGCGCGGTCAACGAGCCGGCCACCAGCTCGGCGGGATCGCGCAGGGTCAGTTCGGCGAGGAGCGTGCTCTCACTCTGGCCCAGCAACTTGCTCACGACGTGGAAGCGCGGTCCATGGAACATGAACGGGACGGTGTAGAGTTCCTCGGCGCGGTGCGGGCAGGGTTGTGGCGCCTGGACGAGACGCGGCGCAGGGGCGGCCGGCAGCGCACTGCCCAGCGTGACCCGCCCCTTGAGGACAGGCCGATCCGAGTCGGGCGTACGGACCTCGACCTCGACCTCGGTTTCGCTCAGTCGGCGAGCGCGCAGGTTCAAAGGTAGCGTCCGCTGGCTGATCAGCGCGATCCAGCGGCTGGCCTCGACGTCGTGGCAGCTCACAACCTGTAGCTCGGGCACGAGCTGCGCGGCTATCTCGCAGATAATCTCCATCCCAAATGTCATCGGCAGCGTCGGCAGGCGCTCCTCGCACGGTTTGATCTCCTCGGGGACCTTGATGAAGGAGTGGTCGCCCAGGAAGAAATGCTGCCCGACATCCAGGACCAGGCGCGTTTCGAGTTCCTTACCTGGCACCATGCGCACCACCTCCCCGGTGAACGGCCAGGCGGGTAGAGGCGGCGCAGCCGGGGCCACAGCGCCGTTCGCCTGGGGCGCGGTGGGCAGGGACGGGCCGCCAGCGAAGAGGGCGGCCATGGCAGTTTGCTGGGCGTTCAGAAAGGCAGCGAGCATCTGAGATTCGGAGGTTTCGAGTTGCTGCTGCACGTGGAGGAACTGCTGCATGGTGGCCATCACCTCACCCAGTGGGCCGGTGGGCGGGCGCACGGCAACGGGAGCGGGCACGGGAGCGGGCGAGGCAGCGGCCGGGCTCAGCGGCGTGGCGGGCTGCAGCATGGCGCGCAGGCGGGCCAGCGATTCCTCGGGCACTCGCGCTCGGGGATGGCCCAGGTCGAGTTCCAGACGTGTGCGCGATACCGGTGCGGGCGTGCCGGTTCGATCGACTCGACGACAGGGACGGTTGCGGTAGAGATAGCCGAGGTCGAACGGCACGCCCAGGACGAAGAGGCGACCCAGCAGGTGGTGGAACTGTTCGAGCCCGCCCGCGCCGCGCCAATCGACGGCCAGGGCGACGTGGGGCGCGCCGGCGAGAATGGTGTTGAGGCTCTGCGGCGAACGCCCGCCGATGCCTAGCTCGACGAAGATGCGGATGCCATCCTGGTGGTACATGTTCCGGATGGTTTCCTTGCCGCGGAGGGGCTCCTTGAAGCTGTCGATGATCCAGTCGCGGATCACGTCCGGATCGTCGGGGTACGGTTTACCGTTCATCCCGCAGTAGACCCGGCAGCGCGGCGGGTTGGCTGGCATGGCCCCCTTCACGGCGCGAAGCCCCTCGACGATGCTGGCCGCCAGCGGCGTGTGAATGGCGGGGAATGGGATCTCCTGGACGAAGACGCCCTCGCTGCGCAGTTGCTCGAGGGCAGCTCGCACCGTCCCGGCCTCGCCTGCGAAGAAGGTCTGCGTCGGCGAGGGATCCATGATGATGGCGGCGGTGCCCGGCACCCGTTGCAGCACAGCCTCGACTCGCTCCGCCGTGGTGCCCACCATGCCCCACAGCCCCGTGAGTTGCTCGGGCACATCGCCCAGCGACTGCCAGATGGAGAGCATGTCGCGCAGGTCCTGCTGGCTCAGCACACCCGAAGCGGCCAGGGCGGCCCACTCACCCATGGAAAAGCCCGCCAGAGCGGCCGGCTCCACCTGCAAGGCGCGCAGCAGGTTCCAGGTGGCCATGCCGGCGTTCATCTGCCCCAGGGGGGTGCGCTTCGACCAGATCAGCTCGCGCTCGAGCCGGGCGAGTGTCTGGGCATCGCTTAACGGCGGGGGGTAGAACTGATGGCTTAGCGGATAGGGAACGGTGGGATCGACCGAGCGCGACAGGCCCTCGGCAAAATCGATGAACCAGCGCACCTCGGGGAAGTGCAACGCCAGCTGCCCCAGGCGCTCGGTGTAACCCGCGGCCAGCCCGGGGAAGGCCAGGCCCGGGAAGAGGAACGCGAGCTTGCCTGGGTAAGGAGCCTCGGCAAAGGCCAGGCCAGTGTCGTCGTTCCAGGAAGGTTCGTGTTGCGTGCTGAGGCGGTCGCGCGCGGTGGTCAGCCGTTTTAGCAATGTCGCCAGGGAGTCGGCCACCACCGAGAGGCGCACAGAGCCGGCTGGGTCGAGCGCATCGGCGGCGGTGAAACAGATATCGCGGAGCGACGAAGTCGTCAGATGCCCGAGTGAGTCGAGCCAGCGGTTCAGCTGATCGACCAGAGCCGCGCGCGATGGCGCTGCCAGGACGAACAGCTCGCAGGAGCGAGGCAGGAGGTTCTCGCGTGGTTCATCGCCCGGAAGATCTTCGAGGATGGCGTGCGTGTTGATGCCGCCAAAGCCGAAGGCGTTCACACCCGCTCGTCGCGGCTGGTCGTGTGGAGCAATCCACGGCCGCAGGCGAGTGTTGACATAGAAGCGGCTGCCCTGGAGTGCCTGCGCCTGGGCCTCGACGTTGAGGGTGGGGGGTATGGCGCGGTGATACACTGCCAGGGCAGTCTTGATCAGGCCAGCCATGCCGGCGGCGGGCATCAGATGCCCCAGCATGGATTTGACGGAGCCCAGAGCGACGCTGGGATAGGTGTCAGGGCCAAACACCTCGAGCAGGGTGGCGATCTCGGTGGCATCGCCCACAGGCATGGCGGTGCCGTGCCCCTCGATGAGCGAAATGGAAGAGGGGTTTACTCCGGATTCCTCGTAGGCGCGGCGCGTGGCCAGTACCTGACCTTCCTGCCGGGGGGTGAGAATGCCCATGGCCTTGCCGTCACTGGCGGTGCCCACGGCGCGAAGGACGGCATAGATGCGGTCGCCATCGCGCTGGGCGTCGTCGAGCCGTTTCAGGATGACGGCACCGATGCCTTCACCAATGACCAGTCCATCGGGAGCGTTGGAGAACGGCTTGCACTTGCCCGAGGGCGACAGCGCCTGCAATAGTTCGAAGGCAAACCAGAAGTAGGGCTTCTGCACGAGGTGGACGGCGGCAGCTACCCCCAGGTCGGCGCGCCGTTCGCGCAGGGCCCGGATAACGAGGTCGGTGGCGATCAGGCCGGAGGCACAGGCGGCATCGACGGTGTAGTTGCCTCCCTGAAAATCGAGCCGGTTAGCGACCCGACCAGAGGTCAGGTTGGGGATGGACGAGGCGAGCATCTCAGTGTTGCCGCGATGGGGAAATGCCGTCGCCAGCAGGTTGCGGATCTCGTTGAGCTTCTCGCGCGAAACGCCGGGGATCAACTGACCGAGTAGCTCACCCACCTGGGCCACGAACTCCATGCGGAGATAGGCCATCTCGATGGTGTTGCCGTTATACCCGCCTCGCCCAATGACCACCTCGGTGCGCGGCGTGAGAGGATCGACCGCCGCGGTGCCTGGCGAGGAGATGCCGGTGGCGCGAAACTGTCGGCCGGTTAGCATGTCGCGCAGGGCGCCGTGAATGACGCCGTAGACGAGAAACTGCTCGGGGTCGCCGTTCTGCACTGACGCGGGCATGATCCCGTAGTCGAGGGGATCGAAGGCAGTGAGCCCATCGAGGAAGCCACCGTGACGGCTATGAATCAGGTCATAGTCCGAGGGGTTCCAGCGCGAGGGTGGCACCTCGCGGATGGCATCGACGCCCAGGGCGATGTTGCGCCAGTAACTTTCGAGGTTTCCTGCCCCCGGGTACAAGCACTGCATCCCGACGATGGCGATGGGTTCGCACGAGGCTGACATGGGGTCTCGCCTGAAAAGCCGGTTCGGGAGCCATCAACGCTTGCCGCCACGCAGGTAGAACTGCGCCTCGGCGGTGGAGTTTTCGCTGGGGCCCTTCCCCTCCGGAGCGAAAATCAACACCTCGGAATCGCCCTTGTGGCCGAAGGCGATCTCGTTCAGGAACATCTCGCAGCCCTCGGCCACGGGCATGTGCGCGAACCCGATCGAGGCCAGGTAGTCGGCACTCATCCGGTCCGGGCGCGCCATCCCCACCTCATCCCACGGGCCCCAGCCGATGCTGACCACTCGCCCCACCCACTCGCGGTCGAGCCGATCGGCCAGTTTATTGAGCAGTTCGTTGGCGGCGGCGTAGTCGGTCTGGCCGATGTTTCCGTGCCGTGCCGACACCGAGGAGAAGAAGGCCAGGAAGCGGAGCGACTCGGGGTGCAGCTCGCGCAGCAGGGTGAGAGCCGGCCGCGCCTTGGTGTCGAAGACGCGCTCGAACCCTTCGGCTGATTTGCCGACCAGGAGGGTGTCGCCGATGAGGCCGGCCGCGTGAACCACGCCATCGATGCGGCCATGCTTCTCGTACAACGAGCGGATGAGGGTTGTCAGGGCTGCGTCGTCGCGGACGTCCATGGCGTGGTAACTGAACGAGGCCCCGGTGGCACGCAGGGCTTCGAGGTTGGTGGCGAGTTCGCGGCCCGCAACGATGGCGCGGAACTCGGTTTCGATGGCCACGGGGGTGACCATCTCACCACGACGGCGGCGGCGCTCGGCCAGGGCGCGCTTCAGCTCTGCCGGGGCGGTGACTCCATGCGTTTCCGCTGACTCGGGCTCGGGGAGCGGCGAGCGTCCGACCAGGACGAGGTGCGGCTGATACTTGCGGGCAATGGCCTGGGCGATGGCAGCCGTGATGCCGCGTGCGCCGCCCAGCATCAGCACGATCGAGTCGCGATCCAGTTCAATCATCGGTTCCGGCGATTTCTGCACCGGCTGGACGCGCGGCTGGATGACAGTCCGCCCGCCGGGGCCGTAGCCCACTTCCACCTTGCGATCGGCCGTCTGGAACTCAGCGACGAGCAGGCCCATCAGCTGGGGATCATCGACCTCTGGATCGACGTCGATCATCTTGACATGCACGTCCTGCCACTCGCGCGCCATCGACTTGACGAAGCCCGGCAGGGCCGCCTCGCCGGGGCGGAAGGGACGGCTGTTTTCGGTCAGGCCGAACGCCCCGCCCATACCCGTCACAGCCAGCACGCTGCCCTTGCCGCGGAGCAGATCGAGCCCGAACCCGGTAGTGAGATGGAACAGGCTGCGCAGCTCCAGGCAGCTGGATGGATCCGCCTCCGCATCGGGGTCGAGCGGGAGAAGGTGGCACAGGCCTGTCACCGTCCCGTGGTGCTGTTCGACCCAGGTGCGCAGCTGTTGCACGCCGTCGGCGGAGAGCAGGTTGACCTCGTACTGACCGGCGCTGAGCAGGCGCGACTCGCTCCCGTGGCGTACGAAGGCGAGATCGTAATCGAGTCCGCGCAGCAGGGCGAAGAGGCGTCGGGCGCGGCCGGTGGGGCCATCGGTGACCAGCAAGACTTCCTTCTCGCGCGGGGGTCGGCGCTGGCCATCGAGTAATGGCGCGGGGGCCACCTCGAGCGTGACGCGCGTGGCGGCGGCATAAGCGCGAGGCGCGGCGGCAGGAGAGGCAGCTGGGGTCAGCTCTTCAACCGGGGATTCGACGGCGGCGGCTCCCCCGGCAGGGGCGGCGGTCTCCTCGTTGAGCCAGTCGAGCACCTCGCGGAGCGTGCGCATCTTGCCGAGCTTGATGTAGTATTCTTCCTTCTCGTAGGCCTCACCCTGGAAGCCGAGGCGATCGCGCAGCCCGCCGAAGATCTCGGTGCGCTTGATAGAGTCGATACCGAGATCGGCCTCCATGTTGTGGTCGAGTTCCAGCATCTCCGGGGGATAGCCGGTGCGGTCGCTGACCAGCTCCAGAAGCAGCGACTGCAAGCGCGGGCCGCGCTCGCTGGCGGGTAGTGCCAGCAGTTCGTTCGCCACGGCTCCCGCGGCGGTGGGCTCGGGCTCCACGGGAGCCGGCTCGACGGGGGCGGGTGACAGAGGGGCGACAGGCTGAGCGGTAATATTCGGCGCTGCGACGGGCGCGGGGGTCGCAGCCATCGGCGGCAGCGCGGGCAGCGCCAGGGGCTGACCAGTGCCGCCGAGGAAAGCCTGGACAATGGTGGTCTGCGTCTGGAGGAATTGCTGCATCAGCGCCTGCCGCTGCTCCTGGGCGCGGGCCTGGTAGTCGAGGAACTGCCGCATTGAGGCCTGGAAGGCCTGCAGCACCTCCGCGCCGGCGATGGATGTCACAGGTGCCGGCGGAGATACCGTGGGTACCGCAGGGACCACGGAGGTGGGGGCTGGTGTCACCGGGGTGACAGCGGGGGCAGGTTGACTGGCCACAGGCGCGGGTTCCTGATGGTTCCGGGATACAGGTCGAGACGGTGTGGCCACGGCGGGTCGAGCCGCAGGCTGGGTCGCCGCCGTGCCATTGGTGGCCGCCTGGGGGGCCGGAGCGGTCTGGCGCAGCGGCCGGGCGTTGCCACCATCGAGCATCCAGGTGGTGGCGGGGAGTTTGGGTTCACCCTTGCCGAGATCGGACATCTCCAATGGACGTAGATCACAGCCGGCAAAAAGACGGTCGGGACGAGGGAGACGGCCATGGACCCAGAGCCGGCCAGCGGTTTCGAGGAAGCTGGCCAGGGCACCGGTGGTTCCGCGCCGATTGGTCGAATGAATCTGTACGCCGTCCTGGTCGCCCAGGGTCAGGCGCACCAGGCCCGCCAGCACCTGCGAGGGGCCAACCTCGAGGAAGGTTCGGCAGCCGTCCTCGAACATGGCATCGACCTGGGAGCGGAAGCGGACCGGCTCGGTCAGGTGTTCCTCGAGCAGCTGGCGCATCGCCTGAACATCGGTGGGATAGACCGCCGCCGTGCGGTTGGACCAGACCCGACCGCGCGGAGCCACGAGCGGGATGTCGGTCAGCACCTCGGCGAACTGCCGGGCCGCGGGCCGTGCCTCGGGGATGTGGAAGCCAGCGGTCACCGCCAGGCGCTGGTGGCTCAGCCGGGCCTTCTCAAGTAGCGGCACCAGGGCGTCGATGGCCTCGCTGGCGCCACCCAGGACTGTTTGCTCGGGAGCGTTGTAGGCGGCGATGCCGATGCCCTTCACGTGGTCGAGCACCGGGGCCAGCTTCTCCAGCGAACTCTGCACGGCCAGCATGCAGACCGCCTCGCGGCCCTGGGTGGCCTGAACGATCCGGCCGCGCCGTTCGGAGAGACGCACCAGATCGGCAAAGGAGAGCGAACCGGCAGCGCAGAGGGCGACATATTCCCCGTAACTGTGGCCCGCGACGTGATCGGGTTCGAGCCCCAACGTCTGCAGCAGGCGGAACATCGCGAAGTCGGCTGCGCCCAGGGCAGGCTGAGCGTACCACGTCTGGTCGAGTGCGCGGCGTTGCTCCGCTTCTTCCTGGGGCGAGTAGGCCGGGGGTGGGAAGACCACCTGCGATAGCGGCGTGGGAAGGACCGAGGCCAGCACCCGGTCGGCCTCCTCGAACGTCTCGCGGACAACGGGGAAGTAGAGGGCCAGTTCCTCGAGCATGTGGAGATACTGCGACCCCTGCCCGGGGAAAAGCATGGCTAGCTTGCCGCGCGGTTGGGTAGACTCGCCCTCGGCGAAGCTGACCGGGCCGACGACGCCGACCTTGCCGTCCTTCTGCAGAGTCTGGGCGGTGGCGTGGAGGCGGGCCCGGAGATCCTGCAGGTCGCCCGCGACGATGGCCAGGCGACAATCGCCCCGCGTCCGGCTGGCCTCGCGCGCCAGCAGCGCGGCGACGTCGATGGCCCGGCCTCGCGGTGTGGCGGCCAGCAGTTTCTCCACCATCTGAACCCGGGTGAGCAGGTCGGCACGGTTGGCAGCGCGGAAGAGGAACAGCTCGCAGGAGCGGTCGCTCAGCGCGGTGGTGTGGGCGGCGTACTCCTCGAGCACGACATGGAAGTTGGTGCCTCCGAATCCGAAGGCGCTGACCGCGGCGCGGCGGGGCGTGGAGGCCGCCTGGAACCAGGGACGCGGACGGTTGCTCAGGTAGAAGGGAGCCGAGCGGTCGCCGAGGACGGGGCTGGGTTCCTCGTAGAGGGTGGGCGGCAGCGTGCGATGATGCAGGGCGAGCGTCGCCTTGATGACGCCAGCCAAACCCGCGCCATTCTTGGTATGGCCAATCTGCGACTTGACCGATCCCAGAGCGCAGGATTGCGGTCGTGCCCCGGCGGCTTCGTAGACCTCGCGGAGCGCCTGCAGCTCCGTGCGGTCGCCCACCACCGTTCCCGTGCCGTGCGCCTCGACGAGGCCGACGGTCGCGGGGGAAAGATCACTCGATGTATACGCCCGGCGGAGGGTGCGAATCTGCCCGTGGAGCGACGGCGCGGTCATGCTCTTGTCGCGGCCATCGCTGGAGCTTCCCACGCTGCGAATGATGGCGTAGATGCGGTCACCGTCGCGCACCGCCTCGTCGAGGCGTTTGAGAATAAGGCTGGCCAACCCCTCGCTGATGGCGATGCCATCGGCGCCGGCATCGAACGGTCGGCAGCGTCCCCGGGGCGAGAGCGCGTGCGTCTTGGAGAACATGAGGTAACTGGAGATGTTCATCTGGGCATCGCCGCCGCCCAGGAAAACCACGTCGCTGGTGCGCTGGCGCAGCTCCATCACGCTCATGTCGAGCGCGGCCAGCGACGAGGCGCAGGCAGCATCGACGGCAAAGTTCGGGCCGGTCAGATTGAAGCGGTTGGCAACGCGGCCGGCGGCGACGTTGCACAGGGTGCCGGCGAAGCTATCCTCGGTGAGGACGGGCAGCCCGGCCTTGAGGTTTTTGAGAGTCTGCTCGCGGACCGCGGGGTCGAGGCCGGGGGCGCGGGTGAGGTAATGTTCGACCATGGCCCGGGTCTGATACTGCAGCCCCAGGTCGCAGGCGCCGCCACCCGCGCCGATGATGACCGCGGTACGATCCCGTGCGAAGGGACGCTGGGCGTAGCCAGCGTGTTCGAGCGATTTCTGGGCGACGTCAAGCACCAGCAGCTGCATCGGTTCGATCGAGGGAATCGACGCAGGTGGGATGCCGTAACGAATGGGATCGAACGGCACGGGCTCGAAGAAGCCACCCCATTTCGAGATGACGCGGTCGTGCATCATGGGGTCGGAGCTGTAGAAATGATCGGTCTTCCAGCGCTCGGCGGGCACCTCGCGGATGGCGTCGTGCAGACGCAGGATGTTGTGCCAGTACTGGTCGAGATCGCGCGAGTCGGGGAAGATGCAGGCGATGCCGATGATGGCGATGGGTTCTTCGGAGAGCAGGCGTTGCGGCTGCGGTGCCAGGGTTCGAAGCCGGTCGGCCGAGCCGGCGCAGACCTCCTCGTGTAGCTCGGCAATGGAGAGCAAGCGATCGCGCAGTGCGCCGACCGAGCCGAGCATGTACATGCCCTCGCGGCGCTGCTCGTCGATGGAGACAGTGACCAGGTGGGAATCTCGCCCGCGCTGCTCCGGGGGCCCCGCGGTCAGAGGCACGGTGCGCTTGATCCCCTTGGAGGCGATGCGGAGCCGGCCGATGTTGACCTCTTCGAGCTTCTCGCGTGTCTCCTGGGGGGAGTGGCCGGCGGCCAGCAGAGAGCGCTTCAGGGCGTTGAACTCCTCGGCGTAGTCGGTGGGCACGCAACGGATGGCGTGGCCGCCCTGCGAGTCGAGAAGGATGGTGTCGTCGCAGCCGAGGGCATACTCCTGAAAGGTGGGCACGATGGCGCCGCTGGAGACGGCCTCGTGAGTGAAGACGTAAGCGGTGCCCATGAGCACGCCCACGCGGATGTCGGCAGCGACGGCGGGAGCGACCAGGGCGCCCACCATGGCCGCGGATCGGGCGTCGTGGATGCCACCGGCGAACAGCATCTCGATGGGATCCTTGCTTTCCTGGCGAAAGCGCAGCAGCACCTCGAGGACACTGTCCCAGAGCAGAAAGCTGGAGAGCGGTCCGACATGCCCGCCACACTCGCGGCCCTCGAAAACGAAGCGTCGAGCGCCTTCGCGCAGGAACATCTCCAGCAGGCGCGGCGAGGGGGTGTGCAGGAAGGTGGTGATGCCGGCGGCGTCGAGTTCGCGGGCCTGGTCCGGCCGGCCACCCGCGAGGATGGCGAAGCGCGGCTTCACGGCGAGGACGGCGCGGGTCTGTTCGAGGCGAAGTTCCTGGGGGATAAAGGCAAGCAGGCCGACACCCCAGGGTCGGCCTTGCAGCTGGGCGGCGGTTTCTTCGAGCAACTTCTTCGCGTCGGGCTCGCGCAGCAAAGCCAGGGCCAGGAAGGGTAGCGCGCCGCCCTCCGCCACGGCCCGGGCAAACGGGGCCACGTCACTGACCCGCGTCATCGGACCCTGGAAGATGGGGTAGCGGATACCGCAGGCGCGAGCGAGGGGGTTGTTCTCGACCAGGGGGGGATGCTGCGAGCTGAGGCGGAGCGCGTCGTTCACTGCCTGGCGATAGGCGCGGAGCAGAGCCGCCACCGTGCGATGCTTGCTGGCCAGGCGCGCGGCAAGCGCGCCGTCCTGACCGATGGGCCAGAGCTGATCGCCGTTGGGTTCGAGCAGGAGGGTTTGCAGGCGGGCGGCGAAGGCGGCGCCATCGCCCTGGAGCGATTCGAGATCCAGTAACTCGCGGATGGCCGGCATCGCGCGCATGCGATGGACGCGATATCCCTGGCCCAGCGATTCTCCGGGGCAGATGGTTTCGGTCCCATCCATGGCCAGGAGCAAGGAGCGCTGGGCCTCGCTGAGGTTGACCTCGTCGGCAAGGGCCAGCTGTGTATCGAGGAGAGCGCCGGAGGCACCACCAACGAGGCAGGCGGCCAGCGTGGCCGGGGAGATGCCGCCATGCACCCAGATGGGCAGGTCGAAGCGCGAGGCGAGGCGCTGCAGCAGGACGAATGTGGTTTCGGTTCCCACCCGTCCACCGGCCTCGTTGCCGTGCGCCACCAGGCCATCCACGCCGGCGGCTTGGGCGGCATCGGCTTCAGTTTGGCTGATCACCTCGCGGAAGAGACGATGCGCGTGCGGCCGCAGTGATGCAAGGGCGCTGGCGAGGTGGTCGGTCATGGCGCCTGCCAGCAGGATCAGGTCGAAGCGTTGATCGGCCAGCAGAGGCAGGGCGCGTGCGAGGACCAGGGAGTCGATGCGAAGTCCCAGGCGCGGCAGGGAAGCAGTGCGGGCGGCAGCCAGGCGGGCGGGCAGTTCGGTTACCTGATCCGGAGTGGAGACGTCCAGCAGGGGTAGCGCACCGGATTGGCCGGCCGCAATCAACAAGGGCAGGTCGAAGGTGCCGGCCGGCGGAAGGACTGCCAGGGTGAAGGAGGTTGAACCGGGGGCCTGATCCATTGCAGATCGCCTCGCGAGGTGGGGCAACTTCACCCAGGTCCTCTGAGAGAAGACATGGGGAGACGGGGGCCTTCCGTGAACAAAATCCAGAAAGGACCGCAGCATCGTGCCCGGCCAGGCGATTCATGGAGCGGTTGGACACCCGAGGAGAGGGATCGCCAGGGCTTCTCACGAGGTCGCCACCGTCGTAGGGTGGTCACGAACCTGGCCTGATCCGGTCCACCGAGAGGTGGCCTCGTTGGAGTTTGCCCGCACACCAGGCAAAGAGCCCACCGATCCAACTTGCCCATGAGAACCATCACTTTTTTTGATACCTGTAGACGAGGATGGATGCAAGGTAGAAGCCATCTGCACGGAGTGGGCAGCAGAGGCACGAGGGAAGGTCTGTAGCGGTTGGAGGAACTGGAGCGCTGGGCCAGCCCGCGGCGGGGGCGAGGAGGAGCCAACGGACAGAGGGGCGGCCCGATGCTACGATAAGCCGCATGACTGCGCAACGGAAGAGCTGGTGGATCTGGCTGAAGATGGTGGTTGGGGCCGCCATCGTACTTCTGGTGGGGCGTCGCTTCGCCCTTGATCTGGCGCAGCCAGAACTGTATCGCGAGGCAATGTCTCCCGGGTGGCTGGTGGCCGCGGGGATACTGTATCTCGGAGGCCTGGGGATGGCGTGCCTGTACTGGGGCTGGCTACTCGCGCGGGTGGGTCCACCGCCCGAGCCCTGGAACCTGGCGCGGGCCTACTACCTGGGTCAGCTGGGGAAGTACCTGCCGGGCAAGGCCATCGCCCTGGTCCTGCGCGGGGCCATGGCGCGGCAAGCCGGCGTGTCGCCGGGTGTGGCGGGAATGACCGCCTTCTACGAGGTGCTGACCACCATGACCGCGGGTGCCCTGCTGGCAGCCGTGGTCTTCCTGGTCCAGGTACTCTGCGACTCGGCGGGAGGAAACGCGGAACCCTGGAACGAAGCCTGGCAGGCACTGGTGTACCTGCAGCCTCCCGAGCAGGGGCTCTCCCGGGCAGCCCTTCTGGTGATTGCCGTGGTGCTGGTGACGGCGTGTGGCTGGCCTTTGTGGCCGGCTCTGTTCAACCGGCTCTCGTCCGGGTTGTCGCTGCCGTTCCGGACGCCGGGGAGCGATCTGCCGCAAATCCGCGCCGGGCACCTGGTCATGGGGCTGGGGCTGGGCTGCGTAGGCTGGAGTCTGATGGGGCTGTCGCTGGCCTTTGCGCTGTCGTCCGTGCAACAGGCCAGTCTGCCGTGGACGCTTCCGACACTGGCGGACCTGGCGGCCAGCCTGGCGATCAGCTACGTCGCTGGGTTTCTGGTGCTGGTGGCTCCGGGCGGACTGGGCGTGCGCGAGCTGTTTCTGACCTGGTTACTCACGCCCTCGGTGGCGGCCGCCCAGGCGCTGAGCCCGGAGCTGGCCCGGGGCAAGGTGGTGCTGGTGGTCCTGCTGCTTCGCCTGGCCTGGACGCTGGCCGAGGTGCTTCTCGCCTTCCTACTGTACTGGATAAGGGGCAAGCCGTGATCTCGGTCGTCATTCCAGTCTTCAACGAGAGAGATAGTCTGCTCCCGTTGCACGCCGAGATCATGTCGGTCACGCGCCAGAACAATCTCGACGTTGAAGTGGTCTTCATCGACGACGGATCGGCCGACGGTTCCTGGGACGTGATCAGCGACCTGGCCCGACGCTACGATTCGGTGCGCGGGCTGCGTTTCCGGCGTAACTTCGGCAAGGCAGCAGCCCTTTCCGCCGGGTTCTTCGCGGCACGCGGGTCGATAATCATGACCCTCGACGCCGATTTGCAGGATGATCCTTCGGAGATTCCCCGATTCCTGACTGCGCTGGCCCAGGGGGGGCCGGACGGCAAACCGCTCGACGTGGTGTCCGGCTGGAAACGCGTCCGCCACGATCCCTGGCACAAGGTGCTGCCCAGTCGCATCTTTAACCGCATGGTCGGCTGGTTGACCGGCGTCCACCTGCACGATCACAACTGCGGCATGAAGTGCTACCGGGCCGAAGTGTTTCGCGAGGTGCGGCTGTATGGTGAGCTGCACCGGTTCATCCCCGTCCTGGCGGCAGCGCGCGGCTTCAAGGTCGGCGAGATCGAGATCAACCACCGGCCTCGGCGCTTCGGCCATTCCAAGTATGGCGTGCGGCGGTTCGTGAAGGGATTCCTCGACCTGCTCACCGTGAAGTTCCTGACCGGGTTCGGCCAGCGGCCCCAGCACATGCTGGGCACCTTTGGGCTGATCAGCTTCCTGGGCGGCATGGTCGGCATGGCCTACCTGGCCCTGACCTGGGTGCTGCGCTTGTTCCTGCCAGAGTGGTTCGAGCCGCTGCACAACCGCCCGCTGCTACATTACTCGCTGGCGGCCCTGCTTCTGGGTGCCCAGGTGATGTCGATCGGCTTTCTGGCCGAGCTGATCACCGCCTACCAGGGCCGCGACGAGGATAGCTACAGCATCGTCGAGCAGACTCCGCCCTGCACTCGCGCTGGCGCCACGGATGGCGTAACACCCCTGCCATCCCATCCAGCCACTCACCATGATGCAGCCTCATGAATCGACGCCCCAATCCCGGCAGCTGGTCTACGGTCTGCTGATCACCCTGGCCGTGGGGGTGACCCTGGGTCGGCTGGCCGCGCTCGAACGGCTGCACGAACCAGGTGTCCACCGCGGCGACGGCGATGCGCGGCCCCGGCCGGCCTGGCCGGCGAAGCGACCCGATCCCTGGCCGACGTTTGGCTCCAATGATCGTTCGCGCTGGGCGCTGGTGCGCTCGCTGGCCGAGCAAGGCACTTTCGTCATAGGCCGGCGCGATCCAATCGTGGTGCTGTCCAGCGCCCCGGCCCTGCTTGCTGCTAACTCGCCGGTGGCGTTCGCCGCGCTGGCCCAGGCCGGTTACCAGGCGCGCATCACCGCCGACAGCGGCATCATCTTCGAGGAGGGCTGGCAAAGCGTCGATAAGGTGCTGCATCCGAGCGAGCTGCAGTATTACTCGACGAAGCCGCCGCTGCTGTCCACCCTGGTGGCGGGCGAATACTGGCTGCTTCGCAAGCTGTTCGGCTGGTCCATCGTCGAGGATCGCTTCCTGGTCATTCCCGTGATCCTGCTCACGACAAACGTCCTGGGGCTGCTGCTCTACCTGGCGCTGCTGGCGCGCCTGGCCGAGCGCTTCGGGCGAACCGATTGGTCGCGGTACTACGTGGTCGCAGCCGCGGGGTTCGCCACGCTCTTCACGCCGTTTCTGATCACCTTTAACAACCACACCATCGCCACCACCTGCGTGGCGCTGGCGGTGTATGCCGTGGTGCGCATCCGTGAGGGAGGATCCGGACTGTGGTACCTGGTCGCCGGGCTGTCGGCAGGTTTCGCGACGACCAATGAAATGCCCGCACTGGCGCTGGCGGTTGGCATCGGGGTGTATCTGCTCGTGGTGGCTCCGGGGCGCACCCTGGGGCTCTATCTTCCGACCGCCCTGCTTCCCCTGGTGGCACTGTTCGCGCTGAATTACGTCGAGCTGGGACAGCTGCGCCCCGCGTACGCCGAGTTCGGCACTCCCTGGTACGAGTACGAGGGTAGCCACTGGCGCGTCGCCCCGGGCACCATCAAGCGCGGTATCGACTTCGTGGGGCGCAACGGCGAGCCAAAGTCGGTGTATGCCTTCCACCTGCTTGTGGGCCATCATGGCTGGTTCTCGCTCATGCCGGTGATGGTGCTGGCCCTGGTGGGTATGATGATAGGGTTGAGTCGCAAGAACGACCTGCCGGACCCAGCATCGTCGGTGGCACCCACTTCGGGGCTGCCGCTGCTCTGTTTCTTCACGCTGCTTCTCTCGCTGGTGGTGATTGCGTTCTACATTTGGAAGAGCGACAACTACGGAGGCTGGAGTAACGGCCCACGCTGGCTGATGTGGCTGACGCCGCTATGGTTGCTGGGGCTGCTGCCAGTACTGGATCGACTGGCGCCAAGCCGGGTCGGTCGAGGAGTCGCCCTGGTGGCGCTGGCGCTAAGCATCCTCTCGATGCACTACCAGAACTGGAGCCCGTGGCGACACCCGTGGATCTATAACTGGATGGAAGGCCGCGGCTGGATCAACTACTGACCCCCCCCTCAGGCGAACACCACCATGAGCAATCTCGTCCCCGACGCCCTGCCGGAAGGGATTCCCCCTGGACCGGTAGAGACCGCGGCAGCGCCAGCCGACCCGGCGCCGGTCCAGGCTACCCGGCGCTTTCCGCTGCATCCGAACTTCTGGTGGGCACTGCTGTGGTGCGTGGGCGCGCTGCTGTTCACCCAGGTGCCCGGCGCGGTGGTGACGATTGGCGTGCTACTGGGCGCGGTGTTCCTGCAGTTCATTGCGCTGGACGACCTGGGCAGCACCGAAACGCTATTCAGCCATCCGGTCGGACTGGTGGCCGTGGGAGCCGGCGTGGTGGCGGCGCATCTGCTGCTGATCGGCATGGCCCTGCTCTGTCTGCGGTTGATCGCCGGCCGCGACTGGCATCGGCAGGTGGCACTGCGCTGGCCGGCGTTCTCGCACGTGCTGCTGGTGCTGCTGATGGTGCCCGCCTTCATGGTGCTGGCTCACGGCGGCTACTACCTGTTTCGCCATGTGCTGCACCTGCCGAGCATGCTCGACATGCTGGGCGGCGGGATGGAACAGGTGGAACGGTCGTTCGGAGGGATGCCGCTGCTGGCCGGGGCGCTGCTGATCGGCGTAATGCCAGGCCTTAGCGAGGAACTCTGGTGCCGGGCGTTCCTGGGTCGTGGCATCGTGGGCCGGCACGGCTACCTGCTCGGCGTCCTGGGGACCTCGTTTCTGTTCGGGTTGATCCATGTCGATCCCTGCCAGGGCGGCATGGCGATGCTGGTCGGGATGATTTTGCACTTCATCTACCTGACGTCCCGATCGCTGCTGATACCGATGGTGCTGCACTTCCTGAACAACAGCTTGGCGGTGGCCTCGACGTCGTTGCCACAGCGCGCGATCCTTCTGCCGGAAGGTGAGCCAGCGCCGTGGTTTCTCTACCTGGCCGCTGGCCTGGCGCTGCTGGCGATTGGCTGGACGCTGTATCAGAGTCGGGCCCGCCTGGCGACGCTTCCCGGAGCTGAGCCGTGGCAGCCGCCCTTCCCGGGAGTGACCTGCCCTCCGAGCGATAGCGCGACGGTGGTGGCCACGCCGTTTCCCTCGCTGGTCAACATCGGACTGGTATCGACGGCCCTGGCGTTCTTCGTGGTTGCGGTGTGGTTGATCCTGCAGGCGGGTGGATAAAAAACAGGCGGGCGAGAGACCGAAGCCTCTCGCCCGCCACCCCCTTCCCCCTCTTCGCTTGCTTCCCCGCCCGTCCCGAACTCCGCAGCCTGACAGGAGTTCGGTGGGGCGAGGGTTGTACCGTCTGTTCGAGTCTGTGTCCAGTAATCCTTGTTGACACCGACTTCGCTTCTGCCTTACACTGACCCGCGCCTCGACTGGAACAGAATCGGGCGGATTAGATCTTACTCCCTTGATGCGGCATCGCGTTGCTCGAGTTCAACCGGAGCAGCTCCCGGACCCGTGAAGTCCGGCGGCCTCAGGCGAGATCCTCAGGAGCCACACGATGAAGTTCTCTTATCACACCCTGGGCTGGGTGGCTGCCGTCGTTTTGTTCGCCCCCCTGGCGCAGGCGCAGGCCGACCTGATCCCCTGGATGTACAACTGGTCGCGTTCGCCAACCGAGATCCACGCCGACGCGCCGGGTACGGGATATATCACACTCACTGACGAAAGCAACCGCTATGCGGTGGGCGACTCGAACATTGTTGCCACGAACCTGAAGACGTACAGCACGGCCACCATCGACAACAAGGACATCTTCACCGCCAAGAGTTACAGTCTGACTCTGCAGCTGACCGATGTCCCGTCGATGACGAGCAGCTTGCTGACCTTCACTGGCAAGATCGACGGCTGGTTGACTGCCCACAGCAGCTACCTGCGCAACACCTTTACCGGGGCGACGACCCAGGTCGTGGTGCTTGGGACGAACAGGTACAGCGTGACGATCGATGGCTACACTCCCCCGGGCATTCCCGGCTCGACCAACTCGGGCAGCATCAGCGCCAAGGCGACCGTCACGGTCGAGGCGATTGTGCAGCAGATTCCCGAACCGGGATCAATCGTGCTGGCCAGCCTGGGAGCCACGCTGATGAGCAGCCTGGCCTGGCGGCGAGGCCGTCGTCGCCGGACCGAGCAACAACGAGAGGCTGAATAGCAGCACCCTTGCTCGCGAACAAGGCGAAGTTGCTCGGGCACCCGCTAGTGAGTGATGCGGGTTCCCGGCAAAGCCTTTTGTAGCCGGGCCACTCCCCCGGCGGTCACCCGGCTACGGTGAAGATCCAGGGTCTGCAAGCGCGTCAGAACTGCCAGGTGCGTTAGCCCCGCATCGGTGACAGCCGTTTGTCCAAGTTCGAGACGACGTAGATGTGTCAGTGTCGTCAGTGACAACAGGCCGGCATCGCCCACCTGTGTGGCATCGAGCTGCAGCGCCTCGAGTTTGCGGAGCGACTGAATCTGCCCCAGGCCACGGTCGGTCACTTGAGTGCCGCTCAGGAACAATACCTGGAGTGCAGCGAGGCGACCGACTGGCACCAGCCCAGCATCGCCAATAGCTGTGTGATGGAGGAAGAGCCGGCGTAGCCGGGGGAGGTGTGCCAGGTGGCGCAGTCCGACATCCGTCACCCTGGTGTAGCTCAGATCGAGCGTTTCGAGATCGGGAAACCGGGCCAGGTGTGCCAGGTCGGCATCCCCCGCTTCAACGCGGTGTAGGTCGATGCCGACAACGGGACGCCCTGGGCGCCTGGCATCGATCGAGAACCGACCGCCTCGTTCCACGAACTGCTTCAGAATGGCCTGCGGATCGCCATCGGCAGCCATCACGGTGCCGACGATGAGAGCCAAACATCCCATGGGCAGGCCGAGCTTACGGTAGCAGCGCATGAGGCTCTCCTAGCTCCGGAACAGAGGAAGGGGCGCGAATCGGCCCACGATCGAAGTGGGATCCACCCCCAGCCAGTGTTTCAGCACGCTGGCATAGACCGACCGGAAATCCACCTGGAACCGTAGATCGCCCTGGTCGTCAAGCTGGCCGAGGTCGGGTGGCCCTCCGTGCACGCCAGGCTTCACCGAACCTCCCAGCAGGAACAGCGAGCTGGACGTGCCGTGGTCGGTCCCGCCCTGGCGATTCTCGGCGACGCGACGGCCAAACTCCGAGAAGGTCATGAGCAGCACACGATCGAGCTGACCAGACGCCCGGAGATCCTGGCGGAACAGCGTCAGCGCCTCGCTCAGTTCCTGCAGCAGCCCCGCATGGCGCTCCGCCTGGGCGGCGTGGGTGTCGAACCCGCCCAGGGTGACAAAATAGACCCGTGTGGGCAGGCCGACCGAGATCATCCGTGCGACCAGCTTCAGCGACTGGCACAGCACGTAGGGCGGATACTGGACGGTGTCTCGCACGGTCCGGGTGGCCTCGCGCAGGCGGTGCGCCAGCGCGCGGGAATCACGGAATACGCGCTGGATGTGATCGAGTGGACCGTCTGCGGTGGATTCGACGACGGCCATCTGGTCGAGGCCGCGGGCCAGTGGCCCCTCAGTCCCGGGTTCGAGTATGGAAGGATGCGCGAGGGTAACCGAGCCGGGACGTTCCCCCTGAAGGCTCAGGGCCGCCTGATCTCCCAGACGGAGCCCCAGAAGCCCGTGGCGCTGAGGCCGGGTATCGAGGTAGCGTCCGATCCAGCCAGTGCGCGCCACCCGATCGGGAGGCGTGGCTGTCTCCCAGACATCCATCGATTTGAAGTGCGAGCGGTTGGGGTTTGGATACCCGACGTTGGTCACGATGGCAAGGCCGCCGTCTCGATAGAGCCGGCCCAGCCCGCCCATTTCCGGGTGAAACCCCAGGTGGTCGGTGAGCCTGAGTACGCGGCGGCCAGGGATAGCCAGGCGTGGCCGGGCCCGGAAGTAGCGGTCATCCGCGTGAGGGATAACGGTGTTCAGCCCGTCGTTCCCGCCGGCCAGTTGCACCAGGACCAGGACCCGGCCGGGGTCGGTCGGTGGCGCGGCTGCGAGTAACGGGGCCGCCTGAGCGACCAGACCCGGTATGCCGGCCAGCCCCAGGGTGTGCAAGAAAGCCCGGCGATCAGGGCGACCCAACCAGGTTGCGGGTGGCACGGGGATCACTCCAGTTGATACTCGGGGGAGGCCAGGATGAGGGTCAGCGCCAGGGTGGGTCGGTCAACCGTGGGAGCCGCAGACTGGGCATCCACCAGCGCACGGCGCGTGGCAGTTCGAGGAGGTACTACGAGTAATCGGGACAGAAGGCGATCGGCTAACTCCGCTGGCGTTTCAGTGCTGGCCGCAGGAACGAGACGCGTGAAATCCAGCCGCATCTGCAAGCCGCGGCCCACCTTGTCGGCGCGACGTTCCGCATCCATCTGCAGCTGGCGTCGAGTCAGCGCGGCGGCTTCCTGAGGGTTGGCCGGAAGCGGAGCGAGACGCGGGCGACCCAGGGTGAGTGAGGGGGGCGGCTCCTTGCCGGTCACCAGGGTTTCGCCCAGACGAACGCGCCAGGCCAGCGTGCTGGCGTTGATCCAGGTGGTGCCCGTAGGCCAGCCCTTGACAGAGGGAGGATTGAACAGTTCCTGCCCCAGAGGCACCGTCAGCTGTGTCAACGCTGGCGTGGCCTGCCCCTGGAGCTGCAAGTCCCGGCAGGCGCCGACAAGCAGGCGCACCGGACTTTTCACCTGGTTACCGCGCGAGGGGCCAGCCAGAAACTCTGGGGAGGTCAGTAACTCCTCGAGCATGGGGCGGATCTCGTACCGGCTTGCCACAAAGGCGCGGGCCATCCGCTGGCGGAGTTGTCCCCGGGGGTCGTGGGCGCCGAAGAAGGCGATGAGTTTGCCGGCCAGATGCTGTCCGCAGGCGGGCTGCCCTACCACGATGTCGAGCGCCTCCTTGAGGCCAAGCCGACCCGTCTTTCCCAGAACGGTTTTCACTCCGTCGTCATGGCGGTCGGGGAGGAAACGGGGAACCAGCCCATCGCGGAGCATGGATCGAGGTTTGGTCGGATCGGAGGGTCGATCGAGGCGGACGGCCTCGGGCGGGGCGTCGAGAGTCCACCCGGTAAGGGCGCGAGCAAGCTCGAGGATGTCCCGCTCGGAGTAGTTGCCCACCCCCAGGGCAAACAGTTCGAGCAGCTCGCGCGCGTAGTTCTCGTTGGGATGTTCCCGACTAGAATCCTCCAGGTCGAGATAGACGAGCATGGCCGGGTCGAGGGTGACATCGTGGAGGAAGGCGCGAAAATTCCCCAGGGCGTGGCGTCGCCAGGTCTGGTTCTGTTGATAGAGAGCCTGCGGTGCGAGGCTCCCGATCTTGCTGCTGGCGGTGGTGAAGTGACCATGCCAGAAGAGCGTCATTAACTCGCGCAGGGGAGCGTCGGTGTGAATCATGTGGTCAAGCCACCAGGCCTTGAGTGATTCGCGTTCGGCACTGGTCCGCGAGAGGGTTTCGCGGACGATGGCTAGATACTCCTCGCTGCTCAGGTCCGACCAGTATCGGTTGGTGTTGATCCAGACATCGCGCACCCAGGCAGGCCGGGCGGGCGGAGGTGCCTTGGCGGCGCTGTCAAGCATCTGGCGCACCGCCTGGCGCAGGGGCAAGCGGGCCAGCCGGGCAGCCTCCTCGGGAGTGCCGCCGAAACTGGTTCGACTGAGCAGGTGCCGGGCACCGGCCTCGTCCCAGAGCGGGTCGGAGCGGTCACGGCCAGATCCGGTTTCGGTGATGGTGAACAGCCAGGCGACGGTAACCAGACTACCCACCACCAGCCAGGTTCGGAACGTGGGGATCATCACCCGGACCTCTTCAGGGAGTGCAAGGAATCAGGGAAGCACCGACAGCTCACCACCCGCGCGACTGCACAGCGCGGCAAGCACGGTGATGTCCATCCCCGCGGCCAGAAACCGCACCGAGCCATCGGCCAGGAGCCCGTTCGCCCCGCCGGTGTGCATGGCGTAGATCTCCCAGTCGTTGGAGCAGTTGATGGCACAGGGCCCCCCGCCGATGGTGGTGGCGCCATCGCTGCTGGCCCCGCCGACAGACACAGCTTTCTGGTGCTCGGCCCATACGCCGCCCGTTACGCAGCCCGGCCCACACGAGCCGGTTTGCGGGGTGAGTGTGGAGCGTTGCCCCTTCACGAAGTATTGCGGGCGGTTGGCGTCCTCGGAGATCATCAGCGTGTTCGACAGGCCATCGAGGATATCGGCGACTCGGGAGCCTTCCCGGTCGTTCATCACACCCTTACGGCGCTCGGCGTTGGCAGTTCCGGTATACCCTGGGGCGTACGAGGAGACGTTTACCGAGGCGTAATCCCAGGCGGCAGCGGTCCGGCTGCCGTAGACCGACGAACTGGAGGTGGCTGTGCGTCCGAAGTCAGCGGAGGGGCAGTGGTAGATCTTGAGTGGGATCAGAATCACATCGGCGTTGGGAGGGTCAAACCAGTTGACAGTGAAGGTGTAAACCTTCTGCACGTTCTCCTGCTCAATCCAGGGCAGTGTGTAGGCGACCCAGCCGTGCCGATAGGGAGGCGGCGGCGTCGCGGTGCCCGGCGGCGCCGTCGAGGCGCCTGGGAAGGTGCCATAGCTTCCCTCGTAGTTGTGCAGAGCCAGGCCCATCTGCTTGAGATTGTTGCTGCACTGCATCCGCGCTGCGGCCTCGCGCACTTTCTGGACAGCGGGAAGGAGCAGGCCGATGAGGATGGCGATGATGGCGATCACCACCAGCAGTTCGATCAGCGTGAAAGCGCGTCGCGATTGACGGGTCATGATCAACCTTCTGGGGGGGTTAGGATTTACCGGCAAGGCGGAACTCCGGCAGGTCGTTGGACTGCGGTTCGATGCGAACACTCAGGCCAGATAATTTGGGGTCGCCGTAGCGGGCAGGAATACGGTCGGGTCCTTCCTGCTCGGCATACTCGGTGGGATGCCTCCAGGTGATGGTGACGTCGTACTCGCCCGCGGGCGCTCCATCGTTCGTCACGTGCGTGGTCAGGCGAAATGAACCATCGGCTTCCACTCGACCGCGGGGGAGCGGCGTCCCTGGCGGCAAGGGAGATCGGGGATGGAGCTGGACGATGGCACCGTCCGTGGGACGCCCCTGGTAGAACACCCGTCCCTTCGCCGGAAACACGGGCACCGTGCCGGGCTTCGCTCCGCAGGCGGGTAGCAGCAGCAACATGCCTCCCAGCATCAGGATTCGACCAGTGCCTCTCATGGTGCGTGCTCCCCAGGGCCCGACGCCTTTTCTGGGGCCCGACGCAACAGACGCGGCAGCAGCCAGGCGGCAAGGCCGATCAGCACCAGGCCGGCCGCGAGCGACTTCCAGGGAAGACGGGTGAACTCCTCGCGCGAGGCGCCTTCGGACACACGCACTGGTCGTTCGGTTGTCCCATCAGGCGTGGGAGCCCCATCGGCTGTCGAGGCTGGCACCGTGATGGAAATGGTGGTCTGATGGCCGCCGCCGGCATCGAGAGTCACGCGATAACGTCCTGGGGCTGGTGCCGGAAAGGACCAGCGTCCCCGGGCATCGGCACGCCCCTCGGCGATGCGTTTCTTCTCAGCGTCTTCCACCCAGATACGGGCCTCGGCGGCCGGGGTGTCGTCGTCGAAGTAGCCTTCGATATGAATCTGCCCGTCCTTCAATCGGGCCTCGGCACCCATGCCATGGCCCCAGGCCTCGCCCGGAGCGAGGAACATCAGGTTAATCAGAACCAGCATTACTACCAGGGACGTCTGACGCAGCATGATGTTCTCTCCAGAACGAGCCGTCAGGGGGCGACCTCGAGGCTGAGCGTGGCGGTGAACGATTCCAGGTCGTACTCGTCGCGGGAACGAGCCGGGGCCAGGTTGCGAGTATAAACCTTCACCACCCAGGTACCGGCCTGGCTGGGCTTGATGGTGAACTCGCCCTGCTTGTTCGACAGCGTCGCGTAGCTCCAGGCGTTCTCGGGGCGAGAACCGACCGGGCGCGCCTGCACCTCGACCGACGAGAGCGGCTTGCCATCAACCAGGACGCGAAACCGCAGGGTGTTTGTGCTGACCCACTGCGACGGTCCATCGAGAGGGACGATCTCGATGGGTAGCCCGACGGGCGAGGGTGCCTTGTCTGAGGGCTTGCCCACCACCACCAGGGCCTTGGCACACTGCAGGCTCTTGGTGGCAGCGTCGATCTTCGCCCCTGCGTGATCCTTTTTTCCGCCCCGCTTCAACTGGCGAGTGCCGTCCTCGTCGAACACGTAGGTGTAAAGACTCGACTTCCGCGCCACGACCACCTGGTGTGTGCCCTCGGTTTGCAGCTCGACCACGTTGGTCTGCAGCGAGCGATCGCTGGTTTTGAGCGGCTTGACCTGCCCGGTGGGATCGACCAGGTCATAGCGTGCCAGCGTGGTTGCCTCGACCAGGTCATCGACGGGAAGGCGATGCCCCCAGGACAGGTAGACCGTCGTCTTGCCTCCGGCTGCGAGGTTGGGATTGCTGACAAACGCCTTGATCTCGTGGCCCGACGACGAGCCTATGAGCACCAGGACTACGGCCAGGGGCACGAGGAAGAAGCGCGACATCGGTAGCCTCCGAACGGTGTTACGATCTCATAAAAGATCATACTCCGTTTCGTGGCGAGGTCCACATCCACCGATGTGATTTTTTCAGGAAGGTTAGACCGTCAGCGCGGAAATGGTCGGTTCATTCTTGCCGAAGCCGGTGAGCAGGAGAATGAACTGCCCGGCCTCGGCGAGGCGCAGATCGAGGGCGAGGTGCCGGGCGGCGGGCCGCGGCTCGCTAAAGTCGATACCATCGATCACGCGCGGAATCACTCCCCAGAAGAGTTGGAGCCGGCGAGCCACCTGGTCCTCCATCGTCATGGCCACCACGGGAGCCGCTGGACGGGTGGCGCTCATGACCGCCGCCGAGGTCCCTTTCTGCGTGCGGACGACGATGGCCCGGACCTGCAGGTCGCGCGAGAGCTGGGCGGTCGAGCGGGCGATGGCCTGGCGCAGGGTGAGTAGCTCGGGCAGTTCGTGTTCGTCGTCCTCGGTGATCGAGCTGAACCCGGCATCGAGATGCTGCCAGTTTTCGACCTGGCGAGCCACCCGGTCCATCATCTGCACCGCCTTGACGGGAAAGGCCCCCGAGGCAGTCTCTGCAGATAGCATGACGGCATCGGATCCAAGGAAGACGGCGGTGGAGACGTCCGAGACCTCGGCGCGGGTGGGCGTGGGATGGTTGATCATCGATTCGAGCATCTGGGTGGCCACGATGACCGGTTTGCTGGCGAGGCGGCAGCGTTCGATCAACTCGCGCTGCACCAAAGGCACCGTCTCGGGCGGCATTTCCACGCCGAGATCGCCGCGAGCCACCATGATGCCATCGGCCTCGGCGATGATCTCGTCGATGCACTCCATCGCCTCGGGCTTCTCGATTTTGGCGATAACCGGAGTCGGCTTGCCGCGCGAGTGAATCAACTCCTTGAGCTGGCGCACATCGTCGGGTCGGCGAACGAACGACAGGGCCAGGAAATCGACTCCCAGGTCGAGGGCCAGCTGGGAATCCTCGCGGTCCTTGTCGGTGAGTGCGGGTGAGGAGACGGCCACGCCAGGCAGGTTCATGCCCTTGCGGTCTCTCACCATGCCGCCCGTGACGACCGTGCAATAGATCTCGGTGCCGCTGGTGGACTCGACCTTCAGTTCGATGAGGCCGTCATCGATCAGGATGTGATCGCCAGGCCGCACATCGTGGGCGAGGGCGGCATACTGGGAGGGAATGAGCCCCGGTTCGCCGGGCACATCGCGGGTGGTGACGGTGACGCGTTCGTCGGTGGTGACGAGGATGTGCCCACCCACGAACTTACCCACACGAATCTTGGGGCCGCAGAGATCGGCCAGGATGGCGACGGGATGACCGAGGCGGGCCGAGCTGGCCCGAATGCGCGCGAAGTTCTCGCGATGATCGTCGTGGTTGCCGTGCGACAGGTTCATGCGGAAGACGTTGACGCCGGCGCGGATCAGCTCCTCGATGACGGCCGGGTCGCGCGAGGCGGGCCCAATGGTGGCAACGATCTTGGTGCGACGGCGCTGGGTCGAAGGAGTGCGACTCATGAGGGGACTCGCAAGCGGACGAGGGGCAGCGATCGATCAGGGATTCGCCAGGAATACCACCCGATTTCTTCCGCCGTCCTTGGCCAGGTAGAGCGCGCGATCGGCCGCACGAATGAGGCCGACCGCCGTGGTGGTGGGCGTCCGCGGAGAGACGGTAGCGCCAAGACTTATCGTTACGGGTATGGACTCGTCGGCATGGAGAACAGGGTGGTCGCTGATCCGCTGGCGAATGCGATCTCCCACATTGAGAGAAGCTTCCAGGTCGCAACCGGGCAGGACGATGAGAAACTCCTCACCGCCATAGCGGCCGACGAGGTCGTAGGGCCGCATGGCGTGGGCCATGCGCTGGTAGGCCTCACGCAGGACGGCATCGCCGGCGAGATGGCCATACTGGTCGTTGACCCGCTTGAAGTGATCGAGGTCGCCCAGAATCAGGCCGAGCGGGCGTTTCTCGCGGCGCGAGCGATCGATCTCGTGCTCGAGGATCTCGATGATGGCGGCGTGGTTCCAGGCTTCGGTGAGGGAATCGCGGGTGGCCTGGCGGCGCATGGCCTCGCGGGCGGCGATCAGTTGATTCTGCAGATCAATAATGCGCCGGCCGGTGTTGAGACGTGCGCGTAACTCGGCGGGGTCGAACGGCTTGGCCAGGAAATCGTCGGCGCCGGACTCCAGGCCGGCGACCCGGGCGCTACGATCCTGACGGGCCGTCAGCAGCAGGACATAGGTATAGCCATCGCGCGGTCGCTGGCGCAGACGACGGCAGATCTCGTCGCCGTTGAGACCGGGCATGATCCAGTCGAGAAGCACCAGTTGAGGCGCGGCGGTTCCCTCCAGGATGCGCCAGGCCTCGGTGCCATCCGCGGCGACGAGAGCCTGGTACCCCCAGCTAAGCAGGGTGCGTTCGACTAGGCGCCGATGCACGGGGTCATCGTCGGCTACCAGGACTTGCATGCGACAGAAGTTCTCCCTCCGAGCCAGTATTCTACGAGGCAGGGAAGTGGCATCGAGCGGCCGCGGCTGGTAGAGTGAGCGGAACCTCGAACCGCAGGAGAATCAGGGATGAAGCGCTGGATCGTCGTGGGCTGCTTGCTGCTGGTGGGTTGCGGAGTGTCGATCAGTGCGGATAGAGCCGGCAGCGAAACAGCCGGCGCCGCCACCGAGGGGTTGCCCCCGGATCTACGCACGCGGAAGACCGGGGAAGACTGGCCAGCCTTTCTGGGGCCCAACCACGACAGCACCTCGCCCGAGAAGGGGCTGCAGGTGCCCTGGCCCGCTGGTGGGCCGCGCATCGTCTGGCAGAAGGAGGTCGGCATCGGCTATGCCATGCCGAGCGTCAGCCGGGGAAGGCTGTTTCTCTTCGACCGGGTGCGCAATACGGCGCGTCTGCAGGTGATGAAGGCGGAGACGGCGGAGCCGTTGTGGAAGTTCGAGTATGCCACCGACTACCGGGACAAGTACGGCTACAACGGCGGACCGCGCTGCTGTCCTGTCGTCGATGGCGACCGCGTCTACCTTTTCGGCCCCGAGGGAATGCTGCACTGTCTGCGGGTGCGCGACGGCAAGCTGCTCTGGAAGCGCGACACCACTGCCGAGTTCGGCGTCGTGCAGAACTTTTTCGGCGTGGGTAGCACCCCTGTCGTCGAGGGCGACCTGCTCCTGACGATGGTGGGAGGCAGCCCGCCGGGCAGCGAGACGGTCGCCTTCGAAGAGCTGAAGGGAAACGGTAGCGCCATCGTGGCGTTCGACAAGTTCACAGGCAAGACGCGCTACCAGGTTGGCAACGAACTCGCCAGCTACGCCTCGCCGGTGGTGCGAACCCTCGGGAAACGTCGCTACGGACTGTTCTTCGCCCGGGGCGGCCTCGTCGGGATCGATCCGGCCAGCGGCAAGATTGAGTTCACCTACCCGTGGCGCGCGAACATGCTCGAAAGCGTCAACGCCAGCAACCCCGTGGTGGTGGGGTCGCGTCTGCTCCTGACCGAGTGTTACGAACTGGGGGGGGCGGTACTCGACCTGGAGGAAGGCAAGCTGCGCGAGGTGTGGACCGACCGCGAGCGTCCCAGCCGGGTGAAGTCGATGCGAGCCCACTGGATGACGCCCATCGTGGTGGATGGCTATGCCTATGTCTCCAGCGGCCGGCATCGGAACGAGGCGGAGCTGCGCTGCGTCGAGGTGGCCACGGGCAAGGTCGTCTGGCGCGAGCCAGGCCTGACACGCAGCTCGCTTCTGCTGGTGGATGGGCACTTTGTCTGCCTGGGCGAGGATGGTTACCTGCGCCTGGTGAAGGTGAACCCGCGGAAGTACGAGGAGGTCTCGGCCGTGCTATACAAGGACAGCGACGGGCAACCGCTGCTCGAGGAGCCGTGCTGGGCGGCACCGATTCTCTCCAACGGGCTTTTGTTCCTGCGCAGCGAACGTCGCCTGGTCTGCGTCGAGCTGATCCCGGTCAAGAAGTAAGCGTCGCCGGGTCGCTCACTCGTTCACGGGCGGGGCAGTCGCGGGACGATGGCGGTCGATCATACCCTTGAAGTCGCCGAGGCTGGCCCAGCGGGTGCGTTCGTTGAGATCGACCTCGACAAGTGCGATGTCGCCCCACTCCTTCGCCTGGGCCAGGATTTTCCCTTCGCGATCGAACACGGCGGAGATCATCCAGTTGAGCTGCGGACCGCAGTAGGTGCTGCTCACGAGGTAGACGTGGTTCTCGCAGGCGCGAGCGCGGGCCAGGAGCGGGTTGCATCCCCAGACGGGCCAGGCGATCACCTCGGCGCCGCGGTTGGATAGCTCGCGCGCCACCTCGGGGAAGAAGCCGTCGTAGCACACCATCATGCCGACCTTGCCAAACCGGGTGGAGAAGACAGGGTAGTCGGTGCCGGGGGTGATGCCGCCCTCGACCTCGCCACGGGGCAGGCAGACCTTGCGATACTTGCCCACCACCTTGCCATCGGGCCCGATGAGGACGGCCACGTTGTAGACCAGACGGTTGTCGCGTTCGAGCAGACCGACGACCAGGTAAAGCTGGTGCTTCTTCGCCAACTGACCGAAGTAGTCGGTCGAGGGGCCCGGCACTGGCTCGGCGCAGTCGATGTAGGAGCGGTTCAGCCCCGGGTAAGTCAGCGTTTCACCCAGGACGACCAGGTCGGCGCGGCTGGCGGCGGCCCGGGCGATCAGCGGCTCGAACTGCCGACAGTTGTCGAGGAGCGTCTTGCCTCCGCGCGGCAGGTAGTGGATGGTCGCCAGCCGAACCTTGCGCGGCGCCGGCGCGGGCACCTCATCCAGGGCGATGCCACCCCAGCGCACCTCGGCCGTGGGCGCCCACAGCAAATGTAGTTCGATCACGGCGCGAGTCGCCTTCGCCGGGGCCCGGAAGACGTCCTCGATCAGCGTCCAGCCGTCCTTTTTCCCACGCACGACGGGATATTCGGCTTCAGCGATGGCTCCGGACGGGGAGACAAAACTGGTGGCGTTGGCTCGATCCTGGAGGACCGGCTGGCCGGCGTCGTTCGACCAGAGGATGCGTGCATAGACGCTGCGCCGCGGCACCGTCACCCCGGTAGCCTGGTAGGCGGCGCGAAACCGATAATGCCGACCTCCCACCACAGGAACAGTGCGGACCCAGAAGCCGTGCTGTCCCTCGCGGCGGTCGGTGCGAATCGTCCAGGCGCCCTTACCATCCGGTCCTCCCGTGGGGTGGAAGGTAAACTCGGGACGCAGTTCGTCGCGCGGGCTCTGCTGAGACCAGTCCTTCGGTGCGGCCGGCAGCGTGCGATCGCGTCCCGGGGCGGGGACCAGGCCAGCCAGGGAAACCAGCAGCGCGGCAAACAAGGTCAGGCGCAGGGTCATAACAACTCCAGGCGGGATCCGGAGGACTCGTGGGCCCTCCATGATACCGCCTGGTTCGCCGGGGACGGCAACGAAAATTACATCTGCACGGGTTGCGGCGTCGAGCCGAAGTTGTTCTCGGTCGTGGTGGCCGGGGCCGGCGGAGCGACCGGCTGCGGCACGAGGAATGCCTGGAGCAGGAGCAGGCAGGCGCCGACAACCAGCCAGCAATCGGCCAGGTTGAACACGGGCCAATCGAAGAGGTAGTTCCAGTGGAGGAAGTCGCGGACGCCGTTGAACATCAGTCGGTCGTAGAAGTTCCCCAGGGTGCCGCCGAGGATCAGGCCCAGAGCGATGCAGAGCCAGCGATCAGAAGCGGTGGCCTTCTGGTACGACCATAGAACAATGGCAGCGGCGGCGAGGAGGCTGATGACGGCGAAGGCGGAGTTGGCGGCGAACTTGTAGTTGCGCAGGAAGCCGAATAACGCCCCGTGATTCACGTGCGGGATGGGCTGGCCATTGGCGTCCAGCTCGGGTTCGAAGGCCGCCTCGAGGAAGAAGCCCTGGGGTTGCTGCATCCGCAAGAGCGGGTCGGTCTCGGGTGGTACGACGGCGAAGTAGCGCTGGACGGGTGCCGTCTGGAAGATGGCATAGGTATGCGTTTCGACGCCGTGCAGCCAGGAGAACACACCATATTTGCTGCCCTGATCCGCGAGGAGGCCAAACAGGGCCAGGCTCCACAGCAGCAGTCGGTAGGAACGATCCGGCATGAGATGGGGTTCCTGGTTACTGAAGCCTGCGTGCACAGGACACGCAATAACGGGTATAGGGCAAGGCGATGAGGCGCGGGCGAGGGATGGCGGTCTGGCACTCCTCGCAGCGACCAAACTTGCCCAGACGAAGGCGATCAAGCGCCTGGTCGATTTCTTCGAGCGTGTGTTCCTGGTTTTGCAGGAGGTTGAGGGTGAATTCGTGGTCGTAGCTGTCGGCCCCCTGGTCAGCCAGGTCGGGGGTGGCGGCTCCGGTGGGGGTCTCGATGCCAGCTGGGGTGCGAAAGGCCTCATCGGCGAGCGTGGAGACGTCCCCAAGCATCTGGCGCCGCAAATCGATCAAGATCGTGCGAAATCGTTCCAGGTCGGCGGCAGTCATTACGGGCCTCGGAAGACACGACCCAGCCTGTTGAATCCCTACAACCAGCACTTCACGATAGCCAAGCGACCCGGGAGCGTCAAGCAAGCGAGAGTTCCCCGCCTGAGATGGTCGTAATACTCCGAGGAGTGATCCGGGAACAAGAGCAGATGGGTCGTACCTGGGCCACGCATTCTCCCGAGCTTACCGATTCCATCTGGGTTTACCGGTCAGCGGGAGAGGGAGTTTCCGGGCAACGGGTCAGATCATCTTGACGAGGAGTCCCCCCGCGGGAATAGTTGCTCGGCTTGCGATGGATCTACTCAGGGACGAGCCCGGCGTGACCGCATCCAGTCCAAGATGCCGCTGCCCCAGGTTGGGGCGATGTCGTGATGCCTGGTTCCCGTCTGCTCGCTTCCCGAGACCGAGGTGCAGGCCGTGCGCACTTTACTCGCTATCGCCATGCTGGGACTCAGCTTCTTGCTGGGAGGGTGCAAGGCCTCCTCCGGCAGTAAGCCCAGCCTGTTCAGCCGGCAAACCAGCTCCAACGGCAATGGCAACCTCTTCATGGGCACGCCTCCGGCGACGCCGGCGAGTGCCAACGGCAGCGCGACGGCCAGCACCGGCGGGAGTGGCGGCAGCAGTGGACCCTCGCTCGCGGATACCGGAGCGCTGGCCTCGGTTGGCGGTGTGCGACGCGATGGCGTGCTGGCAGGTCGCATTCTCGACCAGGAAAACAGGCTCCGGCCCGATGCCATGATTCAGGTGATCGACCTGGATTCCCCGCGCGATGGGGCGGCGCCTCTGTCGGTGAAGGCCAACCGCGACGGCTACTTCGACATCAACGGGCTAGAAACCGGACGAAGCTACCGGCTGGTGGCACGGGCCCGTGAAGGCTCCAAGGCGATGATGGGCAGCGTCCGCGTAGTTCCACCCAATATTCGTGTGGCCATCTGGCTGACCGAGGAGGCGGTGGACGAGGGCCCGGCACCAACAGCGAACCTGCCTGGCCGGTCCGAGGCGGTACCGCCGGCCTCGCTGGGTGCGCCGATCAAGAACCCCACGAGCACCAACAACGGCGTGACAACGCCACTGCCAGGCGGCAATGACAACACCACCGGAGCCACCGTTCCTCCGGTGATCAACACCGGCGACCCTTCGCTGATGGCCGAGGGTAAGGGTAAGCGGGTGGAAGATGGCTTCCAGCGCGAGGTGCCCGCTCCGCGAGTGAATGTACCCGCACCGGGTCGTGAAACGCCGGTGGAAAAGGAGCGTCCCGGAGAGGCCGGCAACACCATGCCGCCGCCCCCGCCTATGCAATCGGCCGACGACACTGCCCCGCCTCCCGGCACCATGCCGCCCGCGGCTCCGGCCGAGGCCCCACCGTCGGAGAACACGGCCAAGATCGACATTCCTTCCACGCGGACCGAGGTGCCCTCCTGCGTCCGCGTGGGTCATCGCGTGGAGAACTTCGCGCTGTATGACACCCGCGGCGAGGTTTTCGAGTTGAGCCGCGATCGCAAGGGCAAGCTGGTGCTACTCGATCTGTGGTACACCGGCTGCGGCCCGTGCCTGCGATCCATCCCACACCTGAACAAGCTGCAGGGCAAATACGGGAAGTATGGCCTGGAAATCATCGGCATCACCTACGAGCAGGGGACGCTGGCGGAGAAGCAGGCGACGCTGGATCGCGCCATCCGGCGGCATCGCCTCACGTTCGATTACAAGCTGGTGTTCGGCGGAGGGGGCAAGGGGTCGTGTCCGGTGGCCGAGCAACTCGAGCTGCACAGCTATCCGACACTGGTGCTGCTTGATGAGAACGGCAAGATCCTCTATCGGTGCCAGGGAATGGATCAGCAATCGGCCTACGAGCTGGAGTCGGCCATCTACGAGAAGCTCTTCCCTCGGCGCATGGCAGGACGGTAGACTGACGCGGGGCCCGGGATCCCCTAAATCGTCAGGATGGCGCCTGCATGTCGGACGAACTACTCCATCACCTCTTTCCCACCGATCTCCACCACGTCTCCGGTTTGCATTCCGAGATCAAGTCGCACTTACCCGTGCAGGGCCGGTTGCTTGACCTGGGGTGTGGGTCGAACCGCGAGATGGCTCGACATCGCATTGCTGGACGCGAGGTCTGGGGCGCCGATTTTCAGGCGCATTCCGCGCTGGAGCATCCCGAGTGGTTTCGGCTGCTGGGTCCCTCCGGGAAGATTCCGTTTCCGGAGGGGTACTTTGACGTGGTGACGGCGGTCATGGTGCTGGAGCACGTGCAGCACCCTGCCCTGTTCCTGGCCGAGGTCGCGCGGGTGCTTCGTCCTGGTGGCGTGTTCATCGGCCACACCATCAGCGGCCAGCATTACGTAACCTGGATCCGACGGCTGATCGGCCTGATGCCTCCGTGGGTGAATCAACAGCTGGTGAAGCGCCTCTACGGCCGACCGTGCGAGGACACCTTTCCGACCTACTACCGGATGAACTCCGCCCGTGCGCTGAGCCGCCTGGCCGAGGAGGCCGGCCTGCAGATGGCACGCGTGCGGCGCTACGCGGACCCGGGGTACTTCCGGTTTTCCCGGTGTCTCATGAACCTGGCCATCCGGGGAGACTGGTGGCTGGAGAAGTGGGGCGCAGGCCTCGGACGGCTGTACTTCACAGTGGTGCTGCGCCGACCGACAGTAATACGTAGCAACGAAACGGCCCCCAGGCACGAAGCCCAGAGGCCGTTGGTATCCGCCTGACGAGCAAGCTAGCCGGTCAGTTATTCGTCCCGCCGAAGGGGTTGGGACCGGCTCCGCCAGGTCCGGCCGGCTTGTTCTTGTCCTTGACGTCGCGGATGCGCTTCTTGACCAGCTTGAAGCGTTCGACACGTTCCTTGTCGTCAAAGTCGCGGGCACCTTCGAGCAGCATCAGACGGCCATCGGGCTTGAAGATGAGCACCTCCTGGCCGCAATCGTCGAAGACCTTGCGGGTTTCAACCTTGTCGTCGTTGCGACTGACGACGCGTTCGTGCCCGTGCTTGCCGCTGGAGAAGTCCACGAGGATGCCTTCGCGGGTGCCACGTTCATCGGCCTCATACCCGAAGTAGACGCCGATACCTGGTGTGCGCTTGGCGGTGGTGGAGTCCGAGGCGATGGTGAACTCCTCGCGGCTGTAGCGCCAGACAGGCACTTCAACACGTTCCCGCCGACCGATGTACTCGCCCCGGAAGATGGGGATGCGTTCGGCCAGGGTCCACTCGCCGAAGAGCAACGGGTTGCCGCCCGCCAGGGTCACGCTCTCGATCCAGCGATGGGCCTGGAGGAAGATCTGTCGCCCATGAAGCAGGATGTTGTTGGCGTAGGGGCCGGTGTAGCGGGCCCGGGGGTTGCCATCGAGTTCGTACTCCTTCTGATCGACGGCGTAGTAATGCATCTCGTCATCGACGTGGGCCCGGATGGGCACCTTGGACCACTCGGAGGTGAGCTCCTTTTCCTGAGCGTAGGTGGGTGATGCCACGTCGCGTCGGCCGAAGTTGGGATTCGCCATGCGGATTTGCAGGCGGTACTCGTAGGTCTTACCCGGCTGCACGGTGACGTCGATGAGGCGCACCAGGCAGTGTTCAGGCATTTCCTGGTCCTGCCCCAGTGCACCGCCGCCTGGCACCATCCCGGCTTCTCCCATGGGTGCCCCAGGCGCTCCGCGCCCGGCAGGCGGCTTGTTGGGGGTCATCATCGCGGCGCCAGGAGCCCCAGTAGCAGTTCCCCCGGCCATCCCTCCCGTCTGAGTGGCAGCGGCCGAGCTGGAAGAGAAGATATCGAGATCCTCGCCGCCTCGGAACCGTTCGGGCGGTCCCGCCACCTGGTTGGGCATCTTGCCCTTGATGGCCTCGAGTGTCTTGCGAATGCCTTCGAGATCTTTTTCGAGTTTGGGATAGAGGTCTTCCGACGCATCCTTCTTGGCAGTGGCGGCGCCAGCATTCCCGCCGCGGCCCGGAGGTGCGCCCGTCCCTGGCTGGAATGCCGGGGTCCCCGCACCGGCCTCGGCCCCACCCGGAGGCATGGCTCCGCCGGAGGCTCCACCCGCTGAGGCGACATTCTCTTCGCGGAACTGCATGAGACGCGGCATGACCAGACCGGGGTAAATAACCGGAATCATCTCCGGCTCGTCCGGTTCGAAGCGTCGGCCCGTCAGCACAATGTAGGGTTTGTAGGAGGTGTTCAGATCGAGATCCTTGAACTCGCCAATCGGCTTGCCATCGCCATCCAGCTCGCGCCGCTGGACGCGCACCCCCAGAAAGCGGAAGGCCGGATGTTGTCCCGCGGCGGCGTCGGCGCCCACCTCAGATAGCACGTCGTAGTTGCTTCGCAGACCCAGCTTCGAGCGGAACTCCTCGACCTGCTGCTTGAGAGGAAAGGCACCGGCGATGACCACCATGCGCAGCGGGCGAACCTGCTCGGCCAGGGTGATATCCGAGCGTTTTTCCAGCTCGTTCAGCGGAACAGGAACGACCTGGCGATCCTTCTTCTCGTCTTCTCCGCGGGGAGACATGCCGGGGATGCCCATGGTGCCGTTGCCACCACCACCTGGACGGCCAGCGCCGCCACCGGCACCACCAGCGCCGCCGGCGCCACCAAACATCGCCCCAATGCCGCCCGCGCCGATACCGCCGGGACCAAACATGCCCGGCAGACCACCACCAGGACGACCGGCACCACCGCCCCTGGCCGACGAAGCGCCCCCTTCGCCGCGCAGGGCGTAGATGCGTCCGCGATCGTCGAAGATGTACGACTGGATGCGCATGTGGCGGAACTGTGCAACCGCCTCGTCCACTGTGAAGACGCGCGGCACGCGCCGTCCCAGGTCGCCGCCAATGTCAGACGGAACCAGAGCAGCGACGCGGTAGCCCTCACTCGTCACCGCGTCGCGGTTCAGAGCCACAAGCTTGCTGTTGGAGTCGGGAGGCGGTTTGTCCGCATCGGTGGGCAGATTGTTGGGGTCATTCAGACGCTGATTCACCTGGTTGGTGATATCGTCTACTTCCTTGGCCTTGGCGACGGGACTCCCACTGAAGAAGCCCCGGTTCGGCATGAACAGGCTCATGCTGATGAGCAGCACGGCGAGCAACCCAGCGACCGCGATGCCAATGCGCTCACCATGCTGGAGCAGGAGCTGCTTCGCATCGACCTTGGACTTGGCCATCTCAAAACACCTCTGAGGGTTGAGTCGATGACCGGGGAGAAGGACTCACCCGGAAACAGGGGTTACTTGGTTGGACCCGGGGTAGCCGGAGCATTGGGATCCTTGGCCCGGGGTGGGAACCGCTCGTAGAGCGACGCGATGGCGTACACCGTAAGTTCGACCAGGCGAACGCTGTTGGGGACAGAAGGGCCGGCTGCTCCGGGAGCGCCACCTGCCCCACCGACCATGGAAGGCGCGCCTTCCTCGCCGGGGCGTGGACCGCCAATGAAGGGACGCGGATAGCCCATGCCCCCCATCATGGCTGGGCCTGCTCCCCCCCCCATGCCCGGCGGCATGGCCATGCCGCCCCGACCAGACCGTGCAGCGCCCGGAGCCGAGGTGGGGGCCATACCTCCAGGAGGCGGCCCCGCTGGGGGAGCTGTTCCGCCACTCGCACCGGGAGAGGGTGGCGGAGCGCTGCCTCCCTGGTCGGGGACGTGGTGGAGGGTCACCTGGGTGATCTGCAGGCGCAACCGGGAGTTGGCGAAGGCAGTTAGCACGTCATGGATGTGCGACTGATCGATCACCAGCCGCATGGCGATGGGGACGGCCTTGCACTGCGGGGTGATGTGCAGGTAGCGCTGCCGGTTGATCATGTTGACGCGGGTGGCATCTCCGGACGCAGCCGCGCCAGCCCCCTCGCCTCGCCCACCCATGGCCATGCCAGAGGGAGGAGCGCCACCCATCATGGCGCCACCCGGCGGAGCGCCACCCGGCGGAGCGCCAGAAGCCGGGGCGGCTTCCCCTTCGGGCTCTGGGTCGAGCTTCTTCAGTTCCTCGTTGATCTTGAAGCCGCTCGCCATGGTGCGGTGCGAATGGTAGGCCACCTGCAGCGCCTCGATGCGACGAATGGGCGAGATCTCCAGGTCGAGGACCTGCTCGACGTAGTACTCCTTGGTCAGATCCACCGGTGCGACGGGGAACTTCTGCTTGAAGGTCGTCTCGCCGCCAAACGGCAGCGGTTCGCCAGCGATGCGGAAGTCGGCGATGCCGCGTCCCTGGATCAGCCGGAACGGCAGGCCCTTGTTGGTGCGAGGATGGGCGAGTACCAGGGTCCGCTCGGCGGGGTTGATGTTCTTGATCTTGCTTTTGTCGCTGAGCAACACGGAGCGACCGTCGGCGGACTTCTCGTAGAAGAGAGTCAGCTCCCAGTTAGTGTTGCGGAAGACGCGCTTGCCCAGCAGGCCGTCGGGCAGTTTCTCTTCCGGGGCGTCCTTCTTCGCGGGAGCATCCACCGCCCGGAACAGGGCCGTGGCATCCAGGGCGTTGCGTATGATGAACAGCATCTCTCGGCGGACCCAGAAATCTTCCTGAGCTAGCCAGATCTCCTCGCGGGTGGGGGCCAGCGAGCGATCCCAGGTCTGCATGGGGAAGATCGCGAAGAAGCCGCCGGTGAACTCGGCGGGGTAGACATACTGGTCGAGGCCGGCAAACTGCTCGGCGTACCAGTCCTGCTTGAAGGCGTTGCGGTTGTTGAGATCCTGAGTGATGTTGACCGCGCCAGCGGCATCGCGGGCAAACGGGTCATCGATGTACAGAGGCCGGGCGTTGACCGGCATGCTCTCCGGCCAGGTGTACATGTCCTTCTGCTGTTCCCAGGCCTCGCGCCAGATCACGTCCTTGTGGTCGCGGAACTTCTGGCCATGCTCCTTCCAGGGCAGCTGAAAGGCCTCGGTCTTGGGACCCTGGGACTGCGCGGCTTTGATGTCGGTCTTGGCTTTCTCCCAGGCCTTCTTCTTCTCGTCATTCCCGGCCGTCTTGAGAACGATGAGGGAGACGAGCCAGAGAACGCCAAAGAGGCCGAGGACGATCCAGAACTGATTCCGCTTCAACGCTTCTTTGTCGATACCAGAGGACTTCGCCATGATTGAGATACCCTAAATCGCCTGGCGGCGAGCTGATGGACTGAGACGCACACACCACGCAGCGGGTTTACTTGGGCCCGTCGCCTTCCCCACGAAGAGCGTCGGAGGGAGTGGGCTCATTCCAGACAAAGAGGATGATGAACTCGGTGCGAGCGTGATTGCTGCCGCGGCCGGGGACCGTGGACACGCTGGGGCTGGGACCGGGACCGCCGGCCGCAGGCCGACTGCCACCCACCGAGGCAGAAACCGTGGCCGACATACCGAGTCCCCCAGGCCGTCCACCACCACCGCCGCCTCCAGGACCGCCCGCGCCTCCGCCGGCGCCGCCCCGGGAACTCAGCGGGGCCCAGCTGCCGCGCGTGCTTCCGGCCGCTGCCCCACCCGGGGCGCCTGGACCGCCTCCCGGAGGAGCACCACCCATCATACCGGCGCCGGGAGGCGGACCGGCAGGAGTCATGCCCATACCGCCGCCACGTGCTCCCCCTTCGCCACCACCACCGCCACCACCCATCAAACCGTCGAGGACGCCGGTCTGGATGATCTCGAACCCTGACGACTCGGCAGTCGGCTTGCTGATGGAGTTGAACAGCAGCACGTGGCTGATGCGGTTGATCACGGGCTTCTTGGTGGCCTCGAAGTCGATCTTGCCGGAGGGCGCGGCGCCAGCAGCGGGCGTGGGCGCCGGGGCTGGAGCACCCCCCGCCGGGGCACCAGGAGCAGCGCCATCGGCGGGTTTTTCCTCGAGGATGCCTAGCCGGGCGATGTTGGTCAGCAGGGTGTTGCGAACGAAGGCAACCTTGTCCTGGTGGTAGGTGTAGCCGGAGATCTCGACCACCCAACCCTTCCCCTCGGGAAGCTTCTTGTTGTAGTGGTCCAGCGGACGGACGTCGGCCTGCTCGCGGTTCCGGGTCGCCGACTTCCAGAACGTGGGGAGATCGTCGCAGAAACGGCAATCCACCGATTCGATGGAGAACTGGACCAGGTCGTCGATGCCCGGCGGCAGGGTGTCCGGATCCTTGGAGTCATCCATCGGATTCAGTGGCTTGAACCCCTCACGGACGCGCTGCTGGTAGGCGGCATAGGCCTCCTTCCCGCTCATCACGATCCCGCCCTTGCGACGCGGCCGCTCTTCCCAGTAGACCTTCTTGACCTCGGGCGGCAGGTTGGACCCATCCGGCTGCGGGATGACCCCGCCCAGGAACTGGAGCAGATGCATCCAGTTGAGCCGTTCGGCCTGCCCGGCCACGATGGACTTCACCGCCTCTTCTTCCTTCTGGGCATCGCTCTTGGCCGTCTCGAAGGCGCGCTGCATGGCGGAGGCCCGGCCAGCGGTGTCGGTGGCCTTCTTGATGGCCTGCTCCACCGCCGGGGCCGTGTATGGACGCTGGTCGAGGAAGTTGCCCAAAGCGACACCACCCAGGCCCAGCAACAGCAGAGCGGCCCCCGCGACGGCGTAGGGCTTCTTGCTGCGGATGAGCCGTTCCAGGCGGATCTCGCTGGGCAGCAGGTTGGTGATCAGCCGGGCGTGCTTCAACCCCTGCACACACAGACCATAGGCCACGCCGAAGCTGAGAATGTTCTCGTTGAAGATGGGCGAGGAGGTGACCACGTCGCTGCTGATGCGGGTCATCTTCTCGAGCTTGCGGACGTCCAGCTGCAGCTTCTCGGCCAGGAACTTCTGCATACCAGGGAGGCGGAAGGCGTTGCCCAGCCCGATCATGTATTCGACCTGGGCATCCCGATGTGTGTTGGTGAAGTAGCCCAGCGAGCGCTGCACCTCGCCGACGAAGTCATTGAGCACCGGCTTGAGCGAGCCCAGGATCTTCTTCAGTTCGGTGGCGCCGGACTTGGTGGCGTTTCGCTTCAGATGTTCGGCCTTGGCGAAGGTGAGCTTCATGTCCTTCGTCAGTGCGCGGGTGAAGTGGTTGCCACCCAGCGGAATGGGGCGTTGCCAGATGATCTTGCCGCCATCGGTGACGACCAGATTGCTCGAATCGGTGCCCAGATCGAGGGCGACGACGCAGGGCTGCTTGCCCTCGATGGGCGTGTCGGCCTCCTTGTTGAGCAGGTCGTAGGCGACGAAGTTGCACAGCGCCAGGGGCGCCATCTGAATGACGTGGACCTCGACCCCAACTTCTTTGAAGTGCTGCAGATACTTGTTGATCATGTCGCGCTTCATCGCGAAGAGACCGATTTCGGTCTCCAGGGCGAAGCCATCGACGACGTTGCTGGCGCCCAGCTTCTGGAAGTCCCAGACGACCTCATCGAGGTTGAAGGGGATCTGCTGCTTGGCCTCGAACTTGACGATGTCGGCGATCTTCTTTTCTTCGACAGGTGGCAGCTTGACGAAGCGCGCCAGGCCGCTCTGCCCCGGGACGGCGATGGCGACGATGTCGCCGCGCAGGTTGTTCTGCGAGAGGAACTTGGTGAGCGCCTCGCGAGTCAGTTCGTCGGGATCGGCATCGGGCTGGGAGAGAATCTTGGGATACTCGACGTAATCAAAGGCGGTGGCCTGCAGCTGGCCATCAATCTCCTGGAGGCGGAGCGCCTTGAGCGCACATTGACCGAGGTCGATGCCCCAGACACCGGGGGTTGGCTTCATGAACAGATCTCCTCGACCAGAAGACGCTGCCGGACAGGAACGAGGCTGGCGTCGTGGGCCGACATGTTCGTTACGCGATCGGTGAATCGTCAAGCTAGCAGGGGGGTGGAACCTGCTGTCAATCAACTCTCAGAAGACATAACCCAGCAATGGCCGGGCCGTTGGCGCGACGGAGAACTTTTCGAGCGCCCGAGGAATCAATCTACCGAACAGGAGGGAAGTGAAGAGCAAAAAATGGGCTTGCCAGCGCGGCTTGCGGACGGCATAAGGCGGACCTCGACCGCGGGAGCCGCCAGTGGCGGTGGTGTCGAGACAGGACGTGAGAAAAAGCACAAAGGAGGGAGGCTGGCCCAGGGCCGATCCTCCCTCCTGACTCGGGAACTGTGACAAGGCGAGCGACGAAACCCAGGGGGCCTCGACTTACAGCGCCTCGCGCTTCTCCTCGACGATGGTCCGAATGCGCTCGGCGAGCAGCGCGATGTCGAACGGCTTCTTGAACGCTTCGCTATAGCCATACTCGGCCAGGCCGTCCGGATTCGGTTCGTCCTCGGACGCCAGCGCGACGATGAGCGTTTCGCGATAGGCATCGTTGCGCCGAAGCGTCTGGGCGATCTGCAGCGCCTCGCTGCGTCCCATGGCATGATCGATGACGATCGTGTCCGGGTGGAAGCTGCTGGCGAGGGTGCCGGCCTCGAAACCGGAGTGAGCGATTTCATACTTGAAATCGTCGTCCTCGGAGAGCAACTCCTTGATCCGCTCGATGAAGAGCGGCTCGGCGCCCACAATAAGGATCTTGTGCCAGCCCTCGGCCTCCAGGCCGCCCAGGGGCATGCCATTTTCCTTGAGGAAGCGGATGAGCTGATCGCGCGGGATGCGGCGATCCTGGCTGCCCGGGATGCGGTAGCCCCGGAGCTTGCCGGAATCAAACCACTTGCTCACCGTGCGAGGGGCGACCTGGCAAATTTTCGCGACCTGTCCGGTCGTGAAGACCTGTTTCTTCATACGCAGGCACTCCATTCCGTGCTTGGCTTGGCTGAGTCCTTTCCCCGGCTGGTGGACGTGAACACCAGTCCGCGAGGAGCTTTCTGGGCAACCCTGGGTCAGCCGCTACTCGATCCAGGTTCCCCCGGGGGACGGGAGGACCAGGTGGGACATTCCCTGCCCCCAGTGTGCCAGGCGGGACTGGCACGAGGCAGGAAGTGGCCACGCGACGGGCGCGGACGATCACGGCGGGTCGCAGGCCGACCATTATTGAGCGCGTGCCGACCGCAGGGTTGATCCAGAGGAAAGCCGACTCGGATTGTTTGGTTCGTCCGGTTCCACTACCGGTGAACCCAGGGGGGGCATTGAGGGTGGGTTTCGTCTACCGCCTCGGCTAGGATGTTTGATCGGCACGCCAATCCCCCAGGATGAGGAAATGACCTCAACATGGGGAGATTCTGCCGATTCACCCTCCTGTGCCCTTTCCGCCCCTCGCCCGGATTCTCACTGCGGCAAGCTGGGCAAGGCCAGAAACCGCTACACCGGATAGAGCCGGCATACCGTGGGGGACGGTGAGTCTACCTGTGCAGTACACGACGAGTGGGTTCAAGTTGCTAGTCGATGGGTGGGTTGCCGGTCCTGCTTCCCACCATCATTGTACCGGTGAGGACAAGTCCTGCGGTTCCGATCAAGAGGAATTTTCAGGCGTCGGGATCGCTCCCCTCCAGCCGTTTGCGGAAGACCACCATGTCGTCGCCGTCGCTATAGAAATCGCGGATAATGCCGGTGATGCCGTAGCCTTGCTTAAGGTAGAACCGCCGGGTCAGCTCAGAGTGCGGCAGTGAGGAGGTCTCGATGAGCATCAACCGGCCATGCCGGCCGCGCACGTCCTCCTCGACCATGCGCAGGATGCCGCTGCCGATCCCCTTCCCCTGCACGGTGCGATCGACGGCAATCCAGTAGAGATACCAGGTGCGGTCGGTCATCACGTCCGGCGCGAAGTAGGCGTAGCCGACGATGTGGCCGCTCTCATGGGCGACCATGGCGACGTGTTCGCTATCGGGGGCTCGTCCGTGATAGTCGTCGAGCACCTCGCGAAGCACCTCCACCTCGTGCGGCTTGAACACACCCGTGGCATCTGTCAGGGCGACGAGGGCGGGAGTGTCTTCTGGAACGGCGAGCCTGTATTGCATGATGTGCTCCTGGCGGGCTGGCGATCCCCTGGGGGTTTCCTGTAGCATCACCAGCGATCCGCGACAACCGGCAGCCCAGCCAGGAGAGGAATCCATGCCAACCCGGTCGTGTCTGCTCTGGATGCTTCTTATGGTACAGGGAACGCCAGCGGGTGAACTGCGCGCCGGGGCCGCCCGAGTCGATATTACCCCGCCGACCGGGCATCCGATGTGGGGTTACGCCGCTCGCCGCGATGCGCCGTCGAAGGGGGTGCGCGATCGCCTACAGGCCCGCGCGCTGGTTCTCGAGGTGGGCAAGACGCGCCTGGCCCTGGTGGCCCTCGACCTGGGTCGGCCTCCTACTCGCGCCTCGACCGAGGTGATTCACCACCGACTGCGCAAGCAGGCCAACGTCGAGGGCCTGTTTCTGGTCGCCTCGCACACCCATCACGGGCCGATCCTCGAAATCGACACCTGGCCCACGCCGGAAACCTCCTACGTCCGGGAGCTGGAACGAAAGCTGGGCGACGTGGTGCTGGAAGCGGTGCGTGGGCTGAAGCCGGCTCGCCTGGGTCTGGCGGATCGTGAGACGACGCTGAACCGGAACCGCCACTCGAAGCGGAAGGATCCCCCCGTGGATCGTCTGCTGTCGGTCCTGCGCGTCGAGGACGAGGCAGGCAAGCCGATTGCCCACGCCATCCACTTCGCCGCCCACCCGACCATGCTGCCTGTCGGATTGATGCAATTCTCGGCCGATTACGTCGGGGTCTGCTGCGCCGCAGTGGAGAAGGAGACGGGCGCCCCCTGTCTATTTTTGCAAGGCGCGGCTGGCGATCTTTCTCCCAACCCAACGAAGGGGCGCGGGCCAGAGGCGTTTGGCGCGGCCCTGGCGGCGGTGGTGCTGGACGTGGCGAAGCAGATCCGCTGCGAACAGCCGCGCTCGGAGGCGATCCGCTTTCACAAAGAAGAGCTGCGCTTCCAGCCGCGAGTCGATCTGAAGAACCCGCTGTGGAGGATCGGCCTGGGCACAGCGTTCTATCCGGCCTTTATCTCGTTCTACGAACGCGAGTATCGTGACGGAGTGCGCCCCTCGCTGGCCATCGCTCTGCTCCCGGAGGATCAGGTCGCCTTCCTGGGAGTATCCGGCGAGGTATTTTGCGACCACGCCATGCAGCTACGCCGACGCGCCCGCCTGGAGCATCTGCTCTTCCTGGGATACTGCAACGACTACCACCAATATTTCCCCACCATCGAGGCCGTCACCGAGGGAGGCTACGGCACCGAGGTGTACATCGGGACGGCGGAGGTGGGGGCGGGCGAGCAGATGATGAACCAGGCGCTCAAGGCGCTGTATCGCCTGCGCGGCAAGCTGAAGTGAAGCCGGAGCGGATCTTGACCAAGCTGAATCTGAACGATCCCATCGCTCTGCACATGCATCGGCACATCACCCGGCTGCGCGCGGAGCAGTCGGTGGAGTCTGCACGGAAATTGCTGCGCGATCATCCCCCGGCCGGCCGCATTCTGTACCTCTATGTCGTGGACGACGAGGAACGGCTGGTGGGCGTGGTGCCGACCCGGCGGTTCTTGCTGGCTAACCCGGAGACACCGGTCGGCGAACTGATGGTGCGCAAGCTGGTGAAGATTCCGCTGGATGCCACCGTGCAGGACGCCTGCGAGTTCTTCATCCTGCATCGGTTTCTGGCGCTGCCAGTGGTGGACCCGGCCGGCCGGCTGGTGGGTGTGGTGGATGTCGAGCTGTACCTGGATGAGGAAACGCGTCTGGATGACGAGGCGCGCGCGGACGACCTGTTTCAGCTGGTCGGCGTCCACGCTGCTGGGCTGCACAGCGATTCGCCGCTGACCGCTGTGCGCTCGCGGTTCCCCTGGCTGCTGTGCAACATCGGCGGTGGGCTGCTGGCGGCCTTTCTCACCGGCTTGTTCGAGGCCGAACTGCAGAAGGTGGTGGCGTTGGCGCTGTTCATCCCGGTGGTGCTGGCCCTGGCGGAAAGTGTGGCCATCCAGTCAGTGAGCCTGACGCTGGAGCGCCTGCATCATGGGGGCTCGTCTCGATCCGGGTTGCTGGGCAAGGTGCGGCGCGAACTGGTGACGGGGCTGGGGCTGGGTCTTCTGGCGGGGGGCGTGGTGGCGCTGGCAGAGCTGGTCTGGCTGGGGCAGTCCCAGGTGGCCCTGTGCTTGTTAGGAGGCATCGCCGGCGGCGTGACGGTGGCGGCGACTCTGGGCATGGCGACGCCATTGCTGCTGCGTCTGTGGACGCCTAACCCCCGTGTGGCGGCCGGGCCGATCGCCCTGGCTGGCGCCGACATGGCGACGTTGCTCATCTACTTCGGCCTGGCGCGGCTGCTGCTGGGTTAGGCGGACGCTGTGTTGACTGGCGCCGGCGTTGCGGTAACCTAGAGAAACCCGCCTTCCTCTGATCTGCTTTCCTCCCCTACCCCACCGGAGGCCAGTTCATGACCTCGCCGCGCGTTGGCTCTCGCATCCTGACTCTGGCTCTGTGGGTCGTGCTGCTGACATCGGCCGATCTGCTCGCGGCGTTTCAGGTGCAGCCCGAGGTGGTGAAGCTGGAGGGAAATCATGCCCGTCTCCAGGTCGTGGTCACCGCGGCGGATGGTCAGGGACGCAGCGATGTGCGTTCGATCGATCTGACTAGCCGGGCCCGCTTCCGTCTGGCTCGGCCCGATCTGGCGGTGGTGAACCAGGCGGGACAGATGCTGGCGCTGGCGAATGGCACCACCGTACTCCACGTGCAGGTCGATGGGACCGAGAAGCAGGTGCCGGTGCAGATCAGCGGCGTGGTGCCTCGACCCACCATCGGCTTTGCCGACCAGGTCATGCCGATTCTGACGCGAGCAGGTTGCAATGCCGGGGCCTGCCACGCAGCCCAGCACGGCAAGGGGAGTTTCAAGCTGTCGGTCTTCGCCTCGGAGCCAGGCCAGGATCACGAGGCCATCTACCGTGGGGCCCTGGGCCGGCGCCTGTCGTTCGTCGATCCGTCGGTCAGTCTGCTGCTGCGCAAGGGATGCGGGGATGCCCTGCACGGTGGAGGCAAACGGCTGGAGCCGGCCCGGCCCGGACAGCCGGTCACCCATCGGCAGGCGGACTACCTGATCCTGGAGCAGTGGATCGCCGGAGGCGCACCCGGGCCGGTGGCCAATCCGCCCAAGGTCACGGAGCTGGACGTCTATCCCAGCCAGCGCGTGGGGACCATCGGCCAGACGCAGCAGCTGCGCGTAGTGGCGAAGTACAGCACTGGCATCACGCGTGATGTGACTGCCTGGGCCCGGTTCGATTCCACCGACGAGGGCGTGGTGCGGGTCAATGCCGACGGCATGGTGCAGATGGTCGGCCGCGGCCTCGGAGCGTCCATGGTGCGGTTCGATGGCCATGCCGTGCTGGCTCGTTGCAGCGTCCCCTTCTCGGACAAGGTGGACCTGGCCGGCTGGACCGACAACACCTTTCTCGATCGCATCGCGCGAAACCGCTTTCAGGAGCTGGGCATCTCTCCCTCGGCCCTGTGCGATGACGCCACATTCCTGCGCCGGGCTTTCCTCGACGCGATTGGCACGCTGCCCACAGTGGAGCAAACGCGGGCGTTCCTTGCCTCGACTGACCCGCAGAAGCGAACGAAGCTGATCGACCGCCTGCTCGGGCTGACGGGCGACCCCGCCCAGGACATCCATACCGCGGAGTATGCCGCCCTCTGGTCGCTCAAGTGGTCTGACCTGCTGAAGTCGAACAGCGCCACCATCGGCGAACAGGGGATGTGGTCGCTGCACAACTGGATGAAGGAGGCGTTCCGCCAGAACAAGCCGTTCGACCGCGTGGTGCGCGAGCTGATCACCGCCCGGGGCAACCCCTACGACAGTGGGCCGGCCAACTACTTTGTCGCCTTCCAGGGAGCCGAGGCACTGGCCGAGGCGACCTCGCAGGTGTTCCTGGGAATGCGGGTGACGTGCGCCAAATGCCATCATCATCCGTTCGAGCGGATCAGCCGAAACGACTTCAACGGCCTGGCCGACTTCTTCCGGCAGGTGGCGAGCAAACCGAGCGCGGGGTACGGCAAGCTCGGGGGTCCCTCGGTCATCCTGGTGCGTTCGGACGACACACCTCAGAAGTATCCGGCCACGATCCTCGGCATGACGGTTCCCAGGACGCTGGCAGGCGACAAGCGCGACCGGCGCGAGCTGCTCGCCGACTGGCTGACCGCTCCCGGCAACAAGGTGCTGGCCCGCAACGTGGTCAACCGCTACATGGCCTACCTGCTGGGACGCGGCTTGATCGAACCGATTGACGACCTGCGGGCAACCAACGCGGCCAGCAATCCCGAGATGCTCGACGCGCTGGCCGACGAGTTCATCAAGCACAACTACGATCTACGCAAGCTGATGCGCACCATCATGACCTCGCGGCTGTATCAGCTGTCCTCGACGCCGACGGCGAGCAACGCCGGCGACCGGGTGTTCTACTCGCATTACCTCGTCAAACGCATCGGTGCAGAGGTGCTACTCGACGCCATAGACACGGCCACGGGGACACAGACGCGCTTCGAGAAGCTGCCCCTGGGCACCCGCGCCATCGAGCTTCCCGACGCTAAGTACGACAACTATCTCCTGACCGTGTTCGGCAAGCCGAAGCGCGACAATGTCTGCGAGTGCGAGCGCGTGACCGACCCGAACCTGGCCCAGGCGCTGCACACGCTGAATAGTGAAACGATCGTGGCCAAGATTGCCCAGGGTGATTCGCGCGTCGCCCGGTTGTTGAGCACGAAGAAAACCGATCCGGAAATCGTCGAGGAACTTTACCTCGCCACGTTGTGTCGCATGCCCACCGCTGCCGAGCAGACGGCTCTGGCCCGCCTCCGCGCGGAGACTCCCGACCACGCGGTGTTCTTTCAGGATCTGTTGTGGTCGTTGCTGAACTCCAAACAGTTCCTCTTCGTTCGCTGAGACTCCCCCGGAGGTTCCGACCATGCGCATCATCCTGGCTTGCGGAATACTGCTGGTGGCGGGAGCGCTGGCGCGAGCCGAGCGGTTCTACCCGATGATCATGGCCGTGCGCCCCGTGGCGGTGCAGACGGGCAAGGTCAATGAGGTGGAGTTCGAGTCGCGCTACAGCCTGCGGGGGGCCAGCCAGGTGCTGGTCACGGGTACAGGCGTGACTGGCACCGTCGATCCACCCGCGCCGCTCAAGCCTAACGAGAAGCCACCTCTGACGACCCGCCTTAAGGTAAAGTTCCAGGTGGCCCCCGATGCCCTGCCGGGCATGCGCGACGTGCGGCTCATCACTCCCATGGGCGGGTCGACGCTGGGTCAGATCGTGGTGGCGCGCGATCCCATCGTGGTGGAGGTGGCCAACAACAACACGCTGAAGACCGCCCAGCCAATCACGCTTCCCGCCAACCTGTGCGGTTCGCTTGAGGTGGCACAGGATATCGACTTCTACAAGTTCAAGGTGGAGGCTGGGCAGGCGTTGACCTTCCATGTCACCTGCCATCGCCTGGCGGATCGAATTCACGACCAGCAATCGACAGCCGATCCGATCCTGTTTGTGCGTGATGCCAGCGGTGCGGTGGTGGCCTCCAACGACAACTATTTCTCGGCCGATCCCCTGCTCCACCATCGCTTCACCCGGGCCGGCGAGTACTTCCTCGAGGTGCGCGACGTCCGTTACGGCGGCGACCAGTACTGGATCTACAGCATCGAGATCAACGACCGTCCCTTCGTCACGCATGTGCATCCACTTCACGTGCGCCCCGGCGAGAAGGTCCGGCTGCGGCTCGATGGATACAACCTGGCGGCTCAGGAAACCGACTTCACGGTGCCCGCAGGTGAACCCGAGGGTGTGCGGCGGTTCTCACTCCAGGTCGGTGGGAAGATCACCAACCCCGTTGCGCTGGTGGTCAGCAAGGCCCCGGCCGTGACGGAGAGCCCGGCGCCCAACAACACGCTTGCCCAGGCGCAGGTCATCCCGGTGCCCTGCCTCGTCAGCGGGATGATGGAGGGGCCGGACGACGTGGATTACTTCGCGTTCGACGCCAAAAAGGGCCAGCGCTACACTTTCAACGCACTGGCCCAGCGAGCCGGCACGCGGATGGACACAGTGCTTCGTCTGCTGGGGCCGAAAGGCGAGCTGCTCGTCGAGAACGACGACCATTACGAGCGCCAGTCGGGCTACAACGCGCACAACCTGTACTCCGACTCGCGGATCGAGAACTGGACCGCGCCGGCGGATGGGCGCTACCACCTGCAGATTCGCGACGTGCACCAGCGTGGCGGCCCTGGTTTCAGCTACGTGATCGAGGCACGCCTGGCCCAACCGGGGTTCGTGCTGGATCTCGACACCGACAAGACCAACCTGGCCCCTGGGACAGCCGGGGCCATCCTGGCGCGAGTGACGCGCAAGGATGGGTTCGAGGGAGAAGTGCAACTGAGCATCGAAGGGCTACCCCCGGGCGTGCAGGCGACTGCGGGGCGCATCCTGGCTGGCGCGACCGATGGCTGCATCATCCTGCAAGCGGGTGCCGATGCGAAACGCAGCATGGCCAATATCCGGGTGTTCGGGACGGCCCCGGCGACGGGGTCGGACGGCAAACCAACCACGCTGAAGATCGAGGCCCGACCGCTGCAGGAGTTCTACAACCCGGGGGGTGGCCGCAACCACTTCCCCGTGACCATGCACACCGTCACCGTCGGGGAGCCCCTCGATCTGCTATCCGTGAAGGCGGTTCCGAGTGAAGTGGTCCTGAAACCGGGTGAATCGAAGAAGGTGGAGGTGACCGTACAGCGGCAGCCCGACTTCAAGGGCAACCTGACGCTCGACGTCATCTATCAGCACCTCGACTTCCACTACAACTCGAGCCTGCCTCCGGGGGTGACCATCGATGGCGGAGCCAGTCAGACGTTGCTGACGGGCGAGCAGAGCAAGGGATGGATCACTCTGAAGGCGGCCCCGGACGCCAAACCCGTCGAGAAGCAGCTGGTGCCGGTGATGGTCCACGAGTCGATCAACTTTGCCATCAAGTTCACCTTCGTGGCCGAACCGCTGCGGGTCACGGTGGTGAAGCCCTGAAACGAGCCGACCTCGCCCCGGATGAACGGAGGCGAGGTCGGTTTCATTCGCAGCCAGAATATCAGGCCCAGCCCTTGATCACTTTACCCTCGTTGAGACGCACGGGGCGTTCGTCCGGGGTGTACGTGGTCAGGTCCAGCGGGATACCCAGCTGCGTGTAGATGGTGGCGGCCACGTCCTCGGCGTAGTATTCGTCCGTAGCCGGCATGGCGCCTTCGGGGTCGGTCTTGCCGATGACAGAGCCGCCCGGCACGGTGCCGCCCGCCATGACGGCGAAGCCAGCGGAGGCCCAGTGGTCGCGCCCATTGGCCGAGTTGATCTTCGGCGTCCGGCCAAAGTCGGTGAGCCAGACGACAAGGGTGGTGTCGAGCATCCCACGCTGTTCGAGATCTTCGAGCAGGGCCGGGATGGTCTGGTCGATGCGGGGCATGAGGCTGGTTTTGAGCGAGCGGAAGTTATCGGCGTGCGTGTCCCAGTTAGGGTCGGTCACAGTCACGAAGCGGACACCAGCCTCGACGAGACGACGTGCGAGCAGACAGCTCTGGCCGAAGCGATGGCGACCGTAGTCGTCGCGGAGGCGAGTGTCTTCCTGCTCAAGGGCGAATGCCTTTTTCGTGGCGGGTGAGGTGATCAGGTTGAGGGCGGCCTGGTAGTGCTTGTCAAGGGTGTCGAAGGCGACGGGCTGCCGTTCGGCCTCGCGCTGGAGGGCATCCACCACGCTGAGCATGTTGCGGCGACGGGCCATGCGGTCGGCGTTGATGCCGGCCGGCGGCGAGATGTCGCGGGCAGCGAAGTTGGCCGCGGCGAGGATCGGCGGGATCTCGAACGGGTTGTGGACGATGCCGAGGTAGCCGGCCGTGCCACCGTTGAAGGTGCGATCGACCCAGGGGCCCAGCTGCACGAAGGGCGGCATCCGCGTCTTGAAACCCTTCTGATGGCTGACGATAGAGCCGAAGGCGGGGAAGACCATGGTGGGGTTGAACGAGTGCCCTGACATCATGATGTAGTCGGCGGTGCCGTGCGAGCCGTTCCTGGGGTTCAGGCTACGCAACAGGCCGAAGCGATGGAGGTTGCGCGCCAGGCGCGGTGCGACGTCGGCGAAGCGCACACCGGGAACCCGGGTGGCCACGGTGCCAAACTCGCCGCGGACACTGGCGGGAGCGTCGGGCTTGGGGTCGAGGGTGTCGTGATGACTGGTGCCGCCGAGCGTCCAGATGAGAATGCAGCTGACATCGCGGCCCTTCCCAGCGGCGCGGGCCTTCTGAGCCAGCAAGCCGGGAAGCGAGATACCCAGGCCTGCCAGGGCACCCAGGCGGAGAAACGAACGCCGCGTCACGCCTTCGCAGTCAGATGAGGTGGCCCGAAGCAGGTCGAGCATGGTGGGAACCTCCAGGTGGGTTTAACCGAAGACCCGCATCTTACCAGGCTCGTTCGCCCAACGCCAGCGTTCTCCAGGTGGTTCAGATCATCGGATCGAAAGACTCGTATTCGTCCACCACCGCCTGAAAGCGACCGAGAAAACTGGCCAGCTGGGCGGGTTCGACAGGTTTGAGCAGCAGGAGGTCGAACCCCGCGGCCGAGCAGGCAGAGTCATCGAACGCGTCGGCCTGGCTCAGAGCCACGAACAGCGGCTTCCGCCACAGGGTGGCCGCGCGAATCGAGCGGGCCAGCTGAAACGGATCGTCTTCGTGAACATCGAGATCGAGAATGACCACGTCCTGGGCGCGAGACCGCGCGGTGCGAATGGCCGATTGCTCGTCGGGGCAGCAGCTAACCCAGTGGCCCCGCGCCCCGAGATAGGCGTCGAGGTGATCCGCTCCCTTGCCCAGCAACACACGCAACCCCGTCGCCATGACCATGATCTCTCCTCACGACCCGCGAATGACTATTAAGTTTATCACCATAGTTGAGATAAACAAGCCCCGGGGTCCTACCTCGTCAGGTTGGTCGCAGGGACGAGGCGCGCGACCAGGCGGCCGGAAGGGTTGCTTTCCGGCCGCCTGGAAGGGGAACCTGGCCAGACTGGCCTGGCTCAACAGGCCGTTCAGGACGCGGTGGCCGTGGTCGGCTCGCTCTGGTGCAGCTTGTGGAAGTAGTCGGGCGACATGTTCATGGCCAGCTTCAGGGCGCCGACGGCCCCGGCGAAGACAGCGTCGTAAACGCGTTTGACGCGAGCGCCGCCGAACTCGCGGAGTTCTTCCTCGATCACGCGGTCGAGGCCCTTCAGCTGGCTACCGCCGCCGCCGATGATGATGTTCTGCAGCATGCGCTGCTGGAACTCGGGGTCGAACCGGGCGATCACCTCGCGCAGGCCATCAAGGATGAGCGGGACGATGGCCTTGCAAGCCTCCTTGAGCGGTTCGGTGACGTCGAACTGCTGGGGTCGGCCATTGACCGGCAGGGTGACGACGGCCTTCTCGTTGACGTCGTGGACGAAGCCGTACTTCTCCTTGATCTCCCGCACCATGTTCAGCGAGATCTGCACCTGCGGATAAGCCTTGCGCAGCAGCTGGCAGAACTTCTCGTCGATGACGTCGCCACCCTGGGAGATGGTGATCTGCTCGTCTTCGCGGGGGAAGGTGCCATAGACGGGGCAAATGTCGGTGGTGCCCGCGCCGATATCGACCACCAGGGTATCGGTGAGGCGATTCATGCCGTAGGCGATGGAGAAAGGCTCGGAGACGATCATGACGCCGTCGAAGGCATCCTGGGCGGCCTCGAGCAGCACCTTTTTGTTGAGAATGGTGGCGCGAGAGGGAGCGCCGATGACGCCGAATACCGGGACGCCCTTGGGCGGCCGCGTCAGCGCGACGGCATGCTCGACAACGAGGCGGGCGGCTTCCTTGTAGAGGGTCACCTGATCGGGGGTGACGCCGGCCTCATCGGGGCTGTTGTACTTGAGCACGCCCTTCTCGAACGGGCGGACGATGTTGACGGCCAGGCGATGATCGACCAGGTCCTTGCCGAAGACCACGTCGCGGCCGAGCATGGTGCGGGCGACCTGGTCCCGGGGCCAGCCAACCGCGGTGGGGATCACGTCGCGGACACCCGCCGACGAGGCGACCGAGGTCTTGTAGGTGCCGAGATCCATGCCAATGTAAATCGCTTTAGCTTCCATTCTCTCTCCCCCTCCAGGTCCAGAACTGCGCCCTGACGGGGCGCGTTGGGCACGTGGTTAGATCCCCTGCTCGTGGTCCTCGGTCACATAACCGATCGGCTCGACCACGATGTCTTCCTCTGCACTCTCGGCGGCGGCCAGGGCCATCAGGTCGATCGGGGCGGCGTCCGCTGCAGGCGGGACTTCCAGCTGCGCGAGTTCATCGCGGAGTCGCAGGTTCTGCTCAAAGACTTCCTGCAACAAAGCCTGTTCCTGCATCCGGACGGCATCTTCCCGGGCGGCGCGCTCTTCCTCGTAGGTGGGGCCGAGATCGAACTTCTCGGCAGTGGAAGGTAGCTCGTCCGGGGTGTCGCTCGGTGCGGCTGCCAGGTTGTCCGGCCGGGTTGAGTCGGTGGTATCCAGGTGGCCAACCGGACGAGCGATGGCATCGTCCAGCCGGGTGACGCCAAAGGCGATGCCGGTGCCCGGAACGGAGTTCACCACCTCGACACGGAACTGCAGGCCGCTCCGCCGCAGCATGATGCCCAGCACGAGCGCCAGCATGAGCGGAGTAACAACGACAGCACCGCCACCGATAGCAATTTGTAGCCAGACGATCTGGTACCAGGGCATGGCCTCGGAAGCACGGGCCAGGTCGTCGGAGGAGGTGCGTTCGGCGCTGGGCTGAGTGACCACAACCGTGGTGGGTTGCGGGCGCTCCGGCGTGTATCTGCGCGGAGTTGGATTCAGCGACTCGACCAGACTGTCACCCGTGTTCAACAGCGATGAGCGGGTGTTGTCGAGCGCCGTCTGGAACGTGCTGGCCAGGCCAGTGGTCGAGCGGATCAGGTCCCGGCTGAGTTCGGCGAGTTTGCGAGTCTCGTCGGTTGGACCAGCAGGCTGGCTGGACGCCACACGGATAACCGGCGGCTCTGGAATAGGCGGCAGCGGGGCCAGCGCTGGCCGGGCGGAGATGCCATCGGACGCCAGGCCAGGCAAGGATTGGCCCAGGGGTTCGAGTGAGGTCGAGGATGTCGAGGCGGGCACCGGTTCGAGCACACGGGGAGCCGCCGGGGCGGCATCGGCACCGAGGCGCGAGTTGCCCCGCCACATTTCGACCTGCGGAGGGCCCGAGGCCTCCTGACCACACACCGCAGCCGGCTGCGAAGCCACCACGCAGACCCAGCACGCGGCGGAGATCCAGCCAGCCCGGACGACCCTGGCGGATTGGAAGAACATACCGGATCCCCTCCACGAAAAGTCCCACGCGCCCACGGGCGTGCGGAGGATCAGTTTTCACCTTGACAATCATTCATTCGGAAGCAGAGGGAGTCTCCCTTGAAGAAATGGCGGCAGGATCCACATCTTGCTCGCATTCGGGGGAATCGGCAGAGTCCACCAAGTCGCGCCAGGTGGCCCCTGGGGAGGTGGTCAGGAGTCAAAAGAAACTGAAGGAAATCTGGGAGCAGTGCAGCGAATGCGAGCCGGCGCGGGCACACAGGAAGGAAGAACAGCGATCGCGCCAGGGAAGCCGAGCGGACGGAGAAAAGGCGATACCGCACCTGTTGGGGACGGAGGGGCACCTGGGAGAAAAGAGCATCCCACAATCAGCTGCAATGCGTTGCCGAAGTGAGAGGCGGGAGGCAAGTTCCAGGTGCGGGGCATCACTCGCCTTGACTGGCCTCGAGAATCGCATCTTATCAGGTCGGTTGCCCGAGGTTCATGACCGTGTCCAACTAACGTTGAGGAAGACGACTTCATGAACAAGCTGTCGCGATTGTGGAATGACGATCACGGCGCGGTCATCGCCACGGAGTACCTTTTCGTGGTGACGATCCTGGTGATCGGCATCATTGTCGGTCTGGTGAATCTGAAGGTCGCGGTGAATGCAGAACTCACCGAACTGGCCAACGCTATCCTGGCGTTGAGTCAGGGCTACACCCTGGATGGCGAAACGGGAACAGGAGCGAGCACGGATGGCTCTGGAACGATTGATACGCCCGGATACATCCCTGGCAGCAGTCTGAACCCCCCGTCCATTCCGTCGGGCATCGATGTCACGCCTGCCAACTAACCGTTGCCCGCGACATCCCGCCGTCCAGCCAGGCCGACCCGGTTTCCACTGGGTCGGCCTGATTGCGTTTCTACCCTGCGAGATCTCCAACGGGGTAAGAATCTCACTTAATTCGCACTCCGGTTCAGATTGTTAGGGTTGTAGCGACTTTAGGGGTCACACAGGATATCCCACCTGGGAGCAGTGGTTATTCTGGGCGAATGAAACAAGTCCGCTTGAGTGGGTCAGTCAGGCTAATTAAGTTGTCCAGGTAGTTTGGATCCCCAAGGTAATCCCGATCATCCTCAACGAAGTCTTCCGTGTGTTGCGGAGGAGCGTTGAAGATATCGCGGAACCGGAATCCTCCTGGGAGGTACTGATTAGCCATGACGAAGAATCTCGTTCAGAGGTTGTGGAACGACGATGCCGGCGCGTTGATCGCGATGGAGTTCCTGTTCGTTGCCACCATCCTCGTGATCGGCATTATCGTCGGCCTCGCCGGTGTGCGTGATGCGGTGGTGACCGAGCTGACCGAGCTCGGCAACGCCATCCTGGCACTGAGCCAGGGCTACACGATCTCCGGCCTGGAAGGCTGCTGCTCGGCTACTGACGGGTCGCAGGCCATTGACACCCCGGGACTGCTGCCTGACCCGCTGTGCGTGGGCCCGGCCATCCCGTCGGCCATCGACGTCATCCCCTGCAACTAATTGCCTCCGCACCCTGGCTAGGCCCATCGGTTGTGGTCGAACTCGAACCTCCGCCGTCCGCCAACCCAGGTCGCCAGGTGATTGGAAGCCATCGCCCTCAGTAACGTCCAGTTTATCGAGATCGAAAGACTCGCGACCACGTTGAGATTATCGTTCGATTAAGTGCCTGAGCAATCGCCGAGCAGACCAGGAGTCAGGACGCCGCGATTGCACGGGGGATTCCAGGGATACCGTCCGGGGTGGAGGTACAGCCTTCCTCCCCGGACTTTTTTCCTGCCCGTTTCTTTGCACCGATTCACGCGCGGTTCCTGGTCGATGAACAAACGACAGGAGCAACACCCACGGACAGGGGATACAACTTCCCATGCGCTACTTCCCCGATCCCTTCAGTGGCTGGATCTTCCTGGCGGCACTGGGCACAGTGCTGGCCATCGCCAGCTACACCGATCAACGCACCATGAAGGTTCCCAAGTGGCTGAGCATCCCAGCCCTGGGCGTGGGCCTTCTCGTTAGTCTCCTCCGCGGAATCTGGCTAGCCTCGCACGACTATCCCGTCTGGATCCTGGGTGACCAGGGCCCCTGGCTGGGAGCGGTCGATGGCCTCCTGTTTGCCCTGGCTGGATCAGTGGTGGGGTTTGTGCTGTTTTTGATCATGTGGATGATGGGCGTGTGCGGTGGTGGTGACGTCAAGCTATTCACTGCGATTGGCGCGTGGGTGGGGCCCACCCTGGTCATCGCAATCCTGGCCGCCTCGTTGCTCCTCCTGTGGGTGTACATACTGGGGATGTTTGCGGTCCGACTTCTGTGGGGGCGCGGCATGGCCCGGTCACTGCCCGGACGCCAGGGAGGGATGAAATCGCGAGAACCGATCATCATCCGCTACTCACTGATTGCCACGATGGCGGCAATACCTGTTCTCCTGTGGACGTTCCGCAACGATTTGCAGCTGGTTCCGGCCCGCCCCAGCACCACCTCGGCCGCGGAGGTACGCCATGCGAGTTAACAAGCGACGTCGCGGCGGTATCGCCATCGAGTTGTTGTTCGTGCTGCCAGTGCTGCTGGCAGTCCTGCTCGCCTCTGTCGAGTTTTCACTTTGGCTCACCGCGCAACAGCAGGTGGCACTCGCCGGCCGCGAGGGAGCCCGGGTGGCTTCCACGGGAGGGACCGAAGAGGAAATTCAGAACGCCGTCCGGCTGGTGCTGGGCGAACCACGCTACGACCGCTCGACGGTCACCGTAACCATCACCGACGAACTGGGGAATCCGCTGACCAGCGGCGATCCTGTCGCGGTCGTGGTGCAGCTGCCGGTCCGGTATGTCGTTCCTGATCTGCTGGCCTTCATCGGGCTGAGTATCCGCAACCAAGTCCTCGTCAACCAAACGGTGATGCGGAAGGAGTGACCCGGTCCCCTTCCTCGACACGCTACCTGGAGTCACGCACCAATGAGAGCAAGTACTGTATTCGCGCTCACCCTGGCCTTGCTCATCGGCCTGGGTGCGTTGGTAGGGGCCCGATACATGGGCTACCTGGGGAAACAGGAACCTCCCCGAAAGGAAATTCAGGTGCTGGTCGCCGCCCGCAACCTGTTTGCCAACGACGTGATCGAGACCACCTGGGTCAAGGCGCGCGCGCTGCGTGCCGAGGAGATCGCCCACTACGAAGCCAACAAGCAGCAGTACCTGCCGCCTGTTCCTGGGGCGGCCTCGCTGCGGATTCCGAAGCGTTCCATCGAGGCCGACACGCCCATCCTGCGTGAGGACCTCAAGGAGATGGCCAAGCCGGAACCGCTGGCCATGCGCCTGCTGCCCAACATGCGAGCGGTCAACCTGACCCTTCCGAAGGATCAGTCGGCGGGTGGCTTGATTCAGGTGGGCGAGTGGGTGGACGTGTATATGACCACCACCATCAACTCCGACGGGCAGGAGACCACGCGGACCGCTCCCATCGCGAACCGATTGCGGGTTATCGCCAAGCGAAATGCCCTCTGGAATGTCTTTGGCGCGCTGCCGGACAACAAGCCGGTGCACTTCACCCTCGAAGCCAACCCGTACCGCGCCGGCCTCATCGAGTTTGCCCGGACCAAGGGCGTCCTCTGCCTGATCCCGGTGTCGGCGGCTGAGCAGAAGGATCTGGAAGGCAAGCGGGTGCAGCTGCTCGACGCCAACGTGCCGGAGGAAGTGCTTCCTGTCTCCTTCAACAAGAAGGCCGGCTCGGACTATGCCCAGGAAGAGGTGCGAGTGGAGGCACTGAACCGGGGCGAGTATGCCATCGGCTCGACGGACCTGATGCGGATCTTCGACCTGAACACCGGCGCGCCGCCCCGGCCGCAGTATGTCGTCGAGTCGTTCAACGGTCTGAAGCGCGGCAAGACGATGCAGTTCGACTCGGAAGGACAGTTCGTATCAGCCGAGGATCCGAAGGCGCGGCGGAATAACGCGGCGGCGCGGAGCAGCGACGTGGCGAAGGCTGGGCCCTCGGTGCAGTTCAGCTCGCCGGATTGCAAGGACGGAAGCTCCCGGAAGTCGAGTGGCACCGGCCGCAAGCGGGGTGCCTGAGCGGATCGCTAATCCCCCGGTCGGTTCGACCGGATATGACCCTCCCCAGGTCTCTCGTGTGAACCTGGATGTTCAGAGACCTGGGGAGTCTTCAGACCAAGGAACAGATCATGCTGGCTCGTCAGGGATCGATGAGACAGAGAAAAGGCCGCCGCGCCGCTGCGTCGATCTGGGCTCTTGTGACCCTGACGACGATGCTGGTGGCGCTGGCAGTGGCAGTCAACGCCGCCTGGCTGGGGACTGCCACCCAGGAGATGCGGACCGCCGCCGATGCCGCAGGACTGGCCGCAGGCGACGAACTGGTCGATGATGCGTGGCTGCAGACCGGTCAACCTGGCGTGGCGGCATTGCTCCAGGCGTCTCGCGAGCGGGCGGTCGAGTATGCCGCCCTCAACCGGGTACTCGGTACGCCGCAGCTGCTCGACATCAGCGATCCATACGATGGCGACGTGCGGTTCGGTTCCACCGTCGCTGGCGATCCCTCCACTTTCACGCTCGCGGATCTCTCTGATCCGACCGCACTCACCTTGCAGGATGTGAACACCACGGCTGTCCTGGCGAAGCGCGTGCGTTCGCGGGGGACCGGCATCCCCGTGCTGTTCGGCGGGTTGCTCGCGCAGGGGCAGCTGGACATGATTGTCACCAGCCTGACCTATCTCGATCGCGACGTCTATGGCTTCAGGGCTCGAACGGCCCGGCCCATCCCCCTGGTGCCGCTCGGCATCCTCAGCAGTTCCTGGGACAACGACATCATCAACCGGAATGGCCCCGATGCGTTCGGCATCGCTCCGGGTGGTGGCGTGGTGAACAGCCCCGATGGCATTCCGGAACTCGTCCTCGAACTTCAGCTGCAACCCATGGGGGTGGCGGCCAGCAGTACCGTGGCCCTGCTCACCATCGGCACAGGTGATCGCGATTTGCAGATCACAGGCGGAGTGACCGAGAGCGACCTGGCGGCGACCCAGGGCATCTTTGCGCTGGATGCGACCAACACACTCACTGTGCCGGCGACGCGCCTGGGGCCTGTCGATCCCTCGACCGATTACACGAACCTGGTCAGCAGTCTGCAGACGCTGGCATCGACCGGCGAGCCGCGCATCTGGAACCTGATGAGCAGCGTGGATGACCTGGGTGGGACGGCGACGCTGAACGCCTTCGTCGTGGCCCGGGTGATGGAGGTGGTGGAGCCCGCCAACCCGACCATGGACCCGCTGCGGATCCGGGTTCAACCCAGCCTGCTGGTCGTCCCCCAGGCACTAACTGACGCGGCGCGGTCCGGGGTGGCACATCTGCTGCCAAGCCCCTATCTCGCCCGGCCCCGCATCATCCGCTGAGTCATCGTGTGGAAGGAGCCACAAGGAGCATGCCCATGACAACGGTGAAGGCCATCCCGCAAGGATCGCTCGCGGGCCACCTGCAGCGCTACCAGCAGCTGAAGGCGGACATCCACAAGCAAATTGTCGCCGTCATCGACATCTCGGGGTTGACTACCTGGACGGAGGATCGTCTCCGTCGAGAGGTGCAGGCCCTGGCGACGCAACTGGTCCGCAACTCGCGCGAGAAGCTGAGCGAGGCGGAAAAACAGCTGCTGATCGAGGAGATCATGGCCGAGGTGTTCGGCCTGGGGCCTCTCGAGCAGTTCATGAAAGATCCGACCATCAGCGACATCCTGGTGAACGGACCAAACAATGTGTATGTGGAGCGCCTGGGCCGGCTGGAACCGACCGGCGTCTCGTTTGCCGACAATAGCCATCTCATTCAGGTGATTCAGCGCATCACCTCGCGGGTGGGCCGTCGCATCGACGAGTCCTCGCCGATGGTGGATGCCCGCCTGCCCGATGGCTCGCGTGTGAACGCCATCCTTCCTCCCCTGGCCCTGGAAGGGGCCATGCTCTCGATCCGCCGTTTCGGCGTGCGCCTGGCCGAGGAGCATTTGGTGGCCAATGGCACCCTGACGGAGGAGATGGTGGAGTTGCTGCGGGCCGCGGTCCAGGCACGCATCAACATCCTGATCTCAGGCGGTACTGGCGCGGGAAAGACCACGTTCCTGAACGTGCTGTCGCGGCACATCCCGCACGACGAACGGCTTGTCTCCATCGAGGATGCAGCGGAACTTCACCTGCAGCAGCCCCACGTCGTCCGGCTGGAAACGCGGTTGCCCAACCTGGAAGGGGTGGGCGAGATCACGCAGCGCGACCTGGTGCGGAACAGCCTGCGTATGCGACCTGACCGGATCATCATCGGTGAGGTGCGCGGAGCCGAGGCGCTGGACATGCTACAGGCCATGAACACGGGCCACGAAGGGTCGCTGACCACCATCCACGCCAACGACACGCGCGACGCCCTGGCTCGTCTGGAGATGATGATCACCATGGCCGGGTTCGAGATGCCCCTGCCGGTCATCCGGAGTTACGTCCAGAGTGCCGTTCGGCTGCTGGTACACGTAACGCGGCTGAAAGGCGGAGCGCGCAAGGTGGCGCGCATCTCGGAGCTGCGCGGTCTGAGAAAGGGCCGACGCTACGTGGTACGCGACCTGTTCGAGTTCCGCCAGACGGGCGTGGTGAACGGGCAGGCCGTCGGCGCTTTCCACGCCTCAGGTGAGACGCCGAGCTTCCTCGACCGGCTGCACAGCGCCGGCATTGACCTGCCGGGCTCGCTGTTCACTGCCCGGGAGCTGGTCAGCCGGCGGCCCTCTGCTGGGGAGAACAACTGATGAACCGGGACCTCGTTCTGTCCATCGGTCTCTTCGCCGGCAGTGGGCTGGCGTTCCTGGTTGTCTTTCTGATCCTGCGCGGGATCGGCGAGACGCTGTTCGGGTGGATGTTTCGCAAGAAAGATCCGCTGATCGCCGATCGCCTGGCCGAGCACCTGGCCAGCCTGGAGGTGCCGCGCACGGTCGGAGATCGCCTCGATGCCTGGTTCAACCGGGTGGTGGGACGAAGCGACCTGGCGTTATCGGCGGGTCAGGCGGCGGCCTACCTGTTCCTGGTGGGCGTGGTGGTGGGCGGCGGGGTCTTCCTGTGGCAACCCCGGCCCGAGCTGGCGGTGAACGCGGCGCTGGTCGCCATGGCGGCGTTGCTGATCTACTTCTGGTTCATGCACTGGCGCTGGCAGCGGCAGATTCAGGAGCAGCTACCGGACACCTTCCACTTTCTGGCTCGCTCGCTCCGCGCTGGTCTCACCGTCGATCAGGCAGTGGCGCTGGTGGGCAGCCAGGGCCTGCAGCCGATCGCGCGGGAATTCAAGCGCTGTGCGGAGCATCTCCAGCTGGGGATGACTGTGCCGGCTGCCTTTCAGATGACGGCGCATCGCATCGGCCTGCCCGACTTCAAGTTGCTGGTGGCAGTGGTGACCATGCACCGGCAGACGGGTGGCAACCTGGCCCTCCTGGTGGATCGTCTCGCGGCGATGATCCGCTCGCGTAACCACTTCCGCGGGCAGGTAGCGGCGGTCACCGCGCTGGGCCGGCTCAGCGGGCTGTTCATCGCCGTGGCGGCACCGGCATTCATGGCCTTCTACTGGTTCGTGCATCCCGAGTATCTAACCCGACTCACGGAGAATCAGCAGGGGTTGACCATGCTGATCACCGCCATCGTCCTGGAGGTGGTGGGGGTGAGCTGGTTGCTGTGGCTGTTACGCGTGGATTATTGATCCCCAGGCGACGGAGCATGCCATGAATCCCACCGACCTCATGATTCTTGTCGCCCTGGCAGGCACCATCGGCGGCTTTCTGCTGATTCGCTTCCTGCTGGCCGCACGTGTGGCTCCTGCGGGGCCGCCACCGATGCTACCGCCCGATCCCCTGGCTCGCGACCTGGCCGCAGCCGTACCGGCCATCGGCGACGGACGCAACGACCTTCGCAAGCTGCTGCACACGGCTGGATTCTACCGTCCCTCGGCCCTGGACGAGTACCTGGCCATCCGAGCGACCATCTTCCTGGGGTTGATGGTGGCGACGGCCCTGATCTGCATGGCGGTCGACCCGTCGCAGATTCCCGTGGTTGCCGTGTCCGGCCTGGTGGCGGCTGGCTTGGGGTTCAGCTTGCCGCGCGTTATCCTCGGGGCGCTGGCCAACTCACGGGCTCGTCGCCTGGTGCGCGGGTTGCCCGTGGCCATGGATGTGATGGGCCTGTGTTTAACGGCGGGGCAGAATGTCCAGGGGAGCATTGAGCGAACCGCGCAGGAGCTATCCGAGCCCTACCCCGACCTGGCTCAGGAGCTACAGGTGGTTCACTCGCAGGCTGCCATGCACAGCCTCGAGCGCGCCTTGCTGCAGTGGGCCGAGCGACTGGAGATTCCAGAGATCCGTTCGCTGGCTCTCCTGCTGGTGCAGTCCGAGCGTCTAGGCACCGACATGGTGAACACCCTGCTCGAAGGTGCGGACAGCCAGCGCACCCTGCTGCGTCAGAAGGCCGAGGCCCAGGCCAACCGCTCGAACTTCTGGATGCTCTTCCCCACGCTGTTCTGCCTGTGGATCGCCTCAGCTATCGTCCTGGTGGGGCCGGTCTATCTCGAGTTCTGGAAGTATCGCCGCGAGCAGATGGGGCAGTTGCTCGGCAGTGCACGAGGTCAGGTGACGCAGCGTGCCATGACCAATCCACAGGGACGCACTGCAGGTGGTGACGGCGAAGCTACTCCGACTCCAGCCACGCCCGCAGCCCCGTTGACAACGCCTGCCACGCCGGGTCCGCGCAATCTCCTGGCTGCACCCCGGCAAACCCGACCGACGCCGGCGCTCGTGGCCCCGGCGCCTGCGCAGCCGAAGTAATCGGAGGCGCCGGCCAACAAGCGAGAAAGCCGAAGGAAGCGGTCACTTCCTTCGGCTTCGTCTATTTCAGGGATCGGGATAGGCGAATGGATCCCGACTACTTTTCTGTGGTATGCCCGGCGACTGCTGCGGTGCAGTGGCTACCCGAGGAGAACTCGGGATGGATGGAGGGCGGTTCTCGATCTTCGCCAGTGCATGGCGGGCCACCTTCAATCCTGGGTCGAGCTGCAACGCTTCGCGGTAGAGTCGCCTGGCCTCGTCGAACTTGCCTTGAGTGCCGAGGACGAAGGCGAGGTTGCAGCGAGCTTCGGCCGGCTTGACGGCCTGCTCAAACGCGGTGAGCGACTCCTGAATCTTGCCCTGCTGCCCCAGCGCCAGGCCGAGATTGGTCCAGCCTCGCTTGTGGTTGGGATCGGCTTCGACGGCCCGGCGCAGCGCCCGTTCGGCCTCGGGGAAGTTGCCGCGCTCGTACTGGTAATAGCCGAAGTCGTTCCACAGGCCAGCATCCTTGGGATGCGTCTTCAGGGCGTTCTCATACTCGGCGATGGCCTCCTGATCGCGACCAGCGCGAGCGAGGAGGCGAGCGAGCCGCGGGCTAACGTCCAGGCCGGGATTGACCTGCCGCGCCATGGAGAGCTGATAAATGGCCTCAGAGTAGTGGCCGCGAGCCACCATCTGATCGGACACCGCGACGGAAAGGTCGGCGGTCTTGTCGGGAGGTAGCGTGACCTGTTCACGCGGGATGTTGCCGAGCGGTTGCTTGTCCAGCAGCAGACAGCCTGGCTGCAGGAGGACGAGCCCCAGGAGAAGGAACAATCCAGCGCGTGTATGGGTCATGGACGAGGACTCCTCAGACAGGTAGTCGAAGCAGGAGGTAGAACTCAATAACCCAGGCCGCGGAAGCCGCCGCCGTAACCGGCACCGCCCCAGCCGCCACCCCAGCCACCCCAACCACCACCCCAACCGCCGAAGCCGCCCATGCCGCCCATTCCGAAGCCACCCATACCGAAGCCGCCCATACCGCCCATGCCGAAGCCGCCCATGCCGAAGCGGCCCATACCGAAGCCGCCCATGCCGCCGAAGCCGCCCATGCCGCCCATACCGAAGCCACCCATGCCACCGCCTCCCCAGAAACGGGAGGTGATGAACAGCGGGTAGAGCATGACGGCCTCGTCGCCGTAGAGGCCCTCGGCCGCGGGCGGCCCGACAACGACGCGGTTCTGAGCATCGCCGATGCCGGCCTGCAGCAAGGCGTTGACGAGGAAGTCGCGGCGAGCCTTGTTGACCTCGTCCTCGGGATGGATCTGGACGATGATCTGGTAGTTGGTCTGAGGCAAGCGGCGCAGCATGCGGACGAGGTGGAACCGTCCATAGGGGCCCAGCTGGTTGGAGTCGCCGCGCCATTCGTTTTCGTAGACGACGAAGGCATCCTGCCCGGCCTTATCGACCTGGGCCTGGAAGATACGATGGGTGGCGGCACCTAGATCCTCCGGCACAGTGGCCGGTCGGATGCCGTGCGCCTCCACGGAACTTGCTTGCAGGATGGCCGCCACCGTGGCCACGGTTAGCGGTCGAACTGCCCTCCGCAGCCAGGTTAGCTTCTGCTCAGTCATCCTTCCTGCTCCTGTCTTGCTGGACGATCCGGCCAAGCCGGGGATGGATCGCGGATTGAGATCGTGGAGGGGAGCCCAGCCCTGGGCAGGCTCCCCGAAAGCTCAGCGGGTCATCGCATCGGGTTGACCAGCTGTGCCGGTGGCACTTCGGTCGAGGGCAGCGTGGTGCTGCGGGGCGTCTCGAGAGCAGCCGGGCTGTTGGCCGGGCGGTTCACGGGAGGCGGCGGCAGCAGGCCCGGCAGCGGAGCCGGTGCGTTGTTCAGCGTGGGAGGCGGCAAGCGTCCCGGGACCGGCGGCAGGTTGCTGTTGGGAGGAAGCTCGGGCAGCATCGGCCGGTTGGCCTCCGAGGCGTCGGGCGGCAGGTCCAGGGACGGACCCGACGGGCCCACCAGCATCTGCTGCTCGAGAGCGCGAGCCTGCTTGCGGCGGCTATGATCGGTGCGAATCGGGCTGCGATAATCGACGCCAGTGTGGCTCTCGAGGCGACCCAGCAGGTAGAACTCCCAGTCGTTAGGTTCGATGACGTCCAGGCCGGGCAGTGGCGGCACCTCGTTGCATTCCAGCGGGTGGACCAGGCGCGGCGTGACCAGGATCACCAGTTCCTTCTCGTAGTTGCCCACGCGGTCGAAGCCAGCGATGCGTCCCAGGATGGGGATGATCTCCAGGAAGGGGACCCGGGCAGAATCGGCGTCGAGCTTATTCTCGATGAGGCCGGCCACCGCCAGGGTTTGTCCTTCACGAAGCTCGACCGTGGTGGAGAAGTTGCGGGTGACGAGGGTGGGAATCGAGGCACCCTCGATCTTCGTGTACGGGGCGTTCAGGTCGCGGTCGCTGATCTCGGCGTTGATGGTGAGCCGGACGCGGTCGCGATCGGTGATGAAGGGCGTGAAGGCCAGCTGGACACCGGTGGGGATGAAGTTCACCCCGCCGAGGTTGGCCATGGCGGTGCCGGTCACCACAGGTACCGGGAGCAGACCGCCGACCTGGAAGTTGGCCGTCTGGCCGTTGATGGCGACGAGGTTGGGCTCGGCCAGGTACCGGGAGTAGCCCATGTCTCGCATCGCCAGGCAGGCCAGCTGAATCTGACCATTATCGAGGGCGATGGGCAGGTTGGGCAAGCCGCCGACGCCAGTGAAGGCGAGGCCAGCCGCACCGAGGCCGCCGAAGTTGGCAAAGGCTCCACCGAGGCCAGCCCCCATGCCAGTATTGGCGAGGTTGCCGGTGGTGCCGCCGACGAACCAGGAGCCGCCCTGACGCATCCCACCGAAGTTGAGGCCGACACTGCGAGCGGCAGCACGGTTCACCTCGACCACCTGGACCTGCAGCATGATCTGCTGCTCGCCAGGGACCCGCAGCAGGTTGATCACCTGGCGGTGGAAGGCCGGCGAGATGCGAGTCAGCGTGTTGATCGGATCGGCGGTGGCCGTACGGCTCAGATCGGGCGTGTCAGCCGTCTCGTGCAGCAGGTTGGCATTCACCATCCGCATGATCATGTTGGCGTCGGCGATGTCCTTGGCCTGGCCCGTGACAGCCAGCTTGTCACCCACGAGGACAAGGCGAACCTTGCTGTCGGGGAAGACGCGGTTGACTTCCTTTTCGAGGTTCTTGTAAGCCCGTTCGAGGCGGTTGCGAGCATCGGGGTCGGGCATGACCCGAACGAGGAAGCTCACGAGCTTGGACTTGTTTGGGTCGGCCTGGTCCTGGAACCAGACGTTGAGGACGGTGCTACCGACGCGGAGGCCTTGCAGCGAGAGTTCTCGCGTGCTGAGCAGCGCATAGTTGGCAACCGATTCGTCGCCGACCTGGACGCGGCGCGGCTGGCCGAGCAGGTCGAAGACCTGGAGCCGGCCGACGATCACCTCGAGAGTGTTATCGGGCCCGGCGACCTGTTTGACGTACTTGCTCGCCTCGGTGGTGATTTTCGAGGGCTCGATGGGAATGGCCAACCGGCTCTCCGGGGAGGCTGGTTGCGCAGGCTCCACCACTGGTGGCACATTCACCGGAGGGTTACCCGGCTGCAGGTTATTCGCGGGGGCGTTGTTGCCGTCCCGACGAAACTGCTCGGGTGGAAGTTTGTTAGCAGGAGCCGCAGGATCGGCCCGGCGTGCAATGAGGTCACGCGCCGACATCCGCGGCGCACCCAGCGCCGAGGCTCCAGTTCCCAGGCCAGGACCCTGGGCCGAGGAAACCGGAGTATCTACCAGGTAGGCGCTCAGGCAGAGAACCGCAACCAGACCGCTTGCGACGGCCAGGCGGATCGGATAGCCTGCCCTTCGGCTGGCTTTCCGAGGCTGCCTCTCTCTCCCCGTCCAGGTCCCCATACCTCGTCCTCCCCCTCTGGCGCATGTCTGGTTGACCCAGCATGGCAATGCGGTGCATCGGATCCAGGCCCGAGCCGGCCTGGAGTCTCACCGGCTGCTACTCCCCTCGGTTCGGCCTGACAGCACTCGACGTGTCTGGACAGATTCTCCTGGAACGGCTTGGCCGCACCATGAGACCCCCCTGCCCGAGATCGAGCATCGAGCCCATCTGTATTCCTTGAGTGGGTGCCGCTAATAGTCCCTGAGCAAGGCAATGTCAAGAGAAGTTTCGCGAAGAGTCTTGCCTGCTCAAGGTTGGCACAGGCACTATAATCGGCAAAGTCCGCACTCGAGATTTGCTTTCTCTCCGATTTGCGAAGGAGCCGCGTCCATGCATGTGATGTTTATCCATCCCAACTTCCCGGCCCAGTTCGGGCTGCTCGCCCATCTGCTGTCCACACAGCTGGGCTGGACCTGCACCTTCGTCACGTCGGTGGACACTACACAACTGCAGCTTTCCTTCAACCACATCAACTACCGTCTCAAGGATGACGAACCCCAACCGAAGGTGTTTCATAATCCCGAATCGCTGGAGGGGTTGTTCGAGCACATGACGGCGATCTACCGGGGGCTGCGCGGCGTGCCGCAGATTCAGCCCGACCTGGTGGTGGGGCACATGTCCTACGGCACGATGCTCTACCTGCGGAACCTGTATCACTGCCCGTTCGTGGGCTACTACGAACTGCTGCCGCCCGCTTTCTGGGGTTCGGGCATGGTGCTGCGCAAGGAGTTCGAGCCGCCCGAGGGCGTGCGGTTGTTCAACGCCAGCTACCACACCTTCACCCACCTGCATTTGCAGGCCTGCGATGCGGCCTACACGCCCACGGCCTACCAGACAACCACCTGCCCCATCGAGTGGCGCCACAAGCTGCGCGTGCTGCACGACGGCATCGATTGCCAGCTATTCCAGCCGCGCGGCAAGCCGGATAGCTTCAAGGGTCAGGCGATCGACAAGAACACGAAGTATGTTACCTACGTTTCTCGTTCGCTGGAGTCGGTTCGCGGTTTCGACATCTTCATGAAGATGGCCAGCAAGATCTGCGAGCGACGCAGTGACGTGCGCTTTCTCATCGTTGGGGCACCGCGCACTAACTATGGGCACGAGTTGTTCCACATCGGCAAGAAAACCTTCAAGGAGTGGGTGCTCGAGCAGGGCAACTACCCGGCGGATCGATTTGTCTTCCTCGACCTGATTCCGCCTCAGGAAATCGCAAACCTCTTCAATATCAGCGACGTGCATGTGTCGCTGACAGTCCCCTACCCTGGGCAAACGTCGATTCTGCAGGCGATGGCCTCGGGCTGCCCGGTGGTGGCTTCAGACACGGAACCGGTGCGCGAGGTGGTGACCCACGGCAAGACCGGCTTGCTGGCCGACTTCTACGACGTGGACGGCCTGGCCGAGCAGGTGTTGACGCTGCTGAACGACCGGTCGCGGGCCTCCACGCTGGGGACGGCGGCGCGGAAGCACATCGAGGAGCACTACGAACTACAGAAGTGCTTTGGCAAGCAGGTTCACTTCTTCCAGGAGTTCAGCAACCCGATGGCGGCCCGCGACACCGCCTTCGCTAGCCTGGGATAAGCCCACGGACCAACCGCGCGTTCACTCTGCGACCCCCTCGAACCGTCGTGTTCGAGGGGGTCGTTCGTTACCATCAGAACAAATCGTAGAATCGGGACAATCCGCAAACTTGTCAAAATAGGTAAAATCCGCTAGGTTAGTAGAACCGGTACATTCCCCCCAGCCATACCGGTGACAACCTTCTCGAGGAAGCAACCCATGAAGTTGCGCATGTTAGCGCTGCTCGCCCTGATGGCGGCGCTGGTGCCGGCCTGGGCGGATGGTCTGGTCGTTCAGGACACGCGCATCAATCGGATGCGGATTACCACGGTGACGCCGGAGGCCGGTGGGCCGCCGGCCGCCCCTCGGACCTCGGAGTATCGCCAGAACCGGATGCGGATCACCACCATACTGGATGTGCCGGGGACGGTCCGCTCGCTGTTACCGCAGGATCGGCAGCTAGACCGCAGCCGGTTCGACAACCTACCGAAGCCGCGCAGCAATCCGCGGACTCCGGGTCGCATTCTGGAGGTTCCTCCGGCGCAGCCTCTGCCCCGCCCCAAGGCGGTGGACAAGGAGGAAGTGAACCTGGAGGTGCCCAACAAGCCCGTGGCCGACGATGGTTCGACCATGCGGGAAGAGACGCTGAAGGTGAAGGAGTGGAAGGGCGGCCGGCAGATTTTCGACAGTCTGAACCGACGCTGGCACCTGATTCAGGGAACGCCGCACCGGGATACTCCGGTGGAGATGCGCGGCTGGCTCATGCAGGCGGAGGGAAGCCCGGTCTACTTCTTCTCGCGCACGGGTCGGATGTGGCGGATGACCTCAGTGCCTCCCATCTGAGGTTCTTCGCCAACCATGAATGATGCGCAGGGCCGTCCTCTCCCCCTTTTGTTGTGACGGCCCTGCATCTGAGACTTTCCCCAGGAGAACCGGTGCGATGAGCAATCCCGTCCAGCGATACCGCCCCCGGGTGGAGCGCCTCGAGGAGCGCGCGGTACCGACGTTTTACTCCAACCAGATTGTCGCCGATGGGTCCGGGAACTTCACGGCGACCATCCTGACCAACCAGGCCACGTTGACCGTGTCGTACGACGGCGTGGCCGACACGCTGACCCTCCAGGATCCGAATTCGAGTCCGCTGGTGATTGCAGGGGTGACCGGGAACGTCAACCTGACCCTGTTCTCGTCGGCCAGCGCGAATTTCCTGGCCGACCTTCGCTTCCAGGGGACGTTCGCGGGCAATTACAACGTGACGGTGAACCAGGCGCGGGCGGCCTTCGACGCGGACGTCGATTTCGACACCCCCAGCGGGGCGGCCACTATCCTGGGCAACGTGCGCATTACTACCAACGCTGCTGGCGATTCAGACATCACTCCGATCACCAGCAGCCCAGTGCAGATCGTGGGCAACCTGAGCATCCACACCAACGCCGGGGGACCGACGGCGCGGAAGTCGCTCAACTTCGGCAACAACTGGACGGTCCGTGGGAGCCTGTGGGTGCCCAGCATCACCAACTTCGGCATGGCGGCCGGCAACACCGTGGACGGCAGCACCACCATCCGCACGCGGGCGGCCCGAGCCCTGGCGCAGAGCGTTACCATCACAGCGGGCACCTCGCTGCACAGTTTAACGCTCAATCTGGGTGACGTGAGCGGCACCGGGACGAGCAGCGCTGCGCTGGGTGGGCTGGTGGAAACCTTCACCACCATCACCATGGGGGCCAACACCGGCGGGCCAGCCACCAACAGCCTGACGCTGACCGGCTTCGTCTCGCTGGGGTCGTTTATTGCCATTACTGGGAAGAACGGCAGCAAGGATGTGAACATTGCCAACGTAGCAGGTCCACTGGCCCGGCTCACCGTCGTGCTGGGCAACGCCACCGACAACCATGTGGACTTCCTGGGTGCGAATCAGTTCCTTTTCACCACGCTGGTGGGAGGTCTGGGGGTGAACAAGGTGAGTGGAGTGATTCCCTCGCCAAACCGGGTCATTCGGTTTACTTTCTGAACGGCGAATGTTTGCCGTTCCGCGTTAGTGAACAGCCTCATACAATCCACGTTGCGAAACTAGTTTGGTTCGACCGTTCCACGGTGGGGGAACTCACATCTCTTCGACCCACCACCCGGCGGTTGCGGTAGTTTCGCCAGGGAAACCTTCTGTGACAGAGAGCAAGGCGGCTGTGACCGGGCAGTTAGCTGTCCGAACGGCCGTCCGAAGGTTGGGGAAAAGTAGCAGGTTACCCGTCGTCACCACAGGGGGCGACCGGGCTGTACCGTCAATTCAACCGTGCCAGGGAACGGCTTTGTCAGCCAGCAGGCCGCGAGGCGGTTCCCTTCGTGATTACCATCACCCTTCGTAGGACCAGTGCCATGAACCAGCAACTTGTGAGGAGCGTGCGGCCTCGTCTGGAAAGGCTCGAGGAACGCACCACGCCCACCATCACCCCAGGCACCCTGGTGGTCGATGGTTCAGGCAATCTCACGGCCACTCTAACCGTGACAGAATCCATTCTGGATCTCGATTATGACGGAACGACTTCCACGCTGAGCATCGGCGAAAACAACGGCCCACCCGTTCTGATAGTGGCCGGCGTGGTCGGCAACGTCAATCTGACGATCAACGTGATGAACAACACCGCCGACTTCCAGGCACAGCCGACCTTCACCGACACCTTTGCCGGCAACTACACGCTGACGATCAACCAGCCGTCGTCGGCTTTTGATGCCGACGTGGTGATTAGTGGGGCAACGGCCGCCACCATCCTGGGCAATGTGTCGATCACCACCAACGCCGCGGATGGATCGGACGTCGTGGCGACGACCACAGCGCCGCTAAACATCGTTGGTAACGTGACGGTGCGCATGACCGGCGGAACCGCAGCTGACGAGAAGTCGATCACGCTGCCGACGGGGGCTGGAGCCTGGCTCATCAACGGCGGACTGACAGCCTCGGGGATTAGCTTCCTCGACATCAACGATGGCAACGTGATCGGAGGCACGGTCACGGCCACGTTCCGGGCCTCGAGCACCACCCCGACCAACTTTTTTGAACTGGCTAGCGGATCGGTAGCCGGCAATCTGTCGCTGACCATGGGCAACGTGAGCGGCACCGGCGGCAGCGACGTCAACCTGAGTGGCCAGGTGAATGGGTTCACCACCATCAAGCTGGGAACGAACACCACGGCCAACACCACCAACCGCGTGGATTTCGACGGCTTTTCTTCACTGGGAACGCTCATCTCGATCACCGCGGGCAACGGCGGCAAACTGATCACCTTCAACAATGTGACGGCGGGTCTGGCGCAGCTGACCGTCTCGCTGGGCAATGCCGCGGCCGGGGCCACGACGCGCAACCAGGTCAACTTCACTGGGACGAACAGCTTCGCCTACGTGACGTTGATTGGCGGCCTGGGCAGCAACGTGGTGTCGGGCACAATCCCGTCGCCGTTCCGGCTGATTCGCTTCTCGTTTTAACCAAGCAGTCACCTGCTTTTCCCTTCCCCGTCAGGGCCGTCTCTCCGCACGGAGACGGCCCTGAGCGTGCGCAACGACCTATCCCGCCCTCCCTTTATCCGCCAGAATCGGCGTAATCGTTACAACCCGATCGGGATAACCGGCAAAGCTGGAAGAACCGGGCAGATCAAATTGACCATGCTATCCATTCTACCTAACCTACCGAGCAACCTCTGATTTTTCCGTGAGGACGGAGTCTGCGGAATAAAGCTCAGGAACCGACGCCAGGCGGCATCCATGCAAGGGTGCACACCGGACGGGGTTTCCGGAGTCAGGGGGGACGATCTGGCCGCGTCGGCTGGCGTCCACACTTCGATCCAGATCTAGGAGGTCTTCCCGCATGAATTTGTTGAAGAGAAACTGGGTGCGCCCTCTAATGGAGAGGCTGGAGGACCGCACCGTCCCGACATTCACGAGCACATCGCTCGTGGCGGACGTGTCCGGTAACTTCACCGCGAACATCGTCACGAATCAGGGTGTGTTCAACATCAGCTATGATGGAGCCACCTCGGAGCTGTCGCTGGATGATGGTGGTGCCGCCCTGATCATTCCGAATGTCATGGGCAACGTGAACATCACCCTGGGGACGACTGCCGCCGCTGCATCCTCCTTTGTGACCACTGCTGATTTCGTGGACACCTTCGCGGGCAACTTCAACCTCACGGTGAACCGCGCGCTCTCCGCTGCCACCGCGGACACCAACATTGCCATCACCACTAGCGGCGACGCGGCAATCTTAGGCAACACCCGGCTGACCACTAACACGCCGGCTGAATCTCAGATTACCATTTCCCCGGCCAATGCATTGACTCTTACCGGCGCGGTGTCTGTAACCACGAATGGCGGCGTCACCACTGGCGCCAATGTTCGCACGAAGACGTTTGAGATGATTCCGACCGGCGGCGCGGTGGTCGTGGGTGGCGGTCTGTCGGTGAACAACCTGAACGACATCACCATTACCGGCTCAGGCGCCTCGCCGATCACTATCAACGGCAGCACTACTCTGCGAACTCGGCCTTCGGCTTACTCTGCTGGTGGCGAGATTAACGCCCTGGCATTGACTTCGGACGCCGTGACGAATCTGAACTTTGAACGGCTGCAGATCACCCTGGCCAACACGGGTGGCACCGCCATCAACGGCAGCACGGTGAACCTGAACAACGCCACGATCAATTCTCTGTTGACCGCGGCGCTGGGCATTAATGCGGGCGCCTCGACCACCACGTTCAACTTTGGCAATGCAGGTGGTGCGGTGCAGCTGAATGGCGGGCTGGCCACCATCACGGGCGGTAACGGCAGCAAGACCATCAATGTCGAGGGTGTGAGCGCGGGTCTGGCCCGGTTCACGGTGGCCCTCGGCAACGCCACCGCTAATCTGGTCAACTTTGTTGGTGTGGCGAATTCGTTCGCTTACACGACCTTGGTCGGCGGCACGGGCACCAACACCGTGACTGGCCTGATCCCCTCGCCGTTCAAGCTGATTCGCTTCTCGTTCTGATAGTTCTACGCTTTGATTGACTTTCTCGCATATACGTATCTCCTGGATCGATCTCGACGACGGGTGGCACAGCGGAGTCTGGCCACCCGTTTTGTTTCATGGCATAGTCAGAACATTCCGCAGAGGCGAGAAACCCAACTCGCATGGCTCATTCCGAAAACCAGGCAGCATCCTCAGTAACTGACCGATTTTACCATTTCCTCGCCGTCCAGTGGCTCGCATTGGATTGATCCTTTCCTCGAATCGGATTAGCCTCAGTTCTACTTCGCTCGACAACACCCGTACCATCGCCCGGGATAACAGTCCGGATGGGTGGTTGTTTTGGGCATCAAGATGCCGCAGGGAAGCAGCAGGAGTAGCAGGGTTGCCAAGTCGGCAATTCGGCTGCGCCGTTTGTTTGTCGAGATCGTTGCTGTGTGAGCAACGAAGGACTCCACGCAAGTGTTTGTCCAGGTATCTGGGAGGAACAACCGAATGAATTTGCTGAAGAGAAACTGGGTGCGCCCTCTGATCGAGAGGCTGGAGGATCGCACCGTCCCGACTTTTTCAGCCACGTCAATCGTGGCTGATGCATCGGGAAATTTCACGGCCAGCATCGTGACCAATCAAGCCCAGCTTGATATCGATTACGACGGTGCGACGGCTACACTGACAATTGATGACGCTACCTCGACGCCACTGATCGTCTCCGGGGTGACGGGCAATGTGAACATCACGTTAGGCACCACGGTTGCGGCGGCGAGTGCGTTTGAGGCCGAGGTCGGTCTAGATGGGGTGCTCGCTGGCAACTTCAGCCTTACTGTCAATCGTGCGTCAGCCGTGGCAACTGCCACTGCCAACATCGACATTGTGAATGCCGCGGCCTCATCGGTCCTGGGCAACCTCAATCTGACCACCAACTCGGCTTCCGGATCCACCATCGATATCTCTCCGGGTGGAGGGTTGCTAACCGTGGTGGGTTCAGTTAGCGTGACGACTCTGGGTGGTGGTGCTGCTGCTCCCAAGGCTGTAACCGTCCCGGCATCGAACCTGTCTGTGGGCGGCAACCTGACTGTGCGTCAGGTCAACGATCTCGATATCGGCGGTGGCAACACCGTTACCGGAACGTTGAACCTGACCACCCGCGCCAGTTCGCTGGTTGCGAATGCCAACACGATTGGGATTTCAGGTGGAACAGTTATCGGCAACCTGTCGATCACTCTGGGCAACGTTAGCGGCACCGGTGACAGTGACGTGACGCTTGCCAACCAGGTCAATGGCTTCACCTCCATTGCCATGGGGAGCAACACCGGAGCCCAAACCACCAACACCCTGACGCTTAATGGTTTCATCTCGGTGGGCTCGATTGTTTCCATCACCGGCAAGAACGGCAGCAAACTGATCACGTTCAATAACGTGGATGCTGGCTTGGCTCGGCTGACCGTGTCGCTGGGCAATGCCACAGATAATGACGTCGTGTTTACCGGCACCAACACGTTCGCCTACACGACCCTGGTCGGCGGCACGGGCACCAACACCGTGACCGGCACGATCCCCTCGCCGTTCAGGCTGATTCGCTTCTCGTTCTGATATTCTTCAGAACGCGCCTTGCTGGTTTGTTTGCTGGTATCTCCTGGATCGATCTCGACGACGGGTGGCACAGTGGAATCTGGCCACCCGTTTTCACTTTTTGGCAGAACCGGCATCTTCCGCATGGCCGGCCCATCCTGCACATCAGCGCCAATCAGGATCTGGGGCACTATCGGCAGCAACCTACCAGATTCGCCATTTCCTCCTCATTCGAAGTCTCGTAGCGGATTGACCCACTGTTCCCCTCGGTTTAGCCTCAATTCTCATTCGCTCGACAAAACCCTTTCAATCACTCGAGATACCCATCTCGACTTGATGTTGCGTTGGGCGTGAGTATGCCGCATGGATGCAGCTGGAGTGGCGAAACCGCCAAGTCGGTGGGTGCGTCACCTCTGTTTGTTTAGTCGAGATCGTTGCTGTGTGAGCAACGAAAGGACTCCACGCGAGTGTTTGTCCAGGCATCTGGGAGGAACAACCGAATGAAAATGCTGAAGAGAAACTGGGTGCGCCCTCTGATCGAAAGGCTGGAGGATCGCACCGTCCCGACTTTTTCAGCCACGTCAATCGTGGCTGATGCATCGGGAAATTTTTCTGCCACAATCGTGACGAATGAGACTCAGCTCGACATCGATTACGATGGTACTGCTGCAACGCTGACCATCGACGATGCGTCGTCGACCCCCCTGGTCATCTCCGGGGTGACGGGCAATGTGAACATCACGTTGTCCACGACCAATGCAGGAGCCTTCCTGGCTGATCTGGGATTTGGCGGCACGTTTGCCGGCAACTACACGTTGACGCTGAATCGTGCTTCGACCACCCTGGCCGCCAACGTGGACATAGATACCACGGCCGCCGCCACCATTTTAGGCAACTTCAACATCACCACGAATGCGGGCTCGACGTCCGACATCACCTTTGACACCGCAAATGCGGTCACGGTGGCGGGGAACGTGTCGGTCAGCACGCTGGGTGGTGGCGCAGCTGCGAGCAAGACGCTGACCATTCCCGCGACTTCCGCATGGACGATTGGTGGCAATTTGACCGCGCGTCAACTCAATGACCTGTCCGTTGCTACCGGTCACACCATCAATGGCACCCTGTCGTTGACTAGCCGCGCCAGCTCGGTGGCAGGCAACACCAATGTCATCAGTGTTGCGACAGGGACCACGGTGGGCAACCTGTCGTTGACGCTGGGCAATGTCAGTGGCACTGGTGACAGTGACGTGACTCTGGGCAACCAGGTTAATGGTTTTACCACCATTGCCATGGGCAGCAACACCGGGGCTCAGACCACCAACACCTTGACCCTGTCGGGCTTCACCTCGCTGGGCTCAATCATTGCCATCACCGGCAAGAATGGTAGCAAGCTGATCACCTTCAATAACGTGGATGCTGGCCTGGCTCGGCTGACCGTGTCGCTGGGCAACGCAACGGATAACGGAGTCGTGTTCAACGGCACTAGCAGCCTGCTTTACACGACCCTGGTCGGCGGCACGGGCACCAACACCGTGTCTGGCACGATCCCCTCGCCGTTCAAGCTGATTCGCTTCTCGTTCGGATCACTTATTTAACGCGTCTTGCTGGTATCTCCTGGATCGATCTCGACAACGGGTGGCACAGTGGAATCTGGCCGCCCGTTCCTCATTTCCCCTGCAATCGATGCAGCCCGCACAACCGCCACCACCCTCCCATACGGAATAAATAATACAACCCGCATTAAATTCCCATTCAGAGCAACTCTTTCCATCCGCATCTCTGTGCATGAGTTGTCCAGGTAATATGGTTATCTGGGCTTAAACTACCCAGATTACCCAGGTACCCTTTTCGGTATTCACGGGCATACGCCCTGGTGAGATTCTTCCACCCACACCACCTGCTCCTCTGAATCGATGTGACACCATGAAAAAAAACCAGACTCGCACGCTTGCCCTGGAAAATCTTGAGGATCGCCTGGCCCCGGCCATCAACGCATTCGTCTCGCCTAGTGGTCTGCTATCCATCCGGGGATTCAGTTCGACGGGGCTCCTGCTTCTCGGCACCACTGCCAATCCTGGCGAGATATCCATCAGTGATGGGTCAAACACCACCACCTCTACTGGCGTTCAATCCATTAACGTGGCTCTCAGTGGATCGCCAACTTTTCAATTCGTGACTCTGGACCTAACGACCATTCCAAACGTCATTAATGGCAATGTGTCGATCGATGCTGGTACGGCTCCCAACAATATCATTATTATTCAGGGCGTTCCCGATAACACGCTGGACATCATGGGGAATGTTACCCTTTCCCGAGCGACGGCTATTAGTTTGAGTGGTGATGTGGCTGGCAATGTTACCATGACCAATGCAGCCTACCCATCCCTGACTAACCTTTATGGCCTCACCGGTAGGACCCTCGGCAACCTAACCATCACGGGATCAATTTACAGTGATGGCGTTTCGCTGACTAACTCCAATGTTTCGGGCAGTGCTCGCATCAACCTGGGGCCCGCGGGATTCCCGCTTACCACCAATTCAGCAACTCTGGATTCCGGCACTATCGTTCAAGGTTCTTTGACCATTGCAGGTGGGGCTGGTACCAACAGTGTTGCTCTGGCAGGCACTGTCAATGGCTTTGCCACCATTACGCTGGGTAACGGGCAGAACACCATCGATTTTCCGGCGCCAGCCCAGGTAGGGAAAAGTCTATCTATCTCGCTTGGGCGCGGAATTGTGGCCGGCAACAGCATTGGTATTGGCGGGACTTCCTTTGATGGAACGGTGAACGGCAACCTGACCATTTCGACTGCCGGGGGCCTGAATCAGATCGCGCTGGGTGCCACTGTCCACGGGGCGCAAACGACCATCGCCATGGGTCGTGGCAATAACACGCTGCAATTTGTCACAGGCCTGGACATCACCTCTGGACGTATGCTCGTGAATATGATCCGGGGTGGCACCAATGTGTTCGATCCCAACGGTGTTGCCGTGACCTGGCCGTTCCGCATCTACTTCTAAACCAGACACTCACACCAGGCACCCGGGCTAGATGTTCCCGGGTGCTTCCGCGCGCTGGACTGTTTCATTGTGTTGTCCTTTCTGCGCATCGCAGTAGGATGGTGGTATCCGGAAAGCTGGGTAGTTTACCCAGCAGAGGCTATTCCGGAGAACCCTGACGGAACAGTCCATCATGAAGCTATCGAACCGCAAGATGGTTCTCGAGTCGCTCGAGGACCGCTTGGCTCCGGCTATTTCGGCCGGCGTCAGCAATGGCCTGTTGAGTGTGCGTGGGTTTAGTTCCACGGGCACCATTTTCCTGGCCACCACGACCAACCCCGGCGAGATCACGGTAAGTGATGGCGGGACGAGTTTCACCGCCACCGGCGTGCAGTCGATCAATGTGGCGCTCAGTGGCGCACCATTGGCTCAAAATGTCTTTCTCGATCTGAGCGCAGCTGGCAGCGCCATCAACGGCAACGTGACCATTGACGCCGGGACGGCTCCTGGTAACAGCATTACCCTGCAAGACAACTCAGATGCCGACTTTGACATCGCCGGGTCGGTGACGCTCTCGCGGGCACTGATCACTTCGGTCGCCAGCGTCGATGTGCTGGGCAACCTGTCGATCAATAACTCGCAGTACAGCCTGACGAACAACGTCGCGCAGTACTTTCTCAGCGACGCCCAGGTTATCGGCACCCTGACGGTGACGGGCGGCCTGTATGGCGACAACGTGTCGCTCACCGACGTCGATATTGGCGGCAGCGCGCGGATCAGTCTCGGCGGCAGCACGCAGACCCTGGCGAACGCGCTGACGCTCGACCTCGACTCGACGGTGGCCGGCAGCTTTGCGTACAGCGGCGGTGCGGGTTCCAACACCATTACGCTGGCCGGCACTCTCCTGGCGGACGCCACCATCAGCGCCGGGAACGGGCAGAATACCGTCGATTTCACCAGCACCGGGCTGGTGGGCCGCAACCTGAGCATTACCCTGGGAGTCGGCCTGGGGACCGGCAACGTGGTTGGCGGCACCGCTTTCGCGGGGACGGTCAACGGCAACCTGACCATCTCCACCGGCGGCGGTACGTCGGAGATCAACCTGGGAGTCACGGTGAACGGCTCGCTGGCGTCCATCACCATGGCCCGCGGGTTCAACACGCTGAACCTTGTGCCAGGGCTAAGCATCACCTCGGGGCAGATGAAGGTGGTCATGGTCCGCGGCGGCATCAACACCTTCAACGGCAACGGGGTGCCCATCTCCTGGCCGTTCAGCCTCTACTTCTAATAGCGCGATGCACCCGGGGAGCCTGGTCGGCTCTCCGGGTGCAAGTGTCTGCATGAGGTCAGCGACCAGGTGGGTTCAGCTCGGCGATGATCTTCTCCAGCCGTTTGCGCTGATCGATCGGCAGTTCGGCCCGAAGCTCGCGTTGCAGCAGCGGCACCACAGCCGGCCCGGCCTGTCGGAGCGACCAAACCGCGCGATCGCGCGTGCTGGCATCGCGGTCGGCCAGCAGCTGTACCAGGCCTTCCACGCGTTCGTCCATGGTCAGCGCCTGGACGATGCGTCCCAGACGCCAGCGCACCTCCACCGATTTGGTGCGGCGCATCTCCTCGCGCAGGTAGCCGACGATGGCCTTTTCCTGCTGGCGCAGCGCCTCGTCGGCGGCCTGGCGCACCTCGAATTCATCGTGATCGAGCTGGCGTACGAGGGTGTTCAGCAGCACCTCATTCACCACGCGGGGGGGAGCCGCCGCAACCGCCAGGGATGTCGGCACCACCAGTGCCATCGTCGCAACCAGCAGACGCACCAGCATGGAGAAGTCTCCTCTTCCCGAAAACACGAAGGGTGGGCCGGTTCCGTCCGACCCGGTGGGGGAAAGATGCAAAGAGAGGGGTAGCTGGGGGTCGATCTGAGAGGAGTGAACTCGCAGGAGCCACCGTCGCGCCTGAGTAGACCACACCCCGCCGCTGGGGAACAAGACCACCTCGGAACATGCCATGTGCGGACGGTTCACGCTGTATCACACCCCGAAGGACGTGGCCGAGCAGTTCGACCTGCCGACGGTGGTTGCCTTCGAGCCTCGCTATAACATCGCCCCGACGCAACAGGTCCTGGCGGTGCGAGCCACCGAGTCGGGCCGCGAGGCGGTATGGCTACGCTGGGGGTTGATCCCCTCATGGGCCGGAGATGCATCCATCGGCGCGCGTCTGCTCAACGCACGGGTGGAAACCATCCTCGAGAAACCGTCGTTCCGGGTGGCGTTCCAGCGTCGGCGCTGCCTGATTCCGGCAGATGGGTTCTACGAATGGCAGGCGGTGGCGGGGAAGAAGCAGCCGCTGCATTTCAGCCTGCACGATGGCCGACTGTTCGCGTTCGCCGGGCTGTGGGAGCAGTGGACATCGCCGGAGGGCGTAATGCTGCAGACCTGCACAGTCCTGACGACAGCCGCCAACGCGCTGATCCAGGGTGTACACGACCGGATGCCTGTGCTGGTGGACAAAGCGCGGTACGGCGACTGGCTCTCGCCCAAAAGCGATCCGAAACAGCTACCCGCATGGCTAACCGCCTGGCCAGCGGAAGAGATGCGCATGACACCGGCCAACCCGCGGGTGAACAACGCCCGGAACGAGGGTCGGGACTGTCTGGCGCGGGCAGACTAGGCAAGAGCTAGCAACCGGGCAGGTTGGGCGCTGGAATTCGGCGCGACCCTTTCTTATGATCGAGGAGAAGTCTGGATATCTCTCCTCGATGGAAGCGCTGCCATGGGCCAACCTGCATCTACCCGCCCGCTCACCCGGCGTGGATTTCTGCTGGGGGTGGCCACGGGCCTGGGAATCGGGGTGCCGCTCTCGTGGCTGGCCGCGCGGCGGTTCCCGCTGTTGTGGCCGGCGGGTAGCTCGCTGGAGCCCGAGGTGTCCACCTCGCGGTCGGGCCGGATGCCCAGTGAGATGATGCCTGGACGCTACCCGGGGCGCGTCGTCGAGGTACGTCATCCCGAGGCGGTGACGCCGGACAATCAGATAGTCGGCCCGGTGGTGAACCGCATGGTGGATGCGGGCATGGCCGAGCTGACCGGCTACGGTCCCGGCGATCCCTATGCGTGGAAGACGTTGTTCAGCAAGGACGACGTGGTCGGCATCAAGGTGAACCCGGTGGGACGCAAGCCACTGGCGGGCGAAGGGCGGGTCCACAACGCGGTCGGGTCGATCTCCAGCTTCGAGCTATTGCACAAGGTGGTGAGCAGCCTGCGTCAGGCAGGATTGCCGGCGTCGAACATCATCGTGTTCGAGCGTTACGCCAACGAGTTTTGCGAGGCAGGCTACAAGGACTTCGTCGAACGCGAGCTGCCCGGGGTGCGCTGGTTGTGCGCTGCGGCGAGCTACTCGGGGCAGCAGCTGGACATCCGCGGGCTCGACCCGGACTGCGTCCAGATGGCGCCGGAGGTCCTGCGGAACGTCGCGGGGTACGATCCGGACGTCTTTACAAGCATGGGCTACTGCCTGCCCGAGCACTCGCGGCATGACGATCGGCGATTTCGTTCACACCTGACGACCATCGTGTCGCGGCTGATCAGCAAGATGATCACGCTACCGGTGCTGAAGGATCATCGCTCGGCAGGGGTGACGCTGTCGCTGAAGAACATGTCGCACGGGATGAACAACAATGTGGCGCGGAGCCACCTCGCGGGGATCGCTCACGGGTTCGGCTCGGCCGAGCGGGTGATGGGCCCGAACCAGTGCAATACCTTCATCCCGCAGTGCGTGTCCCAGCAACGGTTGCGAGAGAAGGCGACGCTTCACATCATGGATGGGTTGATCGGCGTGTACGAGGGAGGTCCCGGGTCGTGGAACCGGACCTGGGGCACCTGGCGGCGAAAGTCGATCTTCTTCGCGACCGATCCCGTGGCGATGGATCACGTCGGCTGGGATATCATCGATGCCAAGCGAGCCGAGGTGGGGTGGGCCCCGGTGGAGCGCATGGGCTGGCTGTTTCAGACCCCCGGGACGCCGTATGCCTCGGCGATGGCGAGTTTCGCGGCTAGCAATCCGCTGGCGGCGGCCACACTGGAGGCGGCCACCAGCAACATCATGTCGGGCCGGGGGAGCGAGGCGTTCAACATGCGCCAGCCAGATCACGTCGTGCTAGCGGGACAGCTGGGGCTTGGCATCTTCGACAACCAGCGCATCACCTACCTGGTGCGCCAGCTGGCCGGCTGAGGTGAAAAAGCACCCGGGCCCGCGCTTCTCTTGCGAGAGGCACGGGCCCGGGAGGTAGCGAGGGGAGAGTCTGGCCGACTCCGCCCCTCTATCACGTCCGTATCACAGGCCGACGTTCGCCGTCGCGGAGATGAAGCCGGTCTGGCGTTCCTCTTCCTCGGCCTGGATGATGATGCGCGGGGTGACCATGATCAGCATGCTGTCGGTCTCCCGGCCATAGCCCACGTTCTTGAAGAGGCGGTTGATGTAAGGCACCTTGCTGAAGATCGGCGGACCGAACTCGCTACGCGCCTCCGACAGCCGCTTCAAGCCACCCATCAGCACCGTTCCGCCGTCCGGCACCGCGACCGTGGTCTGGACCGAGACGTTGGTGACGGCAGGCTGCTGGATGTACTGAGTGAAGACCACCGGCTGACCGGCCTGATTGCCTTCGATCGACGTGAAGATGGGCACGACGACCGGGAAGGCCTGGATGGGCCCGGGCAGCAGGTTGTTCATCGTCGGCGCCAGCGACAGACGGACGAATCGCCGGTCGGCCGAGATGACCGCCTGGATGGTCAACTGCACACCGGAGGGCACCGGTGAGATGATCGGCGCCATGCCGTACTGTCCACCCGCCAGCTGGAGGACCTGGACACCCTGCACGAACGACTGGGTGTCGAAGACGTTGAGCGTGGCGGTCTGACCGTTGAAGAGGGTCAGCTTGGGAGCCTGCATAACGTTGGCACGCTGGTCGCCCTGGGCGGCCTCCAGGAAGAGGAAGACCTGGATGTCGCTGAGGAAGGCCAGGCCCATCGACAGGCCGCCCGTGGTGTAGCCCCCGAAGTTCGGGATCGTCTGGAAGAAGGTGTTGTTCGTGATGGGGATGTCCAGCGTCGGCGTCAGGGTGCCGGCCGGAGTCATACCCGCCAGGAACCGTCCCGGGCGGAAGGCGTTGATGAACTGCGAGTTATCCATCACGAAGGCATTCTGGTTCAGAGCCGGCTCGAATCGCTGGTTATGCGTCAGAATGTTCATGTTGAAGTTCACGCCCACTCGCTCGAAGAAGTCTTCCGAGACACTGATGAAGCGCACCTCGACGGCCACTTCCTGATCCTGGAGCCGCCTCAACGCATTGAGAAGGTCCTGGATTTGCTCCTGAATGTCGGGGGTCTGGTTGATGACCAGCGACATGGTGAGCGGGAAGTAATCGACGGTGCCGGGGCCGCCCATCTCACTCCACGAACGCGGCTGAATGGTGCTGGTGATCAGCTTCATCAGCTGCTCTTCGGTGGTGTTGTTGGCGCTCCGCTTGGTAGCCTGGACATTGCCCGCCGAGTTGGCCGTGCTGGCCGACGAGGTGGGCGGAACGTTGCCGTTGAGCATCGAGGTGGCCGGCCCCATGGCCTGTCCCACCGGTGCGCCGCCCAGCATGGCCTGGGGACCAGCCACCGGGGTGGGAATCGGGCTCTGGGTGTAGTTGGCACTGTTGAACCCGCCACCGGTCATGCCCGGGTTGCGGACATCGCCGAAGTTCTCGATCGGGATCACCAGGTCGGCCACGGCGTAGCTGACGGTCGCCAGCTTGCCCTTGGCGTTCTCCTCGGTGGTGATCATCAACACCTCATCCTTGATCACGTGCGTCAGGCGGACCTGGTGCAGGATCAGGTTCAGGGCCGACTTGAGCGAGACGCGGTCGAGCTTGATCGAGATCGGGCTCTCGACGCTGACGCCGGCTTCCTGCATGGCGGGCATGTCCGGCACGATGTTGATGCCGTGCACGTCACGCAGTTCCTCCAGCACCTGCTTCAGCGGCGTGCTGTCGAAGCTGATGCTGATCGGCGTGGACAGCTGGCTCTGGATGGCCTTCTCCTTCTCGGAGGTGCGGCCAATCTTGAGCGGCTCGATCGGCTTGCGCTTGTTGGCTTCCTTCCAGCGCTCCTGGTCGTAGGAAACCCCCTTCTCGACGGCATCGGCACCCGGCTCGTTCTCCGCGTCGTTCAGGGCGGTCAGGTTCATGCGCTCCCGACCGTCCTTGATCTTGCGATAGGCAGTCACATCGCGCTGCCGACGAGCCATGTACACCGCAGCGCTGGCCACGCCGTTATCCGGGTCGAGCTCCAGGGCTCGCATCGCCAGGCTCTCGGCCTCGAGATACTTGCCCTCCTTGAAGAGCGTGTTGAAGTCCTTCATGAGCTTCTCGACGTTCTTCTGCTTCATCTCCTCGGCCTTGAAGCGAGCCGCCACCTTGTCATGGGAGGCCTGCTTGCTGGCGACCGCACCGGAGGCCAGGTCCTTCTGCGCCTTCAGCAGGCGGAAGTGACTCAGCCGCGATTCCACCGGTCGCTTCAGGAGCGACATCTGCCCTGGCTCGAGCTTCTCCTCGGTCAGGCGCACCATGTAGTCCTGCAGCATTTCCATGGCCTGCTCGGTCTGGCCGGCGCGGAACTTGTCGGCCGCCTCGCGCTGCACTTCCAGGCCATCCTGGCGCAGCTTCTCGAACAGGACCTTCTGCATCTGCTTGTGACGGTCCATCAGACCACCGTCACCGCTGTCGCTGACCAAAGCACGACCCGGGCCTTCACTCACCGGAGTGAGCGACTTGCCAGGCAGGCCGTCCCTGGGCACGGGCGGGAGATCCTGACCACCAACGGGCATCAGGCCAGTCGAACCCGAGGTAGTGTTCCCCGCGGTCTGCACCACGCCCTGGGATCCGGTGGTGCCGGCAGCCGGAATGACTCCCTTGTTCGGCGTCTGGGTAGCAGTGGCCACCCGCGTGCCTCCCGGGCTCATCTCCGGAGTCTGGCTCATCTCGCGCAGTCGACCCTGGCGCTCGGCGTCGAGCAACCGGGTATCCAGAGCGGCGATCATGGCACTGGCGCGGCTGTACTCGCGGCGGCGGTAGGCAGCCAGGGCGGCGTCGAAGGCGCGGTTGGCACCCAGGCGCTTCTGGTTGAACTCCTCCGCATCGATTGTCCGCAGCATGGCCATGGCCTCGTCGCGCACCTCGGGGTTGCCCGTGAGCGCGGTCTCGGCCAGGCGGCGAGCATTGGCGGTTTCACCCTTGCTCAGCTCGACGCGAGCGTTCTCGAGCATCTGCTGACCCGGCGAGGGCTGCCCCACCGGAGCAGACGGCACAGGAGGCGGCAGCGTCGGAGTCGGAGTCGCCTGGGCGACGGCCGGAGTCGTCGGCTTGGCAGCGGTCATCGTCGTCAGGTGCGACTCGATCGGCCGAGCGTCCTGACCAAAGGTGGACGCCAGGGTACGAGCCTCCTGCAGACGAGCGAACGCTTCCTGGTGCTTCCCTTCCGCCGCGCTGTTCTGCGATTGCCGCAACAGCCCATCGATGCGGTGGCGGACGTCCATGGCGATCTGCTGGTAGACGAACTCGGGGCTGGTCTCATCCTGGCCGAAGCGGACGCCCAGCTTCTGGGCCTCGAGCGCCTTCTGGCTCGCCTCGGTGAACTTCCCTTCGCGATGCAGGCGCTGCGCCTCGGCGACGAGCTGCTGGGCTCGCAGACGATCCGGCGAAGGCATGCCCTGCGGCGGGATGTTCGCGGCCACCTGGGTTGCCGGCGGCATAGTCGTGCCCGGCACCGGAGGCAGCGTTGCAGTCGGTGTCGTCGTGGCACCCGGGATCGGGGCCGGCGTGGTCGGCTTGGCCGTGGCAACCTGGGTGGGAGCCTGCTTCTCGCCTGAGGAGCCGAACACGCCCATCAGCGTGCCGTTCCGGGTCGTCGGAGCCGACTTGCCCTCGTCCCGCTTCGCCACCGTGGCGGGCGGCAGAGCCGTCCGACGGGACCGCGCCTGGGCCGACTGAATGTCCGCGAGCAACTTGCTCGGACGGTCGCCCAGGTCCCAGATGCTGTAGTTGCCGTGCAGCTTCTGAGCCCGGTAGGCCATCCGGCTGGCGTTCTCGTAGTCGCCCTTCTCGTAAAGCTTGCGACCCTCGGAGAGCAGGCGGATCGATTCGCCACGGTCACGTAAGCCCCGTGCCTTGTCGATGTCCAGCGCCAGCCGATCCGGCGAATCCTCGAACAGGCCGTACGACAGGTGCGGCTGCGCCTTGATGCGCTGGGCGGTCTGGGCGGCGTCCTCCAGCTTGCCCTCGGCGAGCTGCTTGCGACCCAGGGCTAGCAGGCCACGGGCCTCGTCCTTGGTCTTCGGAATGCTGACGGCGGACTTCGTCGGCGTCGGAGCGGCGGTCGAAGCCGTGGTCCGGGCTGGCGGAGTGGTCGGCTTCATCTCCGGAGCAGGAGTGGCCGACGGAGTGGTCGCGGAGACAGCCGCCGTCGGCACGATCCCCTTGGGCTGGGCCTGAGCCGTGGCGTTAGGTGTGCTAGGAAGCGTCTGCGTCGTGGTCGCCCCCGTGCGCGTGGATTCCTTCAGTGTAGTCGGGGGAGTCGGCCGGGTCGAAGGAGCCGCCTGCGCGGGCTTCGTGTTGGTCGCCACCCTGGCTCCACCATTGCGACGCACGTCGGCCTCGATGCGGTCGGGATTGTCTTCCCACCAGCCGAACTTGGCCTTCATGCCGCGGGCCACGCCAGCGAGCATCTGGGCCCGCTCGTAGTCCTTCTTGGTCAGAGCTTCACGAGCCTGCTTGATCACCTGGCGAGCCTCCTCGGTTTGATCCGAGGCAGTCTTGCCCGCCGGAGTGGCCGGCGTAGTCATGGCCTGGGCGGTCGGCGCAGCCGGTGTGGGCGGCGTCTTGCCGTTGGCCTGGTAGCTGGTCTGCACAACGGGAGGCGTCCGGGTGTCGCCAGGCTTGCTGGCCACCGCCGGGCTCGCCTGCTGGGCGCGCTGCACGTCCTCGAGGACCTTGCGCGGCGAATCGCCCCAGGGCGTGAAGGAGAGGACCGAGCTTTGCCGGTCGGCCAGGCGAGCGTACTTTTCGGCGCGGAGATAATCCTTCTGCGCCAGCGAGAACCGGGCCGCCTTGAGGAGCGACTTCGGATCGTTGCGTGCCTCGCGGACCGCGTGGAGGATATCGCTGGGCGAATCCTCCTTCGCGCCCCAGGACAGGTTCATGCGGGCCGCCTCACCCGCCAGTCGTTCGGCTCCATCGAGATTACCCTGGTCGAGCTGGCCACGAGCTTCGGCAAGTTTGCGAGCAGCTAGCCCGCGCGACTCACCTTGCTTGTCCATCCCGGTGGCCTGACCTGGATAGGTCGAGGTGAAACCGGGTCGTTGAGCGAATGCCTCGCTCACCGCCAGCTGCGTCAGGGCTCCTGCCAGGAGCGCCGCAACGCGCCAGACCCCTGATCTTCCTTTTGCCCTGGACACCATCGCCTCCTTTGCTCGCACCTTCGTATCGGGCCTGATTGCCGACTCGGGACAATTCCCCCCTGTCCCAGGTCGCGGACCTGTGTAGTCCGACCCGACCGATTCGCTGAGCGGTTCTCCAGACATGATCACGCAGCCGACCTCCCCGGAACCAGCCGACCGGCTGTCCCGTCAAGACTCCCCCCTGGCCGACCTGTCCTTGTCCTCCAGCGTCGGACGCTGAAGCGGGGCTGGCCGCGACATGACGCTACATTGGCCCAAGGGTGAAACGGGGCGGGACCATAGTCGCGAGTGGGAACAAGGTCAACCCCAAGTTTGCGAGCGGAGGCGGGCCGCGCTTCCTCGCCGCCGTCGAGACGGTTCTGTAACGTGTTAGCAGGAGCGGACACCCGTTAGGCCGGCCAGGCTGGGTCGTCCTGTTGTTCTCGGAGAGTTCCGCGATTTTCCCCCGACGAGGCAACCCATGTCTGGACGCATCCTGATTCCGGTAGGTGTGCTCACCCTGGCACTCCTGGGCCCCGCCCTGTCTCCTGCTCAGGACGGCAAGGCCAAGGACCCCGAAAGCAAGTACGCCATGGACCTGCGGGCGCGCAAGTCCACCGAACCCGAGTTCACCAAGGACACCCGGAAGTATGGCGTCGAAATCTACACCGATGGGCCAACGGGTGATGGCATCCATCTGAGCGAGGTTGGGGCCATCAGCGTGGTGCCGAGCAAGCTGTTCAAGGCGGGCGACGGCAAGGCCAAGGAGCCGCTCTGGCAGCATGGGTTGACGCTCAACGTGAGACCCGCGGGGGAGAAAAGCTGGGAGAAGGGGAAGAAGTTCGGCCTGGAGGTGTTCAAGGATGACACCAACGGCGATCTCATTTATCTGAGTGAGGCTGGCATCCTGGGCACCGTCCCGGCCAAGTATGCGACGGCCACCACGCTGGACAAGGGCAAGCCGAAGAATCCGGCGTGGAAGCACGCGATGGACCTGAAGGTGCGCAAGGCCGGGGAGAGCGACTGGGACAAGGCGCGGAAGCTCGGCGTGGAGGTGTTCCGCGACGAGAACAACGATAACCTCCTCTACCTGACCGAAACGGGTCACTTCGCCGTCGTCCCAGGCAAGCTGACCGCGAAGGAAGAGACGGGCAAGGGCCCCACCTGGCAGCATGGGCTGGAGCTGGCGGCCCGCAAGCAGGGCGAGAAGGAGTTCACCAAGGACACGAAGAAGTACGGGCTGGAAGTGTTCCTGGACGAGAACAACGGCAACCAGATCTACCTGGCCGAGACGGGTGCGATCGCCGTGGTACCCGCCAAGTTTGCCAAGCCGACCGAGGGCGGAAAGGCCAAGGATCCGCAGTTGAAGCACGCCATGGATCTGCAGGTGCGCAAGGCGGGGCAGAAGGATTTCACCAAGGAAGCCCCGCGATTCGGTGTCGAGGTCTATCTCGACGAGAACAACGGCAATTTGCTCTACCTGGGCGAGACGGGCGAGCTGTCGGTAGTCTCACCTCGAGCTGAGTAACCTCGGAGTCCACAGGTGCGGGCCGCTCGCGCATTGGCGGGGCGGCCCGCATTGTTCTTTCTCATTGCCTGCCCATGCGCGGCGAGGTATCCTTGGGGATGTTCCTCCGTCGCCTCCCTGCCTGATTGCGCTCTCTCCCACCGAGGTGGCTCGTGACCCGTGTTCTTCTCACCTGGATTGGACTGGCTACCCTTGCGCCGGTGGTCCACGCGGCAGAGGTTCCCTCGTTCACCAATGACATCGTTCCTATCTTCACCCGGTTTGGCTGCAATCAGGGAGCCTGCCACGGCAAGGGCGTGGGGCAAAACGGCTTTCGCCTGTCGCTGCGTGGGTATGCCCCCGACCTCGACCATGCTGGGCTGACGCGGGAGTTTGCCGCGCGACGGATCAGTTTCGCCGACCCGGAAAGTAGCACCCTGCTGCGTAAGGCGTGCGGAGAGGCACCCCACGAAGGGGGAAAGCTGCTGAGCAAGGGTGACCGCGCCTACTCGACGCTGCTGGCCTGGATCCGCGCCGGCGCACCGGGCCCGGTCAAGAATGCGCCAGTGCTGACCTCGCTTCAGGTGACACCCGCACGCATCCAGGCGCGGCCCGGTGTGGTCCAGCCCCTGCGCGTGATGGCTCGCTTCACCGATGGGACCTCGCGCGATGTGACGTGGCTGTGCCGGTTCGATTCCAACGATGCGGGCATGGCGGCGGTCAGCGCTGCTGGAGAGGTGCGTGTACTTCGAGCCGGCGAGACAGCGGTGCGCGTGTCCTTTCAGACCGAGGTCGCGGTGGTGCTGGTGACCGCGCCGCACGAGCGTCCCATTGATGCCACTCGCCTGGCCACCCGCAACAACTTCATCGATGAACACGTCTTGCGCAAGCTGGGTGAGCTGCGCATCGAGCCGTCGGACCTGTGCAGCGATAGCGAGTTCATCCGACGTGCGTTTCTCGACACGCTGGGAGTCCTACCCACCCCTACCGAGGTGCGCAGCTTCCTGGCTGACACTCGCGCCGACAAGCGCGACCGGCTGGTCGATCAGTTGCTGCAGCGGCCCGAGTTCAACGACCACTGGAGCGTCTTCCTGGGCGATCTGTTACAGAACCGGAAGGAACGCGATCACGACGTGCGCGGCGTGAAGGGCGTGCGCGCCTTCCACGCCTGGATTCATCGCCAGGTCAGCCAGAACCGTCCATGGGATGCCATCGCCCGCGACGTGTTGCTTGCTTCAGGCTCGACGAGTACCAACCCAGCCGTCGGGTACTACGTGGTGACGGTGGGCGAGCATGGCGATCCGGCCAAGTCCGAAGTGGTGGATTCGGTCGCCCAGGCGTTCCTGGGGACGCGAATCGGCTGCGCGCGGTGCCACAACCATCCTCTGGAGCGCTACACCCAGGACGACTTCTACCACTTCGCTGGGTTCTTCTCGCGCGTGAAGCTCGACCGGCAGGAGCCGAAGAAGGGCCCGACGACGTTGCGCCTGCTGGGGACGAAGGACAATGAGAAGCAGGTGCTGACCCAGAAAGTAGGCGTGCAGCAGCCGCGGACCAACGAGTTTCTGCCGCCGCGGCACCTGGATCGGACGCCTCTCCCCGTGATCGATCCGAAGTCCGACCCGCGTGAACCGCTGGCTCGCTGGATCACCGATCCCCGCAACGAGGCGTTCTCGGGGGCGATGGTCAACCGCATCTGGCGGCACTACCTCGGAGTGGGCCTGGTGGAGCCGGTGGATGATCTTCGGGCCAGCAATCCGCCGACCAACCCGGAGCTGTGGAAGGCGCTGCAAACCGAGTTCGTCCGATCGCGGTTCGACCTGCGTCATCTGATGCGTGTGATTCTCACCTCGCGGACCTACCAGCTGAGCGCGGCCACCCGGCCCTCCAACGCGACCGACACGCGGTTCTACTCGCACTATTACGCGCGCCGCCTGCCAGCTGAGACGTTGTTCGACGCCATCGCCTCGGCGACCGAGGTGGCCGACCGGTTCGCAGGCTATCCGATGGGCACCCGCGCGGGTCAGCTGCCCGATCCAGGGCTGCAGTCGTACTTCCTGTCACTGTTTGGCCGGTCGGAACGAGTGACGGCCTGCGCCTGCGAGCGTTCGGGGGAGGTGACCATGCCGCAGCTTCTGCACCTGCAGAACAGCGAGGCGCTGGCGCAAAAGATCCGCGACGGCAACGGCCGGCTGGCTCGGTTGCTGCGTGACCACAAGGACAACGAGGCCGTAATCGACGAACTGTTCCTGGCCACACTCTCGCGACTGCCCTCGCCCAGCCAGCGCGCCGCCGTACACCGGGCGCTTGGAGACGGCACCGGGCGCGACGAGGTGTTCCGCGACCTGTTCTGGGCACTGATCAACTCCAAGGATTTTGCCTTCAACCACTGACGCCGAGGGCTGACGCCATGCTCGATATCTTCCTGGGTCGGTCGCGCCGCCGTTGCGATGGCCTCTCTCGTCGCGACTTCCTGCGGGTCGGCGCGGTGGGGGGTCTCGGCCTGCCGACGTTGCTGCAGGCCAACCCCAGTCCGTCCAGGCATGCCCGGGCCCGGTCCGTCATCCTGGTATTCCTGGGAGGTGGCCTGTCGCACCACGACAGCTTCGACCCCAAGCCCGATGCCCCGGCCGAGATTCGCGGCAACTATGGCACCATCGGCACCAGCGTGCCTGGCCTCCGCGTCACCGAGATGCTGCCACGCATGGCAAAGACCATGCACCGCGTGGCGCTGGTGCGTTCTGGCGCGCACAACAACGATCACCACGAAACCGCGACCAACTGGGTGCTGTCGGGGCGATTCGGCTCGGCGTTCGGCGACTTCCCGGCCATGGGCGCGGTGGTGGCGCACGAAGCGGGCTTCACCGGCAAGCTGCCGCCCTACGTCGCTGTGCCGCGCAATCCGTCGTTTACCTGGGAGCTGGGCAAGAGCGCCTTCCTGGGCGGGCGGTACGAGTCGTTCAAGACAGGCGACCCGAACGCGGCCGGCTTCCGGGTGCAGGACATCGCGCCGGCGGAGGCGCTGAGCAGCAACCGGGCCGAGCGGCGCAAAAGTCTGCTGGCTGCCGTCGATGACCTGGCGAGCAAGGTGGAGGGGAACGATCTGCTTTCCACCTACGACGAGTTCCACCAGCGGGCCGCCTCGATGGTGCTGTCGGCGGAGGCGCGCAGTGCGTTCGCCATCGACCAGGAGAGCGACCGGCTGCGCGATCGGTACGGGCGGAACACCTTCGGACAATCGGCCCTGCTGGCACGGCGACTGGTGGAGCGCGGCGTGAAGTTTGTCACGGTGAACTTCGGCGGCTGGGACCATCACGCGAAGATCTGGGACGGGCTGAAGGGTCGGCTTCCCGAGCTGGATACCGGCTTCTCGGCGCTGGTGGAAGATCTCGACGAGCGTGGGCTGCTCTCCTCCACGCTGGTGGTCTGCATGGGCGAGTTCGGCCGGACGCCAAAGATCAACAAGGACGTGGGGCGCGATCACTGGGGGCCGGCTGCGTCGCTACTCTTTGCCGGAGCGGGTGTGCGACCGGGCCTGGTGCTGGGTTCGACTGACAAGCAGGGCGCCTTCACCACGCGACGGCCCGTGGCGCCGGCCGACGTGGCTTACACTATCTACGACGCTCTGGGGCTGGATCCGCGGCGGTCGCTGAAAGCGCCGGATGGGCGGCCCATCGAGATTCTCGACCAGGGCGACGTGGTTCGCGAGCTGTTTGTGTGACACCCCAATGACAGCGGCCCGCGCCGAAACGACGCGGGCCCTGCCGTGGATGCGATCGGACGACGGCTGCTCAGAACTGCAGCGCGAGGCCCGCGTTGAGACCATGCACGATCACGTCCGTCGAACTCTGGTACAGCACGCCCGGCTGTGGGGGCTGCAAGGTGGTGGTGAACGACGGGCCATACGGCACCTGGGTGAGATTGACCTTGCGGTCGATCTCGTAGCCAGGCCGCGCCACGTTGTTCCAGTAGAGGAAGTTGTAGCCGACGTAGGCCACCATGCAGTCGAACACCTGGACGTAGATCGACGCCCCCACCTCGGGGATGACGGAGAACTCGTTCCGGATGGTGTTGCCGATGTTGGACCCCTGGGCGAACAGGCCACCCTGGACCGGATCGCTACCATTGGCCGTCGAGTACCCATCGATCGAGACGCGCTGGCGGGTGGTGCCGAACGCCACCGAGGCGCGTCCCTCGAAGGCGACATTGCGGTAGATCAACCGCTTGACGGCACCGAACTGACCGCCGTAGAAGTCGTTGCTGGTGCGGAAGCTGTCGGCGATGGTGCCGGTGCTGCCAGCAGCCAGGGGTAGCCCCTGGAACGAGGCGAGGTCATCCTGCAAGGTGCGGATGGTGTTGTTGATGAACAGGCCCTCGGTCAGGTTCAAAGTCCGATAGCCGATGAAACCCCAGTCCACCAGGTAGGTGTTGCAGGCGTAGCCAAGGTTAACCTCCCAACCGCTGAGGTTGGTGCGCATCTTGACCTCGGAGCTGCCCTCCAGCGCTTCGGGGAAGCGGATCAGGGCGACTCCCTCGGTGTTCATCGTGGAGTTGATGAACGGAATGCCCATGACCGACGGAGCCTGGCCCTGGTTGGGGATGACGTGGCTGGTGACCTGTTGATCGAGGATGAAGCCCACGCCTTCGAGGCCGAAACCGGTATCGCACAGGTCGATGCCGAAACGCATCCGGATGCCGTGGTACGGGTCGTTGTTGAACCGCTGATCGCCGACAAGCACCTGGGTGCCCGTCTGACCCAGCGCGCCGGAGACGGCATTACTATCCACGCCGGAGGTGATCAGAGGAATGGGCACCCGGCTGCCGCTGACGAAGTACATCAGGTACTCGGCGCCGAGCCACATCTGCACCCCGGGAATCAGGGTGGCGGCTCCACTGGCCCCGGCTGCTCCGCGACGGATGGCCCCGCCATCGATGACCGGTTCTCCGACTGGGCCGATCGGGATACCGGCAAGCCCGTCGGTTGTTCCCACCAGAGGCGCGGCTGGCAACGGCCCACCTGGATCCGCCAGCGGCGGCGCTTGCCCCATCGTCAGACCCTGGCTCAGCATCAGAGCCAGGCACGCTGCCTTGACACCCCTCCCCATCGGGAGCCTCCTTTCCCCGGCCGGGCCGCCCCACGCTCAGAGCGCGAGCCGACCCTGCCCACGGCGCATTTTCGCATCCACCACTCCCATCATCGGCCACGGAGCAATCGGTACTTTCCGCAAAACGGTCGTAACGGAGAATCTCCCCCCGAGCGCGGCCATTCTGGGTAAGATGGAGAGAAGCGCCCCCCACGACCCAGGTTGCCTCCTCCGGAGAAGTTGCCACCGTGCGTCCCCTTGCCCTGCTGTTGTTCGCCCCGCTGATGCTTGCCCTGGGCCAGGAGAACAAGAAGCCCCCGGCGAAGAATCCGCCCAGCATCCTGATGGCACTTCCCTTCGGAGTCGAGCCCGGCAAGAAAACGACGGTGGTGCTCCGGGGCCTGGGGCTGGACAGCGTGAAGACGCTGCGCTTCACGCCTGCGGTGGAGCATCGCATCCTACGCAAGGGCTCGGTGGGGGTGCCCAATCAGCAGGAGGCCAGCGTGGTGGGCAGCAGCGAGGTGGAGGTGGAGTTGACCGTCCCGGCGACGCTACCTGGCGAGAGTTTCGAGGTGATCGCCACCAGTCCCGAGGGCGAGAGCAAGCCACGACGTATCTTGCTGGATCGCACGCCCCTGGTTGCCGAAAAAGAACCGAACAATGGCTTCAAGCTGGCGCAGCGTGTGGCTGTGGGTCAGGTGATCGAGGGCATCATCGATCCTGCGCAGGATGTGGACGTGTTCACCTTCCCTGGCACTGCCGGCGAGCGCCTGGTGGTGGAAGTGATGGCTGCGCGACACGGTTCGGGGCTGGACGCCTTCCTGGTGCTGCACGATGGCGACGGCCAGGTGGTGGCCATGAGCGACGATGAGGGCGGGTCCGCTGATCCGCGGCTGGAGGTCACTCTGAAGCGCAACGGCAACTACTTCGTCAGCGTCAGCGATGCCCACGACCAGGGAGGTCGGGCCCACCGCTATCGCCTGCATCTGAGCCGGGCGGTCAAGAAGTAGCGAGCTTTCCCTTGGGGAGGACGGCGATCTCGGACCCCACGGCCAGGACCGTCGAAAATGGCTTGGCCGTGCCGAGAAAGGCCCATTCCGGACCGTACACAGCGCCGAAGTCCACATCGAGCGAGTAGTTCTGCACGGGGTAGACATCCCACACTGGATGCTGCACCTCGTAGCGGATCGGCTTGCCAGCGCGCGTCACGCCGAAGCCCCAGTGATGCTCCTTGAAGAAATGTTCGAGCGAATCGTCGCTGGGTCGAAAAGCCGGACGAGCGCCGGTCACCGCGATGTGGTGCGTACGACCTGCGTACGTCAGGCGGTAGCGCATGTCGATCCGGTCGGGATGTTCGTGGCGTTCGGCCACGATGGGGGCGGCGAGGTAGGGCTCGTTGTACAGCACCCGGGCGACCCAGGCGACGAAGGTCTGTGGCACAAACTCGCGAATGAACACCACGCCGCGTTCCTGCCCATGACGGACGTAGAAGCGAAGGTTCAGCTCGCCGAAGTTGCGGTAGCCGGGCCAGCCGATGCCCATGACACGCGTGTTGAGAAACTCGAACGCGACCAGGCTTACGAAGGCGCTGCCGTCACGCGTGTCGAGGTCGAGCCCGGGGGGCAGGCGCTTCGCCAGGAGTGCCGGTGGGACGGCATAGGTGACGAGGAACAGATTTCGCCACTCAGCAGTCAGGAACGGTCGGGCCATGGGAACTCCTCTGCGTCGCGCTCGGATGGGATGCAGAGGAAGATACCACCCCAGAGGCTCTCTGGTCAGGGTGCTGGCGCGAACATCACAGAGGTCAGACGTTTCGATATCGACACTGTGGTGCGAACCGGGATCAATCCCCGAGGGTGGCGCGGTCGATGCGAGGGGTGCCGCCAGGGTATCGAGCGACCTGGGCGGCCAGGCGATTGGCGAAGCGTGCAGCCTCGCGCAGTGATGCCCCTTCGAGATGGCGGACCAGCAGGCCCGCGGTGAAGGCGTCGCCCGCTCCCACGGTGTCCACCACCTGCACCGAGATGCCTGGCTCCTCGAACTCCTTGTCGGCAGTCTGCACCAGGCAACCGTGGGCTCCGCGCGTCAGGGCGACCACGTCGGCCTGGTAACGCTGACGGAGCGATGTCACCAGGGCGGATTCACTGCTTCCCGCCAGGCCGAGCAGGTCGCGCAGGTAGAGTAGCTCGCCGTCGTTGAGCTTGATCCAGTGGCTCCGGTTCAGCGAGGCTTCCAGCACCTCCCGCGAGTGGTAGTGTTGTCGAAGGTTGATGTCGCAGACGATGAGGGCCGAACGCGCCTGGTCGAGAAAGCGCTGCACCGTGGTACGCGAAGTCTGCGATCGCTGCATCAGCGTGCCGAAGCAGACAGCCCGGGCGGAGGCGGCCAGGCTGCCCAGGGCGTCGGTCCAGGCCAGGTGATCCCAGGCAACGCCCTCGTGGATGGTGTAGGAGGGTTGCCCCTGTGGATCGAGCTGGACCGTCACGGTGCTGGTCGGGTGGTCGGCATCGGCCTGCAGCCAGGCATCCTCCAGCCCATGGGCGCGCAAGGCCAGGCGGATCTGCTCGCCCAGCGCATCAGTCCCCACGCGGCTCACCATCACCGCAGGCTGGCCGAGCTGCTTGCAGTGGAAGGTGAAGTTGAGCGGGGCTCCGCCCAGAACCTTCCCCTCGGGGAGCAGGTCCCACAGGACCTCTCCCAGGCCGACAATGACGCTCATGGTACATCCTGCCCGACGGGCAGGCTCAGGCCAGGATCTTCGTGACGACGTTGCCGTGGATGTCGGTCAGGCGGAAGTCACGTCCCTGGAACTTGAACGTCAGCCGCTTGTGATCGATGCCCAGCAGGTGCAGCATGGTGGCGTGCATGTCGTGGACCTCGACGATATCCTCAACAGCGTGGTAGCCGAAATCGTCGGTCGAACCATGGGTGATACCCGGGCGGATGCCACCGCCAGCGAGCCACATGCTGAAGCCCTTCATGTGGTGGTCGCGGCCGTTGCCCTGGGCCATGGGGGTGCGACCGAACTCGCTACCGAAGATGACGAGCGTGTCCTTGAGCATGTCGCGCTGGTGCAGATCGGCCAGGAGGGCGGCAGTGGCCTGGTCCACCTCGGCGGCGGTGCCCTTGATGTGATCCTTGATCGCTCCGTGATGGTCCCAGTCGCGGTGATAGAGCTGGATGAAGCGCACGCCGCGCTCGGCCAACCGACGAGCGAGCAGGCAGTTGGCGGCGAACGAGCCATCGGCTCCGCGCGTGCCGTAGAGATCGAGGACCTTCTGCGGTTCGCCGGTGAAGTCCATCAGCCGGGGCACGCTGGACTGCATGCGGAAGGCCATCTCGTACTGCGTGATCCGGGTGGCAATCTCGGGGTCGTCGTTCAGACTGGCGTGCTGACGGTTGAGCGCCTGCACGGTGTCGATGACATCGCGCTGGCGGCCTGCATCGATCCCCTGGGGACGATTGAGGTAGAGGACGGCATCGCCCTTGCCGCGGAAGTGGACACCCTGGAAGCGGCTGGGCAGGAAGCCGGAGTGCCATTGCCGGGCCGAGATCGGCTGGTTCTGGCCGTAGCGGCCCGACGAGGTCATGACGACGAAACCGGGCAGATCGTCGGTCTCGGCACCCAGGCCATACCACAACCAGGCACCCATCGAGGGGCGGCCCGAGATGGTGGTGCCGGTGTTCATAAAGGTGTGGGCCGGGTCGTGGTTGATCGCCTCGGTGCGCAGCGAGCGGACGATGCAGAGATGGTCGGCCATCTTCTGCAGGCGCGGGAAGACCGAGCTGATCTCCAGCCCCGATTTGCCCACCTTCTCGAAGGGATGCTGCGGGGCAAAGCAGGTCAGCTTCGCGCCCTGGAGCTGCGCAATGGGCTGCCCTTTCGTGATCGATTCCGGCATCGGCTGGCCGTGCATGCGGGCCAGCTGGGGGCGGTGGTCGAAGGTTTCCAGGTGCGACATGCCGCCGGCCATGTAGAGGTAGATTACCCGCTTGGCCTTGGCCGGATGATGCAGCGCGGGCAACACGCCGGGCCAGCGATCGACCTTGACTCCCGCTCCCTGGGCAGTGCCACCCAGCACAGAGGGGTCGGCCAGCGCAGCCAGGGCCAAGCCACCCAGTCCGATGCCGGACCGGCTCAGGAAGGTGCGACGCGAGACCTCACGGTGATAACGATCAGCGAAGTTCATGGGTATCACTCCCGGGTGATGGTCTCGTGGAGATTGAGGAGGACGCGGGTCAGGCTGGTCCAGGCCGCCAGGGCGACCGGATCGATCTCCTTGCTCAGGGGAGCCTGCCCGACGGCGAGCAACTTGTCTGCAGATGCTTTGTCCTTGCCGTACTGATCGAAATGCTTGGCCAGCAGGGGTAGCAGTAGCTCGACCTCGCCGGGCCGGGGCGGACGTCCCAGAGCCAGGCGGAAGGCAAATGTGAGACGTTCAGGATCGGCCTTGCCACCCTCCCGCAGGGTGCGTTCGGCCAGCACACGAGCTGCCTCGACGTAGGACGGATCGTTGAGCAGAACCAGGGCCTGCTGCGGGGTGTTGGAGCGCGGGCGTTCGGCGGTGCACTCCTCGCGGCTGGGGGCGTCGAAGGCGATCAGGCTGGGGTGCGGGAAGGTGCGCTGCCAGTAGGTGTAGATGCCACGACGATACTGCCCCTCGCCACGATCCTCGACATAGTCGCGGGTGGGGAAGTTGAGGTAGGCCCAATAACCGGCCGGCTGATAGGGCTTCACGCTGGGTCCGCCGACCTTCCGGACCAGCAGACCGCTGATGGCCAGCGCGTTGTCGCGAACGATCTCGGCGTCGAGACGGAAGCGACCCTGGCGGGCCAGCAGGCGGTTGTAGGGGTCGCGCTGACGCAGCGTCTCGCCTACCAGCGACGATTGCCGGTAGGTAGCGCTGGTCAGGATCAGCCGTTCGAGATGGCGAACATCCCAGCCAGAATCGCGGAACTCGACGGCGAGCCAGTCGAGGAGTTCAGGATGGCTGGGGGGCGTCCCCTGGGAGCCGAAGTCCTCCATCGAGGTGACCAGCCCCTGGCCGAAATAGAGCTTCCACAGGCGGTTAACGAAGACGCGGGCGGTCAGCGGGTGATCCTGCGAGACGAGCCAACGGGCCAGGTCGAGACGGGTCGGGCGTTTGCCACTGGCGGTCAGCTTGGGCAGGGAAGCCGGGGTGATCGGCGCCACAATTTCGCCGGAATCGTCCAGCCAGTTGCCTCGGGCCAGGACGCGCATGGTGCGCGGAGCGACAGGCATGGAGACCAGTGTGGTGGGAATCTTCGCCTCGATGCGGGCCTTGCGCGCCTGTGCCTCGGCCACCTTCTGGCGTAAGGGAGCGAGTTGCGGAACAGTCGCGCGGAAATGGTTGGTCAGGGCGTCCTTCTGCGCCTTGTTCCGTTTCGCAGGGTCCACCTTGAGGGCGGCCGCGATGTTGCCGGGCAGTTTCTTCAGGTCGGCCCTGGCCTCTTGCTCCCAGGCCTTCTGGGCGGCGTCAAGCCCCTCGGCTGCCTTGTTGAGCGACTTCTGCGCTTCGCCGAGAGCGGCCTCGGCCTGCTTCAGTTCGATCTCCTGCTCGGCGGTGGCGATGCGCGTCTGCGGTTGGCGGCCGACGGCCACCTCGCCGACATCGGCCCAGAACGAGGCGAACTGGTAGAACTCCTTCAGTGTGATCGGATCGTACTTGTGGTTGTGGCATTCGGCGCAGCCCATGGTCAGGCTCAACCAGACCGAGCTAGCGTTGCGCACGCGATCGGCGGCGTACTTGGCCAGGTACTCCTTGGCCTGGGCACCGCCCTCCTCAGTGGTCATCAGCAGGCGGTTGTAGCCGGAGCCGATCCGTTGTTCGGGGGTAGGGTTGGGTAGCAGATCGCCGGCCAGCTGTTCGATGGTGAAGGTGTCGAATCGCTTATTCCGGTTGAAGGAGTCGATGACGTAGTCGCGGAAGAGATAGACGTCGCGATGGTTGTCGGAGTGGTAGCCCCCCGTATCGGCGAAGCGAACGAGGTCGAGCCACCAGAGGCCGAGACGCTCGCCGTGATGCTGCGAGCCAAGCAGGCGATCCACCTGCTTCTCGTAGGCGCGGTCGCCGGTGTCAGCCAGGAAGGCCTCGATCTCGCCTGGCGTGGCGGGCAGGCCCAGCACATCGAACGACATCCGGCGCAGCAGCGTTCGTCGGTCGGCCTCGGGCGAAGGTTTCAGCCCCTCGGCTTCCAGGCGCGCCAGCACGAAGCGATCAATCGGATTGCGCACCCACTTCGCCTCGCGCACCGGGGGCAGCGTTGGGCGCTTCGGCGAGACAAACGACCAGTGTGGCTGGTAAACCGCGCCTTCCTCGATCCAGCGGCGCAGCAGGTCGATCTGGGTGGTGGAAAGCTCCTTGCCGGTGGCCGCGGGAGGCATCCGTCGTTTGGGGTTCTTTTCGATCAGGCGGAGGAACAGGTCGCTTTCGTGCGGTTTTTTGGCGACGAGCACGGCGCGGGCGCTGGCCTCATCATCGAGGCGCAGCCCGGCCTTGCGTTTGGCGGTGTCTGGCCCGTGGCAGGCGAAGCAGTACTCGGAGAGGATGGGTCGGATGTCCCGGTTGAATTCGAGCGGGGCCGCCTGAAGCGAGCCCGCCAGGACCATGACCAGCACGCAGGGCCAGAGGCTGCGAAACATGGGGTGCTGTCTCCCGGAGGGAAAGTCTGCCGAGGGAGGGAGTTCTGGAAGTATCTGTACGATACCGCCGACGACGGCCCGGCTCAAGAGGCGGGAGGCCAAAGAAGTGAAGCCGGGCCCTGAGGTGCAGCTCAGGCGGAGGGGGACGCTTCCAGGTAGAGGATGCGGCCACAGGAGGGGCAGACGGCGAATTCGTCGTTCATCAGGCGCAGCTCGATGGTGCGGTTGATCTCGGTGTTGCACTCGGTGCAGGCCATGCCGCGCGCCAGGGCGAAGCCGTCGGCGCCCAGCGAGGAGATGGTGCGGTCGTACTGGGGTCGCAGGTCCCGAGGCACCTGCGCCTCGACCTCCTTGAGGGAAGCCAGGGCCTTCGTCTGCTCGCTTTCCAGCAATGCTCTGCGGGGCCCCACGTCGGCCTCGAACTTGGCCAGATCCTGTTTTGCCGCTGCCACGGCCTTTTCCAGCTCGGGCAGCCGGGCCTGTTTGTCGTCGCCGTCGCTCATCGCCTGGAGGATCTCGGTCTCCAGCAAGGCGATGGCATCGCGGGCGTGGGCGATCTCCAGGACCAGGGCATCATATTCCTTCTTCGAGGAGACCTCGTTCTGCTGGCGCGTGTAGCGCTCGATGAGCGCTTCCTTGGATTTGAGCTGCTTCTCCTTATCGCTGGCAGTCACCTTCAGCTTTTTGACGGCGTCCTGCTCGTCCTTGAGCGTCTGCTCGGCCCTGGCTAGCCGGGCCTGAAACGCCTTGCGGCTGCGCGGAATCCGTTCCAGCTGCTCCTTCATGTCGTCGAGAAAGCGACGCAGCCGATGGATCTCGCGGAACAACGATGCAGGCCCCGGCATGGTGAAGCCCCCTGGCGGTCTACCAACAAAAACCGCCGGCCCCTGGAGGCCGGCGGTGGCGGAGAAAGTTACAAGCGACGCATCATGGTGTCGAGGAAGCCCTCGAGCTGTCGGCTGCGTACGGGATGTTGCAGCTTGCGAACAGCCTTGGCCTCGATCTGGCGGACGCGCTCGCGGGTGACCTTGAAGATGCGGCCGACCTCTTCGAGGGTGTAGGTGTAGCCGTCACCCAGGCCGTAGCGGAGCTTGATGATCTCGCGCTCGCGGTAGGTCAGCGTCTTGAGCACCTGGTCGATCTTGTCCTTGAGCATCTCCTGAGTGGCGGCCTGGACGGGCGACTCGGCGGTGTCGTCCTCGATGAACTCGCCGAAGAAGCTGTCCTCGCTCTCGCCGACCGGCCGATCGAGGCTGATCGGATGCCGGCTGATCTTCAGGACGCGCCGGGTTTCTTCCTCGGTGATGCCAGCGGCCTGAGCGGTTTCCTCGATGGTTGGCTCGCGACCAAGCGTCTGCAAAAGCTTCTTGGAGACGTTGCGGAGCTTGGACATCGTCTCGATCATGTGGACCGGGATGCGGATGGTCCGCGCCTGGTCAGCGATGGCCCGGGTGATCGCCTGGCGAATCCACCACGTGGCGTAGGTGGAGAACTTGTAGCCGCGGCGATACTCGTACTTATCGACGGCCCGCATCAGGCCGGTGTTGCCTTCCTGGATCAGGTCGAGGAAGCTGAGGCCGCGGTTGCGATACTTCTTGGCGATGGAAACGACGAGGCGGAGGTTGCCGCCGGAGAGTTCGCGCTTGGCCTGCTCGTACTCGGCGAAGCGGCGCTGGACGATCTCGACACGCTTGCGGAGCGAGGCGGGCTCCTCCAGCGTGTGCATCATGTAATCGGAGAGTTCCTTCTCGAGGTTGGACCGATCCTCGCGGCGGGTGCGGTCGCCCTTGAAGTTCTCAATCTGCTGTTCGAGTTCGTCCATGCGCAGCGAGATCTGCTCCAGCTTCTTCATGAGCGGCTGGATCTTCTGCGTGCGGATGGAGAGTTCCTCGACCAGCGTGACCGCCTTGCGCCGGCGGATGCGGAGCTGTCGGCGGACGCGCTGGCGGGCGTCCTCGTCGAGGCGGGGGTCCACAATCTGCTCGAAGTCCTTCTGGTTTTGCTCCATCAGGTATTCGAGCGTCTTGAGGTTGTGCGGCATCCGCGCCATGATCTTGTCTTTTTCGAGGTTCTCCGTCAGGGAGACCTTCACGGTGCGATCGAAGGGCAGATCGCCGGTGTGGACGCGGCGGAGCGTCTCGACGACCTGGTTGAGGGCCCCATCGCACTCGAGGACCTTGCGGCGGAACCGCTTGCGGGTGACCTCGATCTTCTTGGCCAGGGCGATCTCCTGCTCGCGCTTGAGCAGCGGGATGTTGCCCATCTGGGTGAGGTACATGCGCACCGGATCGTCGATGCGGCGGGTGTCCTCCTCGTCCATGAAGCTCAGGTCGAGATCCAGGGCAGCCTCGTCGATATCGGCGACGCTGCGCTGTTCGCGCTCATCGACATCAGCCTCGTCGATCAGCTCGATCCCCTCGGATTCGAGGACGAGCAGGAGTTGATCGATCTTCTCGGGGTTTGCGTCGTCATCAGGCAGGTGGTCGTTAACCTGGCTGTATGTCAGAAAGCCTTTTTCCTTGCCCTGTTCGAGCAAAGCCTTCAGGCTGTCGTCGAGCTTTTCCATTACACCCTCCCTCGCCTCAGGACCTGGGGTCCGCCCTCGTGAAACAGATGTCAACGGCCGGACGCCGTTGTGTTTCCTGGAGTGACACCCGCAGAGCCAAGTTCGACATTCCGATTCTGAAGCCGACGCAGGAGTTCCAGGCCAGTCTGGTCGTCTGGCACGGACTGCAAGCGATTCTTGAGCGCATCCTTGGCCGACTTCTCCCGCCGCTGGCCGAAATAGGCCAGCAACCCCTCCAGTTCTTCGAGACGATGTGGGCGTGAGGCCCCCGCGTCCTGAAGCTGGAACGCCTTGTTCACCAGTGGAATATTGTCCTCGAGATCCTGGCGCAACCGGTCCAGAGACGGAGTCTCCCCGGCCTGGAGCAGGCTGAACAACCCCGTCAGCAGGCGCCGCAGTCCCAGGTGGCTGATCTCGTCCATCGACACCTGTCCCTGGGCCCGTGCGACCAGCTCGGGATCCGCCAGGAGCAGTTCAAGCAGGCGGCGCTCTTCAGGGGCCGCCGGCGCCGAGCCGCGCGTGGGCGCGGCCTCCGTGGATGAGGGGGTCGGCGCGTCCCCGCGCGCAGATTGCCGCAATTCGACCAGACGTGCCCATAGTCTCTCCTCCCTGAGAGTCAATCGTTGAGCGAGTCGGGAAACGATCAATTCGGTCTTCATGGCGCCAGACTGCCCAGGAAGCACACTGGCCGGCGCGATCACCCCGAGGACGGCCTCGGCGATCCGGCGTCGGCCCTCCACGGTGGAGGCTTCCTCGCGCGTCAACATGCCGTTGAGCTTGAACTCCAGGGCATCGACGGCCGAGTCGAGGACGCGGCGGAAGGTGTCGGCCCCGGATTGCACCAGCAGGTCGCAGGGATCCAGCCCCGCGGGGAGCGTGGCCACGGCCAGCTCCATGTCGTGTGCGGCGAACAACTCCAGGGCCCGATCAACGCCCTGCTCGCCGCCCGCGTCGGCATCGAACACCAGCACCACCCGCGACACCAGCCGGCGGAGCTGCTTGACATGCCGTTCGTTCAGCGCCGTGCCCATGGTGGCGACGACGTGGCCCACACCCTGCTGGTGAGCCATCAGCACATCGGTATAGCCCTCGACGATGGCGAGATACCCTTCCTTTTCTGCGGGCAGCCGGGCCTGATCGATCCCGTAGAGCTGCTCGCTTTTGGAGAACAACGGCGTGTCGGCCGAGTTGTAGTACTTCGGCGCCCGCGAGGCGAGCGGCGAGTTTGGCAGGATCCGTCCGCCAAAGCCTACCACCTGACCGCGCAGATCGCGGATGGGAAACTGCACACGGTCGCGAAAACGGTCGTAGTATCCCTCTCCCTGATGGCGCAGCGCGACCAGACCGACCTTCTCGAGCAGTTCGAGCGGGACATTGCTGCGACCGGCGAGATCAACAAGCCAGTGACCAGAGGCCGGGGCGTAACCCAGACTCCAGCGACGGACAGTCTCGCCCAGCAGCCGGCGTTCGGCGAGATAAGCGCGGGCCTCATCGGCCAGGGGAGAATCGAGCAGGCAATCGTGAAACTGCCGGGCTGCCCAGCGCATGACATCGAGGAGCTGGGCCCGATTCTCGGAACTGGCCTGGGCCGAGGGCTCCAGCGCGATGCCGGCACGACGAGCGAGGAGTTCCAGAGCTTCGAGGAAGCTGACCTTGTCGAACTCCTGAACGAACGACAGGACATCGCCATGTTTGCCACAGGACCAGCAGCGGTAGCGCTGGCGCCGGGGATCGACATCAAACGACGGGTGCGAGTCGTCGTGAAAAGGACACAGGCCCTTGTAGGTGGCACCCGCTGGCCGTAACGCCAGATAAGCACCAACCACCTCAACGATGTCGTTGGCCTGTTTGACCTGCCTGACGCGGTCGTCTGCCAAGGGCCACCTGTCCAAGTCAGGAGCCAGCCGGATACCCGAACCCATCCTTGGGCCCCATTCCCTCCCGGTGGGAAACCGGGGTTGGGGAGGAGAGAAGGAACCGGACTACCGCTTCTCTCACATCCAGGTCAGCAACCGTCGAGCGAGTCTGCCCAGGCAGGCAGTCCGCGTGGCGTCCATACGCCGCTTCTTCCATCCAGAGTAAGGGGTTACGTGCCGGGGGAAGCTGGGGAGCTTGCGTAAGCTCTAGCGGGAACGTCGTTTAGTAGCTAGGGTGCCTGGTCGCGTTCGTGAAATTATAGCCATCGAGCAAAATTCAGTCAAGTTGGGCAAGCACCACAAGGCGCGGAAGCCTCTCTCCCTATCTCCTTACGGGAAAGAGAGTTACCTAGAATCGCCCATTGACATCATCTGACCCATCCATCTGGAGCATCCCGGATTCTCGGCGCAGCCGCCCGGATCGCTGTCTTCCCGGGGGCCGGGTGGTGCGGACGGAGCATGTGGTAGCGAAGGGGAGGAAAATGCCAGCTGCGACGGTTGTGCTGAACCGGCGAGCCCTGCCGTGCCGATCTTCCACAGGTCGGATCAGGAATGGCGGTCATTAATAAGGAGAGACGGAATGGCGACGGCATGCACCGCGGACCAGCGCGGACTGCGGAAGGGGTGGCGTGTTCGTGGCCTGGCCCGCTTGCTGCTGGGGGGCGGCCTTCTGCTGGGTGGGACCTGGGCTTCGGCCCTGGCGGCGCCTCCGGTCGGCAAGATGCTGGAATATCAACCGCGGCACGAGTCCGCGATTACCACGCCCAGTCAGGCCGACCAGGCCGCCTGCCAGGTGGACCTGATCAAGGGCAAGGTGGGCTCCGGCTGGGTGCTCAAGGATGGCCAGGGCAAGCTGCTGCGTCGCTTCTACTCGAGCGACGGGCGGAACGTCGACACGTATTCCTATTATCGCGACGGAGTCGAGGTCTATCGCGAGATCGTCACCGCGGGGTCGCGGGCGCCCGATCAGTTCCGCTGGCTGAACGCCGGCGGGAGCAAATGGGGCGTGGACGAGGACAAAAACGGGACGATCGACTCGTGGAAGATCATCTCTGCCGAGGAGGTCAGCCAGGAGGTGCTGCGCGCCCTGGCAACCCGGAACGTGGCCCGGCTGGAGGCGTGCCTCATCTCGGATGAGGAGATCCGGTTGCTGGGGTTGCCGACCGACATGGTCGAGGACATCCAGGCACGGCGCAAGGGGGTCAAGGCCAAGTTCGAGGCCACCATCGCCAAGCTGCCGAAGCTAACGGAGAAGGCCAACTGGCTGCATCTGGAGACTGCGCCGCCAGAGTGCCTGCCGGCCGACCAAACCGGCGCGCGGGCCGACATCCTGCGGCATCGGCGTGGCACGGTGCTGTTTGAATCGGGCGGCAGCAGCGAGTGGTTCCAGCTGGGGCCCATGATCCAGGTCGGGGCGTCCTGGCGTCTGCTGGACGCGCCAACCCCTGGCACGGGACCTGCCAGCGAAGAGAAGCCCGGGACCATGGGGCTGGATGATCCGAAGCTGCAAAAGCTGGTCGAGGAGCTGACCGCGCTGGACAAGGCCAACGTGGGCAGCAACGGGGCCACGGCGGTCAAGCACCACCTGGGCCGGGCCGACATCCTCGAAAAGATCATCGCGGTGGTGAAGCCAGCCGATCGCGACCCCTGGATTCGTCAGGTGGCGGATAGCCTGTCCAGCGCGGTGCAGGCCTCGCCAGCGAGCGACACCACGGCGGCCACGCGCCTGGCCACCCTGGAGAAGCAACTGGTCCAGGCGATGGAGGGAAGCAACCTGGCGGCCTACGTCAGCTTCCGCCGGATGCAGGCCGAGTACTCGGCAAAGCTGTCCAGCAATCCGAAGGACTTCAACGAGGTCCAGAAGGAGTGGCTGGGCAAGCTGACGGAGTACGTCAAGGCCTACCCCAAGGCGGACGACACGGCCGACGCCATGCTACAGCTGGGCATGGTGTGTGAATTCCTGGGCAAGGAGGTGGAGGCAAAGAACTGGTACGGCGGGCTGGCCCGGGCGTTCCCGGACAAGCCGCAGGCGGCCAAGGGTGCGGGTGCGGCTCGCCGCCTGGACCTGGAAGGGCAGGCGATGGCGCTGGCTGGTCCGGTCCTGGGTAGCGGAACCGACTTCGACATCAGCCAGCTTCGCGGCAAGGTCGTGATCGTCTACTACTGGGCGAGCTGGAACGGCCAGGCAGCCAGCGACCTGACCAAGATCAAGGCAGTCATCGAGGCCAACAAGGAGGCGGTCGAAGTGGTGACCGTCAACCTCGATGGCACCGCCGAGGAAGCCCGGGCCTTTCTGACGAAGAACCCGGCCCCGGGCACGCACCTCTTCCAGACCGGCGCGCTGGAGAGCAAGCTGGCGACGCAGTACGGTATCATGGTGCTGCCGAGCCTGTTCCTGGTGGGCAAGGACGGCAAGTGCATCAGCAAGTCAATCCAGGTCTCTGGCCTGGAAGACGAGGTGAAAAAGGCCATCGCCCCCGAGAAGGCCGCCGACAAGAAGTAACCTTCCGGCAACGGAGGGATCGGGTAGAAGCCGCGGGCGCAAGGCGTTCCGCGGCTTCACCTTTTTGGTTCGCGCCCTGCTTCACCTCCCTGCAGCGCGAAAAAGAACACTGCCTGCCACGTCTCCTATTTGCAGGACAATCACGACAACTGTTTTGAACCTCGCGGGCAGAATCTCTGTCACACTCCTGCCCCCGGTCGCGTAGTTTCTCGTGGAGTATCCTCCGGCGAACGAATCTCAAGGAGACCACCAGGATCGGGTCTCCTCCTGCGGCGCATCCTGCCACATCCCCCTGGAGAACCACCCCGTATGGCACAACTCGCCGAGTTTCCCTCCTTCCTGGCCCAGATCGAACCGGCCACCCACGCCGTTTTCCAGCATCTCGTGCGGCTCTACCACGACGAACAACTGGCCGAGGAGATCAGCCACGACTCGGTGAGTCATGCCTTTGAAAAGGTGCTGCAGGATCCCAACTTCTTCGCCACCCGGGACCTGCTGGGGTACATCCGGCAGCACGCCAGGTGGCGGGCCATCGACCGGCTGCGGATGCGTGGCCGGATGGTGCCGCTGCAGGAGCTGCACGATGGCGAGGAGGAGTTTCGGGCTCCGAGCTATCAGACGGTGGACTTCGCCCGGCAGCAGGAGGGTGAGGAACGACGCCAGCGGGTGTGGAGTTCGCTGGCGCTGCTGGAGCCGGAGGACCGGTTCATTCTCGAGAGCTACTACTACGACCGACTGACCGACCAGGAGATCGGGGCGCAGCTGTACGGAAAAGAGGGCACCAGCGAGAGCCGGGGCCTGAAGGTCTGGCGGCGACGGAAGAGAGCGTATGAGCGACTGGCGGGGCTACTAGAGGACAGAGTCACCTCGTCGGTCGATCCGGAATCCATTGCCAGCCTTGCACTTTAGGCAAGTGTCGCTCAACCGGACAAGCTGGATGCGCCCCGGCGTTTCGCTCCGAATGCTCCGACGAGGCCTAACGAAATCCTCACGAAAGAGCAGTGAAAAGCTGGACAGGTAATGCGAGGATGTTAGAGTGACAGGGGCTTGCTCGACGCGGTTAGGCGGACGTTCCAGCGACAACTTTTGAACACCTTTTCCTGGTCCGGCATCGCATCGAAGAGGATGCGGTGGACGTGGACTTACCGGGTAAGGTGCGCGCATGGCTCCTGGGGATGGTTTCAGGAGCAGTCGATGGTAAGGCATCCGCCTCGATATTCCCCTGGGAGCAGAAGGAGGACGAGGCATGAGCGACGATGAAGCCCTGGACCAGCTGGCGCTGGAATGTCCCCGGAAGATCATGGGCTGGCTGCACGCCAAGGGGCAGTACCTGCACTGCACCAGCGCTCGCTTCCCGGGTAAGGTGCTGTGCTTCCACAAGGATAGCGAGCTGCCGGTCGATTGCATTCCGACTCCGGCCCAGGCTCACTTCTGCGAAGGAAGTTCGACCGATCCTCAGTGCGCCACCGGCTGAGGTTAGTTGCTGATCACTCTCCAGGCGGCGAGCTACCTTGTGGCTCGCCGCCTGGTGCATTTCTGGATGGTTGCAGCCGGCCAGCCGGACGGATAAGCTTGAACCATCCACCATGCCTCGCCCAGGGCCTCTTCCGGACTCGCCAACATGCATCCCCTCGGCTTTGCGCTCTCGCCGGCTCTCGCTGTGCTTCTATCCGGCAGCCTGCTCGCTGCCGAGCCAGTGCCGACCCGGGTGGAGTTCAACCGGGACATCCGGCCCATTCTGTCCGATGCCTGTTTCAGCTGCCATGGTCCCGATGCGCGGAAGCGGAAGGCCGACCTGCGGTTGGACGTGGCCGCCAGCGCCCGGACCATGCTGTCGGCCGGGAAGCCGCACGCCAGCTCGCTGTTTCAGCGTCTGGTCGAGACAGACAACAGCCGACGCATGCCGCCGGTCAAGGCAGGACGGCAGCTTTCCGCGCAGGAGATCGAGCTGATCCGCCGCTGGATCGAACAGGGTGCCGCATGGCAGGAGCACTGGGCGTTTCTTCCTCCGCGTCGGCCAGCGGCGCCTCGCGCCACGCAGCCCGAGTGGAACCGCAACCCCATCGATGGGTTCATCCGGGAACGACTGGATCGCGCAGGGTGGACGCCGGCCCCGGAGGCGGATCGGGCCACGTTGCTGCGCCGGGTGACGCTCGATCTGACAGGCCTGCCGCCCACGGTGGAGGAAGCGGAGGCTTTCCTGGCAGATGAGCGGCCAGGCGCCTACGAGCGGGTCGTCGAGCGGTTGCTGGCCAGTCCGCGGTTTGGCGAGCGCATGGCCATTCGCTGGCTGGATGCAGCCCGGTACGCCGACACCAACGGCTACCAGACCGACGCCGAGCGCTTCATGTGGCGCTGGCGCGACTGGGTGATCGACGCCTACAACCACAACGTGCCGTTCGATCGGTTCACGGTCGAGCAACTCGCGGGAGATCTCTTGCCCGGGGCGACGCTGGAACAGCGCCTGGCGACGGGGTTCAATCGAAACCATCGCGGCAACTCCGAGGGTGGCATCATCCCCGAGGAGTACGCGGTGGAGTACGTGGCCGACCGCGTGGAGACGACGGCAACGGTGTGGCTGGGGCTAACGATGATGTGCGCGCGCTGCCACGACCACAAGTACGACCCGATGTCGATGCGCGATTACTATGGTCTCTTCGCGGTGTTCAACAACGTGCCGGAGCGAGGGCGAGCGCTGAAGTACGGCAACTCGCCGCCGGTGCTGCCGACGCCGACACGTCTGCAGCAGGAGCAACTGGCGCGGCTGAGGCAGCGGATCACGCAGGCGCGCCAGAAGATCGAGGCGCTGTCCCCCCGGATAACGGAGGCGCAGACGAAGTGGGAGAAGTCGATCAAGCCAGGTGTTGCCCTGCCCGCCGCGCGCGATCCACACCTGCAGGCGGCGTTTCCGCTGGATGGTAGCCTGGGCAAAGCCACAGTACGCGACGGGGCGGCGACCTGGGAGACGGGTAAAGTCGGCAAGGCGGCCGCATTCGATGGGAAACGCTATCTCGACGCGGGAGACGTGGGCGCCTTTGGGTTCTACGAGCGGTTCAGCCTGGCGGCCTGGATGCGTCCCGAGGGGGATGGCACGATCCTGTCACGCGGCAGGGATGCGCCCCAGGAGGATGGGTACGGCGTCGGGGTGGTGCGCGGGCGCGTGCTGGTGCATTTTACCAAGCGATGGCTCGACGATGCCCTGCGAGTGGAGACCGAGTCCGCACTGCAGCCGGGCAAGTGGCAGCATCTGCTGGTGGTCTACGATGGGTCGCGCGTCGCCTCCGGGGTGCGCGTGTACGTTGATGGCCAGGCGCAGAAGCTGCGCGTGCTGCTCGACGAACTGAATCAGCCGTTCGCCAGCACGGAACCGTTCCGGATCGGCGGTGGAGGCGGGACACGCTTCCGGGGCGGTATCGGCGATGTGCGCATCTGGACCCGGGCGCTGACGGCGGAGGATGCCGTCCAGGCGGCACTGCCCGAGCGGATCGAGCAACTCGTGACACTGCCGCGCGAGCGGCGCAGCGCAGCGCAGCAGGCCCGATTGCAGCGATACTTCCTTGCCACGCACGCCCCAACGGAGATTCAGCAGGCGCATCGAAAACTGGCCGAACTGGAGGCGGAGCAGCAGCAACTTCTCGATGACGTTCCGACCACGATGGTGATGGAGGAACTGCCGCAACCGCGGGCGACGCACCTGCTGCAGCGGGGGCAGTACGACCACCCAGGCGAGCGAGTCGAGGCGCGGGTGCCGGAGAGCCTGCCGAAGTGGACCGGAGGCGGCCGGCTGGATCGGCTGGCGCTGGCGCGGTGGCTGGTGGACCCGACCCATCCGCTGACGTCGCGCGTCGCGGTCAACCGGCTGTGGCAGATGCTCTTCGGGCAGGGGCTGGTGAAGACCGTGGACGACTTTGGCGCCCAGGGCGAATGGCCCAGCCATCCCAATCTCCTTGACTGGCTGGCGGTGGAGTTCACCGAGTCGGGTTGGGACACCAAGCATCTCCTGCGGTTGCTCGTTACCAGCGCCACCTACCGGCAGAGTTCGCAGGTCGGAGCAGAGATTTACAAACGAGATCCGGAAAATCGCCTGCTGGGGCGTGGCCCGCGTCTGCGGCTGTCGGCCGAGATGATCCGCGATCAGGCGCTGGCGGCCAGCGGGTTGCTGGCGGAGCGTCTGGGAGGGCCGTCGGTCAAGCCGTACATGCCGCCCAGCCTGTGGAAAGACCTGGCTGACGCGGATTACGTGCGCGACCAGGGCGAGGCGCTGTATCGCCGGGGGCTCTACGTCTTCTGGAAGCGAACGGCGGCGCCCCCGGGGCTGGTGACGTTCGATGCGGGCGGACGGGAAACCTGTACCGTACGCGAGTCGCGGACCAACACGCCGCTGCAGGCACTCACCCTGCTCAACGACTTGACCTACGTCGAAGCGGCGCGCGTGCTGGCACAGCGGGCGATGCAGGCCGAGACGACCGCCACGGGTCGGGTCACGCGGATGTTCCGGCTCGTGCTGACACGGAGTCCCCGTCCCGCAGAACTGGAAGTGCTGGTGCAGGCAGTGGGACGGCACCAGAGAACCTTTGCGAGCCAGCCCCAGGCGGCGGCGCGGTTGTTGCAGGTGGGCGACGCGCCACTGCCGTCGCAATCGGACCGCAACGAGCTGGCCGCCTACACGGCCGTGGCGAGTGTGCTGCTCAATCTCGATGAAGCGATCACCAAGGAATGAATCATGCACCCCGTTCATGCTGAAGCCGCTGCGGTGACGCGCCGGCAATTCCTGAGTCGGTCCGGGGGTGGTCTGGGCGCTGTGGCCCTGGCATCGCTGCTGGCCGAGGAGTCGCGGGCCGCGGCGCCACCGGGGGCACCGCGGCCAGATGAGGGCGGGTTGCCGGGGCTGCCCCATCATCGACCGCGGGCAAAGCGCGTCATCTACCTGTTTCAATCGGGGGGTCCCTCGCAGCTCGACCTGTTCGACCCCAAGCCCGGGCTGGAGAAGATGCGCGGGGTCGAGCTACCGGAATCGGTGCGCATGGGGCAGCGACTGACGGGCATGACAGCCACGCAGTCGAGCTTCCCGCTGGCGCCGAGTCGGTATCGCTTCGCGCGGCATGGACGGTCGGGCCAGTGGATCAGCGAGCTACTGCCCCAGACCGCGAAGGTGGCCGACGAACTGTGCATCGTGCGGAGCCTGCACACCGAGGCGATCAATCACGACCCGGCCATCACGTTCTTTCAGACCGGCGCACAGCTGGCCGGGCGGCCGTCGATTGGAGCGTGGTTGTCGTACGGGCTGGGAAGCGCCACCCGTGACCTGCCCACCTTCGTGGTGCTGGTGTCGCGCGGCAGTGGTAACCCCACCGACCAGCCGCTGTACGACAGGCTGTGGGGATCGGGGTTTCTTCCGTCGCGCTACCAGGGGGTGAAGTTTCGCTCGGGCGGTGAGCCGGTGCTGTATCTCTCGAACCCCGAGGGGATGAGCCCGGCGACGCGCCGGCAGATGCTCGATGAGATCGGCACGCTAAACCGCCTGCGTCAGAACGAGGTGGGCGACCCGGAGATTGCCACGCGGATTGCGCAGTACGAGATGGCCTTCCGGATGCAATCCAGCGTGCCCGAGCTGGTGGACCTGACACGCGAACCGGAATCGACCTTCCGACTCTACGGCGACGACGCGCGGAAGCCCGGCACCTACGCGGCGAACTGTTTGCTGGCGCGGCGGATGATCGAACGTGGGGTGCGGTTCGTCCAGTTGTTCCATAGGGGTTGGGATCAGCATCTCAGCCTGCCCAAACAGATCACCGGGCAGTGCAAGGACACCGACCAGGCCTCGGCCGCGCTGGTGCTCGATCTCAAGCAGCGCGGATTGCTCGACGACACGTTGATCGTCTGGGGCGGCGAGTTCGGCCGCACCGTCTACTGCCAGGGGCCATTCACGCGGGAGAACTACGGGCGCGATCATCATCCGCGCTGCTTCTCCATCTGGATGGCGGGCGGCGGCATCAAGCCGGGTATCGTCCACGGCGAGACCGACGACTTCAGCTACAACATCGTGCGCGATCCGGTCCACGTGCATGATCTGCACGCCACCATGCTGCATCTGCTGGGGATCGATCACACCCGGCTGACGTTCAAGTTCCAGGGCCGGCACTACCGGCTGACCGACGTGCATGGCACCGTGGTGAACAAGCTGCTCGCCTGACATTGTGACGGTTGGAACGATCAATCCGGGTGGCGAGGCCTCGTCGCGCCGGAATTAGACGCCCCGCGCGTTGCCCGGGTAAGAACCGCGGGGCAATCTTCGCATGGAGTATAGGGATGCTCATGCGCACCGCTCCTCCGTCAGGAAGACGGCCGGCGTTTCAGGGACGAACATGGACCTGGAGGAAGGACACTCACCGGAAGGTGCATCGATGCTGCGGTTTTCCCTGGTGGCGGCGCTCGTGACAACCACTGCGTTCGCGGGATCCTATCCGCGCTACGTTGGTCCCTATGGGGCGTACACCGGCGGCCACGGGTACAGTTACGCCACGGCGTACAACTATGGGTTCGCCTGGTCTGCGGCGGACACCTGGAAGCGGGACATCTTCGCCTACCCGGGCGGGATCTCGCCCTATCGTCCGTATGGCCGACCGATCTCGAAGACGGTCTTCCCCCGGCCGGACACGCCGTACATCGCGGTGCCCGGCGCCGATGGGCTGCCCACGCTGGTGAAACCAACACCGTCGCTGGAGACCGTGGCCCCCGGCGAGGTGATCGTGAACCCGGCTCCGGCGGGTGCGCTGGGTCCGGTGGGCACGCCGCTTCTGCAGCCGGTGCCGGCCGCCACGGCCACAGCGCCTGCTCCAGTTGCGTCGGCTCTGGCTCCGGCTGCGGCTCCTGCGGCAGCGGGGACAATCAAGGTCGTGCTGCCGGAATCGGCCGAGCTGTGGATCGAGAAAGAAAAGATGCCGCAGACGGGAGCGGAGCGCGTCTTCCAGACGCTGCCGTTGCCGGCCGGCAAGATGCAGGTGCTGAGCGTCCGGGCGAAGTGGATCGACCAGGGACGCGAAGTCGAGCAGTATCGCGTCGTCGGGGTGAAACCCGGCGAGACGGCTCGCCTGGTGTTTGGCGCCACGCAGCCCTGATCAACGGGACCTGGTGCGACGGGGCCGCCGGCATCGATCGGCGACCTCGTCGCGTTACTTTTTGGCTGGTAGCACCGTCAGCAACAACGGCGCGGAGGGGTCGGCGACCCGGACGTTCTTCGGCGCTTCCTTCGGATCGCGCCGGTAAGACACCTGGGCATCGCCGCGCACCACCACCGAGAAGGTGCCCGCGGGAACGTTGCCGGCCACGGTCAGTTTCACCGGAACCTCACCTTTTCCCTCGGGAATGTCCGTGGTGGGCATCGACATCCCCGGCGGCAGGTTCAGGCCGGTGAGCTGCACCTTGCCCTTGAAGTCGCCCAGGCGCACGACCCGGGCCAGCACCTCGACGGTGCCTCCGGGCAGCACCTCGGCCTTCTCCTGCATGCGCAGGAGGTAGGGAGCGCCGGGGCGCACGGCCAGGTAGAAGTCCCGGGAGATGCGCGAGGTGTTGATGTTGTCGATGGCCCAGCGGCGCTGGACGGGCACCACGGACCGCACCAGCGTCTTTCCGTCGCGCTCACCGGTGGCGCGGAGGCGGATGGGCCCTTCCCAGGGTTTGGCGTCGGCGCTGGCCAGGAACACCAGCGTGCCTGTGTCGGCCTGCGGGCTGAGACGGAGCGGCGGACACGACACACCGGGGGGAAGCCCCTGGGCCTCGATGGTGACCGGGCCGTTGAATTCACGACGGTTCAGGCAGACCTCGGCATAAGCCGCTCCGCCAGCCAGGACAAGCGGCGCGGTGGGGTCTGGCACCGTGGCATGGAACACCACGGGGAAGAAGTCGGGCTCGACGCGGTGGATGCGCAGGACATAGCCGTTGCGCGGTCCACCCTGGCGATAGCGATCCTGGACGAGCAGGCGATAGGTTCCCTTCGCGCCGGCGGTGAACACGCCGTAGGGGTCGCGGTTGTAGAGGGCCAGCGCGTTGAAGGTAATGCCGTGATCGTCGAGGTGGGCGACCTCGTTCCCTTTCTCGTCGGTGACCAGGACGTAGGGATCGCCAGGCAGTTCCAGACGTTCGCACAGGAGATCGACCTGGACACGATCGCCAGCGGCCAGTTCGATGGTGAACCAGTCGGCATCACCGGGTTGATCGAGGCGGCCGGACACCACGGTGGGTAACTTCAGGAGCTGAGCTGACGCCGGGGTGTCGTTTGGCTCGCGCTCGAGGGTGACGGGTGCATCGGCGTGCACAATTGTCGCTGGCCTCAGGGCGTTTTCCAGGCCGCGCGGGTAGAACTGGCGTCCGCGCATCTTGGCCGACGCTGAGGTCGCATGGACGAGGAAGTCGAACGTGAGGGGATCGACCTTATCGGTGGGAGCCGGCAGGCGAAGTTCGTCGAGCAGGCGATCGAGCAGCGGCACCGTGGCGGAAGGTCGGCCACCGGGCAGGTTGCGTCCCAGGAGAGTGAGCGGCGGCGCCTCGCCGGGTCGGATGGCCAGCGGGCTGACAGTCTCGATGTAGGGGCGGGTGCTGATCACCAGGCGGTAGGGCAGGCCGCCAGCGTAGGTCATGTCGTGCAGTTGCAGGAGGTAGTCGCCCGTGGCGGGGGCGACGAAATCGAGCAACGGGTCGGTCCTCTGGTGGTAGGGCCGGCTGCGGAGTAGCTCTTTGCCCGTGGTGTCACTGAGAACGAGGGTGGCGCGGAGCGTCGAATCGAGGCGCAGGGCCAGACAATCGATGGTGACGCGCTGCCCCTGGCGGACGGGGAAGCGGAAGTAGTCGTCACCGTTGCCGTCGCAGGTGCCGTTGATGACGCACTCCAGAGGCACGACCTGAGCGGTCGCGGCAGAGTCGTTGGGTTCCTTTTCGACCACCTCGACGAGGCCCTTCTGGATGGCGAACAATCGCGATCCGCTGACGCCGAATTTTCCTGCGACGCGCACCTCGACCGTGCCTGGAAGCAGATCGCCTGGGACCTGGACGCGGAACTGGTTGGGTTTGATCCGCTCGACGGTGAAGCTGGGCCGATCGAAGAGCAACGTGGTGGCGTCGTCGAGGTCGCGTCCCTGGATCTCGACCTGCACGGTGGAGCCTGCGGCCGCGCCCAGGGGAGTGATGCGGTCGAGCCGGGCGTGGGGTAGTTGGGCCTGAACGACCAGGGGAACGAGCAGCAGGGCAGCCAGCGGGAGTGTACGCAGGGGGGGCATCGCGACCTGGGGGTGAGGAGGGTGAAGGCGGAAGCTGGGATATAGCCTAGCAGAACGTCCTGCGGCGCGGAACCAGGAAGCGGCGCTACTTCTCCCGCTGGGGCGGGTCGCCTAAACTGAAGGGTACCAGGAACAATAGCACCTTCAGAGGAGTGACCCGGTCATGCGAGGTATCAGCCTGACCCTGATCGTGACCCTTGCCTGCGCTGCGCCGCCGGCCTGGGCCGAGGGCAACCCCGGGGTCTCCTTTGAACGAGACATTCTGCCGGTGTTCAAGTCGCGCTGCTTCTCGTGCCATGATGCGCGTAAGCAGACGGGAGGCTACCGCATCGACGTGCGGTCACTGGCGCTGAAAGGCGGCGAATCGAAAAAACCGGCCATCGTGCCGGGCAAGGTGGCGGCCAGCGATCTGTTCCGCCGCATCAGCAGCGACGAGGCCGAGGTGCAGATGCCTCCCTCGGGCAAGCGGCTGACGGCCCGGCAGGTGGCCGACATCAAGGCGTGGATCGAGGCGGGAGCGCCCTGGCCGGATGCGCTGGCGAATGAGAAGGTGGGGCCGAAGCACTGGGCCTTCGTGGCGCCACAGCGGCCGGCCATCCCGGCGACGCGGCAAGGCGAACGGGCCCGGACGCCGATTGATCGATTTATCCTGGCGCGGCTGGACAGGGAAGGACTGGTCCCGTCGCTCGAGGCTGATCGGTTGACACTGGTGCGCCGGCTGTATCTCGATTTGATCGGCCTGCCACCGACGCCCGAGGAGGCCGACGCCTTCGCGACCGACAAACGGCCCGATGCCTACGAACGGCTGGTGGACCGTTTACTGGCGTCGCCGCTGCATGGTGAGCGCTGGGGCCGGCTGTGGCTCGATGCGGCCCGCTATGCCGACAGCGACGGGTTCGAGAAGGACAAGCCGCGGTTCGTGTGGTTCTACCGCGACTGGGTGGTGTCGGCTCACAACCGCGATCTGCCCTACGACCGGTTCATCCTCGAACAGATCGCCGGCGACCTGCTACCCGACGCGGGCCAGGAGCAGTTGGTGGCGACGGGCTACCTGCGCAACTCGATGATCAACGAGGAAGGCGGCATCGATCCCGAACAGTTTCGCATGGAAGCGATGTTCGACCGGATGGATGCCATCGGCAAGGGGGTGCTGGGTCTGACCATTCAGTGCGGGCAGTGCCATTCGCACAAGTACGACCCGCTGACGCAGACCGAGTACTACCGGATGTTCGCCTTCTTGAACAACGCGCACGAGGCGAACGTGACCGCCTACACCGCGCTGGAACAGATGAAGCGCGCCGACCTGCTGCGGCGGATCCGCGAGATCGAGGAGGATCTTCGCCACCGTACGCCGGACTGGCCGGCGCGGCTGGTGGCGTGGGAGAAGAAGGTCGCCCCGGGGCAGCCGAAGTGGACCGTCCTTCGGCCACGGGTGTACGACGAATCGACGGGCGGCCAGAAGTACCTGCTGCAGCCCGATGGGTCGTTCCTGGCCCAGGGGTATGCTCCGACCAAGCATCGCGTGCACATGGAAGTGAAGGTGCCCGCGGGCACGATCACGGCGTTTCAGCTCGAGCTGCTGACCGATCCGAACCTGCCACGTGGCGGACCAGGACGGTCGGTCGAAGGGACAGGGGCGCTGAGCGAGTTCGACGTGGAGTGGGCGCCGGCGGAGATGCCGACGAAGAAGCAGGCGGTGAAGTGGCGCCAGGCCACGGCCGACGTCGAGATGCCGGTGACGCCATTGAAATCGATCTACGAGGACAAGAGTGGCAAGAAGCGGATCCTGGGGCCGGTCGCCTTCGCCATCGATGGCAAGGATGAAACCGCCTGGGGCATCGACAGCGATCCCGGTCGTCGGAACCAACCGCGCAAGGCGGTCTTCACGCTACAGACGCCGATCCAGACGACAGGCGGAGCCATCCTGCACATCTACCTGAAGCAGTACCACGGTGGCTGGAACAGCGACGACAACCAGAACAACAACCTGGGTCGGATGCGCCTGTCGATCACCGATCAGCCGGGGGTCACGGCCGATCCCCTGCCGGCGACGGTGCGTGCCACCCTTGGTGTGCCGGTGGAGAAACGCAGCCCGGCGCAGCAGCAGGCGCTCTTCTCGTACTGGCGCAGCCAGGTGCCGGAGTGGAAGGAGGCCCACGCGCAGATCGAGGCACTGTGGAAACAGCATCCTGAAGGATCGACGCAGCTGGCACTGAGCGAACGCGACCAGATGCGCGCCACCCACACGTTGAAGCGGGGCGACTTCCTCAAACCGGGTGATGCGGTGGAGGCTGGCGTGCCTGCCTTCCTGCATCCCCTGCCCGAAGGAGCCCCAGCCAGTCGGCTGGCGTTTGGTCGCTGGCTGGGCGACCGGCGTTCGCCTACCACGGCGCGGGCCTATGTCAATCGGGTCTGGCAGGCCTACTTCGGTGCTGGCCTGGTCACCTCGCCCGAGGATCTGGGCACGCAGGCCGAGGCGCCGTCGCACCCGGAACTCCTCGACTGGCTGGCGGTGGAGTTCATGGAGTCGGGCTGGAGCATGAAGCACCTGCACCGGCTGATCGTGCTGTCGGCCACCTATCGCCAGGCGTCGAAGGTGAGTGGCGAACTGGCGGCGCGAGATCCGTACAACCGCTTCCTGGCGCGAGGCCCGCGCTTCCGGGTTGATGCCGAGGTGGTGCGGGACATCGCCCTGGCCAGCAGTGGGTTGCTGATGCAACGGCTGGGTGGGCCGAGTGTCTATCCGCCGCTGCCCGGCTTTTTGCTCCTGCCGCCGGCCAGCTATGGCCCGAAGGTGTGGAAGGAGGAGTCCGGCCCGGATCGCTATCGCCGGGCGCTGTACACCTTCCGCTTCCGCTCGGTGCCCTACCCTGCTCTGCAGACGTTTGATGCGCCCAATGGCGACTTTGCCTGCGTGAAACGCACGCGGTCGAACACGCCGCTCCAGGCGCTGACCGCTTTGAACGAGCCAGTCTTCCTGGAGAGCGCGCGCGGGTTGGCGGGACGCATCCTGACGGAGGGAGCGACCGACCGCGAGCGCCTGATCCGGGCCTTCCGGCTGTGTCTGGTCCGTCCGCCCAGTGACGAGGAAGTAGGTGTGCTGACAGAGTTGCTGCAGAAGCAACGCGCCCGGTTTGCCACTGCGGGTGCGCGCCCGGACGAGTTACTTGCTGGGGGCCCGGCGATGCCTCCGGGAGTGGTGCCGGCCGAGGCTGCCGCCTGGGTAAGCGTGGCGCGGGTGCTGCTGAATCTCGACGAAACCATCACGAAAGAGTGAGGCCCCAACCGATGATGCACGATCCTCTCTCGCGCGCACAGGTGGCCCGGCGCTGGTTCCTGCAACAGTGCGGCGTCGGCCTGGGAGCCATTGCCCTGCAGCAGTTGCTGGCCGACGAGGCCCGGGGTGAACCCGCAGCGCGGCCGCACTTCGAGCCGAAAGCGAAGCGGGTGATCTTCCTCTTCATGGCCGGCGCACCCAGCCAGCTCGAGCTGTTCGACAACAAGCCGACGCTGACGAAGCTGGACGGGCAGCTACCGCCGCCGAAGCTCATCGAGGGCTACCGGGCGGCGTTCATCAACCCGGGGTCACGCTTCCTGGGGCCACGCTTCAAGTTCGCACGGCATGGGCAATCCGGAGCCGAGATCTCCGAGTTACTGCCACACACGGCGAAGATGGCGGACGACATCGCCATCGTGCGGTCGATGGTGACCGACGCCTTCAACCACGCGCCGGGCCAGCTGATGATGAACACCGGCGCGCAGCAGTTCGGCCGGCCGAGCTTCGGCGCGTGGACGCTGTACGGTCTGGGCAGCGAGTCGCGCGATCTGCCGGGGTTCGTGGTCTTCTCCTCGGGGAGCAAGGGCCCATCAGGCGGCAACTCGTGCTGGGGTTCGGGCTTCCTGCCGACGCTCTACCAGGGCGTGCAGTTTCGCGGCGGCAAGGAGCCAGTGCTGTACCTGACCAATCCGCGCGGCATCGACGCCGACACCCAGAAGAACACGCTCGACTCGATCACCCGGTTGAACCGGCTGCGGCTGAACAACGTGGGTGATCCGGAGATTGCCACGCGCATCGCCAGCTACGAGATGGCCTACCGGATGCAGAGCGGTGCGCCGGAGGTCATGGACCTGGCGCGTGAGCCACGCCACATCCTCGACATGTACGGAGTGCAGCCCGGCGAGTCGTCGTTCGCGGCGAACTGTCTGCTCGCGCGACGACTGGTCGAGCGCGGGGTGCGGTTCGTGCAGCTCTATCACGAGGCGTGGGACCAGCACGGCAACCTGAAGAACGACCTGAAGAAGAACTGCAAGAACACCGATCAGGCCTGCGCCGCGCTCCTGAAGGATCTGAAGCAACGCGGCCTGTTGAAAGACACCCTGGTCATCTGGGGTGGCGAGTTCGGCCGAACCCCCATGGTTCAGGGAGGCGGCGACGACGGCCGCGATCATCATCCCAACGCCTTCACCATGTGGCTGGCGGGGGGAGGAATCAAGGCGGGCCAAACTCTGGGCGTGACCGACGAGTTTGGCTTCAATGCGGTCGAAAATCGCGTTCATGTCCACGATCTGCACGCGACGCTGCTGCATCTGCTCGGGTTCGATCACACCCGGCTGACGTTCAAGTTCCAGGGCCGGCTCTTCCGCCTGACCGACGTGCATGGCAAGCTGGTCAAACCTCTGCTGGCGTGAGTGTGGATGGGGCTCAGCCGAGGAAAGCCAGGAGCCGGCAGGGAATCTTGCCGTTGAACAGGGGAATCTCCTCGTGAGGTTCGAGGCCGATCTCCCTGGCCAGGTGTTGATTGCCAGTAAAGACCCAGAGCTGCCAACCAGGGGCGCGAGTGCGGAAGACCTCACCCAGGAGACGATAGAGCCCGACCAGCTCGCGCTCCTCGCCCAGGCGTTCTCCGTAAGGGGGGTTGCACACGAGGATACCGGGGGGGCCAGGAGGCACTTCCAGGTTGCGCAGATCGCGCTTGGCGAAGCGCAGAATGTGGCCCATGCCCGCTGCCTTGGCGTTGTCGATAGCGAAGGAGACGGCATCACCCCGGGCGTCGGAGCCGATAACGGGGACGGGCAGCGTGCGCAGCATCTGCTGGCGGGCCTCGTCGCGCAGCTCGGCCCAGAGGCCGACGTCGTAATCCATCCAGCCCATGAAGCCGAACCGTTTGCGGGTCAACCCAGGCGGCCGACGCAGGGCGATCCAGGCGGCCTCGATGGCGAAGGTGCCGGAGCCACACAAGGGGTCGACGAGTGGCACAGTGCCGCGCCAGCCGGTGCGGAGGATGATGGCCGCCGCCAGCGCCTCGTTGATAGGTGCGCGCGTCTGGATCGGCCGGTAGCCGCGCTTGTGCAGCGACATGCCTGAGCTATCCAGGCTGAGAGTCGCCTGGTTGCGGTAGATGTGCAGGTTGAAGCCGAGCATCGGCTCCTCGGGATCGACACTGGGGCGGGAGCCGCAGCGATCGACGAACTGGTCGCAGATGGCATCCTTGACCCGGCGAGCCGCATACTGTGAGTGAGTGATTGCCGAGTCGCGGACGTTGCAATCGACGGCCAGCGTGTGGCGCGGTGTGAGCCACTGGGCCCAGTCGATGGTCTGGACGGCGGCGTAGAGGTCGTCGGGCGTGACGACAGGCGCTTCGAGGATGGGCCAGAGGACGCGCACGGCCGTGCGCAGCCAGAGATTGGCGCGGTAGAGCATGGCGCGATCGCCGGCGAAGCTCACCCCGCCGCGGCCCAGGGTGACGTCGCGAGCGCCCAGCTGGGTCAGTTCGTCGGCGAGGATCGGTTCAATGCCACGGCCACAGGTGGCGAAAAAGGTGGAGGTCGTCATCTAGTGGTTGTATTGACTCGGCGACAGAAACCGCGAGACTGAATGAAGCCCCGGAGGGAGCCGCCATGAGTCTGCTACCCCAAGGTCAGCAGCTATCCCGTGTGCTGCCCGACCTCGACGAGATGCTCGAAGATCCTCAGGCCTACCTGAACGAGGCGCCGCTGGCGTTTGGCCCGCGGCGGATGTACGGGCTGGCCTGGATGTTCGGGGTGCCCGGGGCGGGACTGCTGGCGCTGTGCGCCTACCAGGGCAAACCCGATGGTGAGCGCATCGCCATGGGCGTGGGGCTGCTGGTCGGATCGGCGCTGTGGTTCGGCTGGTCGATCCTGCTGCGCGGGCACGAAATGGTGCTGCATGCCGACGGGGTGGAGTTCACCCACTTCGATACCTCGGTGTGGGTGCCGTGGGGCCTGTTCCACGTCGAGGGACGACCCTTCGTGCCGGAGAGCGACAGTCCGCAGGCGGGCCTGACCTTACCGATCGACCCGAAGATGGTGCCCTACGTGCGGATGCGGCGGCATGGGATGGACGTGGCCTTCGGCCGGAATGTGGATGCACCGCAGTTCCATTTCAGCGGGCGGGACGAAATCATCTTGCCGGCGCGGTATGAGATCAGCGCCCTGGACATCGGCGAGCTGTTGCTGGTGCTGGGCCATCGGCTGGGCAGCGAGCCGCCGCGAGATCCACCGCCACACGATGCCGAGATGCTCGAGCCGGCAGCCGTGGCCACCACCGATCCGAGCGGCTGGATCACCCTGCCCCTGACGCGCCTGCGGATGCCAACCTGCTGTGCGCGCTGTGGCGGGCCGCGGGACCACACGTTGAAACTACAGATCTCGGCGCCAGGGGACTGGGCGCTGGCGGTGCTGCCCGGTGGGCCGCGCGGCATCGAGATGTTGGTGCCCGTGTGCGAGGTCTGCAAGGACGTGATCGAATCGCGCCAGCGGCGCGGCGGCTTTCTGGGCATGGCGCTGGGAGCCGTGATCGGTACCGCGGTCGGCGTAACGCTGGCGGTACTTCTGGGCGAGGCACGGGATGCCTCGTTGTGGGTGGGTACCGCGTTCGGCCTGGTGGTTGGCACCATGCTGGGCACCGCGCTGGGGTTGTCGTGGTCGCGGAGGCTGCCGGTCCGGGTGAAGAACTACTCGCCATCGCGGGGCATCGTCTCGGTGCGGTTCGAAAATCCGGAGATTGCTGCAGGTGTTGTCGAGAACCTGCGCCAGCGCGACCGGGTGGATGAAACTCCGTGACCATATCCACTGGCCACACTTTCTCTCGCACACTACTGTTGAGAAAAGACAAATTTGCGAGATCTGGCGCTCTCCTTTCCCCTCACCTGGGCCGAACGATCGCGGAGCCGCCCTTCTGTGGAGCCGCATCATGTCCAAGAAGCACCCTCAACGGGTTCACGTCAAGTTGCAGCTGGAAAACCTGGAAGCACGCTGCCTGCTCGATGCCGCGCTGGCGCATGTTGGTCCAGCAGAAATCGACTGGCCCGTATCCATCGCGGTCCTTCCGAATGACTCGCGTTTTGGCGAATTGTATGGGCTAAACAACACGGGTCAGACCGGTGGAACAGTCGATGCCGACATCGATGCGCCCGAGGCGTGGTCAGTGTTCACGGGCAGCACCCGGGTCGCCGTTGGGATCATCGACACCGGAATCGACTATCGTCACCCCGATCTGTACTTGAATGTCTGGATCAACCAGGGCGAGATTCCCACCACACTGGGTGTGATCGATACTGACGCGGATGCCCGCATCACCTTCCGCGATCTGAACAACTCGCAAAACAGCAGCAGGGTGACCGATGTCAACCGGAATGGGTACATCGATGCCGGCGACTTGCTAAACGATACTCGCTGGGAGAACGGGCAGGACAACGACCGCAACGGCTACTTCGATGACCTGGTCGGTTGGGACTTCGTGAACAACGACAACGACCCACTCGATGACAATGGCCACGGTTCGCATGTGGCCGGCACCATCGGGGCCATCGGCAACAACACCCTCGGGGTGGTGGGCGTCAACTGGGTGACGCAGATGGCTGGCTTGAAGTTCCTCAACGCCCAGGGAAGCGGCGTGACCAGCAACGCCGTCAAGGCTCTGAATTACGCGGTGATGGAGGGGATCCAGATCAGCAACAATAGCTGGGGAGGCGGAGGCTTTTCTTCGGAGATGGCCACGGCGATCAGTAATGCCCGGGCGGCAGGCCATCTGTTCGTGGCAGCGGCAGGCAACTCCAACGTCAATACGGACGTCACTGCCAACTACCCCTCGAACTACGCCTACGACAACGTTCTGTCCGTAGCCTCCACCGACGCCTCGGATCGCAAATCTTCTTTCTCCAACTATGGGGCGACCACAGTAGACCTGGCTGCACCTGGGTCGAACATTCTGAGCACCACACCGAACAACACCTATTCCGTGTACAGCGGCACTTCCATGGCCACTCCCCATGTCGCGGGAGCGGCGGCCCTGGTATGGGGTCAGAATCCTGGCCTTACCTATAACCAGGTGATGTCCCGGCTGCTGTCGAGTGTGGATGTGAAATCCAGCCTTGCTGGAGTGGTAGCCACAGGCGGACGTCTCAACGTGGCCCGGGCCCTGGCAGCCCCGGTCGCCGATACCAGTGGCCCCAGGGTCATCTCGGCTGCGCCCGACAGCACCACCAGCGTTAGCCGCATTCGGGTCACCTTCAACGAAGCGATCAACGCCACGAGCTTCACGGCCGCCGATATCACCCAGTTTACTGGTCCGCTGGGAGCGATTAGCCTGGCGAACGCGACGGTCCAGGCCGTGGCTGGGTCCAACAACACCCAGTTCGACATCGTATTCCCCGCACAAACCCAGGCGGGTTCCTACCAGCTGAGCTTTGGTCCGGACATTACCGACCTGGCTGGGAATGTGATGGACCAAACCGGCGTTGGTTCTCCCAACGGTTACACCGCCGTGTTTGCTGTGGAAGCCACTGGCACTTACAACTTCGCCAGTTCATCCAGTGCCAGCATTCGTGACCTGAGGACCGTCTCCGTGCCCATCACGGTGGATCGAAGCCTGGTCATCACGGATCTGAATGTTCGGGTAAACATCACCCACACCTACACCAGCGATCTTCGGATCTACCTCCAGGGTCCAGATGGAACCACCATCGACCTGGTCCGCTACCGGGGTGGATCGGGCGATAACTTCACGGATACGGTTCTGGATGACGAGGCCTCGCAGTCGATCGCCAATGGGGTAGCCCCCTACACCGGGTCGTTCCGGCCCGAGCAGGCTCTTTCCGCCTTCGACGGTCGCAATGCCCTGGGCACCTGGCGGCTCTATGTGCAAGACCGGGCGCGGGGAGACACTGGCCAGCTGGTTAGCTGGGAATTGAACATCACCGCGTCGACGAGCAGTGGCGGAACGGCCAGCCTGGGCCTGTCGTCTGCTTCGGAAGCACTCTCGCTCCCGCAGGTATTCAAACAGGTTACCAGCACTCTTCGCGAGTCCGGCAGCCTGAGCCAGGTCCGGGAAACACTGTCCAACCTCGCCTACTGGCTGGTCAGCAACCGCGCTGCCCTGCAGCAGGTGGAAGTAAGTCGGCCGGCCGAGGATTGGTTGTCTCGGTCGGAAAGCGTGTCGAGCTCGGTTAGCGTGATGCCAGGTGAAGATGCCCCATCTGGGCTCAATCGCCTGGCTTCACAATCGGAGGAGCAGGCAAGCGCGCTGTTCACCGACCTGGCCATCTGGCTGGGAAGCCAGGAGTCGTCGTTCTAACACCAAGCAGGGGACAACGAGCCGGAATGGTTTTCTTCCGGTCTCGTTGTCTCCTACCTGTCCTGGTGGAAATCAGACCTGCTTGACGTTCACCCACGACCCCGAATTGGCCGAGGCGGTGATGGCGTCGAGGACTTCCTGCGTCCGCAGTGCGTCGCGGAAGTCGGGCATGGCCTTCTCGCCCTTCTCCAGGGCCTGGAGGAAGTCGGCCACCTGGTGGGTGAAGCTGGCGTCGTAGCCGATGGCCAGGCCCGGCACCCACCACTTATCCATGTAGGGATGATCGGGGCTGTTATCGGTGACGTGGACCGACTTCCAGCCGCGAACCTTGCTCTCGTCGCGGTAGTCGAAGATCTGCAGACGGTGCAGGTCGTGCAGGTCCCAGAACAGCGACATGTTCTCGCCGTTGACCTCGAGGGTGTACAGCGCCTTGTGGCCGCGGGCGTAGCGAGTGGATTCAAAGTTGGCCAGCGAGCCGTTCGCGAAGCGACCCATGAAGATGCAGGCATCGTCGATGCCGACCTTCTCGACCTTGCCAGTGAGGTTGTGCAGGCGTTCCTTGACGAAGGTCTCCATGAGGGCGTTGATGGAGGTGATGTTGCCGTTGAGCCACAGCGCGGTGTCGATGCAGTGGGCGAGCAGGTCGCCGGAGACGCCCGAACCAGCGGCGGCGGCATCGAGGCGCCACAGGCCCTGGCCGCCCTGGGGGAGATCGGCCTTGATCGTCCAGTCCTGGAGGAACTTGGCGCGGTAGTGGAAGATGCGACCGAGCTTGCCTTCCTCGATCAGTCGCTTGGCGAGAGTGACGGCCGGGATACGACGATAGTTGTACCACACCATGTTGGGGACGCCGGCCTTCTCGACGGCATCGACCATCTCCTGCCCCTCAACGCTGTTCATCGCCAGGGGCTTCTCGCAGAGGATCATCTTCTTGTTCGCGGCAGCCGCCAGAGCAATCTCCTTGTGGAGGTTGTTGGGGGTGCAGATATCGATGACGTCGATGTCCTTGCGTTCGACCAGCTTGCGCCAGTCAGTCTCGATCGACTCGTAGCCCCACTGGTCGGCGAACGGCTTGACCTTGGAGGCGTCGCGAGCGCAGGCGGCCTTCAGCACCACGCGGTACGACGAGGGGAAGAACTGCCCGACCTGGCGGTAGGCGTTGGAGTGGGCGCGGCCCATGAAGCCATAGCCGATCATGCCTACATTCAGCGGTTTGCTCATCGCCTGGGTTCCTTCGGAGAGGGGTGAAAGTGTTCGTAGACGGCCCTGGCCACGCTGGCGCAGAGCAGGTTGCCGGCATTGTCGGGGACCCAGCGGCGGTCGGCGTTGTTGGAGGTCAACACGCAGATGAGGATGGGCCCAGAGGGTGTGTAGAAGATCCCGGCATCGGTGCGGGCCGCGGTCACGGAACCTTCCTTGTGAGCGATCTCCACGCCGGGCAGGTGGAGACGGCCAAACTTTTCGCGGTCGTCGTTGCGTTTGAGATGCTCGATGATCGCCAGCTTGACGGGCGGACGCAGACCGGCGCCGGTTTGCAGACGCTCGAACAGCTGGGGCATCTCCCGTGCGGTGGTCGAGCCCAGGCCATACTTCGCGGTACGCTGCGGATCGACCGAGGAGACACTGGCGCGGAAGACCTTGGCGTTGAGCCGGGTTTCGAGCAGGCCCAGCTGCTTCATGCGTGTGTTGACGCGCTCGATGCCCACGCGGTCGAGCACCAAGTTGGTGGCGGTGTTATCAGACAGGGCGGCCATCAGGCGCACACAGTCACGGAGCGAGAAGCGAGCGCCCTCGCTGAAGTGGTACGTCAGCATGCCGCTGCCGGGCACCTTGTCGGCATCGCGCAGGACCACCGGATCGGTCAGGACGAGGCGGCCCTCCTCGGCCTGGAGATAGGCTTCAAGCAGAATGGCCACCTTGATCAGGCTGGCTGTCGGCATGACCTGATCGGGGTTATGAAAGTAGGTGACCCCGGTGCCGAGATGCTTGACGCCTATGGCGACCGTGCCGCGATGACTGCGCACCAACGGCGTCAGGCGATCCGCGAGAGCCGACTGTCCCTCGGCCGCTCCCATCATCAGCGCCAGTGCCAGCACCGCGTTCACGCTCTCTCCTCCAGGCAGCAAGTACGACTGCTCCAGGTCCTGCCTCAGTCCTTGTGGTCGTCCTTGCCCCGCATGACGTTATAGGCAACCGCCAGGGCCACCCCGACGAAGAGTGCGGCGGCAACCAGGATCAGGATTTCTTGCATGCCCAGGCCAAACATCGGAGGAGTCTCTACCATGGGTTATCCCGGGAATTGGCGACGAAGGCGATCGAGAAACGACTTGCTCTGGACGGCGGCTTCCCAGGGGCTGGGGCAGAAGCACAGATCGACCACCCACCAGTCGTGCGGAACGCCGCAGGCATTCAGGGCGGGAGCCAGCTTGTGAAAGTCGAGTTGACCGGTGCCCAGCGGGAGGTGAGTAGAGGTGTGATGCTCGTTGAGCGAGCCATCACTGTCGGCCAGGTGCACATGGTTGATCTTGCCCTGTAGCATCTGGAGCAGTTCCAGGGCACCGCCCGGCTGGGAGGCACACACCTGGGCATGGCAAGTGTCGAACAGCACGCCGAAGTTAGCGTTCCCTTTCGCGCGGACGCCATCGACGATGGCGAGCACCTCGGACGGCTGGTGAAACAGTAAGTTCGGCTCGAACTCGTAGCTAACGTTGACCCCATGGTCGGCGGCCATCTTGCTGCAGCGATCCCACACGGCGATGAGACGATTCAGAGCCAGCTTCGGGTCGATCTCCTGGCCAGTGGTCTGGAAGAAGTTGGCGGGCTCGACGCTATCGATCCGGAGTGTCTGAATCCCCAGGTCGGCGGCGAAGCTGAGATAACCCAGGAAGGCGGCCAGGTAGGGCGTGGGGTTCTCATCCAGAATCGAGGGGCCCGGTCGCTTGAAGGCAGCCAGATCGACTGTGATGCCGGAACACTCGAGTAGGTGCTCGGCGACCATCCGTTTCAGGCGGCCACGCTGGGCCCGGGTGGAGTGCGACCAGGGAGAGGGATGGTCGCCAAAGCAACCGAGTTCGACGCCGTCAAACCCCAGGTGCTGGAGGCGATGAAGGAGTTCGTGGAAGGTGTGCGAGTGCTCCTTCGGAAGGGAAAAGAAGGCCCAGCTGCCGATGGAGAGTCGCCTGGCCATGGTGGGGAGTCCTACTTGGCTCAAGGTTTGCAGGAAGAGGGCCCCCTTCCTGCCAGAGGCGACCGCCAGGCGCGTGGAACGTCTGGCGGTTGCTGGGGGCGCTACTTCTTCTTGTAGGCTCCCACGGCCGGGGCATCGGGGTTGACCTCGGGGCCGAAGTATCGCAGGGTCACCAGCGGCTCGCTGCCGGTGTTCTGGAAGACCACACCCTGGGTGGCGGCCTCGTAGGTGACGAAGTACTCGTCCTCGGTCAACTCGCCGAAGCGGATCATCGCCGGCGTCTGCAGGTTGTGCTTGCCGATCTTGCCGACACCCTGCATGGTGATGAGGCCATAGGCGCCCGGGTCCGTGATGGTCACGGTCTGGCCCGGATCGATGGTCAGCTCCTTGGCGGTGAAGAGCTGCTCGTTCTTGATGCGGCCGTAGACGATCCAGCGATCGACATAGCCGGCATCGGGGCCGCCCGTGTGAACGATCGGTTCGAGGTAGTGGTTATCCTTGAACTTGGGAGTGACGTTGCCTTCCCAGTCGAGCTGCTCGACGATGTATTCGACGTCCTTGTGCTTGTCGCGCGGCATGTCCTTGACCAGCAGGCTCCAGGGCACGGCGCGACCCTCGACCATCGACTGGTACATGGCGAAGACGTCGGAGCCCCACTGCGGTTCGTAGGTCACCAGCGAACCCGGGGCGTGGAGCACGCAGGGCGGAACCAGCCAGCCGGTGCCCGGCTCGAGGCGGTAAGCCTTGCTGAAGTTGAGGATGCCGTTGTCGCCCTTGTTCCAGCGGCGGAGGCAATCGACGATGTCCTCCTTGCGCGTGCCGGGTTCCAGGCCGAAGAAGGTGTAGGGGAAGTTATTCCCGATGGCGTTCAGCTGCGGGGGGAAGTAGTACGACTCGGGCTTCCCCTGCTGGCCGACCTTCTCGGCCTGCTCGTTGCTCTGATGCATGTGATGGGGGATGGGCCCCATGTTGTCGAAGAACTTGCTGTAGACCGGCCAGCGCTCGTACTTCTTCCACAGGGTGGGGCCAACGATCCGTTCGCCTTCTTCCTCGACGGCCTTGAGCAGGGTGAAGACGCGACGCTTCCCCTGGACGACGTAGCTGAGGCCCTCATCGTCCTCGCGGTTTTCGTTGGCGGCCGGCGTCGTCGAGCCGAACCAGCGTTCATCGATACCGCCGCGATGGGCGCCATAGGCATAGATGTCCTGGGGGGCCAGCTTGATGCGCTTGCCCGGCATCAGGAACGAGCGTGGCACCCAGGTCGGGGCCAGCCGCAGGATGCCCTCGTTGGCCTCGAGCACCTGGCGCACCTTGTCGGCGGTGGCCTTGGCATCGAGCGGGAGGGTCGGGATTTTCAGACCGCCTGGTTTCTTCTTCGCCATGCGAATACAACTCCGTCGGCTCTGGGAGAGCGGGTCGTCAGGGAGGCGCGTAAAGACTGTATGTGGCGTGATTAAAGGAAATCCGCCTCCTTGCGGCAAGCAGGGAAATCCGGCGCGGACGCCTCCTGGGACGGGCCCGGTGCGTCAGACCACCTCGAAGATGGCCTCGATCTCGACGGGAATGTTCCCCGGCAACGAGCCCATGCCGACCGCGCTGCGGGCGCCGACCCCGGCATCGTCGCCGAAAACCTCGGCCATCAACTCGCTGTAACCGTTGATGACGGCAGGATGATGCAGGAAATCAGCCGTGCTGTTGACCATGCCCAGCGTCTTGACCAGGCGCTTGACCTTGTCGAGCGAACCGAGCTGATCGCGCAGGGTGGCCAGGATGTTCAGCCCCACGGCGCGAGCCACTGCCTTGCCCTGCTCCAGCGAGAGATCCTGGCCACAGCGTCCGGCGATGGGAGTCCCATCGGGCAGCTTGGCGGGACCGTGCCCGGAGACGTACAGCAGATCGCCGACGCGGACCGCCATCTTGTACTTGGCCACTGGCTTGGCCGGAGTCGGCAGAGTGAGGTTCAATTCCTTCAGACGGGCTTCCGGCGTGGTGGCCATGCGAGAGTCTCCAGGTGAATCCGGCTCGTGAGGTTTCTGGAGTTGTTATCTTATCGCGGGTCGCAGAATCAAGGGTGGTCGCCCGTGGGCATGGTGTGCCGGGAGGTTACGGCGACACCACCTCCAGCAACTCGATGGCCGGTTCGCCGTCGCAGTGGATGAACGCCAGCCGACCGTAGAGCGGAGCCGGCTCGGACAGGCCGAACCAGGCGAGCTGCGCGGGACCAGGGGTGATCTTCAAATAGCTGGTCGGCTCGATGCGGCGCAGGACGTCGTGTTCGATGAGAATGCGCCCCAGAGGCGTCTGCCGGGCCAGGATCGCCGCGCGCACCTCAGGGCTGGTCAGGCGCAGGTCGATGCGAACGATGCCGAACAGGACAGTGCGACCCGTGGCCTGGTGGGTGAGAGAGATCTTGCGCGCATAGAGGTGTTCGTCCTGGCGCTCCTGCGCGACCTGCACGTCCACGGGGCCGCCGTGGAATGCCTCGACCGTCACCGTCATGTGCTGATCGTGGACGAGCAGCCCGCGGTAGGGTTCCGGCATGGCGGAACCGGCGATCACTTCGTAGTAGGGCGGTTCGAGGCCCAGCTGATGGGGCGGCAGCTGGGTGTCCGAACCGGGGAAGAGAGAAAGCAAGGCTTCGAGGGTCAGTGCCTTCATCGTGCCACTACAGGAAGGAGCTGGAGCATGGCGGGCTCCGGCTCAGGAACGGGCGACTGGCGCTCGAGAACAGTATCGATGAGGTAGTAAAACAGCTCGCGCAGCTCGACGGGTTCGATCTCGTCGGCGATGGCCTCGGCCTTGGCGCGGAACTTCTCGATGAGCTTGTCTACCTTGGCGAACACGCCAGCGCGCTGGAAGAGGATGCGCACGCGGTCGATGATTTCCTCGTGGGTGCGCTCGTGGCGGCCGGCCAGCAGATCGAGCAGCTCGGTCCGGTCGGAGGGGGTGGTGCCTTCGAGGGCCAGGGCCAGCAGCAGCGTCGGCCGGCCCGAGAGGATGTCCTGCCCGGCGAGCATCTTGTTGTCGCTGTCGCCTTCCCAGTCCTTCAGATCGTTGAGGATCTGGAAGGCAACGCCGAGGTTCTTGGCGAACTCGTGGACCGGCTTTTCGTAGGCGTCGGCGGGACCAGCCAGCCGAACGCCGGCGTAGAGCGCAGCCTCGAAGGCCGGGGCGGTTTTCAGGGCGTAGATCTTCAGCGCGTCCAGGGCGGTGATGGCCTTGTCCTGGGCATCGCGCCAGAGCAGTTCGGCCCCCTGCCCCTCGGACAGGCGCAGGTGTGCCTCGGACATCTTGTGAACGATATCGGCGGTGCAATCGCCGCCCAGTTCCTTGCGATCGCGTGCGACCAGGCGATAGCCCAGGCCGAGGAGGTAATCGCCGATGTTGATGGCGGTTGGCACACCATACTGGCGATGGAGTGTCTCGTGGCCATAGCGGAAGGTGTCGTCGTCCTCGATGTCGTCGTGAACGAGCGACGCCTTGTGGAACGCCTCGATGGCCAGGGCGACGCGCTTGACGCTATCGGATACCTGCATCCCCTCGGCCGAGCGCGTGGCAGGAGCGCCTTTCAGAGCATCGTAGGTGGCGAGGGTGATGAGTGGGCGGGAGCGTTTGCCGCCCTGAGCGAGCCATTCGTACGCGATGGATTCGTGCAGGGCCAGCGGATCGGTGGGGCGGTCGCCCTGGCGGGTCCGCGGGGCGAGGCGGGACAGTTCGGGCTCCTCGCAGAGGGCATGGGCCGCCCGCATCAGGTGGACGTAGGTCTTGGTCTTCACGACCGGGGCCGGCGTCTGAAGGTTGACCAACTCGAAGACCCAGTCGTTATCGACGCTGGTACTCTTGCAGTTGCTCGACAGGAGCGGAGCGGCGACGCAGGGGATGCCAGCCAGCAGGATCTTGTCGATGGCCTTCTCGAGGACGTTGAGGCAGGCGACACCGACGATGGCATCGACATGCCCAGAGACGATGATCTTGAGGACAATGGGGGTGCCTTCGGAGACGAGCACCTTGTAGCCGAGATCCTCGGCGCGGGTTTTGAAGTCGGCGACATCGCAGGCGCCGCACTTGCGACAATCGAGGCCGAACTCGTCGTAATCGGCGGGGCAGCCCTCGGCATTCTTCAGGCAGTGGGGCAGCAGGAGCAGACGCCGGTTGAAGGGGATGGCCTGGACCTGCTCGCGCCAGAACTCGTTGGCGATGCAGACCATGGTGAAGCCAAGATATTGTGGATCGAGGGCGAGTTGCCCCAGGAGCTTCTCGCCCAGCTGCTGCAGTTCCGCGCGGGCGAAGTTCTGGCTGCGATCGAGGGGCCGGGCAAACTCGGCGGCGGCGGCGCGGATCTGATCGCGCAGCTCGCGCGTTTGCGGAACCACCTTGAACGCCGCGGAGCCGGATTTCTTTGGAGTGGACTCGTCGGCCGGGCGGGGTGCATTGACGACGATCGACACGGTCGATTCCTCGATGGTGGCGGAAGGCAAGTCCAACGAGCCAGGCAGGGGAGCGAGTGCCGGCGGGAACGCACGTGGAGTCCAGCTATTCGACGAGTGAGTGGGGAGGGATATTCACGCCGTCGGGGCCGGTCCAGCAACCTGGGAGGTATGATAGCCCACCTGGCGCGGGACGGCGAGAATGAATCCGCCCGAATTTGGTGCGATTTTATGCGCGCTGGCAGGACGAGGAGGATGGAGGCGAGATTTAGCCCTGTTTCCCGCGGTGATGTCGCTTCGACAGAGGGGGCTCGAACACCTCGTGCAGGATCATGGCGGCAGCCAATCCGTCGCCGCTTCGCAACAACCCCAGGACGCGAGTGAGCGCGGGCGAGCCAGCCGGACGAGCGGCATTCACCGGAGCGGGAGGCGGCGCAGGCAGGGCGGTCGGCAGGGCCGGAGCGGGGGGCGGCGCAGGGTGTTGCGGCAGCGCTTCCACCGTGGCAGGTGGTCGGGACGGGGCGACGATGGCGGGCTGGGCGCGCCTGGCGGGGGGGTCCTTCTGCTTCCGTGCGGGGGCAGGCTGGGTCGGCCGTGCCGCGGTTTTGTCGGGACGCGGCGCGAGAGGGGTGGGGTCGGGGCTGGAGGTTTCGGGCCACAAGGTCGGGGTGGCTACTGGAGGCGGGCTGGGTTCTACCTGCCGGGGCTTCTCCGCGGGCGGTTTGTCGCGCCGCTGACGCGATTCCTGCAGGAAGCGGTCGAGTTCGCTACCGGGCCGGCGTCGCGCCGGCTGGGGTGGAAAATCCGGCGGGGTGCGCGGCTTGCGGTTGTCCCGGGCCTCTTCCACGCTGCGGAAGATGGTGCTCAGGATGAACACCGCCAGCGGGATGAGGCCGATGATGATGACCTTCCAGTCCATGGCAGACCTCCGTTAGCTGGCGCGCTCGCCGCCGTTGCTGGTGCCTGCGATGGCGTTCCGCATCTGGGTGTCGGATTGCAGGTTGCGCATCTGGTAGTAGTCCATGACGCCGAGTTGGCCGTCGCGGAAGGCCTGGGCAATGGCCCGGGGCACCTCGGACTCGGACAGCACGAGTTGGGCGCGGTTCTCCTCGACCTTGGCGCGCATTTCCTGCTCCAGGGCCACGGCGAGGGCCCGGCGCTTCTCGGCGTTAGCCTGGGCGACTTGCAGGTCGGCCTTGGCCTGGTTGGCCTGGAGGACGGCGCCGACGTTCTCGCCGACGTCGATCTCGGCGATGTCGATGGAGACGATCTCGAAGGCGGTCTGGGCATCGAGGGCGTTGTCGAGCACGGCCTGCGAGATCATGCTGGGGTTCTTCAGCACGTCGGTGTGATGTTCGGCGCTGCCGATCGCCTTGACGATGCCCTCGCCGACGCGGGCGATGATGGTTTCCTCGGTGGCACCGCCGATCAGGCGGTCGAGCTTGGTGCGGACGGTAACGCGAGCCCGGGCGCGGAGCTGGATGCCGTTCTGACAGACGCCGTCGAGGGTGGTGCGTCCCTTGGTGGGGTCAGGGCAGTCGATGACCTTGGGATCGACGCTGCGGCGGACGGCTTCCTCGACGTCGCGACCAGCCAGGTCGATGGCGGTGGCAACGCGCCAGGGGAGATCCATACCAGCCTTGTGGGCAGCGATCACGGCGCGGACCACCTTGGTGAGCGGCTCGATGCGGCCACGCGACAGCACGTGGGCTTCCATCTCCTGCGGGGTGACCTTCAGGCCGGCTTTCACCATGGCGATGTTGAGCTGGACGATGGTAGCGTAGTCGAGCTTGAGCAGCTTCATGCGGATCATGTCGATGAAGCCGATCTTGGCGCCAGCGAGGTACGATCGGATCCACAGCTGGACGAAGTTGAAGCCGACGAAGAGGACGAAGAGGAACAGGGCGATGCCGATCAGGCCGACGACCAGCCAGCCGTACTCCAGCGGATTGCTCTGCTGTGCGAAGAGGGGCAAATACATGATGACACGTCTCCTCAGCTGAATTGAATGGTCTCGAGATCGGACGTCTCGGGGTGATCGGTGGGGCGAACGATGACCGTGGAGCCGCGTACCTCGACGCAGCGGACCCAACGGCCGGCCTCCACCATCATTCCCTCGGTGATGCAGTCCACCCGTCGGCCGGCGAAATCGACCATGCCGGAGGGGCGCAGCGCGGTTTTGGTGCGTCCGGTACGGCCCTTGAGCTGTTGTAACTCCAGATGCAGTGGCAGGGCGGGTTCTTCCTCGGGCAGGGCGCGGGCCATCTGCCCCAGGGGAGTGCTGGGCAACATGCGAAGCAGGAGAATGCCGCCCACCACGAGAAGAGCCACCGTGCCGCCCAGGGAGTAGAGGCCGACGTGTGTGTCGTATTTGAAGAGAAACACCAGCCCGACAATGATGCTGCCGACCGCCAGCACGAACATCACTCCCGAGGTGACAAATAACTCGGCCAGGAGCATCAAGAGCCCCAGGCTGACGAGGAAGACCCCGAGGGTGAGAAAGGTCGTGTCCATGACTGGGGGTCACACCTCCCGAACCACAACGCGGTTACCTTCGACCTCGATGACCTGCACCCGGGTCCCTGGACTGACGTAGCCGCCCTCGGCCACCACATCCACATAATTCTCGCCAAACTGCGTCTTACCCGCCGGGCGGAGAGGCGTGGCGGCGACGCCGATGGCTCCCAGCAGGGCCTGGAGTTCGGCGTGCATGGGTAGCTCGTGCGAGGAGAGAGGATCGTCGGTTTCGTCGCCGGGCCTGGACATCAGTCGGTTGAGCACGGGGATGTGCGGCAGGTAGCGGACGATGAGAAAGACCAGGACCAGCGAGCCGAGAAGGCTGACGCCGAAGGGGCCGATCTTGTTGCCGAAGCGGATCCACTCCTCGCCGTTGCGGGGCCAGTGGCCGTAGGCGACGAGGCCGAGGCTGGCCAGGACGAGAAGCGTACCTGCGATGCCGCACACGCCGAAGCCAGGGAGCACGAAGACTTCCAGGCCGATCATCACCAGGCCGAGGATGAACAGCAGGATGGCCAGCCAGGTGATCTGCCCGTGGAGCTGAGAATGGGCCCAGAAGAACAGCACGAAGCAGATGGCGGCGATGACCCCAGGCAGGCCCACGCCGGGCATCTTCAGTTCGAGGATGAGGCAGGTGATGCCGAGCATGACCAGGATGACGCTGGTCCAGGGATCGCGGAGGAAGTCGGCCAGACCATCGAGCCAGTCGGCCTCGACGGTGCGGATCTCCTCCTGGCGGATGCCGGTGAGCTGGTATAGCTCGGGCAGGTCGCGGACGACGGCATGAGCGACGCCCAGCTCGGCAGCCTGGCGGGCAGATAATGTCAGGTAACGTCCCTCGTAGCGCGGCAGGCCCTGCCAGGGTTTGACGAGGCTGACGCTGCGCCAGAGCTTCGGGCCTTTCTGATCGGCCTGGAACTCCTCCTCGGTGAGGAAGGTGCGGCCGGACGAATCGCCACGCGAAAGCTCGACCAGGTGAATGCGAGCGCTACGGCTGAACATGCCGGTGGCCAGGGCCACGGGATACATCTGCCGGCTGGCCACCTCGACGAGTTGAGCGCGGAGCGATTCTTCCAGGACGACGGTGGCTTCCTGCAGTTGCTGTTCGAGAGCGGCGCGCCGTTCGCCCGGCTCAATCACCGACAGTTTCTGGCGGAGCGGATCGATGCTGGGATGCCGGCTGACGAAGAGATGGAAGCCGCCCAGCCGAGCCTCGCGCGGCAGGGAGTCATCCTCGTCGTCGGGGTTGGGATCCCGGGTTTCGCCGTCGTCCTGAAACTGCATTAGAATCTTGTCGCAGCCAAAGGCCAGGAAGGTGGCCAGGTTGCGCGCCTTGTTGCTCAGGTAGGCGATGGTTTCGACAGGGCGGTCGGAGCGCTCCTCGTTGATGGCTGCGAGGAAGAGCCCCAGCTCGTGGGCCCGGTCGGGGGTGCCGCCCGCGCAGTTCACCTCGAAGAGCAGGACATTGGCCCCGGCCCGAAGCGCGCGGCCGACGCGACGTTTGGTTTGTTCGACGAGTTCGCCGTTGATGGGTCCATCGAGGACGATGCGCCAGCACTGAGTGCGATCGAGATTAACCTGGAGACTGCCTCTCCCCAGGCCGTAGGCGACGCGCACGTCGTCGAGGGTGGAGAACGGGAGCTGCTGAGACAGGCCGAGGTCGCGCGCCTGTTTGAAGGTGTAGAAGGCGGTTTCACCACGGCCCAGGCCGCCGACTACCTCGACCCCGGGGCGAGGAGGGTTGGCACCCATCTCGACGAACTGACCGCCCTGTCGGCCGACCTCGAGTGCGGGGTCGAACATCTTCTTCACCAGGGGGGCGGGGAAGCGGTTGCGGGTGATGTCCTCGTAGGCGGTTTGTTCGACGCGAGTGAGCGCCTTGTTAGGGCCAGCGACCTGGCCGAGCCGGCCGCTCTCGCCGAAGACGAGTTCGGAGCAGGCCAGCGCGGGCAGGACGCTGTGCCTGCGCACGTCGCCGTGGATGAACGCCACCGTGCGCAGGCCGCGCAGGCTGGTCTGCTTCGACCGCAGGAGGTTAGCCAGGTCGTAGCAGGCACCGAAATCTTCGGACTCGGTGCGACGACCGTCAGGGTTGAAGTCGAGGATAAGGACGAAGCGCCCCCCCTGGCGGGCGGCGCCTTGCTCGAACCGCTTGAGCGGGCCCAGCAACAACGAGCTGAGCCGGCCCGTCGATTCGGTGGTGATGGTAGCGGGCAGAGGGACGATCAAGCCTTCGACGGGGCGGTCGGCTGCGGCCTGGGCGTGCCCAACCAGCAACAGAGCAGCGACCACCAGGCATCCCAGGCGGAGGGAGGTTTTCGCAGCCAGTGTCGCAGGTTGGAGCATCGGGACCTCCGCGTCGGGTTTCTGGGTAGGGAGGCACATTGATTATAGGAGAGCGCCGGGAGAAGGAGCGATCTTCCCTCCCGGCGGGCGGGATCCACGCACCTCCTCTGGATACTTCGTTTCTGGCGGGCGAACCTTGTAGCGCTGGACGGTGGCGCAATCGTGTCCCATAGTTGAGCACCCGTCGGGCCGAGGAATCACCATGTCTCCACTTGCACTAGTGTTGCTGACCTCGCTGGTCGGAAGGACCGATCTGGAGTTCTCGTCGGACCACCTCCGGGGGTGGGAAGGGGATGGCTTCGCCCTGGTGGCATCGGGGTCGGGACGCCTGGCCACGAGCCAGGATGGGGCTGAAAAGCCGCGCAAGGCGATCCTGCACAGGACGTTCGTACTGCCGGCCAGCGCGGCATACATCACCTTCCGCGCCGCGTTGATCCGTCCGGAGGGTACGCCAAATTCGGAAGCGCTTCTGGATATCGTGCTGGAGGGTGGCGGACGCAGCTTTGCTCCGCGCGAGGTGCGCGAGGGTGAGAAGTGGATCGCGGCGCCGGCGCTGTTGCCACCCGAGAATCGGAAGCTGCGTGAGTATCGCTGGCAGGTCGAGAAGTTCGCTGGCAAGCGGGTGCGCATTGCCCTGGTGGACCAGGACGACCGCCCGGGTTGCTATCTGCTCTCCAGTGGGTTTCAGGTGACGACGCGCGATGAGATCCACGCGCAGGCGTTCGCCCGGGACATGGCGCGGCTGCAGCAGGAGCATGGCCTGCCGCGCATCTCTCGCCATGACAGCAAGCACTTCATCGCTCTGAGCAACACCAGCACGGCCGACACCGAGTATCGGCTGGAGAACTGCGAGACGCTCTACGATTCCTTCTTCGATCACTTCCGCAAGCGCGGCTTCGCGGTGCGACCGCCGGCGGAGAAGCTGATGGTGGCGATCTTCAACTCGCAGAAGGGGTTCGAGGCCTACCTCGGGCAGAACCCCGGCGACGCCATCACCGGGGTGTACCACACGCCCACCAACCGGCTGGTGGTCTACGACTTCGCCACGAACAACGCCTTCGTCCGGGGCAAGAAGCGGTTCGAGGAGGTGGCCCGCAGCGGCTCGACCGACCTGGAACGGCAGCAGCGCAGTGTCACCCTGGGGCGGTATGTCCGTGATCGGCGCGACGACACGAACCTCAGCACGATCATGCACGAGGTGGCGCATCAACTGTCGTTCAACGGCGGTCTGCTCACCCGTGGCGGCGATGCGCCGGCCTGGCTCACCGAGGGGCTGGCGATGTACTGCGAATCGACCCGGCGCGGGGTGTGGCAAGGCATCGGCGAACCGAACCCGCAACGAGCCGAGACGCTGGCTCAGCAGATCCGCAACCGAGGGGAGCTGCTCAGCCTGCGCGCCCTGGTCAGCAACGATGACTGGCTCCGCAAGGCGCATCGGGTCGATCAGGTGGTGCTGGGCTACGCGCAAAGCTGGGCGTTGTTCCGGCTGTTGATGGAAGAACGCCCGACGCAGCTTCGCGCCTACATCGAAAGCCTGCGCGCGCGGAAGACGGCCGAGCATCGCCTGGCGGATTTCGTCGCCGGCTTCGGGACCGACCTGACGCGGCTGGATAAACGCTACCAGGAGTATCTGCGCGAGATCGCCCGAAAGGAAGTGGCCAGCCGGCCGTGACGAGTGGTCAGGCTGGTGCGAACAGAGATCGGGGCCGGCGGTCGGGGGTGGTCAGATCGACGCTGACATAGACCAGCTCGGCCTCAGTCACCTGCAGGATCTGTCCGCCGCGATCGACCTCGACATTGACGTGCATGGTCACCGAGGTGCGGCCGAACTTGACCAGGCGGGTCAGAAACCGCACCACATCGCCCACCAGGACGGGCAGCTTGAACTCGACGCGATTGATGGCCACGGTCACGACGGCGGGGACCGCTCCCCCGGCGCGGACCACCTCGTGGATAGCGCCGATGGCGCCGGCCTGATCGATGTAGGAGAGCAGGACACCGCCGAAGATGGTGCCGTGCGGGTTGGTGTCGCGCGGCATCATCACGACCTGGATGGCCAGGTAGAGGTCTGACATCAGGTCTTCCTTCGCAACTCGGCGCGGACGAGACGGACGCCCTCGGCCATGGCGGTCATCTTGCGGACGGCGATGTAGCGAGCCGTCTGCGAGAAACCGCAATCGGGGGTGATGTGGACGCGCTCGGGGTCGATGTACTTCAGCACCTGGCGGAGGCGGTCGGCGATCAGCTCGGGCGGCTCGATCCAGGTGTTCTTCACATCGACGAGGCCGACGGCTAGCTCCATCGGCGCGGGGATCTCGGCGGCCAGCTCGATCTCGGCCATTTCGCGGCTGGCGAACTCGAGGGCCAGCTGCTGGACCTTCGCGCGGGCCAGATGGGGGAACAGCGGGCGATAACTCCGGCGTCCCACGGCCCGACCGCGATAGTTGCCGAAGCACATATGCATGCTGATGGGGACCGTGACCCCTTCGACAGTGCGGGCGATGATTTCCAGAAACTCCTCGGGGGCATCGGGGCGGCAGGCGAAGCTCGGCTCGTCAAGCTGGAGGAAGGTGACGCCGGCCTGAACGAGATCCTTCATCTCTCGGTTGATGATAGGAATGAGCGCCTCGGTCACCTCGCGGCGGTTGTGGTAGACCTTGCCGCCCTCGATGCAGCCGGCCAGGGTGAAGGGACCCGGCACCGGCATCTTGACGGGAGCAGCGGTGATGGTGCGGAGACGGCGATATTCCTCGACCGTGCCCAGGCCGCAGGGCGCGGCCAGCGGGGCGACGGCGCGATAGCGGCTGCGCTGGTCGTGGGCAGGAGGTCCCCAGTGACGGGCCGTCGTCAGCGGCTCGATACCGGTCAGGTAGTCGTAGAACCCCAGGTTGAAGTCAACGCGCTGCATCTCGCCATCGCTGATGAGGTCGAGTCCTGACTCGAGCTGATCGGCCACGGCGAGGCGGACGGCATCACGGACGGCCTCGGCGCGGTCGTCGGCACCAAACTGCTCGGGATGAAGCCGGACCTGCTCGCAGAAATGAGCGTACCAACCGGGGAACGACGAGCTGCCAATGATGGTGACCGGAAGGAGAGGTAGCTTGCTCATGGGTGATGGTGCGGATGGGGGTGCGGGTGCGGATGTGGATGAGAGTGGTCGGGGCTGTGGGGGGCGGTGCGAGCCAGCACCAGCTTGCCCTGGTGGATCCCCTTCAGTCCCTTGAGTTCGGCGGCCATCTTCTGCAGCTGGGTGGCCCTGCCACGCAGGACGATCACCTCGAGACAGTGGTCGTGGTCGAGGTGGACGTGCATGGTGGAGATGACCATCTCGGCATGGCGATGCTGCAGATCGATCAGCTTTTCCATGAGGGCCGAGCGATGGTGGTCGTAGACGAGGGTGAGGGTGGCGGCAGCGTCGGGAGCGTCGGCGGCCCAGGCCTCGCCGGTCAGGGTTTCGCGCAGGAGCTGGCGCACTGCCTCGCTGCGAGTGGCGAAACGATTGTCCTGGCAGTACTGGTCAAACTGCTCGAGCAGGTCCGGCTCCAGCGACACCGAGAAGCGCACAACACCCGCCACGGCGAACCTCCCTTTCTGGGGCCCAGGCCAGGAATTACTCTAGCGTTTCGCCGAGGAGAAACAGCAAAAATCAGGTGGAATCGCCAGGCGCGATCCGGAGTGGGGGACGTGTGAGCAGCCAGGAAATGGAGGGCCGCCGCTGCATCACTTCGTAAAATCGAGGGCGACGGGTTGTTGCGACCCGGCTGGCTCCGACCTTCTGGCCTTCTTGCTCGCGAGGTTTGCATGTCCACCCCTCCCGAGGGCTGGCAGCGGCTCTCCAGTGCGCTGCTCGCGGATGTCCTCGACACCCTGGGTTTTTATCACAGTGCCCTGCCCCCGGAGATTCGTCCGCTGAAGCCGACCTGGCAGATCTGCGGACGGGCGGCCACGCTGAGCGCCACAGGCGTGGCGGCCGAACCGGCCCGGCCGTACGCAATCGAGATGGAATGCATTGACGCGCTGACGCCAGGTCAGGTCCTGGTGGCCTCCACGCATGGCGATCGTTCGAGCGCTCTGTGGGGCGAACTGCTGTCCACTGCTTGCAAGGCCCGCGGCGCTGTTGGCGTGGTGCTCGATGGCCTGACGCGCGACACGACCCGCATCCTGGGCATGGATTATCCCGTGTTCGCCTCCGGGTTCTCGCCACTGGATTCCAAGGGACGCATCGACTGCATCGCGCATAACCAGCCGATCCGGATCGGCTCGTGTCTGATCCGGCCGGGCGACTGGATCTTTGGGGACGTGGATGGGTTGGTGGTAGTTCCCACGGAGCTGGCCGAGGAAGCCTTCCGTCGGGCGCTGGTCAAGGCTCAGGGCGAGAACCGGGTGCGCGATGAACTGGCCCGGGGCCGCAGCCTGCGCGAGGTGTTCGCCGAGTTCGGCATCCTTTAGTCCCAGGCCAGGGAGCCAACATGCGTAGAGGATTGCTGCTGCTGGGGCTGGCGCTGGCTCTGGGGTTGGGTCCGCTTCTGGCGGAGTCGGACACGGAGCCGGGCTGGGTGCAGGTGACCGGCAAGGCGGCGTTTCGCGCCCGTGATTCCAGCGGCGAAGCGACCTTCCGCGATCGCCTTTGGATTCTGGGGGGATGGTATCAGTCGTTCGAGGATCCGCCCCGGGATGTGTGGAGTTCGCCCGACGGCGCGACCTGGAAACTGGAGGTGAAAGACGCTCCATTTCGCCACACCGATCTGCCGATGACGATCTCCTTCAAGGATCGCCTGTGGTTCATGGGAGGCTGGCACGGCGGTCGGCTCAAGCATGCCTCGGCGAGCAACGAAGTGTGGTCGTCGGAGGATGGGACAACGTGGAAGCAGGCGACCGCGGCGGCAGGGTGGAGCCCACGCATCGCGGCCGGGGCTGTCGTCTTCAAGGATCGCATGTGGATTCTGGGTGGCGTGCAGAAGTACTACTTCGGCGACGACAAGGACCTGAAGAACGATGTCTGGTCGTCGGCTGACGGCATCACCTGGAAGCAGGAAACGGCCCGGGCACCGTGGGCGCCGCGCGCGTACCACGCGGCGGTGGTCCACGATGGAAAGCTCTGGGTGTTCGGCGGAGGAAACTACCTGCCGCGCTACCAAGGTTACAACGATGTGTGGAGTTCCCCGGATGGCGTGAACTGGACCGAGGTCACAGCGAAGGCTCCGTGGTCACCACGCATCTGGTTCTCGGCGGTGGCCTACCGCGATCATCTCTGGGTGCTGGGCGGCTGGTATGGCCCGACGATGGGGTCGAAGAACTACAACGACGTCTGGATCTCGCGCGACGGCAAGAGCTGGAAGGAGTTCCGGAGCAAGAGCATCTGGTCAGGACGACACGAGCATTCGGCCTACATCCACCGCGATAGCATTTACGTGGCGGCCGGCATGACCCCGCCGTTGCAGAACGACGTCTGGCGGTTGCAGCTTCCGCCGGACTGGGGCAAGGCGAGCCGGTAAGCGCCAGCGGCCGCGTTGCCCACAGTGCTGTGGAATTCTATCCTGGGAAAAGCGAAACCTTGCGCCAAGGGGGCACTCTCCATGCACCACCTGCATCGCCGACAGTTTCATCAGGCCGTGTTGACTGGCCTGGCCGTTCCGACCATCTGTACCAGCGCAGTGCGGGGCGATGACGCTCCGTCGCGCAAGATCCAACTGGGATTCATCGGTGTCGGCGTGATGGGCCGGGGCCATCTGGGGAGTTTCCTGCGCGAGAAGGACGTGCGCGTGGTGGCGGTCAGCGACGTGGTCGCGGAACGTCGCGACGATGCCCGGCGCACAGTGAACGAGCACTACACGAAAGAGAAGAAGGGCACAGCCGCCGACTGCGTCGCCTACAACGACTTCCGCGAGTTGCTGGCGCGCAAGGACATCGATGCGGTGGTCATCGCGACGCCGGATCACTGGCATGCCATTCCGTGTGTGCTGGCGGCCGAGGCGAAGAAGGACATCTACTGCGAGAAGCCGCTGACGCACGTCATTGCGCATGGGCGGAAGGTGGTCGAGGCGGCGCGGCGGAACAAGGTGATCTTCCAGACCGGCAGCCAGCAACGGAGTGAGTTCGGCGGGAAGTTCCACCAGGCGGCCGAGTACGTGCGGAACGGTCGGATCGGCAAGGTGAAAACCATCCGCATCGGCGTGGGTGGACCAGCGGTGGCGTGCGATCTCAAGGGCGACAAGACGCCCGAGGGGATCGACTGGAACCTGTGGCTGGGGCCGGCTCCGCAGCGCGAGTTTAGTGAAGTGTTGTGCCCCATCGGCATCCACAAACACTTCCCCGCCTGGCGGAATTACCGCGAATATGCCGGGGGCGGGCTGGCCGACATGGGTGCCCATCACTTCGACATCGCCCAGTGGGCCCTGGGGATGGATGACACGGGCCCCGTGCTGATCGAGCCGCCGGAGAAGGGGAACAGCGGTTGCAAGTTCACCTATGCCAACGGCGTGGTCATGTTCCACGGCGGTCCGTCGGGCTGCACCTTCGAGGGCAGCGACGGGACCATCTACGTCGATCGCGGCAAGCTGGAAGCGTCGAACGAGAAGCTGTTCGAGACGCCGTTGACCGACAAGGACAAGCGGCTGTACCGGGCGACCAACCACCGAAAGAACTGGCTGGAGAGCATCCGCAGTCGCAAGGCGCCCATCTGTCCCGCCGAGGTGGGCCATCGCACCGCCACCATCTGCAACCTGGGGAACATCGCCTACTGGCTGCGGCGCAAGCTGCGCTGGGACCCCAAAAAGGAACAGTTTGTGGACGACGCCGAGGCCAACAAACTCGTCGATCGGGAGATGCGAGCGCCCTGGAAGCTCTAGGTTGTTGCTAGAAATGATCCTGAGGTTGGTTTTTTGTCGCCCTTCTGGAGTGATGCATGCAAGGCAATCCTGAGGTAATCGAGGCCCTCAATCGGGCGTTGACCATCGAGCTGACGGCCATCAATCAGTACTTCTGCCAGGCCAAGATGTGCAAGAACTGGGGCCTGCTGAAGCTGGGGCAGAAGCACTACCACGAATCGATCGGCGAGATGAAGCACGCCGACAAACTGATCGAGCGCATTCTGTTTCTCGAAGGTGTGCCGGAAATTGCTCGCTACGACGTCATCCGGGTGGGTGGCAACGTCAAGGAGCAGTTCGAGAACGACCTGAAGCTCGAGACGTCGGGCGTGAAGACCTACAACGAGGCGATCGACCTGTGCATGCGCGTGAAGGACAACGGCACCCGGGAGATCCTGGCCGTCATCCTCGAGGAGTCTGAGGAGCACGTCGACTGGCTGGAAACACAGTTGCAGCTGATCGAACAGGTCGGCCTGCAGAACTATCTGCAGTCGCAGATGGGCGAGGAAGAGGAAGGATAAGCGAGGCGAGGCGTTCGGGCCGGGGACACCCACCCGGCCAGTTACGCTGAGGCGGGAGCCAGCACGTCGAGCGAGCGACGCGCCAGGTAATCCTTGACGCGCTTGCGGCAGGCCATGCAGCCGTCGCCCGCTCCCGTCGCCTCGCGCACCTGGTTGTAGTTGGTACGATCCAGGGCGATCAGCGCGTCGATCATCTCCTCGGTGACATTCAGGCAGTGACAGAGAACGCGATTGGGGCAGGCATCACAGCTAACCGGGTTCGTGGAGTGTTGCATGCGGGTGGGTCCTGAAGAGCGTTCAGGCAGGATTGCAATTGAGACGCAATCTCAACACCCACATTCTAACTTTCTCTCTGCTCCTGTCAACCCCAGAGGCGCGAAACTGGTGAGAGAGCTCCGCGTCTTCTGAAAAGCGATCCGGATGCGAGGGGCTGGCATGAAGATCGTTGGCATCAGCGACCTGCACGGCATTCTGCCGGAGATTCCTGCCTGCGATCTGCTGCTGATCGGCGGGGACATCTGTCCGGTGCGCGATCATGGGCTGGAGCGGCAGGCATCCTGGCTGGACACCACCTTTCGCGCCTGGCTGAAGCAAGTGCCGGCCCGGAAGGTAGTTGGGGTGGCTGGCAATCACGATTTCGTCTTTCAACAGGCGCCCGAGCGGGTGCCAGCGGACCTGGCGTGGACTTATCTGGAGGATACGGGCACAATCTGGGAGGGGCTCCGCATCTGGGGCACCCCGTGGCAGCCCTGGTTCTTCGACTGGGCGTTCAACCTGTACGAGGAAGAGCTGGTGGCGAAGTGGGCGTTGATCCCCGAGGGGACCGACATCCTCGTTCTCCACGGTCCGCCCTACGAACATGGCGATGGCGTTCCCGAGGGAGGTGGCCGGGTGCGTCGGACGGGTTCGCCGTCGTTGCTCGAGCGGATCCTGGCAGTGAAGCCACGGCTGGCGGTGTTTGGCCACATTCACGAAGGACGTGGCCAGTGGACGCTGGGTCGTACGGTGCTGGCGAATGTCAGCATCCTGAACGAACATTACACCCACGTGCATCCGCCGTGGGTGCATGAGCTAAACCACTGAGCGCGGTGGGGTAGAGCCCAGGCTTCTCGGGCTGTTCATGGAGGAACAGGCCATGTCGTCCGTACCGGTGATGCCGTTCTCCCTTCCGGGAAACCCGACGACTGCGGAACAGCACCGGATGCTGTATCCGCCGCCGCCCTGGCACGATCACTTTCGACCGTTCCTCTCGGGATTGTGTCTACGGCCCATCCTGCTCAGTCCGGTGTTGTTCCTGCTCGTCATCTGCTACACGGGCGTGGGGTCGGAGTACGGCCTGCCCGAACAGATCTACCACGAAGACTGGCTGGCCCAGGCATTTGGCGGGCTGGCGGCGTCGATGCTACTACTTCAGGTCGGGATCATCGCCTACCTGCTCGATGCCGAGATGTCCTGGGTGGCTCAGGTGCCTCCCCGGCCGGGCGATTTAAGCCATCGCATCGACCGGCAGATGCGCTGGTATCTCGATCGGACCTGGGTTCCCCTGACGGGCCTGGTAGGGCTGGCGGCGCTGCTGGCGCCAGCGGAGCGCTGGCCATTCATTCTCGGGCTGGTGGTGCCCCTGGTGGTGTATCTGATCCGGATCTCGCGGTGGTTCACCCAGCCCAGCGATGAGACGCAGCCCGAACCGCCGACGCTGGCGCTGTTTCAGCCGACGACCACGCCGCCGCGCATTGGACTGGTACGAGTGGAAGTCATCCTCCACGTGGTGATAGCAGCAGTTGGGGTCACGCTGATCGGCCTGCTGATTCCGAACACGCACCTGCGGCTGCTCTGCTTCGTGCTGACGTGGTGGGTAGCCCTGCACGGCGTGCTGCTCTTCCTGTTCCGCCTGCACACCATGCCCAACCGAGACCATCGCCGGATGCACCGGCGGGCTGGGGTGGCCTTCGGGCTGTTCTTCGCTTTCTACCAGGTACTCTTCGTCCTGTACTGCCTGAACGCCCTGCCCGGCTACCTCGGGTCGCCCATCGTGCTGACGATGATGCTGCTGTGCCAGATCGTCACCATCCACGGCTTCCTGCGCTATCACTTCCGGTCTTGGTACGTGCTGGTGCTGCTCAAGCTGCTGATTGTGATTGGTCTGATCAACGGGACGCCTCGCCACAAGCTGCACTTTCCGGGGCTGAACTACGACGTACGCGTCCAGCTGCTGGAGGCGGACTTTGAAGGTCTGTATGCCCAGCTGCTCAAGCGCACCTCGGACCTGGAGGACGACCCGGAGAACGAGGATCAGCTGAACCTGGTGATGGCCGGCTACCACCGGATTACAGAGGCGCATCGGAGCCTGGATCAACGCTACCAGGAACGACGGGAACGTGCGGGGCTGCCTCCGGAGTCCCTGCCCTGTTCCGACAATGCGCCCGAGGCGGTGATGGTGGCCGACCTGTTGAAGCGACAGCGGTTCAGCGAGGCGTACCAGTGCTTCCAGTACTGGAAGGACACCACCGACGAGGTCGGAGTCCGCCTGGCCCGGCTCGAGTATTCGGCCCTGGAAGAGTGGAAGAAGCGCACCGCGCCGGAGGGGAAGAAACCGAAGCTGGCCGTCATCTCGGTCAGCGGCGGGGCGAACCGCTCGGCCCTGTGGACCACGCTGGTGCTCGATCAGCTGGAACGCGCGTTTCGGCAGGAACACATCCTCTTTCCGCGGCATGTGCGGGTGATGACTGGCGCCTCGGGAGGCATGGTCGGGGCGGCCTACTGGGTTTCCACCCTGGACGAGGAGCGATCGCTACACCGCGAAGACAGCGAGCAGGTGATCCGGCCAGTGTCGCAGGAGTGCCTGACGCCACTGACGCACCATGCGCTGTTTCTCGACCTGCCGACGTTGCTGTTGCCTGGCGAGTTCAAGACGGATCGCGGCGTGGCGCTGGAGCAGGCCTGGAGCAAGAACATGGCCGGCTCGCTGGATCGGCCGTTCCGGTCGCTGGCTACCAGCGAGTATCAGGGGTCGCGTCCCTCGTTAATCTTCTCGCCGATGCTGGTCGAGGATGGCCGACGCTTACTGATCAGCAACCTGTACCTGCCGTTTCTGACGGAGAGCGCGGGCGAATCGCTGGCCAATCCCGATCGGCAGGCAGCCAGGCCCGGGACGGTGCGGACGAAGCGTCCGCGTCCCTCGGGGAAGTCGATCAAGTACGACCCGGACATGCCACGATCCCACCTGGCCCGGCAGCGACGCGATCGCTACTCGCTTTCGGCCGTCGAGTTCTTCCAGCTGTTCCCCCTGGCGGAGCAGTTCCCTCTGAGCACGGCGGTCCGCATGAGTGCGACGTTCCCGTACTTCAGCCCGGCCGTCGATCTGCCCACCGAGCCCCGGCGCCGGGTGGTGGATGCAGGTTACTACGACAACTACGGCATCAACATCGCGGCGGCGTGGATCTACCACTATCGGCGCTGGCTCGAAAAGAACACCTCGGGCGTGGTGCTCATCCAGGTGCGCGACGGGGCTAGCGAACGGCGCAAGCTCTTCGCCGATCACAGTCCGCCGTTCTGGGACATGGCGCGGACGCTGGAATGGGTGACCGGACCACTGGTGGGGCTGGGCTCGGCCCGCGAGGCGGGCATGTCGTTCCGCAACGATGAGATGGTGCAGGTGCTGAGCGATCACTTCAACCACAACGGCCGACCGATGTTCACCACTGTGGTATTCGAGGCGCAGGCAGACATCGCCATGAGTTGGTACCTGACGCGGCAGGAAATCAGCGAGATGAAATCGAGCCTGGGTCAGGATGGAACAACGCTCTCGCCGAACCGTCGGGCGGTGGACCGTCTAATCAGCTGGTGGAAGAAGGACCACAGCCAGGCCGTGAAGCCAGTGGCGCGAGGGGCGGCTCAATAACGGACACGGCGGTGCGACTGCTTCCGAAGCATGTCGAGCACCTGGCCATCGAAGCTGTCCTTGTTCTTCTCCAGTTCCTTCGACACGTTGGCCGAGCGCTGGCGGTCGAGATCGTGCGCCTCGCGCAGCAACCGGGTACGCATCTCACCGACCTTGTTCAGGTGGTCCTGGCGTTCCCTGGCGGACATCTTCTGTAGTTCGGGCGGCAACTCCTCATTGCGGAGCGATTCGAGACGGATCTTGCCAGCGCGGATGGTGTCAAGCAGGTCGTAACGGGCGGCCTTGCCTTCCTTGGCCAGGTAGCCAGCGCGATCGGCGGCGACCTCGGGAGGTAAAGTCAAGACTGTTTGAGCCTTGCGTGCATCCGACTCGCGTTTGCGCGAGTCGCCGAAGACGATGATGCTGCGAGTGAGTTCGGCGTTGATCTCGACGAGTCGCTTGTCGTACGGGGTCGAGATGCCACGGACGCCGCCAGCCTGGGGGATGGCGACGTAGTTGCCCCCTCCCTTTTCGCAGATGTCCTTCCAGAAGCGGGTGCAGTCGGCATCGTTGCCGCACTGGATGCAGTTGATCAGGATTCCGCGCTCCATGGCACGGGCACAGGTGGTGGGATATTTTACGTCGTCGTTGTAATCCATGTGCGGGGGGGCGTCGCCAACCAGGAAGATGATCTTGATGGCCTTGCGATCCTGGGACCAGGAGATTTTGTTGACGGCATCGTCGATGGCCTGGTTGACGTGTTCGGGAGTGTCGCCACCGCCGTTGGCGCTGAAGGTCTGAAGGTCGGAGTAAACCTCGTCGAGGTCGTCGCGCAGGTCAAAGACCTTGGTGACGTAATCGTCGCCCTTATCGCGGAAGCCGACGAGTCCGACCTTGAGGTTCGGCATGGGTCGACCATTGAGGACCTGATTGCACATCGACCAGATCTTGAGTTTCGCCCCGTCGATGAGGCCGGCCATGCTACCGGTGCAGTCGAGGCAAAAGACGATCTCCATGGTGGGTTTGCGCGGGACGGGAGCCGGAGCCGCTACAAGGAGGGAGACTCCAAGAAGCACCAGGACGGGCCCGGCAAGGAGAGAGCATCCAGCGAGCGGGTCCCATCGAGTGGTGCGGAACATGAAAACCGGCTCCGGTTGGTCACCCTCGCCAGTGCAGCGAGGGAGGCAGGTCGAGTGCGGGCGTAGAGATGCAACAACAGTATAAGGTGAGTCTACAGCGCGCAGGAAAAGGGTTTCAACAAGAAAGGCGGCGGGTGCGACACGAGGGCGGAACGGGGCGCAGCTGTGAGGAATCTACGGGGCATTGGAATTTGCTGAATCTTTTTGCCCGGGGGTGCATCTAACTCCCTGTCCTCGTCATGGAACCCATGCCGAGGTGATCTTTGACAAGTAGGTAGCGGCAAGAGTTGCATCCAAGGTGGATGACCAGTCAGGTGG
>JAXMAV010000018.1:0-197580 GCA_046350255.1 Gemmataceae bacterium
CCCTCCGAGACGGCGACGGTGACACCGTCGAACAGTCGTTCCAGGTAACAGTGCTGAATCCGGCGCTGACTATCACGGCTGGGCCGAGTCAGTCCGTCGGCGCGGGCAGCACCTTCAGCCTGATCGGTGCCACCTTCCGAGACCCCGGGGCACCCAGTACCTATACGGCGACCGTCGACTGGGGCGATGACACCCCGGCCAGCACCAACGCGATCGTCAGCGAACCGGCGACTGAGGCCGACCTGGGCCGCGTGTTCGACAGCCACGTCTATGGGCAGCCCGGAGTGTATTCCGTCACCGTGACGGTCAAGGAGCCCAATCAACCGGCCGTCAGCGATTCGTTCACGGTGACGGTGACGAACGCCGTCCCAGCGGTCAACGCCGGGGCCGACATCCTCGCCGGGCCTGGCGTCCCGGTCCATGTCAACGCGACGTTCAGCGATCCAGGCTTCCCGGTCGGTGGCGTCAGTGAGTCCTACACGGCCACGATCAATTGGGGCGACAACACGACCAGCCCCGGCACAGTTACCGTGACGCCGGGCAGTTCCGGTGTGCCGACCATTGGCACTGTGACCGGGACGCACCAGTACACCGGGAACGGGCCGTACACCGTGACTGTGACCGTCGCGGACGGCAGCGCCAGCGGCCGCGACACCTTGCTGGTCGCCGACTCGCCGCCGACGGTGGATCCCGGACCCGACCTCACCGGCAACGAGGGTAGCCCAATCAGTCTCAGCGCCACTTTTAGCGACCAGGGCTTCAATTACAACGGCGCGACGAAGTCGTTCACGGCCACGATTGATTGGGGAGACGGAACCTCGAGCACCGGTGGCGTCACGGTTCTCCCCGGTAGCGTTGGCAACCCAACGACGGGGACCGTGTCCGGCACCCACACCTACGCCACCTTCGGCACGTTTCCCATCACCATCCGCGTCAAGGACGAGGCAGGGGCGGAAGGACTGGGAAGTCTAAAGGCCGATGTGTCCAACCTGGCTCCCACGGTGGACCCGATCCCGGTGGGCTCGTTTTTCCCCGGCAGCCCGTTCATCCTGCACGCGACGTTCAACGACCCTGGCCGCGCCGACACCCACACCGTCACGATCGACTGGGGGGACGGCAGCTCAGTGCAGACCGTCGATTCCAACTCATTCTACGCGGCGGAGGGAGGGGCCCTGCTGCCCATGGTCGTCGGGCTGGGGGCGACAAGCGCGGGCCGACTCACCATTGGGCATCTCTACTCGGACGACCTGGCGCACACCGTCACGGTGATCGTGACCGACAACGGCGGCCTGAGCAGTTCGAGCGCATTGATGACCATCAACCACTCGCCCACCGCGGTCCTCGATTCCTACATGTTGTTGGAAGACGAACCGCTGCAGGTACCGGTGCTCGCCGGCCTGCTCAGGAACGACAGCGACGTCGATGGCACGGCCCTGACGGCGATGCTCGTCGAAAATGTCCGCCACGGGACGCTTGCCCTGGCCCCGGACGGCTCGTTCACCTACCAGCCGGCCGCCAACTTCCACGGCGAGGACAGTTTCAGCTACAAGGCCAACGACGGAACCGTTGACGGCAACACTGTCACCGTCTCCCTCAAGGTCGCCTCGGTCCCCGACCTGGTCGCTGTTAGCGCTGGGGTGCGAAATGGCACTTACGGCATCGGCGCGGTCATCCCCATCCGGATCACCTTTGATGAAGCCGTGGTCGTGGAAACGACTGGCGGGATCCCCACACTGAAGCTCAACAGTGGCGAGACAGCTAGATACGTCAGCGGCTCGGGCACGAACACGTTGACGTTCCGCTACGTCGTCGGCGTCGGGCGGGTCAGTCCCCGTCTGGACTATACCGACGACCACGCCCTGAAACTCAACGGCGGAACGATCCACCAAGCCCGTCCGACCGGCGGAGTCATCAATGCCGACCTGACATTGCCCGCTCCTGGCCGTGTGGGCTCCATTGCGGCCGGCCAGGCGATCCGAATCGACGGGATGTTCCCGCGGGTAAAACGACTCGAGATGGTCCGATACGATCCAAGGGTGCGCGTGCTCACCTACCAGGTAGTCTTCTCCCGCCCCGTGATCGGACTCTCGCCGGCGGACTTCCAGATCCTAACGACAGGTACGCTCAAGGGAGCGAGGATCACCTCTGTCACCGGCGGAGGCGCGACCTGGGCTGTGCAGGTCCAGGTCGGCCCCGGTCGGGGGACCATCAAGCTGAACCTGAAGGACAGGAACTCCATTCACGATGGAGTCGGCAACCCCCTTGGCGGGCCGGCGAAGGGAGACGGCGCCTTCAACGCCTGCCTGCCTTACTTCGTGACCGAAGGCTACGGCCGCCGATGGTGGCCATGGTGATCTGGGAAGGCAGGGGGCTGACCTCAAGGCTGGCTTCGACAAGTTGTGAATCCGTTGGAGCCAGCCAATCACGAGGCACCCCGTCGTGCCCGGCCGCCACGGCGTCGGCGAACACCGCCCTCCACCACAAGGAGCAGCGACGCCTGGTTGCCCTTCACGCCGAGCAGGTAGTGGCCGCCCGCGGCGCGGATGGTCTGTTGTTGTCCCTCTGGCAACCGGCGGAGTCGATCGTGACAATCGCCCCGGCCAGGTCCAGGGTCTCCAGCAGCTGGGGGATGGCCGCGACCTCGTTGGAGCCCTCCTCGACGGCCACCCGGCCAAGCGTCAGCCGGCCCTGGGTGGCCCAGGCACTGAAGGTGGGAAGGCAGCCGGTCGCCGTGGCCTTCCTGGCGCGTCAGCACCAGGCCGGTTGCCTCGCAGGCGCTGGCCATCTACCGGCCGAAGCGGCCAGCCAATGCCCAGGGGCGAGCCGGGCGAAGACGCGGGCGAACGTGTCGGGGCTGGGAACGCCTTTGGGCAGTACCAGAAACCCCGGCCAAAGAACGGCTCCTTGGTGAGGCCGTACTCGGCGATGGCGTCCCATTCTCGGCCCCGCCGATGACGGCGCACACGGCCAGGGTAAGGATGTCGGTGAGGCTAAAGCGCTTGTTGTCGGGGTCTCGACGCGGGTCGGGCAGGTCGGCGAACACTTCCGTGATGGGCAGCGGCATCGGGGGCTCCTATCCCCTGGTGTAGCCGCAAGCCTTTGTCGCGTCAGCCCTTCATAGTGCTGTAGCCCTGGATCCCTTCGTGACTTCTGCCAGGGGACAACCCCGTCGGTGGCCCGGACGACGGGTTGGACCTCTCGACATCATGTCCGGGCCGATTACGATGTCGAGCCATGCCCCAAACCTGAACGGCACAGCGGCTCTGAACGGCTCAACGGCGAGCGGATGGCTTGGTGACAATTTGGTAACAGAATCGCCAATACCACACCAGGATGCCCACAATGTGAACACTGGTGTAATCGGACTCAAAGCGATAGAATTAAAAGAGTTGCAACGCTAATTCAACATCATTACCCTGTGGCCGCAATACAGACGCGCCAGGTTGAAGGCACCCCGTCGCGGTTTCGATCACCCTCTTGATGTGAGGAAGTCATGGTCGACTTCTTCCCGACTCACGTCTCCTGCTTCCGCCACTGCAGGCTTTACGTGATCAGGCGCTGGTCGATTCGGCCATGCTTGATCAGAATCTTCTTTTGTTTCAGGTGCACGCTTGCAGCCGGGCCAGAGGCACGCGCTCGAACGGCAAGGCGCCTCCGGCCGAGTTATCTGGCTGCCCCCGACCCCTGCAATCTCAAACGGTCCACGTTCGTGTCAGGAAACTTGCGGCTGGTTGGCGTTCCGTTTGTCGCCAGCGGTCAAATCGGTGATCAGGTCCAGGATGCCCGTGCCGCTCCAGAACGCCACGAATCCGTCCGCGCCAAGGCCACCTGATAGCACGTCGTAGTTCGAGAGGTCCCGGGGGTCCACCGTTATCAACGCCAGGGCATCCACCGTCCCCTGTATGGAGGGAACCACCAACCCTCGCAAGTTGGTGTACAAATTGTTGTCACCCGTGAGCCTGCCACCGATGAGCAGGTCATCGCCGTTGCCGCCCTGCAGCGTGTCGCGGCCCAGGCCACCCACCAGGATATCGTTGTTGTCGAGGCCCACCAGCGTGTCGGTGCCGTCCTCCCCGTACAGCACGTCGATGCCGGCTCCGCCCGTCAGACGGTCGTTGCCCGCTCCGCCGTGCTGTTCGCTGTTGACGCTGCCCGTCACCTGCACCGTGTCATCGCCTCCCAGCGAAAACACGATGATCCGACCCTGCGGTGAGGCACCGGTCGCTACGTCCCACTTGAACGGCGCGTCCGGGTTCAGCACGTTCACGCCATTCAACGACACCTTCACGTCCGTCGGTACCGACGTGTTCACGTTGATGTTGTTGATCGCGTCGGAGCCGATGATCAGGATGTTCTTCGTCACTGGGTCCTGCGTGACGTAATTGTTCTTCACCACGATCAGGCCCACATTCGCGTTGTCCGGGTAGTGGTACAGCTTCGTCTCCAGGGCGTTCAGTTCCGCCTGGGTCATGGCTGCGCCTGTCTTCCCTGCAAACGTCGCCCCGGCCGCGTTCAGCACCTGCGGGCCGATCAACGCTTGGTTGAACAGCTGGATGTAATACTGCCCGATGCTCGCGGCGAACGCGGTGTTGTTCACCGTGTTCCCCACGATGTTCGCGTTGATCCCATCCACCAACAGACCCACCGTTCCGCCGCTGATCTGGTTCCCAGCCCCAATCGTCAGCGTCCCGCTGTAAACCCCGATGCCGGTCGTGTTGCTATCCAGCTTGATCCCCGTCACCGTGGCCACGCCACCCGCGTTCACCCGGATGCCCGTCAGGCTGCTGCCGTTCACCCAGTTGTTGTTGATGGCTGCCACCCCGCTGGCGTTCACCAGGATGCCGATATCGTTGTTCAGCAGACCGTTGCTCGTCGAGCTGCCGAGGTTCAAGATGGTTACTCCGCCAGACACGTCGATGCCCACCTCCGTGGCCACACCGCTGTTGTTGGTGATCGTCGCCAGCCCGCTGATCGTCGTGTTGGTCACACTCAACGGCACCTTCACCACCCGGCCGGTGATCACGCCCGTGCCGCCGCCCGTCAGCGATACATTGCTGGCGTTCAGTAGCACATCGCCCGAGGGAGCTGCACCAGTCAGCGAGCCCGTCAGGTTCAGCACGCCGGCGTTGATGTAGGTCACCCCCGTGTAGGTGCTCGCGCCCGACATGGTCGTCGTGCCGCTGCCCTGCTGCGTCACCGTCCCCGTGCCGCTGATGTTGTTGGGCACGGACATGGCGTTCGTCCGATCGTACACCAGCGCCGCGTTGTTCAGCACGTTGCCGGTACCCAGCGTGCCCGTCGTCCCCGCGTTGCCGATCTGAAGCGTGCCCGCGCTGATCGTCGTTTCGTCGTAGGTGTTGCTGGCCGTCAGCGTCATCACGCCCACGCCGGCCTTGATGATATCCCCGTTGGTGATTTCCACTCCCACGCTCAACGTGTGAGCCACCGAACTGTTCACCGTGAACATCCGCGTGCCACCGTCGAGATCGATCTCCGCCATCGCACCTACTGTCGTCGCGTTGGTATTGAGCGTGCGGTTGCCGGCGGTCGTCACATTGCCGTTGAGCAGCAGGCGCGAGATGGTACCCGCCACACCCGCAGTGTTGCCCAGTGTGATGATGCCTCCGGTGTACGACAGGCCTCCCGAGCCCACCCGGATCGTACGCGTCCCGGCGGAGTTATTGCCGATCCGCACCGTGCCTCCCGTGACCGACAGCGCATCGGTGTCGTAGGTGCCTCCCGCTGCGCTCACCGTGAGGAAGCCACCACTCACCGTGGTCGTTCCGGCCACCGTGATGGTGCCCGATCCGGTCGTCAGCTCACCGGCGCTGATGGCTACGCTCGCCAGCGCCTGATTGTTCGACGAGCCATTGACATCGCCGCCTGACACGATCAAATCACTGACCGCGGCAAACTGGTTGTCCTGCGTCCAGTTCACCGTGCCGGCGGGAACGGTCAGATCGCCCGGGATGGCGATGGCCCCCGCGGTCTTGCTCAGCGTCAGCAAACCGTCTGACACCAGTGTGTTATTGAACGTGTTGGAGGTGGATCCTGACAGGATCGTCGTGCCGGTGCCGACCTTGGTCAGGTCGAAGCTGCCACCGATCCCTCCGGAGAAAGTCAGGTTGCCGTTGCCACCCACCGACGTGTTGGCGGTAAGGGTGACCGCTCCACCGACCGTACCGCTACCTGTGCTGGTGATCAGCGCTCCGTTGCTTCCCACGCCAGTGCCAGCGACGTCGATCGCCTCGGTGCCGATGTTGGTCCGCACGTCCAGCGTGGCGCCGGAGGCAATGACTGTCCCGGCGGCAGTGGTTCCCAGGCCGGTCGTGCTGGTGACGATTACCGTACCCGCGTTGATCGTCGTCGATCCGGAGTAGGTGTTGCTGCCCGAGAGGGTCAGCGTGCCGGAGGTGTTTTTGGTGACCGTCCCACCACCACTGATGGCGCCAGCGAATGAGCCGGATTCGACGATCAGGTTAGCGGTGCCGAATGCCTGAGTGGCAATACTGTCAAGCGAATCACCAGACAGACTCTGGATGGTGACATCCGTCACCCCATCCTTCGCCAGTTGCAGGGCGACTACCCCGGTTGAACCGCTCGACAGGTTCACGGTGCTATAGGTGCCACCGTTAAGCACGATGGTGCCAGTAAAACCTGGATAGGCCGACAGGGCGGCAGCTACTGACGAGAAAGCGTCAATGCCGACATAGGCCGGTTGCAGTCCAGCCTGCTCGGCGTTGCCGTCCACCATTACGTTGGAGGTGGTGAAGTCGTCGTTGACGTAGAGCAAAGACGGGGTGCCGAACGCCGACACCAGCACGACATCATTACCGTCGCCGCCGCTGTAATAGAGCTTGAGGGTCTTGCCATCGACGAGGAAGGTTGCGCCGGCCGCGGCGTTGGAGAACGTGCCGGAGAGGTCGCCTGGGCCCGTGCCGTCGTTGTCGATGATCGTGAAGACCTGAGCCAGCGTCGGGGTGAAGCTGCCGGGCGTGCCGAGATACGCCGGGACACTCAGCAGCGAAGTGATGCCGATGGATACCGAACCACCGCTAATCACCTTGACCTGATCGTGGGCCACACCTGGACCACCGCTGGCGCTGGCGAACTCGATCTCAATTGTACCGTTCTCGTTGTAGTTGCCAGTGACGGTCGTGATGCCGGGGCTGTTACCCGGCTTGTGGAAGCCCCCTGCGTCAATAGTAAGCGGCCCAGTGGTGCCGGTGCCGGCCAGAGTGCCTCCCGTCTGGACTGTGACGGCGCTGTTGGCGATGGAGCCGGTGGTTCCGAGCGACAATGTGCCCTGGCTAATCGTGGTGGTGCCAGTGTAGGTGCTGGTGCTGGAGAGGGTCAGAGTACCAGGGCCGGACTTGGTCATCGAGCCGGTACCACTGATGACCCCGCTGAGGACACCAGATGAACCAGTGACACTGAGTGTCAGGGCGGAATCAGTGTCGATGGTACCGGCGATTGAGGAGTTGATGTTCACGGCAGACATGTCACCAGCCGTAACATCGACGGGCTGATTAATGTTCAGGTTGCCGGAGATGGTAAGGGTCAGAGTGCCGCTGGAGAGGGTAACGCCACTGGTAGAGCCGGTGGGGCCAGTGACCGAGCCAACGGTCAGGTTGGTTGCGCTTGTTAGGGACAGGTTGTCGTCACGGTAGGCTGCGAAGGTGCCAATCAGGTTGCTGGCAGTGAGGCTGACGGGACCTGTGCCGAAGAGGCGGAACCCGGCGGCAGTGATGGTGCCAGTCTGGTTGAGGGTGCCAGCGTTACTAAGTTCAAAGTTGTTGGACCCGACCGTGACAGAGGTAATCGTGAGGTCATTTGCCTCGCGGATGGTAGTGTCATCACCGGAGTTGAGTTGCAGCGTCGTGATGGTCGTGTCCAGGTCGATGGAACCGCTGGCCGTGGCGATGAGGTTGGAAGCGAGGATGTTGTTGGTGCCATGGCTATTGGCATCGATGATCTCCCCACCGCTGCCGGTTGCGTTGAGGGTGACCACCCCACTGGCCGTTACCGTGGTTACATTCAAACTACCGTTTGTCGTCGTCAGGGAAACATCGCCAGTACTGGTAATGCCGTTGGTGGAACCGACGGTGCCGACGGTGAGCGCGTTGGCATCGGTGTAGATCAGGCTACCCGTGATGTCAGCAGCCAGGGTATCGACGGTGTTGCTGTTGTCGAGATCGAAGAAACCAGTGCCTTGCAGCCGCAGGTTAGTCGCGTTAATGACGGAGCCACCTGCGGTGGTTTCGGTCACACCAGCGGCGTCGATGTCCAGTGTAATGGCGGAGATGCTGTCAGCTCCACTGCCATCGCCGATGGTCAGAAGACCAGCCGTGGTCAGCGTAACATCGCCCGAGCTGGTAATGCCGTTGGTGGTGTCGATAGACCCGACCGTGAGCGTGTTTGTGTCGCGGTAGGTAACTGTTCCGGTGACATTGGCAGCCAGGGTGTCAACGTCATTGCCGGGCTGATTCAGCGTGAACGTGCCAGTTCCAAGCAGAAGCAACTCGGTCGTGTCGAGGACCCCAGCAGCCTGATTGACGCCGGAACCTGACGTGTTGAAGGTGGTCCGGTTGGTGACGGTGAGCGTGCCACTATTGAGTGAGGCACCGCTGGCTGTGACGCTCAGGTTGTTGCCGATCGAACCGCCATGGAACGTGGTCGAACCACCGGTATTCACTACCAGGTCAGCGGGCCCATTCACTGTGCTCTGGAAATCGATGTTGCCGCTACCGTTGGAATCGAACGTTGTCGCCGAGGCCAGGCTCACCGGGTCATTAAATGTTTGCGATCCCGTCGTCTGGATGCTCGTTACCAGGATCGTGAACATCGTGCTGCCAGCGCTGTCTGTGGTGATGCTTGCCAGTCGCATCGAACCGCCAATGTTTCGGTGAAACATGGTCACGCCAGCAGTGATCACATCGAGGCTGAATCCTCCATCTACCGTTTCCATGAACCTGATCTGGCCACCACCTTGATTGGCAACGGTCGAATTGCCTGTCAGGGTCACCGGATTGTCGACCTGGATGTCCCCACTCGTGGTCTGAACCGTCGTGTTCAGGAACGTCCCTGCTCCGGCCGGCGCGCTGGCTGTCACGGTGCTCAGGCTTATTGTCCCACCGGCGCTGGCAGTTCCGTCCAGTCGTATTGCATCCAGGTTACTGGACGAGGTGGCAAACAGATCTTTACCGGAGATCGACAGCGTGCCGCTGGCGTTGATTTCGCCGGTGAACCCACCGGTGCTGTCCACCCACACGCCGCCCGCTCCGGTACCCGAGAAGCCCACTCCCGCCTGCAAACTCAGTGTGCCTCCGTTGATCGTCTGCAACAAGGCCCGCACCAGGATATCCCGCTGCGCCGTGATGGTGGTGTTGCCCAGCTGCGTTTGGTCTGCAATGAACACCACGTCGTATTCGGATCCCCCGCCGTTTAGCGTGATGTCCCCAGCACCCGGCGCCAGCAGACCGTTCAATGTCACACCACTGCCGATCGTCACCTCCCCGCCAGTGCCGCTGCCGGTGTCGATCGATTGATTCACCAGTAACAGGCCACCCGAGGTGATTTCCACGTCACCTCCATTGCTGACTGGTGTGCCTGTGGTGATGCTGCCGTTGATGGTCACTGCTCCGGAACTCGTCACCGACACATTGCCGCCGCCCGACTGCGTGATGCCACCGATGCTCAACACCGCCGTATTGTTCAGTGTGATGTCCCCAAGGCTACTGTTACTAGCCTGGAATGTGCTGATGGCGTTCGCATTGTCGAGGGTCGTCCCACCCACTGAGATTGTTGTCAACATCGTGCCAGTGATCGTACCTGCGGTGCCCTGGCTGATCGTGCCACCTGCGGTCAAGCTCGTCGCGCCGCTCAGAGTCACCGCATCCAGGAACGCCTGATTGCCCGTGGTCACCACCGACCCACCATTCAGCAGCGTGGTCCCACCCGCGTTGGTTGTCAGGTTAGCCAGGGGGGAATTGTTGCCAACCGCACCACCAAACGTGGTCGTCCCCGTGCTATTGACCGCCAGATTGAACGCGCCGTTGACTGTTCCGGCCAGTGTCACGTCGGCACTACCACCATTCAGAACCGTGTTGGCTCCCAGTAGCACTGCATCGTTGTAAATTTGTGCTCCCGTGGTGGTCACTGAACCGCCGTTGATTGCTGTGCTCCCACCCACGTCAGTGGTCAAGCTCTGCAGAGTGACATTGCCGTTGAATGCCGTGATACCACCAGTGTTGAGCGTGAGGTCGGAGCCAGAGCCTGTGAGTGAGGCATTGAAGGTGATGTCGTCGTTGCCTGTCGAGGTGAACGTCAGTGGAGAATTCGTCAGTATGACTGGACCATCGTAGAACTGGCTGCCGCCCGTGTTGACGTTTGCATCCAGACTGATGGTCCCCGCAACCACTTCCAGGTTCATCGTCCCCGTGCTAAGAGCCAGATTGTTGGCAAGCGTGACCGAGTTGAACTGGTTGGCCATGGTGCCCACCGTCAGACCCGCCGTGAAGTCTGGCAAACTCGTGATCAGGAGCGTATCGGCCAGATTCCCAGCAACAATCGTCATTTCCATCGAGGGATTGGAAAACACAGTGCTGGCGAATGAGCTATTCGCGCTGCGCAACCGCGAGGTGAGATTGCTGGCCGTGCCATCGTCTTCCAGTACTACGGTGTTCGGCCCAGTGGGAAGATTGAAGATCACATGGTCGATGACGCTGCGCCCAGGCATGCCCGCCGCGGTCAGTGGATCCGTGTCATCGGTTGCAGCCATGTTGATCGTGCCAACACCTGTATAGGTAACAGTCCCTGTCGTGGAACCATCGTCGTAAACCAGGTTGCCTGAATGGGCTGGCGTTCCTCCGCCGAAAGTGTGCGTCACGGTGGCAAAAGTCCCACCGACTATTGCCAACACGTCGTCCGAGCCGGTGGGGACGCTGGGGCCTTCTCCATTGAAGTTCACAGGTATTGTGAAGAATCCACCGCTGTAGCCGTAGTTGACTACCAGCGAATCGGTCCCAGCGCCACCATTGATCGTCCAGCTTGTGACATTTGCCAGCGCTCGCGAGTCGACCACGGCTCCATCTGTCAGCAATTCGATCAGGTTGCCGCTCGCATTCCGGCGGAGTTCGTAGTTATCGTCCAGGGCAGTGCCATCGGTGATGATTGCACCGGCCTGGTACAGCACCACATCGTTGGTCGTTCCACCCATGTAAGAGAGGATGAAGGGGACACTGTTGATGGTCACAGTGGCGCCTTCGGGTAGGACGTTAAAGGAGCCAGATACCGAGTCGCTCAGGTCGTTGGCGATGAGGGTAATGAGACGCCCGTCTGTTGGGCTGGTGATCAGGCCACTCGTCGTCAGGTTGGCCGTGGTTGCAATGGTGACTGTTCCGGTAACCTGGACCTGGTCGTACTGGCTTCCAGCCGTTGTGCCGTTCACCTGCGCGGCCAGGGTGGAACCGTCGGCCAGGGTCAAGTTACCAATGAAGAGAATCCCCGTGTCGCTCAGATCTGACCCAGTACCACCAACAAGATTGCCGGGCGTCAGCAGGCCTAGATTATTCACGGTCACCACCCCGGTGATTGTCCCGGTGCCACCGAGGCTCGCCCCCCGGTTGACGGTGAAGTTGCTAGCTAGATTGGTGGTCGCATGGACGAAGAGTGCGCCCTGATTGACGGCCGTCGCGCCGAGATAGGTCTCGGTAATCGTGGAGGCCAGGACCACGGTTCCGGAGTTCTGCTTCGTGAGATTGGCAGTCGCCGGACCACTGACAACTCCGGCAAACGTCAGATCGGCAGTGGCTGCCCCATCGACGACGTTCACCTCGCGGGGCGAAAGTCCCAGGTTGATCGCCGGTAGGCTCACCCCTGTCGCCCCGGTACCAGACTGTACCACATACAGATTACCTTCCAGAGTCAGCGTACCGCCGCCAAGCACGATGGTGGAAGCCTTCGAAGTTCCACTGAACACCGTCAGCACGCCCACTACTTCGGAATTTCCATTCAAGTCCAGCGTGCTATTGTTCAGCACCGTGACAGCAGAGGTGTCCGAAATCTGGTTGGCCGCGTTGGTGGCGTATTGCACTGTGGCGCCTGTGCCGGCCACTGCGTCGCCGATGATCAGACTACCTGCTACTGCGGTAGTGCTAGCGAATTTGTTCAGGGTTAGTGTGCCAGCAGCCACCGTCGTTGGGCCCTGGTACGTATTGGCGCCCAGATAGGTGTTGACCGACGTGCCTCGGAACTCGATCGAGCCAGCGCCAAGGACTGTCAAGCCAATGGGCGCGATGCTGGGCGCAAACACGACACCCGGTGAGAAGCCTACCGGGACCGCGTTTGTTTGGTTGATCACACCAAGCAATGGCAGGCTTGCGCCGGCTGCTACATTCACCACGACGATCCCACCGGCCGCTGCCGCGTTGGCCAGTGTGATGTTTCCGCCCCAGAAGTTGTCGCCGGACGCAACATCCAGTGAGACCACCGCACCGCCCACCGTTGCCCCGCTGCCGGGCGCCGCGCCTGGGCTGTTTAGAGTTAGAACTTCATTACCCACGGCGGCATTGTTCAGTCGCAGCGTGGCCCCCGTCGCGACCGTGGTGTCATTGTTCGATGTCCCATCGGACACACCCAGGGCAATGGAATTCCGCAGATCCAGTATGCCGTTCGTCACGGTCACACGGCCGGCAAACAGATTGGCATTGGTCAATGCCATCAAGCCTGTGCCCTGCTTGTTGATGATATTCGCCGTGCCGGAGCCACCGCCAACGACCGCTGCGTTGACCACGAGGTCGTCTGCCGAGGCGCCATCGCTCACGAAAAAGTTGTGCACGGCGTTGGACAGCGAGACAATGCCGTTGATCGTTGAGCCAGTCGTGGCATTGACGAATACGCTGCCATTCAACGTCAACGTCCCGCCGCCGGTCTGAATAGTGGCGGCGTTGAGCGTCAGGTCGGTGACGGTCGTGTTGCGATTGTTCAGGTCCAACGTACCACCCAGCACCCGGACACTGGTCCCCGCTGCGATCTGTGAGTCGCTCAGGGTAGCCTGAATTGTGGTGCCGTTGTTGATGACCGCATTCGCCCCGGGGATGGCGGACACCGCAGCCGTCTTGGCCAACTGCAGGGTGCCGTTCTGAACGATGGTATTGCCAGTGTAGGCGTTCGCTGAGGATCCGCTAAGGACGAGCGGGCTTGTTCCCAGTTTGACCAGACCAGCACCACTCATCGTGGCATTAAGCGTCAACATGCCTGCCGCGACGTTGATCCCGGTGTAACTGTTGGACATTGTTATGGCGGTCGTCCCCGTACCCCAGGTGTTGTTACCCGACACGTTTTGCAGACCGCCGCCGGGCGCCCAATCAATAAAGGCATTCAGTGCAGAAATCGGGACGTTACCGATGGTGATTCCGGACACGCCACCGTCCAGACGGATGGCTGCCGTGGCCGAGACAGTAACGCCTGAACCGACGATCGCTCCGGTCTTGGCCGCTGTCATCGTACCTTCGCTGACATTGGTGGCTCCGGCATAGGTATTGGCCGAAGCGCCGCTCAGTCGCAGATCACCCGTGCCGCCCTTGGTCAGGGCTGCAATAGCGCCAGTTACTGTGCTGGTGACCTCCAAGGTCCCGTCGACGATGAAAATCTGCTCAACATCCGCCGCGCCGGTGGCCAGCGTGGGCACTGCAATTGTGTTTCCGGAACCCTGGCTTGTGATCATGCCCGCGCCCGCACCGCCGGAAGATACCGTCAGCGTGGTCCCGGCGTTGCCGGTCAGCGCCACACTGTTGCCCCGAATGAGTACGGCATTCACTTGCTGGTTAGCCGACACGTTTGTGTTGGTCGTGAGGAGTACATTGGCGGATGCCGGTGCCGTGCCGTCAAGCGGACCGGTGTAGTACGATCCCACTGGCAAGGCTTCAATCCGATTGCCGGCACCTGTGTTGACCATTGCCAGGTCGAGTAAGCCAGTACTGGATTCGATCGTCGATCGTGGGATGATCCCGTTGCTGGTACCAGGCGCTGTGGTAAACAGAATCTGGTTGCCAGCGCCCAGGCTTGTGTTGACGCCTCTGAAGCGTAAAGTTGAGCCGCTGTTTCGCGTCTGGTTTGCAAACGCCAGTGTGTTGGTCCCGGAACCGGTTGTGACCGATTCAAGCACGTTTCCACTGGTTGCCAGCATGGTGAGCGCGCCGAACGACTCGGTGCTACCCGCCGCGTTGCCGATGTATCGTAGTGTGCCCTGATTGAGGTTGATCGGCGCTGCATTGTCTATGCGGTTCGCGTTAGCTGCGCCCGCCGAATCGTCGATTTCCAATCGGCCGCCACTGTTCAACTGAATGCCATTCGCCCCCAGGCCCGTGGCCACGCCATTCAACGTCAGGCGCGTGATTGAGCCGTCCACGGTGATTGCCGGATTGCTGGAACCCGTGCCGATGATCGTGTTCTGGAACTCGACGGTGCCTGGCCCGTTGGTCGTCAGATTCTGGTTACCTAGCGTGTAGGTGTTGCTGAAAGTCAACTTGCTGGTCGCGGTGATTGCTCGTACTTGCACAGCCGCCGTATTTTGAGTGACCGTACCCTGCCAGGTGTGGCTGCCCTGGACCACACGGAACGCACCCTGGGCATTGGAAGTGACACCGCCGAACACCAGTTCGGTGGCCCCACTACCCTGAAGAATCAGCGGTCGATTGATCGTCATGTTGGTCGCCCTGTCCAGTTCCAGGGTTCCACCACTATTGACCTGAATCGTACCCGCAGTGCCACCGCCCAGCGCGCCGGCATCGCGGACGGATACGATCGTATTCGCGCCAACGGTCAGCACGGTGCCGCCGCCAGTCAGCGAATTAGCCGGATTCGTCAGTGCCAATCGTCCAGCGCCTGCTGTGGTGATCACACCACTCCCGCCACCGTCGATGATCCTGGCGTCAATCACCAGGTCGTCGTTGCCCGTGATTCCCATTGCCGTGGTGCCAAACTGGGTGGCCGACGGTCGGTCGGTCAGCGTAATCGTTCGGGCTGCGTTGTTCAGACTGAGGGTCAGACTGCTGTCGATCAATGCCGCAGGGCCTTGCGTGGTCGCGTTCGCAATGGTGTTTGCGGCTATTCCCTGCGTGATGTTCTGGTTGACGGTCAGCGTGGCCGCAGCGCCACTATTGGTAACGATCGCACTCACCACGGATCCGACATTGAGCGTCAAGGTGCCGCCGTTCGTGCCAACCAGGAACGGGGTCCCATTGATGTCGAACTTGCCAGTGCTGTTGACGGTGATGCCAAGGAACGTGTTCTGGTTGGCAACCCCGGTGACCTTCAGCAGTGCGTTGTTGGTGTTCCCAATGTCGTTGCCAACAGTGATCGCCGTGGCAACCTGGGCCGCACTGGTCTTACCCAGATTGGTCTCGCCTTCGTTGATCTGAAGTACCAGGCCGCTATTGCTGTTCGACCCACCAATAACCAGGATTCCCGCCCCGTTCTTGGTCATCGTGAAGTTGTTGTGGTTGATGGTGGCGTTCAGGTTCAGGGTGGTGCCGGGCGCCGTGTTTACGGTGGTGGCCACACTGGCGTTGATATTTGTGCTACCGATACCCCAGGTGCTGGTACCCGAACCGATGCTGCGGATCACGCCACTGTTATTTCGACCGGTCCCGGCGATGTTCAACGTGTTGTTGCCCACCGTGGCAGCATCCAGTTCGATTGCAGCACCAATGGCAACACTGACCGTCGGGGTCACAGTGCTACCCAGCGAATTGGAGGCACCGGTAACGCGTAGCGTGCCCTCATCTACGAACATGACGGCGTTCAACGAACTGGAGTTGTCGCCGCTGAGGTTCAGCGTTCCCTGTCCACGTTTTAAGAGCGTGGCGCCCGAGACTGTGGTCAAGGTTTTTGTCAGGTTCAGCCTGTTGCCGACATCCACCTGGAGTATGTTGTCCTGGCCGAAGGGGGCATTCAACGTTAGCGGCACGTCAATCGTCGCGGTGGCCTGTCCGGCCCCTGTCATGCTCAGCCCCACCGAGCCTGCCCCATTGGCGATGGTCAGAGACCCCGTCCCGCCGATCGTAATCCCTTCGCCATTGATCTCCAGGCCAGCCACGGTGATGGCCGTGTTGATGGTTTCGCTCCTTGTCAGGCGCACGAAATCTGTCGGAGAGGTGACTTCCGCGAGACTGGTTTTGAAGACTGTGGCCTGCGTCGTGCTCGGGATCCCCTGGATGCCAAAAGCAGTGGTGTGCGTTGCCAGTTGGGCCCCGCCGTTGCCGCCGATCACCTTGCTGTAAGCCAATACCGCGTTGTCTGCAACACCCGGGGCGAACTTGATCTGATTGTGGGTGGTTCCCAGGTCGGTATTGATACCAGAGAAGTAGACACTGGCGTTGATGTTCCGCGTTAGGTTGCTGCTGTTGAGAACCACCGCGCCACTGCCGCTGGTCGTGGACATCACGTACGAAACGGTGTTGGCCGCCAGCGTCACCGGACCAATCGTCTCGGTTGAGCCGGCCGCGTTACCCAGGTAGCTCAACGTGCCACCGCTCAGGGTAATCGGAGCTGTGTCGGCCACACGATTCGCCTGGGGCGTGCCGGTATCGTCGACGGTAAATCGAGCCCCGCTGGCCACTCTGACCGCCGAGGTGTTGGCGATCGTACCACTAAGCAGCAACTCACCACCATTGACAGTTGTCGAACCCTGGTAGGTGTTGTTGCCGGTTAGTGTGATCCGGCCAGGTCCTGTGGTAATCAGGTTCGTGGGCAGCGTGCGGAACAAAGTACCCGTGCCCGGATCAGTCGGGATGACATAATCCACCCCGTTCACACTCGTCAGATTGGTAGTGCTGTCCCGCAACCCGATGCCAAATGCACTGGTCCAGTTCGGCGCACCGGAACCAACGGTGCTAAGAACCGCACCAGCGCCACCGGCGCCGTTCTGCATTCTGATTTCAATAGTGTGCCAACCGTCGCCGGCTGGCCCCATTCCGAAGTTAGTGATACCACCAGCTGTGTTGGCGTTCGCCACGGTGCCTGTAGCCTGGGAATTGCCACCTGTGGTACTGCCCGTCGTGGTCACCACGTTAAAGGTGCCATTGCTCAGGCGCTGGACACCATCAATGATGATGCTGACTGCGTCATCGATGTTTTCTGCAAAGGCAAACTGGCCATCGGCGTCGAAGAACTGGCCGGTGTAGACCCACTCGGTGTTGGAGCCCCATGGTGCAGCCGAGGATCCGGAGGACGTTTCGCCCATCCGCGGGAAGAGCCGGGGAATGAATCCGGGGTTGGCCGTCGTGGTGATACCGCCAGCGCCTGTGACAAAGCCCTCGGTGAGCCCTGGCAGACCTCCCACACCCGTGATGTTGGCACTGATCACCAGGTCATTGGCCGCCGAACTGTCGTTGGTGGTAATGGTGCGGTTCCCGCCTGCACCTAGATTCAGGTTGCCGCTGATCGTGGCGGCTGGAGTGAGCGCGGAGGTGAGGGAAGGGTTGTTCACGCTGACGGTTATATTGCCGCCGAGTGTCAAGACGCCCGCACCTGTGCGGACCTCGGCACTGAAACTGGGACTAACTGCCAGGGTGAGGGTCGCGTTGCCCACGAGCGTGTCAGACTTGCCGTTTAGGTCCAGCAGCCCAGAGCTATTCACAGTAATGTTGTTGACGGTCAGCCCGGACCCGCCGGCATACTCTGCGATTTGGTCCCCGATGGCCGCCGAGCCGTAGCGGACCACGTCAGCATCCGGGCCTCCTGTGCCGTCGCCGATGATCAACGCACCCAGGATGACCGGCCCAACGGTCTTGTTTAGAACCAGCGTACCTTCGTTGACCGTCGTGGCGCCACCGTAAGTCGTCCGGCTGGAGCCAGAGAGTTCGACCTGACCCGGATTGGTGAATGTAAGGCCACCGGAGCTGCTGATGGTCGACAGGATGTTCAGGTCCGTGGCGCCGCCACCGTCGTTGACGTTCACCGTGCGCACAGCATTGAGCAGATCCAGGTGGCCGGAAATGGTGGCCGTGGCATTGCCCCCGGCCTGGACGAATTCGGTGATGGTGCCGTTCATCGCCAGGGTTCGCGTCCCCGTGTCTACGTCCCCGGCCACCCCCGTTCCCACGCCGAGAGTCAGGCCGCCAATGGTGTCCACGGCGGCACCGCCCGCAATGGTCGACACGGACATGCTCGTAGAGGTGCCGAACAGGGCGTTGTTGACGCTCAACTGCGGCACGTCCCGACGTCCCAGATCAGCCTGGAACATGATGGTGTAGACAGTCGATGAAAGCGAAACGACCGCGGTATTACCGATGCCGATCGTCGGCAGAGCATCCAGCGCCTCCTGAATACGGCTGGCTAGCGTCGCAGGGGTCGCACTGTAGGTGATGGAATCAGTCGCATAACCGTTGAAGGTCAGTTGGAAGTTGCCGCCGGTAATCGTACCCCCCAGCACCAGGGTCTGAATCTCATTACCAGCGGTGGCCAGGTTCTGACCACCATTGCTCAGGGTTCCGATCGAGGCACTTGCCGAGCCTGGGGCGGTCAAGCCCAGCAGGCTGACGTCGCGGTTGGCCAGCGCGTTATTGTAGATCAGGTAGTACGGGCCACCAGCCGGGCCGACGACCTGTACATTGCCGGCCAGTGGTTGCGTGCCGTTCAGCAACGCGATGTTGTTCAGATACCCCTGAATCGCGCCGGCTGTTGGCGCACTACCGGCAAAGTAGAACAACGAGGCGGGCGTTGGACTCAACCCCCCCTGGTTGACAGTGGTAATCGTGGCCGTGGCAGGGGCGACATTGGTGAATCCCAGGGTACTGACATCGCCGCCCGCCTGAGTGCCGTTGAACACGACCACAAACGGTCCGCCGATCGGTCCCCCCACAGTAACGCCGCCTACCAGGGCGGGGATCGTGACCAGGTTGGCCTGCAGGTTGGCCGCAGTTAGCGCGGTATACGGCGCCGTCAGGCCTGTGCTCGCGTTGACACCATTGAAGGACAGCGTCACGGAGCCACTAGCCCCGTTCAGGGCAATCCCCTGTACCTCATTGACTGTACCATCGCGGACCGTTAGCACCACGGCTCCGGTACTGCCTACCACGTCGAACTGGGGCAGGTTGGCATTGGCGAAACCGCCTGTTGCCGTGATGACGAAGTTCAGATTGTCATTGGTCGTGGCCGGCGTAACGGTGAACAGCGCTGAGCCAAAGGCGGTGGTAAGGGCTGTTTGGATGTTGCCCGCCAGCGTCGCCGCTGTCGCATTGTAAGTGATGGGACCAGTCAGAATAGTGCCTGCCGTCGTGTTCATGGCCAACGTGAAGTTGTTGGAAACACCGGGAATCAGTGTCAGGACCTGAACTTCACTGCTTGCGTTGGCCGGCAGACTGATGCCGTTGAACTGCGGAGAGAACGTGCCGCCACTGGTGCTCAAACTCAACGTCTGGATCGCATTGCCCACCCCGTCGCGAATGGTGGTCACAGCAGGGGTGCCGGCTGGCGTGAGCGCGAGTGTTGGCGTCGTCAATGCAGGCAGATTGGCGTTGGCCAACGAACCGCCAAAGGTGATGGCGTAATTCCGATTGTCCAGACCCGTCACGGTGAAAGTGGCATGGGGCAGGATGGCTGTCAAGGCGTTGGTGATAGCAGCGACCGTTGTCGCCGTGGTTGTACTGTAGGAAATATTCGCCGTGATCAGGCCGAGCAGCGACAGCGTGAACGTGCCGCCGGTCGTGCCCACGGGGATGGTCAGAAGTTGCGTTTCGCTGCTGTAATTCTGTGCAGCAGACATGTCCAGCTTGCCGCTGGACAGGATGCGCACCGTCTGGGCATCGGCGACCTGGTTGGCACCGGCCATTGGCCCGTACTGCACCACGTCCGCGTCGTTGCCACCCCGACCGTCTCCGACCCACAGGTCACGGGCAACCGTATTACCCGGCTTGTTCAGGATCAGAGTACCCGCGTTCACCGCGGTGTCCCCGGTGTACATGGTCGCTGTCGACACCACCCCGCCAAGCGTAAGCCCGACGGTCGTTGCACCGCGGTATTCGAGTGTTCCGCCACCCACCTTGGCCAGGAACATGCTGCTTAATTGCTGCTGATTGTCGCCGCGCGTGCCGTAGACCACGCCGTCGATCGTCAGGCTGCTACCGGTGTCCGCGCCGATCGAGAACCAGCGCCCGTTCGTGTCAAAGCTGCGCAACTCAACATTGCCTGTCCAGGTGTTCGTGCTGTTGCCCACGGCACGCAGTTGCCCTGTACCGAAGACAATGCCGGCGTTCTGCGGTGTAAGCGAGATCGCCCCAGATCCGTCGTAGAGTCCGACGCCATTGCTTGTGGTAAACAGTTGCAGGTTCTCGCCCGTGAGCGAGACGCCGTTCAGTTCCAGCACGCCGCCCTGGTTGACAATCGTGCCGCCGAACTGCGTGCCGATGGCCGCTCCCAGCGCAAAGTTGCCCACCGCCTGGACAAATCCACTGTTAGCGGTGGTGGCTCCCGTGTAGGTGTTGGTACCACTCAACACCAGCCGGCTGGCCGTGCTGTTGGCTGCGTTCGACTTGGTTATCGCCCCAACCGGCGGCAGTACCGCTGCATAGTCCCAGGTGGTGGCCGGGGTCACGGTCACGGTGGAAGCGCCCGTCAGACTGTTGCCAACGACCAGCGTGCCCGGGTTCGATGTGAGATTGAAGTAAGTGAGGGTGAGGGTCATCGGGAAGGTGTTTGCCGCCGACTGTGTCACGACGACTTGCGCATTCGCCGGAAGAACGGGGAGCAGCGCACCCCAGACCGCACTGGCAGCGAAGCCGGATACGGTGGAAGTCAAGGCTCCGAACGGTATCGCAGCTGTGCTGCCCGTCAAAGGCCCACCGCTGAGTGTAAAGCTGCCGCCGGTAGGCGCAGCATTGATCACCAACGTCTGCGTCTCGATGACACTCGATCCATCGATGATCGGTGAACTAATGGTCAAATCGGCATAGGCAGGGCCATCGGGCAGGGTAAAGGTCTGCGTCACGTTGCTAGAGGCTGTGGGAGATGTGAGCGCCAGATTGCCAGAACCGCTGATCACCGCCCCCGGCGCACTGCTCGGGAGTCCCGGCCGGGCAGCGACCGTCAAACCGGCTCCGACCAGAGAACTGCTATTGAATCCGAGGGCCAGGGTGGTCCCTGCCGCAATGTTGACCTCGGAGGCTGCAGTTGGTCCCAGTGTCATGGTGAGAACGGGGGCAGTGATGGTATTCATGCCCAACGTTTCCAGGTTGATGTACCCACCATGCGTTCCCGAAACCTGGCCCTGGCCGGTCCCCGAAGTGAACACCAGATCTGGGACGTTCAGTCCGGCAAGGTTTACCGCGGAACCCCGGGTGAACGTGACCAGCATCTGCTGCTGGCCCGATGTGCCGGTGACGACAACACCGCCGGCTCCGATGGTGGTCAAAGCTTCGAGAGCCTGCTGGGCCAACGTCGGGTTGGCCTGAGCAGTCGACGCGGTGGACTGCCCGCCAAAGGCGAGGGTCCAGGCGGCCGTGCCCGTGTTCAGGTACTGTTCCTCACTGGCCACGTTCGTGCCACCGTCGGTAAACGTGGCCACACTCCCAGTCGCAGTGACGAAGTTTGATAGCGTGATCGACGCTTGATTGACCTTGCTAATGTTCGAATCGACAAACGTAACAGTGTAGTTCTGGGGTGACCCGGAAACCACGAAGGTGATGTTGGCCGGCTTGGTGGCCAGCGCGTTCAAGGCGTTCTGCAAGCTAGCTAGCTGGTGCAGGCCGCCTGTGGGGGCAATGTTAAACGGAAGATCGGGTGTCTGAGAGCCGAAGGCATTGACCCGGAACGTTCCAGCAGAGCCATAGATGCTGATCTGCTGGATTTCGTTAAACGTCGAGGCGGCCGCAAACGGCACCGTCCGCAACAATCCTGTGCTCTGGATCGTGTGCTGCTGGTTGTCGAAGATCTGCTCCGAGTTCGCGATTTCCAGCACGTCGCTGTCAGCAGCGCCCACATTATCGCCAATCTGGTAGGACAGGCCACTGGTCGCCCCGGCTCGCTTGTTCAGCCGAAGGGTCCCTTCGTTGATCGTCGTGAGACCAAGGTAACTGTTGGGCAGCGCACCCTGGAATTCCAGCGTGCCCAGGCCGACCTTGACCAGCGAGTTATTGTTCGCGCCTTGCGATGCCTGGCCCAACTGGGAGTTGAGCACCAGTATCGAGCCGCTGTCCGCACCGATGTACGTGGTGGCTGGGTTACCGCCAAGCAGCATCGGAGTTGCTCCGGTCCCCCAGGTGGCGGTGACGCCGGCCAGAACACGTAGAGCACCGGTGGTGTAGCCTGTACCATTCTGATCGCCGACATACCCAGCGCCAGTGATCGACAGGTATTCGTTGGGGATACTTACGTTCGCGCCGATCTGCAAGGTGGCTCCGCTGGACACGACCGTTCCACTACCGGCCGTTCCAGAGGCGCCTGCATTTTGTCCCAGGGCGTTGCTGCTGAGAATCCTCAGCACACCCTGGGTGACGTTGGTGACCCCATTGAAGGTGTTGTTGCCGCCCACAATCAGGGTGCCGAAGCCTGATTTCTGCAGGGGCATATTGGCGGCCTGTTCGATCACTGCACCGTTCCCACGCGCCAGAGTGAACACGGTGCCGCCGCCTGTGGCAGTCAGCGGGTACACATCCGCCTTTGACAGTGGCCCACCATTGAACGTCACCTTGAAGCTGTACGCGCCGGGGCCGGCGGTAACTGTAACAGTGCCACCACCTGCGTTGATCGTGGCCAGCGAATTCAACTGGCTCTGGAGGGTGAGCGCGTCCGTCGCCGCATTGCCGGTGGTTGTGATGCTGCCCGTGGTGGCGCCGTTATACGTGACCGTGAACGACGCGGGCACCGAGGCAAAGGAGATCAACTGGATAGCGTCTAGCCCAGCAATCTGCACAGTCGTCAGAGGGTCATCCACGGCGATGGTCGGCGTGCTGGACCAAAGCTGGGCCTGGGAGATATACAGAGCATTGTTGTTGCCCGCTGGTCCGAAATCGCGCCGGCTGCCCAGGCGGTGCGTCAAATTGCCGTCAATATGCAGCGACTTGATCGTTCGTGGCCCGCCCTCGGCAAATAACTGTGTGGCCGCGTTGTAGAGGGCAATTCCGCCCGTTGTCGGCGTATCCGTGCCGATACCAATCAGGCCCTGGTTCACGGTCAGGCCCCATACCCCTCCCGTGGTTGTCACCGTCCCGAAGCTCCCCGTTCCTCCCAGCAGCGTCCCGGTAACATTCGGTACGTCGTAACCGCCTAGCGTGTTGCGGAAGGTCAAGGTGTAGGTTCGGTTGCCGCCACCCACCGTCGAGGTCACAGTGATGTTCCCCAGACCTATTGAGGGCAACGCCTCGAGCTTGGCCTGGACCTGCGCGTCGGAGTCATTGATGTTGTCGATGGCAGCGCTGGCGATACCGCCGAAGTTGATCGCGAATGAGGTGATGCCCGGGGAAGGAACGGGTAGCGTCTGCACCTCGTTCGAGCCGGTCAGGTTCACGTTGTTACCGGTCAGTAGAAGACCACCTGCGCCCTGCTTCTCGAACCGACCGCCAGTTCCACCACCGGTCACGTTTGCGCTGATGACCAGGTCATAGAACGCCGCGCCATCATTGACCACGAAGTTGCGCTGGCCGTTGGCGACACTCAGGTTGCCGGCAATCGTAGCCTGCGCACCGAGGTTGAATGTGGCACTATTGCCCAGAGCCAGAGTGCCGGTCCCGGTGTTAATCGTGCCGCCCTGCATGATCAAACCACCACTTGCAGTGATCGTGTTGGTGATCGTCCGCGAGTTGTTCACAGAACCATCGATGACAGTCAGGGCGTTGAACTGGTCTGAGATTCCATTGAAGTCGACCTGGCCTGAGCGGTTGATGGTCAAGTTAGCGCCGCTGATGATTTGATCCGTGCCGGCTGTCGTTGCATAGACAATGGATGCCCCTGTCGTGCCGCCATCGTTTCGGCCGACAAAAATGTGCTTGTTGATGGTGCTCGAACCCTGAAGGTTGAGCCGCAAGACACCCTGATTCACGTAGAGAGCATTGGTCCCCGCGGCGCTGCCGGTTCCAAAGTTGTTTCCAGTCGGGTTGTTCAGCTCGAGAGTCCCCAACCCCTCCTTGATCCAGCTCATGCTGGAGAGATCCGGTTGAGATCCCTGCAAAATGAGCGTTGTGGCCGAATCAACCCAGATGGTGGAGATTGCACTGGCGTTGGTGACGCTGCCACCGCGCGTGAGGACACCGCCGCCGAGAACTCGCAGGGCCCCGGTGTCATTGTTCAGGTAGCCCGTTCCGCTGATCGTCAGCGGTTCAGCCGCCAGGGTCTGCGTGCCACTCAGGTTGTAGACCAGCGCCGCACCCGCATTAACTGTCGTGGATCCGGCAGTCGTTCCGAGGGCGTTGATGTGCGTGGCGTACAACTCGCCCTCGCTCACCGTAAGGGCGCTCGCGAAACCAGTCCCTGCCTGATTGTTGCCAGACAGCGTCAGTCGTCCCTTGCGCTCCTTCCGTGCCGCTGCCGTGCCGGTAAGGCTGCTGCCAATCGTCAGCGTGCCGCCGCCAATCGCGGTGGTTGCAATCATCGGCGCGGGGCTGGCCGTGAAGTTGTTCACCAGCAGTGAGGGCATCACCCCGCCCGCCAGAATGCCAATGAAGGTGATTACAAAGCCGCCAGGCACCGGATTGATCTGGACATTTCCCGATCCGACTGCAGGCAGAGATTCGATGGCCTGTTGCAAGGAGGCTGCTGTCAGTGTGCTGACGTCCAGAAGGCCAGTGGTCTGGGAACCGGCCGGCGTGGTCTGGGTTGCTCCAAGTACTGGAGCTGATGTGGAAGCCTGATTCATGACCAGGGTCAGCGTGAACTGACCGCTGCTTGCGCCGTTCAGGTTCAACTGCTGGGCCGCGTTGCTGCCCTGCGTGAAGAAGAGTGGCTCCGCCGCGCCAAATGCCAGAGTTCCACCCGATATGGTGTTGCCGATGGTCATGCCACCGTAGTTCACCACCTGGCCACTGCTAATCGTGGTGTCTCCACCAGGCACGGTAATGGTGATGCCATCTCCGGAGATCAGCAACGCATTGATCACGCTGCCCAGCGTCACAGAGCCGGTGACCTTCACATTGCTCGCGTCGTAGCCAACCGCCCCTGGAGCGTCGAGCCGAGACAGGCTAAAAGTTCCGCCAGTCGCATCAATATCTCCAACGAGGTCCAACGACTCAGACCCCGACCCGACAAATGTCGAGACCGTTGCCCAGGGCAGGACATTGCCAGTGAGCGTCGGTAGCGTTGCCGTACCGGTCGCCACGAAGCGAACCTCGTTGATACCGAACAGGAAATTGCTGTTGCTGATCAGGTTCAGCGTCGCGCCCGCGTTCCTCGTCACAACGAGGCCACTGCTGGCGGTGAAGGTCAGTGCCTGACCCGGGATGCCGCCGAAATCAGCCCGGATCACAGACTGCGTGTTGCTGATCAGGTTCAACGCACCGAGAGTCTCGGTCGAGGCCGTGGATGCATTCCCCTTGAACCAGAGCACTCCACCCAGGTTGACCGGCGCCGCGTCCGGCAAACGGTCCGCCAGGTTTGTGCCCGTGTTATCCAGGATCAACGTTCCGGAAGGTGCGACCGTCAGGCTGGCGCCAGGGGCTACCAGGTTTGCGGAACCACTCTGGCTGAACACCACGGTACCCCCATTGACCGTGGTCCCTCCGGTATAGGTGTTCGCTGCAGTCAAGTTCAATGTGCCGCCGCCAGACTTGGCCAGCGTGTACGGCATCGGAGAGGCATTATTACGGAACAGATTCATGGACCCGTTGTCGATTGGCATGGCATAACTGCCGCCCTGCGTGCTGGTTGTTCCCCCAGGCGCCAGGCCAAAGCCGAAGTTGGCCGCCCAACCGTTGTTGGCCACGGCACCAGCGCCGCCAGCGCCATTAGCGAAGCGGATTTCGATGCTGTGCCAGCCATCTGAAAGGGAACCCATGCCAATATTCACCACCCCCGTCGTCGAGGGGGTACCCGATCCACCGTCGTTTGAGATCAACGCCACGCCGTCAATCCACACCTGCGTGTTGTCGTCGACATGTTCCCCAAATGTGACAATCCCGTCGGCGTCGTAGAACTGCCCTGTGTAGCACCAGTTCTCATTGCCACCCCAGGGGGGCAGTCCTGTTTCACCCATTCGGGGATAGAGCTGATACGAGGTGGCCGGATTAGGAGTGCTGAGGGGCTGAATGGTTGAGGACGCAAGACGCCCTTCTCGCAGACCAGGCACATAGCCACCCACCGACTGCAACTGGCCGATCGTGGCGGTAACAGTCAGGTCGCTGTTGGCCGATGGTACGAACGTGTCATTGACTATGAACTGCTGTGGCAAATTTCCAGAACCGCCGATGGAGGCGGTCATGGTTAGAAGTCCACTGATGGTCGCTGCCGCCGTGTCACCGGTCGTCACACCGAACGTACTGACGGTCACATCTCCGTTAACTGTCAATACACCGGTCCCTGTCTGTATGTCTCCGCTGTACAACCGGCCGGTGTTAAGCGTCAGCGCGTTGATGAAATCGGACTTGGAGTTGGTACCCATGTCCAGGAGGCCGGAACTGGTGACTGTGACATTGGTCAGCCCGAAGACCTGGTCGACACCCGCGGCGCTGCCGTACCGCAGCACGTCCGCGTTGTCGCCACCCACCTGATCACCGATCGTGATGTTCCCGGTGCCGGTGGCATTCGGTTGGAAGGCACGTCCGGCGGTATCCTGCTTATTCAGCAGGAGCGTTCCCTCATTGATAAATGTACCGCCGGTGTAGACGTTGCTGCTCGTACCTGCTAACTCCAGCGTACCGGCACCAAACTTGGTCAGACTGAAACCGCCGGAGATGAAGCCTGTCCCGCCGGCCCCGCTGTGGATTAACGCATCCGAACCTCCAGCCACGCTGATAACTGACGCGGCATTCATAACGATGGAGCCAGTGAGTGTATTCGTTTCCGCGGTCAGGGCGGCATCGAGCATGCGTACCGCACCCGTGGGAATACCGTTGAAACCACTCCCGCTGATCGTGAGCCCTTCGGGGATCGTCAAACCAGTGCCCTGGATTTCCAGGGCCGCGTTGCTGGCAACCGTCGTGCCTCCACCGCCGTTTGTGATGGCGGTAACGGCCGAACTCAGCGTGACGGGCGCAGTCACTGCCACCGACACATTGCCTTGATCGAAGCCGGCCAGGGCTCCGCCGAAGGTCAACGTGTAAGTCGTGGTAAAGGTACCAGTAGGCGCTTCCACGGTGATGGCAGTGACCGCGATGGGCCCACCGAGTACGAGCATGGTCGGCAGTTCATTCAGCGCTGCCTGCACCTGGGTCGCGCTTGGCGCCACGGTCCCCGTGTAGCTGAGCGTCCGCGTGACCTGATTGTTGAAGGTGACCGTAAACGATCCGCCGCCTGCACCTGAGACCTGCGTGGCAAACCTTTGCACCTCGTTGGTGCTCGTGCCCAACGCATTGCTGTTTGTCACACGCACAATGCCTGCGGCGACCGTCGTTGCTCCATCGTAAGTGTTGTTGCCTGAAAGAATCAATGTGCCGGTGCCATCCGTGGGGGTGCTGGCCTGCTTGTTCAGACTGCCTTGCACGGCTGCTGTCGGTGGATCAACAATGGCGCCAGTGACCAAGGTCACGTTGTTGGCTTCATTCCGGAAATTGAGCGTCGTGGGTGCGAGATCTAGTGCGATTCCGCCGGAGGCTGAGCCGCTGTAGATGATGGTGGGTGAACTGTCGAGCGCCCCGCCCCAGTTGATCAGATGGGGGGTGCCGGCCGTGTACTGAATGGCGACTGTATTGGCGTACTCGAATGTCGCCGGCAATTCGCTGTCGGGACGCATGGAGTACGTGTTGAGCACGAAAAAGGTGGCCCCTGTGCCGCTCACGTCCACATAGTTTGGCATCACAATAGAACTGACATCAGGTCGCAGCGACACTTGCGTCGTGGCCGCTGTCGAACGGGCCGCCAGGCCGCCTGTGCCCAGCACATTGTTGCCCCCCAGCGCGATTGTCCCGAGGCTTAGCAATGTGCCGCCGCCAGCCGTGGTTTCGGTGACCGTTCCGACCGTGGCCACGGGCGCCGTGGTGCCGGCCGATAGGCCAAGCAGATTCAGGTCACGCTTGGCGTATACGCCCTTGAACGTGATGATGTAAGGCTGCGTCAGGCCGGCGCGAGTGACCGACAGATAGGTTCCCGCACCTGCCGCTGGTCCAAACAGGCCGGAGCCGTTCAGGAAGGTGTCGAGCGCACTACCCGTCGTGTCACCCGTGCTGTTGAATTCGGCCGATTGCACGCCCCGGTGTGTGATTCGCAGGTTGCCGTCCACTGTGACCGGCAGACTTTGCACCTCGTCGAAGCCGACGTAGCTATTGCTGGTGTTAGTCAGTACCAGTGTGCCGGCGCCGACCTTGTTGAGCTGTCCGTTGCTGATCAGGGCGTCGATTTGGAGGACATTTTGCGAGAGGTTGTTGGAGGCGGTGTTGATTGTCCGTTGCCCGCCACCCAGGTTCAGATTGCCTTCGATCCACGCGCCTTTCTGGTTGAAAAGCAGCGTGCTGTTGATGTCCTGGCTCGAGACGTTGACGTTAATTCCGCTCGTGCCAGAAGCCCCACCCAGGGTGAGTGTGCCGGTGCCGGTCCTGAGGTGCGGACGGATCGTGCCGGTCCAGAACTCAAGTGCGGCAACGCTGGAGTTGCTCAACGTCTCATTACGGTTATTCAGGTCGATGAGAGCGCCGGTGATCGCGCGGAGAACAACGGACCCCGGTTGAATCTGGTTGTCCTGGTCCCAGATCAGCCGGGTATCGTCCGGTGTGCCGAAGTCGATGCCGCCATTTACCTCAAAGAAGTGTGGTGTTGCCGCCGTGCCGGAGCCGCCGACCGCGAAGGCGCCCCCTGTCTTGGCCAGGCGCACTGTCCCTTCCCAGATGCGCGAGGAAACGCTGATTCCACCAAACGTATTCGACTGGTTTCCAGAGAGAATCAGCGTGCCCGGCAGGTACTTGACCATACCAGTGTTACCGCCGATTGCCGCAGCGAATTCCACCGTTCCACCCGCATCAGCGACCAGCGCGGGAAAATTACTCAGGTTGACCAGATTGCCCACAAACGTGGATTGTTGCCAGAGATTGGTGGTGCCAGCAAGAGCCCGAAGGGTGCCCCAGGCGTTGGCGAATCCGCTTCCCGCAGCCGCATTGTTCTGACCTGTCAATGTCAGCGACTCATCGGTGATCGTAACGCTGTTCAATTCCAGCGATGCGCTGTTGTTGACCACCGTCCCCGCGCCGACTCCGCCAAGGCCCAACGCTCCAGAGTTGCTGATCCGCGTGCGGCCCGCGCCCACTGTGAACACACCGCTGAAGTCGCTGGCAACTGTCGGGGCCAGTTCCAGCCGGCCATTTCCCGCTGTCGTGATGTTCTGCAGATTGCCATTACTGTCGCCGTCGGTAATCTTCGCCGTGATCTGCAGATCCACGTCAGCGATGGTGTCATTGGTGGTGATGGTTCGCGTCGCCGCTGCTCCACCAGTCACCTGGAGGGCCAGATTGCCAGTGATTGTGGCTGGCGAAAGGTTGCCGAAGCCCTGGGATGCGTTCAGGGAGATGTAGGTGTTGTTGTTAATCCGGAGGGTGCCGGCGCCGGTGCTCACCTGAGCCGATCCTGTGAGATTACTCTCCAGGATCAGCGTTGGGTTGATGGTTTCGTTGAAACCATTCAGATCGAACAGGCCACTTCCGCGGACAGTGAAGCCATTCGAGGCGTCCTGAATCTGGTCACTGGCCAGCAGCCTCAACACATCAGCCCCGGAGCCGCCCACGTTGTCGCCGACGATGATGTTGCTTCCCGAGCTAGGCGAATTGATGGCATTGACCCCCGCTGGCTTGTTGAGTGCCAACGTGCCCTCATAGATCACGAACTGCTCGCCCGAACCGCTGTTGTAAGCATTGGCCGTGGTGCCCGCTAATTCAAGGGTCCCGGGTCCCACCTTGGCGAACGTCAGCCACGTGCCACCTGCAACCTGTCCATTGATCGTGAGCTTGTCAATCGCCCGGTCCACACCGACAGCAACGATATTCGTTGACGTGGTATCGCGGCCTTGCCAATCCATTCGGCCGCTCCAGGTGTTGTTCCCCACCAGGTTTCGCAGCGCACCGGTATTGCCTGTCAACAACGCATTTTGCGCGAAGGTTGTGGTCAAAGCCGGAGCATAGCCAAATCCGCCGCCGCCCAGGGCCAGGTACTCGTTCACGACGTTCAGGGGTGTTGCGGTGCCGTCGAGTTCCAGAGACGCCGCCACAGCCACATAGGTGCCCTGGTTGACAGAGTTGTCGGCAGACAGGCCCAGGGCGCCCGAGTCCGTGATTCGCAGAACGCCCTCAAAAATGTTTGTGGCGCCGGCGTAACTGTTAGTAGTCTTCAAGATCGCCCGGCCATACCCCAGCTTGGTGATTCCTGCCCCGCCGGCGATGGTCCCGCTCAATTCCAGGGTTGAATTGGTGGAGTTGGTTGAGGCGTAGTTAGGAGTGACAATTAATCCGGTCGAGCCGCCGAAATCCAATGGCGCATTGATGGTGTTGGGATTTGCAATCGTTCCGCTAGCGCTGACCAGCAGGCCGGAGCCAATGGCCAACCGAGCTGGACCATTAACATTGATCCCATTGCCGACGATCAGAAGGGCATTGACTGTGGTTGGTGTGGTGACCGAGTACGGGCCGGGACCAATCAGCTTGACGTTGTCTGTGGCTGTACTGCCAGTCAGGGTGGCACGTGCCGCAGCGGCAAATAGCCCCTTGCTCAAGTCGTAGGACACGAAGTCCAGGTCACCGCTTTTGGCCAGTGTGGCCCAGGGAAGGATACCGTTGACCAGTTGTGGTGTGATTGGCGTGTAGAAGAACAACTGATTGCTGGCCGTGCCGAGGTCCGCGCCGTAGCCGCGGAAGGACAGGAAGGCGTTGTTCAGGCGCGCGAGGCTATCCGAGTACAGCGTGGTCGGTTGGCCCTGGCTGATGCTCGTGACATACGCGGTGAAGGCCCCCGAGGTGCTGTTGTTGATAAAGGCCCCGGTCGTGCTGGTGGCTGTGATTCTTCCCACGACCTCGCTGACCGCGACCGCCTGATTACCGACAAACTCGAGTGCTCCGCCTTGCAAGGTGATCCCGGCGGCGTTTCGCAGTCGGTCGTTGTTGGCATTCCCTGCCCCCGAATTGTCCAGGGCCAACGTGCCGCCGATATTGACCCCGATTGCACTGACGTTGGGCAGCGTGCCGCCGCCGCTGAGCGTGAGGGCACCACCATCCGCGTTGATGGTCAGGGAACCTGAGAACAGACTGGGCCCCTGAAGGTTCAGGAACCCGGGGCCGGACTTACTCATGGCCAGGCCGGCAGTAATCTCGCCCAGGCCGGCAGCCAAAGTAAGACTGGCGGGAGCAAAGGTGGTGATAGAACTGCTGACGATCAGGTCTGTCGGACCCGTAATCGTCAAATCGTTGGCCGCTGAAAGGCGGAGATCCTGGAAGATGAAGCGATTGGCCAACCACCGCGCGCTGCCGTCGAGGTTTCGACCGTCGGCCGCAATGTTGAGCGTAGATGCAGGATAGACAACCCCAGTCCCCAGGGCCGTGTTGCTACCGATCGTCACTGCGGGTTGGTTGAAGTTGACCGGATTGCTGTTCAGGTACACCGTTCCCGTCAGGCCGCTGTTGGTACCGCTCAACAGCAGGTTACCGCCAGTCTGCTTGATCAGATCGGCACCGCCAGTCAGATTGGCCGAGATGATGCCATCGATCTGCAACTCGACTGTGTCCTGAACGCTGATCGTCCGGGTATAGCCGCTGCCCAGGTTTATGTTTCCACTGATAGTCGGCGCTACACGAGCACTGTTACTGCCGGGAAGGGTTCCCACGACAAACTGGCTATTTAGGACGATGTCGCCATTGACAGTCAGCGTTCCGGCGCCCGTCTGCACCACTCCACTGGTCACGGTCAATGCCGTCTGGCCATCGGCGAAACCGATGGTATCGCTCTTGCCGTTCAGATCCAAAAAGCCTGTGCCATTGATAATGACCGCCGCCTGGAAGTCGGGCAACTGGTTGTCCTGCAGGTAGCGGACCACGTCGGACATCAGGCCGCCGCTCTGCAGGCTGTTGTCGCCAACGGTCAGAGGACCGGACATGGCCAATGCCCCGCCGGTCTTGTTCAGCAGCAGAGCGCCCTCGTTCACCGTCGTGGTGCCGGTGTAGGTGTTCGAGCCGGCGCCGTCAAACTGGAGCGTGCCGAAACCGGACTTGGTGAGGCCCATTGCGCCAAAGCCGGTACCATCTACAATGGCCGAACTGATCGTCAGATCGGTTCCTGCCGTGGCGTCATTGACCGTAAAGGTACGCGTTGCGCCGCCGGAGTTAAAGGTCGTCAGCGCCAGCGTGCCGCCACTAATTGTCGCGCTATTGCTCGCGTTGCCACCCAGTGCATTGACAGTCAAATTTCCATTCAGGGTCAGCGTGCCGCCGTTACCAATGTTGACCGACGAACCCGGTTCGAGGTTCAATGCCGAAATGATCTGGTTCTTGCCGTTCAGATCCAGCGTTCCATTCGTCCCAACCCAGACAATCGAGGTGCTTGGAATCTGATTGTCAGCGCCCCAGCGGAGCGTGGCGGTGCCCGAAACGTCGTCGCCAACGTAGTAGTTGGTGCCTGAGGAGGCGGTCACGCCCGCCGCTTTGTTCAGAAGCAGAGTACCTTGCTGAACGCGCGTGTTATTACCACCGTTGGCCTGCGAACCACTGAGCTCCAGGGTGCCTTCGCCAAACTTGTACCAGGTGTTGGCGGGACTGGTGAGTACTCCACTGATGTTGAGGTAGGCCCCCGACGCAACACCCAACCCCGACGACTGCAGGAAATTGCCCGCATTCTGGGTGTTTGGGAAATAAGTCGATGGATCAACAAACGGACCTTCCTGGAAGTTCACAGGACCAGTCCAGACGCTGCTTCCGCTGACCGCGTATAGACCTCCCCGCTGACCAACAGGAGCGTCCGACAATCCAGTGCTGTAGATGTTCAGCGTCTCGCCCTGGATCGTTAGATTGCCTTCAAGTTGCAGTTGAGTACCGATATACGTCCGGGTTTCCGCGGTGGGAGAACCTAGGGCGGACGAGTTACGGACGTTGACGACTCCGCGGTCCACTGCGAAATTGCTAGCGAACTGGTTCGCACCGCTCAGGACCAGAGTGCCGTCGCCACCTTTCATGGTCCAGCCGGTGCCGCCCGTGATGATGCTACTAATCGTCGCCGTATTGCCAGCACCGTTGGTGTACAGGTAGTAGGCGGAATTCGAGCCGATGCTCACATACGGAATGTTGATGGCCCCATTTCCGTTGAACACGATGGGCCCATTAGCAACTGTCAGTGTCGCTGTAGAATCGGCGCCATTAATGGTGACGCCGGGACCCAGGAGCAGCGCATTCACTGTCCGGGATCTATCCAGCGTAACCGTCCCCGACAGGATCTTTACATTGCTTGTGGTGTTGGAAGCTTCGAAGCTGGTCACTGTGGCTTCGGGTGGCAACGCAGCCACGGCGAATCCGTTCGGGCTCCCAATCAGTGTGGCAAAATCCACGGATTGGTCGGGATTGATCACCACGGCCGATCCCAACACATTGTTCGTGAAGAACATGTTGGTCGGCAACTGAAGGAAATTGATCTGGTTGGCACCGCCGGCAGAAAGCGGAACGCCGCTCCCGATAAAGTTGACACTGGATTGTGAGTTCGGCGACGTCAGTCCCCAGACATTCAGCTGCGTGGCAGCGCCCACCCAATCGGATTGGAGGATGCCGTTCCGTGAGTTCTGGATCGTCACGAAGCCGATCGTCTCATTCACCGGCGTTGTTGCGTTGCCGATCAGCCGGATCCCACCGTTGTTGAAAAGGGAAAAAGCCAGGGCATCCGGTAGGCGATCGTTGTTGACCCCGGCCGAGTTATCCAGGATCAGTGTCCCGGAGTGGATGTTCGTGGTGCTGACGTTCTTCGCCAGGGCCCCATTGGGTCCCGTGAAGCGAAGGATACCGCCCTCGTAACCATCGTTCGTCCACCCCAGCCGGAGTTCGCCGGTAAACGTGGCTGGCCCGGCGATGGCCAGTTCACCGGGGCCCCACTTGGTCAACCCGGAACCAGGGAACATCCCTTCTCCGACGCCAGTACTGAAGGTCGTCACCTGGGCCGGATCCGGTATCACAATCCGGCGATCGGCGGCAGTGACGGTTACAGTCCCGGTGAACGTAAGGGCATTGCTACCCAGAATGGCCACATAGCCGTCGATCGAAACCGGCCGGGCAACGATTCGGCTCCCACCGATAGGGCGGATATCGACCGGCACATTGTTGTTCAACGAATTGGTCAGCTGCACCAGGCTGCTATTCCCAAAGGCTGTATCGCTGCCAATATCGGTGATGCCGGCCGTCAGCCTTGTCACACCCTGATAGGTGTTGTTCCCTGTCAGCCGCAAAGTGCCGGCACCGGTTTTGGTGAGGGTCATGTAGTCGGCGCCGCTAATGTTCGCCGAGATCGTCAGATCAGGGTTGGTACTGGGTAAAACCGTGTCCGCCACACTGATCGTGCGCCCTGAGGTGCCGCCGCTGATACCAGAGAAGTACGCGCCCAGGTCCAAATTGCCGCTGATCGTCGCCGCCGGGCTGACCCCGCTGCTGCCCTGGAAAGAGCCCAGGGTAATGTTCCCCAGAAGCGACAGTGTTCCCGCGCCGGTGCTCACATCAGCCGCGTCGCTGCGGCCCACTAATAGTGTCAGCGCGCCGATCTGGTCGTTGAATCCGCCTAGATCCAGTGTCCCGTTGCTATTGACCGTGACCGTGGTGATGCCGGTCTTTGGCCAATTCAGTTCCGGAATCTGATTCGGTCCACCCAGCACAACCTTCGCGGTCTCCGAAGACCCGACGCCGTCGCGATTGTCACCAATGACCAGGTTGGCGTTGATGGGCAAAGGCGTGGCAGGCCCGCTGCGATCTTTGTTCAACAGCAGCGTGCCCTGCAGCACCGTCGTCTGGCCCGTGATCACGTTGTCCGAGGTGCCAGCCAGTTCCAGCGTACCAGCGCCAAACTTGGTCAACCCGCCATCGCTCACACCTGGCATGACCATGATGCGACCGCTGACTTTCAGGTAGCTTCCCGCGTCCACGCCGAAGCTACCGTGGTTCGTCATCGTGATGACACCTGTCATCTCATTCGTGCCGCCCACGCTGCGGATGGCCCCCAGCGTGCTAATCGTTGCACCCACCCCAGCATCGCGCATGGCTATGTTTTCGGATACTGTGACTCCGCCCTGCAGCGTGATCGCTGTGCCGAGCGTCATGGTCGTGCCTGCATCGGGGCTTCCCAGGCCGCTGCTGTTCCGGACATTGATCGTGCCCTGGTTGCCCGTGACCACACCCTGGAACGTGTTGGCGCCCGCCAGAATCAGCGTGCCATCGCCGTTCTTGGTGATCCCCCCCGTGCCGCTAACGATGCCCTGCAGGTTCAAATCGCCGCGACCGTCGAGTGTCAGCAACTGGAGATTGGCCAGGTTCAGGTCGCCAAGCGTAAGAGTGGCGCCGACATTGGCCGAGTGGATTGTCTGTGCCGCGCCGAGGGTCACTGGAGTGGTCAAGCTGGCTCCGCCGGATGCAGCGTTGTAGACCACCCCGCTCAGCAGTGTCAGTTCGTTACCAGTGATCTGGTAGCCTGCCTCAGTGATGGTCACCGAGCGAAACCGCGTCCCTGCGGCAAAATCGTTCACGGCTATCAAGTTTGTAACGCTGGCCGGGAAGATCAGGCTGTCTTCTGGTTGCGGAGCCACATCTCCCGCCCAGTTCTGGGAGGTGCTCCACTTGTTGTCGGCACCGCCACCATCCCATACCCGGGCGGCAGGAGCAACTCGATGCTCCAACTTCTCGAGGACCGGCCGCGTGGAGACCCATCCACTTTGCTTGATGGTTCGCTTACCCTGGGCTTCTCGCTTGCGATCCAACCAAGAAAGGAACCAATTCCGAGCCATGATAGATCCTCAAGGAGAGATTAAGGAACGATCTTTGGAAGGTAAAAAGAAGGTCAGCTGTGAATAGTCACAAGGGCCATGTACCCGTCATGATCAGGCATGGAAACATTCCTACGACGAGTTCTTGGACCGGACATCTGTGACAACACCCACCAGGGGGAGTGACCACGGTATCTACCAACCCATCGGACGCACATCCGAGCGATAGGACTTCGTTCCCGTGCATCCGTCAACCACCCCGTGTGAGTTTCACCCCTGACGGAGAAGCAGCAAACCAGATGCGATGTTTGGAGATATGTAGGACAATGATTTCATGAATACTCTGAATCCTCTCGAATGGATACGAGAAAATCATTTTTGTTCATCATCGATGGGTGAGTGGTAGGACCTCCAGCACATGGCGGTACGCGCTGAGAGCTTCAGGGAGACAGTCGAGCGCGCTCAGTTCGTGTCGCTTGAGAGTGGTCGATGCCTGGAGCACCAGGCTGGGCCAGAAGAGGTGAGCCGATGCCTTTTCTTGACTGCGCTAGTGGGTCAGTTGCTTTGCAGATGGGCCATAATGCTTGCGTCGGAGCGGTCGCCGAGTGCAGGCACCCGAGCCGCCTACCGCATGCCGACGCTCCCGTTCGCGCTTCCTCCGTGCGGCACGCTTACCGCCCCACACGAACGGCGTCGGTGCCGCGTTCCAGTGTCGCGCGACCGCTGTGAACCGGTCGATCACCTCAGCCGGACTCGTTGGGTGTCGCCCATCCAGCGCGCGCCGCTTCAGCACCCGCTGGATGCTCTCGGCCATGTTCAGCCACGAACCGCCCAGCGGCGTGAACAGCGGCATGATGCCGTGGGCGAACAGCCACAAGACAAACGCCGGCGTCTTGTGACCGGCCAGGTTGTCCAGCACCAGCAGCACCCGCAACGGCGGCATCTGCTCCGGCAGCGTGATCGGCAGGATGAGCCCCGACTGCCACCGCAGCCAGGCGGCCCGCGATGCGTCCGCCGTCGGCGCCGCGGCCGGCAATTCGGCGAGAATCTCGGTCAGCTCCCGCTTCGCCCAGGGGTGCAGGACCGCGTTGGTGACGGAGGTCGCGCCCTCGACTCGCACCCGCCCGTCCGCCGGCCGGAACAGAGTCAGGACCTTGGCCGTGCCGTTGCGGATGTACTCGTGCGGCTGGCGGGCCGGTTGCCCCCGCGGCTGCCAGGAGGCCCCGGGATGGGGGGCCGTCTGGAAGGGACCGGCCTCGTCCTCGCACCAGACGGCCAGGCCCAGCGACGCGCCACACGAGTAGGCGTCCTCGATCAACTTTTTTTGGGAGCGGCGTCCGGGTCGGTCACCGTCACGACGCCCGACTGGCGGCGGCGCAACGCCGTGCCGGTCGGGCACCAGGAGCGGGGCCGCTGGAAGGTGTAGCCCGCCTCGCGGAGTACCCGCCAGATGGTGAAAGTGGAGACGGTGGGTAGCCCGTCGGGCGCGGCACGAAGGGGGCGCTGCAACGTCGCGAGCGACCAGGTCGCCGTGCCGAAGGCTTCGGGGTGCGGGCGGCCTCGCGAAGGATGCGGGCGCGGGCGTCGCCCTCGTAGGTCCGGACGCGGCCGCCACCGTGGCGGGGCTCGAGGGCCGCGAGTCCCTCGCAGTTAAAGCGGCCGACCAGGTGGGAGATGGCATCGCCGCTCTTGCGACCGGCCGCGCGGGCGGCCGTCTGGTAGTCGGCACCGTCGGCGACCGCCAGGAGCAGAACGGCCCGGGCGACGCGTCCGGCGGGTGCGGCGGAGGATCGACGCAGGCCGGTGAGGTGGCGCCGTTCGTCGGGGGTGAGTTCGCGGAGCGGGTCCTTGCGGCGGCGTGCCATGGTCTCTACTGTGTGAGCAGCTGACTTACAGCTGTACCCAGGATACAGTGGGAGTGAATTATGGCCATAAGCTAGGTAACTGGCCCACTAGACTACTTTGATAATCCTCCATTGGATGGCGCTGTTGTCCTTACCTTCCTTTTGTCGTGGTCCCGGCTGGGTTACACTGTTGTGGTCAACCGAGCGAACGCGCAACTCGTAAGTACCCGCTTTCAGGTCTCGCAACTGCACCGTCCACGTGGCTATGCTGTACCGAACCGGCCACTCCTTCGGTTTCCCCGTCTTCGGATCAAAGCCCCAGATTTCATTTGAGGAAATACCGGCTGGCAAGTGCGGCTTCCAGTCGTTGGGCGGCGCATTGAGGACACATGGATGCCACGTCGCCGTCTTCCAGGCTGGATCGTCTGGGCTCAACTTGCCTCCCATGCCGGTGTCGGGCCGCAGCCAGTATTCCACACCTTTCAAGCCCTCGAGACCGCACACCGCCATGCCGCGGAATGTGATCGGGGCACCTGCCTTGAACGTGAACGGCCCCTCGGGCCAGGCCATCGTCTTCACGAAGTTGGTATCTGGACTACCTGCGTAATAGGTGTTCACCGGTTTGGGATTCGACGTCAACACCAGGCGCTGCAGCGATTTGACCGAACGGAAGCCGTACGCCCAGGGAACGATCACACGTACCGGACCGCCACGGTCCTGGGGGATCGGAGCCCCGTTCATCCGGTAGGCAAGAATGATCGGCGGATCGCGCAGGGGATTTTCCATCACCTGCGCACGGCTGGCCGAAACCGAATGGAAATGGGACCTGGAGTTACTTGCGTCGTGATAGCCGGTGATGTTGATTCGATGGAAGTCGCCCACCTTGCCGAGTAGGCGTAGTACATCGCGGAGCGGCACCCCTTCCCAAACTGCGTGGTTCGAAAGACCGGCACTGCACTGCATCGCCTTGAGAACCTTGACACTATGCCGTTTTCCAAGATCGATCAGGGTGGCGAAGTTGAGACCGGTGCCGTCGTCGAGCTTGCGCGGTTTCTCGAGCGCGACCCCCTCACCGACGACCTCCAGGTTCCAGGTGTCCTGGGTGAGCCGGGCCTTGATGAGGTCATTCCCTTTGAGGTTTGGGGCAATTCCCCTGTAGGGGCCCGAACCCGTTTTGAGGAACGGCAAACCTGCGAGATCAGGGGTAGGACTCGCCGAGGCGGATGGCTCTGCCCATGCCCACAGGGAATGCGGTAGAACTTGGCTACCAGCTGCCAGGCCCCCCAGCGAAATGAAATGGCGGCGTGACATGCTCATGATGGAGAACTCACAATAGGGTCAACCAGAAATCTCACCGCGATTCCTACATCGTAACGCGGTTAGCAAGCGGATTCCCAGTTTAACCTGTCAGTGGAACATCGATGCACTTGTTGTCTCAGAGTCTGTTTTTGACTAATGGGTATGTGTCCGCAGCTGTTAGCCTGTCCGCTGCTGATGAAGGAGGACGTCCCCCAGCAGGCCCACGACCTGCGCGTGGGGTGCAACGCCCTCCGCTACGGGTTGCCAGTGGCGCATGCTCCCGCACGACCTGCCCGACAATACCGTCGCCTACCTGCGGCTGGCCTTGCTGCTCACAGCCGGCATGAGCTCGATTCCTCACCCATCAAGCGAGGATATCAAGCAATAACAGGTCTCTTCTGCAAGAAACCGGGGGTGAAGCGCACCGCTCCGATGGTACCTACCTGAGTGACGGATCTCCACGCCGGATGACCGACTACCGCGTCGGTCATCCCGAGAGACTACTGGAAATCCGTGCCACGATGGTGAATAATACATTTCTCTCCGACGCCCTCCTGCCATCTTCCCACCTGCCGAGGCAAACATGAAGCATGGCCGTTTCCTACTCCTGGTACTCATCGGTCTTTGTCCAGGGCTGGTCGGTTTCTCTCGGGCCGCGGATCGTGCGCCGACTGCCGACGATGTCCGATTTTTCGAGTCGCGCATCCGGCCGCTTCTGGCGGAGCACTGCTTCACCTGCCATGGCCCCAGGCGTCAACGGGCGGGGTTGCGATTGGACTCCGTCGATGGCCTCCGCAAGGGAAGCTCCTCAGGAGCGGTCGTCATTCCTGGACAGCCCGAAAAGAGCTTGCTCCTCCGCGTGGTACATCACGAAAAGGGCGTCGAAAAGATGCCTCCCAAGGGGAAGCTGGACGCTCGGCAGCTGGCGGATCTCGTCCGCTGGGTAAAGATCGGGGCGCCGTACCCGCAAGCAACGACGGTGACCAAGGATGCCACGGGTGAGCACTGGGCATTTGTGCCCCCGGCTGAACCCATGGTACCCCCGGTGCGCGATTCCGCCTGGGCGCGCGGAGCGATCGATCGTTTCATCCTCGCTGGGCTTGAGGCGCGAAAACTGCGTCCTACCCCGCAGGCCGACCGTCGGACCCTCCTTCGCCGGGTGACCTTCGACCTGACTGGCTTGCCCCCCACCCCCGAGGAGATCGCCAGCTTCCTCCAGGACCGCCGGGCCGATGCTTACGAGCGCCTCGTCGATCGACTGCTGGCCTCTCCCGCCTACGGAGAGCGCTGGGGACGTCACTGGCTCGATGTCGCGCGCTACTCAGATTCCAACGGACTCGACGAGAACATCGCCCACGGTAACGCCTGGCGCTATCGAGATTGGGTGGTGACCTCCTTCAATCACGACCAGCCCTACGATGCGTTTCTGATCGACCAGCTGGCCGGCGACCTGGTGCCCAGCACCGACGAGGCCACCCGCCGCGCCCGCCTCATCGCCACCGGGTTTCTGTCGCTGGGGCCAAAAGTGCTGGCCGAGGTCGATGAGCGGAAGATGGAGCTAGACATCGTCGATGAGCAGGTAGACACGGTCGGCAAGGCCTTTCTGGGGCTAACCCTGGGCTGCGCGCGCTGCCACGATCACAAGTTCGACCCGGTGAGCCAGGAGGACTATTACGGCCTGGCGGGCATCTTCCTCAGCACGAAGACGATGGAGTCGTTCAAGAAGGTCGGTCGCTGGCACGAGAACACCCTTGCTGGGCCGGACGACCTTCGCCGCAAGCGAGAACACGACGCCCTGGTCGCCGAACGCAAGTCCGCACTCGCCGCCAAAAAAGGTCAGCCTGAAGCGGAGCTGAAACCGTTGCGCGACGAACTGGCCCGTCTGGAGAAGTCCGCGCCCATCTTCTCCTCCGCGATGGGCGTGACCGAGGCCCCCGTCACCGACGCACCGCTTCTCCGGCGGGGCAACCATTTGCGACCCGGCAAGAAGATCACCCGCCGATTCCCCGTCGCCCTGGCTAGTGAAAAACAGGAGCCACTGCCCGCGAGTACTAGCGGACGTTTGGAACTGGGACGCTGGCTCGCGGACCGATCACATCCGCTGACCGCGCGTGTGATGGTCAACCGGCTTTGGCGCTGGCATTTCGGCCAGGGGCTGGTGCGATCGGTGGACAACTTCGGCCTGCTCGCCGAAAAGCCCACCCATCCCGAGTTGCTGGATTTCCTCGCTCGTTCCTTCATCAACAGTGGCTGGTCGATCAAGGCGATGCACCGGCAAATCGTTCTCTCCGCGACCTATCAAATGGCCAGCACGCACGATGCCCAGGCGGCGACGATCGATCCCGACAACCGCCTGTGGTGGCGGATGAACGTCCGCCGCCTGGAGGCCGAGGCGATCCGCGATAACCTTCTCTCAGTGAGCAAAGGGTTGGATCGTTCCATGGGCGGATCGCTGCTCCATGTCGCCAATCGTGGCTATCTGTTCGATCATACCTCGCGCGATCAGACGGCCTACGATAGTCCAAGACGCTCGCTCTACCTTCCGGTCATCCGCAACAACCTCTACGACGTGTTCGGCCTGTTCGACAGCACCGACGCCACGGTCGGCAGCGGCGATCGGGCTACCACCACCGTGGCCACTCAGGCGCTTTTCTGGATGAACAGCGATCTGGCCCGGCAGTCGGCTGAACGGCTGGCCACGCTGCTACTCGCCCGGGGCGACCTCGATGACACCGCTCGTACGGAGTTGCTGTACCAGATCGCCTATGGCCGACCGCCGACACCTGGCGAGATCCATCGCGTCCAGGTTGCAGTCGCTGGCTTCGAGGAGGCGCTTCAAGCCCGAGAAGCCGACGTCGGCCGACGCCGACTCGAGGCGTGGGCCTGGCTGTGTCATGCAGTCATCGCCGCCAACGAGTTTGTTTACGTGAACTGACGCCCGCGCGCGACACCACCAGCTAGAGAGGCGTTCCACGTGATTCCTCACCACCCCGCATCCCCCTCGCGCCGCCAGTTGCTGAAGCAGGCGGCACTGGGCTTTGGATCGATTGCCCTCCACTCGCTCCTCGCCGAGGAAGCCGCCGCGGCGCCCAACAAGGTGCCCCATTTCGAGCCGCGCGCCAAACGCGTCGTCTTTCTGTTTATGAAGGGCGGACCGTCGGCCATCGACACCTTCGATCCCAAGCCCCTCCTTGATCGGGATCACGGAAAACCTTACCCCGGGGAGAAGCCGCGCGTCCAGTTCGCTCCCACCGGCACCCTGCTGCGCTCGCCGTGGAAGTTCAAGAAGTACGGCAAGAGTGGCATCGAGGTAAGCGAGTTGTTCCCCGAGGTCGCTCGCTGTGTCGATGATCTGTGCTTCATCCATTCTGTCCATGGCACCAACCCGGCCCATGGCGGAGCCTGCCTGAAACTCCACACCGGCAGCGATAACTTCGTCCGTCCCAGCATGGGTGCGTGGGTGGCCTATGGTCTGGGCTCCCTCGACCAGAACCTGCCGGCGTTCATCACCATCTGTCCCACCCTGGCTCATGGGGGCGTCAACAACTGGGGCTCCGCTTTCCTCCCCGCCGAGTGCCAGGGGCTGCCCATCGGGAACGCCTCCGTCCCCGTGGAAAAAGCGAAGGTGCGCTTCCTCGATCATCCGCGCCTGCCCCGCGACCTGCAGCGCAAGCAACTCGATCTCCTTGCCGAGATGAACCGCGATCATCTCGCCCGCACCGGGCCCGACCTTGCTCTGGAAGGTCGGCTCCAGTCGTTCGAGCTGGCCTATCGCCTGCAAACCACCATCCCCCAGGTCGAGGACATCTCGGGGGAGTCGGCCGCTACCCGAAAACTCTACGGTCTCGATGAACCGGTCACCTCGGGGTTTGGCCGCCAGTGTCTGCTCGCCCGGCGCTTCCTCGAGAAGGGGGTGCGCTTCGTCCAGGTCACACACAGCGACTCCAAGGTGCAGTGGGACCAGCACGGCAACCTGAAGCGTGACCACGCGAAAAACGCCCTGGAGGTGGATCTTCCCATCGCTGGCCTCTTGACCGATCTCAAAAGTCGCGGACTTCTCAAGGACACGCTGGTGCTGTGGGGCGGCGAATTCGGCCGTACTCCAACCGTGGAAGGCAGCGATGGCCGCGACCACAACCCCGAGGGCTTCACCGTCTGGCTAGCCGGGGGCGGCGTCAAGCCCGGCTATCGCCATGGTGCAACGGATGATTATGGCTGGTACGCGATCCAGAAGAAGGTCCACATCCACGACCTGCACGCCACGTTGCTCCACCTGCTCGGGATCGACCACCTGAGATTGACCTATCGTCATGCCGGACGAGACTTCCGCCTAACCGATATCCACGGCAATGTGGTTCAGGATATCCTGGCGTGACTGCGGTCCGGCCAGGGTGGCTTCTCAGTTACCCCTGGACCGCCCAGGACCCTGCTCAGCCTGGCCCAGCGTTCGACTTGGTCGAACGGCGCGATTGCATGGGCTGCTTTACAAACCCGAAATCAACTCACCACCTGCCCGGGTGGCCAGGCCGCGCTACATCACCGGATCAATCCCGTCCCTGACAAAACGAACCGAGCCATTGCCGAGCACTACATTCACACCCCCGGTATGGCGACTGCGCGCGGCCTTGGATGCCGGGTTGCTGTGCCGGACGCAGTCCATCGTCGTGCTGTTGGGCGTCAGCAGGTGGTTGTAGAGCCCGCAGTGATAAGCTCCGTCGGCCCACAGCGCCCCCGGTCAATCCCCGCTGTGGATGCGGCAATGCCGAAGAGACGCTCGCCTGGCAACGAATCGGTGGTACACCTCGATTGCTATCGTGGGCACGCCTAAGGTTTCGCTCGCGCCACCTTGATCCACTCGATCTCCAGCTTAAATGGCCCGGCCTTCTTGTCGCCCAGCAAGAAACCCACAGCGTGGATTTCTTCCGGTTTCACCGCGCCGGCGTCCCTCACCACGCGACCAAAGGAGGTCGCCTGAAACTTCTCCAGAGGCAGCTCGACCTCGATCCATTCGTCCTTCTTGGTCGGCAGCGGCGCTCGGTAGGAAAAGGCGACGAGCGGACGGGGAACATAAAGGTTCATCGAGTATTCCCGCCCATCGCCGCGCACGCGCGCCACAAGAGCACCGCCCCTGTTCAGGCCGAGCTTTCGGACCCGGGTTCGCACTGAGGCGAAGCCGCCGTTGTTCTCCAGCGACAGCGTGCCGAAGAACTCCAGCGTCTTCCGGTCGCTAATCCGGAATCTGCCCTCAGAGATGCCGCCCATCACGCCGTCATTGACCGTCTGCCATTCCTTCGCGGCGTCGGCCCCGGTGAACTCGAACAGCATGTGTGGTCGGTCGTCGGCCATCAGATACGCCCCGATCAGCAGGAATGTGACAGAAGCACCGCAGAAGCATGATCGACCAAACACTGGCTTCTCTCCCGTTCCCAGGCGATGTGCATCCTGATCATGAGTAGTCCGAAGTGGCGAGGATTTCCCGAGGACACCCTGGTCGTCTCGGTCAGCACCGTCACCTGTCGAGCAGCCGATCGACCGCTTCGTGAACCCACCCGCTGTGCCAGTCGTGCTGGCGTGCCGGGCCGTCCTGGTAGTGATGGGCGATGGTCAGTCTGTCCATCAGGGCGTGAACCTGGACATGCTCGGCGCGGAAGTTCCCATAGCCGAGCAGGAGGAGCCGCTTCTCCTTCTGGAGCTTCACGGCCCTGTCCGCCAGCAACTTGCTGATCCGGTAGCCGTCGAAGTTTGCCTGTGTGCCGAAGATGTCGCCGCTACCATACTTACCCGGCCTGTCCATCATCAGCGGAGCATCCCAGGCGACCGCTTTCCCAAACAGGTCGGGCCGGCGTAGGAGCAGCGACCATGCGCCCCAGCCCGACTTGCTGAATCCGAGTAGCAGGCGCCCGTCTGGCTCGGCCCGCACCGGATAGGTCCTGTCGATGCATGGAACCACCACCTTGAGGAAGTAGCTCTCCTGGCGCACCTCGGACTTCGTCGGATGATCGGCGTACCACGGCAACTGGGAGAAAGTCGGAGCCACGAAGATCACCTGCCTCGTCTGATGCAGGTTGAGCTTCTGAATCTCCCGGAGTCCGTCCCCGTAGCGGGTCTCGGTCCCGGCCTCGACTGGCAGCACGTAAACCACGGGGTACTTCTTGCCCTTCTCCAGCTTCTCGGGCAGAAGTACCCGAATCAGCGTTGTTCTTGCCTGAAACGGCGAACGGACCTCATGGACAAGGAAGCCATGGTCGTCCATCTTCGCCCTGGATAACGTCACGGCATCATCGGCCCGAATGCTCGAGCATGCCAGCAAGGCCAACATGAAGCAAGGAGCCCCGGCCCATTTCATGATGTGGAATGATCGCACGTCGGAGCCTCCCTCACTTCCTTCCCTCGATCGCTGGATTCGAGGACCAAAGCGCGGCGCCGGTCCACTCGAACCCAGCCACCGACGAGCAGGTCATCGAAGCTGAGATCATGCCTGCCCCCAGTTCATGACGGTGATCGACAGTTGAATGACAGTGGCAATCGACACCCAGACAAGGTACGGCACCTGAGCCACCGCGACCCAGCGGTATTGTTGCCAGACGGCAACCATCGCCCAGACGAGTGACACCCAGACAACGAGAATGTCGAGCGCCGCCAGGGGTACGTTGCGCAGCCCCGAGAAGATCGGCATGAACAGCAGGTTGGCGGCAAGATTGACAGCGAACGGGACCGCCACCCGGTAAGGCAGCTTACCCCGGAACCCCTGCACGAAGACGAACGCGAAGCTGACGAGGATGATCGGATAGAGCAACATCCAGATCAGGCTGATGGTCGCCGGGGCGGGTGTCCACGACGGCTTCGCCAACGAGTTGTACCACTCCATCCACGTCATCGGTAATCTCCCTCGTTAACCATGCGGGCCCCCTGAATCAACCAAACGGGCCAGGCGATTGGGCCTGAGTGTCGAGAGTCCTCCGCATGGCCCTGTTCTCCTCGTCCAGTGCGCCAGTGCGCAGCACGGCGGCCCACATTACCTTCTCACTCCTCCTGAGCACTTCGCAGGCCAGGCAGTCCGTCGATGCTGGTTCGGTTCTTCTGCTTTTTGTATTGGGCCATCCCTTCCTCCCCCTTTTGCTCGGCGCAGGCCGTCAGCTGTTTCCTCTCGCCGACGAATTCGAACAACGGCACCCCGTAGCCGCACGAGTCCGCAACCCGTTCGAGATCCACGAACACGACGGAGCGGACACCAGGGTGGTAGGGGAACAGCCCGATCAGGTCGGTCCATCCATCGTCGCCAGGCTCGACTGCTCGGCCCTTGCCGTACAACCGGAGAATCCTGGGCCCTCCGCCGAACGCACAGAACATGATCGTGATGCGCCCATTTTCGCGAAGGTGGGCCACTGTCTCGACACCGCTGCCGACGAGGTCGAGGTATGCAACCTGCTTCGGCCCCACCACCCGGAAGGTGTCCAACCCCTTGGGGGAGAGGTTAACGTGAGCCTCGGCCGATAGCGGGGCCGTTGCCACAAAGTACATCTGCTGGGCGGCGATGAACTCCCGCAGTCTCGCATCCAGCTCCTCAAACAACTTGCCCATCTCGCTCCTCGATAACGGCAGAAAGGCGACGCGGTGACCCACATGACGGTCTGGATTATCTTACCGTCTTGCGCTGGTCAACGCTCCCCCCGGCGGCACTCCGCGAGATCGACCGGCAGCACCGCCACGACCACGACGCCGTTTGCTGGTTCACCCGCCAGGTGGAGCCGTTTGTTTCCCTGCACACATCTCGCAGTGACCCCAACCTTTCCCGCATGAACCCTCGCTAACGAGAAGCCGGGTCCTCTCCGCTTCGTTGCCTCCGTCAACCCCGACGGAACAGGCCAGGATAGAAGCCGTGACGGCAACCCGAATGCACAGGACCCATGGTGACCCACTCTGTCAGCAGTTGGGCAGCGCCGTACAATGCTGACAAATCCCTGTCCGGCCCCTCTTCTCTCTCAGGGGTGCGCCCATGATCGACACACCGCGTACGTTACTGGTGCAGCTTCGTGATGGAAGCGACCCCAACGCCTGGGGTCGCTTCGACACGCTATACCGACCTCTAATAACTTCCTGGGTGCGCGCCTACGGTATACCTTCTGCGGATGTCGAGGAGATCGTCGGCAAGGTCCTCGACTCGGTCCTTCAGGTTCTTCGCAAGGATTTCGAGTACGATTCGACGCGCGGCAAGTTTCGCCAGTACCTCGGCAAGGCGGTGCGCTTCAAGGCTTACGACTACTTCCGCAAGAACGGGCGCCGCGCTCCACATATCGCCTTTGATGAGAACATCGCCCCCGCCCCCGACCCGTTCGAGGAGGCGATGGAGCAGGAACATCGCACCCATATCCTCCGCTATTGTCTCGACCTGGCACGCCAGCGCGTCGATGGCGACAACTGGCAGCTCTTCCTCAATTTCTATCTTCATGGCCGTCCCGCGAAAGAGTTGGCCGTCATCCATCGTATATCCGAACAGGCGGTCTACAACCGCGTGCATCGCATCATGACCGTGGTTCGCGAAGTTGCTGGCGAACTCGACCCCGATCTCTGGCCCAAACTATGACCCTTTCTGGAGCCGCCCCATGATTCCCACCACGACCTGCCCCTCGGAGGAAACGGTGTGGCGATTCGCCGTCGATCCCCAGAGCGTCGAGGCCGAAGACCGCAGCCATCTCGAGGAGTGCCCTCACTGCCGCGAAAGGGTTGCCGAGCAGCGTCGCCTCCAGGGGTCACTGGCCCATGCCGCGGTCGAGTTCGCCCCGGAATCCGTCCTCGCCGGCAACTACACGCTCCTGCGCTTTCTCGGTCGGGGTGGTTTCGGCGAGGTCTGGCTTGCCCACGATCAGAAGATGGATCGCCCAGTCGCTCTCAAGATACTTCGCAGCGATCGTCTCCAGGAGCCCGATATCGCTCGGTTTCGCCAGGAGATCCAGCTGCTCGCTCGCATCACCGAGGATCCGCGGCAGTCCCTGCACATCGTTCCTGTCTACACCTGCGATACCGACCAGGACCGGTTGTTCCTCGTGATGCGCTACATCGAGGGTGAATCACTCGGTCGGCGGGTGCGCCTCCACGGCCCGCTCACCTGGCAATTTGCTGCACGTTATATCGCCGATGTCGCAGAGGCACTGCTGCCACTTCATGCCCGGCAACTCGTCCATCGCGACATCAAACCCGACAACATGCTCTGGGAAGCTCGCAGCGACGAGACCTTCCTCGCCGATTTCGGCATCACCACGCACGTCGCCCGCGCGGCGGGTAGCATCGCTGGAACTCCTGGCTACATCGCCCCCGAACTCCTCAATGGCGCCTGCTCGCCCGCGTCCGATGTCTTCGCCCTTGCTGCCTCGTTCTACCACCTGGTCACGGGCTGTCCTCCCTTCCACCCGCATTCATTGGTGCAGAGCATCGAACAGGCCTGTCGCGGTCTTGCCGCGTCGGATGCGCGGCTCGCCTGTGTGCCCGAAAGCATCGAACAGTTGATCCGCGCTGGACTCGACACCGACCCACGTCGCCGCATCTCACTCGATCAATTTCACACCCACCTGCGCGGGGCGGCAGCCCAGTCGTTGCTTGCCGCCGTGCGACCGGATGCCACTCAGGCGTCTCAGCTCGACCTGAAGCTCGAGATCCTGGCCGGGTCCACTCCTGGGCAGCTAGCCCACCTGGGTTCTCAGAAACCGCCGGTCACCCAGTATCGCGACCTCGAACTCGTTCCCGAGGAACCCGATGCTGTCGAGGTTGAAGAGGGACAGTTTATTCAGCTCTCCTTCTCTTCGCGGTCGGGGGGCTATCTCACGCTGCTCAATGTCGGTACTTCGGGGGCGATCCAGGTGCTCTTTCCCAACAAACAAACCCGCGAATGTCTTATTCCTCCAGGTGGACGCCGCTCGTTCACCATGCGCGTGCTCCCTCCCGCGGGAGTAGACGAGGCGTTCGGCATCCTTACGCGCACTCCCAATGCCTTGCTTCCCGAGCAGTGGACCGAGATGATCCAGCAGGGAAAAACCGAGATCGCTCCTGCCCAGTCGTATCGCGATCTGGAGTGGATCAACGAGGAAGCCGACCAACTTCCCGCGACCGAATGGACCGCCGTGGGAGTCAAGATTCGCCACCGTTGACCAGCACGGGTCACCAGCCTTCGCTGCCGTGGGCGAGGCGGGCTTCCAGCCGTCGTTCCAGTGCCCGGGCTTCCCCGTCGAGGGGCTCGAACATCAGGCTGCGTCGGATGGCGGCCAGTGCGCGAGCAGGTTCGTCGAGACGAGCCAGTTGATCCGCCTGTCTCCGGCAGCGGCTTGCCAGGTGGCGATGAATCTCCGCGTTGGCCTGGTCGTGACCGTGGGCACATTCGAGCCAGTTGATCGCCCGCTCATCGTCGGCCTCGGCCAGGGCTGCCTCGACGTGCAGAGCGATCATCTCGCGAAAGATCATCGGATCGTCAGGGTTTTCTTGAAACGCATCGTGCGAGGCGCTTATTGCTTCGCCTGGACGTCCCACGTCGAGCGCCTGCCGCGCCCGGGCCAGATGAGCAGAGGGCGACGGCGGCTGGTCCAGTGTCTGCAGGAATTGAACGCAGTCGGTCCTCAGCAATTCAATCAGCTGCCGGGCCCGTGGGCGATCCACACTGGCCACGCCACGCAGATAGCTCCAGAGCGTCTGCACCGTGCGCTGGTACTCGTCGGCCCCGGCAGGGGTTCTCTCTCTGACTTCCGGCATCGTCTCAAGATCGGGCGTGGAGCTGACCAAGGGAAGACAGACAGAGGGAATCGTTTGCTCCCAGGTGTGAACCCATTGAGGATCGAGAATGTCCAGTGTGTCTGGGAGAAGATCGTCTGGCTCGCAGGCCAGCAGTGCCGCTCCGACGGCTGCCGCCTGCACAGGGTAACTTTCTACCACGGTGCCGAACCGTTCACGCAACAGGGCGCGGGTCGCAGTCCAGTGGAGCAGGCCCCCCCCGATGAGCAGCACCTGATGGAGCCGTTCTCGCGGGGTGAGACTGCGTTCGAGTAACTCTCGGCCAGCTCGACAGAGCGATTCCACATCGTCCACCAGCCAGGGCCAGAGTTCCTCGCGCGTTAGCGAGACCAGTTGGGCCTCGCCTCCCCACCCTGGAGCCGCCAATTCCACTGCGCCCGCCTCACTGGTGCCCAGTTCGCGACGCAGCCGGCAGGCATCGTGCCACAGCCCCACCCAGTCCGACAGGTCCCTCGGACCGATGCGCCCCAGAGAGCGTAGCCCGTGGGCCACAATCAGCTCATCCACCAGGCGATGCGACAGCAGCCGCAAACGCAACCGCGACCGAACCCGGGTGACACCACCGAGGACAGTGGCCACACTCATCCAGACCTCCTCGAACTCCAGTTCGATCAACAGGATGATCTGCGGATCATGAGTGTTGCTAAGTGCCATGCGCGACACGGCCAGATCGTTACCAACAACGCGCATCCCTTCCCATCCTGTGCGGCGAGCGATCTCGCGACAGCGCGCCCGCACGGATTCACTGACTCCCGATGCTACCGTCAGCATGGCGCGGAGTTCGCCGGGGGGCAGGCTGCTCTGCCAGTGGGAGTGTAACCGCCCGAGGATCACTCCAAGCCAGTCCAACTGATCTTCAAGGAGGGGGCGCGCACTGCGAAAGGTCACCGGCAGTATCCCCGTGCCCGCTTGACACACGACACTGGCGCCGGGCAGGACATCGGTGAGATACGTCCGCACCTGTGAGGCCGGCACCCCGGAGCCAGCGGCCCATGCGGTTGCCACCTCCAGATGTCCCACGCCGATTCCGACGCCGTGCATGCGATTCATGGCTGCCTCAGAGGGTCATCTGGCCAGGAAGGGGACCGCGATACTCTTCGCTGCGCGTCGCCAGCACCTTGTGGATGACTGGTTTCAGCGTGTCGATGATCTCCTGCACCTTGTCGGGGTGGTGAATCGTCGCTTTCTCCAGTTTGGCCCGGGCCAGGGCGATCTGCTGCGCCGTGCGAGAGTCGGCCATCTCCTGGGCGCGCTCCGCGAGAAACAGTACGCTCGCCGTCCCCGATCCAAGAAGCGCGATGCGCAGCGCCTGCAGGATCGGTTGCGCCCCGTGGCGATCGTTCTCGGCCTGTACACGCTTCCCCTTGGCCATCTTCTCATTCAGATCGTGCAACTGCTCGCTGGTCAGGTAAACGCGGTACTTGGTGACGAAGCGATCGCACACAGCCAGGAGGTTCTCCAGCTCTTCCTTCCATTTCGAGGCCTTCTCACTCTGGTAGGGCTGATTCCGCTTGATCTGGATCTTCTTGCGATAGTCGGGTCGCCCCACTACCTCCACCTCGACTGTCAGACTGCCGTGCTCGTCGATCGCGAAACTGATTTCCACCTTGCTGTTCCCGGGAAGTCCCTCGGGAAGCTCATACTCCAGCACTCCCTGGCAGGAGTTGTAGCTGGTCAGGCTGCTCGTCCCCTGAAAGATCGGCACCCGGATCAGCTTCTGATCCTTCTGCGTGGGGCGAAACGTCTTCTTGAACGGCTCCCGCGTCGGATAGATGTTCCCCTTAGGAATGATCTTCTCGAAGGCGTGGGCATTCCCATCGCGGTAGATCTCCACGCCCAGGTCCATCTGCGTTGGCATGCCCGTTTGATCCATCCGAGCCAGGGAGACCTTCTTCGCTGCGTCCATGGGGAACCGCTGGTTCCACAGCGCGGCCCCCAGCGAAACACACAGCATCGGATTGATGTCGTGGCGCACTTTCTTCTCGCCGAACCGGGCCTTGATTCGCGCACGCACCTTCGGAACGAGCGTCGAGCCGCCCACCAGAACCACTGCCGTCAGCGCATCGTCGTTGATGTTCTGGCGCTGCAACACCGCTTCCACCAGACCCATGCTTTCCTCGACCATCGCGGAGATGTCGCGCTCGAAGGTGGCACGATCGATGCTCAGATCAATGCTCACCGGTTCGCGTTCGGGGTCGTAGAGTAGGCGCGGTTCGCAGATTCGGTAGCTATCCTGATCGGTCAGAGCCTTCTTCGCTTTCTCGGCTAGCGCCTTGACCCAGCGGCGAAGTCGCGGATCCTGGCGCCCGTCCACGCCGTGCTTGTTTCCCAGCCAATCGAAGATGCGGCGGGCAATGCAGTGGTCGAAATCGTCGCCACCCAGCCACATGTTGCCGTCCTTTTCCAGCACCTGGACATTCTTGTCCTCCATGGACGATCCTACACGTCCTGCAATCTGTACCAGCGAGACATCGAACGTGCCGCCTCCCAGGTCGTAGACGAGAATGCGATGTAACCTGTCCGGATCATCGTTGAGTACAAACGCCAGCGCGGCGGCTGTCGGTTCGTCCAGTAACGGACGAAGACGCAGCCCCGCCCGCTCGCCTGACTCGCGCGTCGCCGTGCGCTGGCATTCCTGAAAGTAGGCCGGCACCGTGATGGTGGCTCCATCTATCTCGACACCCAGGTGATGCGCGCAATCCATCCGGATGCGTTCGAGAATCATCGTCGAGAGATCGATGGGCGTGTACGGCTGGCCATTGATCAGCACCCGCGCCGCGCGGTCCTGCGCTCCCTCGGGCGGTGCGGCTATGGTGTAAGGAACGCGCTCGCGCACCATCTGCACCTTACCATCATCGAAGTCTAGCCCCATGAGCCGCTTGATCGAAAAGATGGTGTCGAGCGGGGCCTGGGTCGCGTAGTTGATGGCCTGGACACCAACCAGGAAGCCGGAGGTGCCAGTCTTGCGATAACTGACGACTGACGGCGTCAGGTCCTGGGCGTCGCGGTTGGGGATGACGACCGGCCTTCCGCCCTGAATGTGCGCGGCGACGCTGTTGGTGGTCCCCAGATCGATGCCGATGGATGCCATGGCTTGCCTCGCGGAAGATGTCGCTCGATGAACTCGCGCTGGAGTTTCACTCAGCCGGGCCGGACACGGTCACTACCTCAGCCTCACGGAGAACCTGACCCCGCCAGACATAGCCGGGCCGAATCTGCTGCACGATCGTTTCGCTGGGCCCGGGTGCGGCGATCACCTCGACCACGCGGTGCATGCTGGGATCTAGCGGCTGGCCGACACAATCCATCACCTGGATGTCGTGATCGGCGAGACACTGACGCGCCCGAGCCTGCAACACGCGTAGCCCCTCCTGCCAGCTGTCCGGCAGCGACGCGCGGGCGGGATCATCGCACAAACGATCGACCGCCTCGGCCATCTCGGTTAGACTCAACACCACCGCCCGGGTTTGACGTTCGCCCTGGCGCCGGGCTTCATCGAGATGGTTGGCCACGAGCCAGTCACTGAAAATGGAGGAGTCGATTGGGTCGCTCATGGCTTACTTCCTCGGGGTAAAAGACGAGCGAGTTCCTTCAGGGCGGCCTCAGCCAGGGATGACGGATCCGCGAGATCGGGATTGTAGAGGAAGAAATCCACTGCAAGGCGTTCAGCAGGGATGCGCAGCCGGTCGAAGGCGACCCGATCGCTCAGATTCATGCGGCCCAGTTGCTGTAACTCGCCCGAGCCATGCAGGATCGCCGCATGGCTCGCCATGGGAGTCAGGCTGGTGTCCGCGAACACCTCGTAGGGGTAGGCTCCCGGATGCCAGGGACCGGGCAATCGTGGAATCATGGACACTCTCCTAGATCAGATCCAGGGCGTTGAGATGTTGCTGGAAGTCGCCACGGTCGGGGAAGTGCTCCAGCGCCTGACGAAGCACACGTTGTTGATCTCCGATGGTGGTGGTGCGCTCGAACACCAGTTCGTACCGCTGGACGATCGCTGCGCGAAGGGCATCATTCGCCCCGGCGATGATGGCGGCCTCGTTCAGATATGCCAGCGTCTCATCCAGCGCGCCGAAGCCCGCCTCCAGAGCCTGGATCGCCGCATCGGCTTGCTCCAGTCGATAAAGCACACTTTCTTCGCAGCTGGCTTCCAACTCCGCGAGCAGCAGATCTTCGGACGCCTCCTCAGGCTGTTCGAGGAGGCGTCGGAGCTGGGCTGCACGCTCGAGATACTCGTCCCGTTTCGCGAAGGCCTCGCCGGCATCTTCCAGCGCCTGGTCGAACGCCTCGAGGTGCGACACGGCCTGCTTCACCTGACCGTGGCCTAGCTGCACCTCTACCTTGCACAACAGCCCGTGGAGTAGTAGCTCATGGACATCCTGGCGGCCTGGCTCCAGGTTGGCTGCCTCGCTGAGCGTCGCCAGGACCGGTTCCAGGCTTTTCACTTCCAGCAGGGCACGGCTGTAGAGCAACAACTGATCGACGAGGAGCGAACGTAGGTCCTCCGCGTGACTGATCTCGAACACGGGGCGCAGCAGGTGTAGCAGATGCTCGCTCTGATCAATGGTCGGCCGTGGCCCCACCTTCTCCACCTGTTGCCGTAGCCGGGCCACTAGGCGGTTCCAGTCGCGTTCCACCAGGGCGCCATCCTCGGCGTCCAGGGAGTCGCCTTCGGCGAGCGACCCGGTCCATGTGGATAGCCGGCGTTGCATGGCCGGCACGGCGACGAGAAGCTCCCGATAGAGATCAAGCCGGCCTTCCTCGCTGTCGATGATCCGGCAGGCCTCACGGAGAAAGAGGCTCCGGCATAGGCGCTCCAGATCGATCTGAAAGACCACCTCGCCATCGGGCAGGCGGGCGTGCAACGGGTTGCGTTCGCGGAAGGCCGGACATCGCGGCTGACAACGCGGGAGGACCACCTGACAGGGGCCACGATGCTGGTAGCTATTCAGCGGCGAAGAGGTCTCGCGGGGTTGGCACGACGAACAGGCGCTGCTGGCAAGATGCCCAAGCACTTCCAGAGTGGGCCCCCCCTGGCCCAGGACTTCCCAGGCAGTCCGCAGCGACGAAAAGAGCAGGCGTAGCTCAACCCAGCGCTCGACAGGGATTCCAGTTCGCGCACGGCAGGCGTGATACAACCGTACCAGATCCGAGGTAAATCCCAGATGGCGCATGGCGGACGGGCCCACGACGAGCAGTTGCCCTGCGCCAGCCTGCTGAGCGGTCGCCTCCAGACGTCGGAGGATCGCTCGTTCCCATTCCATCCAGTGGAGTAACGGCGACTCCACCACATCGAGATCGCGCACGCCACACTCGGCCAGTTCATTCTGCAGCCACTCGTCGAGAACGCGGTGCAGACTCCCTTCCAACCCGACCAGCAGTCGCTCCGCAGTGGACTGTTGTCGACTCCAGGCTTGCCAGTAACTGTGCGGATTGTCGGGGTCGCCCGCCAGTAGAACCGTCCAGGGCGCCAGCCCACGCTCATCCCACGGAGGAGCAGAAGTCGATTCTCCCTGCCCGCGCAAGGCAAATCGCGCCAGCGCCAGGTGATGGCAAATCTCCAGCAGCCGTGTCCGGCCTGGATCGCTCTGTCCTTCCTCCAGCCACAAAGAAACAGCGCGCTCGCACTTTCCTGCCGCGCGATACACCAGAGCTAGGTCGCTACCCAGTTCGCTGCTCAACGTGGCAATCCAGTCTCCCGCTGCCCGGTCGCCCGAGCGGTGGAGTAACGCCTCGCACACCTGGGCCAACCTCGCGCGGTTGGCGATCGGATGCACGAAGAATAACTCGGCAATCTTGTCCCCGGCCAGTGCGGACGGAATCTCCACCGGCACTCCGCCTCGTGCCTCGATCTGTTCGAGCAACTCCACCGCATCAAGCAATCCCGGCTCGAGCGTTGGGCCCTGATAGAGATCGCGAATGGCGTTTATGCGATCGAGGTCACGGAGCAGGCAGCGATCACGCAACAGGCGGTCGCCTCCATACAGCTCGACCAGTACCTCCTCCTGATTCCGTGAGAGACCGACTATGAGCCGATCACACGCGCGCACCGCCAGGCTGAGGGCCACCAGCGAACCCCCTCGCGACTGTTCGAGATCCTGCCGCATCCTGGGCAATCGTTCTTCAAGCCAGGTGAGACGCAGCCGAGCCGACCGCTTCCAGCGAGCCAGCTCTCCAGCGTCGGTCCCGATCTGATGCTGCTCGCACAGCGTGACCAGGCGCGCCAGGGCTGTCCAGTCCTGCTCGTCGAAGATGTGACGGCCCAGCTCCCCCAGCCGCCGGGCCAGCGTCGGGCTGTTCCATTCGGCCGTGGCCTCGTATACGGCCAGCGCGGTCTGAAAATCGCCCTGACCACGCAGCGTTTCCACATGCCGATCCAGCGAGGAGGCTCCCTCGAGGTTGGAAAAGAGCCGTCCATCTGAGCTGCGCAGGAATACCTGGGGATTGAACCAGTCAAGGAGCGCCTCGACCGGTTCGCGCAGCGTCAACAACTCTGTTCGTGCCGCGTTGACCGCTTCGCCGATGGACCTGCACCGGGCGAGGGCGCGATATAGATGCTCAGTGAAAAGGATCGCGGAACGATCTCCGATCTGCCTCTGCATGGCCACCACCGCTGGCACTTCCGGACGTAGCAACTGATGCGCGATGCTGGAGAATGGAGCGGCACTCAGCTCTCGTCCCCCATGGCAGGCATTGAGTACTACCAACCGAAGCCGACTGAGCCCGGCCAGGACCGGCAACAGATCGCGCGATTCCGCCACCTGCTGACGGCGGGCCGCGCCCTCGAACACCAGTCCCTGTCTGCCGGTTTTGGAGTCAGCGATGCCATGACCGATAAAGTGAAGCACATCGTAACTGGCGCGTTCCGGCATGGCGGCAATTTGTCGCAGGGTGTCGGGTCCGGAGATGACCTCCATCTTCCAGATGCCCAGCCGCAGAAGATGATCCAGTCCGGCGCGCAGCCGCTCCAGTTCTTCATCGGCTGAGATGGGAGGTGCATCCACTGGCGAGGCGATGACAACCAGCAACCGCAGCGGATACTTGATCTCCGGCCCACTCACCGCGATGCCCGGGGTACTGCGAACCAGCGTCGTGAAGATATTGGCGGCCAGGAATAGACGATGGTCCGGATCGAATAGCAGCTCGAAGGGAATGTTCTGGAGGCTTTCGTGTAGTTGCAGACGAAGATGCAGTCCCGCGTGGTGCTGCCGCGCCTGGGTGTAGGCCTGCTGGTAGGCAGCGTGAATCGGCCCCTGGAAGATCGACTCGAAGAGCAGGGTTCCGAGCGACTCCTGTAACCGGTGAATCAGCTGGGGTGACATGGCCGAGACATTGTGTGCGTCGGCAAGCACCCGTTCCAGTTCCTGTAGTTGCGGCGAGAGATGTTGCCAGGCCGTGCGCATCGTACCAAGAACCGCCACCATGTCTCGTACCTGGCCGCGTGCCTGGGGTCGCGGGCAGAGTACGAGTTGCTCCAGCTGGGTCAACGCCTCTACCGGCAACTGCACTGTCCTGTCGCCGCGCACGGTCACATGGCCCGGCAAACTCAGGAGTGCCGAGTATGTCGCTGGTGATACGGAAGGATCCAGCGACAATGTCATGTCATAGAGTGGAGAACCAGCGAGCATCAGACAGTTTCCCGGTTCATTCATTGGCCTCGTCGAGTTGACGTAGCATGCGTTCGAGGATATCCACCGCGTCTCCTTCTTTCCAGGTGTTCAGATACTGGTTGCCCCAGTCGAGCAAGGGGTCGAAAATGTCGGCTCCGAAACCGAGTTTCAGCGAAGTCTTGGCCAGTTCGCAAAGTTCGCGGGCGGCTTCTCGTGCGACGTCCGGTTGCCCCTCGTTGTGCTGGTGGACGGCAATCGCTTTGAGGATGAGTCCAAGATTGTGCCGTGTGCGGAGAGAATGACTGTTCAGTGTCAGTGCGTGACGGAGGTCATATGCCCCAGCCTCAAACTGTTCGGCATTGGCGCGACGTATTCCTCGCTCGGTCAATCGATCTCCCAGGTTGCCGCGCAACTCCTCCGTGGGCAGGACGGCCAGCGCTTTTTGAATGAGTTCAGCCGCATGTTCCGGTTCGTGGGCAAGGTCTTCGAGATGGCCGAGGATCTGTCCTTGCATCTCTTCGTGTACCTGCTGGCTGATACCGAGGACTTCGGCCAGCGATCGCGCCAGTAACCATTCGCGTGTGGCGCTGAGTAACTGGGGTGGCCGGGCGCTGGCATAGGTCCCCGCCAGCCCCAGTGCCGTGCGAATCGCCAGGTGATGGGCATCGCCCGCCAGGGCGCGCGTGGGCTCCGCCAGAAGGGCGTATCCCGGGTTGCACCGTGCAAACTGCGCGCAGCTTGCATCACAACTTGATGGCGCACCTGCCACTTTCCGCCATCCAGTCGAGGTGGCTCGCTGGCATGTCTCGTCGCTGGGGCACAGCGATTCCAGCTTCTTGCGAGCAGTCTCTGCCTGACCCTGGAGCAAGGCATGACGCACCGGCGCCAGCCGACTGTAGCACTGCCGCAGCGCTGTACCGAGACGCTCTGCCGCCGGTTCAGGGGGACCGCCTCCGTAGCTCGCGGGCACCTCCTCTGTCTGGGCGATCACCTCAGCCAGGATTTGCTTCGCCTCGGCAGGCGCACCCATGCGGCGATACCAGTGCATCCCAAACGGAAGCGGTACCGATGGTACATCTGTGAGTGAGGTAAGCGACCGCGCCCGCTCGAACACCGACAGACCCGAGGTTTCCACTTCCAGTTCGACCAGGAGGTCGCGCAGCTCGATTCCCACTTGCGGATGACTTTTGTCCACTTCCTCGGCGCGGGCCGTCAGTAACCGGCGCAGCTGAGCCTGCAGGTGTTCACGCGCGGCCCGGCGTGTTTCCTCCTCGACCTGTGCGGCATAGATCTGCTGGCGTGCTTCCACCCACATGTTCCAGTAAACGGCATCCCAGGCGGCAGTCATCAGGTAGGTGATCGCGTTCCCCCAGCGCTCGATTGTGTTGGTAAGGTCGGAGGGTGGCGTCGCCTGAGCACGGGCCAGAAGCGCCGTTCCCAGGCGATGGGCCAACCCCAGCCGGTCTAGCTGCTTTCGATACCTGCCGCTGCACATCCATCGCCTTCTGCAACATCCGGCCACCGTTGGGTCGGTCAGTGCCTCGGCATCGCTATCCAGGGCCAACGGTGCCCAGGGCCGATTCGAGGAAGCCAGCCGGTTCTGCAGCGAAGAACTGCTGCGCATCGGCCACCCGGGCGACCTGCGCGCGATGAAGGCGAAGCAGCAGCTCTTTTCCAGCAGCGACGCGAGCAGCTCGGAGGTATGTTGGCAACAATCGAGCGCAGTCGATCGAGATGATCGTTCTCGACTGCGTCGCGCAGGTTGTCCACCAGGGAAGGAGGCTGGTTCATGTGGGATCACCACGATTCAGGGAAGCCATTCCAGAGCACGCGCGATCCAGGTGCTTTGATCGGGATCGAGTTTGTCGGGCAGGATGCCGCCAAAGAACCGCAACTTGCCCGGAGCGATGCTACGGCAGAGCAGGGCGTGCAGCCCTGGCTCCCGATCGCGGATCAGTTGCTGCACCTGTTGGTGAGGCATCTCACCCTTCGTCGCGGTTAGGTTCAGGGCTGCGGCCTGATTTGCGGGGATGGGTAACAGCACCGCCAGTTGCAACGGCAGCGTGCGTCCGACCGACACCACGCAGTATTCCTCGATCACTCGAAGGATGCGGGAATAGACCTCGACCTGGGGTAAGAGTTTCCCATCGGGCACCTTACCGAGTTGCTCGGGATCGAGGACAAACACCATGCCATGGATGAGTTTCCAGTTGAGCACATTCTTCACAAGCAGCGACGTGCTGTCCAGCCACGGCTGGGCCAGATTGTGGAAGGCGAGCATCTCGCCGCTTCGCTTCCGGCGCACCACGAAGCTGAGCGACAGCGTGTAGCGGCGGCCTGGAGTCTCGCAGGCGGTGGTGTCGAGACGAAACGCCCGATGCAGGATCTTTTCACACAGTTCCATTTCCAGCTCGCTCATGTCCCAGGCTGGAGCGAACGCACCGCGCAGCGTTGTTCCAGCGGTGAGATGGTGATAGAGATGAGCCATCACCGCGTGCTTGGCTCGGATCGAGGAACCTGCCAGGGCGATGTGCCGCGAGCTGTTGGTGCCGGCGAGCGAGGCCAGCGGATGCGGCCGATAGCACCCAGTGATCTTTTCAGTGTCCCGGCAGACGAGGGGCTGGGGCCGGCGCAGGAGAAACTGTCCGAGTATCGACCAGCGCGTACCCCCGCAGTCGCAGGTGCGCCAGAACAATGATTCGGGATAGGGACGTAACCGGGGTTGTACCGTCCGGCATTTGGGGCAATAGACCAGCGGTTCCTGCATCGGGTTACTGCACAGCGGGCAGAAGAAGCTCCGACCGAGGAATCGCGCCAGTCGACTCTCCAACCACCAGGCGGTCAGCACGAAGGGAAACAGAAGAAAGCGCCCGATAACCAGGACGAGGTCGATGGGGGCAGGAACAGAAGTGCCGGGATTGCGATCGGCACACTGCCGGGGCCCATCCGTTCCAGAGAGGCAATCAGCATCGCGGAAAGCAGCACTGGGTGCGACGAACCCTGGTTGATGGGCACATAGTCCCCATCGTCATCAACACGTCGCAGACGCGTCTTGAGCAGAGCGTCCCCCTCGTCGCCAATCTGATCGATCAGTTGCTGGGCGGACATGCTGGTTGGGCGCGGTTGAGTGGTCATCATGGCAAGTCCTGGGTTTAGCCAAGGTGGTGGAGCGACCAGAACAGGGGATGTTCGACGCCGATGGGCGACGGCGTGCCGACCAACCCGGTCGGGCCCAGGGCGCTACCGAGGCTGCTTACAGTAAAGTAGGCCGTGCGAGTGAAACTGTGTTCCGCCACGGCCAGGAGATTGTTGTGCCCCATCTCCCGAAGGATCTCCCGACAGGCATCGCTGCTTCGACGGAAGGCTGCCTGCCGGGTGGCGTTGAACTTGCGCCAGAAGTGCGGATCGGTCCCACCTCCAGGCAGAAGGTCGGCCTGGGCGTGGTGAGGAAAGACGAACTCGTCGGCCTTGGTCAGCACGACGGCAAGCGTCTTGCGAATGCGCGGCAGGCGGTTGTTCTGCCGTTGCTCCTTCTGACGCAGCGAGGTCACAATGTGCGACAGCGCTTCCGAGGCACGCGAGCGCTCGCCCATGCTGGCGGCTCCGGCAGGCTCCACAAGATAGATGATGCCGGCGGCATGTTCGAGATAACGAAGGAACTGGATGTTCGTCAGACTGTGGACCAGCTCACCAGCCGGGTCGTAAAGCACCAGGTTCGACATCTGCACCGACTTTCCCCGGCCACGCAAACAACGCACCGTCACCGGTGGGATGCCCTCGTCCTTCTGTTTTCGCGCCTGGGTCCCTTGCGGCAGCACGTGATGCCGAACCAGGTTGGCATGGAGCTGCTGGAAATACTCGTAACTGCCGTCATCCTCGAACATCGGAGTGACAAAAGGGTCGTCCTCGCGGGCGAGCTGGTCGCGCAACTGATGTAGCAGCCCCCAGATGTAGAGCGTCTTCCCCGATCCGGAGATGCCCACTACCGCGACCAGGCGCTGCTTGGATCGACCGGCATGGTAAGGCAAGTCATGGTGGCAGCGAGGACACACCCGGAACCCGGACATCATGGTGTCCCGAGGGCAGGCGGCGTGCGAGCACTCGCGTTGCCACCAACGACGACGCGGGCCATCGAAAATGAGCGGTGCGTTCGGTCCCAGGTGCGTGTCATGCACCTTGTGGTAGGCGCACTTGAAACGCGCCTCTCCGGGGCGAAACCGGGCGAAACATCGGTAGCAGATGATCGGGGCCATGATCACGTTACCTGAATTGGTGGGAGGCGGGAGGCAACATCAACTCCTACGAGGTAACGAGGAGAAACCTTTCGCGCCAGGCGCGGATTTAGTACCAAAGGGAGGTGCTGTAGAGCCAACCCAGCGCCCCACATTTGCGCTGGAAGCGAGAAACAATGCTTCCGGCGTTGTCCAGACCGCGCTTGCGGAGTTGCTTCTCCAGCTCCTCGAACGCCTTGATTGCGGTCTCCGCCGAGACCTCCTTGCTAAAAGGTTTCCAGAATCGCGGATGACAGAGCTGGTCTCCGCGATGGAGCACCTTGCTGAGATCGTCCCCTTCCAGCAGCAGGTATCCCAGCAAGGTGAGGGCCAGACGGCTTTGCAAGACGCGACGGTTGCTGTCGGGGATGGTGGCCATCCCGACCAGAGAGCTGGCCAGGCTCTCGGAGCCATCGCGTTGGGCCTCGTAGATCACCGTGGCAAACTTGGCCCGCGCGACCAGTACCTCCATCTGCTGATCGGTCCCTAGATCGCCCATGTCATCGGGCGGATCTTGCAAAATCGTGTAGAGTGGATCCTGGGAGTTGTCAGCCTGCAGCAGCTGTTCGAATGACTCCATCGCAGGGAGTTTCGCCAGCGCCCGGGCAGCCTCCAACAAGGCATCCGCATGGTCGGGAGTGCGGAAGAGACTTTCGCCCGCGGCCACGAATCGGGCGCAGAACACTCGCCGCGGGCCCCTAGCCGCCACCTTGCTAAAAAGACGACTCCATACCTCCGATAAGTGGACGTTTAGGGCCGACGCCACCGCGTGCAGCATCGGCACCATCTCCGGATTCTTTTCGCGAAACCGCTCGGTCGGCCAGTCCTGCACGTGAAACGCTACGCAGCGCAGATATAACGCAAGCTGTTTGGGCGCTAGTTCCGAGGCGATGGCCTCCACGCCATAACGCAACGTGACGGCCAGACTCAGCGCGCTTGGCTCCAACTCGCTGCGATCGTCGTCCACCGCATCCATCTGCGGCTTCCAGCGGTTGAGTACAGCGACGATGCCCTCGCGCAGTGCAGGTAGCACCGCCTCGCGCACAGAGTGGGGCGCTTGCAGCCGGATCAGGTCCTGGGCCGCAACCAGGCCGGCATCGCTTTGACAGGTGTCCAGCTGGGCCGCCAGGCGGGATGCGATCGACTTCAACACTCCGGTGCGCTCCAGCATATCAACACAGTGCCGGTGCTCGCTTCCTGGGTCGAACCACTTGACGATCTCCTGACGAAACTTGTTGCCGGTCTCCGGCGCACATCGCTCGAGCAGAAGCTCTGCCAGCCCCTGGCGCACCGTGGCACTTTCGGTGATCTCTCGCTGCACCGATGACGGCGCGGCTGTCGGTCGCGCGATGTGCGGATACTTCTCGAGCATCTCGATGCCGACCAGGGTCATCGCTTGTTCGCGCTCAGCGTTGCTGCTTTTCGCTGTGAGTTTGGCGATGCGCGAACAAACCTTAGTGAGCCATGCTGCCTCAACCGGATCAATCTGCGCCTGCCGTAATCCCTCGAACAGGCCTTCCAGCCGCGCCGTGTCGAGGGTGAAGCCTTTTTCGATCCAGCGGGCGCAGCGGACGCCAACCTCGCCGAAGAACCAGCGGCGTTCTTCGAAGGTGGGCAGCATCTGGCGGATTTGTTCCAGCGGTTGCTGCAGAGCAGCGCCTAGCGACGTACCTGAAACTTGCACGCGCAGAGGTCGCATGAGCATGGCCAGTATCAGATACACGAGATGCTTCAGTAGCAGTTCGCGCTCCTCCTTGGTCGACTCCTTTCCCTGCGCCTGCTCCACGGTGCGAAGAATCACCGCATGCGTCTCGCCCAGCGTCTGTAGTGACGCCCAGGTCACGGCATCGTCCGTGGGCTCCAGCGCACGGATCATGCGAGCGGCTCCCTCGTCCCCGTAGGCACGAATCAGGGCAGTACACTCCGGGGGTTGCAACCGACGGCAGGCCTCGCAAACGTGGCGATGCACTCCGTGATGCACCGGCTCGGGCGGCATCGACCAGAAACGTGCGAGGATGCCCGGGGTGGTGAGATCGGGGCCGACCACTTCGTGGATAAGCGGCTCCTGGCAGGCGTGACGCCATTCGCTCTGAAGGGCAATCAAGTATTCCGGACGGCTGGCGTAGAGGGAAGGGAGCTGCGCCGGAGAGACCACCCGCTGCCGCACCAGCTGCATGAGGAAATCGCCCCCCACTTCGGGATGATCCGGAGCGGTGTCGTGCAGCAGTTCCAGGCGCTCTCCCAGCTGGCCAGGCGATGCGAAGGGCGCTTCGAGCATCACCGGAATTACAAAGCTCGCCAGGGCATCATGCAGTCTGCTGCGCTCTGTCGAGGGCATTTGCAGCAATAGATCGGCAAACTGTGCCGAGGCTTGCTCCACGAATCGTTTCCCGGTGCGCGAGGCCGTCTGACAGGTGCGAAGCATACTCCACAGACCCTTGAACCGGTCGAGATGGTCCAGGGTCAGACCCTTGCTGAGGAAGGCTTCCAGGCTCTCGAAGCAGCGAGTGAGGATCGGTTCGCGGAGATCGCCCAGCGCGGGGGTACGGCTGACGATGTCGAGGATCTTGCTCATTACCTCGGGTGAATTACGCTGAAAGGCGATCTGAAATAGGCGCGCGAAACTCTGAATGAGCGAGTCGCGGACCTTGCGGCGCTCGCCGTCCTGCAGTGGTGGATAGAGCGTCGTGGCGGCGTGCAGATAGCCATGGGCCAGGCCCAGGAACAGGGCGGTGTCGGCCCCGGTCAGGCGGGTCCAGGCTTCGAGGAACTTCTCGCAGGTCTTGAGGAACTCGGGGTTGCCCGGTCGTACGCAGGGGGCAATCTCGGCAAACAACTCGAAGCTGTGCAGATCGAGACCGCGCGACCATTCCTGCATCTCGCGGAGTTGTTCCAGGCCCGTGATTTCGTCGCCGAAGTTGAATCGGTTGCCATGCTCGCGTAGACGTTGCAGCGCCTCCCACTTTCCCTCGGCCAGCAGCTTGACGAACAATTTCGATAACGACCCCGCGGCAGGCAGCAGATGTTTATGGGTGCGCGCGTTGATCACCCAGAAGGGGAAGCTCGCCTGTCCGGGCGAGGGCATCTTGACCGTGTTGTGGCCCGTGGTGATCACCAGTTGACGTTTCCAGTGGTGCGGCATCGAGCGGTCGCCATCCTGATCCCCCGCGTAGGTGGAGAAGGTAAGACGTCGGCGACAGTGATAGGGCAACAGCGCGAACAGGAACGAGGCCACGTTCCACGCGGTGATATCGTCGCTGTTGTCGTCTCCCAGGCCAACCAACAGAATCGGTCGGCGTTGCTCCTGCGGGCAGAGGTAGGCCTGTAGCAGCAGCGTGTCGAGCGTGGCCGGACCCAGCGCGATGCGAAGAGGCGTCCAGATGCGGTCACGGAAATCGCGATCCAGTTCGGCGCGGAGTTCGCGCACCTCGTCGAGGGGGACAGCCAGCGGGTCGAGGTCTGCCAGGCGTGCCGCCTCCCCGGGCGGCAGGTTGGCAAGTTTTCCCGCCTCCCAGCCGAGTTGCGCGTAGAGCTGATCGTGTCGGGCGCAGAATCCCGAGTGGGTGGATTGCCCTGGAATGGGATAGCGCTGCGGGCTGCGCAACTCGACCCAGCGCAGCAGGGCCACGATGTCGTGGTCGATGGCCGCCAGCGAATCGGCCGGGGCGATCAGGCTGTGAGCGAGGAAGTTGCCCGGTCGGCGCAGCTCATCGGTGCCGGAATAAACAATGCGATGCAGGACTACACGCCCGTCATCCAGCCCGTACCATCCCCAGGTGGTCGGCTCCAGATCGCTGCGCTGCTCGGGTCGATAGTAGACGCAGTGTTGCTCGAGGTCGTCGTGCTGGAGCAGCCCGCGTGAGCGTGCCACAGACTTCCAGCCGCGTCCCTCGACGAGGCCGACCGGGGCAGAGGCAAAGAAGTGCTGTTCGAGGGTGATGCGATCCACAGGCCGAATCCTCGACAAGAGACGATCAGATGTAGCCCCAGCGATGCAATATCCAGAGCAACGGTTCCTCGACACGGCGCGGTTCTGGGTCGAGAATCTTCGCCACCGTTCGCCCGCGATCATCGACTTCCACGCTAGGCGATTTTCCCAGCGCCGAGGCCGCGAAGAAGCAAACCTCACGGAACTTGCGTTTGGCGATGGTCACGAGGTTCGGCATGCCGAGTTCGGCGGCGAGATGCCGGGCCACCCGGGCGCTGATGCGGCTGGCCAGCCCTGGGTTGTACTTGCCGCCGCCCTGTTCACGGAACGGCCCGCGCGTGCCATCGGGGCGAACATCCACCGTCTTGTCCGGGTTGAACACTCCCGGCGCATCGCACTTGGTGAGCACCACGGCCAGCGTCTTGTTGAGCTTGCCTGTCTTGCTACCCCGACTGACAGCGTTGATCATCGCGTTCAGTGCTTCGTCAGCCGGTCTCGCATACAGCGCGTAATCGGGGATCTCCTCATCCTGCTCGCGCAGCCATTCCTGATACTTCTTCCCCACGAAGGGATCGACCATGAGAATGATCGCCTCGGCATGGCGCAAATAGTCGAGGTAGTAAGGCTTGTTGAGATCCTGAAACAACTCGCCAGACGGATCCGGGAAGACCAGCGGGATGGAAACTTCTTCACCGACGAAGAATCGCTTCAGCCAGCGCCGCACGGGTACGCTCAGACTGATCTGGATGGACGGCAAGTTGACGTTCTTGCGCAGGGTGGCTTCGGGGACGATGTTGCGCTTGAAGATCGCATCGTGCTGCGAGCGGAAGTAATCCAGCCCTTTCTGACCTTCCCAGAGCAGACCGATGCCGAAGCTATCCTCGCGCGAGGTTTCCTCATGCAGCGTGTGGATCAGGCTGGTGACAAAGCAGGTCTTGCCCGAGGCGCTTGTTCCAATGACAGCGATGGTGGACGAGTTGCCGGCCGCCTCGGGCAGATCATCCCAGCAGTAGGGACACACCTTCATCCAGGCCAGGTCGTCGCAGTGTGGACAGCGGGCGTTGTAGCCGAACCGCTTCGCCTGGAAGAGCGACTGATTCTTGCGCTCGTCGGGTTGACCCGGACGAGGTGCATCCTTGCCCAGGCAGAGTGGGTTCGGGCAGAGGAACAACACGTCGCGCAGCTTGATCGGCTTGGTACACTTGTCGTTCGCACAGAACAACTCCTGGCGCGGCTTCTTCCACAGTGTGGGCATGGGCAATCTCCCTTACCGATCCAGGGGGGCCAGGGCAGGGCAACTCTTCACAGTTGGCACTCCTCGATATCTGGGTCGATGATGGTGATCCCGTCGCCTGGCTCGGCAAACAGGCGACAGAAATACACGCCATCGTCGCTGCTTCGTGCGGGTAGATCCAGGCACTCCTGCTCGCCCGTGGGGTTCCATTCGAGCAATCGGTCGCCGTCGTCGATGCTGCGCGGCACGCGGTTAATCTTGCCCACCAGCACCAGACGCTCGACGCTGTCCAGTTTTCGCTCGGGATGCACCAGGAGTTCCGTGCGCCGGCGAAACAGTCGGGTGCGTCGGCGCAGGTGCCAGGAGATGGTCACCATGTGGCGCACCTGGTGCCGTACGGTTACGCCTGGTCCAGCCAGGAAACGCGGATCGCCTTCTGGCGCCAGACACTGGATGTGAAACCGATGCTCGCCATTGGGCAGTTTCGAAAGCGGCAGCTTGACCCCGCCACTGCGATGCGAGGCCTGCCGATCAATGCGCTTGCCGGTCACCTTGCTTGCTTCGATGGTCGATTTGCCTAGCACGCGGAACATCACCGCCTTGCAATCGGGCGGCCACTTCCAGTGGACATGCAGCGCATCGCTCCTCTCCTCGGCCTGCGCCTCGGACACCTCCAGAAACTGGCTGATGCCACACAGCCGCGCCTGCGACCGGTTGACTGTGAAGAGCAGGAAGAACGAGTAGGCTGCGTCGGGCTGTGGATCGTCCACCGAATCGGAGAGCACCCCGACCAGTCGCCGCCCCAGAGTGTCCAGGGTGGCCAGTGGGATGCACTGGTTGACACTCATGCCAGCGGGCAGCGTGTCGGTGCGCACCACCACCACCTGTGCGCGGTCAGGGTTGTCCCATTGCAGGGCCAGGCCCTTGCCAATCGGCTCGAAGGCGATGTTGTTGATGGTGGGCGGTGGAACAGCCGGCGTGGCCAGGACCGCCTCACCCCGTGTAACCATCTCACTACCATCCGGCTTGCGAAACACGCAGGAGACGCGGTAGCCGTAGGTGCGATCGTTGGTCAAGTTGGTGTCGATCAGACGGCCTGGCTGAACAACCGGTACGAGCACGCTTCCAGGGATCACCACGCCAGCCTGCGTGGGCGCGGGGGGCACCTGATCGATGCCACGACGCACCTCCACCCGGACCAGGTTGTCGGGCTGTTTCCAGGTCAGCTCCACCTGCTGTTCGGCCACCTGCACGCGCAGTTCGGTCACTTCCGCATGAGCCAGGATCGGTCCGGTCGTCGCGGGTTGCAACGACTCAAGGCCATCGGCATGGATCGTCCAGATGTGGTACCAGTAGGCCGTCCCTGCTGTGATGTTGCGATCGTCGTAGCTGGTGCCGTGAGGCCGTAGCCGGGTGCCGTTGCTTTCAGGGGAACCGAGCGAGGCCGTTTCCGTCCGCTCAATCCGGAAGCGTGGCCCATCGACGCCGGCCGGGGCTTCCCACGATAGATGGATGACCTCCTGCGCCGATGTTCCTCGAAGATTCTGCGGCGGCGAAGGCGCCTTACTAACCGTGACCGAGCGAATCTCGCTGACCGAGTAGCAATCGACTCCATGGCGGGCGGCCACAGCGTAGTAGTAGGTTTGCCCCAGCTGCACGCGCGTATCCTCGAAGCGCGTCTCGGGGCCCAACTCCACTAGCTGGGTCGCCTGCGGCGGAATGATCAATCGGCCCTGCTCATCCACCAGTCCGGTCATCATCTGCGGACTGCGCAGCAAGACGACGTTCTCGACATGCTCGGGGAGCAGCCATTCCAGCACAGTCTTGCGCCCCTCAGCCCAGGCCCGGAAACCCTTGACGTGAGACCTAGCCGCGATGCGGATGCTCTCCATGGCCCCGGGCGTGTTTTCGACCACGGAAAACAGCCCATAGCAGTACGTCTCGCCGGCCACTACATCCTGATCGGTCCAGCTCACTCCGTGAAATTTGTGGACACGATCCGACAGCAGGGGCATCCCTCGGTTGCTCCGCGTGATGATCACCTCGTCGCAATCCTGCGAGGGCAGATCCCAGCGCAATTCGATGGCGCCGTCACGGCAGATGGCCCGCAGGTTGGTTACCGGGCGAGGTTGGCGCTTGGGTTTCTCGATGACGATGCGGATGTTGCGCCGACGAATGACATCGTCGATGAACGGTCGGGACAACGCTGGGTCGATCCGGAGAACATCCCTGGCCCACTGCACGACGCGATCCGGGATATCCTTGTGAAGAGTGTTGTCGGGCCAGACGAACCCCAGCAGATGCTTTTCCACCTCCTCCAGGCAGGCAACGACAATCTTTTCCACCTTGGTGACGTCCGCGTTGTACTTGCCATTCTGGCCGGGGATCGGAGAGGTCAGCAGGAGTGCGAACCCTGTGAATTCCCTGTACTGGCCCCCCTCGGTGGTGTGGTTCTCCCAGCGCTTGGTCAGCGTGTACTTCGCCTCAACCTGCTGCTTGATCGCCTGGGGGTCCCGCGTGACCAGCAGGTTGAAGTAGGGAAACGGATGGTTCACCAGATGTTTCACGGCATCCTCTTTTGACTGGAAGCGGGGGCGACGATCGAGAGCCCGTCACCCCTTCGCCTTCTCCTACGTCCGTCCGCGTCAGATTTCCCGCCGTTTCATCGAAACCTGGATTTCAGCGTTCTTGCTCGAGGGAACATGCACTGCCTGCCCGGTGATCAATCCATCCGCGTTATAGCTCAGCCAGACACGCACCGGTTGCCCCGCCGGCATGGGAGGCAGAGGCCCGATCTGCACCTTGCCCAGTTCCCGGGCCTGCTCGATGTCCTCGGTTTCTCCATCGAGGATCACGATGTCCACGAACTGCTGGTTGTCGTCGAGGGTCTGGTACGTCTCCTCCTTGCTGCGCGTGCCCAGCTTGGTCCCCTTCTGAATCAGGATGTGGTTGTAATCCTTCTGTTTTGCTGCATCCCAGACAGAGATGCCGACCGAGTGAGTCGCCATGTCCGAGGGCGGTTTCTCGATACCGCCACGCTTTGGTCCGGTCCGGCGTGTTTCTTCGATTTCCACTGCACTCAGACCGTCACTACAGGTCCAGGCGTCGGGGGAGAAGGCGAGGTAAGCCGCCCCGCGCCCCACGTTGAAATCGACTCCCTTGTTGGTGACCGGCTTTTTTCCTGAGATGCTTTCCAGCGTGCGAGAGACGGCTGGCATCTTCGTAGAACCACCAGCCAGAAGGATGAAGTCAATCGAACTCCAGGTGATCCCCTTGCCCTGCAAACCGGCAATCAGTTCGCTGGCCTTGTCAAAGGTCTGCGTCAGCAGGTCCAGAGTGATCTCCTCGAACTTGCGGCGACTCACTGTGACCGGATGCTGGACTCCGTCGTGAGTGACGAGGATGGTGACAGTGCCGTCTTCTTCCTTGAAGCTCAACGATTCCTTGGCCTGCTGACAGTGCAGCAGCAACTGGTCGAAGCTAACCGGATCGTCGGCTGGATTCTTGCCTGGATGTGCCTGGGCGAACTCCGCGGCGACATGGCGCGCCAGCGCACTGTCCCAGTCGAGACCACCTAGCTCGCGCGAGCCTTCCTTGCCGACGATGTCGAACGCAAGGGGAGCCCCCGGTCCCCCATGGCGCGTGACCCGCATGACGGTCACGTCGAAGGTGCCGCCGCCCAGGTCGTAGACCAGGACGGTCTTGTTCGCTAGCTCCTCGCCGCGCGTCTGGGCGAAGTCGATGGCAGCGGCCACTGGTTCATTCAGTAGCGCCAGCACCTGCAATCCGGCCATTCGGGCCGCTTCCCGGGTCGCCTCGCGTTCAGCGTCCTGGAAATAAGCCGGCACCGTGATCACCGCATGCGTGACCGGCTCGCTCAGCGATTGCCCGGCATCCGCCTTGAGCTTCTCGAGGATCTTGCTCGAGATCTGCTCGGGGGTGAAACTTCCCTCGCCGATTGTCTTGACAAAATTCGTCCCCATGTGCCGCTTGATCGCACGAACCGCTCGAGCAGGATCGGTCCCCGCCGAGAACATCGCCGAGTCGCCTACCAGCACTCGATCCAGTGTGTCGTCCTGAAAGAAGACCACGCTGGGGGTAGTCTGCTTGCCCTCGACATTGGAAAGGACGATCACACGGCCATCTTCCATGGTCGCGGCGACGGAGTAGGTGGTGCCCAGATCAATTCCGATAATTGACATCGTATATATCCTCGTTGTTCGATGAGTAGGGCAGAGTGTTCGGTTTGTGGCGGCGCGTGGGGCGGCTATCCCTGGGCTTCACCCGGAGACGCCTCCTTCATTGGTTCCCGGGCTTGCAGTGCGGCGTCATACTTCCATGTGACGACGCGGGCCGGCCGGATGACACTCGGCATTAGCGAACCACTCTGCGTGTTCTGACCGAAGAAGAGGTAGCCGTTCTGCAGCAACGTCGCGATCTGCTCGTGGCGGCTCATCTCGCCAGTGGGTTGCGTCTGCACGACATGATGAAACCTGCGATCAAATGGCCCGTCCACCTCTGGCGCGATGGCGGTGATGCCGTGCAACTCCAGTACATCGAGAAACTGCCGTTCCAGCACGTTCATGCAGGTGGCAAAGCTGGCCGCGTCGGTCGGTGGTTGCCGGGCCCAGTCGCTGACGAGGTCGAACATCGTCGCTAGACGCTGCACCAGCGGACGCAGTAGCTGAAACTGATACTGCGGTCGCGAGGCGTCGAGCTTCTCGAACAGCGCTTCGCGCGTGCGCCGCTCCTGCTCACGTTCTTCTTCATGGCCCGTCAGGTGTTCGACCAGACGCTCGACACGGCCCACCTGGGTCTGTAACTGTTGAAGCTGCGCCTGTAGTTGCTCGATGAACAGGTCTCGCGCTTCCGGTGCCTCGCTAGCGGCTGGTGGAGCCACAGTCTCGGCGATGGGTTGGTTGCCTGGATCCTCCGAGGAAAATACTTCCAGGGGAATCACTTCGAGTGGCGCTCCCTCGACGTTCGTCGTTGGCGGAGCGGAGGGGATGCTCTCGGACATGGGACGGGCTGCTCCCTTTAGATTTTGGAGAGGATGTCGAGCACAGCAGCGGCCATGCCTCGACCCTGGTCATCGACCTTCAAGTTGCTTTCGAGATCGCCAATCGATCCGAGGAAGTTTCGGTCGGCATCGCTACCGATGGGGATGGTGCCAATCAGGATGCGCTCGGCCCGGAGCGTCTGGGCCAGCTGCCGCGTTTTCTCTGCATCGTTGGGCTGGCCATCGGTCAGCACTATGGCGACGCGAGTGTGGGGGGCCTGCTCGAGGATCTCGCGCACCTTTTCCATCCCCGCTTCCATCGGCGTGCCGCCGTCGGGTTGTAACTGGTTGGCCGCCTGCTCCAACCGACCAAGATCACGCGTCGGCGGCACCATCACCGAGGCGGGGTAGATGGCGCTGGGCCCCCCGAAGTTCACCATCGCCAGGAGGTTCTGGGGGTTGCGGTCGAGGTACTTCCGAGCGATCTCCCTGGCTGCCTGGCGCGCTTCCTGAATCTTGGATCCCGACATGCTGATCGAGCAATCCACCGCCAGCACCACCGTCGAGGGGCCACCCTGTCCGCTCACCTCGACCTCGACGATTTTTGGCTCCTCGTACTTCGTACGCTCGCCAGGGAGTTCCGCACTGGTCAGCGCATCGTAGGCTCGCACGACGGCGGTCTTGTTGGCATCGATGGCGAACTCGACCCGGATGGGCGAAGCCTGCGTGCGACCCGTCGGCGCCTTGAAGCGAAAGGTGCCGATCTCCGCCTGTGTCTCCCCATGCGAATCCAACTCGATGACCGGCACCTGAAAAGTTGGTGTGCGCGGCTCCAGGCTATATTGCCGGGTGAACTGAGCCGGCAGATCGGTGTTCTCGGCGATCAGGGTGTCGCTGATGATCTCCAGGCCGTTGGGTCCCTTCGAGGCCACTCGCGTTCCCAGGGCGTGGGCGTTGGTCCGCTGAATGGTGATGCGCGTCTGCCTGGATCCGCTGCCGGTCACCAGCGAGATGCGTCCCTGTCCCTTGCGGGCGTTCCCCGAGGCATACCCGCGAGCCACCAGGGCAGCACCCTGCGCGACCGCCTCGTCGGGGTTCTTCGTCTTCTGCGGTGTCTTACCGGTCAGCTCCTGAATCGCCTTCTGGAACGAGGGCAGTCGCGATGAACCTCCGACGATCAGGACGTGCGTCAGATCGCTCATCTGTAGCCCGGCGTCAGCCACCGCCTGCGAGGTCTTGTCGATGACCTGCATCATGAGTGGTTCGCACTGGGCCTCGTATTCCTCCCGGCTGACCGTCAGGTCAAGTACCTGCCCGCCCTGGCTCCACGGAAGCTGTACTTTCTCGAGGTTCGGCGTCGAGAGTCGCCGCTTTGCCTGTTCGCAGAGATCGTACAGCCGCTGCCAGGTATTTGGATCGTGGCGTGGGTCCTGCCCGGTTTGTTCGGCGATGCGCGGCGCCACGAGACCGACCAGCATGATGGTCCAGTCATGCCCGCCCAGTTCCCGGGAGCCGCGTGTCTTCTCGGCGCGAAGGACCCCCTTTTTCATGGCCAGAACAGTGGCATCGTAGGTGCCCCCGCCCAGGTCGCACACCAGGACGCGCTCGCCCTCCTTGAGATTCGAAATGCCAAAGTAGATGGCTGCCGCTTCCGGCTCGTCCAGCGGTTCCTCGACGGTCAGCCCGGCCAACTGGCCTGCATGCTGGGTCTTCTCGCGCTGGATGGAGTTGAAGTAGGCTGGCACCGTGATGACAGCCCGGCGGATCGGTTGGCCCAGATGCTCCGACGCATCCGCAACCAGCTTGCGCAAGATCTCAGCGGAGATCTCTTCGGGGGTGTGGCGATCCTTGAACTTGTAGTCGCAGCCCATCTGCCGCTTGATCCAAAGGCAGACATCCTCGGGCCGTGCGATTGCCTGATTGAGAGCGCTGGTTCCGACGTGGAACTTGCCGTCCTCGATCAGGACGGCCGAAGCCGTGATGTTCTCCCCTTCGCGGTTGGGGATGATCTCCACCTGGCCCATCTCGTTAACGTGAGCCATCGCCGAGAATGTGGTGCCCAGATCAATGCCAATGACGATGTCTTGCATGTCTGAATCTCATGGCGACACAAGGGACGGAGCCCCTGCAGGGTAAAAGGTCGCTGCGGATGAGGCCCAGATCGGAACAGCGCGCACAATGAGTTCGGATGATGGGTAGCCGAATGCAGTGGCATTCGGACTCACCATCACTGTCCTGGGCGTGAACCGAGGGGTGGTACGGATTGTGAAGAGACTGAGTTGTAAACCACCCTCGCGCGATGTCAACAGAAAATCACCCTGTATGTCCGGTTTCAGCGTCTTGCCCCAGGTTTGCACTTGCGCTGGGAGAGCCTCACGCAGAGCTATACTTCGCGAGCGAGCGATCCTTTCGCGAAGACCCAGAAAAAAGGCGAGGGTGTTGATCCTTCCCAACAGCCCCTACACTGGGCCCGAATGGAGGCCGCCGCGATCAATTTCGCAGGCGAATCGATTCGCCCTGGAGGGTAGTTCTTCGTCATGAGGTGAAGTGATCACATCGAACCCGGATCATCGGCTACCGGGAAGCTAACTTCCTCTTCACTCCGCCCTCACCGGATCCCGGCGTCTCGAGTTGAGATTGAATCTCAATTTCTCTGGACGCCGCTCAGGCCATGATCTACAACAGAATCACCAGTGACGCCACCAGGCGACGCTGTCCCGCCAGTTCGCTCAGCTTCCGGAGCAGGCGTTTCACCTGCCCACGTGCGCAATGCGGCTGCAATCCACCATTTTCACCCCACCTTGAGGTAACATCATGCGCCTGCGCGCACGTGCTGGATTTACCCTGATCGAACTGTTGGTGGTGATCGCCATCATCGCCATCCTGATCGGTCTGCTCCTGCCCGCCGTCCAGAAGGTGCGGGCTGCCGCCGCCCGCATGCAGAGCCTGAACAACCTGAAGCAGATCGGTCTGGCCCTCCACGCCTACCACGACACCCATCAGTTCCTCCCCTCGGGCTTTGTCTCGACCCCGACCGGCACCTGGTCGGGTGGCTCGAACGACCCCCTTCCCGAGAGCGGCCCCGGCTGGAGCTTTTTCACCTACATCCTTCCCTTCATTGAGCAGCAGAACCTGTACAGTCAGATCCGGCTCGACTTGCCCATCACCGATCCCGTCAACCAGGCCGCCCGCGAGACGATTGTCAAAACCTATGTCGATCCCGGCGACAACGGTGGCCGGCTGATCGACATCACCGATTCCGGCACCCCCCCCGCCGCCGGCAACACGCCGACTGTTATCACCCGCGCCGCGGTGTGCAGCTATGTCGGTTGTCTTGGTGCCCTGGCCTACGAGGAGCAGCCGTTCACTGGCGTCTTCCACCGCAACAGCCGCATCCGGCTGACTGACATCACCGACGGCACCAGTCAGACAATTGGCGTCGGCGAACGGATGAGCCGACACACGCGAAGCAGCTGGGTGGGCGTGGTACCGGGGCAAGAACTGGTCTACGCCCCGGAGTCGCCCCGCTATGACTCGGCCCAGCCGAGCTTCAACTTCCGACCAGCGATCACGGCCGTGCTGGTCCACGTCCGCTCCAGCGCTCCCAGTCGGACCGGTAGCCCTGGCGGGTTCATCGGCCCACACTCCGGGGGGACACAGTTTCTGAACATGGATGGCTCGTGCCGCCTGATCACCGAATCGACTGACCCGACCACCTTCCGGGCCCTGAGCACACGGGCCAGCGGCGAGGTCATCTCGTCCAACTGATCGCAGTTGTTCTCCTCCCCATAGCAAGCATCGGCCGAACCGTGTCGGCAGCCACGACACCTCAGACCGGGGCCAGCCCTTGCCAGGATAAGACTGAAGGAGTAATCCGCGTGTAGCCTTGACTCCACGAGCGTTGGTAGATAGGAATTGTCGTGGTTGGACAATTCACGAGGGTTATTGTGAAGCCTTCTCGGCCCTGCATATCAGCAGAGGATCAGGCAGCTCGACCGGTCCCGGAAAGTCGATCGGCCGACGAGGAACTGGCGAAGCTCTCCTGGGCTATCGCTCACCCGGCTCGCGTGCGCATCTTACGCATTCTGATTGCCCGGCAGGCCTGCATTTGCGGCGAACTGGTCGATCAGATGAACCTCGCCCAATCCACCGTTTCTCAGCACCTCAAAATTCTCAAGGAATCGGGCCTCGTCCAGGGAGAGATCGACGGTCCCAAGGTTTGCTACTGTGTCAACCCCGTCGGCATGGCCCGCCTCAAGGAGCTCATTGCTGCTCTGTGAAGGGCTGTTTTTCGTGAAGATGCCATCGTGAATCGACGATGGACGATACAATAGAGAGTGTTCCCATGCCCACCCGGCCAGGTGTGAATCTGGGGAAAAGCCATCGACTATGGTGGCCTTACCTTGTCTGGCTGGTGCAGTCCTCGGGGATAATCCTCCCCATTGATCTTTGTCCTGGGGTGTCTCATGAATGCAGGCAAAGGTGCTGACCGATGAGAGAGATAGGAGCAGAACTCCTGGGGACCTTCTTGTTGGTCTTCGCCGGCACCGGCGCTATTGTGGTCAACGAGGTGCATGCCGGGGCCGTAGGCCACGTGGGTGTGTCGTTGACTTTCGGTCTGGTGGTACTTGCCCTGGTGTACGCCCTGGGCGATCTTTCTGGGGCCCACCTGAACCCTGCGGTCACCCTGGGCTTTGTCCTGGCTGGTCGTTTCCCGCTTCGTCGCTCCGGAGGCTACCTGGTTGGGCAGTGTCTTGGGGCGCTGTTAGCCAGTCTCGCCCTGTTCCTGTTGTTTTGGGGCGAAGAAACCACACTCGGCGTGACTCGCCCCTCCGGACCTGCTTTGCGCTCCTTCGTCCTGGAACTGTTGCTGACCTTCTTCTTGATGCTGGTGGTCCTCGCTGTGAGCACGGGATCCCGAGAGAAGGGGATGATGGCTGGGGTAGCCGTTGGCGCTGTGATCGCCCTGGAGGCGCTCTTTGCTGGCCCTGTATGCGGCGCGAGTATGAATCCCGCCCGTTCGCTCGGGCCCGCCATGGTGAGCGGCAACTTGGCCATGCTATGGATCTACCTGGCCGCACCTTCGCTCGGTGCTGCCCTGGCCGTCCCGATCTGGCTAGGATTGAAGGGGCCACTCGGAAGTTCCTCTGCCGAGCCTTCGTCTGCGCCAGAAACCTGATCAATCGCCGGCTCTGATTGGAGTCCATGAGCCATGTCCATCCTCGAAGTATTTGACCGCCCGCTGTGCTGTTCCACGGGGATCTGTGGTCCGCAGGTGGACCCAGTGCTTGTCCACTTCGCAGCCGACCTGGACTGGCTCAGATCCCAGGGGATTGAGGTCCATCGTTACAACCTGGCCTTCGAGCCGGCGGCGTTTCTGATGCATGACGACGTCAAGCAGGCGTTGCAAGTCGGTCAGGTGGGGTGCCTGCCGCTTGTACGCGTCAATGGTCAGATTGTCAGCCAGGCCCGTTACCCCGACCGAGAGGCACTGGCCTCCTGGTTCCGCCTCGAAGCTGCCCAGCGCTTGGAGCAACCCGAGGAACCCTGCTCCGCGCCTTCCTGCTGCTCCTGAAAGGAGAGCATCATGGAGTTTCTTCGCACACCCACCCGGAACCTGTTCTTCACCGGAAAGGGCGGTGTCGGCAAGACCTCGGTTGCCTGTGCCTCCGCAGTCGCTTTGGCCGACCGAGGCCGAAAAGTGCTGCTCGTCAGCACAGATCCCGCTAGTAATCTCGACGAGGTATTCGGCACCCGATTAGGACAACGACCGACGCCACTACCTGGAGTACCAGGGCTCTGGGGTATGAACATCGATCCCGAGGCAGCGGCTCGCGCCTATCGGGAGAAGATGGTGGCCCCCTATCGCGGTCTGCTGCCTGACGCTGCCCTGGCTAGCATGGAGGAGCAGTTCTCCGGCTCCTGCACCACCGAGATTGCTGCCTTCGACGAGTTCGCCCGCTTGCTCGGCGATGACGCCGCCACCGCGGGGTTCGATCACGTCCTGTTCGACACTGCACCCACGGGGCATACCTTGCGCCTGCTGGCCCTGCCCAGCGCCTGGGATGGCTTCCTCACCAACAACACCACAGGTACTTCCTGCCTGGGTCCCCTGGCGGGGCTGCAAGCTCAGCAACAACTCTATCGAGATACAGTGCGTACCCTGGGTAACCCCGCGGCTACCACGTTGATGCTGGTTGCACGCCCGGAAGAAGCCGCTCTGCGCGAGGCCGACCGGACCAGCGGCGAACTGGCCGACCTGGGTGTGAAGAATCAGCACCTGGTTATCAATGGTGTCTTTACCACGACCACCCCGGATGACCCCATCGCCTCTGCCCTGGCTCGTCGCGCCGCAGACGCCCTGGCTCGCATCCCGCCTCGACTTGCTGAACTGCCTCGGACAGTGGTTCCACTCGCCCCCCAGAATCTGCTTGGTGCCGAGGTGTTGCGCCGGTTTGCCTCAGGCACTCTGGTGGGCACCTCTTGCGAGGGAGCTCTTACCGAGATCGATTTGCCATCTCTGGCCGATCTCGTGGACAAACTCGCTGCCCAGGAACGCGGGGTGATCCTGACCATGGGCAAGGGCGGGGTGGGCAAAACCACGTTGGCTGCAGCGATTGCCGTCGCCCTTGCCAGCCGCGGCTTCTCTGTTCGGCTGACGACCACTGACCCGGCTGCTCACGTGGCCGACGCGGTCGGTGGCCATATCCCCACGCTTACCGTCAGTCGAATCGATCCTGTCGCGGTGACGGCTTCGTACTCCCACGAGGTGATGACAACCGCCGGCGCGGGCCTGGATGCCAGTGGCAAGGCACTGCTGGAGGAAGATCTGCGTTCGCCCTGCACCGAGGAAATCGCCGTCTTTCGTGCCTTTGCCCGCGAGGTGGATGCTGGTCAAGACGGCTTCGTGGTTCTCGACACCGCTCCGACTGGGCACACCATCTTGCTGCTCGACGCGGCGTTGGCCTATCACCGTGAGGTGATACGGCAGTCCAGTGCCATGCCACGCGAGGTTGAACTGCTGCTGCCCCGCCTGCGTGATCCGAACCGGACGCAGGTCTTGCTCATCACTCTCCCCGAGGCGACCCCCGTGCACGAGGCCGCGAAGTTACAGGACGACCTCGCCCGCGCGGAGATCCATCCCTTTGCCTGGATCATCAATCAAAGCCTGACTCCTCTCCCCGTCCGCGACCCGGTGTTACGCGCCCGCCAGGCCAACGAAGCGAATTACATTCGTGAGGTCGTCGAGCACCTGGCCCGTCGTGTGGTGCTGGTTCCCTGGCAGGATGAGCCACCCGTGGGCCCCCAGCGCCTCCTGGAGTTGCTGGGCGATCCGAAGGCCATTTCCTCCTGAAAGGAGGCCGCTCATGCGCAAGATTCAGATTCTGGGGACGGGATGCAACAGGTGCCACACTCTCTACGAGAACGCTTGCCAGGCCGTGAAACAGACTGGTACGGAATTCCAGGTGGTGAAGGTGACGGACATCGTCGAAATGCTGTCGTTTCACGCCCTGGGCCTGCCAGCCCTGGCCATCGACGGTCAGGTCAAGGCCAGCGGTCGGGTGCTGACTGCCGAGGAAATCGGTCGCCTGCTCAGCCCGGCTGCAGGAGGATGATTCAATGGTACTCCGCACCTCCCTCACCATGACCCTGCTAGCTTTTGTCGCCGTCAGTTTAGCTGTGGCGGTTGCCGATGTGGCCGGGTTGCGCGGCACCACACCGACTGAGAGCGAATCGTCCACCCCAGCCCCGCTCATCGGCGACCGGCTGGCTGTGTACTACTTTCACACCCACACCCGCTGCGTCACCTGCCGTGCCATCGAGGAACACGCCCACGAGGCAGTGGCTCCTGAGATTCAGGCCGGAATCCTCGACTGGCATGTGGTGAACTACGAGGACCCGGTCCACCGCCACTTCGCGACCAAATTCAAGCTATTGTGCCCCTCCGTCGTCCTGGTGCGCTACCGCGACGGCGAGGCCGTTGCCTGGAAGAACCTGGAACGTGTCTGGGAGTTGAACGAGGAGCGCTCCGGTTCCATCGACTACGTGCGAGCCGAACTCGCCACCTTTCGGGAGGTGAAGCCATGACACCCATCCTGGCCTGGGGTGCTGCTTTCTGGCTCGGTGTGCTCACCTCGATCAGCCCCTGCCCGCTGGCCACGAACCTGGCCGCCGTCTCCTACGTCGGTCGAGATGCCACCGCACCACGCCGTGTGATCCTTGCAGGTTTGCTGTACACCCTCGGGCGGGTGCTGGTGTATGTCATCCTGGCCGCGCTACTGGTGGCCTCTACCCTTTCGGCTCCGGGAGTCTCGTTGTGGCTCCAGGGCCATCTGAACAAATTCCTCGGCCCGCTACTGGTTCTGGTCGGCATGATTCTTCTTGGCATGCTCTCGGTGGGCCTTCCCGGGGCCGGCATCAGCGACGCCCTGCGCGACCGGGTAGACCGGCTTGGGTTGTGGGGGGCGGCTCTGCTCGGCGCTGTGTTTGCCCTGAGCTTCTGCCCGGTCTCTGCCGCGCTATACTTCGGCAGTCTTCTCCCCCTGGCCGTGCGCGTCGAATCAACTCTGGTAGTGCCCGCGGTGTATGGCCTGGGCACCGCGCTTCCTGTCATCGCATGCGCCGCCCTGCTCGCCATGGGTACTGGCTGGCTGGGTGCGGCCTTCCAGCGCCTCACTCAGGCCGAATGGTGGGTCCGCAAGGGAACCGGCCTGGCCATCCTCGTCATCGGCCTCTACCTGACCTTGCACCACGTCTGGCATGTCGTCTGATGAGAGAACACACCTTGGGGATGGTACAGGTTCGTCAGGAGACACCATGAGTCGCAAGCCGACTGTCCTTTTCGTGTGCGTCGAGAACGCTAACCGTAGCCAGATGGCTGAGGCCTTTGCCCGCATCCACGGTGGTGACCGGGTCGAGGCGAGCAGTGCGGGCTCGCGCCCCTCGGGACGAATCAACCCCCGCGCCATCGAGTTTATGAAAGAAGTCGGCTACGATTTGTCCGGGCATGGCTCCAAATCGCTGGACGCCTTCAACGGCCAGGAGATCGACGTGGCCGTCACCATGGGTTGTGGCGATGCCTGCCCTCTGATCCTGGCCAGGCGGCGCGAGGAATGGCAGATCCCCGATCCCAGAGACCTGCCGCCAGACCAGTATCGGGCAGTGCGTGACCTGATCGAACAAAAGGTGAAGGAACTACTCTCCACGCTGTAACGCGGTCCTGAGGTTGCCCTGGCCTTATCGCGGAGCCTCGGGCGCACTCTGCTTCGCTCCAGTGATGCGCCGGATATAGGCGACTTCCGCCTCAGCGAAAGCCGTGCCATCCTTACGCAGAATATCGTGGAACCACACCTTTGGCTCCGCGGCCTTCTCGGGCCGCTGCCAGGTGTCCCAGGCAAAGATGGTGTTCGTCTTGCCTGCCACGAAACCCCAGCAGTACGCGCCCACCTTCTGCTCTTTCAGGTAGCCCAGGATCGGGTCGAACCGGCTGCCGTTGGGACGTGCCATGAACTCCGTACACAGGATAGGCCGATCGTACATCTTCAGATGCGCCAGCCACGCCTTGACTCCCGGGAGCGGATCGTAGGCGTGGAAGGTGATGATGTCGGATTCGGTGATCTGCACCACCTCAAACGGATTCAGCTGTTTCGGATGCGCCTTGTGGCCAGATAGCCACACGCCCGAGGTGATCGGCTGGCTCGGATTTGCCGCCCGTGCCCAACCCATCGCCAGCTTCAGCAGCCGCAGCGTGAGTGCGTGTTTATTCGGGAGTTCCTGCTTCAGGTGGTCCTTGCCGTAACTCTTGTCGTTGGTGTTGTCCGGCTCGTTCCATACATCCCACACCTGCACGCGGGGGTCGTCCTTGAACCGTCCGATCACTCCCTCGACATATTTCTGCAGAAGCTTGTGACGCTTCTCGTCCTGAAGATCCGCTGAGCCGGGGCTCTGCACCCAGCCAGAGTTGTGAACTCCCTTGCTCGGCGCACGCTGCTTGCCCAGCTTCGGGTTCGGATCCCAGCAGCTATCGAACAGCACGAACATGACGCCGATCTTGTGCCGCTCGGCAATCTTCAGGAACTGCTCCATGCGGTCGAGCAACCCCTGAGAGTCCTGCTCCCAGAGTAGATGATGCAGAAACACGCGCATGGAGTTGAAACCCAGCGATGCTGCCCAGCCCAGCTCTCGGTCGATCTGCTTGGGGTCAAACGTGTCGGCCTGCCACATCTCAAGCTGGTTGATCGCCGTGGCGGGCGTGTAGTTCGCCCCAACCAGCCAGGGAATCTTCTTGCCCCACGCCGCCGCCTGTTTCTCCGACCAGCGTTCGCGACCCTCCGCAATCGGCACCAGCGTCAGCACTAACAAGACGATCCCGTATCCAATCATCCGACCATGCATGGCTATACCTCGCTTGGGGCGTTAACTCACCACCGGGTTTGGTTGTGAGCCTCAGTATAGCTGCACCCAGGCGGAGAAGCGAGTTGCACCCACTTCTCCGTTCGCGCAGGCAATGAGCCATCTGCTAGAGGCGCAGTTCCTTGTTGTTCGAGGTCTGAACGAAGCGGATCAGGCGGATCTCATCCAGGGTTTCGCCGAACATGTTGTCGCGGTCGAGATCCTTGAGAACGAATACTCCCTCGAATGGATTGCTCCACACCAACGGTACGAGGGTCCCGATGTACTTGTCGAGCTTCCAGGGGTTGTCAGAAGGCGAACCGAGCAACCGGTCCAGGTTAAAGTGCCGCACCCGAGAACTGGTGCCCAGGTTCTCCAGCAAGGTGATGAAAGTATGAATCGGCGCGGCGTGCCGATGTAGCCAGTCATCGTCGGGGCGGTCCCAGTCATCCAGGTCACGCTCGTAGTCGAACTTGAACGCCGCATCCGCCGTACTGGCCAACAAGCCAGACCCATACAACCCATCCCCATAGAAAGCCCAGGCATGAGCCGATTCCTTGCCGAAATCCACCTCCCAGAACGGATACCGATCGGGCATGGCCGCCGTGGCCGGATCCAGCGCGACAATCCGCTCACTTTTCCCGTCCACCTGTTTGGCGATCTCATAGGCGACGTACGAACCCCAGCTGTGGCCGATCAGTCCGAGTTGGCTCGACTCGATCCCCAGCTGTTTCAGCACCTCCTTAACCCAGGTGCCGACAAAGGGAATCCAGCCCGCGCCGTCGAGGCCAATATCAGACGGATGGTTATCCTTCGATCCCTCCGACCAGTCGAGCAACAGCACCTGATCGTTCGGACGACGGGCTGAGAGGACCGCAGCCAACTTCTCGAAGCTGCTTTCTTCTGCCTCGTTTACTCCAGAGTCATCGGCCCGCCCGTGGATCACCAGCCAGGTCATCCGATCGAACTGGATTGGCTGGCCATTCTGGCGAGTAAGCGACACGTCAATCCAATCCCTGCTCGGCGAGAAATTTGCTCGCAGTCGTCCATTGAGGTCGCTGCCCGTAACCACCACTGGCGCGGTATCTCGGGTAAATCCCAGGCCGCTGTTGTTACTCTCATTAACCTCAGCGACCACGTTAGCCTGGTCGATCACTTGCAAAAGGTAATACCCTGGCCCGTACCAGGTGTTCGGCAGGTCTGCCCGCGCGGGAAGCCGTAGCGTCGTCGTGAACTCCGCCCCCAGGCTATTGGCCGGGATGGAGACGTGATTGTGCTGGAAACCCCCTCCAACTGTGCGAACCAGGGGAATATCATCATTCGCCGAGAAGACCTGGTCGCGCGAAAGATACCAGCGCACCCCGAACCCTGGGCTGTTCTTTGCGCCCGCGTTACGAATCTGTGAGCGCACCTGAATGGTATCACCGAAGTGCGTCTGCGCGGTGGTGGCCACCTCAAACTTGCTACCAAGCAGATCGTCATGGCGACTGAAGTCGGTCACCACCAGGCGATAGGTTCCCGTCAAACCACTCGTACTGCTAACCGTTCCCGCCGCACCCGTGACCACGTTATATGTCGTGTGGTACCCGTTGGAGACGCCCAGGTAGTAGGTGCCCGCCGTCGGGAAGGTGTACTCCAGGTAGGGGTCGAACCCATTCCTTCCGCCCTCGCCGCGCGAGAGCATGCCCGCTGGCACGGCGTCTCCTGGCGCCAGGCGATAATTGTTGTTGGCCAGTATCTTCCCGGTCGCATCAAACAGCCTGAGGTGCGCGTTGACACTCTTGTTGCTGTTGGTCGGCGTGTCGATATCAAACGTCACCCGCTGATTGGCACCCACCGTCACCGCGTAGAGATCCACATCCTGCGAAGTCTGGACCGATTCATCGAAGAAGAGTTGCGTTGGTCCCACTGGTCCCAGCGGTGTGGCGCTGGCGATGGTCTTACCCACGGTGTCATCCCCGCTGCCCCCACTTTCCAGCGTGTCTGGTAGCGGCGCACCCAGCAGAGCCACATTGTCGATCCACCAGGTCAGGCCAATCCCCGGTGAAGCCGTGCCGATGCCGACCAGTCGGAAAGTGACCGACGAACTGGTGGTGATGCGGCCAGGACGAGAGATCGTGGTATGTTCGCGCGTCAACCAGAAGGGAATGTCGTCACTGGCCAGCACCGAGGCAAATCCATCTTCGCTCCAACGTAGCTCCCAGCGCTCCATGCCAGTCGAGCCCTGGCTCCAGAAGCTCAACCCGGTGATGTCCGGCAAAGCAAAATAGGGAGTATTCGGCACTGCCTTGAGATTCAGCGTGAAGTGGAAGTACGGCGCGCCCTTGCTGTCGGCGACCCACTGGTCCGATCCCCGCGCACCCGTCACCTTGCCTTTGGCGTCCGGCAATCCGCCCAACGTAACGTTTCGCCGATTGTGGATGAGTTCCGACACCGAGGCAATCTGACTGGCGTTGAAGACCGGCGACGTTAAGGTGTTGAAGCTGTAAAACGCCAGGGCGTTTGCCGGTTGGGCCACGTCGTCGTTTACAATCCGCACCCGCACTCGGGGCACCTCAATGACCACGTTCTCTTCAGCTACTCCCGCTGCATCAGCCACGGAAAGCTCGATATCAAATGTCTCGGTCAACTCGAAGTCGCGGTCCGACACCAGGGTAAAGGCCCGGCTCTTCAATGCCGCCAGACGGTTATCCAGTCGGATGATTTCACCCGAGGTGGTGAAGTCCAGATCGCGTATCGCCCGGGCGCGCTCCAGTCGGATAATGTCGCTCGTGAGGTGAGGTGTGGCCAGGGCAATCTCCACCTGGTCGGTACTGGCCAGATTGCCGCGTAGGTTTAGGTAGAGAATCACACTGGCGGGACTGCTCACAGCGCTACCCTCAGGCAACGTGATCTCCAGCACCTCTTGCCCATTCTCGCTAAAGCGCCGCTGGGTGCCACCGACGGCTAGTGCCGACACGTTCACCCGGGCGATGTGCGGCGGCGCCGGCAGCGCGGGAGGCCGAACCTGTGCCTCCTCGAACGACCACGTGCCATTGTTCAGGTTGAAGAACACCGCGGCTTTCGCGTCAAAAATCGGCGTATCGACACGCACTCGCGCGGAAAGCAGCCCTTCGGGGCTGAGTCCTACGCTGGCGCTTGCCGCCTTTTTGCCCTTCCAGGTGGCAGACACCTCAAAGTTCGTTCCAAACCGAATGTTGCCATTTAGCTCCCGACGCAGTGTGAAATCGGCACTGCCATCCAACCCAAGATCGCCTAGCTGGACGTCGACATCGAGCCCGGCGGTCAAATTGATGAATCCGTCCGAACGCACGGTCCCATGGAAGCGAGCCGTGAACCCGGGGAAACCAGGGATGCCGCTGTTCTTGAATAGCTCCAGCTTCAGCGGTGAATCTTTGGGCACCTCGAGCACGAACAGGTCGTCCGATGGGCCTGTTCCGCCAGCCTCGTAGGCGATACGCCCCGTGCCGGTCAGGCGGAACATGTCCCCCAGTGGCTTCAAACGCAGGTTCAGATTGTTGACCTGAATGGCGATGCCCTTTTCAACGGTTACACCGCGGACCACCGGGGCGAGGGCGGTCGTGGTATTGACCTCCAGGCGGAAGGTGCCATCCACTTCCCACAGCGGATTTCCCAGGCGGTCGGGTGTCAGGTCGAGGAACCCGAGTAATCCAGTGCTATTGCGGACCAGACTGCCCATCGCAGTGAAACTACCGAACTCGCGCGTTTCCATTCGGGCATTGGCGAAGAGGGTCACTGCTGTGGAGGTGGCCGAGAAGTCGAATTGGCCCTCGAGCAAAAAGCCTTGCAGGGAGAGCAGCCCATCGACGAAGAACCTGGATCCCCGAGCCATCGAGACTGTCTGTCCCCCGATGTTCAGATTCACCGGGCTCGACCGAGTGTTGATCCCCAGCACCACCTCGCCACGGAGCGTGAATCCATTGCCCAGGGTGGTCTCTATTCCGTCCAGGGTAGTGATAGCCAGCGTGCCGGCCCAGCCATCGCTGGCAAGAATCAAGCTGCCGCGAGCGCGGAAATCCTTGCCGAACAGGGCGATGGTTCCGACCAGATCCGCCGACACGGTGCTGCCCACCTTTCGAAGGGCCAGCGAGAACCCCTTGCCAGTGACGTAGCCGCTGCTGGGCAGCCCAGGTAGTGACAGTCCGGCGACACTAGCAGTGCCAGTGAAGTCGGGAATCAGGCCAGCCGTAGGCGGAGTGACCTGGAAGTTAAAGGTGGTCCGTGGGGACAGATCCTTTATGGCGAGTTGGCCGGAGAACTGGATGCCGCCCGTCTTCTTCAACGCCTCGGCGCTGGCACTGGTGTCAAATCCCGGCGAAAAGACGCGAAGCCTGCTGCTGGAGGATACCACTTCGGTGAGCAACGTCGATGGCAGGCCCAGCTTCACCAGTAGCTCCCGCATCTGCATCGAATTGAGGCCCACCTCCGTCATCAGCCGTGGGAACAGGCCGTTGTTGCGGCGATCGACACGGAACTCGGCGTTGAGTCCCAGAGCATCTACGCGGCCGGTCAACTTGAACTGACGGGTGTCGGCCGAGATGCGTCCCTGGCCTACCGTGAGTCCCATCAACTTGCCATTCAGGAACCCCTCCAGGTATGCCGAGTTGATCCGGTTGGTCAGACCCGCGCCTTGCAAACCTGGCTGGAAGAGATCCGGGATGAACAGCTGGAGTTGCCCGACCTCATCAAGCTGGCCCAGGGCATCAGGTAAGCGAGTGAGCGCCTCGAAGAAGCCCAGCGGATTCTTGGCCGGGTCGGGCAGGAAGCCATCCAGTGACTCGATCAACTCGAAGGGATCGGTGAGCAACCGCGGTAGCCGGAGCGCTCCATCGAGAAGGAAGCCACCATTATCCACCAGCCGCTGGAAGAACTGATTGTTGGGCACCTGCAGCTTGGTCGGATCGTAATTTCCATCGCGCACACCATCGCCGTTGGTGTCCACGATCTGCACGCGTTGGAGGAGAAGATTTCGGTTGTAGCGCGGGAAGAGCAGACCGGATAGCTGGGTGTCGAAGCCCAGCAGCGTCGAGTTGGTCATGCTCATCCCAACGATCCAGTTGCTGCTGTCTGCCCGGAGTTCTGGGAGATTTCCCTGAGCCAGTTCGCGGAATGTGTTGCCGAGCGGGAACTGCATATCGAAGCGTGTGCGGTTGGAATATGGCAGCGGCACCAGCAGAGCGGCAGTGTTCAGGCTGGGCAGGAGCGTGAGCCGGGAGGCATCCACCTCGAAGCTCACGAACAGGCCGGCCTTGCTGAAGCGCAGGTCGGCGGCCGCCGTCGGTTGGCCCAGAGGAATGCCAAAGAGCTGCGGCCGGATCGCCCCGCTTATGATCACTGCCGGATCGAACTGGTCCACTGCGGCCCCTGCCGCCTGTCGCAGACCGTCCCGGGTTATCTCCGCGAACGCCAGAACTGCCCGCTCGCCATCCCGAAGCAGATCGCGCACCGTGTCACCGAACTCGCTGGTTAGCCCGGCAAAGAACTGCTCGGGCTGTGCGGGCATCTCGCGGTGAAACTCGTCGAGTAGCTTCTGTATCAGCTCCTGCCCCATCCGCGCCAGGCGAAGTAGTTGGGTCTCGTTGGCGTTCAGCGCCGCGAAGCTTTCCGAGATGGTCGACAGTAACCGACTCCGGAAGTTCGATCGAAACTCCACCTCATCCAGCAACGCCTTACCAGTAGGATACAGCACCTCGATCAACCGACCCGTCGACTGCTGACGCACCAGATCAGCCACGCGGTCCAGTGCTGCACTGAAGAACTGCTCAGCGACTGTCAGCGTTCCCTGGCTCACCCGCTGCACAAACGTCCGCAGACCCATCAACAGACCGGGCACCAGTCCCTTCGTATCCACCCCCACCACAAACGATGCATTGGCCGGCAGCAGGTACGAGAGCGGGTTGCTCGACGTCGTGGTGCTGAAGGCGAAGTCGAGGTCCGGCTCCAGCGGACGGGTGAAATCCAGTACCGCTCGCACCTCACCGAGAGGGATGCCCGCCGCCGCCACATTGCCGAACCCCAGCATCTTGAGTCCTGCCGAGGCGGTCGTCGAGGTGGACCACGCGACGTTGGTCCCCAACGTCAGATCGCCGGACACCATGCCCACGGCGGCCGCATGGGTGAAGCTGCCGGACAGTAGCAGCGTGAAGGTGTCTTCCCAGGTAAACTTCCCGTCCACCATCGCCTCGAGCACCAGGCCGCGCACGAAGCCATCCAGGTTGCCCTGCATCTGGTCGAACGGGTTGGCGAACCGTTCATCGTTCTTCGGATCGATCAACTCGGTCGGCTCGTCCACATCGGGGATTTCCTGCCCAAAGATGATCGCGCCGCGAGCCCCACTGAGCAGAAAACCGGTTGGCCCCAGCGGAAAGGCGAGCGGCACCTGCACCGCCGCCACGACCGGCCCCACGCTGGAAATCGCCAGCGTGATGTCCGCACCGATTTCCTTGTACTGGAAACCGCCCACGACAATGACGTAGAGTTCTTCGCGTCCCTGATGCGTCACCGTCCCGAATCTCAGACTGCCCTCGACTGAAAACTCCTTGCCCAACTCGAACGGCCCCACTCCGATGCTTCCGCTGGGCAGCCGGAATGGGATCGGCGTCCCTGGCACTCCACGCGCATAATCGATCAACCGTGGCAAGTTGATCTCCAGGTCTTCCACGCTGGCGTCAATCGGCCACAGCCCGTTGCTTACAAAACCACCCGAGACGATGATCGAGAAATCGCGCAGCTCGCTGAGTATGGCCTGAGGTAGCTCGAGCGGATCGGGTGCACCCAGAAAGTCATCCCGGTTACCAAGAACCGACTGATCCCCGAACTTGAACCCGAGCTTGTCGAACCGCAGCGGTAGCCATGCAGGCCATTGTAGATCGTCAAAGTCGGGAACCCTGACCCTGGCGAAGGCGTTGTCGAATAGCACAAGTTCGCCCGCGGTGGTAACCCCGAACCCGCCTGCTTCGCCGCCCCAGCCGTCGAGCAACTCAAACCCCTCGTCGAACTCCAGCGACAATTCGCCGAACGTGACGAAGACATCTTCAGGCCCTGCCTGGAAGTTGAATCGTGTCTGCCTGGCCTCGAAGTGAACCCAGTCGTTCACCTCCAGGGTGGTCTTCCCGATCAATCCGCTGGTGAAGGTCAGCGAGGGCGTTCCCACCACTTGCAGGCTGGAGTTCAGCACCAGATCCAGATCAGCCGATAGTTGCATGTTGGTGAAAATGAACGGCATGCCTTCTGGCGCTATCTCGGGGAAGGTGACCGTGCCCGCGGCACTCAGCGTGGTGCGGCCGTTACTGGTCACGATCTCCACGTCGAATTCCAGGTTCACCCCGGACGATTCGAGATCGAGCGTAAACGCTTGATGACTGGTGTCGAGCTGGCCATTCACGATCTGACCCAGCGTCAGCGTCGCACCGGCGATCAGCGGACCGATGGCCAGATCCGCGAACCCCACGGTGATGGGCCCGGTGCGCTGCAGCGACGCCCGACCATCCACCACCTGTACGGTGAGGTTCACCGGCTGCGCTGGCCCAGCAATCTCCTGTTCGCCGATGCGGAAAATGGGAGTACCTGGCAGGGCATCGAAGATCGAAAGGTCGATGGTACCGACCACGGTGACCGCGAACGAATCGACCTGGATCGGCTCGTTGTTGTTCCCGTTGACCTCCAGCGAGGTGATGCTGAACGGCACCAGCCCGCCCACCGCGATCAGATCTTGCTCGGCCTCGACACGCAGCGAATCAACGGTGAGGCCTTCACCGCGTGTATAGCGCAGATCGGTTCCGGTCAGGGTCAACTCTCGACCAAGGAAAGGGAACTGCAACGCCAGCTCGGTGATATGGAAGATCTCCTCATCGACGTTCGGCTGATCCGGTCCCAGGTCAAGGACAGCATCGCTGGCGATCAGGCGAACCGCGTTGCTTCCTTCGTCCAGTTCACCCACGATGGTGTCGATGACCAGGTGCAGCGTGCCGGCGGAATTGAGCGAACCACTCACCCCGGTGAGGGTCAACGGCCCATCGGGGGTGCCTCCGTCCGTCCGGCGTTCCCTGGGCAAGAACACCGCCTGTGTGGCGATCATATCGACCTTGCCGGTGAAATCGCCAGTCTCCAGGTTGGCGTCGAAGTCGAAGGTGAATTCACCGTTGTCGATCCATAGCAGCAGTGGATTGCTGCCGAGGTAGGCGTCGATGGTCAGGATCGCATCAATTTGCAGATGATCGCGATCCGACATGGTAACAGTGGCCGTGAACTCCAGCGGTTCTTCATCCGCGAGTGCAGTGGAGATTGCCAGGTTACCGGTCAGGTTGAAGGTGCTGGGGCTGGTCTGCACCGACAGTTGCAGGGTATCTACGGTGAAGCCGGCTAGCCGGTAGTCGGTCCCACTGCCGTTCAGCGTCCACAGGTTGCTGACGTAGCTACCCTGCAGGGTGAAAAGGGCATCGCTGCCGCTAGCACTCCTCAATCCGGGCAGAGCGAACGTGGCGTCGAGCTTGGGGGTGTCCAGGGTGACGTTGACCTGACTGGTCGTGGTGACGTTCCAGTCGCCCGACCAGGCGAAATCGAACCGGCCAAGATCGACGGCGAGATCAAGACCTGCCGTGCCGCTGGCCGACGCCTGCAGCCACGAGGCCGCCGAGGCAAAGCTACTGGTGCGGTACTTGGCCGTCGCCTCACTGGGCGACAGCGTGACGCTCAAGTTGGCGCTGCCCGAACCCATGACAGTGCCCGTATCGCTGGTGATATTGCCGTTGCCGGTGATCGAGCCGTTGCCCGTCACCTGCAGCGTTAGTTCACTCTCGGGCAGCAGGTAGAAGCCACTGTCATCGACGCCGAACGCCAGGGAGAAGGAAAGATCGGCCGACAGGGTAAAGTTGCCATCGAGGCTCAAGCTCTGGGCCAGCGAGCGAAGTACCTCCGGCGTGGCATCGTTGTAGGTGTTTCCGGAGGCTTGCAGGTTGAGATCCAGGTTGCGAGCATAGACCAGTTCGATGCCTTGCTCAGCTGAGCAGTGCCGAACGGTGATCCCAGGGATGGCTTCGAGTTGACTGCGGAGCTGCGCGTAGTACCCAGTGACGTTGACGGCGAATGCCTGCACATGCTGGGTGATCGCCTGCTGCGCCGCGAACAGGCTGTTCAGGGCGCTGGACACGACGGGGAGCTGGAAGCCCACGTTGAACGACTGGCCCCAGTCGGGTAGCGAGCCAAACAGCGCGTTCACTCCATCGCGTAGTTGTGTGCTCGTGGTAGTCGCATTTTCGCTGGCCGGGATGGCTGTAATGGTCTGAGCGAACTCTGAAACTACCCCCCCCGAGATCAGCGATGTTGCCGAGATATTATAAACCGGCCCCAGAACCCATGGTGGCAGAGACATGGTCACGGCGAAGGAGACAGAACCGCTGGCGTTGGTAGTTACACTCTGGCGACCAAGAGGCCATCGTCCCTCACCGTAGCCCGAGGCGTCGACATTGGTACTTGCAAAAAACTCGATCTCGTAGGTGGTGTTCGGAACACCCTGCAAGGAGCCGTTGATCGTGATGCTGCTAGCGTCAAAGGTGGCCAGGCTTAGTGTGGGAACGCTGGTGAGAGTGGGGCCAGCAGTTCCCACGTCGATGCCTAGCCCACCGTTGTTGAAGATCGAGTTATTTTGGGTCGTGAATGTAGATGTTCCGAGTGTGGCCAATCGGATACCTGCAGAACCATTATTCGCTATCTCGTTGTTCGTGAAGGAGGCATCAATCGAGGTGCTGGGAACGGCCGAGCCATCGAAGAAGACACCATGGCTGCCATTACCAAGGGGGAGTGGAGAGAAACCTCGACCAATCCAGTTGTTCTGCACAACCAGGGGGCTGCGCGCAGCACCCCCTCCACCCAGAGTGATACCGTGTTGTAGGTTGCCGGAGATGATATTCCGGTCGTAGGAGCTGGGGCCGCCGATGGTGGCCGAGGTGCCGATTGACCAGTCAATACTGGTGTCCGCGTAGAATCCCACTCCATGGAGGTTGCCCAGAGCCAAGGTGCCGGTGATGTCAGTGCCAATCAAGTTGCCGCGCACGAAGGCATTCTGCACCATCTCCAGGCTCAATCCCGTCTCATCGTTTCCTGAAATCAGATTGCCCACTCCACCTAGGCCGATCAACAAATTGGAGCCGAGTTGCAGGGTGACCCCAGATAGCGAGTTGCCAAGATCCACTGTGCCGCTGGCATCGGTGCCGATCAGGTTGCCATAGATCTGATGATTGCTGCCGTATCCAGATATTCCATTGTTGCTTGCTGAGATGACATTTCGATTGGCAGGGGACGTGCCCCCGATGCGGGCGCTGGCAGCGGTTGCCAGCTCGGCATCAGGCACCACCACCCCATCTCCTACGTTGGGTCGAGCAATCATCCCGGTTGGGTCGGTGCCGATGAAGTTGCCCTCGATCACCGCGCTGTCAGAGAAGATGCGAATGCCATACCCGCGCGAGCGGTTGATTGCCAGGCCACGAATCACCGAGGCATCGGAACCAGAGGAAAGGGAGAGTATCCCTGAGCCCGAAGTCTGCAAACTCCCATCGATCTCGATACGGATGACGGCATTGCTGCCACGCGCGCCCGAACCGAGAGCAAGAGGATTGGTGTTCGGGTTCGACCCTGGCTGGGTATACCCATCGATACTTACCGGGCCTGTGATGCTAGGTAAGGCGGTGAGCGGACGAATGGTTTTCACCCCACTACTAGCGATGTTGAAGCGGATGAGATCGGCCCCAGCGTTGGCGTTGGCGTCGAGGATGGCCTGTCGTAACGAACCAGCGCCACTGTCAAGGGTGTTGGTAACCGTGTAGACGACGGGGGACCCAGTGGCCGACGTGATCACGACAGGTGCCGATAACTCCGAGGTACCAGCCGCGGTGGCCGTGGTTGTCAGATACTGACCAACCAGCTGCAGACCGCCAGGCAAGCTACTTGACAAAGTGGCCTGGCCCACGGCGTTTGTGGTGATGCCGAACGATGCGATGTAGGCACGGGCTGTCCGCTGACCACTCATCAACTGGGTTGGGCTGGCAAAGAAGTCGATCGTGTAGAACGTGTTCGGGCTGCCTGCGAGTGTGCCGGTGAAGTTCAGACTGGTGCCATTGATCGAGGCCGCTGTGATGCTCGGGGCCGGCCAGATGCCCGAACCACCCGCCCCCTGGGTGCCTATGTCGAGGTTGACGGCGGTGCCGTTGCTGTAAAGCAGATTGCGCTGAATCCGGGCAGAGGGTTGCGCCGTCGTGAGATAGATTCCTCCAAAAGCATTGTTGGCAATGTGGTTGTCGCTGATGTCGAGAGTGGCCTGGTCAATGAACGGGGAACTGGCATAGATGCCGATGCTACTATTTCCCAGCGATGTTACATTGTCATCTGCCACGCCAATTCGATTTGCGGAGATGGTCAGTTGATGTGGCCTAGCCGTGGTGCCCACATTTTGAAAGGCATGGATGCCGTACCCGGTGTTGCCGGAGATGACGTTGCCGATGATCTGGGCCGAGGAGAAAGTAACCCAGGAGGGCGGGTTGTCGTCGCCACGGATGACCACCCCTCCAAAGCCCTGATTGGGGATGGCGATGGAACCTGTGCGATCGGTGCCAATGAAGTTGTTCTCGATACGGACATCTTGCGCGAAGGTCGTCAATACACCTTCTCGGCTATTGCCAGACACGAGGTTTCCAATGACACCGGTACTGGTGCTTCGAGTCACGTATAGCCCGTTGTCGCCGTTCCCCAGGTCGAGGGTGCCGCTCACGTCCGTGCCAATGAAGTTGCCCTGAATAATGTGGCCCGTGCCACCTGCGAAGATACCCCTGCCACTGTTCCCGGCGATCACATTGCGATCAGCCGGTGCTTGGCCCCCGATCCTCACCCCCTCGGCGTAGTCGCTGCTGATGGTGATGCCTGTATTGTTGCCCAACGCTGATGTACCGGTCGCGTTTGTTCCGATAAAGCACCCTGCGACGATGACGCCATCGGCGAAGATGCGAATGCCTCGCTCGAAACGATTGATGACCAGGCCGCGCACCTCGGAGTTAGCCGCCCCTTCCCCGAGGAACAGACCATCTGGAAAGCTCCCTGCCGCGATGGCACTACCGTCCAGCTCGATGTTCAGCACCGCGTTACTACCCAGGGCGCCACTGCCCAGGTTCAGGGCGTTGTTGTTGGCCGACGAACCCGGCTGAGAGTAACCATTGATGAGCAGGGAATCGGTGATCGCCGGTAACGCGGTCAGTGGCCGAATCGTCTTTACCCCACCCCCGGGGATATTGAAGCTGATCTCATCCGCGCCTGGATTGTCGTTGGCGTTCAGGATCGCCTGGCGCAGCGAGCCGGGGCCCTCATCCAGGACGTTGATCACCGTGTAGACTGCTAGCGCCAGGCGGTCCTCAAGGCATTCCACGTTGGGGCGAAACCAGGCGAGCCCACGTTGCTTCGAGCAACGAACATCCGTCCGGGATAGCTTGCGGCGCATCGGCAGTCTCGTGATCCGGGGCCGAGTCTACACACCATTGGCACACCCACTTTACCTGCTATCCGTTGCCTGAATGGACACGAATAATCGCCAAAGTTGAATAATGGTCGAGCAATCAGGTACCTGGCGGAGTCGGCAGCGAACGCAGGTAGCGCTGGAACTCGGCGCGGGCCCGCAAGGGCGCGAAATCCGGATCGTCTCGTAGTTCGCCCACGTTGGTGGGCCGGGTGTAGGCGCCCAGTCGTTCTGCGATGTGCAGCACTTCCAGCGCGCGAGCAGCATGGCGATTCGCATGCCGAGCGCGCTCGTCGGCCGCTATCCGGGTGTCCGAGGCCGCCGCGGCACCGGCCAGGGAGAACACCCGGGCGGCGTGGAACCAGATCTCCGCCAGGCTATACTCTTGGGGTCCGCTGCTGCGAATCTGTTTAAGAATCTTCTCCGCCTCGGTTACGGCTCGTTCGTGTTGCCCCGCCCTTGCACGCGAGGCTAGCCCGCGCATTCTATAGCCTGTGTGCCGGTTCTGATTGCCTGGAAGCAGACATCGCTCCCAGTCGGGCAGGGCCTCGGCATAGCGTTGATGGAAGGCATACGCGCTAGCTCGGGCCGAGTAGATGATGCCGCCTAACCAATCCAGACGCGGAAAGTCTGGCTGCGTTTGGCGCACCTCCTTCAGCATGCGCTCTGCCTCTGCGAAAAGCTCTAACGCTGTCCCAAGATCGCGCCGCGCGGCATACTGCGCCTGCATCATCCGACTGTTGGCCAGGGCAATGCGCAACTGGTTCGATTCGGGCAGCTGACGCAACCGTTCGCGGTGAATCGTGCTGGCCTCACCGTAAGCCGCCTCCGCCTCGGCCACCTGCCCCAGCCTCCCGTGCAGGATTGCCTTTTTGTGAATTAGGTCGGCCAGCACTTGCTGGAGCAGGGGATCGCGCGGCTGCCGCACCCGCAGTCGGTCGATTACCTGGCGGCCTCGACCATAGCAAGCCAACGCCTCGTTCGTCTGAGAAGGATCCTGCAGGGTGTGTGCCAGCCCCAGGTCGGTCAGCAGCCCGACCAGCGCTACCTGATGGCGGACGACGTTGGGATGGCGGACCGCCAACTGGTCGCGATAGGGCAGGGCCTGTTTGTAGGCGGCCAGCAGTTCCTCGGGCCTGCCGGAGTGCATGAGAAAGTGCGCTCCGAGCAGCTGATACGACCGACTCAGCGCCTCAACATGATCGTCGCGGTCGGGATCCTGCTGGTTCAGCTCCTTCGCCAGGCGGATGGCCTCGTCGAGCACCTGACGCATCTCGGCTTTCTTCTTCGTCTCGTCCAGTACGCGCGACAGGTCGAGCAGGTGGTGAATGAGCGCCAGCCCACCAGCATCGACCGACCGGCGCAGCCGGACCGCCTCGGTCAGATGCTGCTCGGCCTCGGCCGGCCGTCGCGTCGAACGACACACCATCCCCAGCTGAGCCAGCGTATCGGCCCGCCCTGAGAGATCGCCCGCGTCCCGCAGTTGCAGCGCGTCGCGCAGGTCGCCTTCCGCATCCGCAAACTTCTCCAGGCGTAAGTGCAGCATCCCGCGATGATGCAGGTTGCGAGCCCGCTGCGCGTCGTCGTGGGCCAACTCCAGCGCCTGGCTAAATGCGTCCCGCGCCTCCTCGGACGAACCCACCTCGGCAAGAATGACTCCCACCCGGAACAAGGTTTCGCCGAGTTCCGCCGCCAGGGAGGCATCGTCCTGACGATGCGCGAGAAACTCGCGATAGTAACCCAGAGCCGATCGAAGCAGCGCCTCGCGGGCCGGCTGCATCCCGGGGCCCTGCAGGCTGGGATGCTCGGTGACCAGGGTGAAGCAGTCGTCCACGGCGCGGCGGGCGGTGCGGAAATTCTCCTCGGCCGTCCGTCGCTGAACCGCCGCGCGATGTGCCTGCCAGGCGAGGCCCCCCACCCCCAGCACGGTCGACAGCGCCACCGCTCCCGCCAGACTGGTGATGGCCGGATGCCGTTTCACCGTGCGCCAGAGCCGGCCCGCCAGCCCGGGCGGCCGCGCCTGGATCGGACGTCCCTCGAGGAAACAGGCCAGGTCGTCGCCGAGTGCCTGGGCGCTGGGGTAACGCTGCGTTGGTTCCCGTTGCAGACAGTGCAGAGTGATCACCTCGAGATCCTGAGGCACTTGCGGGTTCAACCGGCGCAGCGGCACCGGATCGTTGTGGCGAACGAGCAGCAATGTGTCGAGCCGATCCACCCCAACGAACGGCGGTCGGCCTGTCAAACATTCATAGAGGATGGCGCCCAACGCCCACACATCTGCGGCTGGTCCCACGTTCCAATGGGCGATGGCCTGCTCGGGTGCCATGTACGAGGGCGAGCCCACGATGGTACCGCTGCCAGTCATGCTCGTATCCGCATCCACGACGCGAGCCAGGCCGAAGTCGGTGAGGTACGGCTCGCCGGCAGCATTCAGCAGCACGTTACTCGGTTTGAGATCACGATGGATCACCCCCTGCACGTGAGCGTGATTCACGGCCAGTGCCACCCGACGGACCAGATCGGCGCTCCACCTGGGTGGTTGGGGTTGCCCACCCAGGTGGACTCCCAGGTTCTGCCCATGGATTCGTTCCAGGATCAGGAACGGTTGGCCCTCGTGCTCACCCAGGGCATGCACCGTGACGATGCCGGGATGGTTCAGCCGGGCCGCAACCGTGGCCTCGGCAAGGAACCGTCGGATCGATTGCGGCCCGGCCAGCAGCCCCGGCAGGATCCGCTTCAGCGCGACGATGCGCCCCAGCGCAGTCTCCCGTGCTTCGTAGACGATGCCCATACCGCCCCGGCCCAGCTCGCTCAGGATCTCATACCCGGGGATACAGGGAATCACCTCGGACGCGGATGCCGATGTTCCATCCAGGGTCAACAGAAGCGGCAGCACCTGCCCCAGGATGTCGGCGTGCCCTGGATGTCGCTGGATAAACTCCTCCAGCAACGGTGTCTCGCCCCGCGCGCACCGCTCGGTGAACTCGTCCGCAATTTGACCAATCAGAGCAGAAAGGGGCTGAGACATGAGGGGCGCTCCGAAGAATCCATCCGCCCTAGTATACTGAGCGACGACCCCGCGCCGACGAGCCAGCCGAGAAAATGCTGAGGGATGCCAGGTGGATGGGAACTCGTGGGACTCTGACAGCACCCGCAACTTGCTCGAACGCATCCACGACCAGGAAACCGCCGCGCTCGACGAATTGCTGGCCCGCGACCGGGATCTCATCCGGGGCATCATTGCCCTGCGCTATGATGCCGAGATGCGAGCCCGTCTCGAAATCTCCGACATTGTCCAGGAGGCCCAGCTACAGATCGCCCGCCGCATGCCCGACTATCTCCAGCGCCGACCCATGCCCTACCATCTGTGGGTGCGTCGCACCACCCTGGAGACGATGCTGCAACTGCGCCGCCATCACTTCGCCCAGCGCCGCCAGCCCCAGACGGGGAGAGTCCTTCCGCACCACTCATCGCTGCTGATTGTCGAGCAACTAATCGACCCCGGCCCGGGCCCGTTGCAGCGATTACTGGAGCAGGAAGCGCGGGAGCAGGTTCAGCAGGCCGTCAGCCGTCTGAGCGCAACCGATCAGGAGGTGCTGCTTCTGCGCACGGTAGAGCATCTCACCAACGACGAGGCCGCCCAGGTCCTGGGCCTGAACCCAGGCACTGCTAGCCGACGCTTCGGTCGTGCCTTGCTCAACTTGCGCGATCAGGTCAACCGCCTGCTACCTCCCGATGCAACCGCATGAAGGCAGGCAGATTGGGCAAGTGAATTGGCGCAGGAGAACGGGGCCATCCGCGCAGGCACGGAGGTGTCCCCGGGAACAATCAGGCGGCCGGCTAGCTCTCGTTGACGGCATCTCCAGGGCCGAGTATGAGTGCTACCCACCCAGACCGCGCCGGGAGGTTTCCGGACACCGAAGGAATCCGCCATGTCCACCTTGTTCAAGACTGTGCTGCTGCTGACTGCCTCGAATGTGTTCATGACCTTCGCCTGGTACGCCCACCTTCGGGATCTGAAGACGAAGCCCTGGCTCATCGCCGCCTTGGTTAGCTGGGGCATCGCCCTGTTCGAGTACCTCCTGCAGGTGCCCGCCAACCGCATCGGTCACGCCGAGTACAGCGTCGGGCAGCTCAAGATCGTGCAGGAAGTCATCACCCTGGCCGTATTCGTCCCGTTCTCCCTGCTTTATCTCCGCGAGCCAGTCAAGCTCGACTACCTCTGGGCTGGCCTGTGCCTGTGTGGCGCGGTCTACTTCGTGTTCCGCAACTGAGTGGCGCACTACTGGCACGTCGAACATGCCCCGAACCTTTCTCCTTGCGGGATGTCGCACTGGTATTCTCAAACCAGGTGCGCCGTGCTTTCACCAGAGGGAGAATCTGATGTACGTGCCGGGTGTCTTCTCGGAGAGCAACCGCGAACGCCTGTTCGATTTCATCGAGCAACACAACTTCGGGCTGATGATCTCTCAGGTGGAAGAGGCTCCATTTGCCACCCACCTGCCGTTTCTACTCGAAAGAACGGAAGGCCCCCAGGGTACCCTGCTCGGCCACCTGGCCCGTGCGAACCCTCACTGGAAGCACCTGGCCCATCAGTCCGTGCTGGTGGTCTTCGCCGGCCCTCACGCCTACATCACTCCACGCTGGTACGAGGCCGACGAGGTGGTGCCGACGTGGAACTACACCGCGGTTCATGTCTACGGTGATATTACGCTTGTCGAAGATGAAGTAGATCTGATTCATCTTCTCTCTCGTATGGTGCATTTTGAGGAGCGGCGCAGCGATCAACCCTGGACGATGGATCCCACCGAGACCTTTCTGACCCGGCTGCTTCGGCAGATCGTGGGCTTCCGCCTGACGATCACCCGCATCGAGGGGAAGTTCAAGCTCAGCCAGAATCAACCCCGCGACCGTCGGTTGAAGGTCATCCAGGCGCTGGAGCAGCAGGGCGACGACGAGTCGCGTGCGATGGCTCAGCTGATCCGCCAGGCAATGCCGCCCTCGCTCCCGTAGAGTAGTGGCATGGCGCAGAGTCACCCGCTGCTCTGCCTGTCCGTCGCGCGGCTGCCTGCCGCGTCCTGCATAGAGACGAAGTTATTTCCCTGCGTCGAGGCCTAGCATGACCCTGCTGCTAAGTGTCCAGGAACTGACGAAAAGTTATGGCCTGCGTCCCTTGTTCGCCGACCTGACAATCGATTTGCGAGCTGGCGAGCGCATTGGCCTGGTGGGTCCCAACGGCGCGGGAAAATCCACGCTGTTGAAACTCATGGCCGGGCTCGAGGAACCCGACGCTGGGAAACGCGCTGTTCGTCGCGGAGCGCGAATCGGCTACGTGGCCCAGGACGACCAGTTCGCCCCGGGAGAAACCGTTCGCAGCGTCCTGCTTACCGCCCTGGCCGGCGAACCAATCGAGGAGCCCGAGCGCCAGACGCGAGCCGCCGCCACGCTCACCCAGATGGGGTTCTCCGATCCCAACGTCCCGGCTGACACGCTCTCGGGCGGCTGGCGCAAGCGGCTGGCCCTGGCCCGCGAGCTGGTTTGCAAGCCCGACCTGCTGTTGCTCGACGAACCGACCAACCATCTCGACCTACCCGGCATCGCCTGGTTGCAACGCCTGCTGCGCGCCGCCCCGTTCGGCTACCTGGCCGCCACCCACGACCGAGCTTTTCTACGCGCCATCGCCGACGAGGTCATCGAGATCAACCGGATCTATCCCACGGGCTACTTCCGCTGCGCTGGCACGTACGACGACTTCGAGCAGAAGCGTGAGGAGATGCTGGAGGGCCAGGCCAGCCGGCAGGAATCGGTAGCGAACCAGGTGCGTCGGGAGACTGAATGGCTGGGACGCAAGGCCGCCGCCCGCACGCGCAAGGCCTCGTCGCGCATCGAGGATGCCGCCCGCCGTCGCGAGGAGTTGGAGGAGCTGAAATATCGCAATGCCACTGCGCGCACCGCCGCTCTCGACTTCGTCGGGACCGGCCGCCAGACTCGCAAGCTGCTAACAGCCGTCGGCATCGCCAAGGCGCTGGGAGGCCGCTCACTCTTCTCGGGTCTCGACATCAATCTGTCACCTGGTAGCAAACTTGGTTTGCTGGGACCCAACGGCAGCGGGAAAAGTACACTCCTGCGCGTGCTGGGCGGCGAACTCACTCCGGATGCAGGCACCGTCACCCTGGCCGATGGCCTGCGGATCGTCTTCTTCGAGCAGGGCCGCTCCTCGCTCGATCCGCGGGTGACGCTCCGCCGTGCGTTATGTCCCAACGGCGACACCGTCACCATTGCCGGTCGGCCGCAGCACGTGGCCGCCCGGGCACGGCAGTTTCTCTTCCGCCCCGAACAGTTGGAAGTGCCGGTCGGCAGCCTCTCCGGTGGCGAACAGGTGCGCGTGCGGCTTGCCCAGCTGATGCTGCAGCCAGCCGACCTGCTACTGTTGGACGAACCCACCAACGACCTCGACATCCCCGCGCTGGAGGTGCTCGAGGACAGCCTGGAAGAGTTTCCCGGCGCCGTGGTTCTGGTCACCCACGATCGAGAGTTGATGGATCGGCTATGTTCGGAGTATGTCGGACTCGACAACCAGGGGGGCGCCGCGATCTACGCCAGTGTTGAGCAATGGCTCACCGCTTACGAACGCGCCACGCAAACCGCCACCAAGGCGTCTTCTCCGCCAGCCGAACGACGCCCCGCGCAGGCGGCGTCCTCACCAAAGCCGCGCAAACTGAATTTCCGCGAGCAACAGGAACTGGCCGGCATGGAGGAAGCTATACTCACGGCCGAGCAAACTCTCGCGGATTGCGAGGCCGCGGTGCAAACCGCCTCGACCTCCGGCCACCAGGCGCTAGCCGATGCCTGCAAGGCTCTGGATCAGGCCCGCGCCGAAGTCGAACGCCTCTACGCCCGCTGGCAAGAACTCGAATCCCGCCGCACTCAGGGCTAAACCTCGGGACGTATGCGTGTCAGATTCTACCCTAAAGGGGGTGTCCATTATCCGCGACTGGATTCGAACCAGTAACCTTCAGCTCCGGAGACTGATCCGGACCTATTGGGCCTATTTGCACCATTGAAGAGAACGAAAGGTAATAGAAGGGAATTGAGTTTGTTAAATCATGGTAGATAATGGTTTGCGTCGAAGTTGCTTTTAATCTATTACGGATCCAGAACAAGATGTAAGGGAACGGAAGGGAACGGCTGGCAACCAGGACAGCGCCAGCAGCAGCGCCAGCAGCTACAGCAAACAACAGCATGATGATGGGTAGCAAGCAGGTGGGTAACCAACGAAAAAACGGCTGCAGTGTTACAGCCGTTTCCATGGTGCTGGTGGTCAGACTCAGAACGGGTAGGGCAGGGCATCGAACGGTACCCCGGGTGAGCTCTGGAACACCCGCAGGAGGGTTACCCTCCGATCTTCGCCGGCCTGGTGGTTGTCAGGCAGCAGTGGAGGTAGTCCTTCCAGCTTCCTGGCCAGCTCTACCAGCTGCCGATGGTCGTATCTCGCTGTAACCTCGCTGCTGGTGTGGCTGGCCAGCAGGCGGGTAGCTCTCTCGTCACCAGACGCCCTACTCACCTCGCTGACGAAGAAATGTTTCAGGCTGTGGAAGTCTCGATGCACCACCTGACCACCTACGTCGGCCTTGTAGGGCAGCCCTGCGTCCTTCAGGTCACGCTGAAGCATCAAGCCAGCCTTGCAGTCACTTGCCCAACTTCCTGGCCACAGCAGGCCACCGGGAGGCCTTCCTGCGAGCCAGGTGGAAAGCAGCTGGGCCAGGCCATTGGGGATCGGTTGAAGCTTGCCTCTCCCTGATTTATCCGAGCTGGCTTGCAGGGTTACGGTGGGTGGTTCAGTGGTCAGGTAGAAGCTACTCACCTTCAAACTGGCCAACCCAGCCGCACGTAAGCCGGTGCGGGACGCCACAGCGTACAACATGAACCGGGCTTCACCGTCCAACCCTCTGAAAAGCCGCTTGCTGGCTCGGGTGGTTGTGAGCAACCGTTGCAGTTCCTCGACGGTCAGCGGTGCCCGTGTATGTCGTTGGTCAGCTGATGCACCCTTCCTCTGACGTAACTGCCGAAACGGATTCAGGGCTGCCCGTTCGTTGTCTGCCAACCAACGGCCGAAACTCCGAAGGGCAACAATGTGCTGGTTGTATGTCTCAGTTGAAATACCCTTGCTCTGGCTGGCCAGGATCGACACCAGGGCGTCGCGGTGAAGTCGCCTGGCCTTCCCGTTGCCTGTGGCCTTCAGACCGTCCCGAGTGATCCGCAGGCCGATGGAATGCTTGCTGATGCCAGCCAGTTTGGAGGCTTCTCCGAGGGTGTACCACTCGGGTTCTGGTGGTAGTTCTGTTGTGGGTCGATCGGCTGCCCTGGCGTCGAGGAAGCTACGTGCCTTGCTTGCGTCGAGATCTCGCAGCATGACAGCACCGAGGCCAGCCAGGATGGAACGGATCCGCTGCAGCTTCATGGACAGATACCGTGGCTTCACACCGTGTGATCGTAGGTGCTGCTGATAATCCGACAGGTGTTCCGTCAACGGTCGTCTGCTGTGTTCCTCGTAAGGGTCGATCAGCCCGACCTCTTTCCGTTCGATGGCCCGTTCCAGCTGGCCGGCCTTCTGCCGGGTAGATTGCCTGTCCCCGGTACCTCCTTGTGGATCGGGACGTTTCCCATCGGGTCCAGTGAACTCGATGACGTACCGGCTACTCTGAACACCACTTTCAGCGTTCCATCCTTGCCCACGGTTGTAAGGCCTTGTGTGATTGACCCTTCCGATCAGTCCAGCTCGTTTCACGGGCTGACCAGCCGGATCGTGCTTCAGCATGGCCTCTTCGACAGGTCGGGTCCAGTTCTTGCGTGTGTGCCACTTCCGCCTGTACCCCTAATTAACGGCCCTGTTGTCGCTCCTGAATCAAGGTGAGAAGCGCCCCTCCTCCCGAAATGCGAACAGTTCTAGTCGAACCCCTTTCTTTGTTCGTGAAGTCATCGACAGATTGCGACCGCTCAGCCTGTGCTGGCTGAGCAGAAACAGCAACTACCAACCTCTCCTGTTCGGTGGTTGATTGCTCTGCCCGCGTGATGGATTCACCTGGCGATGTGTCGCCATCTGGACGACCTTCCTCGGAAAACCAGGTGGCGTGCCAGGCGGTTGATCAGGTGCCACGGGATAGGCTGGTACCACGGATAACAGCCCGGTCGAATGATCCTGTCAGGAAATGGCGACCCCTCCTATCGCCAGGGATACCCATCTCTCGCATGTCTAACCCGTGCGCGTCACCGATGAGTGCCTGAAGTGCTTGCTGGAAGAGGTTGACGTTGGCCTCGCGGTCCGACAGCATGGGAAACCCATGAGAAAGCCTCTCAGGATTGTCTGTTTTTGCGAGCACGATCCCCGGATGTAACCACACCCGGGGATGGTGTGTGTGCTACCCCATCATCGCTTGCTGGTCTGCATCATCCCCCAGCGTTTCTCCCACTCCTCCATGGGCGGGCACCTGGCATCGATCCAGGCATGAAGTTCCCCTGCATGGAATCGCACACAGCGACCCACCTTGAACGGTTTGGGAGCTTCTCCCCGGGTGATGAGCAAGCGCAGGCCCTTCACGGTCAGATGAAGCAGAGCGGCGGCTTGCTGGAGTGTCAGCGTGCCAGCCGGGTTACTGGGGTGTTCAGGCGTGGTCATGCGATACCCCCTTCTCGCTGGCCTGTTTCAGCGTCCGTGGGCTCAGCTCTTCAGCACAGCGGGCCAGGGCGAAGGGGGTGGATCGGATGCTCCTCCGCTGCTGCACCGCGAGGAACTCGCTTGCCTGAGCGGGCGACCACCCCAGGTGATGGCCCATCGCTTGCCGGCTGGCAGTTTCACGGGGTCGGAAGAGTATCGCTTCCGGTTCCATTGCTTCCAACATGAAGCACCTCTCAAGTGACGAATGCGTAGAAGCGTACAACCAGGCTGGACTGATCAGCCATGGTCGTGACACCATCGATGGTGTTGTGTTGGGAGGATGCGAGCCGCGTCAGAATGCAACTCGTGGGCAACGTCAGGTAGGGTTACTACGGATAGTAATCCGTCTTGATGAGTTATACCACAGTGGTCAACCCCTGCAAGGTCGGGACTGGGTCCAGGCAATGAGGCTGGCCAGGCGATTCCTTCATGGCTCCTCCATCGAGCAGTAAAGATGGCTGGCGTTGTTGCGCACTGCGCTGAATCGTTTAGATGAAGGCGTGATCAAACAAGAGAAGCCCGATGAAACCGAAAGAGCCCCTGGTGACCCAATTGACTGAGTGAGGAGTGAAGTCCGCGGGAAATCCAGAACTTTGTTCCGTGAGGAAGGGCAGGAGTTACCCCTCACCTCCTGGTGAGCCCTGGCCCGTCCGGAATGGGAGTGGCGGTCCCTGGGCACCGGCACATGCCTCTCTCTCCCACAGGGTTGCGATTCCGCCTCGCCATGGTAGAATCTACCCCGGTCCCCAATCTTCTCGCGCCCCTCCGGCCCCTCTCGTGCCCAGGAGCATCCCCGGTGACGCCCCTTCAGGTGAAGTGCACTTCATGCCAGGCCGATCTGCGTCTGCCCGCCCACAGCAAACCCGGCATGAAGTTGGGCTGTCCCCGCTGCAAGGCGATCCTCGTTCTCCCCCCATCTCCGGCTCCGCCTCCGCCTTCGCCTCCCTCGCTCGAACAAACCCAGGATTCTGCCGCCATCGGTAGCCATGCCACCGTGGGGTCGCCCTCGAACGACAATGAGGGCCTCTCGTTCCTGGCTCCTCCGCAGCAGCCGGACGAGCTCGGCCGACTCGGCGGCTACCGCGTGCTGCGTGAGTTGGGCCGCGGCGGCATGGGCGTCGTCCTGCAGGCCGAGGACACGCAGCTGAAGCGCCTGGTGGCCCTGAAGGTGATGCTGCCGCACGTCGCCGCCAAGCCCGCGCATCGTCAGCGCTTTCTCCGCGAAGCCCAGGCGGCCGCCAAGCTCGAACACGACCATGTGGTCACCATCCACACGGTCGGCGAGGATCGTGGCGTCCCGTTCATCGCCATGCCGTTCCTCAAGGGTGAATCGCTCGATAGCTGCTTGCAGCGCGAGGGCCCTCTGCCCTGGAACGAGGTCGTCCGCATCGGTCGCGAGACCGCCGAGGCACTGCAGGCCGCCCACGAGGCGGGGCTGATCCATCGCGACATCAAGCCGTCGAACCTCTGGCTGGAGGGCAACCGACGCCGGGTCAAGGTGCTCGACTTCGGCCTGGCCCGCCTGCAGACCAGCGACGTGCAGCTGACCAACTCGGGCGCGGTGCTGGGCACCCCCGCCTACATGTCTCCCGAGCAGGCGCGCGGCGAGGAACTCGACGGCCGCGCTGATCTGTTCAGCCTGGGCTGTGTGCTGCATCGCGCCGCTACGGGCCGGGTCGCCTTTTCGGGCGAACACATCATGGCGGTGCTGATGGCCATCGCCATGCACCACCCGCCGACGCTGGATCAACTGCGGTCTGACGCCCCTGCCGCCTTTACCGCCCTGGTCACCCGCCTGCTGGCCAAGTCGCGCGACGACCGCCCCTCCAGCGCTGCCCAGGTGGCTCAGGAACTGGCGACAATTGAGCAGACCTTGCGTGGCAGCGACTCACCCACCCCAGCGCCACGAGTTGCCCCGGTCGCGCCACCCGAGGAGGAAACCGCCTCGGTCCTGATGCGACCCGAACCTCCGCCAGAGCTTCCGCGCCGCTGGCTGCCGGTGGCCCTGGGAGCGGGCGCTCTGGCCCTGCTGCTGGCAGGCATCGTCATCATTCTGACCAACAAGGACGGCAGCAAGACGACCATCGAACTTCCCGACGACACGAAGGTGGAGGTGAAAAAGGACGGCAAGACGGTGGCGAAGATCGACCCCGAGCCGGACAAGGGGAAGGAGAAGATCACCCCCATCCCGGTGAAGCCAGTGGTGGCGAAGGAAGACCCGGTGGACTACGACGCCGAACGCAAGGCGGCGGAGTGGATGCTTGGGATCACGAAAGCCCGCAAGGGGTCGGGCATTATCATGAATGCCCAGGGGCAATCGATCCAACTCGGTAACTTGCAGACGCTGCCCGAGACTCCGTTTTACTTGACTGGGGTAAACATCGGTTTGGGGGCCGACATCGATGATGCGGCCTTCGCTGTGCTGGCGAAGTGCCGACGGCTGCAGCGCATTCATGTGCAGCAAAACCCCAACCTCACCGACAAGGGACTAGCTGCAATTCAAGATCTTAGCCAGGTGAAATTCCTCCTGTTACAATTTACTGATGTCGGGGATGGAATCGCCAAGGTGCTGGAACGCACACCCGCGCTGGAATACCTCAACCTTGCCGATACCAAAGTCACGGAGGCCGGCCTGGCCGGGCTGAAGCACTGCCCACGCTTGCGATTTGCCGTACTGCCCGGCGTGCTGACCGACGACTTCCACACGCTCCTGGTAACTCACTGCCGCGAGTTGCGAGCCCTTCGAGTCCAGGAGCCGCACTCGGTCCAGCCCGCATTGCTGGCCGGGCTGCCGCGCCTGCGCGAGCTATTGATTTCCGGCGAGCACCTCAAAGACGGTCGGAATGTGGAGACGATCAAGGCCCTGCTCGCCATGCCGTTCCTGGACACGCTGCATGTCGATCCGCCGATAAGCAACGATCTGCTCGCCAAGCTCAAGCCCCTGGCCGGGAAGATCCGCAAGTTAACAGTGGTGTCCCACCTCGACGGGAATCCTGGAGTTACCGCCACCGGCTGGAACACCCTCGACGCCTTCACCGAACTGGAGGAATTGGGGATCGGCGGCAAAAAGTCGGGCCTGGACAGTCCAGCATTGCTGCGGTTCGCCAATCTGCCAAACCTGCGAGTCTTCTGGTTCGGATTCGCTCCCGCCAACCGCAAATACACGGCGGAGGACATCGCCGCGTTCCGCCGCAAGCGACCCGATGTGCAGCTGGAAGTTCTGGACGACGATGGACAGTTCTTCCCCGCCCTGGCCGACTGGCCCGGCCGCGACGAGGGCAAGGGTATCACCCCCTGGGACCTGCCCAAGGGCTCACCGCCGCCGGCCGTGGCTCCGTTCACGGCCGAGCAGGCGAAGAAGCACCAGGAAGCGTGGGCCGCTCATCTGAAGATGCCGGTCGAGGAGACGAGCAAGACCACCGGCATGAAGTTCCGCCTCATCCCCCCGGGCGAGGCCGTTGCCGACCGCGACGGCAAGAAGACGCTGGTGCGGATGACGTCTCCGTACTACCTGGGTACAACCGAGGTCACGGTCGGCCAGTTCAAGAAGTTCGTCGAGGCGACTGGCTACAAGACCGATGCCGAGCGGCTGGGCGTCGGTCGCAACAGAGAGAAGGGTTGGGCCGCCGATCCCGCGATCACCTGGCGGACTCCCGGGTACGGTATCGCCGACGACCTACCCATCACTGTAGTCAGCGTGCCCGACGCGAACGCCTTCCTCGCCTGGCTGGGCCAACAGGACGGCGTTACCTACCGCTTACCCACCCAGGCGGAGTGGGAGGTGGCGTACCGCGCCGGCAGTCTTGGTGAATATGCCTTCATGCAAAGTGCCGACAAGGTGGGCGAGTATGCCTGGGGCCAGGAGAACGTGCAGGGCAAGCCGACCTGGGTCCAACCAGTAGGGACGCGGAAGGCCAACCCGTTCGGCCTGTTCGACGTGCTCGGCAACGTGTGGGAGTGGTATCACCCCGAGGGCGGTGCCGGCGGCGTTAGCGGGAGCTCGTTTGTGGAGACACTCAACCAACTGTATGTCCATATACACGTCAGCGGGAACAGTTACATCCAACCGAACGTCGGCTTCCGCGTGCTGCGGCAGACGACGAAGGAGCCGCTTCCTCCCCTGCCAAAGTTCGGCGAGAAGCCGGTCCTCGTCCGCCGCGGCGATGGCCTGTCGCCGCAGGCCACGGTCAGCCGGCCCGCGCCAATCCCTGGCGTCCGCAGCTGGTCTGTCGAACTGGCTGGACACCAACAAGGGGGGCAGGCCCTCGCCTGGAGCCAGAAGGGCGACCTGATTGCCACCGGGGGGAGACATGATCAGAGTGTGCGTCTGTGGGATCGCGAAGGACGCCTGAAGGCTGTGCTGCTCGGGCACGAGGGCCAGGTGACGAGCGTCTCCTTCTCTGCGGATGGCTCACTACTGGCATCCTGCGACATGGTGCAAGATGTAGCTGGCAGGGGCAGCCTGCGCATCTGGGATGTGAACACCGGAGCATGTCGTGCAAGTGTAACGGTTCCTAACTGCTGGATGTTTTCCTGTGCCTTCGCCCCCATGGGCCGGCGTGTCGCCGTGGGAAGCGCGCTGTCGTTCATCCTGGACCTGGACACGGGGACCAGGGTCGAACTGCTTGGGGGAGAACCTAACCATTATCTTTGCTGGGCACCCGATGGGAAAATGCTGTTCTCAGGTACAGAAGGAGGGCGTCTGACTCTCCTGAATGCCGAGACCGGGGGAAAGGCCGCAGACCTGACCGTCCCCGACTGGGCCGAGGGCAAGCCTACCTCGATCTACTCTGTCGGCTGGTCGCCCGACGGCAAGTGGCTGGCCGCCGCATTCCCCGACGAGAAGATGATCCGTATCTGGGATGCGGCCACCCACAAGCATGTCCGCACGATAAAGAGCGCGTCGAAGCCCAGGTCGTTGTCATGGCACAGGGACAACCGCTGGCTTGCCGTTGCCGGGGAAGGGGGGCCGCAGTGGGAAATCTTCGACACCGTGGACGGCAAATCGGTTCGTCAGGGTGAGCCACGGAATTGCTGGGCATTGGCCTGGTCACCCGAGGGGAAGGAATTCGTCCTCCTCCCGCAAGGCCAGCGTCTTCAGTTTCACGACGGCGCGACCGGCAAGTTGCTTCGGGCAGCGGCGGAGCGCGGGCACGGCAATGTGGGCGGGTACGAGCTTGCGCCGGTCATCCTCAGCGCCGACGGGAAGCGTTTGTGGTGCAAGTACGCTGCCACCCCTGGGCGGCTGGAATTCGACTCCGAATCGGGTACCCTGCTGAGCCAGCAGGGCGCGGCGGGCGGCTACCTCCTCGCAGCAGACCCGAGGGGCCAGTGGTTCATGGAGACAGGCGCGAAGCCGGACGATGCGACCATCATCCCGGCCAAGGGGGGAAAGCCATTTACGCTCAACCCGGTCCCACACACCTACCGAGTCTCACCTCCCAGCCCGGATGGGGCGCGTGTGGCGGCCTCGTCAAGCGGCGGTGTATTCGTCTGGGACACGAAGACAGGGGAGAAGGTTGCGACAATGGAGCACCCTGCTGACGTCGGCGCGGTCGTCTGGACGCCCGATGGTAAGCGCCTGGCCACGGTCGCGAACAAGGCCGTCCATGTCTGGGAGGCCGGCGGCAAGCTGGTCGGTACCTATAAGGACCTGCCGAGTCCACCCGGCGGGTACGCGGGCATCGACTCGGTGGCCTGGCAGCCGGACGGCCGGCGGCTGTGGGTGGCGTGCGGCCAGAACGCGGCGTTCCTGGATTTGGGCACGGGCAAGGCGATGGCGTGGGAGTCGTTCACCAACGGCAACTTTATTGTCGCCATCACCCAGGCAGCCGACGGCGACCGGCTGCTGGCCCGCGAGGGCTACGGCTGGACCTTCCTGCGCGACGCCTTCACAGGCGAGCGACGGCTGCTGGGGCAGCACCTCGGCTGGCGACCCACCTGGCACCACGACGCCCGCCGCTTCCTGGGAGCCGAGTTGGCCTTCGGCGTCCGCGGCTTCGACACCCGACGCAACCAGCGCCTGGGCACATTGTGGCCGTTTGTGACTGGTGACCACTGGCTGTGCATCGGCCCCGACGGTCACTACCGCGGCTCCGCAGGTGTCGAGGAGCACATCGTCTACGTCGCCCAGCTGGACGATGGCAGCCAGCGCACCTACACGCCGAAGGAGTTCGCCGAGAAGTTCGCCTGGAAGAACGACCCCGCGAAGGCCCGTCTACTGGCGCTGGACCCGCCTGCCCCAAAGTAACCCGCTGTAGCGAGCCCAGCCCCCGTCAGGACCGTGAGATCTGTGCATCAACACACTCCGGGTGGGTTGATTACTCAGGGTGCTCCGGTGGCGTCCTGCTGTGCCCAGTGCGACAACCATTCAATCGGCGTACGAGCAGGCCTGCGCAGTTATGGGGATCGCTATCGCTTCCCTGGGTTTACTTGCAGGGCGACCGCCACGATAACTGCTGGTGTTTGTGGACCTGATTCCCCCGTATCTGAATCACCACCGCCTTCGACGCGGTCACTCACTTGCCAGGAGCGACCATTCGGCATGAGTTGTAAATCTCCCACCTCGGGAGACGCTACCTTTCCCTGGCGCTGGCATACTGGCCAGGAAGAATCCCTCAGCATCATCTTCCGAAGGCCCAGCTGGATTCCGGCGCGGTCGATCGTTCCCTCCCTTTTGACCCGTCTTCAGCAGCGACTTAGAGTTGTTCAGGTGAGAGGTGGACCTCCCTCCTAAGGACTCTCCATGGAGGGACGGGCTACCGGAGGAGCACTCCCATGCCACCACTGCTGCTTCGTCCCTGTGCCAATGCATTCCTGCTAGCCTTGCTCGCGCACGGTGTGTTCGTCACCCTCTTGGCGTGGAAGGAGTGGCGGGTGCACCCCGACCGTACCTGGAGTGGGTTCTGGAAGTGGTGGTGGTTCTTCGCCCGGCCAGTGGGGGTGGGCATGACGGTGTTTGGAGGATCCGTCTTCCTGCTGCTGTCCTTGATCCTGGTGAGTTCACACTATTCCTCCTCGGGAATTTCCGCTGTGTTGATGGCCCGGGCCCTGACGGCGGCCGCGTTTATCGGCATCGCCTTCACCATCATGCCCGGTCTGTACGTCACCAACATCTCCATCGCGTTCTGGCAGGAGGAGGGACGACCCAGCGGCAATCGCTTCCTGGTCCTCTGGCTTCGCAACTTGCTCTGGACGACCGTGGCCCTGTTGGGAGCGGTCGGTGTAGTGTGTTTGGTTTACTGGTTCACGGGGGTGTCTCCTGAGGCAATCAAACCGCTGGGAACCGGGTTGTTCTGGATGGCTACCGGGCTCATGGGCTGGTGGGGAAGCCGGATCGCTATCCGTCGTTGGAGAGAGCAGCACCTCGACCGAGTCATCCAAAGCGCTCGAACGGGTTGCAGTAGGGCGATCCGAGGTGCATCCCAGGCCTCCGGTATCTCACCAGATCATGCACCAGAGAGTTCCCCAGGGGCGATTCAAGTAATAAAAGACAGGATCACCCGGATTCGGCATCTTCGACGGGGAGTCACGGGATAACTGAGGTGGTGAAAGACTTCCATGCGTGGAGAGCCCGGGTGTCAAGAAAGGCAGCTTTGCCAAACCGCAGAAGAGGCCATGGCGACCACCCCCCTCGGTGATGGCCTCGGGCCATGTGCTGCTGCTGTTCCTCGTCGTCGGCATCGCCTACTGGCAATACGGCGGCGGCCTCGCACAGATGCCCGCCTTCACCGCCGACTACTTCGCGTCGAAGAATCTGAGCTTCAACTACGGCCTGGTCTTCCTCGGCGGGGGCCTGGGCTTCTTCGTCCCCCAGCTGGCCGGCCACATCAAGGACGTCACCGACAGCCTGGATAACGCCTTCTACCTCTCCGGCGCGATTCTCCTGGCCGCCGTCATGCTCTGCCCCCTGCTGCAGCGCCCACGCCTCGCCTCCGAAACCTGATCGCTTCGCGCCTCCCGAAAAATCCTCGCCCCCCAGTCCTACCTCCGAGTATGCTGAGGCGAACACTTCCCCCTCGGAGATTCCACCCCATGCGCCCGCTGCTGATCGTGTTGTTGAGTGCGAGTGTTGCCTGGAGCGCTGCCCCACCAGCGCGCGAGACTCCGGAACGCCTGAAAGCCATCGAGGAGGCGGAACGTCTTAATCAGCGAGCTCTGGAGCTGCATGAGGAAGGGAAGTTTACCGAGGCAACGAAGGTAGCCGCTCAAGTGTTGGAGATCATCGAGAAGTTGTACCCTGCGTCGCAGTTTTCGACGGGCCACCCGGTTCTGGCCACCTGTCTGAATAACTTGGCGGCGCTGTACAAGGTTCAGGGGGAGTACGGGAAAGCGGAGCCGCTGTATCGCCAGGCCCTTGAGATGCGAGAGAAGCTCTATTCGACGCCACGTTATCCAGGTGGGCATCCGGCCCTTGCCAATAGCCTGAACAACTTGGCGGCCCTGTACCATGGTCAGGCAGAGTACACAAAGGCGGAGCCACTCTTACGTCGAGCCCTGGAAATTACCGAGAAGCTTTACCCGCCGTCACATTATCCTACGGGACATCCGGACTTGGCACAAAGTTTGAACAATCTGGCGGTGCTGTACAAGACTCAGGCGGAGTATACGAAAGCGGAGCTGCTGTACCGTCGGGCCCTAGATATGCGGGAGAAGCTCTACCCCGTCTCGCGCTATCCAGGTGGGCATCGTGCACTGGCAGTGAGCATAAACAACCTGGCGGGCCTTTACCAGGCACAGGGGGAGTACAGCAGGGCAGAGCCATTGTTCCGCCGAGCACTGGGGATGCGCGAGAACCTCTACCCAACGTCGCGGTATTCGACGGGACATCCGGACTTGGCGCAGAGCCTGACCAACCTGGCGGGGTTGTATGAGTCTCAGGGGGAGTATGGCAATGCGGAGCAGTTGTATCGCCGGGCCCTGGAGATGATTGAAAAGTTGTACCCGGGGGCACGCTATTCGAATGGTCATCCGGACCTGGCCAGGGGCCTGAACAACTTGGCGGGGCTATACCAAGCTCGGGCAGAGTACGGCAAGGCGGAGCCGCTGTATCGCAGGGCCCTGGACATGCGGGAGAAGCTCTATCCTGCCACGCGTTATTCGAGTGGTCATCCGGACCTGGCCAGGAGCCTGAACAACCTGGGGATGCTTTACAAGGCTCAGGGGGAGTACGCCAAGGCGGAGTTGCCGTACCGCAGGGCCCTGGAGATGTTTGAGAAGCTCTACCCGACGTCGCGTTATCGACTGGGGCATCCAGACCTGGCCGACAGTCTGAGCAATCTGGCGAGGTTGTATCGGGCTCAGGAGGAATACGCCAAGGCAGAGCCGCTGTTGCGCCAGGCACTGGGCATGTACTCCGCGTCGGCAGTGGCGCTGGCCAGCTCTGTCGACGAAGCCACCTCGCTGAACTACGTCAGTAATCAGCCTCTAGTGCGCGATGGCTATCTAACTGTGACCTTGTACCTGCCGAAGACCGAAACCTATCCCGCTCTCTGGTTGACCAAGGCAGCATTGACTCGCATGGTCGAACAACGTCAACTGGCCGCGCTGGCCACCGAATCGCCGGAAGCACGCCAGTTGTGGGACGCCCAGACCCGCCTACGGCGCGAGCGTGAACGGTTGTTGTTGACGCCTATCGATGCCAGCAAGAACAAGGCACGCGATGCAAGGCTGGACGCCATCGACGAGGAACTCCGCCAGCTGCGCGAGAAGCTGATTCCATTGCTGCCGGAACTGAAGCGGGCCCAGGAGCAGGCCACCCGCACGCCAGTCGATCTGCAGAAATCGCTACCCGCCGACGTGGCGTACCTCGACCTGCTGCGCTATACGCGGTTCGAGCAGGATCCGAAGGTGAAAGGCGAGATGGGCGAGCGGCGCTCCTTGCACTACGTCGCTTTCGTGGTGACGCGTGACAGGATCTCCCGTGTGGAGTTGGGTGAAGCGAAAGCGCTGGAAGAGACGCTGGATCTGTGGCGGCAGAGTCTCATCGAAGGCGCCGACGCCGAACCGAAGTACGCCACCGCGATGTATCAGGAGCTCTGGGCTCCGCTGGCAAAGTATCTGCCGCCCGAGGTGAAGAAACTGTACCTCTCCCCAGATGCCGCGCTGACGCGCCTGCCGTGGCCAGCCTTGCTCGACGAGAAGAAGGCACGCCTCTTGGAGAAGTACAGCCTCACCGTGGTGCCGCATGGCCCGTACCTGCTCGATCAACTGACCAGGCCGAAGAATAAACCCACCGAGAAGCCCAGGCTGCTGGCGCTGGGCGGTGTCAGTTACGACGAAAAGCCGACGAAGGCGACCGAGTTGGCCCTGCGCTCGCCGGCCAGCGAGGGCGTCAAGTGGAAGGCGCTGTCGGGCACGCGCAAGGAACTGGAGCAGATCACGACGCTGGCCGGAGACCGCCGCATCGTCCGCCGCGAAGGAACCGCCGCGACCGTGGCGACGCTGCTTTCCGATCTACCGAAGGTGGAGACGGCCCATCTGGCGACGCACGGCTTCTTTGCCGACGCCCGCTTCCGCAGTGTGCTGCAACTCGACCCGAAACTATTTGAGCGCATCGGCGAACAGCGTGCCACTGCCGGCGCGCGTAGCCCGCTGGTACTATCGGGTCTGGTCTGCGCCGGCGCCAACCTGCCGGATACACCGAACCGTGGCATCGTCACGGCCGAGGCGATCGTTGGCCTCGATCTGCGCAAGATGCACTTGGCTGTCCTGAGCGCCTGTGAGACGGGGTTAGGCGAAACCGCCGGCGGCGAGGGCGTCTTTGGTCTGACGCGCGCTTTTCACGTCGCCGGTTGCAAGAACGTGGTTGCCAGCCTGTGGAAGGTTGACGACGAACCGACCGCCGCGTTGATGTCGCTCTTCTACCGTCAACTGTGGCAATCGAAGGAACCCATCGGCCCCGCCGAGGCGTTGCGTCGCGCTCAGTTAGCGATGCTGCACAACCCCGAGCGCATCCCCGAGTGGGCCGTCGGTCGTGGGCCTCTGCCCAAGGCGATCAGCGGGAGCGGTAAAGTCGAGAAGGTGGAAGGCAAGCCCGGCCATGCTCGGGTGTGGGCTGCATTTCTTGCAAGCGGGTTGGGAGAGTGAGCCTGGCACCGTTCCGCCTTGAGTAACCTACTGGTGATCTGGCCCCTACTGACGGTATGCTGACACGACTGCGGATTCGTGAAGCATTGTTCGCGGGAGAGCCAATCCATGCGCCCGATTCTGATCTTGTTGTTGTATGTGGCCACCACCTGGAGCGCTGCGCCGCCCCCACGGGATCTGACGTGGTGGGAGCGTTTGCAATTAACCGGGGATTCAAATCGTCTCAATCAACGAGTCATGGCCCTCCATGGCGAGGGGAAGTACACGGAGGCGACGAAGGTTGCAGTCCAGGCTCTGGAGATGGATGAGAAGCTCTACCCCGCCTCCCGATATCCGAGTGGTCATCCGGACCTGGCCCGGAGCCTGAACAACCTGGCGTTTCTGTACTTCACTCAGGCCGAGTACGCCAAGTCGGAGCCGCTGTACCACCGGGCGCTGGAGCTGAACGAGAGGCGATACCCTACCTCCCGCTATTCGATGGGTCATCCGGACCTGGCCTTGAACCTGAACTTCCTGGCAGCGCTGTACCAGGCTCAGGGGAAATACAGCAAGGCGGAGCCTCTATACCGCCGAGCCCTGGATATGTGGGAAAAACTCTACCCCGCTTCATTGTATCCCAGTGGGCATCCGTCACTGGCCCAGAGCCTGAACAATCTGGCGGGGCTGTACAAGGACCAGACGGAGTACAGGAAGGCGGAGTCGCTGTATCGTCGGGCCCTGGAGATGCGGGAGAAGCTCTACCCCACCTCCCGCTATCCGAGTGGTCATCCAGAACTGGCCCAGAGCCTGAACAACCTGGCGCTGCTGTACCAGACTCAGAGGGAATTGCTGAAGGCAGAGCCACTGTTCCGCCGCGCCTTGGCGATGCACGAGAAAGTCTACCCTGCTTCGCTGTATCCCAGCGGGCATCCGTTACTGGCCCGGAGCCTGAACAATCTGGCGGGGCTGTACAAGGACCAGGGGGAGTACGGGAAGGCGGAGTCGCTGTATCGTCGGGCCCTGGAGGTGAACGAAAAGCTATACCCAGCGTTACGCTATCCGACAGGGCATCCGGACCTGGCCTTAAGTTTGGATAACCTGGCCTATCTGTACCAGGCTCAGGCCGAGTACAGAAAGGCCGAGCCACTGTTGCGCCAAGCGCTGGAGATGCAGGAGGCCCTCTACCCCGCCTCGCGGTATCCGACAGGGCATACGAACCTGGCTTTGAGCCTGAATAGCCTGGCGTATCTGTACCAGGCTCAGGGAGATTCTGGCAAGGCGGAACATCTGTATCGCCGGGCCCTGGAGATACGAGAAAAGCTCTACCCCACTTCGCGGTATTCGGCGGGTCATTCGGACCTGGCTCAGAGCCTGAACAATCTGGCGCTGCTGTACCTTGCTCAGGCGGAGTACGGCAAGGCCGAGCCGCTGTTACGCCAAGCGCTGGAAATGCAGAAGAAGCTCTACCCCACTTCGCGCTATCCGACGGGGCATCCGATCCTGGCCAATTGCCTGAACAACCTCGGTGGTCTGTACCAGGCTCAGGCGGAGTACGGCAAGGCAGAGCCGCTTTACTGCCAGGCGCTGGAGATGCGGGAAAAGCTCTATCCACGGTCGCACTATCCCAGCGGGCATCCGGACCTGGCGGGGAGCCTGAACAATCTGGCGCTGCTGTACCTTGCTCAGGCGGAGTACGGCAAGGCGGAGCAGCTGTACCGCCAGGCCTTGGAGATGTACACTGCGTCGGCGGTGACGCTGGCTGGGTCAGCCGACGAAGCCACGGCGCTCAACTACTCCAGTAAACAACCGCTGGCTCGCGATGCTTTCCTGAGTGCAACCCGGCACCTGCCCAGGGTGGATGCCTATCCCGCCCTCTGGGTCACGAAAGCCGCGTTGACCCGTGTAGTCGAGCAGCGCCACCTGGCCGCTCTGGCGGCGGAATCGCCGGAAGCACGCCAGTTGTGGGACGCACAGACGGGTCTACGCCGGGAACGTGAGCGCCTGTTATTGGCACCCGTCGAGGCCAGCAACACGAGAGCACGCGACCTCCGTCTGGATGCCATCGACGAGGAACTGCGCCTGCTGCGCGAGAAGCTGATTCCATTGCTGCCCGAGTTGAAACGCACGCAGGAGCAGGCCACCCGCACGCCGGCCGATCTACAGAAGGCGCTACCCGCCCAGGTGGCGTTCCTGGATCTGCTGCGCTACTCGCGGTTCGAGCAGGATCCCAGGGTGAAGGGAAGGCAGGGTGAGCGACGCATCCCCCATTATGTGGCCTTCGTGATCACGCGCGACAAGGTCACCCGCGTCGACCTGGGTGAGGCGAAGGCCCTGGAAGCAACCCTGGAATCCTGGCGGCAGAGCATCATGCTAGGTTCGGTCACAGAGGCGAAGCACGCCAACACCCTGCATCGTCTGCTAGGGGCACCCCTGGCGAAACAGCTGCCTCCCGAGGTGACCAAACTGTATCTCTCCCCCGATGCCGCGTTGCATCAGCTGCCCTGGGCAGCTCTACTCGACGACCAGGGCACGCGTCTTCTGGAGAAGTACACTCTCGCCATGGTGCCGCATGGGCCGTATCTGCTCGACCAGCTAACGCGACCGAGAAACAAGCCTGCGGAGAAGCCGACGCTGCTGGCGCTGGGCGGCGTCAGCTACGACGAGAAACCTGCCAGGCCCACCGAACTGACGTTGCGTTCACCTGCCAGCGAGGGCAAGACGTGGAGGGCACTGCCTGGCACCCGCAAGGAACTGGCGCAAATCGCAGTCCTGGCCGGCGACCGCCGCATCGTGCGCCGCGAAGGCAACGCCGCCACCGTGGCTACACTGCTTTCTGATCTACCGACGGTAGAGATGGCCCATCTGGCGACGCATGGATTCTTCGCCGATGCACGTTTTCGCAGTGTCCTGCAACTCGACCCGAAGTTGTTCGAGCGTCTCAGAGTGCAACGATCCACTGCCGGTGCGCGGAGTCCGCTGGTCCTGTCCGGCCTCGTCTGCGCGGGTGCCAATCTGCCCGACACTCCCAATCGCGGCATCATCTCTGCCGAGGCGCTCGTTGGCCTCGATCTGCGCAAGATGCAATTAGCCGTGCTGAGCGCATGCGAGACGGGTTTAGGCGAAACCGCTGGCGGCGAGGGAGTCTTCGGCCTGACGCGCGCGTTTCACGTCGCGGGCTGTCGCAACATCGTCGCCAGCCTGTGGAAGGTGGATGACGAATCGACCGCCGCGCTGATGAGCCTCTTCTACCGCCAACTGTGGCACGCGAAGGAACCAGTCGGCCCCGCCGAGGCGTTACGTCGTGCTCAGCTGGCGTTGTTACGCCATCCCGAACGCATCCCCGAATGGGCGGCGGGACGGGGGCCAGCCCTCAAGGCCGAGGCCGTGGAGGTTTCCCGAGAAAAACCGGCCCGGCCCGGTGTAAGCCCTGCTCGTGTGTGGGCATCGTTTCTGCTCAGCGGTCTGGGCGAATGAGTCTGGGTGCCTCCCAGCAGGGACGCGGGCCGGCCGGAGGCGCTGCCTGCACCTCCGGCCACCGAACCACGCCCTTTGTTACGGCAGGTTGAGCTGGTCACTCAGCTCCAAGGCGTAGATCACGTCGTTGAGCGACGCCAACTGCCAGACCCGACCGGATAGAAGAACCCGTTCCTGATCCAGCCACCTGTTGTGTTCCACCAACGACCACCCCCGAACAGGATGGGGGTTCCCTGCAAAGGCAAACACGGTCTACTGTTCGCAGGAAAGTTCGCCCAAGGGGCTGGCTTTCTGGACCACGAGGTCCGGTGACTGACGAACTGTGTTGCTGCGATCTGAACCGGGCGAACAAGACGTACTTCTCGCTGGCCGATCATCCCCACCAGGCCCAGGGCTCCGGTCTTGCCATGCCCCGACACCTTGAGTCTGCAAGTACCTGGGCCTGCGGATGTACAGGCCTCACCATCCACTTTCATCGGACCATGCTTATGGCTGATGGGAGCCGGACACGGGGGATTAATGTGGTAATCCTCCCCACGCATGGTGGCCGGAAAGATAAGGGTGTCCTGTCTCTCTGGAGGTCCTGCCTGCTGACGTACATCGCGACGCGGGAGGGGTGGCTGTACCTGGCGGTGGTGGAAGCCCTGTTCAGCCGGATGGTGGTGGGGTGGAGCATGGCCGAGACGCTGGAGAGCCGGTGGGTCGTGGATGCGTTGGAGATGGCGATGGCCCGCCGTCGCCCGGACACCGGGTTGCTGGCGCATGCGGATCGGGGCAGCCAGTACGCGAGCGCTCATTATTGGCGGGTCTTGGCGGGAGCCGGGATCGCGTGCAGCAGGAGCGCGGTCGGGCAGTGCTGGGACAACGCCCCCGTGGGGAGGCTGTTCGGACGACTGAAGTGCGAGATCGGAGTGGAGATGTTCGAGAGCCGCGACCAGGCGCGGAAATTGGTGTTCGAGTATCTGGAAGTGTTTGACAACCGCGTCCGTCGGCACTCGGCCCTGGGGTACGTCTCCCCGGCCGAGTTCGAGCGGGCACACAACCAGTCTACCCGTTCACCTCGTGTCCACTTTCCGTGGGGAAGATCACGATCTGAAGCCGCAGCCGCAACTTCTGGTCCTGGGCCGCGCGGAACAGCCCGTCGAGCCGGTCAGCCTCGTCCGGCGGCAAGTGGATGCGGATCATGACTGCTTCCTGCGGATCGAACATTTTCCCCCTCACATTCTAGAAATCACCTCCGTTAGTGGGAACGTGTATGAGGTCCGCATCCGGGCGATGGCGGTCTGCGGGGGTGGTCGCGGCGGCCACGGCGACGCGCTCGCCCAATGGGCGGATTAATAAACTGGCGGATCAAAACGGCCCGCTGCGAGGATAATGGAGTAGGCGCGACGGCGGTGAGGAGGTTGAAGTCGTGGCGACCGGTCCGTTGAGCGTGGTCATTCAGCACCTTCTGGCCGAACTCGGGCCGGGCGGCGACGGCGTGACCGACGGGGAGCTCCTGGCCCGCTTCGTGAGCAGCCGGGACGAGGACGCCCTTGCCGCGCTGGTGCGGCGGCACGCCGCGATGGTGTGGGGCGTCTGTCGCCGCACGCTCAACCACCACGACGCCGAAGACGCGTTTCAGGCCACCTTTCTCGTCCTAGCCCGCAAGGCGGCGGGCGTGCCGGAGCATGCCGTCGCCAACTGGCTGTACGGCGTGGCCCGGCAGACAGCGGTGCGGGTGCGTGCGACGGAGGCGAAGCGGGGGCGGCGGGAGACGCAGGTGGTTGCCATGCCCGAAGCGACCGTGCCGGAAGTTCGTGACGGCGACTTGCAAGTCATGCTGGACGAGGAGCTGAGCCACCTGCCGGAGCACTACCGGGGCGTCATCGTCCTGTGCGACCTCGAGAGCTTGACCCGCAGGGCGGCGGCCCGGCAGCTCGGCATCCCCGAGGGGAGCGTGGCGAGTCGGCTGTCGCGGGCGCGGGCGTTGCTGGCGAAGCGGCTCTCCCAGCGGGGCGTCACGTTGTCCGGTTCGGTGGCGGCGGTCCTGACGGAGAAGGCGGCGACGGCCGTGCCGACCGCACTCGTGCGTTCCGCGATCCGAGCCGCGGCGCTCACCGCGGCGGGGCCTGTGGCAGCTTCGGCTTCGGGCGGCACCTCTAGCGCCGTCAAGCTGACGGACGAGGTGTTGAGGCACATGTCCCTCGCTAAATTCAAGAGTGCTGCCGGGATCGTGGGGGTTCTGCTGATCGCGGCGGGCGGACTAGCGGTCGTGCTGACCGGGGCCGGACCGCCCCCGAACTCGCCGGCGCGGGTTGCGGCAGCCTCGCCCGCCGCGACCCCGGCACCCCTCGCGACGGCCGTTCCGAAGGAACTCCGACCGTTCCAGGGGGCCTGGACGCTCGACAACGTGATGACCGACGCGTGGCCCAAGCCGGCCGGGCGCGGGGGCGAGCGGACGTGGGTGGTGGGCGGAAACGAGATCACCTGGACCGCCCCCTCCGGCGAGGAGGTCAAACTGTCGTTCGCGGTCGATCCGGCGAAGCACCCGAAGGAGATCGACGTGACCTTCCTCACCGGTCCCCACAAGGGTCTACGGTGTCCGGGGGTGTACGAGTGGGTCGAGGGCGGCGGCCTCTGGCTCTGCCTGGCCGATCCGGGGGCGCGGGCCGGGCGTCCGAAGGAGGTGTCTTACGCGACGAACGAAGGGCGATCGTGGATCGTGCTCCTGCCGCGTGTGACCCCCACTGGTAGGAAGTGATTCGCGGTCGCGCAGGCCAATCCGGCATTTCCGAGGTTGGGAGGCGGAGCGGTTCCGCTGCGCCTCCAGATCATTCACCCCTGTTCGTGTCCTCAAATGTGGAGGCATCGGCGATGGTTATCTACCGGTCGTACTGGGCCTGCGCGGTTGTCGGTTCGGCGTGCGCTCTCGCCGCGTTCCTGCAGTCGGGAGGCGTGCGATGCGGTGTGGTCGTGGCGGCTCCGGTTCTCTCTCCCGCCAAAGCGCCCGATCCCCCGGACCCGACCCCGCGGCGTGGCGACCTCGTTTATGCCGCGGCGTACTCGCGGGACGGCAAGCTACTCGCCCTTGCCCAACCCAAACCCCACGTCGGCGACGGGGAGCACAGGGTTCTGGTGTTCGACACCGTGACCTGGAAACAGACGCACACGCTCACCGGGCCGACCGACCACTGCTTCGGGGTCGCGTTCTCGGCCGACGGTCGCGTGCTGTTCGCGGCGTGCAGCGACGGCCTCGTCTACTCGTGGGAGACGAAGTCCGGCACCCCGGGCCCGAAGCTCGACGCCAGGGCCGGGCGGTGCGACGCCGTCGCCCTGTCTCCGGACGGCACGGTGCTCGTCACGGGCCACCTCGTCCTGGAGAACAAGGAGCCGAAACGGGCGGAGGTGCGCCTCTGGGACGCCGCGACCGGCAAGTCGCTCCGGACGATCACATCCGGGCCAGCACTCCTATGGTCCTCGCTGACCTTCACGCCGGACGGCAAGGCGCTGGCGGGGTGTTACAACAACCCGCTCACCGGCCCGGACGACTTCAGCGGCGTGGTCGAGTGGGACGTGACCACCGGGAAGGAGCGAAAGCGGTACGACGCGGTACGTGTCACGGCCGGGGCGCATCCGATCAGCCACGCGGTCGAGTACACCCCGGACGGCAAGTGGCTGATCGTCGGAGGCGGCGAGGCGGTGCCGGACCCGAAGTTCGGGGGGACCATCGGCTTCGGGTACCTGTGGCTATTCGACCGCGCGACCGGGAGGCTGGAGAAAACGCTCGTCGAGCGCCGCCACCACTACATCCGCCGGCTGGCCCTATCCCCGGAGGGGGACCGGCTGTTCGTCCCGACCTACTCCGAGCCCCAACTGGTCCGGGAGAACGGCGTCATCCAGGAGCGATCGACGGGGGAACTCCAGTGCTGGGACACCCGCACCTGGGAGTTGAAATGGGCCAAGGAGACGGATCGTACCTACTGGGCCGTGATCGCCTCCCCGGACGGCAGACGGGTCGGTACCGCGACCTCGTCCGGCTTCTCCCTCCGCGATGCGAAATCCGGTGACCCCAAGGGCGGCCTGATCGACGCCCGGAGGGAGTGAGGCGCGTCGGCGCCGCCTTCGGTCGCGCCCTTCCGGGATCGGATCGGGATGAAGGGCTTGAACGGGTGAGTGCCGTGCAGCAACTCCGCCGTGGCGGGTGGCCGGGGCGCAGCGAATCGGTGGCGTACCGAAATTCACAACAAACTGACCGATCAGCCGGTGCTCCTCGGCGGAGTAGTCTGTATCGGGCCGGTGGCGAGAGTGGCGAAACGGTGGGCGACGCGTCGATGAACCGGCTGGGCACCTCCTCTGCTCCCCCCTGACGAACGGGCCGGGGCGGACGGACGGGGAATTGCTGGATGCGTTCCTGGGGCGCGACGACGGCGCCACCCTCGCCACACTGGTCCGGCGGCACGGCCCGATGGTGTGGGGCGTGTGCCATCGCGTCCTCCGAGGCCATCAGGACGCCGAGGACGCGTTCCAGGCCACCTTCCTCGTCCTCATCCAGAAGGCTGCCACCATCCACGACCGCGCGACGGTCGGGAACTGGCTGTATGGGGTCGCCCACCAGACGGCCGTGCGGGTGCGGGCGGCGGCGGCGAAGCGGGGGCAACGGGAGGCGCAGGTGGCGATCATGCCCGAACCGACCGCGCCAGACGTCCGTGATGCCTGATCTTCCCCACGGAAAGTGGACACGGAATGGCATGAAGTTATGGCGGAGGTACTTGTGCGAGCAGTCGTTGCCTCCACACGCCGCGCGTGTGAATCCTGTACGGGTAGTTCTTGCCGCGCCGCTTCTGGCATCGGGGTTCGACTCGGTCGTGGCGGTCGGGGTGGACCCCCAGTCGTGGGAGCGAGGTGGCGGGCGGAGAGGTCTTCAGCCACCGCAGCGCGTCCACGAACCGGGTCGAGCTGGCGCTACCGCCAGGTGTGCCCCACGGTTGGGCAGGCCGCGCGCATGGTGGCCGGGGTGAGATGGGTCGCGAGGCCGTTACCGAGTTGCCGCAAGGCTGCCTGGAAGGGAAGGGACATCAGCGACCTCCGGGCGAACACCGAAGGTCATGGTAGACCAAACCTTGCGCCATAACTTCATGCCATTCCGTGTCCACTTTCCGTGGGGAAGATCACCTCTCCAACGTCGTCGTCGGGCCTCCTCCCATTGTACCGGCGTACCCCTGCTGCCCTGGAAAGACGGCCCAGCCGCCCGGTATGCTGGGGCGTTAGACTGCGGACCGGCACCCCTAGCCCGGCCGCCCGGAGCGAACTCATGACCGACCGACCGGCCCCCAGAGGACGCGGCTCGAACGTCTCCCCGCCAAACCGCTTCGCCCTGACCCGCGTCGAGGTCGAGCCCGACCTCGCCCCGGAGGATCTGCCGCCGGACCCGCGGACACGGTTCCTGGTCCAGCAGGCGGCGAGCATCGTGACGGAGAACGACAGCCCGGACATCCCGTTCCGGTACGGCCTGAACCCGTACCGCGGGTGCGAGCACGGGTGCTCGTACTGCTTCGCCCGGCCGACGCACGAGTACCTCGGGCTCGACGCCGGGCTCGGGTTCGAGACCGGGATCGTCGTGAAGGAGAACGCTGCGGAGTTGTTCCGCGACTTCCTGTGCCGCGACCGGTGGGTGCCGGAGCCAATCGCGATGTCCGGTGTGACGGACTGCTACCAGCCGTGCGAACGCCGCTTCCGCCTCACCCGCGGCTGCCTGGAGGTCGCCGCCGAGGCCCGCCAGCCGATGGCGGTGATCACGAAGAACGCCCTCGTCCTGCGGGACCTGGACATCCTGGAGCCGATGGCCGCCGGGGGCGTCGCCCACGTCCACGTCAGCCTGACGACACTGGACGCTGGGCTGGCCCGGTCGATGGAGCCGCGGACCAGCCCGCCCGCCGCCCGACTCCGGGCGGTGCGTGCCCTGGCTGACGCCGGCGTACTGGTGAACGTCCTCGTCGCTCCGGTCATCCCCGGCCTGAACGACAGCGAGATCCCGGCCCTGCTGGAGGCGGCGAAGGCGGCCGGGGCGTCGTCCGCCGGGTGGCAGTTGCTGCGGCTGCCGCTGACCGTCGCCCCGGTGTTCCGGGAGTGGCTGACCCGCGAGCAGCCGACGCGGGCCGACAAGGTCGAGGGGCGGGTGCGGGACGCACGCGGCGGGCGACTGAACGACGCCGAGTTCGGCCGCCGGATGAGCGGCACGGGCGAGATGGCGGACCAGATCGGGCGGCTGTTCCGGGTGTTCGCCCGGCGGCACGGACTGGACCGCCCGCCGACGCCGTTGGACTGCTCCCGGTTCCGCCCGCCCCGCCCCCGCTCCGGGCAGATGCTGATGTTCTGACGCGATCCCTCCGCCGGCCGCGTCAGCTTTGCCACCACCGCCCTCGCGACGGCTCACTGGCGGCCGGGAGGACGAACCAGCCGAGGGCGACCAGGGCCGCCTCCAGGAGTGGTCTCCCTCCCGGCACGGGGCGGAGCACGCCCCCTACTCGAACGCGACCGCCTTCAACCGCTTCAGCTCGGCCTCGATGTCGGTGCCCTCGTAGAACGAGAGCCATCCGCGAACGCCCCTCGTCTGGCCCGGCGGGCAGTCTTCGACGATCGGGTCGGCGTGCAGGCACGGGCACGGCGGGTTGCCCCACGCCCGCCCGCACCGCTCCCACCCGGTAATGATCCACCGCCTTCCCGTCGCGTCCTTGCACGCTGCGAACGGGGCGGCGAACACCTTGTTGTCGTTCGTTCGCTTCTCGAAGCCTTCCAACCCGGCGAGCATCACGCACATCTGCACACGCAGCCCGGTCAACTTCCGGTCCGAGCCATTGGTCACGCGGAACTCCATCCGCACGCCACCCCGCCCAGGCAGGACCTTCGACGACAGCATCACCTTGTTCGGCAGGGTGCGTTCCAGTGACAGCGAGCCACCCTCGTTCCGGGACCACTCCAGCGGGGCGAGGGTCACCTTCTGCCGGTCCCACGCGGTAGGGACGTGGGTGTGGGCGAGGTAGAGGAGTTCGGGCTTCCCGGCGGTCGGCTCGAACCAGACCGCCTCCGGCACGTCCGCCACCGCGTACCCGCCGCCCCACGGGGCGAAGACGCTCACTTTCGTCTCCCGCTGCGGCCGAATCGCCCCGTCCCGAAATCCGATCCTCGGGTGTCGGCCACCGGGGTACGGCAGGACCAGCAACGGGTCGCCGGCCTTCCGCACGGGCCGTCGTTTCGGGTCTATCCCCAGACGACGGGCCGTTGCCATCACCTCGTCGGTGGTCAGCCCGAGAGCGGCACCCGCCTCGGCCGGCGTGAACCGGTGGGACACGAGGGCGTTCTCCAACCAGGACCTCGACTCTTCATCGCCCTTCGCCGGCCGGGCGTTTGACCCATCCCTCTTCTGCTCGACCAGCCGTTTGCGGTCCTCGATCGCCCCGAACGGGTCGGACGGAACCACCTCGGGATCGACGTATTTCGCCAGGTCGCGGAGGGCGATGACGGTGTACTTCTCATCCGCCAGGTACTTCATGAACGCCTCGAACCGCTCTCGCTTCGTGCTGACCCAGTCGTGAGCCGTGTCCGGCACCCCGTGGAACTGAAGGACCGCGATCCGGCCGTGCCGGGCCTGGGAGACGGCCGCCACGAGGTCGGCGAGGGCCCAGTGGGGGCGAACGTCCCCGGCGGTCGGAACGAGTAGCGGGTGGTCCAGCCCCGGCTCGAAGGCGAAACCCCGGCCGTCCTTGTAGGGGTGCTCCGGACTCCCGCCGCGGCGGGCGAAGCGGATTCCCTGGTCCTTCAGAATGGGAAGAGCGTTCCGGGTGATGGCGTTGCCAGGGTAGGCGAAGCTGACCGGCCTGGAGATGCCGTGCTTCTTGCACTGGGCGTCGATCCCACGCAACTGGGCGGGCAGATCCCGGACGGTCTTTTCAGTGACCGCCTGGTGGTCGAGGGTGTGGTTGCCAATCTCGAACCCGTCCCGGTGGAGCTGGGCGATCTCGCCCCAGGTCATGTAGTCCCGCTTGTTGGTGGCGAAGTCCCACCCTTCGGTGACGAAGAACGTCGCCCCGAACTTGTACTTCAGCAGGACCGGCCGGGCGACAGCGTAGTGGGACTTGCTCGCGTCATCGAAGGTCAGCACCACCAACTTGTCTGGGATCGGGTCCAGGGCAAGGGCGGGCGACGCGAGGGCGAGCAGGGCGGCGAGGGCAGTTGCGGCATAGTGCATGGAAGGGGCTCCGGGCAGACGCGGGCCGTCGGTCCCGTAATCTATGGCCAGACCCCGCCCCCGACAACTCGATGGCCGACGCCGGCCCGTCCCCCTCGCCGACACTCATGCCGCCGTCGTCATGCGGCGGGTCGCGTTGGTCCCCCATCTCCCCTCGTTGCCGCGTCCTCGGCCGACGGGACGGGTAGAATAGGCCAGTGCCGCTTTGGGCAGTGGCGAGAAGAGGGGCACCCATGGAGACGGCGAGCGTCCATGCCGAGGGCGAGCGGGAGGCCCTCCGCTACAAGTGGATCGAGAGCGAGAAGGCCGGCTTCGACCTGGGCGAGGCGGCCCTCCGCCGCTGGGTGCGGCAGCACTGGTGTGGCTTCCTGCGTGCCCGCTGGCTGGAGCACATCCGGGGCGTCCAGTTCTGGGTCGAACTGGACCAAGGCGACTTCGGCCTGCTGCTGCGGCGGTTCCAGGACGACGCCCCACTGCTGGACCGCATCCTCGACCGCCTGGTGGAAGGGCGGGACAACCTCGACATCATCTGCTGGGCCATCGACTGGGGGATGCCGATGCCCCGCGTGATGGAGATCCTGGAGTCCCTCGACATCAACAGCCGCCGCCTGATCAACGGGATCGACGGCCCCGTCCGCAACGATGTCCCGCTCGTGAAGGTCGATCCCGCCTGGCTGGCCTGGGAGGGAGGTATCGTCCCGCGTCTGGCCCGCGGCATCGCCGCGGACGGTGACTTCGGCTCCCTCCCCGTCCTCGGCGACGCACTGGAGGAGGCGGGGTGTGCCGACCCCGTCATCCTTGGCCACTGCCGGTCCGCGAAGGGGGACATCCCCTGGTCCTGGCTGGTCGATCTGCTCCTGTGGGCGGCCTGACCTCCCCGGTCAGGGATCGCGACCGAACCCGAAGGTGGGCCGGAGGCTCACGGCTTGCCACCCTGCTTCCGCCGCTTGTGCTTCTCGATCTCGCGGTGCAGCCGCCTCTCCCGCTCCTTGCGTTCGCGGGCCGCCCCGCCCCCGCCGCCGCACCGCCTCCACCAGCACGTACGCCGCCGCGCTGAGCAGCAGCCGGAACTGGTTGGCCAGGAAGGCGTGGCAACTGGTCCGACCCGCGAACAGCATGCCCTGCTGCTCCTTGATGCGGTTCTCCATCTCCCCACGCTGGCAGTACAGCACCTCGTACAGCCCACGCGCGTTGCCCGGCAGGTTGCTCACCACGAAACGCGGGTTGTCCCCCTGCGTGCCGTGCTCGGCCTTGACGATCACGCGTCGGGGCCGGTCCCAGCTGCCCGCCGCGTAGTGGAACTCCCCGAAGAGACGCTGGTGCTGCTGCGTCCTCTGGTAGCACACCTGCGCTGCGTGCAGCCACGGCGCGGCTTCCTCCAGCAGACGCGTGTTGCGTGCCAGGCCGATGACGTAGCCGATGCCCTCGCTGTCGCACCAGCGCAGCATCCTCCAGCGGCAGAAGCCGCTGTCGGCGCGGAGGATCAGGCGGACATGGGGCCAGGCGGCCCGCAGACGCGCGGCCAGCAGGCGGAGGATCGCCCAGGCGTGGCGGGCGGCGTCGCCATGGGCAGGACGCAGGTAGGCGACGAGAAGCTGGTCGCCGCAGAAGACGTACAGGGGCAGGAAGCAGTGGTGGTCGTAGTAGCCGTGGAAGAAGCGGCCCTCCTGCAGGCCGTGGATGGGGATGTCGGTGGCGTCGAAGTCCAGCACCAGGCACTCCGGAGGCGGGCCGCCGCGGAAGGAGTGGAGGAAGGCGTCCACCAGGACGCGGGCCAGGTCCCACAGGGCGGGCCGACCGACGCGGTTCTCCAGGCGGCACAAGGTGGGGGCGGAGGCCAGGGGCTGCTGGGGATCGGGATCGCGTCCGGCGAGGGCCTGCCAGGCGGGGTCGTGGCGGAGGAAGTGGTGGTCGTTGAGGTCCTCGTAGCCGGAGGCGATGGCATAGATACGCTGGGCGAGCAGGGAGCGCTGGGAGTGGGTGACCAGGTCGGGCAGACGCGGGTCGGGGATGGCCTGGTCAAAGGCGTCGAGGAGACCGGTGTGGCGGTCGGCTTCGCGCAGCAGCAGGGCACCGGCATCGGTGGTGATGGTGCCTGCGGAGAAGTCGGCCTCGACGCGACGCGGCCCCAGGCTGGAAAAGGAGAGGGTGTCTGTGATACGGTCTGTCATGTGCGGCGGCTCGCTCCTGGCCCGATTGGTGGTGTGGTAACTCCAATCAGTACCATGAGTTGAGCCGCCGCGCAAGATCAGCCACCCTCACCCCCGATGAAACATCCGGGCTAGCCGCCGGTGGGGGATCGCCCGGCGTATCCTCGCCAGGCACGGGGTGGCCTGTTCGGTCGCGGTCTACGACCGGCTGGAACAGGCCATACTCGCATACCATGAAGCGGAGGAGCGGCGGAGCGTGGAGTATCACCTGCACGAGGTTCGCAGCGGGTGGATGGACAGGCCGAACCGCTGGGGGCTCACCCAGCACGCACTCCTCCCCCATCTCCCCGCCGGGCGGCTGGGCGTCAGGGCACGTTCGGAGATGGGCGTCCTGGCCAGGAAGTTCGGCCGCCCCGCGGAAGAGTTCGATCCCGACCCCGTGGTCCGCATGGGCACGCTGGCGAGTCCGATCCCGGCGGAGCGGGCGGCCAGGTTGAGCGACCACGCCTGGCTCCAGATCATCGGCGGGGTGGCGAGGTCTGGAAGGAGGCGTCGCCGGGCGTCGGGCGGGCATTCGTGGCTGGATGACACCGCGGAGGGGTACAGCCAGCAACTGGGCCTCCGGACAAGGTGGGAGCCGGGGCGGTTCTCCGCTCTCGCACTGTCGATCCCGGAGGGGGTGAACCTCGCGTACCTCGAAGCCATCCTCCGCGACGTGGGCCACACATCCCCGCCGAACCCCGAGGCCGCGGACTGGGCCCCGGCCTCCGACCAGCAGATCACCGCACTCATCGAACACGTCGGGTATCGGGCGGACGGCCGCGTCGGGTACAACCTCTGCTGGCTGATGCGGCAACGTCCGCAAGCCCTCTCGACGCCTCCGTGCCGGGAGATCCTCCGACGCTACGCGATCGACCACCCGGAACCGACGCCCGGCTGGTCGATCACCGCCGACGAGGTTCCCGACCACGAGGCCACGGCGATCAACTGCACCCGCGGCTCGGCCCTGGGTGGGATCGCACAGCTGCTCTTCGCCAGCCCCGAACTGCTCGGCGAGTCGTCCCCACGCTCCGCCGGGCGGCCGCGGACATTCACCCGGCGGTCCGGGTCGCGGCGGTCGAGGCGTTCCTGCCCGCGTTGAACACCGACCGGGATCTGGCGGTCGAGCTTTTCCTGGCAGCCTGCGAGGGGTCCGACGAGATCCTCGGCTCCCGCCACGTCGGGGAGTTCATCCGGCATTCTCTTCGGACACACCATAGCCAGCTGGAACCACTGCTGCGGCGGATGGCAGGCTCCACGATCCCGGCCGTGGCGACCGAGGGGGCGGCCTAGCTGACGTTCCTGTCGCTGGGCGACCGTGTTACGCCAGAGTCCGTGGCCGGCTACGCCCGCGGCACGTCCGCCCAGCGGAAAGGAGTCGCGACGGCGGCGGCCTACAACTGCGACGACGCTGAAACTTGCGTGCGGTGCGTCGAGCTGCTCGAGCCGCTGCTCGACGACCCTGACCAGGGCATCAGGGAGAAGGCCGGCGAGTTCCTCCGGGAGCCGGAGGTGCTGCGGTCGCCGACCGGCCGCCGGCTCGCGGTGGTGTACGCGGGCGGCCAGGAGTTCACGCGGCACCCGTTCTGGCTGGTCGAGGCCATCCGCAAACACCAGGACTCGCTCGTCCCCCTGGCCCCGGTCTTCGACGCCGTGTGCGGGCGGCTGGCGGCCGACCTCGCGGACCCGGCACGCAGGGGCGATCACAGGGCCTGGGTCGATCTGGAGCGGTTCTTCCCGCTCACCCTCCGGCTCTACGAGCAGGCGGAACAGGGTCGAGACGTGCAGCTCCGCAACCGCTGCCTGGACTGGTGGGACCGCCTGCTGGAGGCACGCCTGGGCGGGGCCGCCCAGGCCCTCGGGGAGCTGGACGCCGGAGCCGCCTGAGCGGCGGCATCGTGCCCAGGGCACGGGCGACGGTTTGTCGAGTCAGGCGGCAGACGGCTCGAAGCGGACATCGACCACCCGGATCAAGGGAATCAACGGCGTCCCGTTGACTGTCAGCGTGCTGCCCCACGCCTCGGCCGGCACTGTGCCGATTGCGTGCTCCCGCACCGCCTCGCCCCAGGCCCCCGCCGTGCGCAGGGGGCGGGGGCCTCTCTGATCCTTGCGTGGTTGAGTTCGTTCTGCCCTGACTTCGTGGGCTTGCCGCTCGCGTCCAACTCGCCCTTGTGGGCCATCGCTTTGGAGTTCCCCACGAAAAATGGGTTCTCCCGCAAAGTTGATACTGCTGGCGAATTCACGAGGAACCGGCGCGTGGAATATCCTGGTCCGGTCCCCTCGTTACACCTCCCGAGATCTACCATGTCCTTGCGAACCGAACCGCTCGCGGAGGTTCCCGATGAAACCGCGCGCGTGGCCCGCGCTGCCTTCCCCGGCGACAACGTCTCCATCGCCCTGCGCGACTCGCTCGGCACCGTCTTCACCGACGGCGACTTCGCCGCCCTCTACCCCGCGCGCGGCCGGCCCGCCGAGGCCCCCTGGCGTCTGGCCCTCGTCACCGTCTTCCAGTTCATCGAAGACCTCTCCGACCGACAGGCCGCCGATGCCGTCCGTGGGCGCATCGACTGGAAGTACACCCTCGGCCTCGACCTGACCGACCCCGGCTTCGACGGCTCCGTCCTGTGCGAGTTTCGCGCCCGACTCCTCGCCGGCAGCGCCGAGCAGCGCCTGCTCGACGCCGTGCTGGACTGCTGCCGCGCCAGGGGCTGGCTGAAGGCTCGCGGCCGGCAACGCACCGACTCCACCCACGTCCTGGGCCGCGTCCGCGCCATCAACCGACTTCTCTGCGTCCGGGAGGCGCTGCGTCACGCCCTCGATGTCCTGGCCGTGGCCGCCCCGGCGTGGCTCGCGGCCAACAGCCAGGCCGCCTGGCTGGAGCGCTATGGCCGGCGCTACGACGCGTCGCGCCTCCCCACCGGCGAGGAGCAGCGCCGCGCCTTCACCTGCCAGGTCGGCGAGGACGGCCGCGCCTTGCTGGCGGCGCTGGACGCGCCCGACGCGCCACCGTGGCTGAGGGCCGTGCCGGCGGCGAGGACGCTGCGCCTCGTCTGGCTGCAGCAGTTCTACCAGGAGGCGGGCGAGTTGCGCTGGCTCACCGAGGCGGAGGGGCTCCCCCCGGCGAGGCAATTCATCAGCTCGCCGTACGACCCCGAGGCCCGCTACGCCCGCAAGGACACGACGACCTGGGTCGGCTACAAGGTCCACCGGACGGAGACCTGCGAGGGTGATGCGCCGCACCTGATCACGCACGTCGAGACGACGCCGGCACCGGTCGCCGACGGTGACATGACGCCGGTGATCCACGAGGGGCTGGAGGCCAAGGGCTTGCTGCCGGGCAAGCATCTGGCGGACACCGGCTACGCCGATGCCGAACTGCTGGTCAAGAGCCGGCAGGAGTTCGGGGTAGATCTGGTCGGGCCGACGCGGGCGGACCATCACTGGCAGGCCGGCGCGGGCCAGGGTTTCGCGGCCGGGGACTTCCGCGTGGACTGGGAACGCCAGCGCCTGACGTGCCCGGAAGGTCGGACGAGCAGCGGCTGGCCCCCGGCGGTGGACGGACGCGACAACGAGGTGATCAAGGTGAAGTTCTCGGCGAGGGACTGCGGGGCTTGCCCCAGCAAGGAGAAATGCACGAAGGGGACGCGGCGGTCGGTGACGATCCGCCCGCGCGAGCAGTACGAGGCGCTGGAGGCGGCGCGGGCGCGCGAGAAGACGGTGGAGTACAAGGAGGACTACGGGAAACGCGCCGGGGTCGAGGGCACGATCTCTCAAGGGGTCAGGGCGTGCGGCCTGCGGCGGTCGCGGTACGCCGGGGAGGCCAAGACGCGCCTACAGCACCTGGCCACCGCGTCCGCGATGAACGTGTTGCGCATCGGTGACTGGCTGGCCCAGAAGCCCCGCGAGCAAACCCGGACGTCGGCCTTCGCCAGGTTGATGATCCCCATGGCTACCGCCGCGTGAATTCGCCAGCAGTATCAACTTTGCGGGAGAACCCATTTTTCGTGGGGAACTCCAAGGTGACCGCCGGGCCGCCGCGCAGGGCCGGCGGGTACTGGCCGCGCTGGCCCGGGCGCGCCGCCCGCGCACCCGCCGGCTGGCCGAGCGACTGGACAGCGTACTGCCGCTGCTGGCGCGGGCCATCGAGCAGGCGCGGCGGCGCGTGCTGGGCGGGGAGGCGGTCCCCGCCGGGGAGAAGTTGCTGTCGCTGTTCGAGCCGCACACGCAGATCATCCCCCGGCACAAGGCCGGCAGAGCGGTGGAGTTCGGCCGCAAGATCCGGCTCGACGAGGTGGAGGGCGGCATCATCACCGGCTTCCGGGTGCTGGAGCAAGGCGGTGGCCAGGACCAGCCGTACTTGCCGGAGGCGCTGGAGGGCCACCGCCGCCTGTTCGGCCGCGCCCCGGACCTACTGGCTGCGGACCGGGGCATGTCGTCCGCGGCGAACGAGCGGCTGGCCGAGGAGGCCGGCGTCAAGCACCTGGCCCTGCCCCGGGTGGGCAGGGTGGCGCCGGAGCGCCAGAAGGAGGAGAGGGGCCGCGCGTTCCGCCGTTGGTACCGCTTCCGGGCGGGGGTGGAGGGTCGCATCCACGCGCTGCGGCGGGACTACGGGCTGAGGCGCTGCCGCTACCACGGCGAGGCAGGGATGGGTCGGTGGGTCGGCTGGGGCGTCGTGGCCCACAACCTCAAAAGGATTTCCACGGCGGTGGCGGCCCGGTGAGCGCCCGGGAAGGCTCGGGCGGGCGTCGGCCGGCAAGTGGCCCCGACGAGGCATATGACGCTTCTCGGCGCCTATTTCGCACCGGAAACTAATACTAGAGCGACGCCCCCGAGCCGACGACGGGCGATGCGCCCCCCTCGGGGGCCGACTCCGACGAGTGGGCCGTGGCCCGGGCGATGTCGTCGCAGTACGGGCTGGTGCGAGGTTCTGGGCAGGGGGCCCCCGACGGAGGAGCCCCACTGGTGTCCCGGCCCCACCGACGGCAGCTCAGCCACAATATCCAGCCCGAGTATGCCGCCCCGTGGACCAGCGGCGCCACCTCAGGCACCAGCGACATCCCCACCGCAGCGGCGAAGAACGCGAACCCAGTGAAGTACAGCCGCCCCCAACACACCCGCCCCTCGACGACGAAGATCAGCCCGCGCACTACCGCGTAGGCCGCGTAGAAGCGTCCCGCCGCAACCGGGTCGGCCTGCTGCCACGGCGGGCAGAACACCAGGAGCAGCGTCACCGCGGCGAAGTCGGCCCCCAGCCACATCTGCGCCACTTGCTGCTCCATCGCACTGAGGCGCCGGCGCAACATCCCCGGAGAGTAAATCAGCCAGCCAGTCATGGTGTCCAGGCACAGCAGCCACAGCCACAACTGCCAGCCCGCGGTCCGCTGCCACACCAGCCAGAACACCCCGGTGTGGCATAGCAGCGAGGTGCACGCCTCGATGCGCAGGCAGCCCTTCCAGCGCTCGATGTAGTGCGGATCGGCCGGCTCACGGTTAACCGGCCGGATGAGCCAGCGGTGCGCCATCTGCCCCAGCGTCACGCCCTCGCCGACGCGCTCTCCGCGCTGGTAGCGGGCCAGGGCGTCGGCCAGAGCCTCCGCAGAGCCGAATCGTGCCGCCGGGTCCCGATGGAGGCACTTCAGGCAGATCCACTCCAGGTCCGGGTCCTCTCCCGGCAGGTCGAGGCGCGCTAGGTCACACTCGGCCTTGCGCCGTAGTAGCTCGAGGAGGTCCGGGGCGTCGGCCGTGAATGGGGCGTGGCCGGTCAGCAGTTCGTAGAGGATGGCGCCCAACGCCCAGACGTCGGCCAGCACGGTGAGAGGTCCGGCCTGCGTCTGCTCGGGTGCCATGTAGGCCCACGTCCCAAGCACCTGCCCGGTGCGGGTGATGCAGAGCGGCTCGGCCACCCGCCGGGCCAGCCCGAAGTCGCACACCTTCGGCTCATCACCATCCAGCAGGACGTTGGCAGGCTTGAGGTCGCGGTGGATCACCCCGCGCTGGTGGACGTGGTGCACCGCGCGAGAAACCTTCTCCAGCAGGCGGGCGACCTTCTCCCGCCGACGGGCACGCTCGTCGGTTTGCAAAGCGTTGCTGGCCAGTGTGTAGTCAGCGATCTGTTCGCGCAGATCCCCGCCCAGGACGAGTTCCATGACGACGTACCGGCCGCCGTCGTGATGGCCGAATCGCTCGATCCGGACGATGTTGGGGTGGCACAGGCCGGTGACCACGTCACCCTCGGCCTCCCAGATCGCCTCCAGACGCGGACCACGGCACAGCTCGCCGTCCCGGAGGATCTTCACCGCCACCTCTGTGTTGGTGGACAGGTCGCGGGCCCGGTAAACGTCCCCAAAGCCGCCACTGCCGAGGCGCTCTCCTAGCGCGTACCCCGGTATGGAAGGCAGGCAGCCGTGCGGCAGTTCCTTGCACAGACGCTGAAGGTAATGCGTCAGGGCGTGGCGGTGGGCTGGCGCCGCCTGGTCCAGGTAGACGTCAAACGTTGGTTCAGGCTCCCCCCGGCGGTGGGCGTCCCACCAGTCCTGTTCGTAGGCGGAGCAGGCGCGGTCCACCGCCAGGGCAAGAGCCTCGTCCTTCGACAGACGCAGGTCCTCCAGCCAGAGGCGGCCCCCGACGGCAGGGGCGGGTGGTTCATTGGTGGTCATGGGCGACTCTCCGGGCCAGAGGGACTCACGGCCTGATCGGCCGCACGAAACGCAAGTGGGCGGGAATGCCTGCCAGTTCGATCAGAGGGGGGACCCGCGTCTCTACCAGCACCTCGAGGCCGGCCCTGAGGTACAGCGCCACCGCGGCGTGGTTGTCCGCGGCGACGTCGAGGTGGCAGCTGTTGCAGCCGGCGCGGCGGCCGGCGGCGACCGCCTCCTCGAGCAGGGCGCGGCCGAGCCCGGCCCCGCGGGCGGCCTCGGCGACGGCGAGGTTCTGGACGTATAGCGCCCCGGCCGGCACAGTGGGGAAAAGGAACTCCCTCATCGCTAGCGCCCGCCGGCGCACCTCCGGCTCCTCCCCCGGTGGCGCCGGCCATGGCTCGTGCGACTGCGGCAGCGAGTTGTGCTGCTCGGCAGTGTAACTGAGCACCACGCCGCACACGCCAGCCGCCCCTCGGGCAACCAGGGCGAAGCGGTGACTGAACAAACAGCCGTCGCGGCGCCACTGGCCAGCGACAAAGTCCTCGGCCACGTCGGGCCGCCCGGCGGAGAGCAGCCGGTACAGAGCCACGTCGGTGGTGCAGATGAGGCGGGCGGCGTCGCGGGCGACGTCGGGCCGCCCCGGCTCGATGCGGGGCGAGATCACTGCGCCACCTCCCCACTAGCCAGGCCGCGCGACCGCCACACGGCGCGGATGGCGCTGAGCTTCGCCTCGACGGTGGTGACCGCGCGTCCGATGCGCCGGGCGATCTCCTGGTTGCTGTGCCCCTCCAGGCGCAACAAGGCTACCCGGCGCAGCGTCTCGTCGGGCAGCTGGTCCAGCAACTCTTCGACCGCGAGAACGAACTCCGGCGGCGGCTCGCGGTCGGGCTGGCCGCCGAAGCCCAGTTCGCCGAGGCCCGACTCGCCGGCCAGCCGGTCGCGGCGGCCGCGCTCGCGCGTGTTGAAGTCGAACGCGGCTCGCGCGGTGAAGCAGACCAGCAGCCGCCACAGGTGCTCGCGGTTCCGCAGGCGGGGAAAGTCTCGGTCGGCGCCCGGCCTGGCCAGCGCCTCGCAGAACTCTAGGATCGCCTCCAGGGCGACATCCTCGGCCCCAGCGGGCCGGCACAGCGAGCCGTCCAGCCGCGCCTCCGCGACGCGCACCAGCGCGTCGTAGAAGCGGCGCCAGAGTTCGCTTATGGCCTCGCGCCGCGTCTGCTCGCTGCCACCCTTCAGGTCCTCGATGAGCCGGCTCACCGACCCCGGCCCCTGCCTCTCTTCGCCCATGTGCGCCTCCTCGCTCCTCTGGTGTTTCTCTGTTTTATCCGCGCCAGGGCTGGGGCGCCCCTGATTATTTCGCGACAGTTGCCTGAAAAATGTCAACGAGAAGTCAAGGGGTTAGGGGCGTCTGGCCCGGATGAATCAGAAAGAGAAACTAAATCGAACACGAGGAGGTGGTATGCCCCCATTCACTGATGACTTCTGTTTCCTGCCTGCCGGCGAACTGGCCCGCCGCATCCGCGCCGGCGAGGTCTCCCCTACGGAGAGCCTCGCCGCTCTGGTAGAGCGGATCGGGCGGATCGATCCGCTTCTCAACACCTACGCCTGCCTCGACCTGGAGGGCGCACTGGTCGACGCGAAGCACAAGGAACAGCTCCTGGCCAACGCAGGCGCCGAGACCGACCTGGGGCCACTGTTCGGCGTGCCGGTGGCGGTGAAGGACGATCTACCCGTGAAGGGGATGCCCTGCAAGGCCGGGTCCCGGTTGTGCAGTGATCTCGTGGCCGAGTACGACGATCTGACGGTGCAACGCCTGCGTGCCGCCGGTGCGATTATCCTGGGCAAGACGCACCTCCCGGAATTCGGCCACAAGGGAACAACCGACAACCGCCTCAGCCCCGATGGCTCACGGAAAGTGACTGTGTCGCCCTGGGGGGGGCGGGACAGGACCGCAGGCGGCTCCAGCGGTGGCTCAGCCAGTGCCGTCGCCGCGGGTCTCGCCCACCTGGCCCTGGGCACCGACATCGGCGGCTCGATCCGCATCCCGGCCAGTTGCTGCGGCGTCGTCGGCCTCAAGCCGACCTTCGGCACGATCCCGCGTGTGCCGTCGGGCAACGCCTTCTCTCTGTGGGTAAGCGGCCCAATCGCCCGGACGGTGGCTGACGTCGCACTGGCGATGAGGGTGCTGGCCGGTCCACACCCCGGCGACCGCTTCAGCATTCCACTGGCTGACAACGATGCGTTCGACCTGAAGAGGCCCCTGCCGCGTCGCCTGCGCGTCGGCTGGCCCGTCAGCGTGACTGGCGAGCCCGTGGACGCGGCTGTCGAATAGCCTGTCTTTGCAGCGGTGGATCGGTGGGCACGCGAGAGTGGCGGGACCGTCGAGTTGGTACGTACGGAAGCGCCTTACATGACGCGGGCGGAGGGCCGGTCGCTACGCGTGCACCTTCTCACCGTTGCCCGCGTCGATCTGCTGGGATTCGGGATGTCCATGTCCGGTTCGACCAGTGTGGCCGATCTGGCTGCGCGGGCCGATCAGCTCACGGCCACTTTCCTGCGGATGGCCTGGACCGGCACCGCCACCACGCTGGCCGAGTACCTGCGGGCCCAGGCGGCAATTACATCATTCTGTGAGGGGCGCGCGGCGGAGGCGTTCGCGGGCTGCGACCTGATCGCCTGCCCAACGCTTGCCGTGCCGCCGTTCTCCAGGGACCTGGACTGGGGGCCGGCGGAGGTCGCCGGCGAGCCGATCGATCCGTTCCTTGGTTGGGCGTTCACCTGGCCGTTTAACCTGACCGGCGAGCCGGCCGTGTCGCTGCCATGCGCATGGACCGACGACGGGCTCCCGATCGGTCTGCAACTGGTCGGGCCGCGCGGCCACGATGGCCTGGTGCTGCGGGCCGCCGCGGCGATCGAGGCCCTGACGCCACGCGAGCGGCTGAGCTACTGACAACACATTCACCGTGCGCGGCCCTTAGGAGTTTTGTCGTGCCCAGCGGCCTCTCCCTCGACGATCCGCTTCACCGTCCGCCAGTCGCGGCCCAGCAGCCGCCCGGCCTCCTGCCAGGTGCCGGCTTGCCGGTAGACCAGCGTGAAGACGCGCTGCTCCGCCTCGTTGTACGACCGCCGGCCAGCGACCACCTCGTCGGCCAGCGCCGCACAGGCCGCCTCGGTCGGGTCGGACCGGCGCAGTGGGTGATATTCTTTGCGGATCGCGTAACTCCGCACACACTGCTCCAGTTCGCGGAAGTTGCCCGGCCAGGGGTAGGCGCGACCCAGGCGGCCCTCGATCCACGCGACCACTTCAGAGCAGAACGCCTCGGCTCGCTCGGGGCCGACGACGCGGTGGCAGATGAACGTCACCAGCAGCGGCAGGTCCTCCGGCCGGTCGGCCAGTTGCTCGCGCAGCGGCGGGGTGACCACGCGGTCGGCGCACAGGCGGTAGTACAGGTCCTCGCGGAAACGTCTCGACTCGATCTCGCAGGACAGGTCACGGTTGGTCGCGGCGATCACCTTGCCCTCGAACGCAACGTCCTTGCCCGACCCGACGGGCTGGAAGCGCCGGTCCTGCAGCACGCGCAAAAGCTTCACCTGCAGCTCGCCGGTCAGCTCGCCGATCTCATCAAGGAACACGGCCCCCTGCTCGGGGCACTCCTCCAGGCGACCGGTGCGCGGGCCGACGGCCCCGGTGAACGCGCCCTTAACGTGGCCAAACAGCTCCGACTCGATCAGCTGCGGCGAAAGCGCCGACAGGTTCACCGGCCGGAAGGTCGTCAGGAAATCGACGGCGAACGTCTGCTTCTTGCGATCGAACGGGATGTACAGCGACCGCCCGATCGCCTGGGCGACCAGTTCCTTGCCGGTGCCCGACGGCCCGGTGATCAGCGTCGGCGTGTCCTTCATCCGCGCGAATTGCCCCTGGCTCCAGCCGTGCAGGTTCCACGTCACGATCGATTCCCAGACGGCGCCGCGCAGCCGCGCCACCGCGGCCGAGGTGCCGACGAGGTTGAAGAAGATGTGATAGAACGCTCGCCGCAGGGTGAAGTAGCACGCGAACAGGTGTTCCGGCGGCAGCGCTATAGGCCAGCGGACGCCGGGCAGCGCCAGCAGCCGGTCGGACTCAGCAAGGAAGCGGGTCCAGGTAGCCCGGAGGTCAGTGCCTGCCTCGGAGTTGCCAAGTTGCTGCCGGGCGCCGGGAGCCTGCGCCCCAGAGTCGATGAAGCGGTCCAGTTCCTCGCCGAAGGTGCGGTACATCCTGTACAGCGCCAGGGTGTGGTACAACCGGAGTTCCTCCGCGTCGGCTGCGGCGCCTTGCCGCAGCGCCGCATTGCCGGCGTCGGCCAGGTCGGCGATCTGGCGGCCGAGGTCCACCACGTCGGGGTAGACCGTGCGCGGCCCCCACAGCCCCCACCCGGGTTGCCAGGCGTACACCTCGCCGGGGTCGGATGCCCGCGCCCCGAGCACCTCGCGCTGTTTCTCCATCCAGTCGGGGCAGAAGGGGTTGGTCACGACCAGGTCGATCGCCTTCTCGGCAAAGTTCCGTTGTGCCGTGTTGAACAGACTCATGGGGCACCTGATACGAAATGGATAAACGGCAGGAATTGTAGAACATAGAGGCAAAAAATGTTTGCATATCATTCGCCAGGGCTGGCCGCATCTCACATCGTTTTTCTCAAGTCAAATCAGAATAGCAGCTTGCGTCGTTGCCAGCTTTTCGGCATAGGCGATGCAATAGGTAGGAAGCCAGCACAACAGTCGGCGATGCAGCAACCTTTTCGTCAGGGGTCGTGTAACCCCGGCTCACGCCCTCCGACCTCCTTCTGCTGGGTGTTTCACCGTTGAGGAGACAGGCCCTATGTTCGACCCGATCGCGACCCTGATGGGCAAGCACGACCGCTCCGCCTCCGGCCCTGAGCTGAACCACCTGCGCGAGCGCATGAGCAAGCCGCAACGCCACCGCCTGCTGCACGGCTACCCGCTGGCCGCCGCCATGAGCGCCCGCTCCGCCGACCCCGGCCTGGAACTTGATGTATACCCGAAGGGCTCACGCCGCCTACTCGTCGGCGTGCTGCCGCACCCGTTCTGCAACCCGACCGTCGCGGGCTGCGGCTTCTGCACCTTCCCCCACCAGACGCACGACAACGCCCACGCCGCCAAGGTTGTCGGCCGCGTCGTCCGCGAGATCAAACACCGCGTCGACCGGCAACCGCTACAGCTCCTGGGCCAGCCCGTCGCCGCGCTGTACTTCGGCGGCGGCACGGCCAACCTCAGCCCCGCCGGCCCGTTCCGCGACCTCTGCCGCACCCTGGCGGAGTGCTTCGATCTGTCCGGCGCCGAGGTCACCCTGGAGGGTGTACCCGCCTACTTCGTCAAGCGCAGGCCGCTTCTGATGGACCTCCTCCGTGAGGAGATCAACGCCCGCCACTTCCGCATCAGCATGGGCATCCAGACGTTCGACCCCGCCCGACTGCGGCAGATGGGCCGCACCGCCTTCGGCGACCTGCCCATCTTCGCCGAGGCCGTTGACGCGGCGCACGCTCGCGGCTTCACCGCCTCGGCCGACCTGCTGTTCAACCTGCCGCACCAGACGCTGGCCGAGATGCGGCGGGACCTGGACCGGGCCGACACCCTGGGCCTGGACCACGTCGGGCTGTACCACCTCGTCCTGTTCAAGGGCCTCGGCACCGCCTGGTCGCACGACCAGCAACTGCTCGACGGCCTGCCCGACAACGCGACCGCCGCCGGCCACTGGGTTGCGCTGCGGGAGCACCTGCTAGAGAGCGGTTTTGTCCAGACCACGCTCACCAACTTCGAGCGCCGCGCCGTGCATGCCACCGAGCGGCGGTTCGTCTACGAGGAGCACGGCTTCCGGCCCGGCCAGTTCGACATGCTCGGCTTCGGCCCCGGCGGCATCTCGTTCGCCGCGGACGAGCGGTTTAACGGGGCCCTGAAACTGCTCAACCCGGACAGGGCGGAGGATTACGTCGCCGCGGTCGACCGCCACGTCGCCCCGTGGGATCGCTACTTCCAGTACAGTGCCGAGGACCTGCAGGTGTTCTATCTGACGCGTCGCCTGGCCGCGCTGGCGATCGACACGGCTGAGTACCGCCGGCTGTTCGGCACGGCCGTGACCGCCGACTTCGCTGGCGAACTGGAGGCCCTGACCGCCGAGGGGCTGATCGCCGTTACCGCCGACGCGATCCGCCCGACACCGCGCGGGATGTTCTACGCCGACTCCGTCGCGTCGCTACTCGCCCGCCGGCGACGGGCTAACCTCGGCCGGCGGCCCGATCTGACCGACCGGGCGAGCCGGTATGGCAATGAGAACCACTTCGCCCACATGTAACGGGGCTGCCATCGCCCAGTCTGTTGTCGAAGACCACCATCATATTGGGGCATGAACGGCCGCTGTCGCCTCGTTCCGTTGGGAACGAGGCGACCTGCCGGGCCCCCCTCGCGCACGGAGACACACACACCATGAGGACCTCCCCCGAGACCATTACCCCCGTCTCCTGGGGCCGCGTAATCGAACTGTACTACGCCTGCGAGTACCAGCAAGCGCTGGCGTTTATCGACCAGTCCAACCTGTGTGGCGCTCTGAGCGAGTGCGGCGACCAGCCCGACCTGGCCGGCGTCGCCCTGGCGGTGGCCAACGTGTACCGGGACGTGGCCCGATTCGCTGACGCCGAGTCGTACTACCTGCAAGCGCTGGCGGGACTGTCGGCCGAGGGCCAGGAGCGACCGGCCTTCGCCGCCGGAATGGTGGAGCTGGCAGATCTGTACGACCAACTCGGCCGAACGGACCAGGCTGTTTCGCTGCTGAACCGAGCCCGGGCGATCTACGAGCAGACCAGCCCACGCTGCCCGGGCGGCCACTCGCGCTGCCTCCAGGAGCTGGCGTACGCTCACGAGCAGCAGGGCCGGCGCAGCGCCGCTGTGGCTGCGATTCAACAGGCCCGCAAGATGCTTGAGTTCCCCAGCGCAGGCCCGCTGGACCTGGCGCGCCTGCTGCTGGCCGAGGTGTGGTGCCTCGTCCATGTCGAGGGTGGCGCTCTGGGGGCGATCGACCGCGCCCGGGAGGCGCTGCGACTGTTCACCATCGTCGGGCCCGCTGGCCGGGCCGGCGTCGCCCGCACCAGCCTGACGCTGGGCCGGGCCCTGGTCGGGATGCACCAGCTCGATGAGGCCGCTGGGCTGCTCGAGGCCGCAGCGCGATGGTATCGCGCCGAACTGGGCGAGGATGGGCCGCGCATGGCCGCCACGCTGGAGGCCCAGGCGCTGCTGCACCTGGCCCAGGGCAATGTCGGCGAGGCCGAGGCGCTGGCCCGGCGCGGGCTGAAGCTGACCGTTGCCTCGATGGGCGAGCGCCACGTGTGGACGGCCCAGAGCCACCAGGAACTGGGCAGCGTTCTGCAAACAGCCCATCGCCTGACTGCTGCCGCGGAGTCATTCGAGAAGGCCGCTGAGATCGTCCGCGAGTGCCTGGGCGACGCCCACCCCACCCTGGCCGAGGCGCAGCTCAACCTCGCCGAGGTCCACGACGCGTCCGGCCGACGGGGCGTGGCGACGGACCTGATGCAGGCCGCCGTCGCTTTGCTCGACGCTCACCCCGACGACGTGCGCTACGAGCGGTCCGGCGCGCTGCTGGCCAGGGCGCGGCTGGCAGCCGATGCCGGCGAGTACGACGAGGCAATGGCCGCCGTGCAAGGAGCCATCGCATTCGGTGAGGCGGCTGGGGACGGCCCCTTCCTGGTGGCGCCGGCTCTGCTCCTGCAGTCACCCCTGGAGGCGGCGCGCGGCGAGACCACCGCGGCCGTCCGGCTGCTCGACCGGGCCAAAAAACTGCTCGCAGTGCTTCCTCCACATCACCCCACCCAGCTCGACATCACCAGGGCAGAGGCGGTGCTGGCCCAGATGCAGGGCGACCCGAACCACGCTCTGCGACTGGCTCGACAGGCGGTGGAGCGAGTCGAGCAGTCCGGCGGCGAACGCTCACCCTGGCTTTCATCGTCCCTTCGCTTCCTGGCCGAGCAATTGCTTCAGTCCGGCGACCTGGCTGGCTCGGAGTCGGCCTACGAGCGCGCCTTTGAGGTGCAGCGGCGGCGCGGCAGCCCAGAAGACCCCGACCTGGCGTCGACGCTGCTCGGCCTGGCCCGCCTGCACCTGGCCCGCGGCAACGCCCAGGCCGCCGACGTGCGGCTGCGTCAGGCCTGGGAGATCCGCAAAAACGCTTACGGCGAGGACCACCCCCTGACGGCCGAGGTCGTCGCTGAACTCGCCTCGCTGGTGCAGCAGGCTGGCGACCTGCCTGCCGCCGAGTACCTGTGGCGGAAGGCCCTGGAGGTGAGGCGCAGCGCCTGCGGCGACCTCCACCCCGACACACTTGCCGCAGTCCACGGGCTGGCGACCGTCGTGTGGGCGCGCGGCGATTCGGCGGGCGCCGCCGAGTTGCTGGAGCATGCGCTGGCCTCTCTGGGAGAAGGCCACATCGAGCAGCATGGCCTGCGGCACACACTGGCGCTGATCGTCGGCTCACGCGGCGAGACGACCCGGTCGCTGGAGATGCTCAACCAGATCCTCCAGGCCAACGAGAAGGCACTGGGCGACACCCACGATGGCCTGGTGCCGGTGCTCAACGCACTGGCCCGCACACACGCCACACTCGGCGACCACCTGCAGGCGCGGGCGCTGCTGGAACGCGCCCGTAGCATCCACCGCCGATCGCCGTTCCCGCACCCACTCAAGGAGGCGCCGTGCCTGCTGGGCCTGTCCGAGTCTCACCGCCAGCTCTACGATCTGGACCGCGCTTCCGCCCTGGCGGCAGAGGCGCTGCAGCTGAGCCGGGGCTTCCTTCGCAACGATCCCGGCTTGTTGGAGTACCTGATGCACGCCGCGCTGGTGCACCGCAGCCAGAAGCAATTCGGCGCCGCTGCTTCGCTGCTGGCCGAAGCGGACCGCCTGGTGCGGCACCTGGGAGGTAAGCGCCACCCTTACCTCGTCGCTGTCTGGCTCGACCAGGGGCGCCTGGAGGCGGCCCGCGGGCAGCCGCACCAGGCGACGCATCTGTTCGAGAGGGCGGCCGAACTGGCTCGGCAGGTGCTGGGCGAGGACCACCCCGACCACGCCGCGGCACGGCAGACCCTGGGACTGCACCTGCTGACATCCGGCGACCCCGCGCGGGCCGAGCCGCACCTCCGCACCAACCTGGACATCGTGCGGCGCAGTTGCGGCGGCGACCACCCCGCAGTCGCCGTCGCCCTGCAACCAGTCGTCGAACTGCACCGGCAGCGAGGCGACCTGGCCGCGGCCGAGGCGGAGGCGCGGCGGGGCCTGAACCTGGTCCGACTGTCCGAGCACCCCGCCGACGGGCTGCACGCCCAGTACCTGCACTGCCTGGCCACAGTGGTGCGGCAGCAAAAGGGGCGACTGGGCGAGGCCGCCGACCTTCTCCGTCAGGCACTGGTGATCGACCGCGACCTGCCATCGGGTGAGGAGGGCAGCGGGCACCTCGACAGCCAGCAGGAACTGGCAGTCATCGAGGCGGCCCTGGGTGACCACGCCCACGCCCTGGAGCGCCTTCACCGGGTGCTGGCGGCACAGGTGCCGTTGATCAGTGCCTTCGGCTGCCTGCCTGAAGGCAAGGTCCGCGATGGCCTGCTGGAGAAGCCGTGGTCCCTGGTCGAGCAGGTGCTTACGCTGGCGCCCCAGGTCCCTGGCTCCGCCGAGGCAGCGCTGGCCGCCGTCCTGCTCTGGAAGTCGCTGCTGCCAGGCGCACTGGCCGTCGGCGACCGCACGTCGCTGCAGAAGCAGGTCAAGCCCGGTCAGCGGGCGGCGGTGGGCGAGTGGTGCGATCTGAGTTTGCAGATCGCTTATCGCCTGATCAGCAGCGCCGGGCTGGAGGGCCTGCAGACGCACCGGGCCCTGCTGGCGCGGTGGGGCGCGCGCCGGGAGGAACTGGAGGCCGACCTCGCCAACCACGCCCCGACGCTGGCGCGGCTGCGTGCCTGGCGCGCCAGCGGCCTGGCCGACCTCCGCCGAGTCCTGCCCCGGGGCGGCGCCCTGGTCGAACTGGTGCGCTACCGGCCGCGCGACTTCGCCGAGATCTGCGCCAACCGCGAGGGACTGTTGCCACCCCGCTACCTGGCTTTCGTGGTGAGCGCTGGGCAAGAGGGCGTGGTGATGCTGGACGCTGGCCAGGCGAAGGAAGTCGAGGGCGGGGGCAGTGCGCTCCGGGCCGCCCTGGCACCGCATCTGGAAAGCAAACGGAGCGTGGTGGTGGCCGATGGCGGCCGACTGAGTGCGAGGATCTGCCGGGCGCTGGCAGGTGACGCGGAGGTGCGCCGCGTGTCCAGCGGACGCGAGGTGGTTTCGCCGTTGCTCGCACTGCCCGAGTCCGGCGGGTGGCTGGAGCGCCTGCGCCAGTGGCTGGGGCTGTGACCCACGACGGCGTGTGGGGATTGTTCGGATTTTATGTAACGGCCGGTGGTTCGCCCGTCTGGTCGGGTGTTCGATCGGTGGAAGGAGACCCCATGGACCCAGAGATCCTGCTGGCCCGGGCACGCTCAGGGGACGCGGCGGCGTGGAACGACCTACTGGGCTGGTGTCGGCCACTCGTCCGGGTGGTGCTGAAACGCCAGTTGCCCGGCCACCCCGATGAGGCGTCAGAACTGACCAACGACGTGCTGCTACGCATGCACCACGGCCTAGCCGGTTTCCGGGGACAGGCCACCGCCCAGTTGCTTGCCTGGGCGTTCGTCATCGCCCGCAACCTGATCCGCGACTTCATCCGCCGGGAAAAGGCCCGAGTTTCGTGTGTCTCGTTGCCGCTCGACCACGTATGGGCGGCCCCGCCCGAGGATACTTCCCCGGCCATCCAGCCACAGGACCTCCTCCGCCTCGCCCAGGCGCTGGAGTCGCTACGGCCAGACTACCGCCGACTCATTGAAGCCCAACTGTTCGACGGCCTTCGCCCCATCCAGGTGGCCCATCAGCTTGATTGGCCCCCGGTTCGCGTCCGGGTCTACACCCACCGCGCGGTAAAGCTCCTGGCCAGCCAGGTGGGGAAGAATGGGGAGGAGTTTAAGCCATGAATAATCCCACTGGTATCGATGATTACACCGAGGAGGAACTGCGCCAAGCTGACCTCCTCGAGCGCGCCCTCGAACAGTTCCGTCAGGGCCGGTCCGCACGTGAGGTCGCCGCCAGCCTGGGCGCCTGCGGCACTGCGGCAGACCCGGACAATGGGACGCTGCGCGACCTGACGCGTGTCCTCCGACTGATCGAGGGCCTTCATTCCCAGCAGTCGCAGTACCTCACCGCTGCTCTGCTGGGCCCGGAGGAGGCGGAGGCACCAACCCAGTGCGCAGGCGATGCCTCCGGCAATGCGGAGGCTACCAACGCTGTTTCCCCGCCGGCCGCGTTCCACTGTGATTTCCGCATCCGCCGCCGGCTCGGCGGCGGGGTGTTCGGCACCGTTTGGCTGGCAGACGACCTGCGTCTCGATCGCCCCGTCGCCCTGAAGCAGGTGAATCTCCCTGACGCGCGGCACCGCCGCATCCTCCGCGACGAGGCGAAAGCGCTGGCCGCCGTCGATCACCGCCACGTCGTCCGGGTCTACGACTGCCGCGAGTCACCGGCTGACGGGGCACCCTACCTGGTGCTGCAGTACGTCGAGGGCTGCTCGCTTGCTGAACGGGTCGCCCGTGAGGGGCCGCTGCACTGGCGCGATGCCGCCCGCCTGGTTGCGGAGGTAGGCGAGGGGTTGCTGGCCGTCCACGCGCGCGGCATTGTGCACCGGGACGTGAAGCCGGCCAACCTGCTGTGGTCGGCGGACCGTGACGAGGCGTTGCTGACCGATTTCGGCATCTCGGCGCGGCTGAGTGACAACGGCACCGTCGGCGGCACGCCCAGCTACATGCCCCCCGAGGCGTTCACCGGAACCGTGGGCCCGGCTCAGGACGTTTACGCCCTGGCAGCCACCCTGTTCTGGCTCGTCACCGGCTCGACGCCCTACCCCGGCCCTAGTCGCGCGGCGCTGGCCGAACAGGCTCGCCGCGGCGTCAGCCTGCACGACCCGCGTTGGGCAGCGCTGCCAGCGCGGCTGGAAGAGACCGTGCGGCGCGGCCTCGCCGCAGAGGTGTCGCGGAGGTCCGGCCTGTCCGAACTCGTCACGGCCCTGCGAGCGAACCTCAACCAGGCCCTGACCGACGGCATGGCCGGCCTGGCCGCCGGCAAGCCAGGCGAGGTGGTGCGTCTGTTAATCAGCCGGCGGACAGCGACGGGGAGCTACGCCTCCCTGACCGCCAGCCGAGGCGCTGTGCGGGGCCGACTGCGTGACGTGCAACTGGTTCCTGAGGGTCCGGAAAGCCTGCTGGTCCGAACCGGCGACCGGCTACGCATCGAGGTGGAGGTCACCCGACCCGGCCACGTGAGTGTGTTCAACGTCGGGCCGACTGGCAACCTGAACCGACTGTGCCCAGCTGCGGTCGGGGCACACCCGACGCCGATCAACCCAGGCCCACGGCTGCGAATCGGCGAGACCCTACTGACGCCGCCGACCGGCCCGGAGCGGCTGGTGGCGGTGTGGAGCCGCCGGCCGCTGACGGTGCGGCTGGAGGACGTGCTGGGCCAGGCGACGGCGCCAGCCCCGGCCCGCGCGACCCGCGACATCGCACTGCTAGAAGAGTCGGTGGCCGAGCTTGCCCCGGACGACTGGCACGTGGCCGTCGTCGAGCTTGACCATCAGCCTGAAGTTTCTGCCGACAAGGAGGAGTAGCTGTGACGCGTCGATTCATCGCTCTGCTGCTAGTTTCCGTATTTGTCCTGACGACGCCGGCGTGCGTTAAACGGCTGAAGATACCCTCGTTCAAGCCGCCCACATCTGCCCTGTCAAAGACGCCGATCAATACCTCGATGCCGGAGAGATTCAACAACCCTGGCAGCCTCCCCGGAACCCACGGGAGCGGCAACCTCGGGCGGTCGGGCCCTCCCGGTGGTGCTGCGCCCGGCTCTCGGGGTTGGGCCGCCCCCCTCCCTCCCAGGTTGACGCCCAATCCCGGCTCCACGGTCCCGCTGCCGTCGCCGCGTGTCATCCTGGTGAAAGTACCCGCTCTCCCCTCGGCCGGGAAGGCGGTTAACGAGGTGGCGGGGCACGCTCCGGAGGTGCCGGCGAGCCCGGTGGAGCAGCTCCTGGGCCGGGCGAAGTCGGCCCTCGACAGGCCGGCGCTCAGCTCGGCGAACAGGGTCGAGTTGCTGGTCATCCTGGGCCGCCTGGACGAGGCTAAGAACTTCAAGGCTGTAGTCCGGGATGCCTTGGTGGAGATCGACACGGCCCTCAAGTCCGGCCAGCTCCCGGATAGCCGCCGGCTCCTCAAACTGCTGGGCGTCATTCAACAGGATGCCCCCGAACTGGGCAGGGAACTGCACGCGGCACTGAGCAAACGGTTCCGCGATCTCAAGCTGAACGTCGACGCGCTCCCACTCTCCGCCCCACCGTCGTCCGGGAAGCAGCCGGACCTGGCACTAATGCCGGCCCCGGAGTCGCCGGCGGGCACGACCTTTGGCCAGCGCGAGAGCGTCCTTAAGGGGCTGGAGGCGTTGCCGGAGGGGCAGCGCACCGCAGCCCGCAAGGCAGGGGGACACAGCGAGGCAGCCTGCCGCTGGAAGCAAGAGTACCATCACACGATCGCCCACAGCCAGGCCCACCTTTCTCGGCTCAGCAACGAGTTGACCCTTCGCCCGGCCACGGCCCAGCCAGAAGCGTACGACAGGCAGGAAGAACTACGCCTGGCCGCGGAGGAGAACCAGCGTCGGCGGGGGAAGATCGCGGCGGTGTCGCGCGGGATAAACCGGAAGCTCCGGCCGTCGGAGCGGCTGATCGTCGCCGAGATGAACGGAGCGACGCCCGAGGCAATCACTGCGATGCTGCTCAACCTGGACCGCGAAGAGGGCCGCTGACATGAGCAAACCCCTCGACCGCGAGCCGACCGCCACGCGGCGCTGGCTCAGGACCACCGCGGCCGCCCTGGCGTTCGGCCTGGCCGCGCTGTGGGCCTGGGCCGGGTGGCGCGGGGCCTGTAAGGCCCCGCCAGCCACATCCTGGGCGGGGTTGCCCCTGGGCAAGGAGAATGCCTTCGACCGGCTCTCTCCCAAACTGCTGACGGGGGCGCAGTGGCACCCGGGGCGGACGTCACCCGAAGGACTGGTAGCGCTCATCGCGCAGTCCCAGGAGGTCACCTCCACCTCAGTCAGCCCGGATGCGGGCCGGGTCGCGCTCGGGCTGCGGAACCGGGCCTTGGTGTGGAACACCGGGGCGGCCACGCCGGCCGAATTGCCGTTCGAGGCCGCCGTCGTGCGGGCGGTCGCGCTCGACGCGACGGGGACGCGGCTGGTCGTCGGCGGGGAGCACGTCGAGAACGACAAGGCCGGGCCAGTCGGCTGGCTGCAGGCGTACCAGATCACCAGCGAACGGATTATTTCCGGGTCCTCGGAGGAACTGATCTGTGGCGTCCACGCTCTGGCCTTCCTCCCGGGCCAGGAGGGCGTGGTCGCCGTCGGTGGGGTCGGGATCGAGGAGAAGGGCGGCACCGGCATGAAGTCTCACCACCTGCACCTCCGCAGGCATGACGGCGGCGGGTGGAAGCACGTCGTTGACCTCAGCACCGGCGACCAAGTCGTTTCCTCCCTGGCCGCCTCGCCCGACGGCCGCACACTGGCCGCGGCGCTCGACGACGGGACGGTCCGGCTGTACAACCTCAGGCCCGCAGCCGACCGGCCGGCCTGGGCGGCGCAGGGGCTCGCGTGGCTGCTCTGCGCGTGCGGGGCCCTGGCTCTGGTCCCGCGGAAGTGGCTGGGCCGCATGGCCCGCCAGACGGCGATCGGCGCCGCCGGCCTCGCAGTCGTGACGCTGATGGGCGTCTACTGGGCGGACGACCTCGGTAGCCACGTCTACCTCGTCCAGACGCTGGGCACCCCGCACGCCAAGCACCCCGCGCGGGTCTCCTTCTCGCACGACAGCCAGTTGCTGGCGGTCACCTCTCGCGAACACGGGCACCGGCTCTACCGCCGCCAGACCGGCCGGTGGCTCGAGGCCGGCAAGGACGAGGCCACCCAGGACGCGTCGTTCGCGGCCGGCGGCCCCTGGCTGGTAACGGCCGACCGGCAGGGGCGGTTATCGCTGCTCCAGACGGACCTGGGCCGGACCATCCGCCAGTTGCCGACGGGTCAGAACTGGTCCAGTTCGGGTCTAACGAACCTGCTGGGCTGCTACGGCCCGCCGCTGGTCACCGCGACCCCAGAGGGGCGGCACGCGGTCGTGACCGACCCGGCGCGGGGGGCGTTTGTCGTCCGGCTCTGGGACCAGGACGGCTCGGACCAGACGCTGGCCGACGCCGAGGCGGTCCTGGCGCGGGCGCCGACCGACCCGGCGGCGCTGGGGCAGCGGGCCATGGTGCGCATGCGCCGGGGCCAGCTGTTGCTGGCACTGGCGGACCTGAACGCCGCCCTCCGGTCCGGGCCCCGGAAAGAGTTGTTCTGGCTGCGCGGTCTAACCCTGGCGCGGCTGCAGCGGCCGGCCGAAGCCCTGGCGGACTTCCGCCGCGTCACCGAACTGGGCCCGAACGAAGCTGCGGCCCACTTCCAGCAGGGGATGATCCTGCTGGCGCAGCGGGATTACCAACGCGCCCGGAAAAGCTTCGACGAGGCATTTCGCCTCCGGCCCGACCTGGCCGCACCCGTGACAGAAGAGGAGGGCAAATGATGCTTCGGTTTCCAGGCAAGTTAAGTCCGGCGGGGGCGCTGGAACTGGGGGCCTTCGCCGTGCTGGTTCGCGGCGGGATGCGCCTCGCGGCGGTCCTGGTGGACCAGGGCGGGCGCGGGGCACCGTTGACCGGGGTGTCGTCGGGCGCGTCGCTGCTGGCGCTGTCTAACCTCCCAGGGGTGCTTGTTCTGCTCGCCTTCCTGGAACTGGCCCGTGCCACGCGCAAGGAAGAGTTGCGCCGGGTCAGCCTGTGGTATTTCGGAGTCGGGCTGGTTCACGACGTGGTCAGCCTGGTCCTGAGCAGCGACAGCGACCCGAAGGCGAACCTCCTCGTGGTGGCCTTCGTCCTGGTGCTGCTGGAGGTTTGTATGACGATCTGGTTCGCCCTGGTGGTGAACAACCTGCGCCACCAGATCGGCCCCCTGGCCGTTCTCCTCGCCCTCACCGAACTGGTGGGTGTGATCGCCTGGGTGGTGACGAAGGTCGCCCTGTTCCGCGCTTTCGTTCTCGGCGCGACCGGGGGGCCGGAGGCGCCGCTGACCAGTGGCGGCATCTGGGCGGACCAGTTCGACCTGGTGCGTGCGTTCGTCTTCCGAACGGCCGCGCCGCTGGCCATATTCACCTTCCTCATGGCAGCTTGCTCTGTCCTAGGGGTGAGACCCACCATGTCAAGCTGTCGCGGCACACCGACGCTACCAGACGGCGATACAGCCAGTCCAACCCTGCCGGTCGAATGCGGTGATTGTGCAGGCGGAGGTGTCTACTGGGTCTTCCTTGGCAATCAGTCTGGAACGATGCGGGTGACGTGCCAGACCTGTTACGGGCGAGGTTCACTTTGACCTTCTTGGAGGTTGTGGGAGCGGGAAGAAACTACCGCCAATCCGAGGCGGCGGGGAGGTCGGCAAATGGTACCTGATCGAGAGCGGGCCTACGTGACTGATATCGACCAGGCCGTCTCGCGCTGGGACCTGCACCTCGCCGCGTCGCTGGCCGAGGATTACCACGCCGAGGCCGCCGGCGACCCGGTGTTCGAATTCCGCTCCGCCGTCGTGCTGGCCCAGACCAGCCTGCTGGCCGGCCGGCCGGAGCGCGCCTGCGAGGCCCTACGGCCGCACCTGGACCGCGCCGGAGTGCCCCACCGCGAGCAGGGGGCGCAGGTCCACCTCCTGCTGGCCGAGGGGTTGGCCCGGACCGGCCAACCGGCCGAGGCCCGCCGCCTGCTCAGCCGCGTCCCGGCCGAGCGCCTGCGGCAGGACACCAGCCAGGCGCTGCGCGCCCTCCGCATCCGGCTGCTCCTCGGTGACGACGACATCGACCGCGACATCGCCGGGGTCGTCGCGAGGCTCCAGGCCAACATGGGGAAGGAGCACGAGGCGCTGCTGTGGTGCGAGGCGGGTCGCGCACACTTCCGCGCCGGGGAAATGCTGGCGGCTGGGTACTCGCTGCGGCGCGCGGAGGAACTGGCCCGGGGCCGCCACCTGCACCCGGTCCGGGCGTACGTCCTTTTGCAGGCGGCCCGACTGGAGCATCTCCAGGGGCAACTCGGTCGCGCCTTGCAGCACCTCGACCGGGTGGCGGATATCGGGCAGCCTCACCAGCGGCTGGAGGCGAAGTTGCTGCGGGCGCTGGTGCTGATCGACGTGGGAGAGCGCGGCGCCGCCACGGCTCTGGCGGCGGAGGCGCTGGCGGCCCGGGACGTGCCAGGCGAGCTGACAGGACTGGCGACTCTGGTGCGTGAACTGCTGGTCGAGCAGGACGAGGCGGGCCAGGGGCTGTCCGTCGAGGCCCAGGGGGCGGCCCACGCCGCGCGCGGGGACCTCGTCGAGGCGCGGCGGTGCTACGCCTCCGCCCTGCAGTCCGCCGCCGGGCCGGCGCGGCAGGCGCGGGTGAGCCTGGCGCTGGGGCTGCTCGACGAGGGCGGGGTGGGCCAGGGATGGCTGCGGCAGGCCGAGTGGCTGGCCCGCCAAAACAACTTGCCAGAGGTGCTGGGCCGCGGCCTGGTGGCGCTGGGGCGGCGCGCCGCCGCCCGGGGCGAGGAGGGCGAGGGGGAAGCGCGGGGGCTGTTCGAGGAGGCGATCGTCATCTCCAAGACGCAGGCGTCCGAGCTGCCGCCGGTGCTGGCCGCAGCGCACCGCCACCAGCGGCGAAGCGTGCTGCGTCATTTGCTGGAAGCAGCCTGTCACCGCCGCGACGCCGAAGCGGTGTTCCGCTACCAGGAACTGGAGCGCGGCCGGCTGCTGCTGGAATGGCTGTCGGCGACGGGGAGCCGCGGCGCGGCCCTGTTCTCTCGCCCCGACTGGTTGGGCCTCTTGTCCCGTCTGGCGGACTGTGAACGGCGGCTTCAGACGGCGCGACAGCATGGTCCTGCGCAAAAGGAGATCGCTGCCTTGCGGCACGAGCAGGAGGCCCTGATCGCCGATCGTGACCGGCTGTTCGAGCGGCACCTGCGCGAGCGCGACCGGCCGCCGGTCGGACTCCTGCCGCCGCTGCCGTCAGTCAGCGACCTGGCCGCCAGCCTGCCGGCGGGAACGCTGTACGTCGCGCCGGTGCTGGCGTCCGGTGGTGATGTGTACCTGCTCGCGGCGACCCGCGAGCGCGGCGCGGAGGTGTTGTACCCCACGGGGGAATCGGTCCGGTCGTTCCGCGAGGTCGCCGAGGAACTGCAGCAGGAAATAACCCGACAACTGAGTAGCTATTCGAGCGGTTGGTATCAGGGGCAGCACGAACGCGGCCAGCTGGACCGGTGCCTTGAGGCGGTCGGGGCCAGTCAGCTCGGGCACGGCCTGCGCCAGCTGTTCCTCCACCACAGCCCTCGGCGTCTGGTGTGGGTGCCGGACGCCGGACTGAGCGGTTTGCCCATCCACGCCGTTCGGTGGGCCGGCAGCTACCTGATCGAGCACGTCGAGGTCGCCTGGGCCTTCGCCGGCGCCCACCTGGTGGCGCAGCGTCGGCGGCGGGGGCGACGACGCGGTTGGTGGAGGCCCGCCGTCGCGGTCCACGAGCAGCCCGCGGAGTTGCCGGCCGCACAGCGGGAGGCCGAGGGGGTAGTGGCAGCGTTTCTGAGCGGCCGATGCCTGCCTAGGGCGGGCCGGGCGGAACTGCGACAGTGGCTGGGCCGCGCCGGCGTCGTCCACCTCGCCTGCCACGCAGAGTTCACGCCCGACAGCCCCCTGAGCGCCTCGCTGAAGTTGCCTTCCGGCGAACGGCTGCACGCCCTGGAGTGCCTGGACGAGCCGGTCAACGGGCTGCCGCTGGTGACGCTGAGCGCCTGTCAATCCGGCCAGGTCGCCCCGCTGGCGCAGACTGGCGGCGAGGTGTTCGGCCTGGTGACGGGGCTGCTGGGCGGCGGGGCTGGGTCGGTCGTGGCCGGCCTGTGGGCGGTGGCCGACGACGAGGCCCCGCCGTTCATGTGGTCGTTCTACCGCCGGCTGATGGGCGAGCCGGCCGGCGCGGCCCTGGCGGGGGCGCAGCGGGAGGCGCTGGCGACCTCGGGGGCCGGCGGCTCCGCGCTGTTCTGGGCCGCCTTCACCCTGTTTGGCGACCCAGATGCGGTACGGCCGCCGCGCACCCTGCCCGGTCGGTGGCTGGCCCGGTGGCGGCAGCGGCGGCACGCAGGCCGCTATCCCAGGATCGGCGCGGTTACCGCTCAAGCAGCCGCACAGGCTTGAACTTCGTCGTGTGGCGTCGGTGGGGTCGAGGTCCCTGCGCAGCGGCGGACTAATCGACGAAGTGCTTCGCTTCGGAAGGCCCCGATGCTCGCCCCCGTGTTTGAATTTGCGTAATTAAGGATGATTGAGGTGCTGCCTCAGGGAGGACGGCGGTGGCGGCTTTGGAGGGCCTGGCCACGGTTTGGGCCAGGAGTCAGGTAAGTTCGGAGATGGACGTGAGTAACTCGGCCAAAGGCGGCGCTGCCCCGCGCCCGAGTCTATTTTTGCGCTCGGGTGCGCCTCGCGTCCGACGCACATCCGCACGGAGCACGCTTCCGACAATCTGCTCCGGCTGCAAGGAACCCCTGAAGCCAGGATGTTTCGCCCACCAGGAGGTGGACTTGAGACACGATCCTCCTCAGGGCGCAACCATGCCCACCAGAGTCACTGCCCTGTCGGCGTTTTCGCCCTCTCGGGCTCTCCTTATCCCTGCGCCGAGGCCTCCGCTGTCGCGTCGCCACTGGGACCCATGCTCCGCATCCCGACCGAAGGACTCGCCACAGCAGACACAGGGTGCGGACGGGGGCGCCGTACCAGCCACGCACCCCGGCGGAGACTTCCTCCTTGCGAGCTGCATGGCACGCAACGTGCTAAGGGCAGTGCAGGCAGGTGCGGCGTCCGGTTCAGGCTGTCAATCGTCCCAAGCTCCTGGTGGAGGATGTCTTGTGCAGATTCGGTGTAGGCAGGGCAGTTTGATCCTGAAACAGTTCTGGCCGGGCGCAGGTGAGGTCTGGCAAGTACTCCTTCGGGGCGACACTTTCCGGCAAACAGCCTGCCCTGCACACACCGAATCGGCGCAAGTTTAATAATAACTAAAAGTTACGCAGTCTGTATGCGTATGGAGGGATGAGCGAGGTAGGATCACACCGCATCGCGGACGATCGCCGCTTTGGCGTCCAGCCAACTGATGCCGGTGGAGAACAGATACCACTCCAGCCGCAGGAACGCCCGCAGGGCCAGCCCGATGTGGTTCCGCTGTGCCGTCCCGCTGCGGGCCTGGCACCGCTCCACCTCCTTACACTGCTTGATTCCCCGGTGATACGTCTCGATGGCCCAGCTAAACCAGTCCGTACCCCGTCAGCCAGACCCCGTCCCGCTGACCGCGATGTCGGTGCGCGACAGCGGCCGTGTCCCCTGACGGTCCTTGTTCACCAGCCGGTTGCTCCTCAGCCGCGTCAGCCACGCGAAGCCCAGCCCCCGCAGGTGCTTGAGGTTCTCCAGGCTGGAGTACCAGCCGTCGAACAGCACGTAAGCGGCCCGGAACCCGCGCGCGTGGGCGGCGTCGATCATGTCGCGGAAGTGGTCGTTCCTGGTGGCCTCTTCGGGGTCGTGGTAGACGCGGTAGTCGCACGGGACGACACGGTCGCCGTCGGTCCAGACGAGCGAGACGAGGTCGATCCCCTTCACCACCGCGTGGTGCTTGCCGGACCAGTGCCTGCCGACGAGGTCGATGTGGCGCGCGTGCGGCTTGTCCAGCACGGTGTCGTCCAGGACCAGCACGCCGGCTTTGAGATCGACCTGGGGGCGTGCCTCCGCCCAGAGCGTCTCGGGGTCGGGTTCGAGCCGGTGCAAGAGCCGGGTGAAGGCGTCGTGGGCGGGGGCGCCGGGCCTGGACGGCTGGACGGAGGCGGCCTCGACGGCGCTGGCCGCCTTGGGGGTGGCAATCAGGAAGTCGATGTAGTCCACGGGACGCACGCGCGGAGGGTTCATGCCGATGAACCTAGCAGCCCTTTCTCGCTGGCGCAAGTCCAAAATCCCTCAACTGCGTAACACCTACATACATTAACTTTCTTTCTCCTGGCCAGCTTCCTCCCTCCACACTTTCAACGCCAGCAGCAACGCCAGCAACCCAGGCCTTCCAACGTAAATCCTTGCGGGCACAAGGTAAAAACCCAGCAGATCGCCAGCATGCCGGCTGGTATCTTTCCGTTGGACGATAGGCCCAGAACACCCCCGAAACTCAGGCTTGGTCGCGTGTTTCACTCTGCCACTGACGACGAGCCCGTGCCCGGGACGGACGACGAGGAGAAGCGTGGACTGCGGTTCGGGGAATCGAACGGTGGCCGCAAGCAATCTCCAGTGGATCGACTCGCACCTGCAGGGTCCATCCCGACTTCTTGCGTTTCATGCGACGGCTCCCCTGCCAGGGCGTCGGTGCCTGGCAAGACACCGCAACGCCCGGTCCTGATGTTCCAGTGCTCCCTGGAGGCGATCATCCCCGTAAGCAGGATTCTGTTCTATGCCACCATTTCTCTAGGCACCTACCAGGCCATCATCGCGCTGCTCACCCGCTACGGCCTATTTGGCTTGCACCCTCCGAGGTTGTGACGATACTGGGCCGAAGCCGTTCTCTTCCTCGTTCAGCAGTGGTGTCCTGACTTTCCTCCAGAGTGGTTGCCCACTCCAGCGATGGCTCGGAATGATCGCCTCCAGGGAGCACGCTCTCTGTTCCGGCTCCAGTTCAGGTCATTGTATCACTCCGGAAAGCCGGGTTGCTCGCCTTCCGCCGGATAGACAGCTCAGGTGGTCGCCAGGTTCGCCTTGATTTTCCTGCTGGCAGCTAAGTTTTCCGCGTGGTAGGATCATCATGCGAAGGTGGATCACTCCGGTTTGTTCCACCTTCGTCCTGCCCTGCTCTCCGGCTCCTCTCCCTGGAAGCTGGACCCCTGCCTGCTAGCCGGCCGCGATGGATCCACCCTCCGGCCCGACCCGAGGACTCCGCGATGAGGCTTCTGCCTTACCTGCCCGTGATCCTGCTCGTGCTCAGCAACCCCCTCCTGGCCAACGAGCTGCTCCCACCTGGGCGGCCCATCCCCGAGGTGGTCGATCATTACATCGAACAGGCCTGGAAGGAGCAAAACCTTATCCCGGCTCCCCTGGCGGATGATGCCACCCTGCTCCGTCGCCTGACGCTCGACCTGGTGGGTCGCATTCCTACCACGCACGAACTCGATGCCTACCTGGCCTCGTCCGATCCGGACAAGAAGGTCAAGCTCGTTGATCGATTGCTGGCCTCCACTGGCTATCAGCGTCAGATGACCACCGAGCTGGAAACGATGCTGGTGGCTACCGTCGAGGGTCGTCGGCAGAACAGCAACGAGTTCCGCGAATACCTGACCGCTGCCGTCAAGGATAACCGCTCGTGGGATCGCATCTATCGCGAACTCATCCTGGCTGATGAGAAGGCCGCCAAGGGGTCGAGTCAGTTCCTCAAGGCCCGGGTCAAGGACCTCGACCGGCTCACCAACGACGTGAGCGTGTTGTTCTTCGGGGTGAACATCAGCTGCGCCCAGTGCCACGATCATCCACTGGTCCATGACTGGAAACAGGACCACTATTTCGGAATGAAGTCGTTTTTCGCCCGTACCTTCGAGGCAGGGTCGAACCTCGGCGAGCGCGATGTAGGTGTGGTGCAGTTCAAGACAACGAAGAACGAGAATCGCACCGCGAAGATGATGTTCCTGACCGGCAAGGTGGTGGACGCTCCGGGGAGCAACCTTTCGCCCGACGACCTGAAGAAGTTGAAGGAGCAGGAAAAGAAGCAAGCGCGGGGGGGTAAGAAAACCGAAACGGCGGCTCCCGCCGCGCCGAAGTTCAGCGCCAGGCAGGCGCTGGTCGAACTGTCCCTGCAACCGCAACAGCGCGACTTTCTGGCCCGATCGATCGTGAACCGCCTGTGGGTGCGCTTCCATGGCCTGGGCCTGGTGACGCCGATCGACCAGATGCACTCGGAGAACGCCCCGAGCCATCCGGAGCTGCTGGAATGGCTGGCGCGCGACACGGCCGAGAACGGCTACGACCTGAAGCGGCTGGTCCGAGGCCTGGTGCTGAGTCGGACCTACGCCCGGTCGAGCCGGTTCGAGGGCGATAAATGGCCGGCGGTACGGAGTTTCGGCGTGGCCCGTCTGCGGGCGCTGACCCCGACGCAGCTGGCGACATCGCTTCGGCTGGCCACCACCGATCCCGACCAGCTGACAAGCAAGGGCAAGCCCGAGGAAGTCGAGAAGCGCCTGGAGCAGCTGGAAGCCAGCGCCCGCGGCTTCGCCAGCCTCATCGAACAGCCTCGCGAGGATTTCCAGATCGGCGTCGCTGAGGCACTCCTGTTCAGCAACAACGACCGCATCCAGCGCGAGTTCCTGACCGACGGTCGCGATCGCCTGGTGGGACGCATGAAGGAACTGAAGACCCCGGACGAGGCGGTCGAACTGGCCGTGCGAACTGTCCTGTCTCGCGGCATCACGGCGGGTGAAAAGAAGGCCATGCTGGAATATGTCGGCGAGCGGTCGGACCGGAAGGTCGAGGCCTACCGTCAGCTGGTGTGGGCGCTGCTGACGAGTTCCGAGTTCCGGTTCAATTACTAGTGGCCCTGGTGGCACGAGGCGAAAGGGAAGCTCCTCTCGCTTCGTCCATCTAACCCGGACCGTTTCCGGGAAGAGCGGCTGTCGGATATCGATGCGATCCTGAGTTTCGACGAACTGCCTTGGGGGGCATGATCGATGAGTGCGAAGAAGTCGTTCTGCGGGTCGGCGGATCACGTCGTGGACCGGCGTGGATTCCTCCTGGGAGCAGCGGGGACGGCGGCCAGCATGACCGCCCTGAACGCGCTGCAGGATCCTGCCCTGGCAGCGGAACTCAAGAAGCAGCAGAAGCGCGTGATCCTCCTGTGGCTGGCAGGTGGTGCCAGTCAGCTGGAGACCTGGGATCCCAAGCCAGGGGCGGCCACGGGGGGTCCGTTCCGGGCCATCCCGACCGACGTGCCTGGGGTCCACATCAGCGAGTTGATGCCCCAGATGGCGAAACGGATGAAGCACACCTGTATCATTCGTTCGCTGAACACCAGGAACGCCGACCACGGCTCCGGTGCCAAGCTGATGATGCGGGGCCGACGCGACGAAGTGAATGTGCCCTACCCCGACCTGGGCGCCGTGGTGGCCCGCGAGTTGGGCAACGCCGATAGCAAGGTGCCCGACTACGTGTCGTTCTACTTCGCCACCGAGGGGCAAAGCTTCGCCCCGGGCTCGTCGGGCTTCCTGGGCGCGCGCTTCGCGCCGATGGAGATGTACAAGAGCATGATGCCGGAAAACATCATGCGTCAAAAGGAAATCACCGACCTGGACCATGTCTCCCGGGCCGGGCTGCGCGACATGCTGAGCAAGCAGTTCTCGCGTGCCCGGCAGTCGTCCACGCTGGCGAGTCACAATGAGGCCTACCAGCGTGTTCGCGGGTTGATGGCGTCGGACAAGCTGTTCGACATCAACCGCGAATCGCAGGGCATGCGCGACAAGTATGGTCCGACCCTGTTCGGCGAGCAGGTGCTGGTGGCGCGCCGCCTGATCGAGGCCGGTGTCCCATTCGTCCGGGTGGCTCGGGCCTGGTGGGATAGCCACGGGCAGAACTTCGAGACGCACCAGGAAATGGTGCCGGAACTCGACCACGTGATGGCCGCCCTCACCGACGATCTGAAGGACCGCGGCCTGCTCGAACACACGCTGATCATCACCCTGGCCGAGTTCGGCCGGACTCCGGGAATCAACTCCAGCCTGGGTCGCGATCACTTCGCCAGCGCCTGGAGCATGTCGATGACCGGGTGCGGCATCAAGGGCGGCGCCTGCTATGGCAAGACCGACCCCACGGGCAACCGAGTGGTCGAGGGTGAGATCGGAGCCGGCGATCTGTTCGCCACCATCTATCGGGCGCTGGGTCTCAACCCCCACAAGAACTACTACCTGGGCTCGCGGCCGGTCCCGCTGACCGACCCGGGTACCAAGCCGGTCAAGGAAGTGCTGGCCTGATCCTTCCCCCCGAACTCCCAAGGTCGAGGTGACCCATGGCCGGTACTCCGGACAAACTCAAAAGCGTGCAGCAGCACAACCTGTCGATGATCGCCCTGGCGATCGCGCGTCCTGCTCAGAGTCCGCAGGTGGTGCTGGGATGCTCGGACTTCAAGATCTACCAGGTCGATCCCCGCGCCAGCAAGCTGACGCTCAAGGAGATTGGCAAACACGAAAGCTACGTGACCGGCCTGGGTGTCAGCGGTGATACGCTGATCTCCGGTGGATACGACGGCCGGTTGAACTGGTGGGCCCTCGACAAGGTGGGGGCTCCGCTCCGCAGCGTCGAGGCTCACACCCGGTGGATCCGCAATGTCGCCGTCTCTCCGACCGGCCAGGTGGTGGCGAGCGTGGCGGATGACATGTCCTGCAAACTGCACGACGTAAAGACGGGCCGACTGCTGCACGATCTACGCGGCCACAAAGAACGCACCCCGAACCATTTCCCCTCGATGCTCTATGCCTGCGCGTTCTCGCGCGACGGGAAGCTGCTGGCAACCGGTGACAAGGTCGGCCACATCGTGGTCTGGGATGTGGCTTCGGGCAAGGAAGTGTCCACCCTCGAGTCACCAGGCATGTACACCTGGGATGGCCGGCAGCGGATCCACTCGATTGGTGGCATTCGGTCGCTGGCGTTCTCGCCTGACGGCAAGCAGCTCGCGGTAGGTGGCATCGGCAAAATCGGCAACATCGATCATCTCGACGGGCCGGCCCGGGTAGAAGTCTTCGACCTCGCCTCAGGGAAATCGACCCACCTGTTCGAGAAGATGAAGTTCAAGGGGCTGATCAACCGCCTGGAGTTCGATCCCCAGGGGAACTGGCTCCTGGGTGCCGGCGGCGCGGGCAACGGCGTACTAGTGTTCCTCGACCTGAAGAAGAACGCCATCCTGAAGGAAGAGAACGTGAAGTTCCACGTCCATGGGATGCTTCTGAACGACGCCAGTGACACCGTGGTGGCAGCGGGTCATCATGGCCTGGCAGTCTACGAATTCAAGAGCTAAGCTCCGTGAACAAGCCAGGGGCGGCCTCCATCGCACGGAGGCCGCCCCTGTCATTTCTACCCTTCTGCGTGACCGTAAGGACTCACTTCGTCGAGAAGCGGTAGATCGTCGTCTGGGTGTAGGTTTTGCCCGGACGCAGGACGGGTGAGGGGAACGTCGCCTGGTTGGGCGAGTCGGGATAGACCTGGGCTTCGAGGCAGAGGCCGGCGTGCTTCTTGTACACGGCCCCGCCCTTGCCCTTCACGGTGCCGTCGAGGAAGTTCCCCGTGTAGAACTGGATGCCCGGTTCGGTGGTCAGGACCTCCATGACCCGGCCCGATTTCGGCTCGACGACCGTGGCCGCCAGGACGGGTTTGGCCGCGCGTGCGTCGGACAGGACATAGTTGATGTCGTAGCCGACCGGGTCAGCCTTGATCTTCGCAATGTCGGCCCCGATCTTCTTGCCGTGAGTAAAGTCGTATGGCGTCCCCTTGACCGGGTCGAGCTTGCCCGTCGGAATGAGGGTGTCATCCGCCGTGGTCACCCGGTCGCCGACAATTGTGACTTCGTGATCGAGGATGTCGCCTGAGTTGTGGCCTGCCAGGTTGAAGTAGGCGTGGTTGGTCAGGTTGAGGACGGTGGGCTTGTCGGTGGTGGCACGGTAATCGATACGGAGTTCGCTGGACTCGGTGAGAGTGTAGGTGACCTCGGCAGTAAGCTTGCCCGGGTAGCCCTCATCGCCGTCGGGGCTGGTGTGGGTGAAGCGGACAGCCGGGCCGTCCTTGCTGTCCTTGACGATGGTGCCGGCCCAGACGGCCTTGTCGAAGCCGCGGACGCCGCCATGAAGATGGTTCACGCCATTGTTGGTGGCCAGGGTGTAGGTCTTGCCGTCGAGGGTGAACTTCCCCCTGGCGATGCGGTTGGCGTACCGGCCGACGATGCAGCCGAAGAAGGGGTTGCCCTTGGATTCCCAGCCCTCGAGGGTGTCGAAGCCGAGGTTCACGTCGGCGAGTTTGCCGTCGCGATCCGGCACCAGGATCTCGGTGATGGCTGCACCGTAGGAGATGATCTTCACCGCCATCCCGCGGGCGTTGGTGAGGGTGAAGAGATCCACCGCCTGCCCGTCCTTTGTCTTGCCGTAGGACACCTTGACGACTCCTGGTTTCGCGGGGGCCCGTTCGGCCGCCGCGAGGCCGAGGGCCGCTGTCGCGACGAGCAGAGCACCCATACCGATGTAGCGCATGGTCCGTCTCCCTTGTAGCCGATCCCGCTTCGGACGAGCGGGCCAATCCTGTAATAGAGCGCGACAGGGCAGATGTCCGGACCCGGATTGCTGCAAAAACGTCCAGGCAGGCCAGAGACAGGTGCTTGCCGGAGCGGTACAATATCTCTCTGGAAATTACCCGGAGATCTTTCGAGCCATGACACCCCCCCGGGCCTGCCGTAGTGCGGGCGTTTTATTGCACCCAACCTCGTTGCCTGGCCCCTACGGCATCGGAGATTTCGGCCCCGCCTCGTTGGAATGGATCGACCTGCTGGCCCGAGCCGGGCAGAGTTGGTGGCAGATCTTGCCCCTCGGCCCGACCGGCTACGGCGATAGCCCCTATCAGTGCTTCTCCGCATTCGCGGGAAACCCCTACCTCATCAGTCCCGAGTTGCTGGCACGCGATGGCCTGCTCAAGGCCGTGGACATGCCGGCCACGCGGTTCCCCGCCGACCGGGTGGACTATGCATCGGTCATCAAATTCAAGCAGGGCGTACTCACCCGCGCCTGGGAGAACTTCCAGGGAGGGGCGGCCCGGCCGTTGCGCAACGCCTTCGAGGAATTCTGCGCGCGCGAGGCCTACTGGCTCGACGATTACGCCCTCTTCATGGCGCTGAAGGACTTCCACCAGGGAGCCAACTGGACGACCTGGAACGAGGATCTGGTGCAGCGGCGGCCCCCGGCCATCGAACGGGCTCGACGTCTCCTGGCTGGCGGGGTCGGTCGTCACAAGCTGGGGCAGTTTCTCTTCACCCGCCAGTGGTGCGCCGTCAAGGAGTACGCCAACCAGAAGGGCGTGCGTCTCATCGGCGATGCGCCCATCTTCGTCTCGGCGGACTCGGCCGACGTCTGGGCCAACCCCGATCAGTTCCTCCTCGACGAGAAGCGCAATCCCACCGTGGTCGCCGGAGTACCGCCGGATTACTTCTCGCCGACGGGGCAACTGTGGGGCAATCCTCACTACAACTGGGACCGGATGCGGCAGAGCGGGTTCACCTGGTGGGTGGCCCGGATTCGCAAGACACTGGAGCAGGTCGATCTGGTGCGCCTCGATCACTTCCGCGGTTTCGAGGCCTACTGGGAGGTGCCCGCCGGTCAGTTGACAGCGGAGATGGGCCACTGGGTCCAGGCACCCGGGGTGGATTTCTTCAACACCCTGCGCTATCACCTGGGAGGCCTGCCCATCATCGCCGAGGACCTCGGGCTGATCACCCCCGAGGTGGAGCGCCTGCGCGAGCAGTTCGGCCTGCCAGGCATGCGGATCCTGCAGTTTGCCTTCTCGGGCTCGGACAATCGCTTCCTGCCGCATCACTTCGACCGCAACACTGTGGTCTACACCGGCACGCACGACAACGACACCACTGTCGGCTGGTACCACAGCCTGCCGGAGGGCGAGCGTCAGTTTCTCAATCGCTACCTGCCAGGCGCGGGGCGAGACATCGCCTGGGAGCTGATGCGCATGGCCTTCTCCAGCGTGGCCGATTATGCCCTGGTGCCCGCCCAGGATCTGCTCAGCCTGCCCACCGAAGCGCGGATGAACTACCCGGGTCGGGCCGCCAACAACTGGACCTGGCGCTGCCAGCCCGGTCAGATCGATCAGGCCATCATGGACCGTCTGGGCGACATGACGGCCCTGTACTCGCGCAGCTGAACGTCAGGGCGATTCCTTGCTCACAGGCACCTTCTCACGGGCCTGGATCAGGCGAGTGTCGCCATCGTACCGGAAGGTGATCAGATCGTCGGTCGGCTGGGCAGCCAGCTTGCCCAGACCACTGACCCGGGCCGGAATCAGACGATACTCGACAGGGCGGGCCTTCTCAGGCCTGCCCTTGTCGTCGCGCGCGGTGACCAGCCAGCCCTCGGCAGTGTACTCCTGGGGCGGCCCCTCAGCGGTGTAACGCGTCCAGCCAGTGAGGCGCTCACCCTGGTAGGAATAGACGTCGCGCCAGGCCTTGGGGATGGCCAGTCGCGGATCGATGAAGTTGGCATGGAAGACAGGCCGCAGCAGATCCGGTCCGATCAACTCGGCCAGCAGACGGGCCTGGAACTCCTCGAGCATCGCACTGGCGAACGGACTGGTGGCCAGCACCGTGTGGCTGCCTGCGCTGTCGCGGCGAATAATCCCCAGTTGCACCAGCTTGTTGCCGGCGGCATCGAGCGCGGCGCGGGCCCGGGCCTTCTCGGGACGACCGAACCGCTCGCGTTGTAGGTTCCAAAGGTCGCGCTGCGCCAGGGCGGCCTTCAGCCGGGTCTGCAGAAACACGCGCGGCCCGGCGCCCAGGCCAGCGTGCTTCTCGTCGAGAAGCCTCTGGTGTGCCTTCTCCGCCTCGGTCAGCGCCAGGCTGGCCGTGGCCAGAGTTTTCTCCGCGGCCTGGCGTGCCTCCCCGGTCGCCTTGTTTCTGGCCATCTCCGCTTCCTGCCGCGTCTTTCGCCGCGTCTCCACCAGCCGGGCCGCGCCGGCTAGACGAGGCGCGACCTCGCCCAGCGCCTCGCGCTCCTTCGTGGTGAGCTTCAACACTGCCGCGCTGGATTCGTCCCTCGCCAGGTGCTCGCACAGACGGGCCTCGTCAGGCACCTTGACCTCGCTGGAGCCCATCCCGTGGCCGATCTCGCGAATCTTGCCCTGCTCGTCATAGGCGCGGCCTTCGCTGTCGAGGCTGAAGAAAGTGACGAACGCCGGCGGCGATGGATGCTTGCCATTGTGGGCGAAGACGCCGATATCGACGCGATTGGAGGCCATCGCCGAGCCTGGCGCGATGGGTCGGCGTTCGTGATACTGCACCTCAATCTCCGCGACGCGCCCGGCCTTGTCGCGAGGTGTGATGCGCACACGGTCGGGATCGCCCCGAAGGACCACCCAGCGGAAAGTCAAAGGGAGGTTATTGAGATCCACAGAATCCTCAGCACTGACGACGAGCTTGCGCTGGCGGTCCTTGCCGCGCCAGATGCGAGCAATCACCCCGACCGTGTCGCCGAGCTGTTCGGTGATTCCCTCCGGATCGTGGTAGTCGCGCCCACGCACGGGCTTCGTTTCCTCGATCACCTTGAGCTTGACCAGGGGCGGTAGACTGTCGGCCGTCAACCCGTGCCCGAGACGGATCATGGCGAGCGGATCGACGTTGCTTCCCTCGAAGACGGTGGGATGCGCCGCTCCCGTGTAGTAGTCCTCGGGTGTCTTCACGTTACGGCCGGTGGCGCGCAGGATCATCTGCACCGTGGGCATGAGCAAACCCGCATCGACGAGTTTTTTCTTCACCGCGGGACGCAGCGCAGCCAGGGTGTATGGCACCGCGTGCATGAACGGCTGATCGGACCCGGACGACCCTTGCGAGGTCAGCAGGTAGGGCGTGTTGGTGGGATACAGATCGCCGAACCCGTCGCCGACACCGTTGTGGCCAGGGTCGTGATCGCGATGCTCGGGATAGATGTAGAGGTTGTTGTGCAGGTAGTGTTGCTGTAGTACGTCGAGGCCGCGCGCCGAGCAGTAGTACATGCGGACGTTGCTACCGCCCGTGGTGGGAGGCGCCGAGGTGGACGAGTTGCCGAAGACGACATGGGGCAACAGGCGCGGCTGCAGCGCCCAGTGACGCCGGGCCTTGATGTCCTCGGCGGAGTAGGCGACCTTGCGCAGCTGCGGGTGCAGGGTGAGGTTCAGCGGGGAATGGTCGCCGTCGCGGTTGTCGTACCAGTCGCCGACGTTGCCGGCCGCGCTACCGTCAGCGTACCACTGCCGGAGCAGCTTGCCGATCTCTCCAGGGTGTGTGGTGATCGGTTTCTTCTTCAGCGTGTCCGGCGTCGGCTCTTCGCCATGGACCAGCGATATCCCTACCACCAGCACCAGCCCTGTCAGGTAGCGCAGCACGTTCATCCCCCCAGCGGCTCCCACGTGGATCATGTATTAATTGTCGGGAGCCGCGCGAGCGGGGCAAGGGTGCCTGGTAGACTCTGACTCGTCAGGTGTACAATGGAGCGAGAATCTTCCTGGACTCCGAGTCTGCTGATGTCTTCCTCAATTCCCGATGAAACCGTGCCGCCCGCACTGGCCTCCCCCGAGGCGTTCCCTGTGCCGGAGGACTGGAACATCAGCCTGCGCTTCTGGCTGGAGCGAGCCGGCAAATCGATCCTGGGGCCGGGGCGGCTCGATCTACTTGAGGGGATCGATCGCCTGCACAGCATCAGCGCCGCGGCTCGTGAGATGAAAATGTCGTACCGGCGCGCCTGGGAACTCGTCCAGGGAATCAACGAGGCCGCCGGCGAACCGCTGGTGGTGGCCTCGACGGGGGGGACCAGTGGCGGCGGCGCGCGGCTGACTCCGCTGGGCCGCTGGGCGGTTGACACCTTCCGTAATGTGCAAGGCTTGCTCCATCGCACTGCGGCAGGGATGACGCCGCGCCTGCAGCCCTCCGTCGGCCCCTGTACGCTCCACGTAGCAGTGGCGGTCAGCCTTGAGGAAGTGATCGGCCAGCTACTCCTGGATTACGCTTCTCAGGTGCCGGATGTGCGCGTGCGCACGGTGCATGGCGCCTCGGACGAACTGGCCGACCAGGTCCTTGCCGGTGCCCCGGCGGATCTGTTTTTTACCGCCGATGCGACTCAGATCGACCGGCTGGTCCAGGCGCAGCTGACACCGGGAAACCATCAGGTGCTGCTGGCCGAGAATGGCCTGGCCGCCATCTGCCTTGCTGATCGAAGCCCGCGGGTGCGCCAGGCTGCCGACCTGGCGCGGCTACCCGGACCGATCGCGCTGGCTCATGCGTCGTGTCCGCTGGGTCGCTATACCTGCGACTACCTGGCCGGGTTACAACTCTACGAGGCCGTGGCCCAGCGGGCCCTCTGGGTAGAAAATGCTCGCGGAGCCATCACCGCCATTCGGTCTGGCCTGGCCGAGGTGGCACTTGCCTACACCAGCGATGCCGCCCGCGCCGAGGGCTGCCGGATGCTATTCCGCGCCCGGCAGCTGCCAACGCCTATTCGTTATCGGGGAGTGGTCCTCCGCTCTGGCGAGAGCGCTGCCGCCGCGGATCGGCTGCTGACGTTTCTGGCCTCGCCGCACGCTGCTACCGTATTCCGACGTTGCGGCTTCCGGGCCGTACCCCGCGACTGATTCCCTCGCCGACACTGGCCGCCAGCTTCCCCCACGGTTAGGATACCCGGAGCGTTATTCCCGTCCGGACATAACCGTATCGCGGAGATGGAGGAGGAAGCCACGGTGGACAGAAGAAGGGCCTTCACGCTCATCGAACTACTCGTCGTCATCGCAATCATCGCCATCCTCATCGGGCTGCTGCTCCCTGCTGTCCAGAAGGTACGCGAGGCAGCTGCGCGGATGAAGTGCGCCAACAATCTCAAGCAGTTGGCGCTGGGCGCTCACAACTATCACGACACGTTCGAGAAGTTCCCTCCCGGTGTCAATCAATTGTCGTTTGCCGCTGCCCCGAAATTCCGAGGCGTGACTCTCTTTGTCTACCTCGCCCCCTACTTGGAGCAGGACAACCTGTCGCGCGACTGGAACCTTACCGATCCCCTGGTGAATACCACGCTGCCGGCTCCGGGTCCGACGGCCAAGACGGCGACCATTGTTCCGATCCTCATGTGCCCCTCGGATGTCATCACGGGGTCGAACCCGGTGGATTCGGGCAGCAACCGCTGGTATGCCCTGACGAGTTACGGTGGCAACGGCGGAAGCCGCAGCTACGACCCAGCCGCGGCCACCAACGATGGCGTGTTTTACGTGATTGGCCCCGGATCCCAGACCGCACCGACGGGACAGCCTATCCGGATCGCAGATATCGCTGATGGTCTGAGCAACACAGCCCTGTTCGGAGAACGCAGCCACGTGGACCGCAACAATGACACCGCCTCGACCGTGGTGGTGGCCCCCTCGGGTCAGTTCATTAATCCCATGGGAAAGATCGGCTGGTGGGCTAACTCCGGCGGCCGTCTCGCCGCCGGCGACGTGACCATGAGCGCCTTCGCCCCTCTGAATTATCGCGTGCCCGATAACCCTCCGACCTCTTACGCTGCCTTCCTCCCGCTCTATGAATTGCGCGTGAATGCGTTCGGCAGTCAGCACCCCGGCGGAGCGAACTTCGCCCTGGCCGATGGCTCCGTGCGATACATCACCGATTCGATTCCGGCGGCTACGCTGCGCAGGCTCTGCGTACGCCACGACGGCGAGGTGCTGACCCTGGATTGATCGGGCTCGCTTGAGGAAACCAAGAGAAGCAATAGCACTCTCCTGGCCGGAGTGAACTTCACTTGTCTTCGACCCGAGTCAGATCCTTGGCGTTGTCGATCTCAATGCGCGGAACTCCATCTACCTCCTTGACGGTGCCGCGAGCGCGCACCTTCTTGTTCTTGAAGTGGGCGGCCGGATCGTCGATGCCGGCCTCCTGCAGCGATTTGGCCCCGGCCCGGGTAATCACCACGGCGAAGTTCTTCTCGCTTTTGAAATCCTCGTCGGCGTCGAGGTAGATCTCGCCGCGCTTCTCCAGCCGATCCTTCGCCGTCTCCACTTTCATGACCAGGGTGATTTTCTTGCCGACCTGCTTCCGCGCCTGTTCCGGCGTCAGCGTCTTGTCGTCTCGAGCCAGGGCCGTGCCCACCAGAACCAGCAGGGCCAGCGAGAGGAGGCGGATGCGCATATGCGATCTTCTTTCTGCTGCGGGAACGCCAGGCAGAGAGTCACCGCGACCCTCTTGCGTTATGTTCAGTTAGACATAACGCAAGAGGGTGCCCGGGGCAATCCCCCGGACACCCTGCGAGTATGGTTCGGCTGCCTGGTCTGCTGCCAGAGTCAGATCATCTTGCGCCCAGGAGTTGTCCCAGGAGGTTATCCTGCGGGTAGCTGTGGCCGAGGTGCTGGCGGAAGCCCTCGGCAAAGGCGGTACCGCACTCCTTGCCCCGATGGGCCGACCAGTCACGCATCGACTGCACGTAGTGATCCATACCGTGATGCTGGAGCAGCCATTCGCGCTGGCTGGTATGGGCAGCGAGCATCTGCCCTTTCAGCTCGATCACCTTGGTGATCTCGACGTGGAAGCCGGCCGGAATGGGATGGCCGAACTGGTTCTTCCCTTCAATCGCATCGCAGTAGTAGAGATGCGGAATATGCTCCAGGGGTGGAGGCATGCCGCGGTCGGCCTGGAAGTTGGGCACTGCGGCCGCGAAACAGGCAGCGCGGGTGAGTACGCTGGTCATCTCGTGGTCGAGCATGTAGTCGGCCGGGCTGTGGGTCAGCACGATCCGGGGTCGCACCTGACGTAGCAGACGCACCACCTTTTCGAGGGGTTCCTCGGCATAGAAGATGCGCAGGTCGCGTTCCTCGACGCAATGATAGGTGGCCCCCATCAACGCCGCTGCGTTGGCCCCTTCCTGGCGGCGAACGGCAGCAATTGCCTCGGCAGATAGCTCGGCCGAACCACAATCGCCGGGAGTCATACTGGCGATGTGGACCTTCCAGCCAGCCTCCTGGGCCAGACGGATGAGGGTGCCCGCACAAAGAAACTCGGCATCATCCGGATGAGCCAGCACACTGAGAATGATAGATTCCATCGACAGTCTCACTTCGCACTCAGGCCAACCAGTTTAATCCTTGGGAAGCGCTCGAGAGCCCTGTGGCGGCTTGTTACCCGGAGGAGCTTTCTCGCCGGAAGGCATCTTGCCTCCACCGGCAGGCGGTTTGGGCCCGTCGATCTGAATACGGCCGCCACGATCAGGCGGGGGACTATCCGGCCCCGGAGTCCCCGGAGGTGGCGTTTCGCGTGGCCGGGTGAACAGCCCCAGGCGCTCCAGGACGTTGTAGCGAGTGTCGTCGCTGATCATCGGCACCAGCATTCCACTCTCGGTCTTGCGGGTAAAGGGCCCCTGGAAAATCGAGCGCCGGAACACTTCGGGGTCGAACCGAGGCACCATCGGCAGGAGCGGCGCCAGAGCCGACAGCTCCTTCTTGATGCGCGGTCCATCGTTGCGATCCAGCAGGTCGAGATAACGGATCTCCACTTCAACCGTCTGCTCCTGCACGATGGAATCGGCCAGGAACTCGGGGTTCTTTAACAACACCAGATCGCGCCAGGCCTCCATTGGGCTCAGCTTGCGGTCCTTCCAACCATCGATGCCGGGCACGCTGACCTGCTTGCCGTAGCGTTCCAGGGCGTCGCGCGGGAAGCCAGCGAGATCGAGCTGATCGGCCTGGTAGAACGCCTTGCGGCAGGCCACCGTCTCTTCGCGCTGCTCGACCAGGGTGCGATTGTAATGGTGCGGAAAGTTACTCACCCGGCGATAAAACTCGAACTCGAACATGAAGCGAGCCGCCTCGTATTCCAGCCGGTCTTCAGGGGTCTGGAGTTGATCGTCTCGCAGCGGCGGGGGCGAACCGTTGGGAGCGATGCGATGCTTCTTGGCAAAAGCCAGTGCCCGGGAACGCGTATTCTGCTCCTCGGCCTCGGAGGGGAAGAGCAGCTTGTTCTCTTCACCGTGTCGCTTCCAGGCCCGATGGGCGCGTTTCCACGCATCCAGTGACCAGGCCTTGCCGCCACCGTAGCTGAACTCCTTGCTGGCGGGGAATGCTTTCTGCGCATCCGGATCGTTGCGGAACCAGTCGGAGGCGTCCCACGGCTCCTCGTCGTACCAGCCTTCCTGCTGGAGACGCTCGGCCATGTAGCGGGCGCCCTGGGCCGGATAATTCCGGAAGATCAACGTGGTGATGTGACGCGGCCGACGCTGGCGGGCAGGATCGACGATGTCCTCGCTGTTGCCGGGAAGAGTCTTGCTGGGCGCGGGCAAGGCTTCCTGGGCAAAGCAGTACCAAGCGTGCGACACGGCGTATGCATCGGTATCGTCGCGCAGCTGAGAGTCGGCAGTGATCGCCTCTGGGTCGAAGACGCCATTCCGCGTCGGCGGAAGCACCGGGAAGCGCGTTTCGGGGGGCAGCACGACATTCTTGCGCGCGGGGTCCCACACGCGGCTGGCCAGGGGCTCCGAGCGGTAGAGCGACGGCACCTGGAAGTTATCCTCGAGGAACTCCACCACCTGCTGGGGCCGTTCGCAGGTGAACTGCCGCTTCCGATCGATGCGGTTTTCCCGGGCCATGCCGTCCTTGAGCCTACGAACGAGCTGGGGATGATCCTTGCAAAACTTCTCGAACTCGACCCAGTTGAATTCGCGTCCGCCCTTGTCGTCGAGGGTGTAGAAGCGGTTGGGGTCGCGTTCGTTGGGCGGAATCAAACTCAGCTGAAAAAGCGAACGCTGGTAGTTCGTCTCATCCGACTGGCAGATCTTGTGCTGCGTGTAGAACCCGATGGACCAGCGAAGGTCGGGATGGTAGCTGTTCTGGCGTTCGCCCTCGGCGAGTAGCTCGATGCCGCGGGTTACGTAGAAGTACTTGTCGCGCACGCGGTCGGACTCGACCGAGACGTTGTAAGCCAGGTTCCAACTCTGGAAAAGCCAGGGCGTGATGAAGTGTGGCTGCAGCTTGGTCAGCGAGCGCACCAGCACTTCCAGCTCGTTCCACTGGTTCTTCTTCTGCTTATCAATGGCGTTGGACCAGAGAATGCAGGTGGCCAGGCCACGTGAGCCAGTCAGGCCCAGGCGGACCACCGCGCCGGTCAGTTCGACCTCGCCGCGCGACTGTTCGCGAATGGCCAGGCGTGCCGCCAGATCGTTGATCACGTACTGGCGCCAGCCCCAGGTCAGGGTGAAGAGCACCAGGATGAGACCGATGTAGAGAAACTTCCGCTGTCGAACCTGCGTCTGAAAGGGACTGGCCATGTCAGACCCCCGAGGGAATGTATGCGAATAAGATCGATAGCAGCTCAGGTGGCGCCGGCAATTTCGCGCCAGCGCATCAGGTAGTAGGCAAGTACGAACCAGGGCAGCAGGTAGCCGGCCAGCAACAGGAAGGTGACCAGCATTTGCCCACCGGAGACGTCAAAGCCCTCGGCCACGTACTGCGTGAAGTCGAAGCGATCGACGTCCGGGATGATGTCGATGACTCGACGAATGAACCAGCGGAACACATCGTCCGAGCGGCTAACGATCTGATCGCTGATCGAGGTGGATTCAGACATGGCGGCGCCAGTCAGCTCGCGCTTGGACATGCGCACCAGGGCTTCCATGGGCCCTCCACCCGGGTTGCGACCGAAGGCCACACTCTGGACGAAGTCGCGACCCAGGCCTCCGAAGAACAGCACGGCGGTCACCAGCAAGCTGATCACGCCATTGAGGTAGGTGCTGAGGACCACGGCCAGGCCGACCACCAGGGCCATCTGCAACCAGATGCCGAAGGCCCCCTTGAAGAAGTTCATGGAGAAGCGTGCCTGGTCCGAGGTGCTCGAGTCATCCAGCCGCATGTAGAAATCGTAGCGAGCCATGCCGACGTACTGCGTGGCACTCTCGGAGGTCACGCGCACGGTCAAGGGAGGCCGCACGCCACCTTCCTGCGATTTAAGCTCGCTGGCTCGCTCCGGGTCGGCAGCCAGGGCGTTACGGAAGAGGCCGCCGGGTAGCACGAAGAACTGCGTGCGATAGTCGGTGACCGGCTGGGCGTTGATCTCGAAGAAGCCGTACTTCTCGGCCAGGCGGTTGTTGATTTCGTCGCGGGGTAGGCCGGCCCGGGTCATCTCGTCGCGTTCCTTGCGGAACGCCTGTTCGTTGCCAGCCACGAACCGCCAGGTGTAGAACCGGAAGGTACAGAAGACATCGCGGCCTTCTTCACCCTTGGTGGTGCGATAGACGTCGAAGCTGTATTCGCAGCGCACCTGGTCGCGGTTGGCCAGCGAGGCCGGAAGCGTGGCGAAGTTCCACCGCGCAGTCTGCGGCTGCTGCCCGGGCATGGGACGGGTGATGTAGCTGCGGTACTCCCACTCACGACCGACGTTGGTGCCCTTCCCATCGACATCCGTGTTCTCGAAGGTCAGATCGCCGTAGAAGGGGATGCGCGCCTTCAGACTTTCGGAGGCCGCCTCGGGATGAATGCCGCGAAGGACGTAGAGCAGACTGATGCCCGTCATCACCAGCAGCACCACGGTCATCAGGCCCAGGAAGCCGAGAAACCGGCCCAGGACAATCTCGAATCGCTCGACCGGCTTGGTGACAATGGTGTGGATGGTCTGCTGCTTGATGTCGGCGGGGATGGAAAACGACGACAGGGTCGCCCCGGTGAACAGCAGCAGATAGGTCATCGCCAGAAAGACCACGCCGACGTAGGTCCTGACCTGATCCTTGGGCATCGAGGGAATAAACCAGGAGGCGAAGAGGAAGACAAGCAACATACCGGTGAAGGCGTACAGGACGCGCCGCCGGATGGCTTCCTTGAAGCTCAGTTTGGCCAGAGCGTAGACGCGTCGGAAGCGGACCCGGGTCAGGTTCACCAGGAAGGGGAGCAACACGGCAATCAGCGAGGCAGCCCCGGCGATGCAGAGGAGCAGATCGAGGACGGTGATGTAGAAGTGGAACAGGGGCACCACCTGACGCCCGACGTCGCCCAGAAACAGGACGAAGTAGAGCAGGTAGGCCGTCAGCGAGATACCGGCCGCACCGAGGAAAACGGTGGTCATCCAGCCGGGGATGGCCTGCCGATCGCGGGCGCGCCAGCGGGGTAGCCCGACGAGGAGGAACAGGATCAGGCCGACCGTGGCAAAACCGCCGGCCCCCTGAAGCCAGGCAAGCACCCCGAAGGAAAGATCGCCCAACTTGAGCGGATCGCGATCAAAGGTCAGTGCGGCGAACATCGTCTCACTGGGGGGTCGAGGGAAAAAGGATGGGTCAGCGACGATCAGTGATGGCGTCGGGAGCCGCCCCGGGGCGAGCCTCCGGCTCGGCGCCGGGCTGATAGCGTCGGCCCGGATAGAGCTTGCTTTCCTCGACGATGCGGAGGAAGTAATCTTCCAGCGTGGTGGTCGGATGACCAAAGGCATCCAGACTTCCGCCATGGCGGGCCAGCACGGCGGCTAGCTCGCCACGAAGCTGCTCGGTCATCTGCACGTTGCTGGCGCGAAGCTCGATCCGGTTCACGTCCTGGAGGAGCTTCTTCACTTCACCGTAGGCCTGCATTTCGCCGTCACTGAGAATGGCGATGCGATCGCAGACGTCCTGCACGTCCTCGAGGCGGTGACTGCACATGATGACCGTCTTGCCCAGGTTGCGCAGCTCGACGATCAGGTTCTTCATCCAGCGAGCGCCGAGCGGGTCGAGACCGGAAGTCGGCTCGTCGAGAATGACCAGGTCGGGATCGTTGATCAGCGCCTGGGCCAGACCGATGCGCTGCCTCATACCCTTGGAGTATTCGCGGAGGGTCCGCTTGCGGTCGTTCTTCAGGCCGACCTTCTCGATCAGCTCCTGGGCGCGGCGGTTGCGTGTCGTGGGATCGAGGTTAAACAGTCGACCGTAAAAGTCGAGCGTTTCCTCGGCGTTGAGGAAACGGTAGAGGTACGATTCTTCCGGAAGGTAGCCGATGCGTTCGTTCTTGGCGACGTCGGCGGCGGGCTTGCCGAAGAGGAACGCCTCGCCCTCAGTGGGGAAGAGCAACCCCAGGAGCAGCTTGATGGTGGTAGTCTTGCCCGAGCCGTTCGGCCCGAGCAGACCGAAGATCTCGCCCTTGTAGATCTGGATGTTCAGGGCACGGAGGGCCGTCTTCTTCTGGCGACCCCAGAAGTCGCGGTAGATCTTGGTGAGCTTGCGAGTTTCTACAACCACTTCCTGGGACACAGCGACACCTCGACGCGCGGCCACGACAATGAGGATGAGCAAGGACTATACCTTGAACATACGAAGCGGATCGGCAGAGCGTTCACGGAAAAAGGCGCGGCAGTCAGGGGCGGAACAGCTCCCAGGTACCATCTTCGCGGCGGACCTCGTTGGGGACGAACCGAGGCTTGTAGGCCATCGAGGACGACCCCTCGACGTAGTACCCGAGATAGACGTACGGTAGCTCTCGCCGTCGCGCCTCGGCGATCAGAGAAAGTACATTCCAGGTGCCCAGGCCGCGCTCGCGGTAGGCGGGATCGTAGATGAAGTAGATCGCGGACAATCCCTCGTGGCCCTTCCCGACCAGGTTCGCCTCGGGCACAGGATCGACGTACCCCACGCCGACCAGGACGTCGCCCAGGTAGAAACACCATTCCTCCACCGGGAACGGCTGGTGGACGAACGAGGTGAGGTAGCTTTCGGCATCTTTCGGCGGATGATCGGGCCAGCCCTTGCTCTCTGCCTGGAAGGCGTGATACCGGTCGTACAAATCGAGTCGCATCTGATCGACCGTGGGGGGTCCGATGCGCAGGGTGATGTCGCCCTGATTGAGTTGGGCGCAGCGGCGCTGGCTGCGATCAGGGCGAAATGCATCGACCACAATGCGGATGGCCTGGCAGGCCTGGCAGGAGGCGCAGGCAGGTCGAAACAGCATGTAGCCGAACCGGCGCCACCCTTCGAGCATCTTCTGGAGGTACTCGGCAGCGGAGAGGCGATCGACGTAGAGATACTCAAGGCTCCACAGCTGCTCGGGAAGATACCCGCAGGGGCTGGGAGGGGCCACGTAATGAAAGCGCGCCTGCATGAGCGGATCTCAGGTGCGAGTGAGTAGCCGTCTGGCTCGAGCGAGATGACGCGAGGCCAGCCAGTCGCTGATGGGACGGGGAAGATACCGCAGAAGTCGAACCTGGCTCACCATATTAAAAGGAAAAGCTCGAAACGGCCGTCGCCGACGGATGGCGTCGAGGATGATCGTGGCGGCCCGGTCCAGAGGCATGGTAGCCCGGGAAGGCAGCCCCAGCGGATCGGTCATGGGCGTGCGGATCCAGCCGGGGCAGATGGTGGTGACCGCAATACCGTGCGGACGCAGTTCAACGCGGAGCGAGTCGAACAGAGCGTTGACTCCCGCCTTGCTGGCGCAGTAGGCGGACATGAGCGGCAAACCGTGGAAGGAGGCCAGGCTGGAAAGTGCCACCAGATGGCCGCTGCGCCGCTGCAGCATGGAGGGCAGCACCACATCGACCGAGTTGACTACACCCATCAGGTTCACCGCCAGGATGCGGTTGATGGCCTCGGCGTCGAACTGCGTGGCCGGAGTGCCCTGTCCCAGGCCGGCCGAGGCGATCAGGATATCCGGCGGGCCGACCCTGGATTCAAGCAGACGGGCGGCTTCGCGCAGGGCGGGCAGGTCGGTGACACTGGCCGTCGCCGTGGCCACCTGGCCGGCCGGCAGCTGCGCCGCCAGCGTTTGCAAACCCTCGGGCTGGAGGTCGATCCCAGCAATGCGAGCGCCCTCGGCGGCCATCCGGCAGGCCAGCTCTCGACCGATGCCGCTGGCGGCTCCTGTGATCAGCACCGTTCGGTCGCGAAACGCGGTCATCATTGCGGCCCCTCGAAGTTCGGTCTCCGCTCCCATGATACACGCCCCACGAACCTTGGAAACAGTCGCTGGGCGAGGCCGAATCCCCGGCATATAGTGACCAGACTATCGGAGGCCCATCAGATGCAGACGAGCCGGGAGCTTTGGGACGCTGTCGAACACCTGCGACTTCTCCCGACTGGGGAAGCCGCGCGCGTCAAGGAGCGCTGGTTTCGCTCGGATCGAGCCGGAGTTGATGATCCAGCTGCCTTCGGGCGCTGGCTTGTGACCAACGGGTTTGTCTCGCGCTACGCGGTCGATCAAATCCGCGCCGGGCAGGCGGAGCGCCTGCGGCTGGGGCAGTACATCTTGCTGGAGCCCTGCCCAGCGGGACCCCATCACGGATCGTATTTTGCCGCGGACACCCTCGGACGCAAGGTGCTGCTCGACCTGGTGGATGAGAAGTTGTCCGCCGATGCCGACCTGGTACGCGCCTTTGAGTCTGCCGCCGAGCGCGCCATGGCAGTGCAGCATCCCCACGTTAACCGGGTGCTCGACTTCGGTCAGGCGCAGAACCGACTGTACCTGGTGCGCGAACTCGATGACGGGACCAACCTTGCCGAGGTGCTCCAGCGGCGCGATCACGTCGATGCCACCCAGGCTGCCCGGATCTTCTCGCAAGCGTTCGCAGGGTTGCAAGCCCTGCACGAAAAGCAGGTCCAGGGAGGCGACCTGACGGCAGAATCACTGCTGCTGGCCACCACCGGCAAGAAGGGCCGCGTCATCAAGGTCCTTCGTCCGGGTATGCCGGAGGCGCTCTTCGCGGGTAGCGCCGATGCCTCCAGCCTGGTGCCGTTGCTGCGACCACTGAGCCGGCCCGAGGACGACGTCTACCGTCTGGGGCAGGCCTTCTACGTTGCGCTGACCGGCAAGCAGCCGGCCACGACGCTGAGTGGCGGCGGCAAGCTGCAGCCCATCCGCGATCTGGACCCGGACGTACCCGAACTGCTGGCAGATACCGTCGAGCAGATGGTGGCGGCCGAGCCCGGCGAACGTCCCCGCGCGGCTGCCCGGGTGGCCAAGACGCTCCGGGTCTTTCTGGCCAGCGAGGAAGAAGCGCGTACCCCCCGCGCCGAGGAAGAAATTGCCGCCGTCGAGGCTGCTCCCGCGCCGGCGCCCGTCGAGGAAGAACGCGAGGAGGCACCCGTTGCCCGTAAGGCGGAACCGAGCAGCAAACTGGCCCAGCTGTGGGAAGAAGTGAAACCCGGTGAGCGCGACTGGTTGTTCCTGGCGGCCGGATCGGTCGGGGTCATCGTCCTGGTGCTGCTCGTCATGTTGCTGACGGGCATCCACTTCATCAACATCGTCTGCCTGCTCACCGGCGGAGCGCTGTCATTCTTCGCCGAGCGGCTGCTGATTCAGCGCGGTGGCTCGTCGGTCGAGCCGGAATAATTAGTCGGCCGTGGCCGGCTGGATCGTCACCAGCTCCGACCAGCCTTCCCTGCTCACCTGGATCTCGCGGATGTAGCCGGGCCGGTCGAGAAACACGGCCAGGGCCAGGTAGATGCGCTGCCGCCCCAGGTGCGTGGTGCCCGACATGACGATCCAGGGCGTCTTCCGCCCTCGTTCTTCAGGAATGAGGATGCCTCCGGAGACCAGCGCGGTGAAACGTCCCTCGCTGCTGATGCGCGGCCAGACGACGACGCGGGGACAATCGTTCTCGTAGATTTCGCCCAGGCCAGGTCGAATCCAGTCGAGCAGACTCTCACTCATCTCCGGCAGCAGATCGCCGACGTAGCTGCTGGCCGGCGCCATCACGACGAGACGCAACCGACCCGGGAAGCCACGCACGGCGACCTGGTTCTTGCCCGGATCGTTGAAAGCGTGCGATATATCCTCGAGATCGATCTCGGTGGCGGTCAACAGCTTCTTCTTGCGGCGCTTCTTCCGCTGCAGCGCAGCCCGGAACCGACTCCACGTCGAATAGACGCTCAACAGGCCCACCCCTCCCAGCCCCAGTAGTACCCAGGGCCAGCCGCCATCGTCGAGAAACTCCTGCACCACGGGAGGCAGATGCTGCGTGTACGGCGCCGCGGCCTCCTTCACGGGCTCGATATAGGGGTCGAGTGCCTGGTGCAGTTCTTCGAGCTGCACGTGGAGCTTTTCGAGGTAAGGCGATAGGTTCGCGTTGTACCGGGAGAGCACGTCCTTCAAGTTAACCTGGGTCTGGCCCGCCTCGGGGGTGGCCGGCGGGGGTGGAGTCGGCGCCTGGCCGGACCCGGGCTTGCGGGGGTAGGGCCGAGTGGCCCGGGGAGCGGGAGTGGTCTGTTCGGTGGGAGGTGTGGGTTGCGAGGTGGCCGGCAGCGCGAAGCGGAGTACGTTGTTGATTGCGAAGGCCAGGACCGAGGTGATGATCACCGCCAGCACCCACTGCATGAGAAACACGACCATGACGATGCGGAAGTGATCCTTGAGCATCAGCGTGTAGAGGATACCAGCGAGGCAGACGGCAAAGGCGACCGGCAGGTAGCGCAACACGGGCACCAGCCCCATCGCCTGCCATTTGAGGTAGAGCGGCTCGGGAAGCCAGTGCAGGTAGGTCGTGGGTGCGTTGAGGTGGGTCATGTCGCGGGTGCTGAGCACCAGGAAATAGCCCAGCACGTCGAAGGTGAAAAAGGCCGCGCCCCCGGCGACGAGGGTGACAAACAGGCTCTTGCGGAAGGCAGGGGTGTCCGCGCCGCAGGTGTTGCATGCCATCTGCAGCGCGTAGGCAGCCACCGGGAAGAGAATCACCAGGATTCCCCAGGTAGGGATCGACTCAAAGGCCGTCGAGGGATTCATGGTGAGGCGCTTCCCGTGAGTCTGTGTAGAGTAGTGTGGCCATTCTAGAAGATCGTCCGCAGAAAAGAGAGACGCTTCCGGCAGGAAGGATCCACCAGGCAGCGGCTCGCCCCGGAAGCCATCCGGCCTATAACTCCCTCTGGACCCATCGACAGGAGGCCATGGTCATGGAACTCTATGCCGCATACTTCGTCGCCGGCGCCATGGTTCTGGCCGTTCTGGCCTGGATCTGGCTCGTGGTGGTGGCATTCCGCACTCACTGGGGCTGGGGGGTAGGAATGCTGGTGTTTCCCCCCACCGTCCTGGCCCTGGTGCCGCTGGAGTTTCGACGCTGCCGACCTCCCCTGGGGCTATTGCTGCTCGCCGGGGTCGTTGGATGCGTGCCGTTCGTGCTCGTCGAGTATGACCGCCGCTTCGCCTCGTTCGGCCCGCGCGAGCGCCTGGTGGAAGGCGAGCTGCATATCGTGCTGACGGGGTGGAAGGAGAAGAACTACCAGCTGCTCCTGCAGCGTCCGGACACGGTGGTGCTGGAGATGAGCAACCCCGACGTGACCGATGACACCCTCGAATACCTGAAAGACCTGAAGGAGCTGCGCGAGCTGACGCTGGATTATTCGCAGATCAGCGACGCCGGCCTTGTCATTCTGGCCGGGCTGCCGAAGCTGGAAACGCTCCGCATCGCGCAGACCGGCATCACCGACGAGGGCTTCCAGCAGCACCTGGCCGCGAAGGAATCGCTCCTGCAGCTGGACGTGACCAAAACGCAGATTCGTTCGAAGACCTTGCGTGCCTGGAAGGCAGCCCGCGAAGGTCGAAAGTTCGTGAACTGATCCAGGAACCACCCGGGAGTGCCAACGATGACCCAGGAACTGATCGAAGATGCGCTGGGCGATCCGCGCAACGCCAACTACCTGGCCCTGGCTTCCGACCTGGCCTACATGAACGCCGATCAAGGGGTGGCCGCCTTCAAGGAGCAACTCGGGCTGGAAGCCAGCCTCATCAGCGTCGGCAACACCCAGGCCTGGGTGGGACACAACGACGACCATATCGTGGTGGCCTTCCGAGGCACCGAGGCTCCGACCAGCATCGAGGGCATGAAGGACTGGCTACTGAATGACGCCATGAATCTGCTGGTGCTCCCCGAAGGCCGCCTGGGCACCGATTTCGCCGCCGCTGGGGTTGGCGCTCGCTTCCACCTTGGGTTCCTTAACGCCCTGGCGGACATCTGGGAGCCAGTCTTCACGGCCGTCGAGGCCGAGATGAAGAAGAAAGAGCGCCCATTGTGGATCACCGGCCACAGCCTGGGTGGCGCCATCGCCATGCTGTCGGCCTGGTTGTTCAAACGCAAGTTCGTGAACGTGCATCAGGTCTACACCTTCGGGGCACCGATGATCGGCAACGCAGCGGCCTCCGAGGCGTTCGACAAGGCGCTGCCCGACCGGGTGTTCCGCTACGTGAACGCCACCGACCCCGTCCCGCTGCTCCCCACCATGAGCCTGATCGCAAACGACTACGGTCACTGCCTGAAGGAGATCGCGCTGGGGACGGCTCTGGAGAAGGCCGACAACGCCATCGACATGGTGAAGGCGCTGGCCGCCCGCGCCGCTGACGGTCTGACCAACCCAACCATCATCAGCGAGATGTGGGCCGGCATTCAGGCGCGGGTGGCAGCCCATGGCCTGGACAGCTACCGCAAGCTGATCGCGGAAATGTTCGACAAGAAAGCCTGACCTCCTCCGGCGTTCTTACTTCTGGGGCAGTAGTGCCGCGCGAGGCCCTGCCCTGCTGCGGATTCGCGCCGGGACAAAATCACCCGATTGTTTCAGATTCGCCGGTTTCGCCGCCGGTCGTGTGCTAGTTTTTGCTAGCGGGTCTGTGTTCACCTCCGGGTGACTCCCTGCTTTTACCACGAGGGTGTGCCCACGGTTCACCAGGATGCGCCTCCCAGCCAGGGGGGTCGGTTTCCTGCTGCCCGCGGTATTCCATCCATGCGTTATTCCTGGTGGGGTGCGATCCATCCCCCGGAGTTGAATCACTGGATTGCCTGTCCGGGTTCGGGTGCAGGCCAACCATAGGGAGGGGCCCGTGCGAAAGCTCCTGATCGCCAGTCAGAAAGGTGGGGTGGGGAAAACCACCACCTCGATCAACCTGGCGGCGGCCACGGCCCTGTCTGGGGCGCGCGTCCTGCTCCTGGATGCCGATCCGCTGTCGAGCATCAGCGCCTCGCTCAATCTCACGCAACATGCCCAGCGGCAATCCCTGCGCCAGTCGGGCATCGACCTGCCCGGCGTCCTGGTTAGCAATGTGCTGCCAGGGCTGGACGTCCTGAGCCCCTACGACGATGGCGGCTGCTCGGACGAGGAACTGGACTCGCTGCTGGCCCTCCTGGGGACAACCGCCTTCCAGGATTGCTACGATGCCCTCATCGTGGATACCCCTCCGTTCATGGGAGCCAACCCGGCTCAACTGGTGCAAACCTGCGACGAGTTCATCCTCGTCATGCGCACCGAGCCGATGGCTTACCGCACACTGCCGGCCTTCCTGGAGCTGGTGCAGCGGTCGCGCGGCACCCACGCAATTCAGATGCGCGGCATCCTCCTGACCTTGCCAGACGGCGAGGAGTTGGGCAGCCGCTGGGAACGCGAGCTGCGCGGCCGGTTCGGCACGCGCATTCTGCCCGAGGTGATTCCGTTCGACGAGGCGGTCGGTCAGGCGCTGCTGTTCGGCCAGATCGTGACCCAGTCGCACCGGGATTCGCCCGTGGGACAGGCTTACCACCGACTGGTGGAGGTGCTGCAACTCGGCAGCGACGCCCGCGAGACCATCGAACGCACCAGTGCCGCTTCGGCGTTACTGCTGGCGTCGGCCTCGGTGAAGAACGACCAGGTGGGGCGACGCCCAGTCGAGCGGCCCTTGCCTCCACGTGCGCCGTCCGCTGTGGCTGCCCTGCTTCCACACAGTCGGGAAGAAACCCCGGCGCCGCCAACTCGCCCGGCCCCCCCTGCACGCCCCACGCGCGAAGAGTTCGAGCCCCCGGTGCGTCGTCGGCCACGCCCTGCCCCGGCCATGGCCAACCACGAGGAGGAGGTGGAAGAGTTGGCCCCCGTGCCTGCTCCCATGCCCGGCCCTGTCCCTGCCCATCGCAGACCAGTCCCGGCCCCCGTGGCTCCTCCTGTGGCCGCGCCCGTGGCGCCAACGCCACCGTTCCCGTTGACCCAGGGTGTTCTCTTCTTCGGCCTGTCGATCTTCATCGGCGTGGGCCTGCGCTTCGTGGAACTGCCTGACTGGATGATTCCCATGCTGGTCGGCGTGGCGGTGGGAGCCATCGTCATCCTGGTCATGCTCTACGTCGTTCCCCAGGAAACTGCCGCGGCAGCTCCCTTGCCAGCTCCTCCGGTTGCGCCGCCAGGCAGTGGCCGGCGTAGTGGTAGTCATCGGCTCAGCGGGCTGAATCGACGGGTGCCCATGCGGAAGAACAACGACCTCAGAGATATCTGACCATCTAGCTCGGAGATGCACCACCGAGGCGTAGAAGCGCCAGGTTCAGCTGCTCGTTGACCTGGCTGGCCTGTGCGGGATCGACAGTCAGTGGTGGATGCTCGGTCCAGTGCAGCAAATGCCGGAGTGGCCCGGCGACCGCGACCGGCGACCAGTCTCCGACCACGTCCATGCCGGCCCAGGCAGGGCTGATCTCGCGACATCGCCGGATGACTGTCAGCACCTCGTCCGGCGTCAGGTGCCCCGAGTCCCAGTTGACCGTGGCATGTCGGGCCTGCAGCACGTCGCGATCGAACGACACGTATAGCGGAAAGCGGGCCAGCTCGTCGCGCCAGCCATCGACCAATTTACGGATGTCGTCTGCCGTCGCCGGCTCCTGGGGTGTCCTTCGCAGCGAGACGTGAGGCAGCCTGGACCAGCGGCCCCGGGTGTAGTTCCGGTGGGACGAAACCACGCGCAGCCGGCCCGATGCGAGCAGTGGCCACGGCGCCAGCCAGCGGTAGGCGTTGTCGAAGTCGACATCTCCGCCCACGTGGAAGATCGTGCGAACGAGGCCCAGCTGCGCCGCATGGTAGACCCACGTGCCGCAGTGCAGCAGCGGTACCCCGCGCATCCAGTCCGGGTGGTTGTCGAGGATGAGCAGGTTCAAGGGCTGCCTCAGCCGGCGCAGGAGCGCCAGACTGACGTGGTGAAAGTCGCCCGAGCCCACGAAGGTCAGCGTTGGGGAAGTGTCCGTCTGCTTGGCCACGAGACGAGCCAGGTCGCGCTCGAAGGTCGCGAAGGCCGACCAGGAGCAGGCCAGGCGCAGGCGCGGCCCCCACGAGCGCAGTGGCACGATCTCCCGGGCCGCGGCGACGACTCCAGGCTGCGCGGCAATGGCTCCATCGAGATCGAGAATGCGGACTTCCATGACGGCCGGCTCTCAGCGGGCATACCAGGCGATGAGACGTTCGAGTTCACCAGTACGGGCGAGGATGCGGAAGCTCAGCCGCTGGCGCAGGCTGGCCAGGACGCGGTTGAACCCGACGTGATCATCGACGATGACCAGCGCCTGGGTGATCGCTTCCGCCTGGGAGCGATCGCGGAACATCCGGGCGACCCAGAGAATGACCGGTAGCGTGACCGCCAGCCCCTCGACCCCTTCCCAGAACGGCAGGCCGAAGGCGACGAACTGCAGCGAGCCAATCTTGATGAGGTAGTAGCGTTCGAGAACCGCCTCGGCCTCGGGAGACAGTGGGCCGACCGGTTCTTCGAGACGCTCGAAATTCGCATCGGGTAGCTTGGCGTGCAACCGGGGGACGGTCCCGGCTCCGCGCGTGAAGCGGTAGGCAGCGCCCATGAGTGCCAGCCGGCCACGCGAGGCCAGCCCCCGATTGGGGCCGTGATCCTTCCGGGTGAAGAGGGCAGCGGCCTGACGAAATAGAATGCGACCGATCCATCCAGGCGGCGGGATGAGCGCGTTGCTGGCGGGCACGTCCAGCTCGCCGGAGGAGGCCAGCAGATCGACCAGCTCGGTCAGCCGCCCGCCACGAACGGCGTCGAGGCGCGCCTTGCGCATGTTCTGGGCCAGGTGGAGACAGCGGCGCCAGCGTCGTTCGATGGGGTCGCGCCCCTGGCGCATGAGCTTAAGCAGTGCGTCCACGAGACGGAGCGTGTCTGGCCAGTCCAGTTGCTCGCCGGAGTCGAGCGCCGGAGGCGGGGCCAGCGAACCATCCGGACCCGGCTGGAGGTTTTCTCGCCGGGCCAGGTCGTTGGCAAACTGACGCAGGTCGGCCTGATGCTCGGGCAGGGCCCGCCCTTTGTTTGCGGCAGCCGACGGGCAGGCAAAGCGCAGTCCGACTCGCCAGTGGTCCCCGGTCGGCACCAGCACGAAGGGGAACAGCCGACACGGCAGTGGTTTCGCCTCGTAGCCGAAACGCTCGTGAATGCGGCAGCGTCCCTCTGGACCGAGGAACACACAGGCGCCATCGGGCCGATGGTTGAGCTGCGTCTGCCGCTTCCAGAAGGGGCCGGCGTGCTGGAAGGGAGCATGGCCAGCCAGTTCCTCCCGGGTCCACTGCTGGGACTCGATGCGCTCTACCTCGTCGGGCGAGAGCGTGACCCGGTACTCGTGGCAGCAGGTGCCCGTGACGTGGCAGTCCCAGTTCTGGACGACCGGCAGGGTTCGGACAGGCAGCGACATGCGGCACCGCATCACGGACCAGGGCGGAAACTTCTGCCATTGTACGCGAAACGAGCCGACCGGGGACGCTCACCAGGAAGGGAGGCCCAGGTTGCGATTGCGGTGGTACTTGACGATGGGTGGGAACAGCTGGCCGCCGAACCACCCGCCGACCATGGCCAGGCTGATGGTGCTGATGGTGATGTAGACGCTGAGCATGAACCAGTTCTGCGTGAGCGGCGCCTGGACACCGATCAGCATGACCGAGGAGGCGATTCCGACGCAGACACCCTGCTTGAACCCGTTGGGAGTGGTGGAACCAGCCAGTGCGCCGCCCATCAGGATGGCCAGCGCCTTGATTTCCCAGGTGATGATACGATCCTGAAGCTCGTGTGAGGTGCCCAGCCGACCGCCCGAGACCTCGAGCACCTTCTCGAAAATCATGGTGGCCGACAGCGTGCCGGCGACGGAGAAGGCGCTGCCGGTCAGGACGCGGAACCAGGCCACCTTGCCTGCGAGCAGGCCGGGGCCCTTGCGTTGCACCCGCTTGGGAGCAGCGCTGAGCAGGACAGGCACCGGAGCCGATGGGATTGGCGCCCAAATGATGGAGCCGAGCATCCCGCCAATCGCGCCGAAAGCGGCGTGCAGGATGGGCTGGCCATACAGGCCGACGATGGTGAGTTCCTGCGCGGGGTTCTGTCGGAGCAGTACGGAGAACACGCCGTTCCACACGCCGACGATGGCGCCCAGGATCATGCCGTTCTGCTGGGCGCCGCCCGCGAGCATACCACCCGCGATCAGCCCGATGAACTGAATGGCCTGGAGGACAAGGAGGTTCTGCACATCGTTCCAGAGATCAGTTGCATTGCCTCCCTGAATGGCCAGCAGGATGGCAGTGACGAGGTGGCGCAGGCCGTAGAACAACCCCTGCGACACGATCAGACCGATCAGGATGCGACCCCAGGCGGTCTGCTGCCAGCGAGGACCGAAGCTGGGTGTGGTAGATTCCAGTGCCACGTTGGGCACCGAGGCACCACAACGGAGACATTCCTGCCCGGGCTCGGCGAGGCTCGTACAACGGGGGCAGACCACTGGCATGGCAGGCACCTGGTGAGTCAAGAACCAGCTAGGGGGACGTTCCGCTGGGGCTGGAACGGGAGAATCTGCTAGCAGGAAGGCGACGTGTCCCTTTCCGACCCTGTCAGACTCTCGCCAAAACTATAGGTCATCTTTTCGGAACCGGCCTGAAAATGCGGCGAATGGGAGGCTACCCACCATGGTGGAACCCTTTGTTCTTGCCCTGGATCAGGGGACGACGAGCACCCGGGCGGTGGTGTTCGATGCCCAGGGAAGGAATTGTGGCAGTGCCTCGCGGGAGTTGAAGCAATATTATCCCCGGCCGGGGTGGGTCGAGCACGACGCCGACCAGATCTGGCAGGACGCCCTGGCGGTGATCCCCGCTGCGCTTACGGCCGCCGGCATCTCGGGCAAGCAGCTGGCCTGCCTGGGTTTGACCAACCAGCGTGAGACGGCCATCCTGTGGGACCGGGCCAGCTCCCAGGTGCTGGGTCGCGCCATCGTCTGGCAGGATCGCCGCACGACCGATTTCTGTCGCGACCGGACCAGCGAGGAACCCTGGATCTACTCGACCACCGGCCTGGTGATCGACCCATACTTCTCGGCCACCAAATTCCGCTGGATGCTGGAGCAAGATGCCGCGTTACGACGCCGCGCCGAGGCCGGAACGCTGGCAGCTGGCACCGTGGATGCCTTCCTCATCTGGCGGCTGACCGGCGGAAAGGTTCACGCCACCGATCGCAGCAACGCCTCGCGCACGCAGCTGGTGAACCTGCGCACGGCCGACTGGGATGACGAGTTATGTCGCTTCTTCGAGGTACCTCGCGCAATGCTGCCCCAGGTGCGGCCCAGCACGGGCCCCATCGGGGTGACCCAGGGGCTGGACTGCTTGCCCGATGGCCTTCCCATCCTGGGCGTGGCCGGCGATCAACAAGCGGCATTGTTCGGCCAGTGCGCCTTCGCACCCGGCGAGGCCAAGTGTACCTACGGAACAGGCGCGTTCTTCCTGCAGCATCTGGGGTCGGACCCTACCCCCTCACGCCATCGATTGTTAACCACCATCGCAGCCAGCGGCGAGGGACCGACGCAGTATGCGCTGGAAGGGGCGGTGTTTGTCGCCGGGGCGGCCGTGCAGTGGTTGCGCGATGGACTCAAGTTGTTCGCCTCGGCGCCAGCCATTGAGGGACTGGCCGCGCGGTCCGATCCGGAGCAACCGGTGCTGTTTGTCCCAGGGTTTGTGGGCCTGGGTGCGCCGCACTGGGTGCCAGAGGCCAGAGGCGTGCTGTTTGGTCTGACGCGGGGCACCTCGGCTGAGGACGTGAGCCGGGCCACGCTTGAGGGAGTCGCCTTTCAGGTGGCAGACCTGATCGATGCCGCCACTGCCGATGCGGGCCGACGGCTCGACGTACTGCGGGTGGACGGCGGGATGGCGGCCAACGCCTGGTTCCTGCAGTGCCAGGCCGATCTGCTGGGACTTCCAGTGATTCGGTCGGCCACGGCCGAGGCAACCTCGCTGGGGGCGGCCTACCTGGCGGGACTGGGAGCCGGCATCTGGCCCAACCTCGAGACGCTGCGAACTCTCGGCGGGGCCGAGCGCACCTTTCATCCGCTGTTACCATCAGAAACCCGGGAACGGCGCACCCGTCAGTGGCAACGCGCGGTCCGATCGGTCATCGATTTCTACCGCGAGGACTGAGGCCGCCTGAGGTCGAGTGTAGTGGCCACGCGCTCGTAGCGCCCACTGCGGCGATACCCGGCCCAGTAGTCGCGCACATCCTCGTGATCCCCAAACTCGACGTATCCCAGGGCCCGCATCTCCTCCAGCGCATCCTCGACCGACCAGCCCTCGAACTCGATGCGATAGTGCGCGGTGTAAAGGCCGGTGCGGTGAACGCCACGCAGACAGTGCAGCAGGATGGGATGATTGGCCGGGTTGGCCACGGTATCCAGGAAGGTGCGGACGCCTTGACGCACTGGCGCCTTGCCCTGGCCGCCGGCCCAGCTCATGGGTGGGATGCGCACAAAACGCAACCCCTTTTGCAGGCAGTAGTTTCGCTCGCGCTCATCGACTGACGAGGCATCATCTCGCAAGGTAATGACCGTGCGAATACCCAGGTCGCGCACCAGCCGGCTGATCGTCTCGGGTGTAGGCTGGCCACAGCGATAGAGCACCCCTTCGCGCACGGCGTGGAAGTTGCGAAGCTTGCCCTGCTGCTGACACGCGATGGCGATCGGAACGGCCAGCCCCGCGGCCACCAGCACGACGCCCACCAGATTCCCCACCTTTGCCCACATGACCCGACCTCCGTGTCCAGCATGGGACCCCGCCCAGCGAAACCGGACGATAGCGTCGGGGTGGCGCAAGGACAAGCCACGTTAAGCGGGGGAAGCCGGGGGCGAAGCCGAGCGAAATCGCCGCGCGAGGAGATGCCACAGGCCACGACTGAGTCGGGAGACCCAATCATCGGGGGCCAGGGGCGGAGGCAGCGCTGCCGACAGATTGGGGCGAAACACCACGAGCAGCAAGAGAGGCAGGAACCAGAGGACGTAGATGCCACCACGATCGGCATACCAGAATTGGATGCTAATGAGCGCGGCCGCCGAGAGAGCCAGGGTGTGGGCCAGATTCTTGGGGGCGGGCCAGAAGGTCGAAAGGAGCACCAGCACCATGGCGCAGATGAACACCGGGACACGATAGGCAGCGGGCATGCGCGCCACGCGCTCGCTGGGAATGTCCTGCCAGAAGCCAGGCGTGGCAGGGTCGGGGATCTTCCACGGCTGCCAGTCGAAGCGGGTCCAGTCGGATTGCAGGCTGGGTGGCAGTTCGCCGTTGATCCAGAGCAGGCCGCCAAGGCAGGCCAGACCCAGCCCCGCCGAGCAGACAAACGAGACCAGGAAGCGACAGGCTCCGCGTCCGCGGTAGAATCCCAGCCAGGCGGGTAGCAGGAGTAGCAGGTAGAAGGCAGTGCCGGCGGCGACCCCGAGAAAGGCTCCCGCCAGGATGGGCCGACGATAGCAAAAGATGGTCCAGACCAGGAAGGCCATCGGCCAGGCGTGGTCCCAGCGGCCCAGGCCCGATTGCGAGTCGGGTAAGAGCATGTAGGCGTAGGGCAAGAGCAGGTAGAAAGTGGCCGCCGACATCCCCGCGCGCACGTCCTCGAAGTGCTTCCAGCCGATGAGGACCAGGCCCACCACCACGCTGAGGTGGCATAATAGAGCCAGGGTACGTTCGGCCCAGATGCGACCGCGCTGGTCATCCACCCCCTCGGGGACATAGGGCTGCAGCGCCTTGCTGCCGACAGCGGGTAGCTTATCGATGGGAGTGGGTGGACGCGTCGATTCGTCCCGAGGTTGCGTGCTGATGGGCTGGCGCGCGGCCACCGCAATGAGGCCCACAAATAGTGCGCCGGTGAGCCAACCCAGGCCGCCGATGTTCAGGTTGGGCCCCAGCGCTGGCCGACGCACCAGGGCCAGATCGACGAGGCAGCGCAGCAGGAAGTACAGGCAGGCGATCATCAGCCAAAGGTAACCGAGAAAGTTACGCTGGCCCGACTCGACGAGCAGGAGGAAGCCCGGGACGAACAGATAGAGCGTGAGTACGTCTATGTTCCGAACGCTGAAGACGCGCTCGAACTTGAAGAAGAGGGCGACCGCCAGCAGCCCCGAGAAATAGAACCAGGTCGTGGGGTTGGGCAGGTTCAGTTCAAAGAAGATCGAGGCCGTCACCGTGGTCCATCCCCTTCTCGTGCCTCGCCAATCAGGGATGATTATAGCGAGCGCGGGCGCTAATCGCTGTACAATCTGCTCACGGGCGGGCCGCTGGCTCTCCGGAGAGCCCCGGCTACAATGAATCCGAAGAGTCTTCCGCCCGGATTCAGGACAGTGTTCATGGCCGTCGTTTGCACCTGTGACTGCGGAGCGAGGTTCGAGGTAGCCGATTCCCCCGGGGATGTGCCACCCTGCTGCCCCGAGTGCGGACAACCGGTGACGGTGGCCCACCAGAGCGGCCCCGAAGCACGGCTGGACTGGCTGGCCCTGGCCAGTGTGTTGCTGGCCATTACCGGCGCCTGCACCGTGGTGGGCAGCCTCCTGGGCAGTCTCGTGGGGCTGGCTGCCCTCCTGCGCATCCGCACCAGCAAACACCCCCGCCGTGGAGCTAGCCTGGCCCTGGCTGGTGTGGGTATGGGCCTGGGCTTTGCCGCACTCTCCTGGATGCTGCTTCGATCCGAGGCAAGCGAGGGAGTAGCCGCCTGGTTGCGTCGTGTCCGTCTGATCGGGCAGGTGGAAACCACGATTCCCGCTCAGATTACCAGCCGCGATGGGTTGTGTCAGCTTCCCCGGCCGCGCGGCGACTGGCTCCAGCTTCGACCCGGATTCAGCCCCGATTCGTCCATCGATGAGCTGGTGGCGCGCCGGGATGTGGTCCTGATGCTGCCGCGCTACCGGGCCATGCTCGATCTCTCGCGCGAAACCGAGAACATTCAACCGACCCTGGCCGACCAACGCCTGACCATTCTCGACGAGTTGGCCGCGCCGCGCCGACCGCTGCTGGGAGACGACGACCAGGAAAACCCCCTGCGGACTCCCCCCTCGGTGCCTGTAGAGGAGACCAGCCGCGAACTCCCCGAGGTGGATGGCTACCGGGCCTACGAATGGAGCTTTGCTCTCCGGCGCGGAGGCCAGCACTGGCAGTTTCTCATTCGCGCCTATCGTCCGCGCGGGGTACGTGGTAGCACGGCGTTCTATTTGCTCCGCCTCTATGCTCCTGTGCACCACTACCGCAAGGTCGAGGAGGAGTTTCGTGCCATCGCCAACAGTGTCCGCTTCCCTGGCTGATTCTCCTCTCTGCTAAAGGGCACCTACTCCATGTCGCTGGCCGTCTCTCTCACGGACCTGACAATCGAGGAACTGGAGCGTCGCCTTCGCCAGGTGGAACCGGCCGTGGTACTGGTGTCGCCACGGATCTTGCGCCGGGTGATCAAACACGTCCTGGGACTGGGCGGCATGGGCCTTCATGTGCCCCACCGACGTAGCCACATCATCTCACGCGACGAACTGCTGCGCATCGTCTCACCCAGTGAGCTGGGCCGAACCGGACCCGATGCCCTACCTCCGCTGGTGATCCTGCTGCCCCGTCCCATGGCGTCCGACCTGGCGCGTACCCCGGCCGGACAGATGCTGCTCCGTTACTGGCGCCTGATCTTCCACGCCCGGCTGCACCTGGGTGCGATGGAACAGCCGCTCGGTCCCGAGAGCGTCGAGCAACGCATCCACGCACTGGGTACGGGCGCCTTCGCCGAGGCGCGGGCGGTGCTGGTTCAGGAGAACTACCTGCTCGAGTCGTGCTCGGACCAGCAGGTCTACGTGGAAATGGGAACGGTGTTTCTCGAGCTGCGGGCGTTCGATGCGGATCGGCTGGCCTGTACGTTTCCGGCCGTGGACGACGTCGAAGAGGTAGAAGCCCTCTTTCGGCGCGACCTGCAAGCCGAGGGCTTGCTCGAGCAAACGCGACCGGAGGGAGCCGACCTCCCCGGACGCAAGGTGTCCGAAACCGCGCCGTTGCCTTATTCCGACGAGCCCCCGGGCGGTCCCGATGGAGGTCCGCCCTCGCGGCTGCGCAAACGAGCCGAGGCAGCCGCGCGGCGGGGCAACCTGGTCCGCGCAATCATCCTGCGTCTGCAAGCCGCCGAGCGCGTTCCCACCAGCCAGGCGGGAGGCCTGCGCGGTCCGGCCCGCGCCGAGCTGGAGCGCCTGGTGCATCGCCTGGGCACCGCCCTGGGACTACCTGCAAACGAGCTGGGCGACTGGCTGGATTGCCTCTGGCTGGTGGCTCAGCGGGCGGCCCGGGGCGTGTGGAACCCCGAGATGCGATTTCTGTCGGACCTGCAGAAGATCTGCCTGAACAACGAACGCGCCGTCTACTCGACTGACCTGGTGGAGTGGCTTCTCTCCGCCTGTCGCCGGCCGTTACAGCGCCCGCTGACCGATCTGCCCATGGTCCTGACGGTGAAACACCTGCAACGCGCGCTGGGCCGCCTTCCTCTCATGCGCATGCCCCAGGAACGTCGCGTCCAGTTGTCCACGCTGGTCACCCAGGCGCTGGGAAGCGCCGAGTGCCGGCTTCGCCAGGTCTTCCGTCCCCGGCTAGCGGCGGCCCTGAACAAGGTAAACCTCACTCCCGACAACGCCGCCGAAGAGCTGGAGCGCGACCGGCTGGTAGAGGAGATGCTCGACGACATTGTCGCCCATGGCTACCTCACCCTGGGAGACCAGCGCGATGCCCTGGCCCGCAACCGGCTAAAACTACCGGACATTGCCGGCCCAGTGGAGTTGGTGACGGGCGACCCCCTGCTGCGAGTGAACCAGGTGCTGGCCCGCGACCTGGATGGGGTCAGCCGCCGAGGCGAGATCTACCTGCGCGGGCTCCAACGGCTCAGCTCGATCTTCTTTGGAAACCCCATCGGTCGCTGGCTCACGCTCTACCTGGTGCTGCCGCTGGTGGGCTCGTTGTTTATCCTCAAGGGGATCGAAGGACTGGTGGAGGAGATCCACAAGTTCGTGGTGAAGCCGCTCCTGCTCTTGGCCGAGACGGAAGCTCCTTCGCCCTTCGAGAAGGAAATGGCCGAGGTGGCCCGGGCGCTCTCCATTGATCTGTCCGAGGAAGATACCCACAAGGAAACGCTGCTTCCTCTGTTTAACGCCGGTTCGTTCGTGGCACTGGCACTGTTTCTCGGCCTGCTCCTGCATGTCCCATGGTTTCGGCGAAAGGTGGTGCTAGGGCTGTGGTACGCCTGGTTGGCGGTGCGCGGCGTGCTGCACGATCTGCCCAGGGCCATCTTCCGCCTGCCGTTTGTGCGCGCCGTGCTGGGCAGCCGCCCTTACGTCCTCTTCTATCAGTTCATCGGCAAGCCGCTTCTGCTCGCGTCGTTGCTGTTTTTCGGCCTGAGTCTGTTCCCCATCTCGCGTCCCATCCGCGTCAATCTGAGTGTCGGCTTCTTCGCCCTGTGCAGCATCGTCCTCAACACCCGGCTGGGGTTGATGCTGGAGGAAACCGCCGGCGACTGGATGGTCCGCACCTGGCAACTGATCCGCGAGGATCTCCTGCCCGGGTTGTTTCGCTGGATCATCTGGCTGTCCCGGCGACTGCAGGATCGGGTGGAGAAGATCCGCTATACCGTCGAGGAATGGCTGCTATTTCGCCAGGGGCAGGGGGCGCTGGTGTTCTGGGTGAAGCTGGGCCTGGGGGTGCCGTGGGCCATTCTCAGCTATGTGTCTCGCTTCGTGATCGTGGTGCTGCTCGAACCGCAGGTCAACCCGATCAAGCACTTCCCTGTGGTCACGGTGTCGCACAAGCTCATGCTCATCATTGCGCCGCCAGTGGCCAGCCTCTTCACCGAGAACCTGGGTTGGCCCTACGACCGAACCCTCGGCATGATCATCCTGGTGTTCAGTCTCATCCCCGGGTTGTTTGGCTTTCTCGCCTGGGAACTCAAGGAGAACTGGAAACTCTATCGGGCCAACGAGTCGCCCGACCTGGAAGCCGAGATGGTGGGCAGTCACGGCGAGTATATCATCAACTACATCCGCCCCGGCTTCCACTCCGGTACATTACCCAAGCTGTTTGCACGGATGCGGCGCAGCAATGGCGCGACGCGCCGACGCCAGGAAGAAGGACTGCACCACGTCGAAGAGGAGATCCGCCGCTTCCTCGACCGCGACCTGCTGGCGCCGGTGGAAAAGAGCAAGGGATGGGGCGCAACGCCTCCTCTGGAAGTGGGCCACATCCACCTGGCCACCAACGCTATCCGCATCGATCTGCTGTGTGAAGCGCTGCCAGGCAATCGGGCTCGTCTGGAGTTTCAGCAGGTCGAGGGCAAGCTGATGGCCCGGCTCCGGGAAGGCGACTGGATCGCCACCCTCGACCCCCGCCCGCGGAGTGTGCTGGAGGCTGCCCTGACGGGGTTGTACTGCAAGGCGGGTGTGGACTACGTGGTCGTTTCCGGTGAACCCCAGTCCGTCTTCACCTTGCAGGAGCATCCCATCCCCTGGGAGACCTGGGTGACCTGGTGGCAGGCCGACCGCACAACCACCCGTGCGCCGGGGCCCCTCCTGGCCGAGGTCCGTCTTTTACCCCAGGGAGAAGCGAGCGAGAATCGTCCATGACGCTGGAAGATCATCTCGATAACCTGCTACGGCATATCGAACGGGTCCGGGAAGCGTGTGATCTCCTGGGACGACGGATGATCCAGCGCGGCCGACCATACTTTGGCCGCATGCTCATCGCCCGCGGGTGTGTCCACGATGCCTCGAAATTCCACGGCATCGAGTGGGACTTCCTGCACGCAGGCCAGGACGTGCCTCACGACCAGCAGTTGCTGGCCATCGAGCATCATCGCCGGACGAACGACCATCATCCCGAATTTTGGGGCGGGTTGGAGGCGATGCCGGAAATCGCCGTGGCGGAGATGGTCTGCGACTGGTACGCGCGGAGCCAGGAGTTCGGCACCGACCTGCGCCGCTGGATCGCAGACGAGGCCACGCCCCGGTACAACATTACCAGCGCTTCGGATCAGGCCACCTGGATTCAGGAATTTCTCGACCTGGTCGTCGCTCGACCATTTGTTTGATCTTCTACCCGAGCTGGAACCCATCATGGCGCAACGCTGCCTGCTACTCCTCCTGGGAATCTGGTTACTCCTCGTCGCGGAAGGCCGATCCGATGAGCGTCTCAAGGGCATCGCCTGCCGATCCGTCCACCTGGGCTACGCCGCACCCGCGGGGCTGGCGTTCACCACCGAGGTGACCGTCGAGAAATCGGCCCCGGGCACCTACTTCATGGCCTGTGGCTGGAGCAAGGGTTACTTCGGCATGCAGGAGCTGGGTAACGGCAAGAAGCTCGTGATCTTCTCGGTGTGGGACCCCACCCAGGGAGACGACCCCCGGAAGGTCATGGACGAGAAGCGGGTGAAGATGCTCTACAAGGATCCGGAAGTGCGCGTCGGGCGCTTCGGCGGCGAAGGTACCGGTGGGCAGTCGTTCTTCGATTACGACTGGAAGGTGGGCGAAACCTACCGCTTCCTGGTGACGGCGAAGGTCGAGGGGCCGCGCACGGCCTACGCTGGGTACTTCTACGTCCCGGAGAAGAAAGCCTGGAAGCACCTGGTGACCTTCTCCACCCTGGCCGAGGGCCAGGCCCTGACGGGATACTACTCGTTTGTCGAGGACTTCCGGCGAGATCGCGTTTCGACTACCCGGGAGCGCCGGGCGCAGTTTGGCTCCGGTTGGGTCCGGTCGAAGGATGGCCACTGGGTCGCCCTGACGCGTGCGCGCTTCACCGCCGACGCCAATCCAGTGCTGAACATCGATGCGGGATTGCAGGGCGAGCGATTCTTCCTCGCCACTGGCGGTGAGATCACCAACAAGGGCACCCCCCTGGGCAAGACGATTGAGCGGCTCCCCACCGGGCTCACGCTGCCGCGCCTGCCCTGAGAGCTGCTTGACCCACTTACGAGGTCTGCGATAATCGGCCCAGACGACCTGGCACCACAGGGGCCCCCATGCTGAAGTTACTGATCTGCTCTCAGGGCCATTTCTGGGAGTCGAGCAACGAGAGTTCGACCTGCCCGGAATGCGGTGGGGCTGCCGAGGCCTTCCCACACCTGGAGCTGACCTCCGACCCACTCCCGCCGGTGTCCCCTGTCCCGATGGCAGCGCCGGATCTTCCGATCGAAGTGGACCATCTGCCAGTGGTGCCCGGCTATTCCATCGAGAAGGAGCTGCCGCGCGGCCCGGCCGGCATCCGGCGGTTTCGCGCGAAGCAGGACCTGGTGGGCCGCCCCGTGCTTCTGGAGGTGGTGCTGGCGCGCGAGGATGGTTCGCAGCGCGCCTGGAGCAGTCTGCGCAGCG
>JAXMAV010000019.1:0-182084 GCA_046350255.1 Gemmataceae bacterium
CCCGACGACTTCCCCGCCTTCAACGCCGCCCTCAACGGCCTGGCCGGCATCCTGCTCGTGTTCGGCTACGCCGCCATCCGCCTGCGCAAGGTTCGGGTCCACACCACATTCATGGTGACGGCCATCCTGGTTTCCACCTTCTTCCTGGCCTCGTATCTCTTCTACCACCTGTACGTCAAGGGTGGGCAGCCGACTCGCTTTAGCCAGCAGGCCCCCGATGCGCCGTCGTGGGTGGGCATGCTCTACCTCACCATCCTGGGGACGCACACCGTCCTGGCCATCCCGACTGCTCCCCTGGCGCTCTACCTGGCCTACCAGGGCTGGACCAACCGGCTCGACCGGCACGTTCGCCTGGCCCGCTGGGTCCTTCCGGTCTGGCTGTACGTCTCCGTCACCGGCGTCGTGGTCTACTGGATGCTCTACAGACTCTATCCCTGAGCCCGGCCCCCGGGTACAATGCAGGCTCTCCCTGGAGATCGCATCCATGCGACGGCCGCTGCTTCTACTTCTGCTGTGTGGCGTCTTCCTCCTCGCGGTTCCATCCCGCGGAGCCCTCGCCTGTCCCTCCTGACAGGATGCCATCCCCAACGCCTCCGGTGCGGAGGACGACGAGCAGCTGCGCCTGGCCCGCGCCTACAACAACAGCATCTACCTCATGGTCACCATGCCCTACCTCCTGGTAGGCGCGGTCGGCTACCTGATCTATCGGCAGGTGCGCATCCGGGCCGCTCTTGAGGAAGCCCGCCAGGTTGCCAGCGAGACCGGAGCTTCTCCCAGCGCCTCGTTCCCGCCTCCCGCGTGACTTGTCGCCTCCGCTGGCATTATCGGGCCAGCCACCAGGCCAGCACTGCAGCAAACAATCCGGCCACGACCGCCACGACAATTCCCACCATCACCTGGCGACGACTAAGCCCGTGGTGCCAGACCTGGTAGGCGGTGCACACCACCCCGCCAAGGATGACCAGCCCCATCAGATCCCAGGGTGCCTGCTGGTACAGGTAGCTTCGGTAGGCCACCACGATCAGCATCCCAAACGACAGGACCAGGTAGCCCAGGCGATAACTGGCGTTCTCGATGGCCCGCGTACGTTCGTCCTGATGCACCACCCGTGTCGTATTCATGGGTTGTCACCCTCCAGGAAGAAGAGTTCATCCACCCGTTTGCCCAGGTGCCGGGCCAGGAGAAACGCCAGCAGGGCCGACGGACCATACTGACCGGTCTCGATCGCGCTGATCGTCTGCCGGGTGACCCCCGCCAGGCCTGCAAGCTGCTCCTGCGAGAGCCCGCGTTCCGCGCGGGCTACCTTCAATCGATTGCCCAGGGTCGGCGTTGCCATGCCTGTGCTCCTCCCTGGTCCATGTTAGGTTTTCCTGGCAAGATGTAAAGTTTACTTGTCGAAATGTCCGGTTCCGCTGTCATCCGCAACGGAGCCACCCCATGGACTTCGGGGATGGAATGCTTGCACTGGTCCCTTGACCTCCATTCGGGGCGTGCGACAATACAAGCATCCCGCCTTTGGCCCACCGACGCGCCCTCCAGAGAATGCGTAGCCATGTTCTCTCCCCGCAACCTGATCGGCCTGGTTCTGGTGCTCACCGCCTCGTTCGCGCTGGCCCAGGAAAAGAGCGTCAAACCCGGCATCAACGACCACTTCAAGGATCCCGACCTGGGCAAGTTCAAGGGGTCGTTCGAGGGGGAAAGCCGCGAGATCTTCACCAGCCGCAAGGAGATCCTTGCGGCCTGCCAGCTAAAACCGGGCCAGGCCGTGGGCGACATCGGCGCCGGCACCGGGCTGTTCACTCGCCTCTTTGCCACCGCGGTTGGACCAAAGGGCAAGGTCTACGCGGTGGACATCGCTCCCAAGTTTCTCGACCACATCAAGAAGACCGCCGCCGAGGCCAAACTCACCAACGTCGAGACGGTGAAGTGCAGCCAGACCTCCTGCGAGCTGCCGCCCGCCTCGGTGGACGTGGTTTTCGTCTGCGACACTTACCATCACTTCGAGTTTCCCTTCCGCACACTGGCCACCATCCACAAGGCGCTGCGTCCGGGCGGCCGGCTCATCATCGTCGATTTCCATCGCATTCCGGGCAAGAGCCGCGAGTGGACGCTGAACCATGTCCGGGCAGGTCAGGATGTGGTGACGCGCGAGATTACCTCATCTGGCTTCAAGCTGGCCGGCGAGGAGAAGGTCAAGGGCCTCGTCGAGAACTACTTCATCCACTTCGTGAAGGTCGAACCCGACGCCGGCACGAAGAAGGCGACCGGCAAGGTGGAGTTTAACCGCGATGTGCGTCCCATTCTCGCCGATGCCTGCTTCACCTGCCACGGTCCCGACCGCAGCAAGCGCAAGGGCGGCCTGCGCCTGGACACCGATGAGGGCCGCTCGTCCCTCGTGCCTGGCAAGCCCGACGAAAGCGAGCTGATCCAGCGCATCCTGACCGACGACCCCCACAAGCAGATGCCACCAGCCAAGGGGGGGAAAAAGCTGAACGCCTCGCAGGTCGAGGTGCTACGCGAGTGGATCAGGGCCGGGGCCGTCTGGGAGCCACACTGGGCCTACGTTGTACCCACCCGCCCAGCCGCGCCAGTGCTATCCTCAGCCCAGCGCGTGCGAAATCCAATCGACGCCTTCGTCCAGGCCCGGCTCATGCGTGAGGGCCTCACGCCTGCGGACGATGCTCCTCGCCATACGCTCCTCCGCCGGCTATCGCTCGACCTGACCGGTCTGCCGCCCACTCCTGCCGAGCTCGACGCCTTCATCAATGACCCCCGCCCCGACGCCTACGAGCGCCAGGTGGAACGCCTGCTAGCTAGCCCTCGGCTGGGCGAACGCCTGGCCTACGATTGGCTCGATGCCGCCCGCTATGCCGACTCCAACGGCTACCAGTCGGATCGCGACCGAGTGATGTGGCCCTGGCGCGACTGGGTGGTCCGCGCTTTCAACCAGAACCAGCCGTTCGACCGCTTCACTGTGGAACAGCTGGCCGGCGATCTTCTGCCCGGGGCGACAATCGAGCAGCGCCTGGCCACCGGCTTCCATCGCAACCATCCGCTCAACGGCGAAGGCGGCCGCATCGCCGAGGAATCGCGGATCGATTATGTCTTCGACCGCGTGGACACCACCGGCACCGTGTGGATGGGCCTCACCCTCGGCTGCTCGCGCTGTCACAACCACAAGTACGATCCCTTCTCGATGAAGGACTACTACAGCCTCTTTGCCTTCTTCAACAACGTGCCCGAATCCGGGGCGGTTGACCGCGGCGGCAACGCCAACCCGGTGCTGGAGCTACCCACTCCCGCGCAGCTGACCCGCAAGCAGACGCTCGAGGCGGAGATTCGCGATCTGGAACGTCGAAAAAGCAAGGCGCCCACCCCCGTCCAGGCCTCTCTCGATAAAGAGCTGAAGCCGAAGCGCGATGCCCTGGCCTCGCTGAACCGTTCGATGCTCAACGTCATGGTCATGGAGGAACGTCCGACCCCGCGCGCTACCCATGTGCTCGTCCGCGGCGCTGGGACAAGCCCGGCGAGAAGGTTACGGCCGACGTGATCCAGTCGCTAGCCAGCCTGCCCACCAAGGCGCTACCTCGTCTCGCCCTGGCCGAATGGCTGGTGGATAGTCGCCACCGCTCACCGCCCGCGTGCTCGTCAACCGCTACTGGCAGCTCCTGCTCGGCACCGGAGGCTGGTGAAGACCGCCGAGGACCGGCGTGCAGGGCGAGCCTCGAGGTCACCCGAGCTGCTCGACTGGCTGGCCGTCGAGTTCCGCGATTCCGGCTGGAACCTCAAGCATCTGCTCCGCCTGATCGTCACCAGCCACGCGCTTGATCGTCGCGCGTGCCCGCCTCGCTGGTCGAACGCGATCCTGCAACCGCTTCCCTGGCGGCCCGCACCTTCCGGATGCCCTCCTGGCTACTCCGCGATCAAGGCCCTGGCCATTAGCGGCCTGTTGGTGGACGACCTCGGCGGCGGCTCCCGTCAAACCCTACAGCCAGCCGGCATCTGGGAGGAGTTCAGCTTCGGCCAGATCCGCTACCAGCAGGATCGGCTCCAGCCTCTATCGTCGCAGCCTTTACACCTTCTGGCGCCGAACCGTGGGACCCGCAGCCTGTTCGACCTCGGGTAGCGAGGTCTGCGAAGTGCGGCCGGTGCGGACCAACACCCCACTCCACATGCCCTGGTGACACTCAACGAGGTCGGCTACGCCGAGACGGCCCGCGTCCTGGCCTCCCGGGTGCGCCGCGAAGCCGGCCCCTCCATCACTGATCGCACAGCTCGGCCTGGCCTTCCGGCTGGCCACGGGGCGGAGCCCCCTCGAGCGCGAGCAGGCTGTCCCTGCTTGGCAGCCCCTGAGCGTCTGCTGGCGCAGCGTTTCGGCAGGATGGTAACACGGCCCGCCAGCTGATCGCCGCCGGGGAATGGCCGGTGGACACCAGCGCCCGACCCTGCGGAGCTGGCCGCCAGCGCGGGTGTGTGCAGCCTGATTCTTAATCTCGACGAAGTGCTAACCCGGGAGTAGTGCCGTGGATCCACTGCGTGAAGCGCGCCTGGTCGAATCCCGGCGCCAGTTCTTCGGAAGTGCCGGCGTACGCCTGGGCACCGCCGCCCTGGCCACCCTCCTGAGTCAGACACAAGCCGCCGAGAAGTCCCCGGTGGGCGCTCTGCCCGGGTTGCCCCATTTCGCCCCAAAGGCCAAACGAGTCGTCTATCTTCTCCAGGGGGGGGCTCCCTCGCACGTCGATCTGTTCGACTACAAGCCCGAACTAATCCGCCGACGCGGCGAGGAACTGCCGGCCAGCGTCATGATGGGGCAGCGCCTCACCACCATGACCTCGGGCCAGACTTCTCGACCTCTGCTGCCGGGCATCACCGGCTTCAAGCGCTGGGGCAAGGCTGGCACCTGGATGTGCGACTTCCTCCCTTACACGGGCGCCATCGCCGACAAACTCTGCGTCGTCCGCTCGATGACCACCGAGGCCATCAACCACGCCCCAGCCGTCACCTTCTTCCTCACCGGCGCTGAACTACCCGGCCGGCCCAGCCTGGGGGCCTGGCTCAGCTATGGCCTGGGCAGTCTCAACGAGAACCTGCCCACCTTTGTCGTCATGACCTCGCGCGACCGGGAAGCCTCGTGCGGCCAGCTGTTCTACGAGCATTACTGGGGCGCCGGCTTCCTGCCCTCGCGCTTCCAGGGGGTGAAACTCCGCTCCGAGGGCGACCCTGTCCTTTACCTGTCCAACCCAGCCGGCATGAGTCGGGAGGCCCGCCGCGGGCTGCTCGACGACCTGGCCGCCATGAACCGGATCAAGCAGGAAGAGAGCGGCGATCCCGAGATCACCACCCGGATCGCCCAGTACGAGATGGCCTACCGGATGCAGATGAGCGTCCCCGAGGTTACCGACATTACCCGCGAGCCGCGCGCGGTCCTCGACATGTACGGACCTGACGTGCATCGCCCCGGTAGCTTCGCCCGGCACTGCTTGCTGGCGCGGCGCTTCCTCGAACGGGGCGTGCGCTACGTGCAGCTCTTCCACGCCGGCTGGGATCAGCATCGCAACCTGCCCACCCAGCTGGCCGTGCAGTGTCGCGACACCGACCAATCCTCCGCCGCGCTTGTCCGCGATCTCGAGCAGCGCGGTTTGCTCGACGACACGCTGGTCATCTGGGGCGGCGAGTTCGGTCGCACCACGTTCTGCCAGGGCAACCCGAAAGAGAAGCAGTATGGGCGCGATCACCATCCGCGCTGCTTTACCCTCTGGATGGCCGGCGGCGGCGTGAAGCCGGGCACCAGCTACGGCGAGACCGATGATTTCGCGTACAACGTGGCCCGCGACCCAGTCCACGTCCACGACTTCCAGGCGACCATCCTCCACTTGCTGGGCATCGACCACACCCGGCTGACGTTCAAGTTCCAGGGCCGGCATTACCGCCTGACCGACGTCCACGGTCAGGTGGTGAAAGGCCTGCTCGCCTGACGCGCCTGCATCAGTTTTCCCCAGCGGCAAGGTCGTCCGGACGATGGCAAACGGAACGCGAAAATTCCGCGCAGCCTCTTCCGCGAGCGAGTCGGGCTGTGATACAACGTCCGGGGTCGCGCCGGGTCGCGACAGGTTGCTTCACTTGTGGACCAGGGGACAGAAGATGCGTAAGCTGTGCGGTTGCTTGCTGGTGTTGGCGATGATGGTGGCGGCCGGGGCCGACGTTGGGCCTCGTGCGCTGGCCCAGGGGACCAAGAAAGACAAGGACACCAAAACCACCAAGTCGAAGGGTGGGACCGGTACCGTGGAGGTGAACGAAGGGAAGGACGGCAAGTTCCGCTTCTTCATCCGCGATGCCGAGGGCAAACTCCTGGCCATGTCCAGCCCGTCAGGCTTCGCCACCGCCAAGGACGCCAGCAAGGCAGTCGATGACCTCAAGGAAATCGTCGCCACTGCCAAGGTCACCGTCGGCAAGGCGCCCGCCAAGAAGACGGACAAGGACAAGGACAAGAAAGATAAGTAACCCTTCCGGAGCAGAACCTGCTCCCTGAAGACGGGCCTGGCCGGACTCCGATCCGCCAGGCCCTTGTTTGTTTTCTTCTCAGCTTGTTCCAGATTGCCCTTCTTCCGTTCTGGCCAACCCTGGCCAATCTCCTCCGGTTCCGTCCTGGTCTCCTCATCTGGCCCGGCTGGCACTGTTCGGTGAGGGAGCAAATCCATACAAGAATAACCTCGTCATACCAGCTCTCCTGGCCATGCCCATCTGACCAGGAGATATCGGGAGTCTATTGAGTGGATCCGCTGCCTTCCGAGTATGTAAGTACTTTCGAGGGACAGAAACGAGCGGCGCAGCTTCTTCCGCTGGTCTACGAGGACCTACGTGCCCTGGCGGCCCAGAAACTCGCCCAGGAAAAGCCCGGTCACACCCTGCAGCCGACGGCCCTCGTCCACGAAGCCTACCTGCGGGTGATGGGGTCCGAACCCGAGCATGGCTGGGACGGGCGGAACCACTTCTTCGCTGCCGCCGCCGAGGCCATGCGTCGCATCCTGGTGGAAGCGGCTCGACGGAAACGGCTCATCCCCCGAATCGATCTGCAACTGCAGGAGTTACCCAGCCCCTCGTGCGACGATCGGATGCTCGATCTGCAGGACGCGCTGGAGAGCCTGGAATCCGTCGAACCCCTGGCCGGCAAAATCGCGGTGCTACGCCTGTTCGCTGGGCTTTCCGTCGAGGAGGCCGCCGATGTTCTCCACCTGGCCCGGGCCACCGCCTACCGCGAGTGGACCTTCGCCCGGGCCTGGCTCTCGGAGAAATTGTTATCTCAATCTGTTCGGATGTGAGACAATTCACTCCCTTTGTTCGCATGGTAATCTACCGACCGCACCCAGGTGGGGAATGTGACCATGCCTCATCAACCAGGCTCACTCAAGGAGGTGTTTCTGGCGGCCCTCGATGTGCCTGCCAGTACCCGCGAGCACTGGTTACTCGAAACCTGTGGGGCCGATGACCATCTGCGCCAGCGCGTCGAGGCGCTGCTGGAAGCCCACGACAACCCGCAAGATCTTTTCCGCCTCGTGGGGTTTCCCTCGGTGTCACTCCTGGAGGCTGACCCGACGGGGCCACGCTACCAGCCTGGTGCCCTGGTGGGTGCCTATCGCCTGATCGAACAGATCGGCGAGGGCGGCATGGGCACTGTCTGGAAGGCGGCGCAACTGAAGCCGGTGCAACGGCTGGTGGCCATCAAGATCCTGCAGGCCGGCTTCGACTGTCAGCCGGTGGTCGATCGATTCCACGCCGAGCTGCGAACGCTGGCGGTGATGGATCACCCTAACATCGCCCGGCTTCTTGACGCCGGCCGCACCTCCCAGGGCTGGCCCTACCTGGTCATGGAACTGGTGGCCGGCCAGCCGATCACCACCTACTGCGACGCCGCCCGCCTGCCTCTCCGCGCCCGGCTCGAGCTGTTTGTGACTCTTTGCAAGGCAGTCCAGCACGCGCACCTGAAGGGTGTCATCCACCGCGACCTGAAGCCAGGAAATGTGCTCGTTGGTCTGTGCGACGGCACCCCTGTGGCCAAGGTGATCGACTTCGGCATCGCGCTCAACATTCAGCCGGCCTTGCCGATGGGACCGCGGATGACCCGGGTCGGCTCGGTGATCGGCACCCCCGCCTACATGAGCCCCGAGCAGGCCACGCTCAATAACCTCGACATCGACACCCGCAGCGACATCTACGCGCTGGGTATCCTGCTCTACGAGCTGCTTACCGGCACCCCTCCTCTGCTAATCGAGCCCCTGTCCAGCCGACCGCTGCTGGAGGTGCTGAAGCAGGTGCGCGAACATGAATCTGTTCGACCCAGCGTCCGGGTTGCCGCCCTGGCCAATCTCCCCCAGGCGGCCCACGCCCGAGGCACCGAACCCGATCAGCTGAAGCGCAGCCTGCGCGGCGACCTCGACTGGATCGCTCAGAAGGCGCTGGAGAAGGACCGCAACCGACGTTACCAGACCGCCAGTGAGCTTGCTGCCGACGTGGAACGCTACCTCACCAACGAGCCCGTACACGCCAGCCCTCCCCGTTTGACCTACCGCATGGGCAAGCTGGTGCGACGCAACCGGGGCCGGGTGCTGGTGGGAAGTTTGCTCCTCGCCATCACCCTGGCCATGGCGACCGGCTATGTCTGGATCCTGCGCGAGCGCGCGGCGGCCCAGGCCGACGCGGCCCTGCAGCAGGCCGACCGTGTGCGCCGGGCCACTGCCCAGGTCGAGGCCCTCCTTGCCGAGGCCCGCGGACAGCTGGGCGACCAGCACGGGGCCGCCGCCCTGGAGGCAGCCCGGCGAGCCGAGGCGTTGCTGGCCGGTGGCGATGTCGAACCCGGGGCTCAGCAGCAGGTGCAGGAGTTACTCCGCCAGTTGCGTTTCGTCGTGCAGCTCGACCACGCACGACAGCGCGCCCTGGTGTGGAAGGAAAATGGCTTCGACCACTCTGGCTCGCTATTGGCCTACACCCAGGCGTTTCGCGACCAGGGTTTCGACGTGGACGCCGCCCCGGAGGATTCCCGGGACGCCTTCTGCCGCACGCACCAGCCGATGTCTCGCCTCCTGGCCGGCGCGCTGGATCACTGGGCCCTGCTGCTCTGGCTGGCCAATCCCTCTCATGCCGATCCTATCCGCCTGCGTGCCGACCTGGCCAATCGGCTCGATCCGCATCCGCTGCGTGGCCGGGTGCGTGCCGCCTGGTTGCTCACCTCGCGGTCGGCTCTGCGCGAAGAACTATCTCACCTGGTCGGGTCCGACGTGGTCGATCGGGCGCAGGCCTCCGACGTCGTGTTGCTCGCTGCCATGCTGCCGCGCGTCGGACTGCACTCGCTGCAACTTCCGCTGCTCGAACAGGCGCAACGTCGCGCACCGGGCGACTTCTGGATCAACCTCGAACTCGCCAGCGCCCTGCGCGCGGCAGGAAAGGCTGCCGAGGAGATGCAGTTCGCCCGGGCAGCGGTGGCTCTGCGTCCCGATAGCACCGCGGCCCTCAATAACCTGGGTTGTGCCCTGCTCGAACGGCGCCACCTGGACGAGGCGGCCGACACGCTGCGCCGGGCGATTGTCCTCGATCCCAGGGCTCATCTCCTGGTGCGCAACCTCGGTCGCGTGCTGATGGCCGCCCATCAAATCGACGAGGCGATTGCCTGTTTTCGCCAGGCCCACGACCTGGCTCCCACCGACCCCGCTGCGCTCAACCATCTGGCCGGCGCGCTCGAACGCCAGGGCAAGCCGCAGGCAGCGCGGGATACCCTGCTCGACGCCCTGGCTCTTGAACCAGGCAACCCCAGCCTGCACTGCAACCTCGGCAAGCTCCAGCGGACGTTGCGCCAGCCAGTGGAGGCGCGGATCAGCTACGACAAGGCGCTCGCTCTCGACTCCAACCTGGTGCTGGCCCATCAGGGACTGGGAGACCTCTGCCTGGAGCAGAACCAGCCCGCCGAGGCCACCCGACATTACCAGAAAGCCCTGACGCTCGATCCCCGGTCGTCCACGCTGCACAACCACCTGGCCATCGCCTACTCGCTGCTGGGCAAGTCGGCCGAGGCGCTGGCCAACTGGCGCAGTGCCGTGGAGCTGAACCCCGCCGATTCCATGGCCCAGCGCAACCTCGGCAAGGCACTGCTCGATCAGAACGACGTGGCCGGCGCGCTGGCCGCGCTGAAAAAGGCCGTCGAGGCCAGGCCGAACTATGCCGACGCCTGGTACCTGCTGGGCAACGCCTATCACGGCCAGGGCAAGTCGGCCGACGCTATCACTGCATATCGTCGAGTGCTTGAAGCCGATGCGAAGCACTCGTTCGCCCGGACCAACCTCGCCGCCTTGCTCATGGATCAGCGCCAGCATGCCGAAGGTACTCGCCTGTTCCGCCAGGTGGCCGACGATCAACCTACCCTGGCCTCGGCCCATCTCAACCTGGGCAACGCTCTGATTATGCAGCAGCAATGGGCCGAGGGCGTAACTCGTCTTCGCCGCGCGGTCGAGCTGGCTCCCAGGGATCCCGCGATCCTGACCCCCCTGGTACAGGCTCTCCTGTCCTGGCCGAACGCCTCGCCGCGCGATCTCCAGGGAGCACTCGACCTGGCCCGTCAGGCCGTGACACTACGCCCCGATGAAGTCAACCTGGAGCTGCTGGCGTTTGCTGCCCTGCAGCACGAGCAATGGGCCGAGGCACTGAAGGCCCGGCGGCAGCTGGCCCGCTTGCGTCCACCCACCGCGGTGGATTGCTATCTGCTCGCCGTGACGCACCTGCGGGCAGGCCAGGGGCACGACGCGCTTCTGTGGTTTGCCCGCGCCAACCGGGAGAGCGAAACTAGCCCGCAGGCCGACCCCCGGCTCGCCGCCGCTCGCCAGGAGGCCAGCGCATTGCTGGCCCCCGCCCGCGCTGCCGTACTCCAGGCCCAGGAGAAACCGACTCCTCCCACTCTCAAACAGTGACGTGCATACAACGACCGTGGTCTATAAGTGATGCAACTTTCACCCCCCAGCTCAGTCGAGGAACCAGCCATGTGCGGAACGAATCTCTCCTCCCGGTGCGGCATGATCCTGATGGCGGGCGCTGTCCTTGTCGGTTGCGCTCTCTTCCTGGCGCCGATCGGTAGCTCGCCCGCCGAGGAAGCCAAAAAGCCGATCACCGTCGCCGACGTCAACGCCGCTCAACAGGCGTGGTGCGACGGACTGGTGAAGATCGGCAAGGTCTATGCGGAAGAAGGCGATTACAAGGCCGCCGCGAAGAAGGTCATCGACGACCTCTACGACTTCGAGGACGGCAAGGTCTTCTTCAAGCCGACCCTGGCGTTCGGCAAGAACACCTTCCGCAAGACCAAACAGGGCGCGCTGGCTTACTTCGTCGGCGGCGATGCCGACTTCCCCGAGGACAAGGGCTTCGCTCTCAAGCCCTGGGTCAAGGTGCGCTACGACAACTTCCCCACCGACGTCGAGGGCGTGCAGATCCATGGCGACATTGCTCTGACCATGGGCAACGTCTACCTCACCGATAAGAGTGGCAAGGAAATCATGGTCGATAAGACGTTCGCCTTCCGTCGCTGCAAGGACGGCAAGCTGCGCCTCATCATCCACAAATCGGCGTTGCCGTTCACGCCCGAGAAGTAACCGCCACGGACCACCCCATGGCTCGGTCGGATCCAGGGTTGCTCGAGCGCCCCGGTAGATGCATACCGCTCGAGCCATCCTTCTGAACCATTCGGAGAACGCCTTATGCAACCTTCGCAAGCGGTGCCCGTCCCACTACCGGTGCTGGTGGTCCTCCGGGGGATCGGTCAGATCGTCTTCCAGGACAACGCCATCACCGGGGCGCTGTTTGTCCTGGGCATCGCCCTGAGCCTTCCCCTGCAGGCGGCTGGCATCGTCGCGGGCGCCCTCATCGGCACCGCGACCGCCTGGCTGCTCCAGTTCAACCCCGAGGAACGCGACGCCGGCATCTGGGGCTTCAACCCCGCCCTGGTCGGCATCGCCACGCTGTTCTTCTTCCAGCCTGGCGTGCTGAGCCTGCTCCTGCTGGTGGTCGGCTGCGTGGCGGCCACCCTGCTCACCTGGGCGATGCGAAAGCATGTGCCGTTTCCGACCTACACCACGCCGTTCATCGTGGTCACCTGGGTGATCTTCCTGGTGGGCCGGGCCCTGGGTGCCGAGGGCGCCAGCGCCGACGCTCAGGCCCTGGTGGACAACCCGAAGTTCATCTCCTACGCCGTCGAGTCCACGCTGCACGGCGTCGGGCAGATCATGTTCCAGGGTAGCTTCTGGACCGGCCTGTGCTTCATCGTCGGCATCGCCATCAGCAACGCCCGCCACGCCGGCTGGGTGCTGCTGGGGTCCTTCGTCGGCATGTTGATGGCCAGCTACCACGTCACCGCCGGGTTGAACTCCATCGACCCCGAACGCCTCATCGAAAAGCCTCTGTTCGATAACATCAAGCTCGGTCTGTATGGCTACAATGCGACTCTGGCTCCCGTCGCGCTGTATCTGTGGCGGCGCTCGCTGATCGCTCCGTTGCTGGGCATGATCATCTCGGTTCCTATCACCGAGTTCTTCCCCCAGACCGGACTACCCGCGCTCACCGCCCCCTTCGTGCTGGCCACCTGGATCGTCCTCGGCCTTTACTGGCTGGAGGCGCGGTTCTTTTCCGACTCGAAATCCTCGAGCTAACCAACGACGCCTCCGCGCCGGATCGCCGCGACCGGTGCAGAGGCAGGCAGTGCGGCATCCTTTCAGGAGAGTTAGCGATGAATCTGTCCCCCCAGGAGCGCGACAAGCTGCTGATCTATGTCGCCGCCCAGGTAGCTCGCGATCGCAAGAAGCGAGGCCTGAAACTGAACGTGCCCGAGGCCACCGCTCTCATCACCGCCGAGCTGATGGAGATGGCGCGCGACGGCAAGACCGTGGCGGAGATCATGAGCGCGGGCCGCGAAATTCTCAAGCGCAGCGACGTGATGGAAGGGGTCGCCGAGATGATCTCGATGATCCAGGTCGAACCCACCTTCCCCGATGGCAGCAAGCTGGTGACGGTCCACGAGCCGATTCACTGATCTCGCACACTCAGGAGAACTCTCATGATTCCAGGTGAATTCATTCACGACGGCAAGGACATCGAGCTGCATCCGGGGCGCGACGTCGTGGTCCTCTCTGTCACCAATACCGGCGACCGCCCCATCCAGATCGGCTCGCATTATCACTTCTTCGAGGTCAACAAGGCGCTGGTCCTCGATCGCGTCAAGGCGTATGGCCGCCGCCTCGATCTGCCCAGCGGAACCTCCGTCCGCTTCGAGCCGGGCGACACCAAGGAAGTTCGACTCATCCCGTATGGCGGCCACCGCGAAGTCTACGGCTTCAACGGCCTCGTCATGGGGCGGCTCGACGACCCCTACACCCGCGAGATGAGTATCAAGCGCTGTCTCGAACAGGGCTACGGACACAAGCCCTCGGCCTGACCCGGTGTCTCGTCTCCTCTACCTCCTCCCACACCCTTGCGGAAGTGACTCAAGTCCATGACTGTGAAACTTACCCGGCAGGCGTACGCCAAAAAGTACGGACCCACGGTGGGCGACCGCGTCCGGTTGGCCGACACCGAGTTGTTCATCGAGATCGAGAAGGACTACACCGACTACGGTGAAGAATCGATCTTCGGTGGTGGCAAGTCGATCCGTGATGGGCAGGATCAATGCCCGTTGCAGATCCCCGGCAGCCTCGAACACTGCGACCTGGTCATCACCAACGCTGTCATCATCGACTACTGGGGTATCGTCAAGGGCGACATCGGCGTCAAGAACGGCCGTATCGTCGCCATCGGCAAATCGGGCAACCCGCTGACCCAGTGCGGCGTCGATCCGCGATTGATCATCGGTCCGCGCACCGAGGTGATCGCCGGCGAAGGCAAGATCTGCGTTGCGGGCGGCATCGACACCCACATTCACTTCATCTGCCCGCAGCAGATCGAAGTCGCCCTGGCCAGCGGCGTCACCACCCTGGTGGGCGGCGGCACCGGCTCCGCCACCGGCACCTGGGCCACCACCTGCACTCCAGGCCCCTGGAACATCATGCGCATGCTCCAGGCGTTCGAGGCGCTGCCGATCAACGTCGGCATCCTCGGCAAGGGCAACGCCAGCCTGCATCAGCCCCTCCGCGAGATGATCGAGGCGGGCGCCTGCGGCTTGAAACTGCACGAGGACTGGGGCACCACCCTGAAGGTCATCGAGACCAGCCTGGAAGTCGCCGACGAGTACGACATCCAGATCGCCATCCACACCGACACCCTGAACGAGTGCGGCTTCCTGCAGGATACCGTCGCGGCCATCAAGGGCCGGGCCATCCACAGCTTCCACACCGAAGGGGCTGGCGGTGGTCACGCTCCTGACATCATCAGCATCGCCGCGCTTCCCAATGTGCTGCCCTCGAGCACCAACCCGACCCGACCGTTCACCATCAACACCATCGATGAGCACCTGGACATGCTCATGGTGTGCCACCATCTGAAGCGGAACATCCCGGAAGACGTCGCCTTCGCCGAGAGCCGAATTCGGGCTGAGACCATTGGCGCCGAGGATGTCTTCCACGATCGCGGCATCATCAGCATGACGAGTTCCGACTCGCAGGCCATGGGGCGCATCGGCGAGATGATCGTCCGCACCTGGCAGACCGCCCACAAGATGAAGGTGCAATTTGGGCCGATGACCGGCGACTCGGCGCGCAACGACAACGAGCGCGTCAAGCGCTACGTCGCCAAGTACACCATCAACCCGGCCATCACCCACGGCATCGCCAGCCACGTCGGCAGCATCGAGGGCGGCAAGCTCGCCGATCTCGTCCTGTACGATCCAGCCTACTTCGGCGTCAAGCCGTTCCTTGTCCTCAAGGGCGGTTTGCTGGTCATGGCGCAGATGGGCGATCCCAACGCCAGCATCGCCACTCCGCAACCGGTCTACATTCGGCCGCAGTTCGCCTCCCTGGGGCGGGCGCTGTCCAAGTCCTGCCTGTCGTTCGTCTCCAAGGCGGCGCACCAGGCGGGTATCGCCGAGAAGTATGGCCTCCAGCGCGAGGTGGTCCCGGTGGAGCACTGCCGCACCATCGGCAAGAAGGACATGAAGCGCAACGAGGCCACGCCGGACATCAAGGTAGATGCCGAAACCTACCGGGTGTTCGTGGATGGCGAACAGGTGGGCAGCGAACCTCTCAAGGAGCTACCCATGACTCAGCGTTACTTCCTGTTCTAACTTCTTCACCGGCAGCGCGAGGCGAGCCTCCCACCGGGCCGCCTCGCCTGCCTGGTCTCGCGGTCTACTCATGAATCTTCGCTTATTACAGATCTCAGATTCTGCACTACCGATCAGTGGCTACACCCACTCGTGGGGGTTGGAGGCCGCCCTCGCTCGTGGACTGGTTCACGATCCAGAGACCCTGGAACGCTGGACGGGGCACTGGCTGACCACCTCGCTGGGGCCGCTGGAAGGCGTGCTGACTACCAGCGCCTGTCGAGCCGTCCACGCCAAACAGTGGGACGACCTACCCTGGCTGAATCATCTGCTCGAGGTCTCGCTACTTCCCCCATCGATCCGCACCGCCAGCCGGGAGATGGGCGAACAGCTACTGGCGCTGGGGGCTACCTGGGCGTGGTCGGCTGCCCAGGTCCGTCCGCATCTGGAGTCTGGCTCCGGCCCCTGGCACCATCCTGTGGTGTTCGGCCTGCTGGGAGCCATCGCGGGAGGTTCGGTGACGGAGGTGTTGACCTCTTACCTGCATCAGGCGGCCCTGGGCATGATCAGTGCAGGAGTCCGCGCCATCCCCGTCGGCCACACGCATGGACAGCAGGTGCTCGCGTATCTACAGGACGTGATCGCCTCGCTCGTGACAGATCTGGTAGATCGTCCCCCCACCATGGCGGGGGCGGGCTGCCCATACTATGAGGTGCTATGCGATGAACAGACCCGCCTCTATGCCCGAATGTTTCGCTCATGATCCGGTAGACCTGCCCCCCCTGCCGCGCGCGCGCTTCGATCGCTACAGCCACGGCGACCACACGCACAGCTACACGGGTGCCCCAGGTCCTGCCCGCTATGCCGGACCCAAGCGGAAGGTCTTCACCCTGGGCATCGCCGGGCCGGTCGGGTCGGGGAAAACAGCCCTCGTCGAGGCGCTGTGCAAGGCCCTGTGGCCCGAACTGAACCTGGCTGTCATCACCAACGACATCTACACCCACGAGGATGCCGAGTTCCTGTCGCGCCGCGAGGTGCTGCCGCTGGAACGCATCGTCGGCGTGCAGACGGGCGGCTGTCCCCACACCGCCATTCGCGACGACGCCAGCGCCAACCTTAGCGCGGTCGTGAACTACCAGCGCCAGATTCCCAATCTTGAGCTGGTCATCGTGGAATCCGGCGGCGACAACCTGACGGCGGTCTTCTCGCGGGAGCTGGCCGACCGGTTCATTTTCGTGATCGATGTGGCCGAGGGCGATAAGATCCCTCGCAAGGGCGGACCTGGCATATGCAACAGCGACTTGCTGGTCATCAACAAGATCGACCTGGCCCCGCACGTGGGAGCCGACCTGGAAGTCATGCGACGCGACAGCTTGCGCATGCGCGGGGAGCGGCCCTTCCTGATGGTGAGCATCCGTCAGCAGCAGGGGGTCGAGGAGGTAGTGAAGTGGGTCCGCCAGCAACTGGCATCACACGTGAAGACCTCGTAACGCCCCCCGAGTTTGCCGGGCAGCATCTATCCAACTACGTGGCCGGTCGCATCGGCGGAGCGCGCATCGAGCTGAAGCGCCACGACCAGGAAACCCGCCTGGGTTTCTGCTACCAGCAGATCCCCCTGCGCGTGATGCCTCCGTTCGTCATGACCGGAGAAACCGCCTCCCTGTTGTATCTCATCAACCTCACCGCCGGGCTGATGGACGGGGACGGCCACCACATAGAAATCCTCGCCGGTCCGGGTACCCAGTCCGTGGTCACCGGGCAATCGGCTACCCGTATCCACCCGGCGCTGGCAAGCTACGGCACCCAGCAGTACGACGTGACCGTGCAGGACGATGCCTGCCTGGTCATGTTGCCAGGCCCGGCGATCCCCTTCCAGGGAAGCCGCTACTTCCAGCGTGGCCGGGTGCATCTCGCGCCCACGGGCAGGCTCATCTGGGGCGACATCTGGGTAGCCGGCCGCTACGATCGTGGCGCCCTGTCCGAGCGGTTCCAGTTCGACCAGATCGTGCAGGATCTCGAGGTCCATCGCGCCGGGCAGCTCATCTTCCGCGACCGCTTCAGCTGGAAGGGGCCCTGGACGCCAGACCAGGTCGCCTGGTACTTCGGCGGCGAGCTGGCCACCGGTAGTCTCTACCACTCTGGCCCGCTGCTCGACGTCCTTCCGGAACCAACGCCGGGGCTGCGTCGGGCGGTGTTCCCCCTGGGAGATGCCGGCACCTGTCTGCGCTGGTGTGGCCATCCTGGCGCGGTGACCCGCGAGCTGGTCCACATCGCACTGCACCTGGCAGGTTGCTGGGCTTCCGGTCCCCAGGCGCCGGCATGGTTGCTCGAATCCAACAGCCTGTCACCCAACCACTGGTTCTCCTCGATGGCCTGATTGGAATCAGACTGTCTACCAACGAAAAGGCAACGCGGTTGTTCGCGTTGCCTTCTCGGGTTCCAGTCGGGTTACCAGAGCATCAGAACTTCAGCAGTGCGCTGATGCCGCCGGTGAGCTGGTTGCGATACTTCGCCTCGCCGCCACCACCAAAGGCCGGCCGGTCAGCGAAGTCGCCGCGAATCTCGGGTCGCACTTCCAGGTAGGACGTCGGATGCCAGTTGCAACCGAGTGTCACAGCCTCGTAGTTGGTGGCAATGCCCGTCCGGGTGCCGTTGACGTCGTCGAACCATTCGGCCCGGAAGTTGAGATCCCACTGCTCGTCCAGGTGGAAGATGCAGATGGTATACAGGCCGTACCACTGCCCCGTGCCCACCGGAGTGTTGTTGTCCCAACCCATGTTCGACTGGACGATCTGCGTGAAGTTCCGATTCCAGTTCTGCTGCAAGCGCAGCTCGACCATGGTGACGAAATCGCCATTCATCCCCGGTGCCGCGAAGATAGCATCCGGTCCAGCATACACCGAGGCCGTCAGACGGGTCTTCTGCGCCTCTTGCAGCCAGTAGTTCATCTGCCCGATGTAGCAGTACGAGTTCTCACTTCGCCGGGTGAAGAAGGTGTTGGCACCCAGGGTGATACCACTCCAGACATCGAGGCGGTCATTCACGATCAACTGCGCGAGCGCACCCGTGAACGCCCCGTCCTGCGAGTAGAAGAACTGATAGTCGCTCGTGTAAAACGGCCGGTAGGGCGCCAGATAACCGTTATAACCGATGATGGTGTTCATGCGGCCAACCTTGATGTTGACACCACCGTCGGTGATGATCGGCAGGTGGGCCGAGATATACAGGTCGCGGAAGTCGTGGCTGAAGCGTTCGTCTGTGATGGTGTCGCCGATGCCGCCCTTGGGCTGACCGACGAATGCATCCGCCCCCGCGTAATAGCGGATGTTGAAGCCGATGTCGAAGTCGGTCTCGCTCAACGGCTTCTGCATCACCAAACCGATCTGGTTGACGAGAAACTCATTGCCAAACCGAGGCAGCCGGGGCTGGATGTTGAGCAACCCGCTCCCCGTCGAGGCACCCTGGTAGCCCGCTTCCAACCACCCAAACATGCGAATGCCCGAGTCGCCGAACAGATCGGCCAATCCCAGGCCGTCCATCAGTAACCGCACATCGGACACCGGGGTGGCTCCCAGTCGCGGTTCGCCGGGCCCAGAAGCGACATCTTCCCGCAGCTCACCGGGTAACGATTCCGGCTCCAGGCCACTTGCCCGTCGGGTCGCCCGTTCAAAGGGTGTGGTCGGGCCGAAGCTGCTGGGGCCCGACAGCTGAGGATTCGCCGCGGGGAATGTGATGGCGGGGACGTTGGTAATGGGAGGGGGGGCATTGATGATCGGTGACGGCTGCTGGGCGAATCCATTCGCTCCATGCCCGACCAGCAGTGCCATCGCCAGCCGCAAAGCATGGCGTTTCTTCATGTGTACCTTCCATGGTCCAGGGGGGAGGATGCCGAGAACATCCCTGTCAGGCATCTATAAATTAATCGACCACCTCCCCGCCTGGCGATCAGATCCGCCAGCCGAGTGCTGGTGTGGTTTCCATGATCCGAGGATGGCACGTCCAGTTGAGCCGCCTTTGCCGGAAATGCCACCCGCATCATCCGGTTCACCCCATGGGGCAGGCTTGCTAGAAAAAAGCTCTCCACTCAGGATCCCCCACGGGAGAGAATCGTCACGGGTTAGAGGCGCGGTGGGGGAGCCACAGCGCAAGCACGGAGCAAAACCGGCATGAGCGAGCAGACGAGGCAGGGGTTCTGGCGCGAGGCGTTCGCGCTACAGGGATCCATCGCGCCGAACATGTTACCCCTGGTGGCCGTCTTTGGAGGGATCGCCGCTCTCCTCTGTGCCCTCGCCTGGCAGATCGAACAGATTTTCGAGGTCCGCATTGGAGTCGATGTCACCCCGCACGAGCTGGCCGGAGCTGCCCTGGGCCTGTTGCTGGTGCTGCGCACCAACGCCGGTTACGACCGCTGGTGGGAGGCCCGCAAACTCTGGGGCGGCTTCGTCGATCGCTCGCGCAACTTCGTGATCAGTGCCCTGGCCTATGGTCCCGCCAGCGCCACCTGGCGCGACGACCTCGTCCGCTGGGCTGCTGCCTACCCCCACGTGGCGCGCCATTCCCTGCGCGGCGAGGGGCCCGGCGACGAGGTCCTGCGTCTGCTGGGCCGCGAACGCTGGGAGCGCGTGGCCGCCGCCGAGCACATGCCGGCCTACGTCGCGCTACAACTGGCCCACTTGCTGCGCCAGGCCTGCGAACTGCTGGGGATGAACCGCTTCGCCTTCTTGCAGGTGGACCGGGAACGCGCCTTGCTCATCGACAACTATGGTGGCTGCGAGCGCATCCGCAACACGCCCTTGCCGCGTGTCTACTCCATCAAGATACGCCAATTCCTCTTCCTGTTCCTGCTCACCTTGCCCATCGCGCTACTGCATAGACTTGGCAGCGATTGGCTGGTACCCCTCATCACCATGCTGGTCGCCTACCCGCTGCTTTCGCTCGACCAGATCGGCGTCGAGCTGGAAAATCCCTTCGCGGTGGAACGGCTCAGTCACCTGCCCCTGGTTGGCATCGCCACCACCATCGAGGGCAATCTCCTTGCCCTGCGCGAGGAAGTTCGCCCCAGCGACCAGGTTGATGGAGTGAACGCCAGTTAGAAGTACAGCTGGGCCCGGAGCCAGAACATGTTCACTGTCTGTTGACTGACATCGTCCCGGTAGCGCACTGGGTCGCCGAACCGGCCATTGAGCCAGAACATGTAGATCTTCATGTAGTCGTTCCACGTCCAGTTCAGGCCCACCTCGGTGGTGGTGGCCGAGTTCGACCAGCGGTCAGGGTCGGCGAAACCGCCAGAGAAGATGGCGTTGCCAAGTTGCAGCCGACTGACCCGGCCAACCAGTTCCCACGCGCCAATACCCTGCTCGTCCTCCTTGTTGAGTGGGAGGAACGGACGGCGCGGCGTGACCCGGGCGCGCTGCTGGACTTCTTCCCCGGTCAGGAAGTAACCGGCGGCCACGTAGAAGCCATTGAGTGCCACTGCCGTCGGATTCGGCTGTCCCTCGCGGGTATAGCTGGTGTAGCCATATTGCCACTCACTCAGCAAGGACAGACCACCGTAGAAATAGGCGAGGTGAACAGCCCCTTGCAGCCGGTCCCCGTGCTCTCGCACATCGGGGTTGAGGATCAGAAATGGCACCGTCGCATTGGCCGGAATGGCCGTGTCCGGCGAGCCAGCGCCGACGCGGAAGCCAACCGGCGTGGGCTCGGTATTCTGCTTGCCGAAGGCGAACGATGAGCCCACGTTCAGCTTGCGAAGAAACTGCGGCATCGCCTCGTTCTGAAACGGTCGGGCATTGAGATATGCGACGAAGTCCACTTCTTTGTCGAGATTCTCGAACGAGTTCCGCGTCCCATTGAATAGACCAGCCGCGTAATCCAGTTGCTTCTCGAAGAGGTAACCCCAGGCCATTAACCCGAACTGGCGATTCAAACCGACGTTGGTCGAATAGAGCGACCGTTCCGGCGTGAGCAGCCAGTAGTTTGAGACAGCGTATTGCTCGTAGAGAAACGGCGTGAAATAGCGTCCGAAGCGTAGCTCGAACTGGTCGTCGAAGTGGATATTGATGAACGCATTCAGCAGGTTCAGGTTGTTGAGCCCGCGATTGATGGCGAACTCATACTCGATTGGCTTTGTGATGTTGCCATTGAAGAAGATTCGCTGACGAGGCAGATACATGCCGTTGGTGGCTGGAATCTGATCCACCTCGCTCCACACGCGACCTTCCACCTGCGATTCGTAGTGGATCTGCAGACGGTACGCCTCGTCCTCGGTCTGGAACATGAACCCCGGGCCGAACGATCCGCGGAATGGCAGGCGGGTCGGCGCGGTGATGTCCAGGTCGAGGTAGCCTGGTACAGGCGAACTGGGAGCGCCTGGTGTGGTGCTCGTCGCGCCTTCCCTGCCGCTGGTCTGCTGTATGTCCGAGGCAGGCGATGTTTGCCCTGGGGGCGACGCAGTGGGGTTCGTTTCCGATGAGTTGCTGGCATTGCTAGAGTTGCTGGCATTGCTAGCGTTGCTGGCGTTGTTGGATCCACGGTTGCCCGTACCCAGCCGATCCATTAACTGCCGAATCTGTTCGTCGTGGTCCCGGGTGGATTTCTCCAGGCGTTCGCTCAGCCGACGATTGGCTTCCTCCATCGCCCGCAGGCGCTCGGCCAGTTGCGCTCCTGTCGGAGCGTTGGCGTTGGCATCTGCCGGTGGCTGGCCCTGCGCCGCGCGAGGCAACCCGGCCCACACTGCGAGCAACACCACGGGAATCACCCAGGCGCATCGTCTCCAGCTACGTGTTCGCATGGGCGCACGGCTCCCCTCGCGCAGGCCGGAAGCTGCGCGGTCATGCCAGTCAATGAAGGATCAGACGGATGGTTTGGAGGAAGGGCTATAGCCCCGCTCGCGCCACGAATCAAGACGAGCTTCACGCCTGGTGCTGTTCCTGCGTAAATCGCCACACCTGCACCAGTTGAGCCAGCCGCCCGACCAGGGCGGTGATGCGCTCTGCACCCAGGACAACCGGTAGGTAAAGACGTTGCTCCTCGCGCCGGGCCAGTACATCCAGCGCAATGATACCCCGGGTGAACCAGGCGGCCGTCTGCTCGTTATCCAGACCAACCTCCACCCATCCAGCCACGCTTGCCGGGCGCGCTGGCAGAGCAGTAGCGGGGCCGATCTGATGCGCCACTTCCTCATTGGCCCGCGTCACCTCATTCAGATGGACCAGCCGTTCGGCAGGGAGAAGCGGACCCAGCAGGTGGACATCGTTGGCGGCCAGAATCTCCGACGTGGCCGTGCGCTCGTCTTCCCGGAAGTGATCGACCCAGTAGTGGCTCGTCTTGGACAGCGCGACAACGACGTTCTTCACCTCCTTGGCCGGTCGAAAATTTGGGCCCGCGGGCACCAGTAGATGCTCGCCCGCCCGGCGAGCGAAGACATTCTCTGCCACCACGGCGCGATGCATCCAGCGCGCCATGCCTTCGGTCGGACACAGCACTGCCACCCAGCCCGGTTCGCTGGAGGCGACGGCGGTCAGGTCGCTAGCCAGGTTGATACCCCGGCAAATTTCATGCGCGACAATCTGGAGGTTGGCCGGGTCGTCGGCCAGCGCTTCCGGCTCGGGTGCATCCAGCCAGGTGCCGCGATGTGGAGGCCCACCGGCCAGCGCCAGTTCGCAGTAGTGCGTCCAGATCTCGCCCCAGGCAATCGAGCCATCGGCCGCGTATTTCAGGCTGGCCGACCCCATCGAGGTGGGGCTGACACTGTCCAGCCGACACTGGTATCGAGCGGGTAACAGAGCATGAACGCGGGCTTCCAATGCAGACTGCGCGGCAGATAGAGACGACTCGGCAGAGAACAACATGCCAGCAATTCCAGGTCCAGGAGTCAGGGGGGTCCACACAGATCTAGCATAGCCCACCCCCTGTTCCCCGGGGAGACGTCTTGCCCACGCCAGCCATCCCTCGTAGCGCCTCGAGGACGGCCGCACGCACTGGCTGCATCGCTAACCCCTTGGCGCGCAGTTTGGCGGTGCTCAGCCGACAGTTGCTGCGCCCGGCCGTGGCCACCTCCCCCAGCTGTGCCGGCTCCAGCGCTGTAAAAGTATGTGTTGGATCGACAATGTCGCGATACAGCGTCATGATCTCGTAGGGCGAGATCACCCCTTCATTCACGACGTGGTAAATGCCGGTCTCTCGTCCAGCAATCAACGCGCGCAGCACCTGGAAAAAGTCGGGGAGGTATGTAAGCGAGTTTGGCGCTGTCAATACGCGCCCATACCGGCGCAGCTTGACGATCAGGTTTCGATCAGACGCCGAGCTATCGAACGGCATGCGCAGGCGTAGCACGAGCACCGGGAACTCGCACAGGATCTGATCGCTCCAGATCTTGGTGCGCGAGTAGTAGCTGCCCAGGTAGTTCGGGGCATCGTCCTCTGTGAAGCCGGCGCCGCCGTTGTCTCCCTGGTAGATGCACCCCGAGCTGAGATGCACCAGGTAGATCCCGCGCTGCTGACACGCCTCCAGCACTACCAGCGCTCCGGTAACGTTCGATCGCAGCGTTTCCAGTCGATGCGTTTCGCACCAGTCGATGTTGGGCCGGCCAGTCTTCCCCGCGCAGTTGATAACCACGTCCGGCCAACTCTCCTCCATTGCGAGGGCAACAGCCCCGGGGTCGGCGATGTCCAGCGCCGGATCGCTCACCTGCGGGAACAAACCACAGATCTGCTGACCCAGAAAGCCCTGCCCGCCCAGGACCAGGACGCGGTTGTTGCTGTTCGGCGCTGGTGGTGCCATGGCCCTGCTCTCCGTCTCATGCGTCCAGCGTGCCATACTGGCGCTCGTAATACTGCCGATACTCGCCGGAGCGCACCTGATCGACCCAGGCGGCGTTCGCGCGATACCACTCCACAGTCTCCCTCAGACCGCGCTCGATGGGGATGCTCGGCTTCCAGCCCAGTTCGGTTTCCATCTTCGTGCAGTCGATGGCGTAGCGCCGGTCGTGCCCTGGCCGGTCCGGCACGTGGCGCACCCTCGTCCGGGGTTGGCCCAGCAGATCGAGCAACAGGTGCGTCAGGGCCAGGTTCGTCGCCTCGCAACGTCCGCCGATGTTGTACACCTCGCCGGGGCGACCCTGCTCCAGCACCCTGGCCAGCGCGGCGCAATGGTCGCGCACGTGGAGCCAGTCGCGCACCTGCAACCCATCGCCGTAGACCGGCACCGGTTCGTGGCGAAGCAGGTTCGTGACGAACAGCGGAATCAGCTTCTCGGGGAACTGGTACGGCCCATAATTGTTCGAGCAGCGCGTGACGATGGCCGGCAGCCCGTAGGTGTGATGGTACGCCCGCACAAGCAGGTCCGACGCCGCCTTGCTGGCCGCGTACGGACTGTTCGGCGCCAGCGGCGTCTCCTCGGTGAACGCGCCTACGGGGCCGAGGCTGCCATACACTTCATCCGTGGAGACATGCACGAACCGACGAATCTGAAACTCGCGCGCGGCATCAAGTAACACTTGCGTGCCCACGACATTGGTGCGGATGAACGGCGCACTGTCGAGGATGGACCGATCAACGTGACTCTCCGCCGCGAAGTGGACGACCGCCTGCACTCCACAAGCAAACACCGCACGCACGGCGTCACGGTCGACAATGTCGCCCCGAACAAACAGATGACGCGGATCCCCGTCCAGGTCGGCGAGGTTGGCCAGATTGCCCGCGTAGGTCAGCGCATCGAAGTTGACGATGCGAGCGTCCGGCATCGACTCCAGCAGGAATCGCACGAAGTTGCTGCCAATGAAGCCGCATCCACCGGTGACGAGGAACGTGGACATGGGCACCTAGGGGATGGAATCCTGATACTCGCTCAACACGCGCCGCAGGTAGTCGCCGTAGGGGCTGGCTCCAAACGGAGCAATGAGCCGCTGAAACGTCTCAAAGTCGATGAACCCCTTGAGCAGGGCGATCTCCTCCAGGCAGGCAATCTTCAGCCCCTGGCGATGCTCGAGCGTCTGCACAAATTGCGAGGCGCTGAGGAGGGCATCGTGCGTGCCGGTGTCCAGCCAGGCGACACCTCGCCCCAGCGGAGTGACGGTCAGCTTGCCCGCCTGCAGGTAGCACCGGTTGACGTCGGTGATTTCCAGCTCGCCGCGTGTCGATGGTTTCAGCTCGCGCGCGATGTGGACGACGTCACCATCGTAGAAGTACAACCCGGTGACCGCCCACGACGACCGCGGCTTGCGCGGCTTCTCCTCGATACTGCGGGCGCGGAAATCGCGGCCGAACTCCACCACGCCATACCGTTCCGGATCGTGAACGTGATAGGCGAAGACGTGGGCCCCCTCGGTTAGCTGGGCCGACTCGACGAGCAGCGTTTGTAACTCGTGCCCGAAGAACAGATTGTCGCCCAGAACCAGGCAGACGGGATCTCCCGCCAGAAACTCCGCGCCCAGGAGAAACGCCTGGGCGATGCCCTCGGGGCGCGGCTGGGCCACGTACTGCAGGCGCAGCCCATACTGGGCGCCATCGCCTAGCAGCCGTTCGATCAACGGCAAATCGTGGGGAGTGCTGATGATGAGAATGTCGCGCAGCCCGGCCAGCATCAGGAGTGAAAGAGGATAGTAGAGGGCGGGTTTGTCGTAGACCGGCAGAAGCTGTTTGCTCACGGCTCGGGTCAACGGATAGAGCCGGGTGCCCGAGCCGCCAGCGAGCAGGATTCCCTTCATGTTGCGTTCCCTTGAAAGCCAGCCGAGCCATCGCCTTCGTGTCCAGCCGTTGTTGTACGAGCCATCCCCAGGCAAGGGAGAGAGGCCAGCCTTGTCCGACCTCGCGCGGACGGTACACTATCCCCGCCTACCTCCCATTCCTCGGGGTCCTTCCGCCATGGCATCCGCAAACAACTCCCGGCGTACCTTCTTGCAAGCCTCCGCGGCACTGGCCGCCCCCGTGGCCATGGGAGCCCTCCTGGCCGAGGAGAAGAAAGCCGCCGGCCCGCTGCTCGCCTACGTCGGTACCTTCAGCTCGCCCCTGCGCGATACCCTGCCGACCCAGGTGGACCTGCCTCCCGGCAACGGCCGTGGCATCCACCTGTTTCTGATGGAGCGCGACTCCGGGAAGTGGACCGCGGCCGGCATCCACGAGATGGGCACCAGCCCCAGTTGCCTGGCCGTCAATGCCGCCCGCACGCGCCTGTATTCCGCCAACGAGACCGACCGCGTGGGCGACGGCAAGGAGAAGGAAGGGACCGTCACCGCCTTCACGATCACGCCCGCGGATGGGAAATTGAAGGAACTCAACACCGTGCGCTCCGGCGGCGCGGGACCTACCTACGTCAGCTTGCACCCCTCGGGTCGGCACTTGCTGGTCGCCAACTACTTCGGCGGCTCGGTCGCGGTCCTACCGATTCAGGAAGATGGCCGTCTGGGCACGCCGTCCGACGTCAAGCAAGACGCTGGAAAGATCGGTCCGACGAAGGCGAAGCACGCTCCCCCGGGCAGCTTCGCCTTCAGCGGGCACGACCGCACCCACGCTCACATGATTCAGGCCGACCCCACCGGCAAGTTTGTCCTCCACGTCGATCTTGGCCTCGACCGCATCTTCGTCTGGAAGTTCGATGACACCCGTGGCACTCTCTCCCCCGCCGAGGTGCCGTCGGTGGCGCTGCCGCCCGGCGACGGCCCGCGCCACTTCGCGTTTCATCCCAACGGCAAGTGGCTTTACTCCATCCAGGAAGAAGGCTCGACCCTCGTCCTGTTCGATTACAGCGCCGGACGCCTCACGCCGCGCCAGACGATCTCGACGCTGCCACGCGGCTACGCGGGCAGCAACTTCTGCTCCGGTGTGCACGTCTCGTCGGATGGCCGCTTCGTCTACGCGGGTAACCGCCTGCACGACAGCATCGGCATCTTCTCCGTCGGCGCCAACGGCGTGCTCAGTTATGTCGGGGAGGAGTGGACGCGCGGCAACTACCCGCGCAGCTTCAGCTTCGACCCGACCGGCCGGTTCCTCTACTGCTGCAACCAGCGAGCCGACCACGTGACGACCTTCCAGGTAAACCAGAAAACCGGTGGCCTGACCTTCACCGGGCAGTACATCCCGGTGGGCAACCCCTCACACATCCTTTTCGTCGACCTGGGCAAGGCCGACTAACTGCCGAAGGATGCCAGGCGCCTTACTTCGCCAGCCACAGGCTCAGCGCCTCGGCCAGGGCCGCCTGGCTTGAGGGGTTAGCCTTCAGCGCAGGCGCCAGGGCGCGAAACGTCTTTTCCGCCCGGGCGCCGTACTCCTTCTGCCCCGTCAGCCCGGCCAGCACCACCAGGTTCCGGGCCGCGATGCTGTTCGCCCCGGGTTGCGCTCCGTCGTACTGATCCTTGGCGCGAGCGAAGAACTTCTCGTGATCGCTCGAGGTGTAGTAGAAGCCGCCCTTCTCGTCGCCGTGGTAGCGAATCATGGTGTCGGTGAGAGCCCGCGCCTCATCGAGCCAGTTTTTCTCCCCCGTCACCGCGTGCAGGGTCAACAGCCCATGTACCAGGTAGGCGTAATCGTCGAGGTAGGCATTGAAGCGCGCCTGCGGTTTCTCGCCAGGCACAGCCGCATAACTGCGGAGTAGTCGCCCCTCTTTTGTTCGCAACGTGGTCAGGACGAACCGCGCCGCCTTCCGGGCGGCCTCCACGCTGGCGGGATCCTTCAGCGCCTGCCCGGCCCGGGCCAGCCCGGCGATCATCTGCCCATTCCACGCAGTCAGCACCTTGGTGTCGAGGAACGGGCGCGGGCGTTTCGCACGGATGGCGAACAGTTTCTGCCGCGCCGCTGCTAGCCGGGCTTCCACCTGCGCCTCGGGCAATTTCGCTTCCTCCGCCAGCGCCGTCAGCGTGCCCACCCGGTGGAGGATGTGATACTTCTCCTCGAAGCGCGGCTCGCCGGCTGCGCCATAGGCCTTTTTCAGCAGGTCGCGCTCGCTCCGGTCCGGCAGCGCCCGGGTTAGTTCGTTCGGCGTCCAGACGTAGAAGCGTCCTTCTTCCCCTTCGCTGTCGGCGTCCAGCGCGGAATAGAACGCTCCCTCCGGTGAGGTCATCTCGCGCGCCACCCAGTCGATCGTTTCGCGCAGCACCTGCCGAAACTGGGGGCTGGCACTATCCCGGTAGGCCTGCGCGTACACCTCGAGCAGCTGGGCGTTGTCGTACAGCATCTTCTCGAAGTGCGGGATCGTCCAGGTGCGCTCGACGCTATAGCGGGCGAACCCGCCACCCAGATGGTCGTAGATGCCCCCCCGCGCCATCTGGTCGAGGGTGCGTTCCACCATCCCCGCCAGCTCCTTCGATTTCGTGCGACGCGCCTCCGCTTGCAGCAGTTTCAGCGCCGATGGCAGCGGAAACTTCGGCCCCCGAAACTTGCGCGTCGCATTGCCGAAACCGCCGTGGACCTTGTCGAACTCCTCACCCAGGTCGTTGACAACGGAGTCCACAAGCTTCTGATCGATGTCGATCAGCGCGACCCCGCGGGACAACCCTTCCAGCGCCGCCGTGGTGGACCGGGCCAATCGCTCGGCCGCCGCCTCAATCTGCTTCGGTTCCTTTTCATGGAGTTCGCGCATGCGCTCGAGCAACGTCTTGAAGCCGGCGTAGACCTTACCATTCTCCTCGCGGTCCTCGCGCGGCCAGTACGTCCCGCCAACAATGGGACGCCCCTGCGCATCCAGGAACATGGAGAGCGGCCAGCCGCCGGACTGCCCCTGGACATTCAGGGCGGTCATGTAGATCTGATCCACATCAGGCCGTTCCTCGCGATCGACCTTGATGCAGATGAAATGCGCGTTGAGAATCCGCGCCACTTCCTCGTTGGCGAACGACTCCTTCTCCATCACATGACACCAGTGGCAGGCACTGTAGCCGATGGAGAGAAAAACCAGCTTGCCTTCCTTTTTGGCGCGCTGGAAGGCCTCCTCGGACCAGGGGTGCCAGTCCACCGGGTTGTGGGCGTGCTGCAAGAGATAGGGACTGCTCGCGCGAGCCAGCCGGTTCGCCTTCTTCCCGTGATCCTTCCCAGGAGGCGCGGCCCCCAGGGCGGCCAGCGACAGACAGCCTAGCAACAACAGAGCCCGGAGGATCATGGCGCGGATTCCTGGTAGGAGGGCAGCGAGGAGGTGCGGAGACGAGACCCATTACAAAGCACTACCCGCTCCCATGACTACAGGAGCGGGTCGGTGCAACATCCAACCTATCGGGCCTTCAGCGGCTTCAGGGCACGGAGACTTTCACCGTCCCCGGGGCGAGGCAGGCCTTGTCGCTGCACGCCTGCACCCGCACGCCGATGTCCAGCGGGCCGTTCTCGCTCCGCTGTACCGACGCCTTGATGGTCACCTTGCCCTTGTAGACGCGGTAATCGCCGACGATCTTGTCCTTCTTGACGTCGCCGGCCGGGTAGTCAATCTTGACGCCCTTGCCCGCGATGGTCACGGTCGTCTGGTTCGATGCGAGGTCCTCGTTGCCCACCGGGTTGGCGTAAACGTAATACTTCGGATCGATCTCCAGGGTGATGGTGACCACCTGGCGCCCATCCGCGCCGGCCTTCTCGGCGGTGGCCGTCGCCTTGACCACGTCCTCCGATTTCTTCTGGGCATGCGCCACCAGGGGGCAGAGCAGCAGCAGGCCTGCCACACCAGCCAGCGTGGCCCGGATCGATCGAAAGTTCATCATCCCTGTCTCCTCGCGAAGGATTCCTGTTGCAAACCGCGCCCGGGGCGGTTTCCATGAGTCTGGGGGTATTTTAACTCCGCGCCAGAGACATCACCATGCGAACTCGTTCGCTTACTCTGCTGTTGTGCTTGCTCGTCGGATCGACCCTGGTTGCCCAGGAAGAGGCCGCCCAGATTCTGGCCCGGCAGAAAAAAGACGCCGAGGATGCCTGGAAGGCCATGGACCTCGGCGCCCCCAGTCAGTTGGAAACGCAGTATCTGCGCCTCGTGGCCGTCCCCACATTCGCTCCACGCCTCAAGGTCATGGGGCCTCTGCTGGAAAAGTATCACGAGCAGGCCTGCCGGGCTCTGGGTCTGGCCCAGAAAGAGGCGCATCCCGGCAAGATCACCGTCTACCTCTTCGACTCGCGCGAGCAGGTGCCCACCTTTGCCCGACGCATCCAGAAGCGACGCCCCACCGCTGGCGAGAACGCCAGCTTCCTCGCGTCCGACGAACAGCTGCACGTGGCCGCCGCGCCGGGAACCAGCAAGACGGGCCCCACCATCGAGGCGCTCGCCGGAGAAATGGTGGCCGCGCTGCTGCTGCAACGTCGCGCCAAGGTCAGCACCTCGCTACCGGAGTGGCTGCCCCACGGGTTCGGCCGGGCCACCAGCTACCGAGTCCTGGGTGCTACCACCCGCTGGGTCGGCGAGGAACGCAAGCAAGCCCGTCTGCTGGTGCGCAAATGTGCGGCCTCCGATGTCTGGGATGGCAAGGTGGAGGGTGAGGAAAGCCTGCTCGTTCAGGCAAGCCTGGCGGAGTTTCTCACCTACGGAGCCGGCCCGGCCCGCCTCGAAAAGTTCCTGGCGGGGTTCATTCCCAACGAGAACATGGATAGCCGGTCGGTCCCCCAGGCGCTGGAGAGCGCCGGCCTCACCGAGGATCGAGTGAACAAGACCTGGAAAGCCTGGGTGAAGTAAGCCGCGCCCCATGACCATCCAAGCGACCTGCCCCCAGGGCCACACCTGGAAGGTGGACCAGGAACCCGCTGCGGCTCCGGTCTGCCCCATTTGCGGCGAGGAGGGCATCATCCCAACTCGCGACGTCTCCCTGGCCCTGGTGTCCGACATGGATACCACCCGCGATCAGCGCACGTTGCCCTGGCTGCCCAACGACAGCGAGGCGCCCGCCACAGTCCTCCCCTCCAGCGTGCCCGGCTACGAGATTCTGGGCGAGCTGGGTCGAGGTGGCATGGGTGTCGTCTACCTGGCACGCCAGGTTGGGCTGAACCGTATGGTCGCGCTCAAGGTGGTGCTATTTGCAGGACACGTCGGCTCGGTGGCTCTGTCGCGCTTCCGCGCCGAGGCCGAGACCGTCGCCCAGCTCCAGCACCCCAACATCGTCCAGGTGTTCGAGATCAGCGATCACGAGCAGGTCCCGTTCATCTCGCTGGAGTACTGCGCTGGTGGCAGCCTCGACCAGCGTCTGCGCCTGGGAAAACTTTCCCCCGAAGAGGCCGCTACCCTGGTCCAGACCATGGCCCGCGCCGTCCAGGCGGCCCACGACGCCGGCATTGTCCATCGCGACCTGAAACCGGGTAATATCCTCTTCCATCGGGATGGCACGCTCAAGATCACCGATTTCGGCCTCGCCAAGAAGCTCGACACCGCCGAACGGCTCACTCTTCCAGGCAGCGTCCTGGGCACTCCCGGCTACATGGCCCCGGAACAGGCCGCGGGCCAGTCCGACCGCATCGGACCAGCCACCGATGTCTTCGCGCTGGGTGCCATCCTCTACGAATGTCTGGTGGGGCAGCCTCCGTTCCTGGCCACCAACCCTGTCGAGTCCGTCCTCCTGGTCCTCCAGCAGGAGCCGCCCGGGTTGCGCAGCCTCGATGCCTCCCTGCCCGCCGACCTCGAAACCATCTGCCACAAGGCCCTGGCGAAGGATCCGGCCCGACGCTATCCCTCCGCCCGGGCGCTCGCCGACGACCTCGACCGCTTCCTTCGCGGCGAATCGATCCAGGCCCGTCCCGTCTCGCGGCTCGAGCGCTCCCTGCTCTGGTGTCGTCGCAACCGTCTGCTGGTCGGCCTGGGTGGTCTGGCCTTCGCCCTGGCCCTCCTGGTGGGCATCCTCGTCGCGGTCCTGCTCCATGCTCCTCCGCCGCTGCCGACCGATCCCTCGCTGGAACGCGTCCTGCAGTCTGGCGTCCTGCGCATCGCCACCGATCCGACCTACCCTCCGATGGAGTACCGCAAGGGTGGCCAGGTGATCGGCTTCGACATTACTCTTGGCGAGGAGCTGGGCCGTCGGCTCGGCGTGCAGGTCGAATGGCACTACCTCCCGTGGAACTGGGCCAATCTCGTCTCGCGCCTGAACGACCACGAGTTCGACCTGATATTGTCGGGAATCACCATCGATGACGAGCGCAGCGAGGATGTGGCCTTCGTGCAATACCTGCAGATTCAGCAGGTGTTCGTGTGTCGGCGCGGCATCGACGTGCGGCGCTGGAAAGACCTCGAAGGCAAGGTTGTGGCCGTCCAGCGCGATACCCCGGCCGAGCGCAACGTGCGAGTGGCGCAGCAGCAGGGCCAGTCGATCCGCCTGCAATTCTACCCGGATACCCCAGCCACCTTCCGCGCCGTGGCCGAGGGGCAGGCCGACGTCGCCTTCGCCTTCAAATCGGTTGCAGAGTACCTCCGTCGCGCCGACCCCCTGGATCGCCTGGTTGTTACCGCCCCTACCGACCATTCGCTCGAACAGCACGGCATGGGCATGGCTCTGCGCAAGGGCGACCACGAGCTGCATTTCCGGCTGGAGACCGAGTTGGCCGCGCTCAAGCGCGATCGCGCCACCTGGACTCGCTGGCTGACGGAGTACTTCGGCGATTGAGGTTTTCCTCGCGATGGTTCCGCACGACGTGTATGATAGGGTGAATAGTGGGCGAACCTCCGTCGTCTGGAGGACGGGAGTGGGCTGGTGACATGAGTGCTGCTTTTTCCTTGCCTCTAACCCCCACCGACGAGGAGTTGATCCGCCGGTTCCTGGCCGGGCAGCGATCAGCCCTCGAGGAGTTGTTCCGCCGCTACCGGCAGCCGGCCTTCCGGGTCGCTTACCGGTTGCTTGGCAACGAAGCCGATGCCCTCGACGCTGTTCAGGATGGCTTCGTCAAGGCGCTTATCCACCTATCTGGGTTTCAGGGACGGTCCACCTTCAAAACGTGGCTACTCCGCGTGGTCAGCAATGCGGCCCTCGATCTGGGGCGGCAACGTGGGCGGCAAGAGATGCTCAGCCTCGATGGCGGGCCTCCCGAGTCGGCTTACCCCGAACTTCTGGCCGGTGATCAGGCCAGTCTCGGCCTCGAACGGGCCGACCTGCGCTATCTCCTCGACCGGGCCCTCGAGACGCTCTCTTCCGTGCAGCGTCAGACCTTCGTCCTCTATGCCGAGGCCGAGCTGACCTACCGGGAAATCGCCGAGGTCATGGATACTTCGATCGGCACAGTAATGAGCCGGCTGTTTTACGCCCGCCAGAGGCTGCGGGACTTTCTCAATGAACGAGCGGTGACATGAGTTCGACGTGGAATACACCTGATCGCGATCCGCTCGGCCGGGACCCGGAACTGGACGTTCTGGCTCGCCTCTTCCGCGACCATCCCCCCGCCGAACCTACCGCCGCCGACTGGTTCGCCACCCAGCGCCGCATCGAGTCCGCCCTGATTCGGCCGCTCCCGGCTCCGCGCCGCCCGCGCTGGCCAGCGCTGGTCGGCCTCATCACCGCCGCGGCTGCCCTGGTGGCTGGTGTTGTCTCCGCCCGCGCGCTCTGGCCCACCCTTCGCCCGGCTGACCCCGAGACGGTGCAAACCGCCGAGGACGATTCGCCCTTCCCCGTGGCCTCCATGAGTGAGGTCAACATCATCCGCATGGATCCGCGTGATGCCGACCGCGTGGCCGCCGGCCAGTCGATCTTCGGCACACTCGACCTTGCCTCTACCAGTGAGATCGTCATCTTCCAGGCCACCGCCGACCCTGGAAACAATCCCATGCCCGTGGCTCATCGCAGAGCCGAGGGTGGGCCCATGATCATTGTCTCGCGTCTGGAAGAGGCCAACGCCATTGAAGAGGATTTGGACCCATGATGGCTTGCTAGGAGAACCCCCATGACAACCGGCGTGACCCGCGGCTGGTGCTTGCCCCTGGGACTGTTACTCCTGGTTTCCTGGGTGTCGCAGGCTTGCCCCGACGAAAAGCCGCGCAAGGTCCGGGTGACCGTGCTTGTCATGGTGGCCAGCGAGAAGGACGAAAAGACTGACAAGAAGCTCGAAGAGATCGCCCGCGAGGTGCGCAAGACCCATCCCCGCTTCAAGGGCTTCAAGATGGTCAGCCTCAGCGACAAGTCGCTCGCCGTCGGCGAGTCCGACAAGTTCGACCTCGTCGAGGATCAGCAGGCCGCCATCACCGTTCTGCGCACGGCCGACAAGTTCGACCGTGTGCGCCTGAAGGTCGGCCCCCCGATGATGGGCGAAATCACCTACTCCACTCCCTGCGGCAAGTTCCTGCCCATCCTCACGCCCTACCGCACCAAAGGCAACGAGACTGTCCTCATGGCCGTGCGCGTCAAACCGTGCAACGCCGACCGCTGAGTGGCTCAGCCCTTTTCCGTCGGAATCACCAGGACCGGGATCGGGATGCGATGCAGCACCGGCGACACCGTCTCCCCGAGCGCGATGTCGGCCAGGAAGCGATGCCCGTGCGATCCAAGCACCAGCAGGTCCAGCTGCTTCTCTTCAGCCAGCCGGATCAGTTCCTGCGGCGGACTCCCATACCCCAGCACACCCTCGGCGCGTAACCGCTGGTTGGCCAGCTGCTGCACCATGGCACGCATGTCGACCTCGTCCTGCCGACTTTCGCGGTCCGCCGTTTCCTCGCCCAGGTAGGTCGCTCCGGGCCCTTCCACCACGTGGATTACCACCAACGGTGCACCATGCGCCCGGGCCAGCGCGACGGCGTGATCGAGCAGGCGACGATCGCCCGGCCCAAACTCAACGCCCACGCCAATCCGCCGATACTGGATCGCTCCCACCTCGGGCAGCGGGGGCGCGGCCGGCGCGATGCGTTCCTCGGCGATCGGTTCGCTCGGCTTGAGATACGGATACGAGCTGACCCAGACCAGGAAGGCCGCCAGGCCAACCGCCAGCGGGCCAGCGGACCCATACACCCACCAGACGCTGTGGCCCGCCTCCTCCACGGCCTCGGCCCACTCGCCGATCGACATGCCGATCAGGACGACATTCAGCCCCACGACGATGAAGGCGCTGAGCCAGGCCAGCCCCTGTACCACCCTGCCGTTGGCGAAGATGCCCATCCGCCGGCGATCACTCGTCAACTGAATCAGCGGGATGATGGCGAACGGCAGCTGAAAGCTCAGCGTCACCTGACTGAGCACGAGCATCTGTAGCAGCCGTTCGTCGCTGACCTTCGCGTCGGCCGCGCCGCCCAACTCCGTCAGTCCCAGGACGATCACTGCGGGAAGTAGCGCCGCCGAACGCGTGATCAATCGGCGCAGCCAGGGCTGGATGCGCAGGCGTACGAAGCCTTCCATCACCACCTGACCCGAGATGGTACCCGTCAGGGTCGAACTCTGGCCCGAGGCCAGAAGCGCCACGGCGAACAGCACTGCCGCCGCCCCGGCCCCCCAGATGTCTCCCAGCAGTTGATGCGCCTGCTGCAGCGATTCGACCTCCTGCCCACGTGCGTGGAAGGCAGCAGCCGCCAGCACCACGATGGAGGCGTTGACGAAGAATGCCGCGTTCAGGGCGATCAGCGAGTCGAAGAAGTTGTAGCGGCAGGCCAGGCTCTTTCCCTCGATGTCCGGCGCGAAGGCGCGCGTTTGCACCAGGGCCGAATGCAAATAGAGATTGTGCGGCATCACCGTTGCGCCCAGCATACCGATGGCCACGTACAGACTGCCGCTCAGATCGTGCGAGGCCAGCCCTGGCGCGAAACCGCGCAGCACCTGCGCCAGGTCAGGCCGGGCCAGGACAATCTCGTAGAAGAAGCTGCCGGCGATGATGGCCACCAGGGCCAGGGTAATGAGCTCCAGCAGACGCACGCCGCGCCGCTGCAACAGTAGCAGCAGGAAGGTATCCAGCGCGCAGACACCCAACCCCCACAGGTAGGGCACGCCCAGCAGCAGCTTCAGCCCCACGATGGTGCCGATGACCTCGGCCAGGTCGGTGGCGATGATGGCGATCTCGGCCAGCAGCCACAGTCCGATGCCCGTTCGCCGCGGATAGCGCTCGCGACAGGCCTGGGCCAGGTCGCGCCCGGTCACCACACCCAACCGGGTGGCCAGGGTCTGCAAGAGCAGCGCCATCAGGTTCGACATCAGCAGCACCCAGAGCAGCTGATAGCCGTACTTGGACCCGGCCGCCAGGTCGGTGCCCCAGTTGCCCGGATCCATGTAGCCGACCGACACCATCAACGCCGGCCCACTGAACGCCAGCAACCGCCGCCACCACGACTTGGGGATGGGAACCGACCCATGCACTTCTTCGAGCGACTGGGAAGGTGAACCATCATCGTCGGGCAAAACCATCGTCCTCTCCTCGGCTACCGGACCGATATCTCTGTTAGTCTTACCTAAACAGCATGATTAGTCAAGGCGAATCAGGCGCCATCCTTGCAGGGGCCTGGCCAGCGACTTAGACTCTCGGACATGGACTCCTTTTCCACTTTGCAGGCGGCGATCCATCAGGATCCCTACGACGAAACGGCCTGGCTGGCCCTGGCGGATTCGCTGGGAGAAGCTGGCAAGGACGACTCCGCCGAGATGGTGCGCCTGCACTGGCAGTTACGACAGGTCGAGGTGCCGCTGCAGGTCGAGTTGGAGCAGCGTCTGCTCGAGCTATGGGAGCGCGGCACGGTCTGTCCGGTGCCGACGCTGCAAGGACCGCTGGGTATGCTCTTCGTTCTGGTCCCGCCGGGCGCCTTCTGGATGGGCGCCATCGCAGACGAGCCCTGGATGGATCGAGACGAACTTCCCCAGCGCCGAATCAGCCTGCCGCACGCATTCTATATTTCCACCACCCCCGTGACCCAGAAGCAGTGGGAGACGCTCCAGGGGCACAACCCCTCCCAGCATCCCGGGCCCGGACGACCCGTGGAGCGAGTGGCGTACTGGGAGGCCCGGGAGTTCTGCACCACGTTGGGACGCCAGCTGGGGCGGCGCTGTCGGCTGCCCTCGGAGTTCGAGTGGGAGTACGCCTGCCGCGCGGGCACCTCATCGATGTATGCCTCGGGGAACGGTGTGGACGCGCTGCGCAAGATCGGCTGGTGCAGCTACGATGGCGAATGGGACGCGACAGGCGGCACCCAACAAGTTGGCCGGCTCCGCGCCAACGCCTGGGGGCTGTACGACATGCACGGCAACGTCTGGGAGTGGTGCGCCAACGTCGGCGAGATCCTGGGACATCCGCCGTTCCAGCTGATGCCGCCGGAGGATTCGCGCCCAGCGGATCGAGCGGTGCGTGGCGGGTCGTACCGGGGAGGCCCGTGGTTCTGCCGCTCCGCCGAGCGGAGCAGCCGCGATGCCTCGGCGCGCGAGGTCAACGTCGGCTTCCGTGTACTGCTCGAGGCCCCTCCGCGCACCGGCGCGGTTGCCGGGAGTGATCCACCCTCAGTATCGTGAACCAGAAGCACGCCTCGACGCCTCCAGGAGTTTCCCCCGCATGGCCACACCCTCCCTCGCACAGTTCGCGGTTCATCTGCGGCCCGAAGACAACGTCGCCGTTGCGGCACGCTCTCTCCCGGCCGGGCAACTCCTCGACCACCAGGGCATCACGTTGACCGTGGCCAGCCGGGTCGGCCTGGGCCACAAGTTCGCCCTGGTTCCCATCCCAAAGGGGCAGGCCGTCCTCAAATACGGGCAGATCATCGGCTTTGCCAGCCACGACATTGCCCCGGGCGACCATGTCCACGTCCATAATGTCTCGGCCGAGGCGTTCGACCGCGACTACGCCTTCTGCCGCGATTGTCCCCCGCCTCCACCTGAACCCGCTCAGCGCCGTACCTGGATGGGCTATGATCGCGGTGATGGGCGGTATGGCACGCGCAACTACATCGCCATCATCAGCACGGTGAACTGCTCCGCCTCCACGAGCAAATACATCTCCGAACGCTTCCATCGTACCGACCTTCTGAAGCAGTACCCGCAGGTGGACGGTGTCATCGCCATCACCCACAAGGCCGGCTGCGCCATGCAGTACGATGGGGCCGATCATCGCCAGCTCGACCGTACCCTGGCTGGCTTCGCACGCCATGCCAACGTGGCGGCCTACATCATCCTCGGCCTGGGCTGCGAGACCGGGCAGGCGCTGCATCTCATCGAGGGCGAGCATCTGCTGCAGCTCAACGGCACCCGCAAGGCGCCCATCACGCTGTCCATTCAGGAGTGTGGCGGCATCGGCAAGGCAGTCGAGGCCGGCGTCCGCGCCATCGCCGAGCTATTGCCGCGCGTCAACGACACTCGGCGCGTCTCGCTGACCGCCGACAAGATCATCCTCGGCACCAACTGCGGCGGGTCCGACGGTAACAGCGGCGTTACCGCTAACCCCGCCCTGGGCGTCGCCAGCGACCTGCTCGTGCAGCAGGGCGGCACCTCCATTCTCGGCGAAACACCCGAAATCTACGGGGCCGAGCACCTGCTCACCCGCCGAGCCATCTCGCGCGAGGTGGGAGAGAAGCTCATCGAACGCATCCGCTGGTGGGAGTGGTACACCGGCATCTTCGGTGCCGAGATTAACAACAACCCGTCGCCGGGCAACAAGGAAGGCGGGCTGACCACCATCTACGAAAAGTCCCTGGGAGCCATCGCCAAGGCGGGCAGCACCGCCATGACCGACGTGGTTCACTATGCCGAACCGGTCAAGGCTCGCGGCTTCGTCGTCATGGACACCCCGGGATACGACCCCGTTAGCATGACCGGCATCGTGGCAGGCGGCGCCAACGTCCTGGTCTTCACCACCGGGCGAGGCTCGGTCTTTGGCTGCAAGCCGGCCCCCTCGATCAAGGTGGCCACCAACACGCCACTGTTCGAGCACATGAGCGACGACATGGACATCAACGCCGGTGTCATCCTCGATGGCACTCCGGTTGAGAAGGTCGGCGAACAGATCTTCGAGGAGATCCTGGCCGTGGCCAGCGGCAAGAAAACCAAGAGCGAACTGGCCGGCGTCGGCGAGGAAGAGTTCGCCACCTGGGCGATCGGCCCCACCCTGTGATCGGCCCGACTTGCAGGATTGTTCATCGCCACGGCTCTGGGGTGGATTAAAATAGCTCCGACGAGCCGACGAACTATCCCTTGTCACCCACCCGGGGAGAACGCTCTCATGTCGCAGCTCAGGCACGTCGTCGATCCCTTTGGCGAGGTTAACGTCCGTCCTGGCGCCGCCGGCCAGGTCCGCGTGACCGCCACCATCCTCATGCAGCCACACCGCGAAGGTGCTCAGACCGGCATCGCCCTGGATGGCTCGGGATCGATGCGCAAGCTGTACGGCCTGGAGGGAGGTGGCCGGCCACTGTCGCCCATCTTCGCCACCAAAAAGCCGACAAACGAGATCACCCCGGTCGCGCAAAAGGTCTGCGCCTACCTCGCCCGCAATCTCGACGCTGACCACGGCACCACCTGCATCTACTGGGCCGTCGGCCCCGATGGCGGCCAGATTGAGGTGGTCGGCGACTTCTCCGCTGACGAGGCCGAGAAGCACACCTTCGGCCCACCCCGCGACTTCGGCACCGGCACCCGACTCCTGCCCGCCGTTCGCTACTTCGTCGAACGGTTCAAGACCGCCCCGTGGGGTTTCTACGTCTTCGTCACCGACGGCGAGCTACACGACCTCGACGAGGTACTCGCCTACAGCAAGCGCCTGGCCCAGGACATCGCGGCCGGCCGACGGTCTCCGCTCAAGCTGGTGCTGATCGGCATTGGCCCCGACATCGCCGAGTATCAGATGGAAGCGCTCGACGATCTCGACACCGGCACCGACATCGACCTGTGGGATCACAAGATCGCCAGCGAGATGCGCGTGCTGGAGGAGATCTTCGCCGAGGTGGTCGATCGCAACGCCCGGGTCGCCGAGGCGGGGCGCATCCTCGATCCGCAGGGCCGCGTCGTCAAGGACTACAGCGGCGTCGGGCTCCCCGCCTTCCTCGATTTCGAGATCGACTCCAGCGCACAGTATTTCACGCTTGAGGTTCAGGGCGCCCGCATCCACCAGGCCCTGGCCGATGGATTTCAGCCGCCCGCCTCGACGCACGCTACCAGCCCGGCCGCGCCGCCGGCCTCGCCCTCTTCCACCGAGCCCGAGGTGATCGACGCCTTGCCCGTGGACGAGGACGACGACGCCAACGCCGAGTGGAAGAATCTGCCGCTGGAGTTCGAGAAAGATGCCCCGGGCATCGACCTCGATTCCTCCAGGGATTGACCGGGGAGATCGCTCATGCAGCTGAAGAAAGTGGTCGAGCCGTTTGGAGAGGTGAACGTCTACCCGGCATCCGGAGGCCGCGTCCGCGTCGTGGCGACGATCCTCATGGAGCCGACGCGCGAGGGCACGCAGACCGGCGTGGCCCTCGATGGGTCAGGCTCCATGAGCGAGTCGTACGGCGTCTCCTCGGGTGGCAGGGGCGGCTTCCTCGCCAGCTTCTTCGGCGGTAAGAAGCCAGCGCAGAACCAGGTGACGCCGGTGGCACAGAAAATCTGCCATCACCTCGCCAGCAAGCTCGACGCCGACGGCGGCACCACCTGCATCTACTGGGCGACCGGTCCAGGCGGCAGCCAGGTCGAGGTGGTCGGCGATCTCACCGCCGACCAGGCCCGCAACCACATCTTTGGTCCGCCCCGCAACTTCGGCACCGGCACTCAGCTCTTGCCCGCCGTTCGCTACTTCGTCGACCGCTTCGCCGATGCGCCGTGGGGCTTCTACACCTTCATCACCGACGGAGAAATCCACGACCTGGAGGCGGTGAAACAGTTTTCGCGCACTCTGGCACGCGACATCGCCGCCCGCAAGCGCCGTCCACTCAAATGTGTCCTCATCGGCGTGGGGTCCAGCGTCAACGAGGAGCAGATGGAAGAGCTGGACGACCTCGACACCGGGACCGACGTCGATCTGTGGGACCACAAGATCGCCGCCGAGATGCGCGACCTGCACGACATCTTCGCCGAGGTGGTCGATCGCAACGCTCGCATCGCCGACCGCGCGAAGATCCTCGACAGCGCGGGCCGCACCGTGAAGGACTTCAGCGACACCGGGCTGTCCGGCTACCTCGAATTCGAGATGCCGAGCGGGCAAGACTACTTCACGCTGGAGGTCAACGGCAGCAAGATCCACCAGGGGCTGACCGACACCGCGAAGGTACCGCCCTCGCAGCTGGCCCAGTGACGCCCTAGCCCGAACGCCGGGACGATGGCCACACCAGCGCGGTCGCACCCAGCGCGACTCCCACGACCAGGCCTCCCGCGTGGGCCATGTTCGCCACCGCGCCGACGATCCCGGCGAGGCACAGAACGAACCACACCAGCATCACGATCACCGTCTGGCTGGTAAGTTCCATCCCTTGCTGGGGGGCGAACCGTCCGCGCATCCACGCGAAGCCGAATAGCCCGTACAGCACGCCCGACATCCCGCCGAACTGCGGGTTTTCCTTCCACTGGATCAGCCCACTCTGCGCCGGCGACCACTCGATGTAATACTCCGCCAGGTTGGAGCCGACCGCCAGCACCAGTACCAGCAGCAGGAATCGCCACCAGCCACGCCGGCGCTCGACGAGTCCGCCCAGCGAGTGTAGCATCAGCATGTTGAACACCAGGTGCAGCAGGTCGAAGTGCAGGAAAATGGGCGTCACCAGCCGCCAGACCTCACCGCGCTCGATGGCACGAAGGCCCTCCCAGCGAATGAACTGGCCATCGACCTCGATCGGGGCGATCTCCAACGTGCGCGTCACCGGCGACGTCAGGCTGCCGAACCCTGAGGCAAACGTCAACAACGTGCTGATCACAATCAGCCCGAACGTCAGCGTGTGCAGATCGACGAAACCCGGCTCGCGCATCTGGTCGTTGAACTGCGCCTGTCGGCGATGGTACTCCTCCTCGACGCGATCCTCCTCAACGCGCAGCGTCCGGGCCACGGCCGTCGCCTTGAGATAGCGCGGATCGCCTGGATTGGCCTGAAACGTCGCCAGCTCCTGCCGAGCGCGCTCGAGTTGGTCCTCGTCGCGCACCCAGACCCCCATCTGGTTCCCATCGGGGAGCAACTCCGTCTCGATCTCCTGGGTGAGCAGGTAGTCCGAGAACGGGCGAGCCAACTCGGGTGCAAGTATCGCGATCTGGCGCATCGAATCCTCCTGCGGCTCATGCTACTTCCACGACCAGCCAGCCGCCAGCGGAGCGCCAGACGGCCCACCCTGGTCCCCTCGCGCCTTTCAACTCCCGTCGGCGCGAGCAACCGGATAAAATGAAAGTGGCAGGATGCAGTCCCTTCACACCTCCAGGGCCCCATTCAAGACAGGGGGATGGTCATGGCTCTCACCGCCGCGCAGGTCGAGCAGCAGAGGAAACAGGCCGAGGAGTTGCTGTTCTCCGGTCCGCAGAGTCTCGGTTTCGCCAAGGGACTCTTTTTCGGACAGTTCAACGCCGCTCTCCTGTTTCCCTACCCCCAGCTTCAGCCCAGCGAGGTCGAGCCGACGCGCCAGGCCATGGAGCAGGTGCGTACCTTCTGTCGTGACAACATCGACGCTGCCCGAATCGACCGCGAGGCCGAGATCCCGGCCAGCGTCATCGAGGGACTCGGTCGGCTGGGCGTGCTCGGCATGACCGCTCCTCCCGAGTTCGGCGGCCGCGGTTTCGGTCAGCTGGCCTACACCCGCATCATGGAGATCATCGGCGGCCACTGCGCTTCCACCGCCGTGTTCGTCAACGCGCATCATTCCATCGGCATCCGCGCCCTGCTCCTCTTCGGCACCGAGGCGCAGAAGCAACGCTGGCTTCCCCCCCTGGTCAGCGGCGAAAAGCTGGCCGCCTTTGCCCTCACCGAGGTCGAAGCTGGCTCCGATGCCTCGAACGTCCAGACAACGGCTACGCCGACGCCCGATGGCTCCGGCTTCATCCTCCAGGGCACCAAGCGCTGGATCACCAACGGCGGTATCGCCGACGTCCTGACGGTCATGGCCCGCACTCCCGGGACCGGACCCAACAAGAAGAAGGAGATCACCGCCTTTCTCGTCACACCCGACATGCCAGGGTTCCAGGTCGTCGAAAAGCGCATGGCCAAGAACTCCATCCGCGGTACGGCGACCGGGCGGCTCGCCTTCGAGAACATGTTCGTCCCGAAGGAGAACATCCTGGGCGCCCAGGGTAAGGGGCTGCGCGTCGCACTGACGGTCCTCGATTTCGGCCGCACCACGTTTGGTGCCTCCTGCACCGGCGTCGCCAAGGCCTGCGTCGAGGCCGCCTCACAGCACGCCCTGCGCCGGGTGCAGTTCGAGCAGCCTCTGGCCGACTTCGAGCTGGTCAAGAAGAAGATCGCCTTCATGGCCGCCTACGCCTTCGCCATGGAGGCCGCCACCGCTGAGTGCGCCAGCTTCATCGATCGCGGCTTCGAGGACTACATGCTCGAAACCGCCATGCTCAAGGTCTGGTCCACCGATGCGCTTTGGCAGATCGTCAACGACACCATGCAGATCCACGGCGGCAAGGGCTTCTTCTTCGACGAACCGTACGAACGCTGGATGCGCGACGCCCGCCTCAACCTGGTCGGCGAGGGCGCCAACGACGTCCTCCGCGCCTTCATCGCCATGGTCGGAATCAAGCCTGTGGCCGATCAGTTCCTCAAGGTCAAGGATGCCCTGTCGCACCCCATCCGCGACCTGTCCACCCTGCTCAGCTTCGGCGGCAACCAGCTGTGGTCGCGCATCAGCACCCCCGACGTGCCTGTCCGCAGCAGCTCGCTGCGCGAGATCGCCCGGGGCCTCGGCGCTCGCATCCGCGATTTCAGCCTCGCCGTGCAGAAGGCACTCATCCAGCACCGCGAGAATATTCTCTTCCGTCAGTATGTGCAGGAACGCCTCGCCGATGCCGCCTGCGAGATCTATGCCTCGGCCTGCGTGCTGGCGCGCGTCGATAGCCTGTTGACCGTCGGCAACGGCCACGCCAGCGAGGTGGAGCGCGACGTGCAGATCGGCCGGTATTTCCTCCGGCTCTCCGATCGCAAGGTCCGACACTGCCTGGCCAGCCTCGCAGCCAACGATGATGCCGAAACCACTCGAACCGCCGATGCCGTCCTGGCACGCTACCGGCCCGGCCCCTGATCTCAAGAGGCGACTTTTCGACGGTGACTGGTGGGTCGGGAAATGCGCAGGTAGGATAGGGGGAAGAACCTTGGCGGCCTTTCCCTCGGGATATCCACCACTATGACTCCGTCGGACGACCACACTCGCATGCACGATCCGTCCGATGGCCCCACGGGAAGTTACGCGCCGCTGGTCGCTCAGGATCCGCTGGTCGGCAAGGTGCTGCGCCAGGCCTACCAGATCGAGGGCCGCATTGGCGAGGGTGGCATGGGCGTGGTCTACCGCGCCGTGCAGATCGCCCTGGGTCGCCACGTCGCCGTCAAGACCATCGCCCTGGAACGATACCTGCCCGAGACGGCATTCGACCGCTTCTTCCGCGAGGCGCGCCTGCTTAGCCAGTTGCACCATCCCAACATCGTCCAGATCATCGATTTTGGGACGGAGATGATGCCTGCCCCTCCGGCTGGAGGCCAGCCCTCCCCGCTGCATTTCATGGTCATGGAATACCTGCGCGGCGAAAATCTCGAAGAGTTCGTCCACCTTCGCGGACGTCTGGCTCCCGAGTTGGTGCTCGACCTGCTCGAGCAAATCTGCTCGGGTGTCCTGGCTGCTCACCAGGCCCAGGTCATTCATCGTGATCTCAAGCCGGCCAACATTCTGGTCACGCAGATGACGGGCAGCCATCGGCCCATCGTCAAGATCCTCGACTTTGGCCTGGGAAAAATGGTGCGCGAGGAAGGCCGCACCTCGCAGCCCGGCCTCACTCGCGAAGGCGCCATGCTCGGCACCCTGGGCTACTCCGCCCCGGAACAGCTGGAGGGTAGCACCGTCGATGCCCGGGCCGACATTTACTCCCTGGGCGCCATCGTCTACTTCCTCTTCACGGGACGGCCTCCCTACCGCGACGAGGGGCTTCGCACCACCCTGGTCAAGCAGCTGAGCCAGCCGCCCGACCCCATGGCGCTCACCGACCTGCCGGGCCCCGTCGCAGAGGCGATCGAGCAGGTAGTGCGCCAGGCGATGAGCCATCGGCCCGAAGAACGGTTCGCGACTGCTGGCGAGCTGTACGCCGCCCTGGTGCGCGTATTGCGCTCCGGAGAAACCATCAGCGATCGCGGTCGGTCCTCGCGCATCGAGGAACGCCGCGCTCTACCGCTATCCCACGAGGAGGCTTCCGTCTCTCGTCGGGGCTGGTTGCTGGCTGGCGGTGTCGCTCTGGTGGGCAGTCTGGCCGGCCTCGCCGTGTGGGGAGCCCGCCGACCGCGCGGGTCGGCCGGCGCTGGAGCCACGGCTCCGGGCGTGACTGCCTCCGAGATTCTGCTGGGGATGAGCGGACCGTTCACCGGCACCACCCGCGAACTGGGCCGGGCGATGCAGACGGGACTGGAAGCCTGCTTCAAGCATGTCAACGAGACTGCCCCGGTCCACGGCCGGCAGATCCGACTCATCGCTCTGGACGATGGCTACGAGCCCGACCGCGCCGCCGCCAATGTCCAGCGCCTGCTCGACGAGAACGACGTGTTCGCCTTCGTGGGGAACGTCGGCACCCCCACCACCGAGGCGGCTCTGCCTCTCATCAGTCGCTCGGAACGTCTGCTGTTTGGCGCCTACACCGGGGCCCGCCACCTGCGCGAGGATCCTCCCAACCGCTTCGTGTTCAACTACCGCGCCAGCTACGCCGAGGAGACAGCCGCCATCGTGCAGTACCTGGTGAAGGTGCGCGGCCTGCCTCCGGGGTCAATCGCCGTCTTCGCACAGAACGACAGCTACGGAGAATCCGGGTTCGAGGGCGTCGCCCGGGCCATGCGCAAGCTGGGAGGGATGCCAGACACCCTCCTCCGCGTGGGGTACGAACGGAACGCCAGCGACGTGAACAAGGCGGTGCAGACTATCCTGGCAGCCCGTGATCGCATCCGCGCCGTGGTCATGGTCGCCACCTACCGACCCGCCGCTCGCTTCATCCAGGCGATCCGCGACGCCAAATTCACCCCGCTGTTTACCAACGTCTCGTTCGTGGGTAGCGTGCCGCTGGCCGATGAGTTGAAGCAGGCGGGGCCACAGTATACCTCGGGCGTGATCGTCACCCAGGTGGTGCCGCACCCGACCTCCAACGCCACGGGAGTGATCGAATACCGCCGGCAGATGACGCGGTACGCCTCGGCCGAGCCGCCTGGGTTCGTCTCGCTGGAAGGCTACCTCGTCGGTCGCATCCTGGTCGAAGGCCTGCGTCGCGCAGGACCTCAGCTCACCACTGATCGTCTCATCGAGGGCCTGGAGCAGATCCGCGATCTCGATCTGGCCGTGGGTACCAAGATCACCTTTGGTCCTTCCGAGCATCAGGGGTCGCACAAGGTTTGGGGGACGCAGCTCGATGCCCAGGGCCACTACCGCGACCTCGATCTTGAGTAAGGTCGTGTCCGCCTCCGAACGGTCGGGGAGCAGGAAGAAAGGGAGGACCGGCGTGGCCGGGGTGGATCGCGTTCGGGAGATCGTGGAGCATTTCGAGAGGCAGATCCTCTCTGGCGAAATGGCGCCCGGCCACCAGCTTCCGGCCGAGCGCGTCATCGCGGCGGAGATGGGCGTCAGTCGTAGCGTGGTCCGCGAGGCGATCAGCCGCCTGGCCAGTCTCGGCCTGGTGCGCAGCGTGCATGGCTCGGGCACCCGGGTCGAAGCGCCATCGGGCCGCCTGATCACCCAGGGCTTTCAGCACCTGCTGCGCCATGCGGAAATCGACCTGCGCCACCTGGCCGAGGTGCGCCTGCCTCTGGAGACCACTATCGCCGGCCTGGCGGCGAAGCATCGCACGATGGAGCATCTGACGCGCCTGGAGCAGACTCAGCGTGAACTGGCCGCGCCCCAGGCCCGCCTCGAAGAGCAGGTCCGGGCCGATCTGGAGTTTCATGCCATCCTCGCCGAGGCCAGCGGTAACCCCTTCTTCGGCCTGGTGCTGGCCCCCATTCAGGAGCTGCTCATCGAAAGTCGCCGCCGCACCCTGGGCCGTCATGGGGCGCTACTGGCGCTCGAGCATCACGCTGTCATCCTCGAGGCGGTGCGCCGACACGACGAGCCAGCGGCCATGGATGCCATGAGCGCCCATCTTCTTACCAACGTCCGGCACCTCGCCGCCGTGACAGCGCCTATAAATGAGGCGCCCATGAAGGAGACACCACCATGAAGGCGATCTGGAACGGCGCTGTCCTCGCTGAAAGTGACACCACGGTCGTGGTCGAGGGCAACCATTACTTTCCGCCGACGGCCCTGAAATGCGAGTTCTTCCACGAGAGCAACCACCACACCGAGTGTTCGTGGAAGGGTACCTGCAGCTATTATCACCTTGAGGTAAACGGCCAGCGGAACCCCAACGCCGCCTGGTTCTACCCCACCCCCAAGGAGGCCGCCCGACAGATCGCCGGGTATGTTGCCTTCTGGAAGGGTGTGCAGGTCGTACCCTGACTCTCAGGGCGGCCCGTGGCGCGATCTGGAGGAATCGACGGCGATGCTGAAGCTGGAGGGAGTCAGCAAATCGTACGGCGGCGCGACGGCCATCCACCCCATCAATCTGGCCATCGCCGAGGGCCGGACCACCGTCCTCATCGGCCCCTCCGGGTGTGGCAAGTCCACCCTGCTCCGCCTGATGGTCGGTCTGGTGCAGCCCGATGCCGGCCGCGTCCTCTTCCGCGACGAGCTGGTCACCCCGCAGAGTGCCTCGCGCCTTCGCCAGCTCATCGGCTTCGTCGTGCAAGATGGCGGCCTGTTTCCTCATCTCACCGCAGCGGGCAACATCACTCTCATGGCCCGCCGACTGGGCTGGTCGCCGACACGCATCCAGGTACGTCTCGACACCCTGCTCGAACTGACGCACCTGCCGGTCGATCGGCTACCGCTCTACCCTGTGCAGCTTTCCGGCGGCCAACGCCAGCGCGTCAGCCTCATGCGCGCGTTGATGCTTGACCCCCAGCTGCTCCTGCTTGACGAACCGTTCGGCGCGCTCGACCCGCTGATCCGCCACGAGCTGCACGACGACTTGCGCGGCATCTTCCAGCGGCTGCGCAAGACGGTCGTCCTGGTGACGCACGACCTGGCCGAGGCCGGCTACCTGGGCGACGACATCGTCTTGCTCCGCGAGGGACGCATCGTGCAGCAATCGCCATTCCCCATGCTGATCAACGCGCCAGCCGACGATTTCGTCACGCGGTTCATCACTGCACAGCGGCCCCTGGGAGCGATGTGACATGCCCCGTCCGTTCTGGGCGCTACTGGTCGTCGGCTGCCTGGGCTGCTCCGCCGAGCCCGACACGCAGCCGGTGGTCCATGTCGGCTCCAAGGCATTCGCCGAGTCGGTCATCCTGGGTGACCTCGTCCGTCACCTGGCCATTTCCAGCGGTGCCACCGCCGTCCATCACGAACGCCTGGGCGACACCAGCAAGACATGGCAGGGGTTGCTCTCTGGCGAGCTGGACGCCTACGTCGAGTACACCGGCACTCTGACGCAGGAGATCCTGGCCGAGGAAAAGATCCGCACCCCGGCCCAGCTGCGCCAGGCGCTGGCCCAGCGCGGCCTGGAGGTCAGCGAGCCCCTGGGCTTCCGCAATAACTACGCGCTGGGGATGCGCGAGTCGGTCGCGCGCGAACACGGCATCCGTACCCTGTCCGATCTCGCCCGCCATCCCACACTCCGCCTGGGGCTGAGCCATCCCTTCATCGAGCGCGGCGACGGCTGGCACGGCCTGAAACGGCGCTACAACCTCCCCTTCGAGACGCCGCGCGGCATGGATCACGGCCTGGCCTACCAGGCGCTGGTGCATGGTTCACTGGACGTCATCGATCTCTACACCACTGACGCCCAGATTCTCCGCTATGGCCTGCGCGTGCTGGTCGACGATCGCGCTTATTTCCCCGCATACGATGCCGTCCTGCTCTACCGGGCCGACCTGCGCCAGAAAGCCCCGCGCGCCATCGCTGCCGCTCTGCGTCTGCAGGGGCAGATTGATGAGCGCTCGATGCAGGAAATGAATCTGCGCGTCGACGTCGATCGCATCCCCGAAACCGTGGTGGCGGCTGACTTCCTCAGGGACCACCTCAACGTTGAAGTAACCGTCGAGGCCGAGACGCGTACCCGGCGCATCTACCGCGCCACCGTGCAACATCTGCTCCTCGTTGGAACCTCGCTCGCCCTGGCCCTGGCCACGGCCATCCCACTAGGCATCCTCGCCGCTCGGCGTCCGCGACTGGGCAAGATCGTGCTGGGACTGGTCGGCATCGTCCAGACGGTGCCTGCTCTTGCCCTCTTAAGTCTGCTCATCGTCGTCCTGGCCTACATCGGCTCGCTTCCGCTGGTGGGCAAGCTTCCGGCCATCGGCACGCTCCCCGCCGTCATCGCCCTCTACGTCTACAGTTTGCTTCCCATCGTGCGGAACACCTGCGTGGGCCTGACCGACATCCCCCTGAGCATCCGCGAATCGGCCCTGGCCTTGGGGTTGTCTCCCTGGGACAGGCTGCGGCTGATCGAGCTTCCGATGGCCTCGCGCAGCATCCTGGCCGGCATCAAAACCGCCGCCGTGATCAACGTCGGCTTCGCCACACTGGGCGCCCTCATTGGCGCGGGCGGCTACGGCCAGGCCATCCTGTCTGGCCTCGACAAGAACGATTATCGACTCATCCTCGAAGGCGCCCTGCCCGCCGTCGTCCTGGCCTTGCTGGTCCAGGAATTCTTCGAGATCATCGAACGATGGCTGGTGCCGCGCGGCCTTCGACTGAAGCCCGCCCAGTGATTGGATCTACCCCTCCGCGGCGGCCAGACCACCCACCTACGGACCTTGCTCCGAACCGCCCATTCATGGTATGGGACTGCCTTCCCAGCCTGAAGGAGAGAACGCGCGATGACTGTCAAGCCAGTGCCCGAAGGATTCCACAGCATCACCCCCTACCTCGTCGCCCGAGATGTCGGGAAGCTCATGGAGTTTCTGAAGGCCACCTTTCACGCAGTGGAGATTTTCCATCTGCCTGGTCCCGACGGAAGCATCATGCACGCGGAGATGCAGCTGGGCGACTCGAAGCTGATGATAGGCGAAGCCTGCGAAGAGTGGGGGCCAGTCACATCGGGGCTATACGTGTATGTGCCCGACGTGGACGCCACCTACGCCCGGGCACTGGCGGCTGGAGCCACCGCGCTACGTCCGGTCGAGAACCAGTTCTACGGCGATCGATCCGGCGGCGTGAAGGATGCCTGGGGTAACACCTGGTGGATCTCGACCCACATCGAGGAAGTCTCTCCTGAAGAGATGGAAAATCGGATGGCTGCGATGGCGCCTCCGGCCTGACAATGCTACCACCTGGGAGGCCTGCCTGGGCATCGGGCAGGCTCCTCCCGCTGGACATTAACCCTCCTCGCCGATATCCCCATCCTAGCCTGGTGGTACCTTCTTCCTTCCCAGCAGGATACGGTGATGGCGAACCCCCTCCTTGAGGTCCAGAAGTATGGGCAGTCGATCTGGTTCGACAACATCCGCCGGGGGTTGATCATCTCGGGTGAACTCGCCCACATGGTCGAGCGCGATGGTCTTACAGGCGTCACCTCTAACCCCGCCATCTTTGAAAAAGCCATCGCTGGTAGTAGCGACTACGACCAGGCGCTGAAGGCACTCATTGCCATGGGCGTGGAGACCTCACAGGATCTCTACGAGCGCCTGGCCATTCAGGACATTCAGCTAGCAGCCGACATCCTCTACCCCGTGTACATCCGAACCGGCGGGCGCGACGGCTACGTGTCACTCGAGGTGTCGCCCTACCTCGCCGGAGACACTCGGGCCACGCTCGAGGAAGCCCGCCGGCTCCACTCCGACGTGCGCCGCGACAACCTGATGATCAAGGTGCCCGCCACGCCCGCAGGCATTCCTGCCATCCGTCAGTTGGTGGCCGAGGGCATCAGCGTCAACGCGACATTGCTGTTTGACGTCGCCATCTACGAGCAGGTGGCCGACGCCTACATGGCCGGGCTGGAAGCCTACGGCGCGAAGGGCGGCGAGGTGGCGAAGGTAGCCAGCGTGGCCAGCTTCTTCATCAGCCGCATCGACACCCTGGTCGATGCTCAGCTGGAAAAGTTGCTGGATGAAAGCAACGATGCCGAGCGCCGACGCAAACTCAAACCCCTCATCGGCAAGGTGGCCATCGCCAACGCCCGGCTCGCCTACGCGCGCTACCGTGCCCTGGTCGCTTCCGAGCGCTGGCAAAAACTTGCTGCCAGTGGCGCCTATCCGCAGCGTCTGCTGTGGGCCTCCACTGGCACCAAGAACCCACGCTATTCCCGGACCGTCTACGTCGAGGAGCTAATCGGCCCCGACACGGTCAATACCATCCCTTCCGAGACCTACGTCGCCTTCAAGGAGGGAGGTAAGGTGCGGCCCAGCTTGACGGAGAACTGGGCCGAGAACCTCGACCACGCCCGGGAGATGGTGCAGATTCTCGCCGAGGCCGGCCTGCCATTGCAGGAAGCCACCGCCAGTCTCCTGGCCGATGGCATCGCCCGCTTTTGCGAACCGTTCGACCGTCTCCTGGCCGCCGTCGAGCGCAAACGCCAGACGCAGCTCAACGCCGCGCTCGACCCCCAGACGTTCGCCCTGGGCGAATATGCCCCGGCAGTGACACGCACGCTGGAAACCTGGCGGGTCGAGGGCAAGGTGCGCCGACTCTGGAATGGCGATGCCTCGTTGTGGACCGGCACTGACGAGGGCACCTGGCTGGGCTGGCTGCACGCGCCTGAGTCGCAGCTCGATCAGCAGACTGCGCACGCCGCCCTGGCAGAATCACTTCGCCAGGCAGGCTATCGCCATGTGGTGGTGCTGGGCATGGGCGGATCTGCCCTCAGCCCCGAGGTCTTCGCCCGCCTGTTTGGCCCGGCACCCGGCTGTCCCGACATGGTCGTTCTCGACTCCATCGCCCCCGCCGAGGTCCTGGCGGTGGCCAGCGCCATCGAGCCGGCTCGCACCCTGTTCATCGTCTCGAGCAAGTCGGGTGGCACGGTGGAGACCAACGCCCTGTTTCAGTTCTTCTTTGAACGCGTCCGCCGCGCGGTCGGCTTCGAGAAGGCCGGCGGGCACTTTCTCGCCATCACCGATCCGAAAACGCGCCTGCATGTGCGAGCCAAGGCCGAACGCTTCCGCCACATCGCGTTCAGCTGGCCCGCCACCAGCGGAAGGTTCGCCTCGCTCTCCAACCTCGGCATGCTCCCGGCCTCGCTCCTGGGGGTGCAGACCTCTCCTCTGCTCGAAACCACTCTGCAGATGGTGCATTCCTGCGCCTCGTGTGTGCCGCCGGAGCTGAACCCCGGCGTGCGCCTGGGGGTGACCCTGGGCTCACTGGCCCGCGCTGGCCGCGACAAGTTGACCCTGATCCTCGACCCGGTCCTGGCCTCGTTCGGTCCCTGGCTGGAACAACTGGTCAGCGAATCGACTGGTAAGGCTGGCCAGGGCATAGTCGTCATCGACGGCGAGAAGCCTGGCGCGCCCGGCGTCTATGGCTCCGACCGGGTCTTCGTCTCCATCAGCCTGCTCCAGTCGCAGCCGCCCGAGTATCGCGCCAGCCTCGATGCCCTCGAAAAAGCGGGGCATCCGGTCATTCGCATCACCATGCACGACAAGCTCGACCTGGGGCAGGAGATGTTCCGCTGGCAGATGGCTACCGCCGTCGCTGGCGCCGTCCTGGGGATCAACCCGTTCAACATGCCTGACGTCGAAGCCTCGAAGGTGGCGGCGCGAGCTCGGGCGGATACCTGGGAGAGCTCGGGAGGCCTGCCTTCCGAGCAACACCTGGCCCAGGAAGGCGGCCTCTCGCTGTTCGCCGATCCGCACAACGCCGAGGCCTTGCTTGCCGCCAGCGCCGGAAGCCGTACGGTCGAGGCGTTGCTTCGCGCCCACCTGGCCCGGCTGCAACCGGGCGACTATCTGGCGCTCAACGCCTTTCTCCCTGCCACGCCGCAGACTCGCGCCCCACTGACCGACCTGCGCCAGGCCATCCGCGACCGCCGTCAGGTCGCCACCATGCTCGGCTTCAGCCCGCGCCTGCTGCACTCCACCGGCCAGCTCCACAAGGGCGGTCCTGCCTCGGGGCTCTTCCTGCAACTGACCGCCGACGAATCCGAGGATGTCCCCATCCCCGGCCAGAAGTATACCCTGGGCGCGCTGCACCTGGCCCAGGCACTGGGCGATTTCGACGTGCTGGCCCAGCGCGGCCGACGGCTCCTTCGCATACATCTGGGGGCGGACCTCGCCGCTGGCCTGGCGGCCCTCCGCGACCTGACCTTGCGCTTGCTCGTCTGATCAGGCGAGACAAAACTGCCGCGCCCGACGATAATGGCCGTGCGATGCCCGATCTGCCCTGCACCAGGAACTGACCCATGAACATCTTCGACCGTGCCCTGGATTTCGTGCAGGACGGCGACGTCGTGGGGTTGGGGACGGGGCGAGCCGCTACCCAGTTCATCCACCGGCTGGCCGATCGCGTCCGACAGGGATTTCGCGTGCAGGGCGTCCCCACCTCGCATGCCTCCGAGGAACTGGCCCGCAGCCTGGGGATTCCCCTCGTCACTCTCGACGATCACCTTCCCCTGGCCCTGACGGTGGACGGCGCCGACGAGGTCGATCTCGAACTGAACCTGATCAAGGGCTACGGCCGGGCTCTCGTCCGCGAAAAGATTGTAGCGGCCGCCTCGCGCCGGCTGATCATTGTGGTGGGCAAGGAAAAATCGGTTCACACGCTCGGCTCACGCGGCAAGCTGCCCATCGAGACCATACCCTTCGCGGTGCCCCTCGTCCTGCATCGCCTGGCCGCCCTGGGGCTTTCGGGCGTGCCCTACACCCGGGAAGGACGGCTCGTCCTGTCTGATAACGGCAACGCCATCATCGATGCGGTCGTGTCGCCGATGGAGGACCCCGCCCGGCTTGAACGCGACCTGGTCCACATCCCCGGCGTGGTCGGCACCGGCCTGTTCCTCGACATGGCCAGCATCGTCCTGATCGGCGACGAGGCCCGCGATTTCACCTTGCTCGAGGAGCGTCGCCGCAACGACGCCGTGGGCGATCCTGGTCCCTGACTCCCTCCCTTCGGAGATCTCGAATGGCGAACGATCCCCTGGCCAATCCTCTGCGCTCCCTCGTGCCGCAGTCGTGCCAGCTCGTCATCTTCGGCGCCGCGGGTGATCTCTCCTGGCGGAAGCTGCTCCCGGCGGTGTACAACCTCAATGTCGATGGGGCTCTGCCGTCGCACTTCGCCGTCATGGGGTTCGGACTGCCGGCCGAGGGGCCCATCGAGGGCGACCCGGACGAGTACCTGCGCAACCGCGCCCGCGTCGGCATTCAGCGCTTCTCGCGGCAGCCGCTCGATGAGGACCACTGGGGAGACTTCGCCCGGTCGTTGTTCTTCGTCCCCGGCAGCTTCAACGATGCTCGCGCCTACGATCAGCTCAAGGCCCGGCTGGAAGCCGTCGATCAGCAGTTCGGCATCCCTGGCTCGCGCGTCTTCTACCTGGCGGTGCCGCCGCAGCTCGTCGGCATGTGCGTCGCCCACCTGAAAAGCTCGGGCCTGGTCCGCGATCCGTCCGAGTTGCACTCGTTCTCCCGCGTTATCGTCGAGAAACCGATCGGCCGCGACCTCGATTCGGCCCAGCAGGTGATCTCGACGGTGGCTCAGACGTTCGACGAATCGCAGACCTACCGTATCGATCACTACCTGGGCAAGGAGACGGTCCAGAACCTCCTCGTCCTGCGGTTCGCCAACTCCATCTTCGAGCCGCTGTGGAACACCAAGTACATCGACCACGTCCAGATCACCGTCGCCGAGGAAGAGGGGCTGGTGCAGTATGACCCCGAATCCGGCGCTGTGACTGGCACCCGCGCCGGTTATTACGAGAGCGTCGGCGCGATGCGCGACATGCTGCAAAACCACATGTTGCAGGTGCTCTGCGTCGTGGCCATGGAGCCGCCCTGGTCGCTGGCCCCCGACGTCGTCCGCGATGCCAAGTCGGGCGTGCTCAACTGTTTGCGCCCCATGACCACCCACGACATCGAACACAACGTCGTTCGCGGTCAGTACATCGAGGGCGACATGCACGGCCGTCGCGTGCCTGGCTACCGCAAGGAGGTGCGCGATTCGTTCGCCTCGATGGGTAAACCGTTACCCCAGGAGTCGGTCAACTCCACCACGGAAACCTTCGTGGCGATGAAGCTCTTCATCGACAACTGGCGCTGGTCCGGCGTGCCGTTCTACCTCCGCACGGGCAAGCGCCTGCCGAAACGCTCCAGCGAGGTGGCCATTCAGTTCAAGGAGGTGCCGCAGGTGCTCTTCAACCAGAGCCCCGAGGTGCCCCTGGAACCGACCGTCCTCTCGCTGCGCGTGCAGCCCGAGGAAGGCATGGCGATGCGCATTGCTTCGAAGCTGCCCGGTCCCAAGGTGCGCATCTACCCCGTGCAGATGGAGTTCAACTACAGCGCCAGCCTAGGCGGCACGCCACCCGAGGCCTACGAGCGACTCATCCTCGACGTGATGGCCGGCGATGCCACGCTCTTCCTCCGCAAGGATGCCGTTGAGGCCGCCTGGAAGTTCGTCATGCCCATCATCGATCACTGGCAGATGCAGCGCGTGCGCGACCTGCCCGAGTATCAATGCGGCACCTGGGGCCCCGTCGAGGCCGATCGGATCATTCAGCCGGACGGCCGGCAATGGCGCACCCTGTGACCCCGGAGCATCCTCCATGCTGGCCAACTTCCTCGTTCCTCTGCGCGACGTCGAGCGCGAGCTGAACAAGCACATGAAGGCGCTGCAGGGAGCAGGGTCGGCCCCCCTCCAGCGCGCGCGTATGTCGAACCTCGTCATCTTCTGCAACAGCCTCGAAAGCTCCATCGCCGTCCACGAGCAGGTCACCAACATCACCGCGGTGCATCCAACTCGGACGATTCTTCTGGTAGGCGAACCGGGCCCGGATCGCGAGCTGACCTCGCGAGTCACCGTGCGTCCCGTGGGCACCGGCAAGCAGCACGTCTGCGTCGAGATGGTCACGCTGCATGCCGGAGGCGGCTTTGTCGATCGGCTTCCCTTCGCCGTCCGCTCGTTGCTCATCGGCGATCTGCCCATCAACGTCTGGTGGGATGCTCCCATCCCCCCTCCGTTCGCCGGTGGCCTGCTGCACGAACTGGGCGACACTGCCCAGCAGATCATCTACGACAGCGTGGGCTGGCCCGAACCCGCGCGCGGCGTGTCCGCCACCGCCTCGTGGCTGGAGCAAATGGAACGGCCAGGAGGCCAGTGGCGCGTCGCTTCCGACCTCAACTGGCGCCGCCTGAAACACTGGCGCCGGCTGCTCACCCAGGCGCTCGACGAATCGTCCGCCCCCGGCGCCATCGAGGCCATCCGCGAGATCGACATCGACCACGGGCCGCACACCGTCGTCCGCGCCTGGATGCTGGCCAGCTGGCTGACTCGCCGTCTGGGCTGGCGCGTCCAGAACGGAATCGTGTCGCCAGGGTTCGAGATGTCCTGGCGCTTTCTCACCCCGCGCGGCGAAGCCCGGGTGCGCATCCGCCGCATCGAGAGCGATCCTCCTTCTATTCGCCGCGTTCGCTTCGAGACCGTGCTGGATGGCCGACCCGTCACCGTCGATGTCACTCCCGAGGGAGAAGAGACACGCCGGCTGGTGATGAAGGTCGAGGGGGCCGACGTCGCTCCTCGCACCATTACCGTGCCACCGCACAATGCCGTCGATCTGATCGGCCGGCAACTGTCCGACCGCGAGCGCGACCCTGCCTTCCGCGAAAGCATGGCGGTGGCGCAGGTGATGGCCCGCAGCATTCACGCCTAGGAGAAACCCATGGTTCCCATCAAGATTGCTCCGTCGATTCTGGCCGCCGATTTCGCCCGTCTCGGCGACCAGGTGCGCGAGGCTGAACAGGCCGGCGCCGATCGCATCCATATCGATGTGATGGACGGGCACTTCGTCCCGAACATCACCATGGGGCCCATCGTGGTCCAGGCGCTGCGACCCATCACGCGCCTGCCACTCGAGGTGCATCTCATGATTGAAGAGCCAGACCGCTACCTCGATGCCTTCGCCAACTCCGGCGCTGACACGCTGCAGGTCCACGTGGAAAACGCCACCAACCTGCATCGCACGCTGCAGCACATCCGCGACCTGGGCAAGAAGGTGGGCGTGGTGCTCAACCCAGCCACCTCGCCGGTGATGCTGGCCGAGATCCTTGGCGATGTCGATCTGGTCCTGGTGATGACGGTCAATCCAGGCTTCGGCGGCCAAGCCTTCATCCCCTCGACGCTCGGCAAGATTCGCCGGCTGCGCCAGATGATCGATGCCTCACATGCTAACATCGAGTTGGAGGTCGATGGTGGCATCGACGCCACCACCGCACCGCAGGTCGTCCAGGCCGGGGCGCGCGTGCTGGTCGCCGGGTCGGCCATCTTCCACGATCCGGAGGGCATCACCCCCGCCATCCACCGGCTGGCCTCAGCTCCCGTCTGAGCAGCCCCCTTGTCTTCGGGGACCGTCCCAGGCTAACACTACTATAGCCCCTCATTCACTGGATGACTCTGAGGCGCCATCGAGCAGCCAGGCAGGAGATGCCCGCCCCAGGCAATTAAGAAATGGCCCCTCCTCTCACGTTTGTGCTTCTCGCCTGCCAGAACACCGTCCTGGGTGCTCAGGTGGAACGAATGCTCCGCTCCGTTGGCTACGTTGTCCTCCGGGTGGACACCGCCGAGGATGCCTTGCGCCAGGCCATGCTGCCGGTGCGCCTGGTGATTGTTGAGGGACAGCTGGCGTCGGTCGTGCGTCTGATGCGTGCCGAACCGATTCTCGAACACCTCCCGGTGATTCTTCTGGGTGAGGGCGAACTGTCTGGCCCTGGACAGGTCGTCACTCGGGATATCGAGGGAGTCGCACTGCTAGAGGTGGTACACCTGCTGCTCAGCCGGTCGCCACCACAGATGGATCGCGTCACCCTGGCGCTGCTGCGCAAACTGTTCGAGGGGTTACACGCACACATCGCGGTGCTCGATACCGACGGCACCATTTTGCTGGTCAATGAGGCCTGGTGTAGGTTTGCGCGGCACAATCAGACCGATGCGGAGCCACTGTTTGAGGGCACCTGCTACTTCCAGGTCTGCTCGCATTATTTCGGCCCGGAATCCACCGAGACTGAGCGTTTTACTCAGAAACTTCGCGAGGTGCTTCAGAGAACATGTCTCTCGTTCGTCCACGAGTACACCTGGGGCACCGGAGCTGAACAGCGCCGATTCGTGGCCCGTGTCTCCCGGCTACAAGTGCTCAACACGGTGCTGATCCTGTTGTCCCACGAGAACGGGACCACCTTCCACCTTGTGGATCAGGCGCGGAGTCAGGACCATTTGCGACTCACCGCCCTCCTCGATGATTCACCCGATGGGTACCTAGGCTTCAGCCAGGAAGGAGATCTGTTCTATAATAATCCTTCGGCGGCTCGCTTCCTCGGTCCGGCAACCGCGCCACTGGACGGCGTCGATCTCGGCCAACTGGTACCGGAAATCGACCAGGAGGCTGTCTCCCTTCAGGAGGTCGAGCGGTTTTTACCGGCTTCTTCCTGCTGGATCCGTCTGAGTGTGCAACCGTCCCAGGAAGGGGTCCTGGTCGTGCTGCGGGACATCACCCAGCTGCGAGCTGCCCAGGTGCAAGATGCTGCCGCCCAGGCCAGTCTGCTCAGTTCCCTCCGCGCCGAGGTGGCCGAACTCCGCCAGGTCGTGTCTCTATCGCCCCCCTCACGCGAAGATCAACCTGTGGGAATACGGCAACCTGCTCTGCTGGCCACCTGGGGCCAGGCCTTTGGTGAGCTGCTCGACCTGGCGCTGGAGCAACGCACCTACCGCATTGAAAACCAGACCTCGAACCGCCTCCGCGAGTTGGCCGGCCGCCTCGGCCACGCCGGGGCCAGCCCGCGCGACGTGATCGACCTGTACACTCAGGCGATTCATTCCCGGCGCAACCAGTATCCTCCACGTAAGATCCAACCCTACCTTGAGGAAGGGCGCATTCTGCTGGTCGAACTTATGGGACAACTTGCATCGTTTTATCGGCAGCATAGAATAACCACCTCTTCCTGAAGCGAAAACGCGGGACGTCCCATGGAGAGGTATCACCTCAAGTTGTTCATCACCGGAAAGACGCCCCGCTCTCTCCGGGCGATTGATAATCTGGAGCGGATCTGCCACAACCAGCTGGGTGAGGCATGCCGCCTGGAAGTCATTGATGTGCTCGAAGCCCCAGAACGCGCCGAGGAAGCCCGCATCCTGGCCACTCCCACGGTCATTCGTGAACTGCCCCGACCTCTGCGACGGATCATTGGAGATCTGTCCGATACCCGGATGGTCCTTCAGGGGCTCGAACTTCAACCCATGGACGGCCCCCCTGACTAGCCCAACGAAGTGCTACCTGCGACCATGAACAAGCTTCCTACCGGCATACCTGGATTCGACCTGATCACCCTGGGAGGCCTGCCCGAAGGGCGGGCCACACTCATCTCCGGCACCTCCGGCAGCGCGAAAACCGTGTTTGCCTGCCAGTTCCTCGGCGCCGGCATCGAGCAATACCACCAACCTGGCGTGTTTGTCACCTTCGAGGAAACCCCCGAGGCCATTCGGGCTAACATGGCCGGATTCGGCTGGAACATCCCCGCCTGGGAAGAACGCGGCCAGTGGGCGTTCGTCGATGTTTCCCCGCGAGTAGAACAGCCTGATGTGATCGCTGGTGCCTACGACCTCAGCGCTCTGCTCGTGCGGATCGAAAACGCCGTGCGCCGGGTCGGCGCCCGTCGTGTGGCCATCGACTCGCTGGGCGGCATCTTCACCCAGCTCGAGCCCAGCGCCGCCATTCGCCTCGAACTGTTCCGCATTGTCACCGCGCTCAAGCAAATGGGTGTCACCGCGCTGGTCACGGCCGAGCGCTCGGACGATCATGGTCCCATCTCCCGGTATGGTATCGAGGAGTTCGTCACCGATAACGTGGTGATCTTGCGCAACACCCTCGAGGCCGAGAAACGGCGTCGTTCCCTGGAGATCCTGAAGATTCGCGGCGCCCACCACCAGAAGGGCGAGTTCCCGTTCACCATCAACTCCGAGCAGGGCCTGGTCGTCATTCCCCTGTCGGCCATAGAGCTGAAGCAAAAGTCGTCGGCCCTCCGCGTCAGTTCCGGGATCCCCGAACTGGACCAAATGTGTGGTGGCGGCTTCTTCCGCGATTCGATCATCCTGCTTTCCGGAGCGACCGGCACGGGCAAGACCCTGGTCACCACCCAGTTCATTGCTGGCGGGATTAATGCCGGCCAGCGCAGCCTGCTGTTCGCCTTTGAAGAAAGCCGCGATCAGCTATTTCGCAACGCGGCGGGCTGGGGCATCGACTTCGAGGAGATGGAACGCCAGGGGCTCCTCCGCGTTAACTGCGATTACCCCGAGATTTGCAGCCTTGAAGACCACCTGATCAGCATCAAGCGAACGATGGACGAGTTTCGTCCCCAGCGCGTCGCCGTGGACAGTCTCTCCGCTCTGGAGCGCGTCGCCACCGTCAAGTCGTTCCGCGAGTTCGCCATCGGGTTGACCTCGCACATCAAGGACCTCAATGTCGCCGGCCTGTTCACGGCCACCTCGTCCTCGCTTCTGGGGGGCTCCTCCATTACCGAGACGCACATTTCGACTCTGACCGATTCGATCATCCTGCTTCGCTACGTCGAGATGTATGGCGAGATGCGACGAGGCCTGACTGTGCTGAAGATGCGTGGGTCGAGCCACGACAAGGACATCCGTGAATTCACCATCGATGGGAATGGCATGCACATCGGCAAGCCGTTCCGCACCATCACGGGCATCCTGTCCGGACAGTTCACCTACCGGACGATGGACGAGGCTGAACGGATCGGCGCGTTGTTCCGGGACGACACTCCCATCGACCACCCAGGCCACGGCACCTGACCAACCAGGGATGGAGGGTGGACGCATGAGCCAGCATCCAGCCAACCCGATCTCCCCGGGAGAATCGCGGTTCCGGGAATTGGTCGAGAAGACAGCCGACGGCGTACTGGTGCTGCGGCCCGATGGGGTCATCGCCTACTGCAACCACTCGGCCGCCGCCATGCTCGACCGCCCCGCCGAGGAACTGATGGGCGCCATGTTCGGCCAGCCGCTTACCCACGGAGAATGCGCGGAGATCGATCTGGCGCCGCATCGGCCCGGCGAGCCGTTGCAGGTGGCCGAGTTGCGCGCGGTGAAGGTGGAGTGGGAAGGCGCCCCGGCGCTGCTGGCCACCCTGCGCGACATCAGCGCACGCAAGCAGATGGCTGAGGCCATGGGCTTTCTCGCTGAGGCCAGCAAGGAACTCGCACGCTCTCTCAACTCCGAAACCATCCTGGCCACCCTGGCGCGCCTGGCCGTGCATCACCTGGCTGACTGGTGTGTGATCGACCTGCTGCAGACCCCGGTCGCCGACGACATCCAGGTCCGGCGCTACGCCGTCGGCCAGCCTCGCCTCGACAAGGAAGCCCTCGCCCCCGCGCTCAATGGCCACTTCTCGCTGCCCAGTTCCGCCAGCTGTGGCCTCGCTCGGGTACTACGCACTCGCTGGCTCCAGGTGTTTCCCGCTCCCGTTGAATCGGAAATCCAGGCGCTGGCTCTCCACCCCGATCAGGGGGCCGTGGTGCGAGAACTGAGCTGTCGATCATTCATGATCGTTCCGATGACCGCCCATGGTCGCACCCTCGGGGCAATCACCTTCGTCGATAGCCAGAGTGGTCGGAGCTATGGAGTCAACGAGCAGACACTCGGTCAGAACCTTGCCGATCGCGCGGCGCTGGCACTGGAGAACGCCCGCCTGTTCGACGAGGCACGTGAAGCACTCCGCTATCGCGATCAGTTTCTTGCCATGCTGGCCCACGAACTACGCAACCCGCTCGCGCCGATCCTGGCGGCGGCCGAGGCCATGCGCCTGAGCGATTCGCTGAGCAGCAACCACGAGTTTCAGCGCAGCATGATCGAACGCCAGGGCCGTCATCTCACGCGCCTGCTGGACGACCTGCTCGATCTGTCGCGCATCTCGCACGGCCGGGTGCAACTTCAGATCACCCCCATCGATCTGATCGAGGTCATCCGCGATGCCGTCGAGGTGGCTCGCCCGCTGCTGACCGAGCGCAACCATGAGCTACATCAGCGGTTAGACCTCCCGGAGGTGGTGGTGAACGGCGATGGAACCCGCCTGGCCCAGGTGGTGGGAAACCTGCTGACCAACGCCGCCCGCTACACCGAGCCGGGAGGCCGCATCGAGGTACATCTGGCCTGCGAGCTGGGCGTGGCCTGTCTGGCTGTGCGCGACAACGGCCGGGGCATCGCTCCCGACATGCTCCAGCGCATCTTCGAGCCGTTCACCCAGGCACATGCCACCCTGGCCCGCACTGAAGGAGGGTTGGGGCTGGGACTGAGCATCGTGCGACAGCTGGTTGAACTCCACGGCGGTTCGGTCCGTGTCGAGAGCGATGGCCTGGGTAAGGGCAGCCTGTTCGAGATCCGGCTGCCCTTGTCGTCGGATCGCCTGACACCCCTGAAGACGCGCCCTTCACACCGTAACGGGCGACGCTTGCTCCTGGTTGAGGACAACCTCGATAGTCGGCGCATGATGGTCGATCTTCTGCGCCTGTGGGGGCATGAGGTGGTTGGTGTGGGTGACGGCCCCGGCGCTCTGGCCCTTCTGGCCGAGGGGGGACCTGATGCTGTCATCATCGACATAGGCTTACCCGGCATGGATGGCTTCCAGCTGGCTCAGGCCATTCGCCGTCTTCCTGGCGGCAACGGCCTGCTGCTGGTTGCACTCACCGGTTACAGCCAACCCGAGGATCGCCTGAAGGCGCGTGAGGTCGGCTTCAACGAATACCTGGTCAAACCGATCGACCTGGATGACCTCGCTACCGTACTCGACCGCCACCTGGTGGACGGTACCGCCTCCGCCCCCCTACCCTGATGAGAAGGGCGGCCCCGGTCCTTCGAGGCGATGGTCATGCAGATTGGCATTTTTGGCGGCACCTTCGATCCGGTCCATCAGGGCCATCTCATCCTGGCCGAGCAGGCCCGCGAGCAGGGCGGGCTGGACGAGGTCTGGTTCTTGCCCGCTCCACGACCTCCGCAAAAGCGGGGGCAGATCATCTCGCGCTTCGACATCCGCGTCGAGATGCTGGCGCTGGCCCTGGCGGGGCACGCCGCCTTCCGCATCGACGAGCGCGAAAAGGATCGCCACGGGCCCAGCTACACCGTCGACACCCTGGCTCAGCTCCGCGACGAGTATCCGCAGCATCGCTTTCACCTGATCATCGGAGGCGACTCGCTGGCTGATCTGCCCACCTGGCACGATCCCCAGGGCGTGGTGGCCCGCGCTGGCCTGTTGGTCATGCCTCGCCCCGGGGTGCCCGTCCTCGATGCCCGCACCCTGGGCGAGCGCCTGGGCCTTCCCGCCGACCGCTCTCCCGAGGTGCGCATCGTCCAGGCGCCCCTGATCGAAATCTCCAGCCGCGACCTGAGACAACGAGTGCGCGAGCAACGCTCCATCCGCTACCTGGTGCCCCGCAGCGTCGAGGTGTTCATTCGCGACCGGGGGTTGTACCGTCAGGCCGAACCCACCGAGTCGCACGGAGGCACTGGCCATGGATGCCAGTGATCTCCACCTGGATGGGGTGCGAGCGGCCGCGGCGCGGATACGCGGCGTGGTGCATCAGACGCCCGTGGCCACCTGCTCCACGCTGGATCGGTTGGCGGGCCGACGTCTCTTCTTCAAGTGCGAACACCTGCAGAAGGCCGGCGCGTTCAAGTTCCGTGGCGCGGCCCATGCCATTGCCACCCTCCCCGCCGAGCAGGCGAAACACGGTGTGGTGACGCATAGCTCGGGAAACCACGCCGGCGCCCTGGCGCTGGCCGCGCGCCTGCGAGGCATCCCCGCCCACATCGTCATGCCCCGGACCGCCTCGGCCATTAAGCAGCGCGCCGTCGCCGAGTATGGCGGACGCATCCTCCTCTGCGAGCCGACCCAGGCCGCCCGGGAAGCCACTGCTGCCCAGGTCATGGCAGAAACCGGCGCCACACTGGTGCATCCCTACGACGATGCGCGGGTCATCCTGGGACAGGGCACCGCGCTACTGGAACTGCTCGAACAGGTGGAGGGGCTGGAGGCTGTCATCGTTCCGGTGGGGGGTGGGGGGCTGGCTGGCGGAACCTGCCTGGCCGCAGAGGCCGCTCGTCCCGCGCCGCGCATCTTCGCTGCCGAGCCCGCCGGAGCCGACGACGCCGCCCGCTCCTTCGCCGCCGGTACTCGCCTGCCACAACCGGGCCCCAACACCATCGCCGATGGCTTGCTCACCAGCCTCGGCCAACTGACCTGGCCCATCCTTCACAGACGCCTGGCCGAGGTTATTACCGTCTCGGATACGGAGATCGTGGCCGCCATGCGTCTGGCCTGGGAGCGCGCCAAACTCCTCATCGAACCGAGTGCGGCCACGGTCCTCGCCGCCGTCCTCGGCCAGCGCTTCCGAAGCCTGGACGGTTTGTCGCGCGTGGGCCTGATCCTGAGCGGCGGCAACGTGGACCTGGATCATCTGCCCTGGCGCTAACCTCCGCATGGCGAGGGACGGCGCGGGTTCTATAACATCTCTTTCGTCAGAGCCGGGTGTGCAGAGCCAGAGAGGGAAGATCCATGACGCCGAAGGAAGTCCTTGCCCTGATTCGCGAAAAGGAGATCCGGGCCATCGACATGCGGTTCATGGACTTCCCGGGGTTGTGGCAGCACTTCACCATCCCCGCCGAGGCGCTCGACGAACACGTCTTCGAGGATGGGCTGGGCATCGATGGCTCCTCCATCCGTGGCTGGCAGGCGATCAACGAATCCGACATGCTCGTCGTCCCGGTTCCCGATACCGCCTTTATCGATCCGTTTACGCGCGATCGGACTCTGACGATGATCTGCAACATTCAGGATCCGCTAACGAAGGAGGATTACACCCGCGATCCGCGCAATGTCGCACGCAAGGCAGTCAACTACATGAAGTCCACCGGTATCGCGGACACTGCGCAGTTCGGTCCCGAGGTCGAGTTCTTCATCTTCGACGACGTGCGCTACGATCAGACCCAGTTTGCCGGCTACTACTTCCTCGACTCGGTCGAAGGGGCCTGGAACACCGGCCGCGACGAGAAGCCCAATCTCGGCTACAAGTTGCGCTACAAGGAAGGCCACTTCCCCTGCCCGCCCTCGGACGCTATGCACGACCTGCGCTCCGAGATGATGCTGACGATGATCGAGTGCGGTCTGAAGATCGAGGCGCACCATCACGAAGTGGCCACGGGGGGCCAGGGCGAGATCGACATGAAGTATGCCCCGCTCGTCGAAATGGCCGACAACGTGCTCAAGTACAAGTACATCGTCAAGAACGTGGCGCGGAAGTACGGCAAGACCGCCACCTTCATGCCCAAGCCGCTGTTTCTCGACAACGGCACTGGGATGCACGTCCACACCTCACTGTGGAAGGACGGAAAGAACCTCTTCGCCGGCTCGGGCTATGCTGGCCTCTCCGAGATGGCCCTGTACGCTATCGGTGGTCTGCTCCGCCATGCCCCCGCGCTGTGCGCCATCACCAATCCCACCACCAACAGCTACAAACGGCTCACCCCCGGGTACGAGGCACCCAACAACCTCGCCTACAGCCGACGTAACCGCTCGGCAGCCATTCGGATCCCGGTCTATTCGCCGCACTGGCGCAGTAAACGCATCGAGTTCCGCCTGCCGGACGCTTCGTCCAATCCTTACCTCGCCTTCGCCGCCATGCTCATGGCCATGCTCGACGGCATCAAGAACAAGATCAACCCCGGCGAACCGCTCGACAAGGATATTTACGATCTGGAATCTGAGGAGATGGGCAAGCTTCCCAAGACGCCCCAGGCGCTGGAAGAAGCCCTCGACAACCTTCAGCGCGACCATGAGTTCCTGCTGCAAGGCGAGGTCTTCACCAGCGACGTCATCGACACCTGGATCTGGTACAAGCGCGAAAAGGAGGTGGAAGCCATCCGCCTCCGGCCTCATCCCTACGAGTTCGCCCTGTACTTCGACATCTGATCAGAGGATGGCCCATTCTCCTAATGCGCCAAAAGTATCCGCTTTTCCGATTTTCCAGAACCTGCTGATCACGTCTGTCCTACGGAGAATATCGCTCTTGTTGATTCAAGCAGGTCGTTCCAGATATCCGAAATAACCTCTGCACAAGAGCTTCAACGAGCCAGCCAGACTGACTACTCGCATGGTTTGTCCGCTGAGTGCGGGATGGACTGAAGGGGTTGCCCTTCAGTTATCCTGCCCCCCGGCAAACTTACAGGATGGGATGCGCCAGACAGGGACGTCAGGCGTTCCGTCTGAAACAACAGGGTAACCGGCTGCACGGCACGGCAACCCGCCCGGAGATCAGCGAACCAGACTCTCCCCGAGTTCGCTCAATCTTTGTTGGCGCTTGTCCCTGATCCGCTCAGTGGTCCGGTGCCAGGGAGCGCCAGTCAACGTACTGGATGCAGGGGAGTTGAAATGTTCGAGGCCTTATCATTATCGGTGCTCCTATCGCTGGGCCAAGTCCCAGGGGAGCCACTTCCGCCCATCGGATCCTTGCCGCCACCGCCACAGCTTTCCAGTCCTGTGGAAGCGGTTCCGGCAACCCAGCCAACCCCGCCACCCCAGGTGCCGACGGCCCCCCCGGCAACGCTGCCGACCGCCCCTCCGGCGCCACTGTTGACAGCCCCACCGGCGCCGCTGTTGACAGCCCCGCCGGCATCCCCCACCAGTGCACCTGAACCTGCACAGGCAGAGGAGGGGCCCGTTACTCTTACCGTGTCTACTTTGTTTCAGCCATCCAACACTCCGGCTTCCAATGCCACCGAGGGAGATGGGGTGAATCCGGTTGCGGTCGATGCATCCTTGCTTCCCACGCCGGCAGGCCGTGGAGCCGAGGCGGCTACCGTCTCGTCAGCATCTGCCGCGGTGGATCGCCGCTTCTTCATGAAGACCTTGCAAGGCACCGCGCTGGGTTCCTTCATGGATGGCAACCGTATCTTCATGACCGGCTGGATGAATGCATCCTTCACGCCCTCATCCGCTGCCAACAACAACAGCCCGATCACCTGGAACGATCGCCCGAACAACGCTCTGTTTCAGCAGGGCTGGATCCGCCTGGGTCGCAGCCTGGCCACCAGCGGCACGACCGATCCTAGCTGGGGCTTCCAGCTCGATTTCCTGATCGGTTCCGACTACCGCTACACGTTGCCACGAGGGTTGTGGAACAGTCAGCTGCTGAACTCCTCGTGGGATCCTTCCACTGACCCGTACGGGACGAACTACCAGAACATCTACGGTGTAGATCTGGTTCAGCAGTACCTGAGCGCATACGTGCCCGAGTTCTTCAAGGGGACCGAGTTCCGCGTCGGTCGCTTCTACACCCCCTGGGGTATGGAAAGCATCGAAGCCGTCAGCACTCCGTTGATCTCCCGCTCGTATGCCTTCAACTGGTGCCCTCCGTTCACCCACTGTGGTGTTGGTGCCTACATCACCTTCGATTCGGAGTGGTCGGCGGTGCTGATGGCGGTCAACGGTAACGACGTGTACTGGGGCGATCCGGCGAGAAACTGGCGCTTCGTTGGCAACGTCAAGTGGACTCAGCCTGGTGGTGGCAAGAACACCGTGACGCTGGCCACCAGCCTGGGCGACCCGAACTTCGACCAGAACGACAAGTTCGATGTCCCCGGTGTGGCTACCATCGACGAGGCTGGCGGTCGTACCAACATGAACGCCTTCGACATTGTCTGGACCCACATTATCAACCCGCGTCTCATCTACGATATGGAGGCGATCTATGGGTACCAGAACAACGTGCCTGGCATCTTTAACTCGCAGGGCTACGGAACCGCCCACTGGTACGCCCTCGCCCACTATCTCTTCTGGACGGTGGATCCGAAGACGACCGTGATCCTGCGGTACGAGAACTTCGAGGACATGCAGGGCCAGCGGACCGGTGTGGATGCCTTCTACACCAGCTTCACCGCGGGACTGACCTACAAGTTCACCAACGATGTGATCCTCCGCTCCGAAGTCCGGTACGACATCGCCAACCGAGGTCTGCCGTTCGACAACAACACCAAGAACCAGCTCCTGCTGGGTGCCATCGACCTGACGGTTCGGTGGTAAGTCACGAAAATCCTCTCCAGGGTATTTCAGTGGTTTTGGGTACCTCGAGAGTCATGGATTGACTCTCGAGACAATCAGGGAAGAAGAGCTGATTCGCAAGAACGCTCGCAGGGAGGTTTTGAGCGCATGTTCCAGGTAGGTAGCCGTTTGTCGCGTCGTTCCATGGTGCTCGGTGGTCTGGCCTCGATGCTGGCCCTCGTCCCCGGGCAGGTAATCGGCCAGGAGACGACCAAGAAAATTGCTCCCGGCACTCCGGTGAACATCATCGTCAAGCCGGCCGAGCCGTCCACCCCGCCGGTTTCCATCACCCTCGGGTCTCGCCACGGGCATGCGACGCCGGAGCGTTGCGGCTGCACCCACACCGGTGGCGGCACCGTGGACGTCCAGCAGCCCAGCTCGGACACCATCGTGGTCACCCTGACCGGGCTGGCCGTGGCTTACGCCGTCCCCAAGGGGTCGACCGCCAGCATGGCTGCTGATCTCGATCAGTGCTTCGAGATCAACTTCGACAACCCCAAGGTGAAGCGGGCCAAGCTGACGATGGAAGGCCGGGTTGTGGGTGTGCTGCGCAGCCACTGCAAGGGCGGCACCGCCAGCTTCTCCGATGCCAACGCCGCCGTCGTCTGCGAAACCTCCCCGATCCTGACGCTGTCGGTTGAGCCGCACGCGGTGGCCAATGGCGACAATCTGTCGGTCAACGACCGCAATGGCCCCGTGAGCGTGAACGTTCTGGCCGGCAAGTACAAGCTGCACCAGACCTTCCGCGTCTCGGCCTGCTCGGGCAAGGGTCTCTGCGGCAAGGCCCCGTCGGCCGAGTTCTCTCCGGAAGGCCTCGATCCGCTGTGGATCAGCTACAAGGAGCCGTTCAAGGGTGTGTCGAAGAAGGACTTCGGCTTCCAGCTGACCATCAAGGTCTCGGATGACACCCCGGCGGAAGAAGAGAAGAAGAACGGCAATGCTGCCGAGCCCAAGGCAGAGAACAAGAAGTAATCCTCCCCCGTTCCTGATCCGGGTGAAGTGATCCGCAGGCGGTGGCATCCTTTTGATGCCATCGCCTGCGTTCGTTTGGACCAAAATCCGAAGGCCATTCCCACTCCTCCCCTCTGGTTTGCATAGCTTCTGCGCAGGGCTTGCTGGCACCTTGGGCAAGCTGCGACGACAACCCATCCGCTCATCATAGCCGCATCTTGCTTATCCCCATTATCTTACGTCAATACTCGGAAAATCGGGTAGATTGGTACGATTTTCGCTCCTGTCAAGGCATTCGGGTCCAATCCCTCTCCCCGGTTGTGCGGTGCCCCCGCCAATGAGCAGCAAGCGTGCATATTGCCGCTGGCTCGAAGGAGTGCTTTTCATGATGAGAGTTGCCTTCATTGCTTTGCTCACCCTGACCTCACTCGGCATGTTAGGGAGTGTTGCCTTCGCCGATGCTGCTCCGGCCGACAAGGACAAGGCTGCCGCGCCGGCGCCTCCCAGTCCCACCCCTGCTCCTCCGACTGCCGATTCCGGTGACACCGCCTGGATGCTCGTTTCCTGCGGCCTGGTTATGCTGATGACTCCCGGCCTGGCTCTGTTCTACGGCGGTCTGGTCCGCTCCAAGAACATCCTGGGCACGATGATGCACAGTATGATTGCCCTGGCCATCATCGGCATCCAGTGGGTCCTCGTGGGCTACTCGATGGCCTTCGGCGTCAAGGGATCCTACCTGGGCTATTTAGGCTGGGATCCCGCCTACCTCGGTCTGTCCGGTGTTAGCCCCGGCGACCTCTTCGCCGACTCGAAGATCCCCATCTATGTGCACTGCATGTACCAGGGGATGTTCGCCATCATTACCCCCGCTCTGATCAGCGGAGCCATCGCTGAGCGCGTCCGCTTTGGCCCGTACTGCCTGTTCATCCTCCTGTGGGGGCTGATCGTCTACAACCCGCTGGCTCACTGGGTCTGGGCTTATGGTCCAACTCCGACCCCGGAAGATGCGAACAAGTTCGGCGCGCTTGGCTTCCTCGGCAAGATGGGAGCACTCGACTTCGCGGGTGGCACCGTCGTACACATCTCGGCGGGCTTCTCGGCTCTGGCGGCCATCCTCTGCCTCCGCAAACGCATCGGCTACCCCGAGCACGCCATGCATCCCAACAGCATCGTCCTGGCACTCTTCGGCGCTGGCCTGCTGTGGTTCGGCTGGTTCGGCTTCAATGGTGGTAGCGGTCTCGGTTGCAGCACCGGCAACGACAACGGCAAGCTGTTCCACCTGGGTGCTTCGGCCTTCACCGCCACCCAGTGTGCAGCCGCGGCTGCCGGCCTGACCTGGGCTCTCATCGAGTGGCTCCATCGCGGCAAGCCGACTGGCCTGGGCCTCGCCACTGGCATCGTCGCTGGCCTCGTGGCGGTCACCCCGGCTTCCGGCTTCGTCAGCCCCATCAGCGGTCTTATCATCGGTGCGGCGGCCAGCCTGGTCTGCTACACGTTTGTCATGCTCAAGAGCGTGTTTGGCTACGATGACTCGCTCGACGCCTTCGGCGTTCACGGCATCGGCGGTCTGCTCGGCGCGTTGCTTACCGGCATCTTCGCTAGCAAGGCCATCAACCCGCTGGGTGCCGACGGCGGCGCCGAGCTGTTCAAGAACCAGGCGGTGGCCGCTGGCGTTGCCATCGTCTACTCAATTGTCGTCACGGTGGTCCTGGTCAAGGTCATCGACCTCCTCTTCGGCTTCACGCTGAGCCCTGAGGAAGAATCGATCGGCCTGGATCGTTCGGAGCACGGCGAAGTCGGCTTCGATTTTGGCACCGCCTACGATGTGGTCCCCGAAACGCGGCTGCCCGAGCCTCGCGCTGCCAACGTGCCGCCTAATGGCGCGGGTCGGTTCTCGGTCGTGCTCGAGGGGGCCAACCCCAACGATGTCATGGCTGCCTGGTCGGCGATGTACAAGACGGGCGGGACGCTGTCGTCGGATCTCCGCGCCATCTACCCGTACCTGACCACGGTGTCCGGCAACCGCTTCCGCTTCCGCGGCGGCGACCGCAGCACCATGGCTACCGTCCTCGAGCGGGTCTTCACCAGTAACCTCAAGGGGCAAAAGATCTCGGCCAAGATCGAGAACTGAGCCTGGTCGGGGTTCCCTGCACTCCTCCACCCCCGGGCACGCTCGGGGGTGGATCGCATAGGGCGGAGTACCCCGATCATGCTGGCCATCTTCCTTAACTCTCTCCGAATCCTGGCCGAAGCGACACCAACCTTGCCTGTCTCTGTCGGCCTCACTCGTAGGAAAACCTATCCATGAAATTGATCGTTGCGATCATTCGCCCGGAGCGACTCGAGGCGGTGCAACGCGCGCTGAATGAGAAGGATGTGTACCTGATGACCGTCACGGACGTACGTGGCTGCGGTCGTCAGAAGGGCGGCACGGAGGTCTACCGCAGCACCGAGATTGAGGTCCGTCTGCTTCCCAAGCTCAAGCTCGAGATCGCCGTCAACGACAGCTTTGTCGATGCGACGGTCGAGGCCATCGTCCATGCGGCACGCACTCCCGAGTACGGCCAGATCGGCGACGGGAAGATTTTTGTCCTGCCACTGCTCGATTGCATCCGCATCCGGACCGGCGAGCAGGGGTCGGCCGCCATTGGCCCCTGACCAGAATCAATCCGCCCTTGCTCCCCCACCACCCGGCTCACTGGATTCGGACAATCAAGATGGGCGAACTCCTGAGCCGGGTGCTTGTTTCCTGATGCTCACTTTCTAGGTTAATGAGCATCCCATGCAGGCGAGTTTCCCAGGATGGATCGGGACCTCGATCTTCGCGATCCTCCCCTGTTTTCTGTGGTTGAATCATTGTTCCGCGGGCAGGTGGTCCCACCTGGTACTCAGGTGTTTGCCTGGCCTCGCACTCTCTCCAAAGGAAAGCAATCTCCATGAGTAGCAACCCACGTCAGGCTGCCATCCAGGCCATTGCCTCCACCAGGCACAAGCTGCAGAACATCAACTTCAAGGATGGCCACCTGCGCGATATGTTCGGCGAGCTGGTTTTTAGTGAGGCTGTGCAGCGCGAACGCCTCCCCAAGCCGATCTTCAAGGCCCTGCAGCGCACCATCAAGCAAGGCGCGCCGCTCGATCCCGCCATCGCCGATTCGGTTGCCTCCGCGATGAAGGACTGGGCCATCGAGAAGGGGGCCACCCACTTCACCCATCTCTTTTATCCCATGACCGGCCTCACCGCCGAGAAGCACGATAGCTTCCTCCAGCCGGTGGGCGACGGCAAGGCCATCCTCGAGTTCAGCGGCAAGGAACTGGTACGAGGCGAACCCGATGCCTCCTCCTTCCCCTCCGGCGGTCTCCGCGCCACCTTCGAGGCTCGTGGCTACACCGCCTGGGACCCCACTAGCCCCGCCTACATCATCGAAGGCCCCAACGGCGCCACCCTCGTCATTCCCACCGCCTTCATCAGCTGGACCGGCGAGGCGCTCGACAAGAAGACTCCCCTGCTGCGTTCGATGGAGGCTCTGTCCAAGCAGGCCCTCCGTATCGTCCGTCTCTTCGGCAACACCGAGGCCAAGAAGGTCTTCACCACCGTCGGCCCCGAGCAAGAATACTTCCTCATCGACAAGCACTTCTACTACGCCCGGCCCGACCTGATCACCACCGGTCGCACTCTCTTCGGCGCTCCGCCCCCCAAGGGCCAGGAGATGGAAGATCAGTACTTCGGCTCCATCCCTGACCGCGTCCTGGCCTGCATGGCCGACGTCGAGGCGCAGCTCTTTAGCCTGGGCGTCCCGGTCAAGACCCGGCACAACGAGGTCGCGCCCAGCCAGTACGAGATCGCTCCCATCTTCGAGGACTCGAACCTCGGCACCGATCACCAGATGTTGACCATGGAAATCCTTCGTCGCACCGCGCCGAAGTACGACCTGGTCTGCCTCCTCCACGAGAAGCCGTTCGCCGGCATCAATGGCTCGGGCAAGCACAACAACTGGTCGATGGCCACCGACACCGGCGAAAACCTCCTCGAGCCGGGCGGCACCCCGCACGATAACGCCCAGTTCCTGGTCTTTTGCGTCGCCGTCATTCGCGCCGTCTGCAAGTACTCCCGCCTCCTGCGGCTCTCGGTGGCCAGCGCTGCCAACGATCACCGCCTGGGTGCGAACGAGGCTCCTCCCGCCATCATCTCGATCTTCCTGGGCGATCAGCTCATGGACGTGATGAATCAGCTGGCGGACGAGGGCTCCGCGAAGTCGAGCAAGCAGGGCGGCCACATGGAAGTGGGCGTGACGGTGCTGCCCAAGTTGCCCAAGGACGCTGGCGATCGCAACCGCACCAGCCCGTTCGCTTTCACCGGCAACAAGTTCGAGTTCCGCGCGGTGGGCTCGTCGTTCTCCATCGGCGGTCCCAACACGGTCCTGAATACCATCGTGGCCGAGTCGATTGACTTCATCGCCACTCACCTTGAGAAGGCCAAGGCCGAGGGCAAGGACCTCCTCAAGTCGATCCAGGACCTGCTGCCGGGCCTGATCAAGGAGAGCCGCAAGGTGCTCTTCCTGGGGGACAACTACACCCCCGAATGGCACGCCGAGGCCGAGAAGCGCGGTCTGCCGAACCTGAAGACCACGCCGGATGCCCTGGGTGTGGTACTCGAGAAGGAATCGATCGAGCTGTTCACCAAGTACAAGGTCTACAGCGAGCGCGAGTTGCAGAGCCGCTCGATGATTCTCTGCGAGAACTACGTCAAGACGGTGATGATCGAGGCGCGTTGCGCCAGCATGATCGCCCGGACAATGATTCTGCCCGCCGCCCTGAAATATCAGGGCCAGGTGGCGCAGTCCATCGCCGCGCTGCAGTCGGCTGGCGCCAAGGTCCCGGCTCGTCAAACCGAGCTGCTGAACAAGCTGATCGGTACCATCGATGCCTTCCAGGCAGCGCTGGACAAGCTCGATCACTCGCTGTCCCACCATGCCGACGGTGACCCGCTGGCGCACACCAAACATGCCCGCGACCACGTCCTGGCTCCGATGTTAGACCTCCGCAAACAGGCTGACCTTCTGGAGACCATGGTGGCCGACGATCTCTGGCCGTTGCCGACCTATCGTGAGATGTTGTTCATCAAGTAACAACACCCGAGCGTTCAGTCGAAGGGCTGTTTCCGTACCACGCGGAAGCAGCCCTTGCTCGTTTCCCAGGCTCGTGGTGTGAGGCCTGGTTCGCTACGCGCAATGCTGCATCGGCCATGCGACCAGAGTGAGGAAGTGAAGAGTTCGCTGACTCTTCTGAAGAGGCCCCTCCCGGATTCGAACCGGGGGTGGCGGATTTGCAATCCACTGCCTTACCGCTTGGCTAAGGGGCCTTCCTCAGCAACTATACTGTCCGTCTCCCGGCGCGTCAATCGCCCTTGGCTCGACGAACGACCCCGGCTTGTCGGCCTGACCTGGGATGGGGTACAGTGCCCCGATCTGTGGCCCAGATCCTGGTCGCAGCGCGTGCAGGGAGGTGCGATTTGACCAGTCGGCTCGCCCTGGTAGGGCTGGTAGGAATACTGCTGGTCGGCGGACTAACCGGGGGCGAACTTTACCGCAACGAGGGGCTCCGCGCCCGGCTCGCCTGGGAGGCGTTTCACTCGGGCGAGTGGCTGGTGCCCTCGCTCTATGGCGAGCCGCATCTCACCAAGCCACCGGGCATGTCGGCCCTGATCGGCCTTTGCAGTCTACCCTGGGGCGAAGTGACGCCGCTCACTGCTCGATTCCCCTCCATCCTTGCTGGCCTGCTCGCTATCTCTCTGGTCGGGTGGAGTGTCGCTCGAGCCGCGGGACCCCGCGCTGGCTGGCTCGCCGCCGTCATGCTTCCCTGCTGTCCACTTTGGCTCGACCGGGTACCCTCGGCCGAGATCGATCTGGTCCAACTGGCCTGGGTCACCGCCGCGCTCCTTCTCTTGAACGAGGCGCTGCAGACCGACCGCTGGAGCGCCTGGCTGGGAGCGTTTCTCTGCGTCACCGGCGGCTTCTTCACCAAGTGGACCGCCCCTGGATTCTTCTATCTCACCTTGCTCCCCCTGCTCTACTGGCGCGGCGAACTGCGGCGGCTCTGCTCCCTCCGCCACCTAACTGGCCTGACTCTACTCGTCTGTCTGGCCGGCCTCTGGCTGGCGCTGGTGGCCCGCTCCACGGGCCTGGCGCCGCTGGGCGAAACACTCAGCCGCGAGGCCTTTCTCCGGTTGTCGCCCGGGCATCATCCTCGACCCTATCCCTGGGACGAACTGGCGACGTTTCCCCTCGGCTTTCTCGCGGGCTGTCTGCCCTGGGCCATCCTGGTGCCGGTCGCCCTGCGGCCCTCGTTTGCCAGCCAGCTTACCCCGCGCGGCTACGCTCTGTGGCAGCTCGCCCTGGTCTGGGCCATCTCCTCGCTCGTCTTCTGGACGCTGGCCCCCGGGCATCGTCCCCGCCACATCTTGCCGGCGCAGCCCGCCATCGTGCTCCTGGCCGCCCTGGTCGCCGAGGCCTGGCTGGCGGGCCAGGTGAGCTTGCGACTGCCGGCCCGCCCCGTTCTGGTGGGATGCTGCCTGTTCTGGCTCGGCATCAAGTTGGCCTGGGTGATGGTCGTGGTTCCGGCCCGCAACGCCGATCGGATGCTCGCTGAGACGGCCGCCCGGCTGCGCCAGTTGGTGCCCGAGGCGGAATCGCTGCACCTGCTCCGGCTCAAGGACGATGGTTTGCTATTCTATTACGGCAGGACCGCTCGACGACGAACGACCATGGAGGCCACCTCCGCCGGTTGGTGGCTGGTGACCGGCGCGGAACGAGCGACCCTGGCCGCCCCGGTCATCGCTACGCTGCGCGACGGTCAGGGCGACCAGCTGTACCTTGTGCATCGAACCCCACAGACCAGCCACCTGGCCGGTGATCCATGCCGGACCGACTTGCCGCTCTCGAAGGAGTAATCCTGGGCACCGCCGTCGGCGATGCGCTGGGCCTGCCGCGCGAGGGACTCTCGCCCAATCGGGCCCGGGCACTGTTCGGCGGGGCGCCGCTGCAGCATCGCTTTCTCCCCGGCTGGGGGATGATGAGCGACGACACCGAGCACACCTGCCTGGTGGCCCAGGCTCTACTGCGTTCCGGAACCGATGTCGTCCGTTTTCGCCAGGCGCTGGGCTGGGGGCTGCGCGGCTGGTTGCTGACGGTTCCCGCCGGGATCGGAAAGGCGACTTTGCTGGCCTGCCTCAAGCTGTGTCTCGGCTTTCCTCCCACCCACAGCGGCGTGCATTCGGCCGGGAATGGTCCCGCGATGCGGGCGGCGCTACTGGGCGTCTTCCTAGGCGACGATCTCCCACGGCTGCGCTGCTTCGTCCTGGCCTGTACAGTAATCACTCACACTGATCGCCGCGCCGAGCTGGCCTCCCGCTGGATCGCCCTGGCAGCCCATCATGGAGCCCAGGGCTTGCCTCCTGAGACGTTCCTGGCCGTGGCCCGGCAGGAAGCCGCCGACAGCGCGGACCTGCTTACTCTGCTGGATCAGATCGAGCAGCACCTGGCTCGGCAGGCCGACGTCGCCGAGTTTGCCGCCGCGCTGGGGCTCACCCGCGGCGTGACGGGCTACATCCTGCACACGGTCCCGGTGGTCCTTTACGCCTGGCTCCGCTGGCCCGGCGAGTTCCGTCGAGCCGTCGAGGAGGTGATCCTCCTGGGAGGCGATGCCGACACAACGGGAGCGATCATCGGGGCACTCATGGGCGCTACTCTGGGCCCTGGCCAGATTCCCGCGGAATGGTTGCGTCTGCTGGAATGGCCACGCAGTGCCACCTGGATGCGTCGTCTGGCCGGTCGTCTGGCGTCACCTCCGCCCCGTCGGCCGCTTCGCCTGTTCTGGCCAGCGCTGTGGCCACGCAACCTCTTCTTTTTCCTCATCGTGCTGGCTCACCTGGTGCGCCGTTGCCTGCCTCCTTACTGGAGTCGGTAGGCGCGCCCCACGTTCGCTGCCACACGCCATGTAGATGGGCGAGGGCCAGGCTGTCCAGTGCCCTGCCCCAGTACGGTTCGAACGATCCCTCACGCCAACCCAACTCAAAGGCCTCGATCTGCCGGGCCAGGGCGGCGGCCGTGCATCCGGTGGTCGCGCGGATACTAGCCGGATCAACCCCCTGTATATGCAGCGCCAGGTTCATCTGCACCTTGCCCTTGCGGAGGCGGGCCGGCTCGCGCAGGAACCGGTAGGGCAGGATAAGAAACCGTGCCGCTGGGCCTTCCCATCGAAACCTCCGCAGAGAGAGACCGACACGGGCACAGGCTAGCGGTTCCTCGCCCTGCAGGAAGGGGGCTTTCTCCATCCGGATCGGCGCATCGGCATCCCAGGCCAGGCGCTCACCGAGAGCAACGTCGAGAACCCGGATATCTGGCATCTGCAACAGTGACAGGAAGTGATCCACCACCAGTGAGGGCCCCTCAACCAGCCTTCCTTCCGAGGTTTCCACGGTGCGAAGGAGCATGCCTCCATGGGCGTCGCCGTATCCGAAAGTCAGGTCCACGCCCTTGAAACTGCCGCTCCGGAGCCCGGTCCCCATTCGATGCAGATACCAGCGCCCTTGGGTGCGTTGTATCGGTTGACGATGGCTGAACGGATCAGGATGGCGAGTGGTGTGAAAGTACATCTCGATCTCGACAGGACGCACGGAAGCCCCACCCACGATCAGCCGGGTGCCAAACAAGATCTGCCGGGCCAGCAAGACGAACCCCGGCCCGGGACGGGCTGACGCGAGTAGTGGCTCCCAGAATAGATCTGTCATGGCGATGCACCCACTCTGAACAAATCCCGAGAAAAAGAAGGCCGACTCGCGCAAGTTCTGTCGAGGTAAACGTTCGAGGGCTGGACAGACAGAGGCTCAACCGGAAAGGAACCGGGGCGGAAGGTCGTGGCACCCCACGCCATCAACCCAGGCTGGCTCGTCCGTTGGCCACCCAGGGAACATGCCTCGGCACCGTCTCGTAGACGGAACGGATGCTCGCGCCCTACGGCCTGGTTCCTTTCTTTTCCACAAGGCACCATTTCTTCCCCAATAGGGAGGGCGCTCGACGGCGGTCGTCGGGCGTCCTCCTTTTTTATTTCCTCCTGTACAGCGCGTGCTTCCTGGGTTCTACTCTACGCTCAGATCCGGTTCCGGTCCGGCCTCGCATTGTCCAGGGAGTACCCCATGCCGCACATCTTGCTGACCATGCTGGTCACCGCCTTGTTCCTGAGTTCCACCGCGGCCGCGCGTGACGAAAAGAAGGAACCACCCGTCAAGAAGGGCACCGTCGTCGGAACCCTGTCGGGCCGGGGAGACAACTATATCGAGGTGAAGGCCGACGGCGAAGAAAAGGCGCGCCGCTATGTTCCTCACTGGCGAGGCGGAGCGCCTGCCAATGGCGGCGGTCTGGACAAGAAGATGCTCGCCGAGTTCCGCAAACTAAAGGTCGGGAGCCGGGTTCGCATCGAGTGGGTCTTCGAGGAGCGCGCTCGCGTCGAAAAGATCGAGGTACTCAAGCCTGCCAAACCCGAGTAACGCCGAGGCCCACTCCCATGCTGCGCAGTTTCCTGGTTCTGCCAGTGCTGGGCCTGGTTCCGGCGATGTCTCTGGCCCAGAAACCGACCTGGCACGACGACTACACTCGCGCTCGCGCCGAGGCTCAGCGGACTAACAAGCTCCTGTTCGTCGTCTTTCGCTGTCAGCCCTGAACGGATTGCCGCGACTTCGACGGGCAGGTGGTCCGTCTGGAAAAGATCGCCGACGTGGCTCGGCAGTTCGTCCTGGTGCGACTGGTCCGTATCACCGGCGTCGATCTCCGCATCTTCGAGTTTGACTATGACCTGACCTGGGCGGGCTTCTTCGTCGATCCCGAGGGGCGCGTGCTCGGCCGGTTTGGCGGGCGCGACGCCAGCGGCCCCGACGCGCGCATCTCGCTCGCAGGCCTTCGATACGCCATGCAGGCCGCCCTGGAAGCACACCGACGACCACGGCGCGACCTGCCCACCCCGCCTGCGGGCAAGCCCCTACTGGCTGAAGAGTACCCCGCTGCACGTCGGCTGCGCAGAGGAGAGTGCATCCACTGCCACCAGGTGGCGGAGTTTCAGCGCGCCCAGCGCCAGGCCGAGAAATCCTGGGATCCACGCTCGCGCTGGACGTTCCCCCTGCCCGAAACCATCGGCCTAACCCTGGAAGTGGATCGCGGCAATATCGTCCGCGCGATCCTTCCCGGTTCACCTGCCGCCCTGGCGGGCCTTCGCCCGGGGGATCGGCTCACGCACGCCAACGAGGTTTCCCTGGCCTCGCAGGCGGACCTGCAGTTCGCCCTGCATCGCAGCCCCTGGGAAGGGACCCTACACCTGGCCTGGCTTCGCAACGGGACGGCCCAACAGGCCAAACTGACCCTCCCCGCGGGCTGGAAGAAGTCCAACCTCACCTGGCGTCCCTCGTTGCTCGACCTGCTCCCCTCGCTCCCCCTGGAAGGAGAAGACCTCTCCGCCACCGAGAAGCACAAACTTGCCCTTCAACCGAGCCACCTCGCAGTGCGTCTCGATGCCGACTTGCACGCTCAGGCACGCAACGCTGGCCTTCGGCCGCGCGATATCCTCCTGGGCATCGACGGCGGCTTGACCGAGGGCACCCTCGCCAGGTTCCTCGCCCATGTGCGGCAGGAATATCTCATCGGCGATCGCCTCACTTTCCTGGTCCACCGCGACGGCAAACTCCTGCGCCTCCCCTGGATCCTGCGCTGATTCTCACAGCTGAGAATGGCTCGGGTTTACGTTCCAGGAATCAGGAATTCGGGTTGACTTTTCTCCCGAGATGGACGAATAATAGTTCGTGTCACGGAGATCATGAGATGAGTGCTGTCCTCCACAACCTGGCGATCCTGCTGCTGAGCTTGCTGCTCGGCCTGCTGCCGATTGCCGAGGCGGCCTGGGCGGCCATCGAGGTCTCGGACTCCCCCGCAGAGTCTCGCACCGAGCCACTGGTCACCCCCGTTCGTGTTCGGCTGGCTCCGTCACCATCCAGCTCCTGGGTGAACATTCCACCAGGTGTTTCCCTCCTGGTGCCCGGGCTGTCTGGAGTCTCTGCGGATAACCCCGTCCATATACTTCGGCTACCTCTGCACTTGCTCCTGTGCGTCTGGCGAAATTGAGATCGAGCGATGGCCCATCCGTCGGGCAGGCCCCTCCTCTGCTGGAGTGGGCCTCCCCTGGCTGTGACCGCATTCCGATCTTCAATATCTCTGGACTTTCGGGAGGTGTGCCATGCGCCGTACCTATCGCGTCTCGGGTCGTGATGGAGTGAAACTCCTTCTTCCCAGCCCCTACAGCAAGGTCTTCTTCGACCCCGTTTCGCAAACCCCCTTCCAGCGTGATGAGACCCTACCGAACCTCCACCAGGCCGGGTCACGTCCGATGAACATAACCACGCCGATCCCCCAGGGCATCGCGCAGCATGAGCGCTGATCCCTGACCGCCTTGTACCCCTGGGCTCCGCCGGGCGTTCGGGTTCCCTGTCCCGAGCGCCCGGTGTTTTTTCAGTCTGGCGATCTCGACGGCTACTCCGACGCTCCCCCACCGATGGCAGGGACGAAGTGAATCTCGCTGGTGTCCGACACCGGCTGACGCAGCCCCAGGCGGGCCACCTCGGTATCCACCACGATCACCAGCCCGGGGCGCAGAGCATCGCCCTCGCACAGTCGGGCCTGGACGCCGGGAAACCGAGCCTCGAGTGCCTCCAGCACTTCTCGGACTCGAGAACCCGGCACGTTGACGATTTCTACACCGCCGGTCAGGTCACGCACCAGCGGTGGAATCCACACCCGGGGCATGGCTGCCTCAGTGCTTGCCGTTGGCCAGCGCCTTGACCACGCGGCCCGGGCTCATCGGAAGCACGTTCATGCGTACCCCGATAGCCTGATGGATGGCATTGGCCAGGGCGGCAGGTGGCGGCACGATGGGCACCTCGCCCACGCCGCGCACCCCGTAGGGATGACCCGGATTGGGCACCTCGACCAGCACGGTGTCGATCATCGGCAGGTCGAGGCAGGTGGGCATCCGGTAATCCAGGTAGCTGGAGTTCACCATCACGCCCTGGTCGTTGTAGAAGTATTCCTCGTTGAGCCCCCAGCCGATCCCCTGGACGACGCCACCCTGCATCTGTCCCTCGACGTACGAGGGATGAATGGCCTTACCCACGTCCTGCACTGCGGTGTACCGCAGCACCGTGACCTTACCAGTGTCCGGATCGACCTCGACATCCACGACGTGGGTGGCGAACCCGCCGCCGACGCCGTGCGGATCGACGCTGGCTCGCCCGACGATGGTTCCACCCGTGCCGTGCAGCTTGCCAGCCATCTCGTGGAAGGTAAGCCGTTTGCTCGGGTCGCTCTTGCAGGAGATCACCCCATCGACATACTCGACCTGTTCGGGGGCCACCTCCCACATGCTGGCGGCCCGCGCCATCATCTGCCGTTTGATGTCCTGGCCTGCCTCGTAGGCCGCCCAGCCGGTGGCGAAGGTCACCCGGCTACCACCGGTCACATCGGTGTAGCCCACGGTGTCAGTGTCCACCACCATCGGTTTGACATCTTCGGCGCCGATACCCAGCGCCTCGGCCAGTTGCATGGCGATGGAGGTGCGCGAGCCGCCAATGTCGGTTGAACCTTCCACCAGCGTGACGGTGCCGTCGGCGTTGACACTCGCCGTCGCGGCCGACTTCAGACCGATGTTGAACCAGAAGCCGCTGGCCACGCCTCGTCCGACCTTCGCGCCAGGCGTCGAGGGTTTCAGGGGCGTCTGGTAGTGCGGATGTGTCCGGGCCGCCTCGCACGTTTCCACCAGGCCCACCCGGGGATAAACCGGGCCATCGACCCGGCGCGTGCCTTCCTTCGCTCCGTTGCGGATGCGGAACTCGAGCGGATCGATCTTGAGCTTCTCGCAGAGTTCATCGACGACGGTTTCGGAGGCGAACGCTGCGTTGGTGGCACCCGGTGCCCGATAGGCCGAGGTGGCCGGCTTGTTCACCACCACGTCGTAGCCATCGACGTGGACATTGGGAATGTCATAGCAGGCGAAGATGCACATCGCCCCGGGCCCGACCGGCGAGCCGGGATAAGCGCCGGCCTCGTAGGCCAGGTAGGCCTCGGCCGCAGTTAGTTTGCCCGACCGGTCGGCCCCCATCTTGACCCGGATGTACGACGCCGGTGTGGGCCCGGTCCCCTCGAACACCTCGGTTCGGTTCATGGTGATCTTCACGGGCCGTCCCGCCTTGCGCGAGAGCACCACGGCCACCGGTTCGAGATAGACCCGAATCTTGCCGCCGAAGCCGCCGCCGATTTCCATCGGCACGACCTTGATCCGCGTGAGCGGAATCTCCAGCAGTTCTGACACCTGGGCACGCACCGTGAACGACCCCTGCGTGCTGCACCAGATGGTTACCTGCCCATCGGCGTTCCACATCGCCGTCGCGTTGTGCGGCTCGATGTAGCCCTGATGCACAGTGGCGGTGGTAAACTCGCGCTCCACCACCACGGCCGACTCGGCGAAGCCCCGAGCGATGTCTCCGTGGCTGAACCGCAGATGCTTGGCGATGTTCGACGGCCTCTCGCTCTTTTGTCCAAGCGAATCGGTGCGCAGGTCGGGGTGCAGTAGCGGAGCCGCCTCGGTCATGGCTGCTCGCACGTCGGTGACATGAGGCAGCACCTCGTAGGTCACCCGAATCTTCGCCAGCGCTTCCTCGGCCACCAGCGGCGATTCTGCCGCGACCGCGGCGACGGCGTGTCCCTTGTAGAGCACCTTGTCGCGCGCCAGGCAGTTAGCGCTCAGGTGCCCCAGGTTGATTGCTCCCTCACCTAGCTCGGCCATCCGATCGCCCGCATGGGGGAAGTCCTCGCTGGTGGCCACCGCCACCACCCCGGGCAGCTTGAGCGCCTCGCTGGTATCGATCTTCACGATGCGCGCGTGCGCGTGGGGACTGCGCAGAATGCGTCCATGCAGCAGCCCGGTCAGCTGAATGTCGGCCCCGTATTGTGCCCGGCCCGTGACCTTGTCCACGCCATCGTGCCGGATGGGGCGCGTGCCGATCACCTTGTAGGTGGGGGTGCTCATCGCTCACTTCTCCGCGCAGGTTTCGGCCGCGTCGAGAACGGCCCGGACAATCTTGTCATAGCCGGTGCAACGACACAGGTTGCCGGCCAGCCAGAGACGCACCTCGTGCTCGGTTGGTTTGGGGTTCTTCGCCAGGAGCGCCTTGGCCGCCACCAGGAAGCCTGGGGTGCAGATGCCGCACTGCAGCGCGGCATGCTCGAGGAATTTCTGCTGCAATGGATGCAGCCCGGCCGGCGAGGCGATCCCCTCGATCGTCTCGACCTTCCGTCCTTCCACCTCGACGGCCAGCACCAGGCACGAGTTGACCAGCCGCCCATCGAGGGTGACGTTGCACGCCCCGCAGTTGCCGTTGTTGCAGCCTTCCTTGCTCCCGGTCAGCTGCAGAGTGTCGCGAAGCACCTCGAGCAGGCTCTGCCGGGCCTCGCACAAAAACTCGGTCGGACGGTTGTTTACCGTGGTTTGAACGTGGATCTTGCGAGACACGGGATCATCTCTCCTTGGCGCGTTCGTGGGCGATCCGAAGAGCACGCTGCACCAGCACCCCCACCAGGTGCCGGCGGTACTCGGCGTCACCGCGCATGTCGCTGATCGGTCGGGCCGCGGCGCGGGCGCGTTCGGCAGCCTGGGCCAGGGCTTTGTCGTCCAGGGTGGTACCTACCAGGGCCTGCCCGGCGTCAGCCACCAGCAGCGGCGTGGGGGCCACAGCGCCGACCGCCACCCGGGCGGCCACACACTTCGCTCCCTCCAGCGTCACTGATACACCCACCCCGACCACCGCAATGTCCATCTCGTTGCGAGGGATGAACCGCAGATAGGCCGAGCCCTCGTGCTTCTTCGGGGCGGGGAACCGCACGCGGACGAGCAATTCGCCCGGTTGCAGGGCCGTCTTTCCGGGAGCGGTGCAGAACTGTTCGACCGGCACCTCGCGCGAGCCTTTTGGGCCAGCGATGTGGCAGACACCCCCGGCCGCAATCAGCGCCGGGATCGAGTCGCCCGCTGGCGAGGCATTGCACAGGTTGCCCCCGATGCTGGCCCGGTTCTGAATCTGGATGCCGCCGATGAGCGACACCGCGTCATTCAGTCCCGGATACAGCTTCGGCAGCGCCGGATGTTCGTAGAGCACGCTGCAGGGCACGGCTGCGCCCACCACCAGCCCCTGGGTGGTATCGCAGATCAGCTCGTTGACTTCCGGGATCTTCTTGATGTCCACCAGCCAGTCGAGCCGGCGGCGACCCTCGCGAAGCTGCACCAGGATGTCGGTTCCTCCAGCCAGCACCCGGGCTTTCTCTCCCTTGTCGGCGAGAAGGGTCACGGCTTCGTGGAGTGAGGTGGGGGCGACGTAATCGAAAGCATTCATGGCATGGCCAGGGTCCGGGGTGAGCGGGCAACGCAGATGTCGAGAGGGTACGACCGCGACCGTCCGCAGGCAAGGGGCCAGGTTGTTCCTCACGCCATCCGGGCAAAGATCTTGCGAACGTAGGCCGTGCCGCGCTGGTGGGCAGTCACCGCATCCAGAGTCGCCGGCGTTTTGCCTTCGACGGCCTGCTCCAGCACCAGATGCGGCTTCACGCCCAGTCCCACAACCATCTCGACGAGACGAACGTGGTCGATGTCGCCAGGGCCGAACTCCTCGGTCCAGACGCCCTTGCTCGACTGGCGCAGGTGCAGCTCGACGATGCGCTTGCCATACAACTTGACCACGTCAAAGAGTGCCACCTGCGAATCGCCCGCGCCGCGGAAGATCCAGTGGGAATCAAGGCATAGCGAAACCTTCGTCGGGTCGGTCGCCACCATCATGTGGTGAAACTCGCGGGCGGCGTAGCGCAGCTCCACATCGTGGTTGTGATAGGCCAGCACCTGACCGCGACGGGTCAACTCGGCTCCCAGGCGATCCAGGTTGGCCGCCTGCACCTCCAGCTCCGCGTCGGTTTTTCCATCCCGACGTCCGCCGCCCAGGGGGCTGGGGTTAGTGACCAGGATCCGGCAGCCATGCTTCTTCGCCTCGTCGCCGATGGCCAGCACCTCCTGGATGCTGCGCTCCGCCACCGCGCGATCGTGCAGGGTGCTGTTCACGTACAGCGATCGCATCTCCAGGTCGTGCTTCTTCAAGAGCGGCGCCAGGCTGCGCAGCTGCCCCACCGACCCAGTCAGCGGCTCCAGCCCGTTCAACCCCGCGCGAGCCACCTCCTTCACAGAGCCTTCCACGTCGCCATCCCACGAGCGTTTCTGCCGTCCATAGAAGGTCAACCAGGGATACTGGTTGGTAGCCACGTGCAGAGGCTTCTCCTCAGCCGCTAAACCTGCGGTGGCGGCCAGGGCTGTTCCAAGGAAGGCACGGCGATGCAGCGACATGACAAAACTCCTGCGGAGGGAGAGCAACCCGAGTTAGCATATCCCCCCGGCCAATCGAAGGCGTCCTGGAATACCATCACAGCCTGAAGGGCACGCCGTAGGTGAGATAGAAGAACCAACTAAAGTAGCGCCGACGGAGACTTTCTCATGACACGCCTCGTGTCACTCGTGGTGCCCGCGCTGCTCGCCCTCGTGATCCCGGCCCGAGCCCAGTTTATCATCTCACCCAACAACACGGGTGGGATTACTCTGCTGAATCGCGAACGCCTGACCGACCCGGCTTCCAACGTCGCGTTGCCTGGCACCTTCCGTTCCTGGGTGAACCCCATGACCGGGCAACTCGAATATCGTTACCTCGATATCAACGGCCAGCCCCGTGGCAGCATGACCACACTCGACCCCTTCACCGGGGGCACGAACCGGATCACCTACTCGAAGCTGGCCACGAAGGGCACCGCGTCTTCTGCCTCCAACTCGTCGCGGTACGTACCTTCCACATCGAAGGCGAAGCCTCCGGTGTACTGGTCCGCCCCGAACAAGCCAGCGGTGACCCGGCCGAAGTACAGCCACTAACCGGCCTGACCTTCACAGTTGCATGTGAGCCCGCTCTCCTCACCGGGGGGCGGGCCGTCCCGTTGGCTGGCTGCCTCGTTCAGCCCAGGGATCGGGCCAGATGTGGCCCACGGGTTCGGGGGTGCGCGTGCGACTGGGCAGATGCGGATCCAGGCTGAGGCGGCGCGGCTCGTCCCCCTTTGGCGGATACTCGAACAGCGGCCGGGTCACGGCTGGCGCCTCCCTGGCCTTCAGTGCGTAATAGGTGCGACCCCCCACCTGGAACGGCGCACTATCCCGCACCGGGCGATCCAGGGCAAAGCCGAGGAACTCCTTCCCCTGCTGCACGGCGACCGGGAGCGCCAGGCGCTCGTCGCCCAGGTCTAGACGGTACATCAGCTGGTTGTAATCGTAGCGCGGCGTGACGTCGTCATTACCCGAGAAGGTATGCGTGTAGGTGCCCTCCAGGTAGATCACCCGGCCGTCGGCCTCGTCGAACTGAGGATGCTGCTTCGGGTTGTAAAAACTGTACTTCGGATGCGTGGCCACCTGCACCGCGTAGGCCCACGGCCCGGTCAGCGCGGCCGCCTCGGCATACCACACCTCGCCCAGATACGAGGCCTTCCCTCCCGCTTCCACGGCCACCATCACCCAGCGCTGACGATAGGCATTCCAGTACACCGATCCGGAATGAGCAAGCACGCGCCGCCCGGTGTTTCGGTCGCGCAGCTGAAGTAACCCTTCCTGCTCCTTGAGCAGGCCGCGCCGGACCAGTTGATTCTGCTCAACCGGACCGATAGGAGCCGTGTTCTTTCGCCAGCGATACACCACCTTCCCCGTGGCATCGCGCTCCACCTTCCCGTCCTCGCCCAGGCAGGAGTAACCTTCGTAGGCTGTGGCATCGCGCACCGCCTGGAGATTGGCCTTCACGCGCGTCAGCGGGTAGGGTTGGGCAAAGTAGAGATACCCCTCGTGCGCGATGGCATGCCCCGTTGGATGAGCCGGCGCTGTGAAGGTCAGGTCGGCCAGTTTCTCGTAGACACCCTTCTTGTCGTCGAACACGGCCAGGCCTCGGGCGTACGCCGTCAGAGGCGGCTTCACCTTGATGTAGGAGGCCACCAGGCGTTCCTGGTTCCGCTCGTCGGGTAGGACAAACAGACTGGTGATCCACGTCGGCCCGCTGCCCGGCATTGGCGCCATCTGTCGAGCGAAGCCCTTCGCATCGACGAAGTACGTGAGATCGACACCGCGCGCAGGGGACAGCCCCCCTTGCCCGGGAAGCAGCGACGTGGCCCCCGCCACCTGGAAGTTCCCCAGCGGATAACTCGGCCGGCTGGTGTCACCCCAGACCCAGTGTACCTTTCCGCGATACACCGCTGTCAGCACGCTGTCCTGCCCCACGACCTGCCCATTCAGCAACCCCTCGCGCAGGGGGATCGCTTGTCCAGCCAGCAAACTATCTCTATAGATGCCTCCGCCGGTTACACGATAGAGGCGTTCGGCGATCTGTTTTCTCTGCAGCGTGATGATGCCGGTCTTCCCGCAGGCAGTGTCGAAGGCTCTTCCTCGGATGCCGAACCCATCGGGAGTTAGCTCGTACCCCGGGCTGCTTACGCCGAACCAGACGCGAGTGCCGAGTTGCCCGGGTTCGTCGAACACGGCATAACCGGCGCTATCGGTCCACAACCGGATGCCCGACACCGTACGCAACTCGACGAGCGGCACGCCTCGTCCAGTAACTTCATCGATCACTCGAATGGTGAAGAACGGTGAGGCAACAGGTGGCGCCACGGCCAGCGACAACAGGGCGATCGTCGACGCAATGTTCATGAGCCGGGGCCCTTTTCCTTGCTGCGAGTGAGAGTGAATCGGTAGGGCCGCGGACGAGCGGCGGTTCGTTGAGCTTGCTCCAGCTCGGTGTGCAGCCGTTCGGCCTGACCTTCCAGTTCGGTCGTGACCGACTGCCCCGGCAGCCACATGGCGGCATGGAGTTCCGCCAGGGCCAGTTGATGGCGTGCTTCAGTCAACGAACGCACCATGTCCGCCTGGGCGGCCCACGGCCCGCCCGGTTGCCAGGCGTTCCCCGTGGCCGAGGCTACATTCACACCGGTCGCCAACTGATCGGCGGTGTAGGTGCCGAGCAACATCTCATCGGCCCGCACCTCCCAGCGACCAGGGGCCAGGCCATCGATCGCCAGCATGTAGCGATTCAGCGTCTCGGGAAGCGGAATGAAGCGATATTGGAGGGCGAAGAATAACCCGTGGTTGAAGGGTAAGCCATGATCCAGCCGCGTGAACCCCACTCGGCCCTCCTCCACCGATACCTGCGACACACCGCATCCGGATGCCTCAACGACCTTGCCGCGCCGGGCATCGAGCCGAACGGAGGACACCTCCGCTGGCGCGCCGAGGCCGCGCAGAATGGCGAAGGCCATTGCCAGTTGCCCCAGGTCGTTCAGATGCACTCCATCGGCCGCGTGCAGGCTTTCCTTGCCAGGAAACCGCGCATTCCAGGCCAGCACCCGATGCTGCACAGCCCGCATCTCTCGCTGCACGTCGATGGTTCCCGCGCCCCGTGCCCGTGCCAGGGCTAACCCCTCGTCGCACATGCGTTGCAGGAAGTCCTTTTCGCTCTGCTCGGGTGGCGCAGCGGTGATCGCGGCCGAGCAGAGAAACACTCGCACGCCACGCTTCTGACACGCCGCGATGATGCCCGCCACGGAGTCGAGGTAGGTTTTCTTGTGCGCCGCATCGGCCCACACGCCCCAGCCGATGTCATTCATCCCATAGGCGACAATGACAACGCCAGGTCGATGCCGAAGCACGTCGCGCTCCAGCCGACGCAGACCCCCCGCAGCGGTGTCGCCTCCCCACCCAGCGTTGATGAAGCGCACTCGACGCTGGGGAAAGCGCAGGAGCGTGTAGGTCTCGATGTACTTGCTGTAGGTCCGCGCCGCGGTGATGCTATCACCCAGAAACACCACCGTGTCGCCATCGCGCAGGGCAAAGCCAGTCGGAGGCGCCGCTGCCTGGATCCATCCAACCGCAATGAGGCAGAGAAGAATGCTGGTGCGCGCCATGATCTCCTAGCTCCGATAGCGCCGGGCAATAGTTTCCAGGTCAGTCAGTTCGGCCCGGTCGCCGGCCTTGCGCACCCGTTCGCAAATCATCTCGATGGTACGGAACCGCGGATCGACCACCCCCAGACACGAGGGGTGCGCCAGGAAATCGTACACACCACCCGATTCGATGGCCTGGTCGACCGCCCGCCCCACCGCCTCGAGAAACCACTCCAGCTTCCACTTCCCGCCCCGGAAGGCGACGATGTCGCTGGGCGCGCTCATCGGCATTTCGATCAGTCCGCCAGGGTAGACCCACGGCTGCGCCTGCTTCTGCGCGGCCACGATGCTGGCCAGCACCGCCTCGCTGGGCTTCTCGCCAGGCTTGCCCATCAGGTGGGTGGGATACTTGCACGACGCCCACCAGAACCCCAGGTCGCGGAGCATGTCGCGCAGGTCGGGCCGATCACTCAGCCCGTCGGCGAAGCCACCCGGCGTACGGAACCCGGCACAATCCACCCCCAGGCGCGTCTTGATGGCCACGCTGGTCAGGCGGATATTATCGCGGATTACCTCGGTCGGCGTCTTCCCCTCGATCAGCCATGGCGCGCGGTTGAACCGATACTGGATGTCCTCCAGGCGCTGGGCGCGCACGTTCACGTGATCGTAGGTGTGGTTGCCGACCAGATGGCCAGCCACCACCAGATTCTTGAGCCAGGCAGCATCGCCCTGCTCGAAGGTACGGCCCAGTGCGAAGCAGTGCAGCACCCCGCCGTGCCGACGAATCCGTCGCGCCGCCTCCACGGTGTACTTCCGTGCCGCCTCGTCCAGGTTGCCTTTCTCGTAATCCCAGTGCGTCTGATCCCAGGTGGGAAAGTTGCGCGACATCTCCAGGTCGAATGTCAGGCAGATGCTCGCCTTGCGAGGGCGCGGCGGCGCCACGGCCAGGATGCCAGCGGTGGCCGCTCCCAGAAACAGGCGTCGGCTCAGGATACTCATCGCGCGGTCCCTCCCGGGCGCGTCAGCTGGATCCACGACGTTTGCGTCACCAGCTGGTTGATCGAGGCAAACGAGATGGCGGCATTGGTGGCGAAGCGGGGCGAACTGTTGGCCGGATAAGTCGCCAGGGTGGCATCTCCGACGAGGAAGACATTGAAATCGCGAGACAGATTCTCGTAGCCGGCCGTCGTCCGACAGAAGCACATGTCAGTGGCGTAACCCACGAGCAGCACGTGGCGAATTCCCTGTTTCTGTAAATAAGCTCGAAGAGGGGGGTAGCCCTCGACATCAAAGATCAGCACGTCGTTGGGGTCCACGTCGATGTCGCTGCACACCGGCACTGGCATCTCCCAGAAACCCTTGCCGTTGTACCGAGGTCCCGCATCCAACCCCGGGAACTGCGCGAAGTAATCCCGCACGGGATGCGATGTCGAGAGGGACAGAGTCGTCGGCAGGGGCTCGCCCCGATAGTCCTGGGCGGCCAGCTTCGCCTTGAGGTCCTCGCGCGCCTGCCGCCGCTCCGCCTCGGTGGGGGTCTTCGTGAAGGTGCGATACAGGCGGGGGCGGATCTCATCCTTCGGTCCGATCAAGCTGTACATCACCAGACCGACCCGGCTCCGCAGCGATTTTAGAAACGGATTGATGACCTCCCGCGTGTGGCGAGCCGCCAGGTGGTTCTTTTCCGGAGTGCAAAAGTCGCACACTCCCGCCGGCTCCGGCGTCTTCCAGCCCTGTCCGTCATCGATGCCCCAGGGATGCACCATGATGATGGCGGTCTTCTTCGCCTCCAGGCGGTTGGGCATCTCGATGATCCCCCGTGCGTTGTAGCTAAAGCGCCAGGCACGCACGTGTAGATCTGCACCCGGGTCGTCCACCAGGATGGGCGCCTCGTACCGGGTGGTTTCGCGGATTGGCTCGATGAACTGGGGATGGTCGGCCAACAATGGCGCCGGGTTCTTCAGCTGCGTTAGCTGGTTGCGATAGGTCCGCGTTGCGTTGCGGGGTGGCTCTCCAGCGACAGGCAGACCATGCCCCACGCCCAAAGCCAGTGCCATGGCCAGCACCCACCCCAGGTGCCGCCAGGTCAGGGTGAGAGTAATCACCAGCACATCCTCCCTCTAGCGCTGCAGGTAGGCAAACAGGTCTCGCAGTTCCTGCGGCTTCAGATCGCGCAGCAGGTTGTCCGGCATGAGCGACACCGCAGATTGTTCGACTTTCTCGATCTGACTTCGTGGAATATCCACGCGCTGCCGAGTTGCATCCACCAGGGTGATCGTCCCGGCCTTCTCGGCCACGATGATGCCCGTGCGCACCCGGCCGTCGCTCGTTTGCACCGTCCAGCTCAGGTACTCCTTGCGAATCACCGCCGACGGATCCACCAGGCTCACCAGGAGGAACTGCCGATCTTTTCGGTTGGCATGCGTCAGGTCGGGCCCGACGGCACCGCCCTCGCCGTGAAGTTGATGGCAGTTCGCGCAGAGCTTGCCAAACAGCACCTTGCCAGCCTGCGCCTGCCCGGCAGCCGCCCGCAGGTCGTTGTTGAGGCGACGGACCACAGCCAGCTTTTCCTCCGCCGTGGGGGGCTGAATGCTTCCCCACACGGCTCGGACGCGGGCGTCCAGATCTCGGTCGCCAAGTTGAGCCAGGCTCTGCAACTCCTCGGCGCTCACCTCCCGCGCTTCCACCTGCTTTTTATCGACGGCGGTAACAAACAGTTTCGCCCATGCCACTCGACTAAGAAGGCCTCCGCGGACCTGGTCGCGCAAGGTGCCTTTCAGCCGGGGATACCGGGCCATCAACTCCGCGCCCACTTCGGGGCTCTCCTGCCGCAGAAGGGCATCGCAGGCCGCTCGCTTCACAGCCTCGACCGGCGCGTCATCAAACAACTTCAGCAGTAGTCGGGTATGATCGCGGCCGGCAGTTTCGCCCAGGAGTTGCACCATCTCCACGCGCAACTTCGCCTCCTGGCGATTATCCCCGGCCAGGGCCACGGCCCGCTGCACCCCCTCTGCCCGGCCTAATCGGGCCACCACGCGAATCAGCACCGGATCGGTCGTCGTCTCCTTCCAGCGACTTCCCAACCAGTGACCCAGCGATGTTGGCACCTCCCGAATGGCCTCGCGTCGATCACGTAGCCCTTCATGCAGGGCAGCTAGCAGCGGCCCAGAATCCACCCCGGTGGCTAGCAGTTTGGCACAGCCATCTAGCGCGGTGGGAGTCCCGGCGCTGGCGAGCCGACGCATCAAACGAGGAAGCACCGCCGCCCGGGCCAGAAGTGTGTTTCCCGTCTCGGTTGTGAACAGGGCCACGACGCGGTCGATCGCGCGGACAGCATGGGGCTCTACCGCCCACCACAGGAGTAGCGGAATATGCGGATCCTCGATGTCGCCAGCATGGCGTAACAACCCTGCGACGATGGGCAGTCCCTGCTCGACCGGTAGGCGCCGCGCCGTGCTCGCCAGCTGACTGCGCACCTGGGCGTCTGATTCGGTCGCCGCCAGGGCTGCCAGGCGCGGAGCCTGTGCCGCGGACAACCGCTCTGCATCACCCAGGAGGCGAACCGTCCACCGCCGCAGATGGGGATTGTTGCTGGTCAGCAGGTCACTCGCCACCGCATCGGAGAACCCTCCAGAGACATACAACGCCCACAGCGCTTCCAGTGCCAGCTGGCTGTCACTGGTCGTCCGCACCAGCCTGCGCAGTGGTAGAATCACCTCGGGATCGCGCCTGTCGGCCAGGATGCGTCGAGCGCGGCGCACCACCCAGTCATTGCGATGGCTCAACAGTTCCACCAGGCGGGCACTCGGCACCTTGCGAAGATCGCCCAGGTCGTAGGGGCGGGTGCCCTTCGCGGCGATCCGGTAGATGCGCCCATTGCTGCGGTCCCACTCTGCGTCCGGGTCGGGGTGGGCGGTGCGCTGGTCATGCCAGTCCGCCACGTACACCGCCCCATCGGGGCCCATCGTGATATCGCTCGGTGCGAACCAGGTGTCATTCGATACGAGCAGGTCACCAGCGTGACGGGTTCGAAAAGTCGATCCCACGGGGAGAATGTCGTGCCAGTAGGCGCTGTGCCCCAGGAGGTCGGCTCCCATGTAGCGGTTGCGATAACTGGCAGGGAAACTATCGCCCTGATAGACGAACCCCCCCACGGTCACGTGGCCACCCTTGAACCCCTGGTGCGAGGCGTGCTCGAAGTAGCCGTAGGTGTAAGGATTGTGCAGCGGGCCATGCTTGCCGAACGCCTTCCAGTAGTAGCCGCCCTGCACGCCGTGGAGCAGGACATGGCCACCGTGGTTCGTGCTGTAGAGCAGGTGGCCATGCTGGTCGAAATCCAGCCCCCACGAGTTGCCACCACCCTCGCAGAACAGCTCGAACCGCCGCGTCAGCGGGTGATAGCGCCAGACACCTTGCTGAAACTCGATCCCGCGAATGTTCGCGGTCACCGTGCTGCCCTGGCAGCCATAAAGCCAGCCGTCCGGCCCCCAGGTCAGCGAGTTGGCCACCGAGTGAGCGTCTTCCATGCCGAAGCCGGTCAGCAACACTTCGGGGTCGTCGTCCGGGACATCGTCGCCATCGCGATCGGGGTAGAACAGCAGATACGGCACCTGCAGGACGAAAACGCCGCCATGGCCGAAGGCGAAGCCACTGGCCAGGTTCAGGCCCGCCACGAAGTCGCGCGGACGGGCCGCCTTACCGTCGGTTCCCGTTACAATGGTCAGCCGGTCGGCGCCTTTCGGACCGTGCGGCGGCGGTTCGGGCACCCGGTCGTACACGGTGCGCGAGTAACGATCGACTCGGGCCCGCTTCAGTCCAGCGGGATTAGGATATTGCAGATACTGCATCACCCAGAGTCGGCCACGATCGTCGAAGTCGATGGCCACCGGTTGCCGGACAGCAGGTTCGGACGCTACCAGGGAGACTTCCATCCCCGGGGGAACCACCATCTTTCCGACGGCCGCCTCGGGGCGGAATCCCTGTGCGATGACGGCGACGGAACCCAGGACGGCCAGGAGCAGAGCAAGGCAACGCGGCATGACAGTTCCAGGCAGATCAGGGTGAGGACCAACGGGAGATGGGTCCCAACATACCCCACAAACGCCAGGGAGAGAAGAAGTTCCCTTCTTCTCTCCCTGGAAATACCCGCCCGGCGTCGTCCGACGCTGGGTTAATCCACTACCTTCTCTTCGGGTGGCGTGGGATGCTCGATCTTCGGCCACTTGCGCTTGAAGCCGCCACCGATCCACGACACGTCGTTATCCATGTCGTGGCATTTCTGGCACATGTCGTCCATGGCCTGCGTCTTCCGCTCCGGCGGCAGGTACTTCCAGGGGTTGATCCGCTGGTGCCACTGCTTGTCGCTGGGGTTCTGCACGTGGACGTAGGACGGACCATGGCAACTCTCGCAGCCCACGTCCTTTAGCTTCGGTGTCTTCGTCTCGCTCACGAAGCCGGACTGGAAGCCAAAGCCCACCGTGTGACACACAATGCACTCCGGGTCGAACTGACGGTTGCTCGGCCGTTTCGCGTCCACCAACGTCTGGTAAGCGTGGCTGTGTGGCGTCTTCTTCCACTTTTCGTAGGCGCTGGCATGGCATCGCTTGCAGGTGTCTGAGCCGGCGTAACGCACCTCATCGCCCTTTTTAAGCCCGGGAACCACTGGCATCACCTGAACCGCGTGACGCACCTGACCGTACTTTTCGAGGTAGTTCCGGTTCTTCAGCTCCGCGGTGTAGCCCTCGATCAACTCGATGATCGGGTGGCCCTTCTCCTTCTCCTCGGGCGTGAGGAACTCCTCGCCGAGTTCCACCCGTTCGTACTTCAGGTCGAACGGCTGGTTGGGGTTGCCCGTCTTCCACAGGCCCACCACCCCGAGGAATCGCCCCTTCTTACCCAGCGAAAGGATCATCGTCTTGGTGCCGGTCTTCGTGGCCACTTCAATTGGCCGCAAAGGAGGATCGTCCTCCTCGCTGACCGTGACAATGACGGGGAATTGCGGGTAGGCTTCGGCGCAGGCCATCGCTTCGGTGTAGGGCTTCTTCCCGGCGTTGCGAGTCACCGGCCCCTGGTACAGCAGGACCGGGAGATCCACCTTCTTGGCCGTCATCTCGGCCAGGATGCGGTCGAGTGCGTCGGGTGTCCGCTCGAAACGCATCTCCTTGGCGCCGCGATTGAGTTTGTTCAGCTTGCCCGCCACGCTGGGGCCAACGATCCCGGTGACTCCCACTGTCACACCGCTCTTGACGGGTTCGACACTGACCCAGGGTTTGGTCATCTCAGGGAAGTTGGTCTCGGCATCGATCAGGTTGCCGATCACCACCCGGGGTTTTGGATCGTTGAGCGCATACTCGGCCAGGACGTTGAACAGGCCCAGATTGGCCTCGGTTTCGCCGAAGCTGACCGCGGTGTAGTCCATCTCCTTGAGAGCCTTCATCGAGTAAAGGTACTTGATGAGCCCCTGCTGGTTGGGTAGCCCCGCCGGTCCCGTCTTCTGGACGAGGTCACCCACGTCCACGGCCGCGTAGGGCCAGCCGGCTTCCTTGATCAGCTGCAGGAAGTTGTACCGCCGTTCCAGCCCGCCGTACTGAGGACGCGAGCAACCGCACGGCAGGAGATAGCCCATCTGCTGTCCGGTGAAGACAACCACAAGGTCCGGTTTCTTCCAGTCCGCGAAGAGACGGTTGGGAAACTTCACGGTCGTCCGGGCGACCTGCCCCGCTGAGCTGGGCTGCCGTAGCCAGCGAGCCAGTCCCGTGCCAGCCAGTCCGCTGACGATGGTCAGGCCCAGAGCCGCCAGCTGAAACCAGCGGCCCCGGCTGGGACGCTGCCCATCCCGGGCTGGCTGGGGGATCGGAGTATCATTCAAGGGCCATCCTCCCTGCGAAGGCTGTTCGGGTCACCGCCAGCGGGGGCCCTGCCGGTCCTGCCGGAATACCCTGCCTGGCGCGCGACCTCTATGTCCCTGCCATTCTAACCGAACTCATCTTCCTCTTTCGATACCATCCTTGCCTGTACTCCCGGAAGCCGATCAGCCCTCGCTGGCCGTGCCCCCCACGGGAATCCGGATCGACCGCGGTTGTTTACCCGGCATCGACGAAATGAGGTAGACTGCGCAGTCTTCGTAAAGTGGGTCGTCCTTGCGCGGGAAAGTGCCCGAGGCCTTGTCCGGCAGTGCCTCCACTCGCAGCATCCACGAGGGGCGGTTGTCTCCGGTCGGCTTTCCCGGGGTCAGGCTGGCCTTCAGAAATGGAGGCAGCCGGCTTTCGTCGACCTCGAGTTTCACCCCCTGCATCTCGCTGACGATCGGCATGGATTCCCTTTTGCCGTGCCGCTTCGAGAAGACCCGCAGGTTGATCTCGCCGCTCTGCTCGCCCACTCCCAGCTCGACCAGGCCACGGATGCGGCCCCGGATCAGCACCGACCGGGCATCGTTGTCGATCGCCGGCGTCTTGATCAGCACTCGTCGGCGGAAATAGCCCAGGTCGAACGGCGTCTTTCCATCGTCTGCCAGCGGCTTTAGCGTTACCGGGATGCGGTAGGCGCAGGTGACCTTCGACGTCCCCAGCTCGCCCAGTTCAGTGTTGGGGTTCTGCAACTCGGCCTCCAGCTTCTTGCATTCCTCGTCGGTCATTTTGACCGGCTTGCCGATCACCACCGGGTCGTTGGCCTCGGTGCCCTTGGTGCGGATGGGGCTTACCTCCAGCTCCAGGCTGGTGCGTGTCGGAGATAGACAGATGATGTGGCGGATGACTGGTTTCTTCTCGAGTTCATCCTGCGTCAGCACGCCGAAATCGAGGTTGGTCAGCGTGCGCATCGGGTCGAAGAAGGTCAGACGCAGTTCGAGCGTGGAGGTCTGCCCATTGCGCAGATTGTCCATCCACAGTCGCGATTGCACGGTCTGGCGCCCCACCTTGTCACCTTTGAAGCGAAGCTTGACCCAGCCGATGGCGCCGGCGGGAACCTCCAGGCCCTCGCCTTCGGGTTTCAGCTCGAGATGGCTGGCCAGTGCTGGCAGATCGGTACGCGACCGGAGGGGGGCCAGCAGCGGGTGTAGGGAGGGACCGTTCTCCACCGCCTTCAGCTTGTCGCCTAGCAGCTGCTGGGTCGTCTCGCTGGAGAGTGCGTGGATCTCGACAGAAGTACACTTGCAGTTGGCGTTGATGAGGCCGACCTTGAGCGACTTATCGTACGGATTGTAGAACCAGAAATCCTGCTCGCCCTCGCTGCGCAGCTCCTTCTCGATGGTGGCGAAATCTTCCTCGGGAAGAACCCGGTTGGCGAAGATCAGCTCACGGCGGGACCCTGTCTGATCGGGTTCCACGCGGGGGGCAGGAGCGGTGCCCCCGAGATAATGCATCGCGAATGAGGCCACGAAGACCATGGCCGCCAGCAGGACGACCGCGATGGTCAGCTGAGTTTGTTTCATGCCGGTGATCCTGGTCGAAGAGAAGGCAAGGGCCGCCCACTAAAGCTACCTTATCTGATTGTACTACGCCCGGCAGCGTCTGCCGGATCGTTGGAACTGCCGGATTCCGCGAGTGGGCTGTCCCTCGCGCTCGCCGGAGGACGAACTCCCCCAGATTGGTTCAACACCGGAGGGTGCCTGCGCATAGTTACCGAGGAAGACCTCTACCGTGCATTCGCCTGGGAGGCATTGATGGATCCTGGGGCTGAACGGGACGAGTGGTTGATGGCCCAGGTGGCCTTCGATCGCTCCGATCTTCTGGAATACCTCATCCGGCGACATGCCACCGGGCTGCTCACCTTTCTGACCCGGATGACCGGTGACGCCCACCGGGCCGAGGAGCTTTTCCAGGAGGTCTTTCTGGCTGTCTGGCTCAAGCGCCGACAGTACCAGCATCCGCGCCCGTTTCGCCCCTGGCTGTATGCCATTGCCATGAACCGCTGTCGGGCCGATTTTCGTGTCCGGAAGCCGGTGCCGCACTCGCTGGACTCGCAGGTGGAACCGGCGGCCTGTGGCGCCTCTCCCGAGGAGCAGGCCATCTCGGCGGAGGTGGCCGGCCAGGTTAGCGACGCCGTCACCCAACTCCCACCGCAGCAACGCGCCGTGGTGGTGCTTCGGATCTGGCAAGGTTTGCCCTACGCTCGCATCGCCGAGATTGTTGGTTGCACCGAGGGGACAGTGCGCTCCCACATGCATCACGCCCTGGCAGGCTTGCGCGCAATCCTCGACCCACTCGTACAAACGCTGCCCGCCCCGGAAGCATGAGAAGGCCCAGGCTCCCCTGGGAAAGGACTCAGCCATGTCGAACCAGGAATCCATCGCCCGGCAAATCGATGCCTATCTGCACGGACTTCTCTCTCCAGACGAGTCTGCCCAGGTTGAGCAGTGCTGTCGCGACCACAAGGACTGGGCTCGGGCGCTCGAACGGGGGCGCCGACGTCTGGGGTTGCTCCAGGCCATGCCACCCACCGAGGCGGCGCCGGGTCTGGTGCAAAGTACCCTGCAGCACGTCCAGGAGGGCGGCCGCAGCGTTCTGGTGTTTCGTCGCCGCTACGCCATCGTCAGCCTCACCGTGCTGGCCGCCAGCGTGCTCATCCTGGTGGGGCTCCAGGTCCTCACCGCTCGGATGAAGCCGGGCACACTCGATCTCGTTCTCCTGGGCCAGCGCGAGCTTCTGGCGGCCACTTCGGCCACGCTGCGCGTGCGTCTAGTGGATCGAGGTAGCAACGTCGCCCTCGCCGGCATTCCCGTGGTGGTGAGCCTGCGCGGAGTCGACGGGGAGGCGCAGGAGCTGGCACGCTTCACCACCGACGAGCACGGCGCCGGCAGTCCGCGTCTCGACCTGCCGGACTGGAACCCGGGTTCTTACCAGCTCGAGGTCCGAGCCGCCACACCCGACCGCCCCGAATCGATCAGCCGGACCATCACTCTGCGCCGTTCAGCGCAGCTGCTGCTGACCAGCGATCGACCCGTCTATCAGCCAGGCCAGAAGATTCTGCTGCGCTCGCTGGTGCTGCGCCGGCCCGACCTGCGCCCGCTCAGCGGTCGTCCTGCCGTCTTCACACTCATCGATCCGCGCGGCAACGTGCTGTTTCGCCACGAACAACCCACCAGCGCCTACGGCATCGCCAGCGCCGAATGCGAGCTGGCCCAGGAGATTCAGGAAGGCGCCTTCACCGTCAAGTGCGCCATCGAGGGAACCGAGAGCAAGCTCCCCGTCGAGGTGCGCCGCTACGCGCTGCCGAAGTTCAAGCTCGATCTGAAGGCCGACCGACCCTACTACGCTCCGGGAGGCAAGATCGGCGTCGATGTGGCTGCCGATTACTTCTTCGGCAAGCCGGTGGCTGGCGGGCGCCTGGAGTACGAGGTGGTTACCCGAACCGGCCAGAAGATCGCCACGGGCAAGGGAAGCCTCGACGCGGTCGGCAAGACCCGGCTGCAAGTGGCGTTGCCTCCTGTCCTGGCGGGTACCGAATCCGACCAGGGAGATGCCCGCGTCATCGTCACTGCCCGGGTCACCGATGCGGCGGGCCAGAAATTCACCGCCGCCACCGAGACGCTGGTCACCAGTCAACCTGTGCGGATTCAGGCACTGGTCGAGGGCGGGAGGCTGGTCGCCGAGGTGCCCAACCGGGTGTTCTTGCTCGTCCATCGCGCCGATGGCACTCCCCTGCCCCGCGTCCGCGTGCAGGTGGCAACTGATGGAGTCGACTCCACTGTGCAAACCGATGCCGACGGAGCCGCGACGGTCCAGATCACTCCGGTCGGCTCCGCCATGCGATGCACCTTCCGCGCTGTCGATGCGAACAATCATGTGCTAGCTCTGCGCGAGCAAAACCTGCTGGTTGGCACCAGCCAGGCCGATTTCCTCGTGCGGCTGGATCGCGCTTCCTACCAGGCGGGTCAGACGCTCCGACTGACCGCCCTGGGGGGTGGATCTGAACCAGTGTTCGTCGATCTGTTGCGCGACGGGCAGGCGGTGCTGTCCGAGGTTATCGACCTGCGCGACGGCCAGGGAGAAGTCCAGGTGGACCTGCCGACCGAGCTGTTCGGCACCCTGCAGCTGCTCGCCTATCGCTTCGATCCGACCACGGGCCTGCCCCATCGCAAATCGCAGGTGTTCCACGTCGATCCACCCACCCGTCTACGCGTCAAGGCGACGCTCGACCAGCCCGAGTATCGGCCCGGCAAGCAGGCCACGCTGCGGCTCAACCTGGAGGACGACCAGGGCCGGCCGACCCCGGGGGCGATCTCACTGGTGGGAGTGGACGAAGCGGTCTATTCGGTGCTGAAGCAGAAACCTGGGATGGAATCGACCTTCTACACGCTCGAGCAACAACTCCTTCAGCCGGTCTACGCGCTCTACTCCTGGCAGCCAGGCTCCGACGCTGGCCAGCGCGACCTGGCCCTCTTCGCCGCCACAGCCCGAACATACGACGTGCAGGCCTCGCGTACCGTGCCGACGACCGTTGCCTTGCCCATCGATGAAACCGGACCGACCACCCTGGCCGCCCGGTCGCTCCCCGTGGAGCAACAGCGCATCGAGGAGCTAAAACGCAGTCGGACCCAGCTGCTCAAGCGTGGCTGGCTGATGCTGGCCCTGACAGCCATCCTGGTGGGCTATGTCGCTCTGTGGCTCTGGATCCCAGCCGAGGACCTGCTCAAGATGCACGCCATCGGTTTCGTGGCCTGCTTCTTCATCGGCGGCCTGGGCTTCGTCTTCCTGGGCACCCGGGTAGATAGTCGCTTCGGCGCCGTAGGGTCCTTTATCGGGTCCAAGGCGGCACCCAATGCGGCTGCGCCCGATATATTGATCCGAGAGGGCGGGGGAGAAGTTGTCTACTCCCCCAGCGGAGAGACCCAGAAGGCTGCCCCCCTGCGTGTCCGGCGTCACTTCCCCGAAACGCTGGTGTGGAAGCCCGAACTGATCACTGACGACCAGGGCCGGCTCGCGCCGGTTCAGGTGCCCCTGGCCGACTCGATCACCACCTGGCGCCTGAACGCCAGCGCCGTTGCGGCCGACGGCCGGCTGGGCGCCACGCAGTTTCCCCTGCGCGTCTTCCAGCCCTTCTTCGTCGATCTCGACCTGCCTGCGGTGCTGACCCGCAACGACGAGGTGGGTATCCCGGCCGTGGTGTACAACTACCTCGATCGTCCGCAATCCGTCACACTCACGCTCACCGAGGCGCCGTGGTTCCGACTCGACGGCCCGGCGAAGCAGACAATCAACCTGGCTCCCGGCGAGGTGCGCTCCACGCGCTTCACCGTGAAGGTCAGCCAGGTGGGGCGCCACACGCTCACGGTGACCGCCCAGGCCAACGGAGTGGGAGACGCCATCGAGCGCACGGTCGAAGTCGAACCCGATGGTAAGCGGATGGAGTTTGCCTACAGTGGCGGTCTGGCCCGGCCGGTCGAGCACACCCTGCAGGTGCCTGCCGAGGCGATTCCTGGCAGCGTCAAGACGCTGGTGAAGATCCATCCGACCAACTTTAGCCAGGTGGTGGAAGGCCTCGATAGCATCTTCCGCCTGCCCTCCGGCTGCTTCGAGCAAACCTCCTCGACCACCTACCCCAACGTCCTGGCCCTGGCCTACCTGCGCAAGCACAACCTCAACCTGCCGGCTGTCGAGGCCCGGGCGCGCCAGTACATCCACCTGGGTTACCAGCGCCTGGTGGGCTTCGAGGTGTCCGGCGGCGGGTTCGACTGGTACGGCCAGGCGCCCGCCAGTGTCTCGCTGACCGCGTACGGCCTGCAGCAATTCACCGACATGGCCCGGGTCCACGATGTCGATCCCCGGCTGATCGAGCGCACGCGCCGCTGGCTGCTGCAACAACGCCAGGCCGATGGCTCCTGGGCCGTCGAGATGCGCGGAGCGCACCTGGCTGGCGCCACCGCCAGCAGCGACGCCCGTCTCGCCATCACCAGCTATGTGGCCGCTGCGGTCTTTTCCGGCGAACAGTCGCAGCCCGAGGCCCGCGCCACGCTCACCTGGCTGCTCCGCCATCCCCCTGCGGAGATCACCAACCCCAACACGCTGGCGCTGGTGTGCCATGCCCTGCTTGCCATCCAGCCCGACCTGCCGGAGCTTCCAGCCTACCTCGACCGCCTGGCAGAGCTGAGCCAGCCGCTGCCCGACGACCGCTTCCGTCAATGGCCCCAGGCATCCCGCTCGCGCACGCTCTTCTACGCCTTTGGGCCCTCCGCGGCCATTGAAACCACGGCGCTGGCCGTCCTGGCGCTGCACCAGGGCAAACGGCACCCCAACATCGTTCGGGCCGCTCTCGCCTGGCTAGTCACGCAGAAGGATTCGCACGGCACCTGGTACTCCACCCAGGCGACGGTCCAGGCCCTGCGCGCTTTGCTGGCCGGTAGCACCCCATCCACCCAGCAGAAGGAGCGCCGCCTCACCCTGGCCCTGGGCAAGCACCGCGAGGAGGTCGTCCTGCCGGCCGATCAGTGGGAGGTGGTGAAGTATCTCGATCTGTCGCGCCATCTCCAACCGGGCGAGAACCGACTCAGCCTGCATGAGACGAGCGACACTGGGGCGAGCTACCAGGTCGCCTTCCGCTACCACGTCCCCGAATCGAAGATCCCGGAGAAGCCCCAGCCGCTCGACATCCAGGTCGAGTACGATCGGACCGAGCTGGCAGTGGGCGGCGTGGTGAAGGTCAAGGCGCGCGTGGTTAACCAGCTCGAAAGCGTGGCGCCCATGGTCATGCTCGACTTGCCCATCCCGCCTGGCTTTGCTGTCGAGCGTCAGGATTTCGATGGCATGCTGGCGGCGCGTCTACTGGACCGCTACCAGATCCAGCCGCGCCAGGTGCTGGTCTACCTGCGAGGCCTGGCGCCTGAAGCCACTCTGGAGCTGGAGTACACCCTGCGGGCCACGATGCCGGTCCGCGTCACGGCGCCGGCCGCCCGGGTCTACGAGTATTACGATCCCTCGCGTCAGAGGAACACTCGCCCCGTGCCGTTCGTCGTACGTCCGTAGCGCCGGGTTACTTCACCGGGCGCACCCCGGCGGTGCGCGGGTCGAACGGACGGAAGCCGATCTTTTCGGCAGGGGAGTCGGGCTTCAGGCGGAAGTCGCCGCCGGCAGGATCGACAAACCGGGGGTCGGCCACCAGGGAATGCTGGTCGTGCCCCTGGGCCTGCCACTTGGCCAGCGACCCGCCCGGAAAGCTCGGCGCCTTCCCCGAGGTATCCCAGAACAGGTTGTAATCGGTGCGAAACTTGCCGTCCTTCCACGTCTTGGCGTAGATGGGCGAGCCGTCGGCATAGATGATGTTGCGTTCAAGGGTGAAGCTCTGGTGCGCCTCGGGACGTGACCGCATCAGCTGGCCTTCCCGGGCCAGGGCGAAGATGTTGTTCCGCACGATGTTTTCGCGCCCATAATGCTGGTGGAACCCGCCACTCTTGGTCCGATAGACGAGATTGTTCTCGATGAGAATGTTCGAGCTTCCCTCGTCGGTGTAGATTCCCCAGCCGCCGTACCCGAACGATTCGATGTCATGGAGGACATTGTGCCGGACCACTGTGCCCGGCGAGATGCCCAGCATGTAGATGCCTCCCATGTCCGAGAGCAGTCCCTGGCCGATGTCGTGGATGTGGTTGCCTTCCACGCGGTTGGCCACGCTCACACTCGGGGCGTAGCCCCACACCCAGCCGATGGAGATGCCGGTGTAGTACAGGTGGTGAATGTGGTTGTGGGCGATCTCGTTCCGGTCGGTGTGCTGGGCCAGGATGCCGATCCCGGCATGAAACAACTTGCCAAGCTGGTGGAGGTGATTGTTGGTGATGCGATTTTCTCCGGTGCGCAGGTGCTCGGGCGATCGGGCGACGCCTCCGCTCAGGCGAATGCCTCCGCCACCCAGCTGGGTTAGCTCGTTGCGCGTCACTTCATTCTGCCGACAGCCATCGGCCAGCTCGATGCCGTATCCGCCCAGGTGGGTCAGTCGGCAGCCACCCAGGGTGCAGTGCCGGGCGCCGCGGAGATGGATCGCGCCGCGGACGTGCTGGGCTGCCTGAACATCACCGGCGTTCTTCGCATCGGGTACGAAGTTACTGTCGCTAAGTGTCAGGTTGCGCAGCTCGATGTGCTCGACCCACTGCCCCGCCTCGGGTTTCCCTTGAAAACGGACGAGACTTTCCAGGTGAGGTAGCACCACTTGCGTGGTTTCGATCTGTTCTCCCGTGGCGGGGCGATAGCGGATCACCCCACCGACCACGTCGTGGTGGAACTCACCCGGTTCGAGATCACGGGGCACGTTGCGCAGGTAGAATCGGCCCGGCTTGCCGCTCGAGCCGCCATCCTCGGTGAGCCGGCGCAGGCTTTTGCGATCCAGCAAAGCCAGGCGCTTCTCGGCATCCACACCACGGAGCAGGAAGTGTCCATCCACCCAGAAGTGAAGGACGATCACCTCCACATCGCCGCGCATGGCCCAGGCGGGTTCGATCTGCCCAGCGGCATACTCGAAGCGGTCGGCGGGTGTGCGATAATTGGCCCGGGGATCGGCCCCGGCGAGCCCGGCGATGGGGAATGTCCCGGATTTGGGCCAGCGTGCGCTGGAACGCCAGGTGCCGCCCACCACCAGGTGCCCCAGCACACCTTTGACCTCCTTCGCCGGGATGACCCAGAGGCCTTTTTCCACGCGCGGCTGCACCACCCGGCCTCCGCTCAGGAGGGCACCAGAGCCCGGCTTGCCTTCGATGATCAGCGGACTGCTCTTTGTCCCGGAATCCTCGGGCGTGAACACCAGCGGCTCGCGCAGAAAGTGGCGGCCCTCCACGCGGATGGTGATTGGACCCTCAGGTGGGGTCGATTTCCGCAGCTGCCGTGCTGCATCTCGGGCCCGGGTCAGGGTGGCGAACGGCCCATCCGTTCGAGTTGCGTTCGGACCAACGAGCCGACCCGACCGGGCGTCGTTCCCCTGCGCGGCAACGTGAAACTGCGTCGAAGCAGCTGGCATGGAGAGGTTGGCAAGAATCAGCAGCGACGGCAACATGGGAGAGCTCTCCACCGAGGATGACTGACAAGTGGATGTTGTCATCATCGGTTTCTTGAAGGAAACAGCAACCGAACCTCAACGCTCTTCCCTGGCTGGCCGATGAAATCGGTATGGCAGAACCACGTTGCCAACGCCTGCGCTGGATGCTCGCAATCGGCTTCGCCGTGGGGTTCCTCCTTTCCGGGGTGGGATGTGCCCTGGGCCCACGTACTATCGAGCACAGCCGCCTTCGCTACAACGAGGCGATCAAGACCACCACTGAACAGCAACTGCTGCTCAACATCGTCCGTTTGCGATACATCGATACGCCCAGCAGTCTCTCCATCTCTAGCATCGCCGACCAGCAAGAGCTGATGGCGGGGCTTCAGGCGATGCCGTTCTTCACCTCGGCGGCCGCCGGCAACCTCGGCACCTATCAAGGCATGATCCTTCCACAGGCGCAGTTATCCAGAACGAGTCGGCCGACCCTTTCTTTCACTCCGCTCGACGATCAGGAGTTCACCCGCCGATTATTCACTCCCATCTCGCTGGAGGGAGTAGCCTACATCTCCAGATCCACCTGGCCGATCTCGACAGTGTTTCGCCTCTACCTGGAGAACATGAACTGGGTTCCAAACGGAGAGATCGCCAGCGGTCCCACTCCCAAGGTACCTCCCGAATTCAAGGGATTCCTCGAGGGCGTTCGAGCACTTCAGCGCCTGGAGGAGGCGCGTCTTGTAGAGTTTTTTACGGAGGAACGCGAGGAAAAACTCAGCGATCCATTTACCCAGACCGACCAAACACCCTTGGCTGCCGTCGAGGCCGCCAAGGCAGGTTTGGAGCTACGCAAAGACAGAAAGGGGGGCTGGACGGTCCAGCGAAAGAAACAGCAGATTGTCCTGCGGGTGCGCGAAGATGCCGGCCACGAGCCCGATTACCTGAAGTTCTGTCAGGTCTTCAAACTCAACCCGGCGAAACGGAGTTTCGATATCACCACGGATAAGCTCGATCCCTTCTTGAAAAACGCACCCCGGGAAGGGCTGGAGACCATCGATCTGGAGACGCGCTCGCTGCTGCAGGTGCTGTTCTTCGTATCGCATGGCGTCCAGGTCCCGCCAGCGCAGGTCGAGGCGGGGGTGGTACCCCAGGCAATCAACCCGGTCACTGGAGAGGTATTTCAGTGGGATGAATTGCTCGGCGACCTCTTCGTGGTCAAATCCTCGTGCGGTAAGTGCCCACCGGAGCATGCCTATGTCGCGGTTTGCTACCGCGATACCTGGTTCTACATCGATGACCGCGACCGGGACACCAAGGCCACCTTCGCCCTCCTGATCGAGCTTTCCCGCCTGGAGCTTGGAAGCAAGACGGGCACTGCTCCGATTCTCACGCTCCCCCTGGGCGGGTAGGTTGAAGTCATCCGCCGACGCGCCGTTCGGTCAACCAGGCGAGTCGGGGCTGCAGCGTTTCCAGGGGCAAGCCGATCACGTTGGTCACACTTCCCTTGGTGACTGTCACATGGGGGTCGCCCTCTTCGAGAATGGCATAGCCTCCAGAATGGTCCTTCCAGGGTCGTCGGGCCAGGTATTCCTCCAGTTCGGCATCGGTCAGCGCTCGAAAGTGGACGAGGCTACATTCCTGCCAGACCAGCTGCAGGTCATCCGGTCGGCGCCAGAGGGTGACGCCAGTCCATAGTTGATGCTCGCGTCCACCCATGGCCCGAAGGATGCGCCGGGCGTCGTCTGCATCGCGCGGTTTGAGCAGCGCCTGGCCGTCTAGCCAGCCGATCGTGTCCGCCGCGAGGATCACCCCTTCGTCGATGCGCTCGGCCGCAGCCCGCGCCTTGAGCCAGGAGACCGTCTGCACTTCCTGCCGGGGATCGTGAAATCCTGTGGGTTCCTCGATGTGGGTGGGCAATACCTCGAACGTCAGATCCAGACGTTGGAGCAACTCGCGCCGGGCGGGCGACGCGCTGGCGAGGATCAGGCGGACTCCCGGTGCGTGTGCCATGCGGTGAACACCTTTCGAACGACCGGCCAGAGACGATCCGCGCTCAGCTCGGTCATGCACTCTAGCCGCGAGCAGGTGCGCTGGTAGCTACCCGCGCACCAGACGCGTGTTTCGACGACGTGGTCGGCCTGCCCGTACGGACCGGTCAGGGCGGCTTTCGTGCAAGTATAGGGAGCCACCACGGGGCGGCCCAGGGCCACAGCCAGGTGCAGTGGGCCGGTGTCGTTGGCCAGCATGGCGTCCGCGCGAGCCAGAATGGCCGCCAACTGCGGCAGGGTGGTACGCCCGGTCAGATCGAGCGAGGGACCATCGAGTCGGACGCGGACGGCTTCATTCAGGGGCGATTCATCAACCGTCCCCACCAGAATGACGCTGCCACCCACCTCGGCGCGGGCCCGGTTGGCCACCTCCGCGAACTGCTCGGGAGGCCAGCGCTTCGTCTCCCAGCGCGATCCCGCGCCCACTACCAGCCAGGGGCGCGGCAAGCTCTCCAGCAGGTTGGAAGCCCAGCGCTGTGCCTCGGGATCCAGCTGCAGGCGAAACGTCTTCGGCGCGTCATCGGCCGCACCCAGCGCCTCGACGACGCGCCAGTAGCGCTCGACGGCGTGCAGACCACCCCGACCGGGATCGGGCAGTGTGTCGGTGTAGAACCAGCGCGCCCCTTCGCGCGCGCCGGCCAGCCCCACCCGGCGCGGCGCTCCCGTGGCCCGGGTCATCAGCCCGCTGCGCAGGAGCCCCTGCAGGTCGATCACCAGGTCGAACTGTTCGCGCTGCAGCAGGCGGAAGTAATCGAGCCAGGTGCGGCTCGCGCGCAGCCAGCCGCCGCGCAGCGCGCCGCGGTCGAAAGGTAGGGTGGCGTCGAGGTCCGGGTGCCCCTTCAGCAGTGGCTCGTAGACGCGGTTAACCGCCCAGGCAATGTGCGCGCTGGTGAAGCGACGCCGCAGCGCCGTCAGCACAGGCAGTGCATGAATGATGTCCCCCAGCGCGCTGGGTTTGATCAGCAGGATGCGTTGCGGACGGATGGCGGTGAGCGGTTCGGTCGGCATTCCCTTGCCCCGTGAATGACCGGGTCAGTTCAGGTACGGACGGATCCAGTTGAGCGATTGGCGGGCGATGTCCACGGCGTTGTGGCTGTGCCGGCTCAGCTCGACGTGCAGGCCATGCCGGTAGTCGGCGCGATGCAGCCCAACGAACACCTCGGCGAAGTCGATCTCCCCCTCGCCGAACATCAGATGATCGTGCCGGCCCACCCGCATGTCTTCCAGGTGAACATTCCACAGCACGTCGCGCCAGCGGAGCAAGTGCGGCGTGGCCGGCATCTCCCCCTGGCAGCACAGATGCCCAATGTCGAGCGTCAGCCCGAAGGCAGGATGGGCTACCTGCTCGAACAACGTGGCGAACCGCGGCATGGTGTCGATGAACATCCCCGGTTCGGGCTCGAACGCCAGGCGCACCCCCTGCTCGGCCGCGAAGCGACACAGCATCCGGCAGCCTTCGACCAGGCGCGGCCATAAATCAGCCTCGGCCGCGCCAGGAGGTGCCTGCCCGGACCAGAAACTGACCGCATCTGCGCCCAGCTGCTGGGCGATCTGGATCGATCGACGGAGAAAATCGACCCGGCGCTCGCGCGCCTGTGGATCGGTATCGAGCAGGGTGGGCTGATGTTTCCGCCGGGGATCGAGCAGAAAGCGAGCGCCAGTTTCTACCACGCAGCGCAGGCCGTGCTCTGCCAGGAGCGACCGCACCCGCATCACCTCGTCGGCAATTCCCGCCGGGGCGTAGGGGTTCAGCACATGACAGTCGAGGGTGAGGGCGACGCTGCGATACCCCAGCTCGGCCAGAACGACGATGGCGTCTTCCAGCCGATGGTGGGCAAAGCCATTGGTGTTGTAACCAGGGAGCATGCAACCCATCTCACCGGGGGCAATTTCGCCCGACGATGGTAGGGCAGCAAGCCGTCCCGGGTCAAGACGAGGTCGGCCGTACCAGGGGCTTTAGGCCTGGTTGGCCAGGCGATCGCACCACATGGGGTTGACCAGCCAGGCCAGTGTGCCGGTGCTCTTGCCCGGGATACCGTCGAACTCGATGCAGGCCACACCGGCCTTTTCGAGATGCAGACCAGCATCCTTGTCACCCAGCAGCCAGGCGGTCAGCTCGCTCAGGTCGGGGTTGTGGCCAATGATGCCCAGAGAATCGACATGCTGCTCGCGGAGGCGCTCCAGGATATTGCGTTTCTTCGATCCCGGGGCCAGCAGGTCGCACACGAGGATGGGAGGAGGCGTTCCGCCCCAGCCCTGGCTGATCCCCTCGGCGGTTTGTCGGGCGCGGACCAGCGGGCTGGTCAGCAGGCGATCCAGATTCACGCCAACACGCTGCAACGCCTTCACCAGAGACGCGCATTGCTGCTGGCCCGCCTCGGTGAGCGGACGCTTTTCGTCCTCGATGATTCCCTGCTCGCCCAGAGGCACGGCGTCGGCGTGGCGAATGATGTACAGATGCATGCCCGGCTCCTTCTCTTCCTACCGCTTCATCATCTCCTCACGTCCCCCCTCTGGGCAGGGGGCCCCTGTTCAGACTATAATACAAACCTCTCCCGCCCCGGCTCGGCGAACCTTCGGGCTGACCTGGCAGAGAAGATGGGATCTCATGAAGCGCGAAGACATCCGCAACGTTGCCATTATTGCTCACGTCGACCATGGAAAAACCACCATGGTGGACAAGATGCTGTACCAGTCCGGCCTGTTCCGCAGTGAGGAGCTTGACAAGCTCGCGGGCGGGCAGCACGGCCTGATCCTGGACTCCAACGACCTCGAACGCGAACGCGGGATCACCATCCTCGCCAAGAACATCGCATTCAAGATCGGCGACACCAAGGTCAACCTGATGGACACGCCCGGCCACGCCGACTTCGGCGGCGAGGTGGAGCGCGTGCTCAAGATGGCCGACGGCGTGTTCCTGCTCGTCGATGCCGCCGAGGGGCCCCTGCCCCAGACGCGGTTCGTACTGCGCAAGGCCTTTGCCACCGGGCTCAAGCCGATCGTGGTGATCAACAAGATCGACCGCCCCGATGCCCGGGCACCCGAAGTGCTAAATCAGGTCTACGACCTGTTCATCGAACTGGGTGCCGACGACGCCACCATCGACTTCCCGGTCATCTATGCCTCGGGTCGCCAGGGTGTCGCCAGCACCGACCTGGCCGTGCCAGGCAAGGACCTCGGCCCGCTGTACAAGGCCATCCTGGAACACGTCCCGGCACCGGAAGTCCAGCCCGATCTACCCCTGCAGATGCTGGTGCTGAACATCGATCACAGCGAGTTCGTCGGACGGATTGCCATCGGACGCATCTTCTCGGGAAAGGTCAAGAAGGGCCAGCGTGTCGCCATCATGAAGCGCGATGGCAGCAGGGTGGACGACACCGTGGTGCAGGTGCTGGAGTTCGACCGTCTGGGCCGCAACGAGGTGGCCGAGTTGGGCGCGGGCGACATCTGCGCGCTGGTGGGTCTGGAGGAAGTCGATATCGGCGACACCGTGGCCGACTTCGAGAAACCCGTGGCCCTGCCCCCGGTCGCCATCGATGAGCCGACCCTGGACATGGTGTTCCGTATCAACGATTCCCCCTTCGCTGGGCAGGATGGCGCTCCGCTGACTGGCCGGCAGCTGCGCGACCGGCTGTTCAAGGAGCTAGAATCGAACGTCGCCTTGCGCGTGCGTCCGAGCGCCGACCGAAACGACGAGTTTATTGTCAGTGGACGCGGATTGCTTCACCTGTCCATCCTGCTGGAGAACATCCGGCGCGAAGGTTCCGAGTTGGCCGTGGGAAAACCGCGGGTCATCAATCGCGAGATCGATGGTCAGATGATGGAGCCGATCGAGTACCTGGTAGTCGATGTGCCCTCGCACCTGACCGGCACGGTCATGGGCCTGGTGCTGGAACGCCAGGCGCAGTGCGTGAAGATGGAGGGGAACGAGCAGAGCACCCACATCGAGTTCACCATTCCGGCCCGAGGTCTCATTGGCCTGCGCACGCGCATGATGACGGCGACGTCCGGCCTGGCGATCCTGCACCACAACTTCTACGAGTATCAGCCGATTCGGTCGGCCATTGCTAGCCGGCCCGTGGGCGTGATGGTCTCCACCGAAACCGCCAAGGCGACCGGGCACGCCATCGAAAACCTGCAAGAGCGCGGTATTCTCTTCGTGGCGCCGATGGAGCCAGTCTACGAGGGGCAGGTGGTGGGCGAGCACTGCCGGGAAAACGACCTGCCGGTCAACATCACCCGGGAGAAAAAGCTGACCAACATGCGGGCCTCGGGGTCCGAGAAGACCGTCCCCATCAAGCCACCGCGGCAGTTTTCGCTGGAGACGGCGCTGGAATACATCGAGGACGATGAACTGGCCGAGATCACCCCCAAGGCGATCCGGTTGCGCAAGATCTATCTCAAGGAAAACGATCGCAAACGCTTCGAGCGACAGGCGAGGGGCTGAAAGGACGTCTCCCGCTCGCCCCACAACAGGGGAGTCGAGCCATGACCTTCGTTGGAAAACTACTGGCCGGGACGGCGGGAGCCCTCCTGGTGGCGGGCCTGGCCCAGGCCCACGTCGGAGGCGGCGCGCGCGGCGGTGGAGGTGGTGGCTTCCGTGCCCCTTCCGGCGGTGGAAGCCATCCCGGCTATTCCGGTGGCGGCGCCAACTTTAATCGCGGCAACATCAACTCGGGCAACTTCAACCGAGGGAACATCAACTCCGGGAACTTCAACCGCGGGAATGTTAACTCGGGCAACTTCAACCGAGATAACATCAACTCCGGGAACTTCAACCGGAACAACGTCAACTCAGGCAACTTTAACCGAGACAACATCAACTCGGGCAACTTCAATCGGACAAACATCAACTCCGGGAACTTCAATCGAGACAACATTAACTCGGGGAACTTCAACCGCACGAATATCAACTCGGGCAATTTCAACCGGGACAACATCAACTCGGGTAACTTCAATCGCACGAACATCAACTCGGGTAACGTCAACCGCACGAACATCAACTCGGGTAACGTCAACCGCACGAACATCAACACCGGGAACATCACGGGTCGGCAGACCAACATCACCAACAACGTCAATCGGCCGATCAATGTGAATGCCCCCGGCGCGGGATCGACCGTGGTCGGCAATCGTGGCTGGGGTGGATGGAACGGCTACCACGGTGGCTGGAACAACCCCGGTTGGAACGGCTACCATGGCGGATGGAACAACCCCGGATGGAACGGCTATCGCGGCTGGGGTTGGAACCGCCCCTGGGCCGGTGGCTACGGCTGGTATCACGGCGGCTGGGCAGGCTGGAACGCCTGGCCGAGCTACTGGGCCGGTATTGGTGTCGGCGCTGCCGTCGGGGCTGCCGCCAGTGCGCCCACCGTGGTCTACTCGAACCCCTTCGTGGTGCCGGTGGCCGTGCCCACGCCGGTCGAGGTGCCCGTGCCCTCCTCCCCAACGATCATCGAATCCAACACCTACGTGACTCCGGCTGAGCTGGACTACTCCAAACCGATCCAGGTGCCTACCTCGAAGGATGCGGAATCCACCGATAACGACGTGGTCCAGGCTGCCCAGTCGGATATTGAGGCTGGCCGCACCGCCTTCAAGAAGGGCAACTACGACGAGGCGCTCAAGTACGCGGAAAAGGGCATCCATGCCCTGCCCGGCGACACGAACTTGCATGAGTTTCGCGGTCTCGCTCAGTTCGCCCAGAAGAAGTATCGCGATGCCGCCGCAACCCTCTATGCTGTCCTGGCTGCGGGCCCGGGGTGGGACTGGGATACGCTGAGTTCCTTCTACCCCGACTCCGAAACCTACACCGGGCAGCTCCGCAGTCTCGAAAATTGGGTCCGCGAGAACCCCAAGGAGCCGGCCGGCCATTTCCTCCTGGCCTATCACTACCTCGTACTCGACGAGCGTGCCTCGGCTCTCAATCAGCTCAACGAGCTGGTCAAGCTGCAACCGAAGGATGAACTGGCCAAATCGTTGGTCCAGGCGCTGAGCCAGGATCAGAAGGGCAAGCCGACGGCCAGTAAGTAACGGATCCACTCGGGCCGGGATACTCACCCGGCCCCCTCTCGTTTCGTAGAATATCAATCACCATTCAGCCTTTCTGTCGGAGAATTCTACCATGTGGGATCGCAAGTGGAGCCTGCTGGCTCTGGCCATCGGCGTGCTGGGCCTGGCGGGCCTGGCAGCGGCTCTCTCGCCTCGTACGGTTCACCCCGAGCAGGTTCTGGGGTTGCGCCAGGATGAACGTCCGCGGCCGGCTTCCCGGCTTACCTCGGCGGACGTTCGTACCGAAGAAAAGGCCATTCGTGACGCCGCTGCCAGTTTCAGCGCGGCCATGAACAAGGGCGACCTCGAGGCGATGCTAGGGCACTGGTCTCCCGATGGCGAGTACATCAGCGAATCGGGAAAAGTCTACCGGGGTAAAGCCCAGCTGCGGACCGCCCTGAAGAAAGCCATCGCCAACACCCGTGGTGCCAAGCACACAGCCGCCCCCACTTCCATTCGCTTCCTCAAGCCGGACGTTGCTCAGGAAGAAGGCTCCATCTTCCTTTCGACGCCAGATGGCCAGGAAGATCGTGGCCCCTATGCCGCACTGTGGCTGAAGGTGGATGGGCGCTGGTTGCTGGCCAGCGTGCGCGATCTGCCTGGCACTGTGGAAGAGGGTAAACCACTCGCCTACACCCATCTGCGACCTCTGGCCTGGCTCGTCGGCGATTGGCAAGAAAAGAATGGCGAGGCAACCCTGAGCGTTCGCTGGGCCCCCGGATCGGCCTACCTCCTGATGGACTGGACGGTGAAGCGCGCCGACGAGGTGTTGACTGTTCACCAGCGGATTGGCTGGGATCCCATCAATAGCCGCGTTCGGTCGTGGGTCTACGATTCCAACGGCGGGTTCGGTGAGGCCGCCTGGCAGCGCGAAGGTAACCGCTGGGTTGTTACCAATGAAGGGACGACGGCCGACGGCAAGGTGGCCCGGTCGCTTAACTCCTGGAAGTATCTGACCAAGGATTCGGTCCAGTGGACCGCCACCGAACGTGACGTGGACGACGCGCCGATGCCGGATGCCGAGGCCGTTTACGTCCGGAAGGTGCCAGCCGAGGGGGGAGCCGCTAAATGACTCTCCCGCGCACTCGGCTGGCGTTGGGATTGCTCACCGCGCTGCTGCTGGTCGGCAGTGCGGTGGGCCACGTAGGCGGCTTCCGCGGCGGATTCGGCGGAGTCCGCTACGGTGGCTTCAGTGGAGTCCACTACGGCGGCTACGGTGGTGGAGTCCGTTACGGTGGCTACGGTGGCGGTTTCCGATATGGTGGCTACTCCACGCCGCACTATTCCATCCCCAACTACTCATTTCCCCACTACAGCGCCCCGCGCTACACCTCGCCGGTGCGTCCTAGCTACAACTACGGCTGGCGTCCCAGCACCTATTCCCATCCGGGATATCTCTCGACACGTTCGGTCCAGACCACCTGGCCTGGCACCCGGGTCGTGACCAACCGGGGATTGACCTGGGGCACCGGCGTGCGCGTCAACCAGGGTTGGCGTCCCACCGTGGCTCGCAACAACTGGGTCCGTCCGCCGGTCAACAGCGTGGCCAATCGGGCGGCCTTCAATCGCACCCCGGTCAACATCAACAACCGGATCGTGACCACACCCCGGGTGGCCGGTCTGGTGGCGCCCTCGCGCAACCTCGTCAACACAGCGCGGTTCTACAACCGGCCCTGGGGGCACTACTACCCGTGGTATCACGGCGGCTGGCACGGCTGGGGTTACTGGCCACGCTTCTGGGGCGGCTGGGGCGCGGGCTATGGCCTGGGCTTCTCTACCGGCATGGCGCTGGGGGCAACCTCCAGCGTGCTGTACGACGGCTCCGCCATCGCCTACGCCAACCCCTACTACGTCCCCGTGCCAGTTCCGGTGGAAGTGCCCGCGCAGCCAGTAGTCATCGATTCCAACACGTACGTGACCCCGAACGAACTGGATTACTCGCGGCCCATCCAGGTGCCCACCAGCATGGACGTGGAGCGGACCGACTCGGACGTGGTCACGGCCGCCAAGGACCAGATGACAGTGGCTTCTGGCGCCTTTCGTCGAGGCGATTATGCCGAGGCGCAGCGCGACTGCGAGCGGGCCATCCATCTCCTCCCCAGCGACACCAATCTGCACGAGTTTCGCGCCCTGTGTCAGTTCGCCCAGGGCAAGTATGCCGATTGCGCCGCGACCCTGTACGCCGTCCTGGCCGATGGACCGGGATGGGACTGGAACACGCTGAGTTCCTTCTACCCCGACTCCGAGACTTACACACGCCACCTTCGAGCCCTGGAAGGCTACGTCCGCGATAATCCGCGCGACCCCCGGGGGCACTTCGTCCTCGCCTATCAGTATCTTGTCCTCGACGATCGCGACGTTGCGATGCAGCAATTGCGCGAGGTGATCAAACTTCAGCCCAAGGATCGCATCTCGGTTGGCATTCTCGAAGCACTCCAGAAGGATCAGAAGGGCGACACGGACAAGTCCGAGTGAGTTCTACCGGGGGGAAGACCACCATCCTGACGCCAGGAACCTCCTCTCGGTTCATCCTAGCTGAGAGCCGCCCGGTTCATCGGGTGGCTCCAGCCTCCTCCAGGAGAGAGGGACCATGAAGCGCATCGTGGCATTGTTGCTTGGCGGTAGCGTGTTGGCCCTGGGGCTCGTTGTTCCCCAGTGGTTCCGGGCCGGCGCTGTGGGGCAAGAGCCCACCAGGCCCCGGGTGGGACGCACCGATCCACCCAGTCGGGTGACCGGTACGGCTCGTCAGGACGAATTGACCATCCGCAAGAACCTGGCTGACATCAGCGTTGCCTTCAACAAGGGCGATGTCGAGGCCATTCTGGCCCTGTGGACCGAGGATGGCGAGTACATCCACGAATCGGGCACCATCTACCGCGGCAAGCCGGCCCTGCGAGTCTTCTTCAAGAAGGCGCTGGAGGGGTTCAAGGGCTACAAGCAGTCGATCAAGCCCGAGTCGGTCCGCCTGATAAGCGCGGACGTGGCCCTGGAAGAAAGCACGGTCACCACCACTTCGCCCGAGAACGTGACCCAGTCGGGCCAGTACACCTCGGTGTGGGTCAAGCAGGGTGGCAAGTGGCTGCTCAGCCGGGTGCGCGATCTGCCAGAGGCTTCCGACGATGAGACCAAGCCGGCCTCGTTCGAGAAGCTCAAGGGCCTCAACTGGATGATCGGGGAGTGGACCGACAAGGAAGGCAAGGACGCGGTGAAGATGACCTGCAAATGGACACCCGCCCAGGCCTTCTTCCAGCAGGAGTACGTGATCAAGCAGGCCGACGGCAAGGACTTCAACGTCCTGCAGCTGGTCGGCTGGGACCCGTACAACCAGCAGGTGCGCTCGTGGATGTTCGATTCGGCCGGCGGGTTCGCCATCGGCTGGTGGACGCGCGAGGGCAACACCTGGTCGATCCGCGCTGAGGGCGTGTATCCCGATGGTCGCCTCTTCACCTCGACCGACACCTTGCGATTCGTGGACGACAACAACGCGCAGTGGACCTCGAAGAACCGGGAGGTGGACGACCAGCCCCTGGCCGATGTCGAGTTGAACTTCACGCGGAAGACCAGGGACCGCTAAGCGGCCGGGAGAATACCACCATGCGCATGTATCTGATTCCCGTGGCGCTGCTGGCCCTGACGGTGCCAGCGGACGCCATCGGGCCACGCGGTGGCGGAGCTGGGGGTGGGCGTGGCCCCGCCCCGGCTCGTGGTCCCGCGCCGGCCCGTGGCCCTGGCATGGGCGCGCCACCGGCCCGGCCTACTCCGGCCCCCCGTCCCGCGCCCGCGCCACGTCCCCAGCCGCAAGCACGCCCGAACCCGGGCCCAGGTCCTGGCCCACGACCGGGCGGCGGTGGCTTCATGCCCGGCGGCCCCATGGCCGGTCGGCCCAACTTCCCGCAGATGCCGCAGCGTCCCAATCTGCCTCCGGCCATGGCCAACCGGCCCCAGGTTCCTCCGGGGGGACGGCCCGGTGGCTTCATGCCCGGCGGTCCAATGGCGGGTAGACCTATTACCCCGCCCGGGCTTAACCGCCCAGGCGGCCCAGGATCCCTGGCAGGTGCCCGGCCAAACCTCCCCACAACGCGTCCGGGTGGTGGCGGCTTCATGCCTGGCGGCCCCATGGCCGGTCGGCCGACCACCTTGCCGGGTAACCTGGGACAGGCCCGGCCCACTCCCCTGCCCGGCTACCCGAATCGCCCGACCACCTTGCCGGGCAACCTCGCTCGTCCCGGGAATCCCGGTGCGATCGGTCCACAACGGCCGACCACCCTGCCTGGCAACCTGCAGCGACCCGGCATCAATCGGCCAGGTGGCAACCCCGGTGGCATCGTGGTCCGGCCTCCCATCGGCGGCGGCATCAATCGTCCTGGCGGCATCGATCGGCCCGGGATTAATCGGCCCGGGATCAATCGTCCTGGGATCAATCTGCCAGGAATCGATCGCCCGCCTTCGGGGGGAATCGTGAACCGCCCGGGCGGAGGAAACAACTCCGGCAACATCGGGTCCGGCAACATCATCGCTGGCAATCGTCCTGGCATCAACCGGCCCGACAACAGCACCAACATCAACAACCGGCCGATCATCAACCGCCCCAACTGGGGGAACAACACCGTTATCGGTGGCGGCAACAGTTTCGTCAACAACCGGCCGATCACGATCAATCGACCGGAGTACAACATCAACAACATCAACAACTCCATCCACCAGAACACGGTGGTCAACAAGAACATCGTGAACCGGGTCGGGCCCAATTATCGCCCCGGCTGGGGTGGAGCCGCCATCGGGGGCGCCATCGGCACGGTCTATCCAGGTGCAGTGGGGGCTGTGGTGGCGCAGCCCAGTTATCCCGTGGTGGGGCCCACCTATCTCGGTCCGTCCTGGGGTGGTTACGCTCCCATGGGTGGATTCGGCTACGGCGGCTACGGCGGCTGGTACGACGACGGATTCGTCTCTCCCTTCGCCAGGTGGGGAGGCGACTGGCAACCAAACTTCTGGGGCGGTCTTGCCGGGGCTGCCACCAGTTTGCTTGCCATGAACGCGCTGACGCCCTCCTCCGTCGTCTACCAGAACCCTTACCCCGTCCCGGTGCCCGTGGCGACAGCGACGGTGGCCCCGGCGACCACTCCGCCTCCCATTCCTGCCGAGCTGGATTATTCTCGCCCCATCGAGGTGCCGACCGCGAAGCAGGCCGCCACGCTCGACGAAGAGATCATCCAGCTGGGTATGCGGACCTTCGAGGATGCGCGGACGGAGTTCAAGAAGGGTAACTACGTCCAGGCGCAGGACCTTGTCGAAAAGGCGATTCGCCTGGTTCCTGGTGACACCTCCATGCACGAGGTTCGTGCCCTGACCCTCTTCGCACAGAAAAAGTACGAGGAATCGGCCGGGACCATCTACGCCGTGCTGAGCGCTGGCCCCGGCTCGACCTGGGAGTCGATCAGCACGTTGTATCCCAACCAGGACACCTACGCGGCTCAGTTGCACGCGCTCGAGGATTCGATTCGGGCAGGCGGCAACGAACCGTGGCGCCACTTCCTGCTGGCCTACCAGTACATGGTGCTCGACGAGCGCGAGGCCGCCCTCGAGGAGTTCCGCCTGGCAGCAGCGAACGAGAAGGACAAGGTGTCGCCGAAGTTGGTGGCGCTGCTCGAGAAAGCCCTGGGCAAGGATGCCACCAAGGAAGGTGGAGCGGGAACGCCGCGTGGCGATGTCAAGGATGCAAGCCAGACGCCCTGACCGGGTTTGCTATATCCTGTAAAGCAACGAGGGGCGTCCAGGTGACGCCCCTCGCCTTGCGCCATCACGGTGCCTGGAAGTGTTCGAGGATGTGATGCAGTGCGTCGGCCAGGTGGAATGCCGCCGTGTAGTGCCCGGCATCGTACCAGTGGATGGCCTGCCTGCCGGAGGCCTCCCAGAGCATCTGGGCCATGCTGGGCGGAACGATCTCGTCCTGGCGCGCCGCCAGGATCAGTAGCTTGCGGTTCTTCAGATTGCTTGCGTAGGTGAGCGGGTCGATCGGCTCGATCACCTTCTTCATCGCCTCCCGGCTGACGCCCATGAGTTCAAACATGCGAATCCAGGGCTTGGCCAGGGGATGGCTGGCGTACCCGTCGATGAAGCCACCCCCACCCAGCAGCACGCAGACGCGGCCCAGGCGCGGCTCCATCGAGCCGGTCAGCGCGCTCAGGAAGCTGCCCAGGCTGGTGCCGGTGATACCCAGCCGGTTGGGGTCGAGTTCAGGGCGCGAGGCGAGCCAGGCGGTGGCCACGCGCAGATCGAGCACGGTTTGAGTGACGGCGGCCACGGTGTGGGGCAGGTTGGGTGACATGAGCCGCAACTTGCTGCCGGCGGGGCGGCGCGGCCCATAGTAGGCCATCTGCACGAACAGGCCAGCGATACCGTTGCTGGCCAGGTACGTGGAGATGTGGCGCGATAACGCCTGATTGCCTCCGGTGATGTCCAGGACGATGACCCCTGGGAAGGGGCCCTTGCCCTGGGGGACGTAATATTCGGCGTGGACGGTATTGTTTTCCGGGGTCGACGTCTTCACCGGCGAGGGATAGCGCAGCCGGTAGACCTTCACCCCGATGGCGGGCATGGTCGTCTTCAGATCCATTTCGTAGGCAAACGGCCGTTCGTCAAGCCGGAAGCGGGCCGGCACCTCTTTCTGGTTGTCGGCCGGTCGGACCTGGAAAGTTCCTTTTTCAACGATTTCAGCGGCACTCGCCGTGGGAATTAGCGACAATGTGACAGTAAGTGCAAGTAATACTCGCATCGACGAAACCTCGGCACTGCGGCGCGTGGGGAGACACTTCGACTCCACGCTCCAGTATCGGCCATCGGTCCACGGCTCGCAAGGGGGCGCTGGGGAAATCCACCGGAGTTTCCATGGCTGCCTCCCCTAGAGACAACCGCGTGTCGAGTGGTTAGGATGTAGTCGCCAGTCCGTCGGATGGAGATTCAGCGGATTGTCTCAATACGTCAGGGGGCCCCAGCCCATGTTCCCCACACGATGTTCACTGCTCCTGGTCGATGACGACCCAGCCTGTCGTACCCTTCTCCGGCGCTACCTGCTGCCGCACAACTTTGAGATCATCGACGCACCCACCGGAGCCGAGGCTCTGGGATTACTGCGCGACCACAAGGTAGACCTGGTGCTGCTCGACGTGGAAATGCCAGACCTCGGCGGATTAGAGGTCCTACGCGCGCTGCGCCAGCGCCACACCCCGGCAGAGCTTCCCGTGATGATGGCCACGGTCAAGGATCGCAGCAGCGACGTGGTGGAAGCCCTTCGCTGCGGCGCGAATGATTATGTGACCAAGCCATTCGACCTCCCCGTGGTGCTGGCCCGGGTGCAGATGCAGCGGTCGCTCAAGCAGGCGATCGATCACGCCCGGCACCTCGAGCAGCACCTCTCGCAGCGCAACTTGGAGCTGGAGCAAACCAACCGGCGCATGCGCCAGGAACTGGAAGCCGCCGCTCGGGTGCAGGCGGCCCTGCTCCCCACCAGCCCGCCGCGCCTGCCGCAAGTCTCGTTCTGCTGGCACTATCGCCCCTGTGCAGAACTGGCTGGCGACCTGCTGGGAGTGGTCGAACTCCCCGGCGATCGGGCCTGCCTGTATGTCCTCGATGTGATCAATCATGGGGTCAAGGCAGCTCTCCTGGCCGTCATGATCAATCGCGTGCTGTGCCGGCTACTGTCCGAGGGCGAGCGCGCAATCAGCCCGCCCCAGGTGGCCGCCAATCTCGACCGGGAGTTTCCCTGGAACGACCGCACCGAGCAGTTCTTCACCTTGCTTCTGGGCGTACTGGACGTGCCAGGCCGCGAGTTCCGCTACATCAGCGCGGGGCAACCCGGCCCGGTTGTGGTCGATGCCCGCGGCAACCCCCGCAACTTCCGGGTGCCGGGCCGGCCCATCGGCCTGGGCGAGGACACCTACGAGGAGTATTCGCTTACCCTCGCGCCCGGCGATCGGATGTACCTCTACACCGACGGGCTTACCGACGTGATGAACCGCGACATGCACCGCATCGGCGAGGAACGTTGCTTGCAACTGCTGGGACAGTTGCGCTCTCGCACCCTGGCCGAAAGCGTGAGCGAGTTGCTGAATACCGTGGAAGCCTGGGCTGCTCCAGATCAGCCCCACGACGACATTTCTCTCATTGCGGTGGAGATGCTCTAACGACCAGGGCAGGAGTCTCCTCGGATGAACCCCAGGCTCTTTCAGGCACTGGTCGAGCACAGCCCCGAAGCCGTGATGGTGCTGGATGCCGAGGGGATCGTGCAGTATGCCAGCTCCGCCACGACCACGGTGTTCGGGTTCTCGCCCGAGCAGGCGCGGGGCCGTCGCTTCTTCCGGCTCATTCGGCCCGACGACGCCCCCACCCTGCTCAACCTCTTCGAGGTCTGCCTGCAGCGCCCGGGGCACGTGGTGCTGGTCTCCGGCTACTACACCCATCACGTGAGCCAGGACGTTCTTTACGGCGAAGGTCGGCTCAATAACCGTCTGAATGACCCGGACATTCAGGGCGTTCTGTTCTCCTTCCGCGAGTTATCAGCAGAAAGCATCGCCGCCGAGGACTGGGGACGCGAGCACAGCCTGCAGGTGGCAGTGATGAACGCCCTGCCCGATCAGATCTACGTGAAGAACCGCAACGGTCGGCTGGTCACCGCCAACCAAGCGGCCGTACGGATGCGCGGCTGTAGTTCGGTCGCCGAGCTGGTCGGTCGCACCGATTTCGCCTTCTTCCCGCGCGAACTGGCCGAGCGCTTCGCCTCCGACGAGGGAGAGGTGATGCGCCTCGATCGCCCCTCGCTGAACCAGGAATGGTACCTGGCCGGGAAACGCCAGACCGATGGCCGCTGGTACTCCATCAGCCGCGTGCCCCTGCGCGACCCCGATGGTGCCGTGGTTGGCCTGGTCGGCATGTGTCACGACATCACCGAACGCCGCCGCGCCACTGACGAGCTTCGGGTGGCCAAGGAAGCCGCCGAGGCTGCCAGCCGAGCCAAGAGTGAGTTCCTGGCCAACATGAGCCACGAGATTCGCACGCCGATGAACGGTATCCTCGGCATGACCGAGCTGACGCTCGACACCGACCTGACCCCGGTGCAACGCGAGTATCTCCAGACCGTCCAGACCTCGGCCGAGGCGCTCCTGAGCATTCTTGACGACATTCTTGATTACTCCAAGATCGAGGCCGGCAAGCTGCACCTGGAGTTGACCCGGTTCAGTCTCCGCGATGGCCTCACCGATTCGCTCCGCGCCCTGGGGTTGCGCGCCGGCCAGAAGGGGCTCGAGCTAGTCTGCCAGATCGCCCCGTCACTACCCGATCGGCTGATGGGCGATCTCGGCCGGTTGCGCCAGATCCTGGTCAACCTCGTCGGCAATGCCATCAAGTTCACCCACCAGGGCGAGGTGGTGGTTGAGGTGGCCCGGGCCGACGAGTTCCCACCCTCGGAGCACGAAATCGGCCTGGCCTTCACGGTGCGCGACACGGGGATCGGCATCCCTCCGGACAAGCTCGCCCGCATCTTCGAGCCGTTCGTACAGGCCGATACTTCTACCACCCGGCGCTACGGCGGCACCGGCCTGGGTCTGGCCATCACATCGCAGCTGGTGGACCTGATGGGCGGCCGCATCCAGGTCGAAAGTACCCCGGGGGTCGGCAGCCGCTTCACCTTCACGGCGCGCCTGGGTCTGGCCCCACTGGCCGATTCGGGTTTCACATTGCCTCTGCCGTTGAAGGGCCTGGCCGTCCTCATCGTCGAAGACAACGCCACCTCGGCCCAGGTTCTCGAAGAGTCTCTCAAGGGCTGGGGGATGTACCCCCTGGTGGTGGGAACCGCCACCGAGGCGCTGGAGATGCTGCACCGCCATGGCCCGAGTTTCTCGCTGGCCCTCATCGACTCGGACTTGCCCGACATGAACGGGCTGCAGCTTATCCGTCACGTCCGCGCCATGGGCCCCGCAGTGCATCCCGGAGTGATCCTGCTTTCCGCTCGCAGCTGGTCCGAATTGCCGTTCAGCGATCTGCAACTCGACGTGGCCGGCTTCCTGCTCAAACCGTTCAAGCAGTCTTCACTGCTGGATGCCATCCTGGCCGCGCTTGACCTGGCAACGCCCCCCCCCACCCAGGCTCCCGGTCAGGCGACCCGCTTCCCCCGTGCCAGCCGGCCAATGCAGATCTTGCTGGCCGAGGATCATCCCGTGAATCAACGGCTGGCCGTCCTGGTGCTCGAGAAGATGGGCCACACCGTCGAGGTGGCCTCACACGGCCGCATGGTGCTGGAGAAGCTCGTCACCCAACGGTTCGACCTGATTCTCATGGACGTGCAGATGCCGGAAATGGACGGCTTCGAGGCGACGGCCGCCATCCGCGCCCAGGAGCGCACCACCGGCCAGCATCTGCGCATTATCGGCCTGACTGCCCACGCGATGAAGGGCGACCGCCAGCGCTGCCTGGAGGCCGGCATGGACGGCTACCTGACCAAGCCGATTCGCGTCGGCGAACTGCACGCCGTCATCGAGCAGGATCCCAGCTCGCCTACTGCTCACCCCGCGCCAGGGCAAGCTACCGAGGTCCTCTTCGACGAGACGGAAGCCCTGGCCGCCTCCGGAGGTGACCGCGACGTCCTGCGTTGCCGGATCGAACTGTACCTGGAATCAGCCGCCGCCGACTTGCCCGCCTTGCAAGCCGCCATGACCGCCGGCAAGCCAGAACAGGTGCGCTCGTTGGCGCATCGTTTCCAGGCGCAGATGGGCGCCTTTTCAGAACGAGGTCGCCAGACACTGCGAGACCTGGAGACTCTGGCCCGCTCCGGCTCACTCGATGCGATGGCTCCTGTGATGGAAGCCTTGCACGTGGAGGCGCACAGCCTGCACCAGGCACTCAACGCCTGGCTAGCGCGAAATCTTCCCGAAGGTTAACCCCCGCGCAGACTCCATCGCGCCCATCGCATAAGATGAAAACACCGTGTTCGGGCACTCCTTCCACCGCCCAGAAACCCGGGCCCATAGCTCAACGGCAGAGCGCGGGACTCATAATCCCTTGGTTGCAGGTTCGAATCCTGCTGGGCCCACTGGCCGTAACTCCTTATCCCGGAACCTGGATAGGTTCACCTGACCGGCGTAGGTCAGAGCGGTTTCCTGAAGCGTGAATGCCGGTAATTACCGGCTTCTGCCCTGGAGCATCGTTCTACCCATGGCTGGACTCCCTTCCCGCATCCCGAAACTGCGTCGTCACAAACCCTCGGCCCGTGCTGTTGTCACCCTGGGCGGCAAGGATTACTACCTCGGTCCCTGGCCGGTAGGTCACCCAGAACCGTCTCCCGAGATTCGCGAGGAGTACGAGCGGCTCATCCTGGAATGGATGGCGACCGGGCGACGCCAGTCGCCGACTTCTCCCCAGGCAGTCACCGTCGAGGAACTCCTGGTGCGATTCTGGGAACACGTCGAAACGCACTACCGCCATTCCCCCAGTGGGGAACCGACCAGCGAGGTCGGCCACTACCGTCTCTCCCTGCGTCCTCTGCGTCACCTCTTTGGCAAACTGCCGGTGACGGAGTTCACGCCGCTGAAGCTGAAGGCGGTGCGCCAGCTGATGCTCGAGGGGTATCGGCATCCAAAGTATGGGGAGCAGCCTCCGCTGAGCCGGAAGACGATCAATCAGCGCATGGGTCGGATTGTCCGGGCGATCCGGTGGGGTGTCCAAGAGGAACTGGTGCCGCCCGTGATCTTGCAGGGGCTCCTCGCGGTCAAGGGACTCCAGAAGGGACGCACTACTGCCCGGGAGATGGAGCCGATTGCCCCGGTGGATGCCGGCCCGGTCGAGGCCACCCTGCGGCATCTCTCACCCAGTCTGTGCGGACTGGTACGCTTCCAGCTGCACACCGGGGCCCGGCCCGGCGAAGCGTGTGCCCTGCGCCTGGGGGACATCGACCGTTCTGGTGCGGTGTGGTTCTACCGGCCAACCCGGCACAAGACAGCCTGGCGGGGCAAGGCACGAATCGTGGCCATCGGTCCGCGCGCCCAGGAAGTGCTTCGGGAGTTCATCGCCATCCGCTGCCCCTGCTGCAGGGTGGAGGGGCGGCCGCCCCGAATCGGTTCGCGAGATGGAGCGCGTTGTGGTCCTTGCACGGACCGCCATGAAGATGCTGGCCTGGCGGGCCCCTTTCCCAGGATCGAGGTACAGAAGCCTGACTCTGCCTTGTTCTCGCCCGCGCGGGACCGCGCGGAGCGATTCGAGGACAGACGACGCGCGAGAAAGTCGAAGGTACAGCCCTCGCAGCAGTGTCGGAAGAAACGCCACCCGAAGCGACGGCCCGGGGAGTGTTTCACGTCCAGTTCATATGCTGCTGCTGTTCGCAGGGCTTCCGAACGGGCGGGTGTCGCGCCCTGGTCACCGAACCAGCTGCGCCATGCCCTTGCCACCGAGGTTCGGAAGCGGTTCGGCCTGGAGGCCGCCCAGGTCGCTCTCGGGCACAGTCAGGCGAACATCACCGAGGTGTACGCGGAACGCGACATGACCCTGGCCGAACGTGTCGCGCGGGAGATCGGGTAGGCGACCGTTCCGGGAAACTCCTGGAGCATCTTTTCCAGCATCGGCCCGGGGTTGCGATCCCCGGGCCGGATTCTTCTGGAACTCGCTGGGCAGTGGATCAGGCGCGAAATGAACTGCCAACCTGGGAGCGGGTTGGAAGGTCTGGTAATGTTTTCGTTTATCGTTGTGGTTTGGATGGGGCTGGGAAATGACGAAACTGAACGACTACGTAAAGATAACCGAGGCGGCTCGACTGCTGGGTGTCTCGCAAAATACCTTGCGGATGTGGGCTGACGCGGGGAAGGTGAAAGTTCACCGCAACCCGGCCAATAGGTACCGCCTCTTCAAGAGGAACGAACTGGAAGCATTCCTGCGCAAGGTCGAGCAGATGACCAGGCATGAGGTTTGATCGATGGCCCTGAAAAAGTCCGAACTGTACTCCTCGCTCTGGGCTAGCTGTGACGCTCTCCGGGGCGGGATGGATGCCAGCCAGTACAAGGACTACGTCCTGTTCATGCTGTTCATCAAGTACGTCAGCGACAAATACGTTGGTCAGGTGTATGCCCCGGTGAAAATCCCCCCGGGGGCCAGCTTTGCTGACATGGTCGCTCTCAAGGGCAAGCCGGATATCGGTGACAAAATCAACACGCGCGTCCTGGCCCGATCAGCAAGGAAAACAACCTCGATTTCGGAAAACTCGATTTCAACGATCATGCCAAGCTGGGCACCGGCAAGGAAATGGTCGATCGTCTAACCGACCTGATTGCCATCTTCGAGAACAAGGCGCTCGACTTCTCCAGGAATCGATCCCAGGACGATGACATCCTCGGCGACGCCTACGAGTACTTGATGCGCCACTTCGCCACGTTGAGTGGCAAGAGCAAGGGGCAGTTCTACACCCCGGCTGAGGTTAGCCGGGTGATGTCGCAGATTCTCGGGATTGATACCGCCACCATTTCACCGAGCACAACGGTCTATGATCCGACCTGCGGCTCCGGCTCTCTGCTGGTGAAGGTCGCGGACGAGGCCCAGGCCAGGCTGACATTGCTTGGCCGGAAGGGCGTTTCTGTGACGCTCTATGGTCAGGAGAAGGACATCGACACCAGCGGCCTGGCCCGCATGAACATGATTCTGCACAACCAGCCGACCGCGCTCATCGCCCAGGGCAACACGCTGACCGATCCGAAGTTCAAGACCGGCGAGGCGCTCAAGCAGTTCGACTACGTCGTCGCCAATCCACCATTCTCGGACAAGCGGTGGAGTACAGGTCTCGATCCCTCTGCCGACCCGTTCGACCGATTCACCGCCTTCGGTGTTCCTCCTGCCAAGCAGGGAGACTATGCCTACCTGCTGCACATTGTCCGCTCGTTAAAAAGCACGGGCAGGGGGGCGTGCATTCTGCCGCACGGTGTCCTGTTCCGGGGCAACGCCGAGGCGGTCATCCGCGAGAACCTCGTCCGCAAGGGGTACATCCGGGGGATCATCGGCCTACCGGCGAACCTGTTCTATGGTACCGGTATCCCCGCCTGCATCGTTGTCATCGACAAGGCCGGGGCAACTGACCGGCGCCCCATCTTTCTGATCGACGCCAGCAGCGGCTTCATGAAGGATGGCCCGAAGAACCGTCTCCGCGAGCAGGACATCCATCGCATGGTGGACGTGTTCACGCGGCAGCAGGACGTACCTCGGTATGCCCGGCTGGTGCCGTTCGAGGAGATCGAGAAGAACGACTTCAATCTAAACCTGCCTCGCTACATCGACAGCCAGATTCCCGAGGACGTGCAGGACATCGCCGGGCATCTGCAGGGTGGTATTCCGAGCCGCGACCTGGACGCCCTGGCCCGCTACTGGGCCATCTGCCCTGGATTGCGGTCGATCCTGTTCCGCGAGCTGCGGCCCGGCTATCTCGCGCTCACCATCGAGAAGCCCGCGATCAAGCAAACCATCTTCGAGCATCCGGAGTTCAAGGCGTACATCGCGGACATGAATGCCCATTTCCACGCCTGGCGAACGACGACGGTGAAGTCGCTCAGGAGCCTCCAACCGGGGTGCCATCCCAAGCAGGTGATCGCCGAACTTTCCGAGGGACTGCTGAAGCACTACCAGGGCAAGCCGCTCATCGATGCCTACGACATCTACCAGCATCTGCTGGACTACTGGGCCGAGTCGATGCAGGACGACTGCTACCTGATCGCTGCCGAAGGATGGAAGGCGCAAACGACCCGCATCATCGAGACGGACAAGAGAGGCAAGACGAAGGACAGGGGCTGGACCTGCGACCTGGTGCCGAGGCAGTTCGTTGTCGCTCGCTACTTCACCGCCGACCAGGCCGCACTCGACGAGCTGGAAGCGAAGCTGGAGGCGGCAACGGCCAGGCTGACCGAGCTGGAGGAGGAGCACGGCGGTGAAGAGGGAGCCTTCTCCGAGGTCGAGAAGGTGAGCAAGGGCAGCCTGCAGGCCCGGCTGCGCGAGATCGAGGGCGACAGTAACGCCAACGACGAGGCTGCCGTGCTGAAGGACTGGCTCAGGGCCAAGGCAGACGAGGACAGGCTCAAAAAACAACTGGCAGAGGCGGAATCGGCTCTCGACGCCAAAGCCTACGCCAGGTATCCGACGCTGACCGAGGCCGAGGTGAAGGCCCTGGTGGTGGAAGACAAGTGGCTTGCCACCCTGGACACCCGCATCCACGGAGAGATGGATCGCGTCAGCCAGCAGCTAACTGCCCGCCTCCGCGAACTGGCCGACCGCTACGACGCTCCAATGCCGACACTCACCGATCGCGTTGCCGAACTCGAAGCGAAGGTGAGCGGGCACCTGGAAAGGATGGGGTTCTCATGGAAGTAGCACCCCCGGACGGGTACGCCGCACTGCTCCAGCAGATCGGCACTACCCTGGAAAGCGGTCGCGGTCGTGCCATCCAGGCGGTCAATGTCCACCTGGTGGAAACCTACTGGCAGGTGGGGCGGCACATCGTCGAGTTCGAGCAGGGTGGGCAGACCCGGGCGGAATACGGTGCGGGGCTGATCGCGCGGCTGGCCAGGGACCTGAGCCTGCGCCACGGCAAGGGCTTCAGCCGGAGCAACCTCAAGGCCATGCGCCAGTGCTATCTCGCCTACCCAAAAAGCCAGACACTGTCTGGCCTATTGAGCTGGTCTCACATCGTTGAACTTCTGAAGATCGACGATCCGCTGGAACGCGGATTCTACGAGAAGCAGATGCTGGCCGAACGCTGGTCGGTGCGTGAGCTGCAGAGGCAGAAGGAAAGCGGGCTGTTTCTCCGTCTGGCTGCCAGCAAGGACAGGCAGGGCATCTTGCAGCTGGCGGCCCAGGGGCAGATCGTCGAACAACCAGCCGACCTGCTCCGAGAGCCGTACATCTTCGAGTTCCTCAAGATTCCCGAGGCGACTACCCTGTCCGAGAGCGAACTCGAAAACCGGCTGTGCAATCACCTGCAGCAGTTCTTGCTCGAGCTGGGCAAGGGGTTCACCTTCGTCGGTCGGCAGTACCGGGTGACCATCAACAACACCCACTACAAGGTCGATCTCGTCTTCTACCATCGCATCCTCCGGCGGTTCGTACTGATCGACCTGAAGATTGACGACGTGGAGCATCATGACATTGGCCAGATGAACCTGTACCTCGGTTACTTTGCCGCCGAGGAAAACACCGAGGGGGACGCGGAGCCGATCGGCATCATCCTGAGCCGCCACAAGGACGAGTTGCTCGTCGAGTACGCCACCTACGGCATGAACAGCCAGCTCTTTGTCCAGAAGTACCAGCTTTACCTGCCCGATCGCGAGGAACTGCGCCGGGAGCTGGAACTGACCCTGCGGGAGGCTGGGGAATGACCATGGAAGTGAAGCCCGGCTACAAGCAGACCGAAGTCGGCATCATCCCGGAGGATTGGGAAGTTCGTTGCATTGGCGACTTGGCAACCTTGTCATCAGGAACAACGCCAGCCCGCGCCCTGTGGGATCGTTACTACAAGAACGGCACCATTCCATGGGTAAAAACGCTCGACTTAAATAACGGCGAAATTCATTCCACAGATGAGCTTGTTACTGACTTGGCACTCAGCGAGACCAGCCTGCGAAAGTATCCAGTTGGCACTGTGCTCGTCGCTATGTACGGTGGGTTCGGCCAGATCGGCAGAACTGGTATTCTTCGCTTGCCTGCAACGGTCAACCAGGCGCTCTCGGCAATTCAGGCAGATCGTTGCCACATTCTGCCGGAGTACTTGCTTCGGGTTCTGAACTTCCGAGTTATGTATTGGAGAACTGTTGCAAGCAGTAGCCGAAAAGATCCGAACATTTCCAGCAACGACATTCGAGCATTTCCACTTTCTTCTCCGCCGACACGGGCAGAACAAGAGGCGATCGCGGGGGCGTTGTCGGACGCGGATGCCCTGATCGAGTCGCTGGAGCAACTCGTCGCCAAGAAGCGGCAGATCAAGCACGGCGCGATGCAGGAACTGCTAACCGGTCAGAAACGCCTGCCGGGATTTGAGGCCAGTTCCGGCTACAAGCAGACCGAGGTTGGGGTGATCCCCGAGGATTGGGAAGTCAGGCCACTTGCTCAACTCGCACAAGTACGATCCGGCCTGGCGAAGAATGCAAATATTCGGGTCAACGATCCGATTTGAGTTCACTACCTTCGTGTTGCGAACGTACAGAATGGTTATCTCGACCTCGCCGAAATGAGTGAAATCGTTCTGGAGCGATCTGATTTGCGCCGGTTTTCGGTACTACCCGACGATGTACTCATGAATGAGGGCGGTGACCGCGACAAGCTCGGGCGAGGATGCGTGTGGTCTGGTGAATTCACTCCATGCGTACATCAGAATCATGTATTTGTGGTTCGATGCACAAAGCAACTGTATGCCCGGTATCTGACCGCTTGGACTCAGACACCTGTAGCGAAGCATTACTTCATTAACGCAGGCAGCCAGACGACTAATCTTGCGTCGATCAACAAGACGGCACTGGGCCAGCTACCGGTCCTTTTACCGCCCACGCTGGCGGAGCAAGAGGCGATTGCGGGGGCGTTGTCGGATGCAGATGCCGAGATTGCGGCGTTGGAGGCGAAGCTGGCCAAGGCCAGGCAAGTTAAGCAGGGGATGATGCAGGAACTGCTCACTGGGAGGACACGACTCGTATGAGCACCATCGGCCAGCCCGAGCGCGCGACCAAAAACCGCGTCATTGCCCTGTTTCGGGACGAGCTGAACTACCGCTACCTCGGTGACTGGACCACCCGGCCTGGTAATAGCAACATCGACGAGAAGCTGCTCACCGAGTGGCTAACGCAGCGTGGAATCACTCCCCAGCAGATCAGCATTGCCCTGTTCAGGCTTCGCACCGAGGCAGACAACCACAGTCGGTCCCTCTACGGGAACAACCAGGCAGTCTATACCTTGCTCCGCTATGGCGTGCCGGTGAAAACCGACGCCGGGAAGCATACCGAGACGGTTCACGTCATCGACTGGAACGCCCCCGAGAAGAACGACTTCGCCATCGCCGAGGAAGTGACGCTGAAGGGCGGACACGAACGTCGCATCGACCTGGTGCTGTACATCAACGGCATCGCCATAGGCGTGCTGGAGCTGAAGAACAGCCGGGTCAGCATCGGCGACGGCATCCGGCAGAACCTCTCCAACCAGCAGCCGGAGTTCAACGCCTGGTTCTTCAGCACCGTGCAGTTTGTCTTCGCCGGCAACGACTCCCAGGGGCTTCAGTACGGCACCATCGGCACCCCGGAGAAGTACTTCCTGAAGTGGAAGGAAGACGAGGCCGACAACAGCCGCTTCAAGCTGGACAAGTACCTGCTGAAGATGTGCGAGAAGCGCCGGCTGATCGAGCTGATGCACGACTTCGTGCTGTTCGACGGCGGGGTGAAGAAGCTGCCCCGAGTTCACCAGTATTTCGGGATCAAGGCTGCCCAGGAGTTCGTGAAGCAGAAGAAGGGCGGCATCATCTGGCACACCCAGGGGAGCGGCAAAAGCATTGTCATGGTGCTGCTCGCCAGGTGGATTCTGGAATACAATCCGAAAGCCCGCGTCGCGATCATGACCGATCGAGACGAACTCGACAGCCAGATCGAGAGGGTGTTCAGCGGAGTCGGCGAGACGATTTACCGCACCAGTAGCGGCCGCGACCTGATGGCCCAGCTCGGTCAGGCGAAGCCCCGGCTGCTCTGTTCCCTGGTTCACAAGTTTGGCCGCAGGGATGTGGATGATCTCGATGCCTTCATCAAGGAAGTCGAAGCGCAGCCCAGCCGGACGGTGGGGGAGGTGTTCGTCTTCGTGGACGAATGCCACCGCACCCAGGGCGGAAAACTGCACCGGGTGATGAAGGCGATGATGCCCAACGCGATCTTCATCGGTTTCACCGGCACGCCCCTGCTCAAGAAGGACAAGGCGACCAGCCTGGAAGTCTTCGGCGGTTACATCCACACGTACAAGTTCAGCGAGGCAGTCGAGGACGAGGTGGTACTCGACCTGGTGTACGAGGCCCGGGATATCAACCAGAAGCTCGGATCCCAGGCCAAGATCGACGCCTGGTTCGATGCGAAGACGAAGGGGCTGAACGACTGGCAGAAGGAAGAGTTGAAGAGCAAGTGGGGGACCATGCAGCAGGTTCTCAGCTCGAAGTCGCGCATGGATCGCGTGGTTGCAGACATCGTGTTCGACTTCGGCGTGAAGCCACGGCTTTTCACCGAGCGCGGTAATGCCATCCTGGTGGCTTCCAGCATCTATGAGGCGTGCAAATACTTCACTCTGTTCCAGAAGACGCCCTTTAGGGGCAACTGCGCCGTGGTTACCTCGTACAACCCGCAGGCCAAGGACGTGACGAAGGAAGAGGTGGGAGCGAACACCGAGACCGAAAAGCAATTCGTGTACAACACGTACCTGGAGCTGCTCAAGGACGTGGAACCCAAGCCGGGGATGACCAGGACGGAGACCTACGAGGAGAAGGTCAAGGAACAGTTCATCAAGCAACCAGCGAACATGAAGCTGCTTGTCGTCGTGGACAAGCTGCTCACCGGGTTCGACGCGCCGCCTTGCACCTACCTGTACATCGACAAATCGATGCAGGATCATGGATTGTTCCAGGCCATCTGCCGCACCAACCGACTGGACGGTGACGACAAGGATTTTGGCTACATCGTGGACTACAAGGACCTGTTCAAGAAGGTCGAGAAGGCCATTGCGGTCTATACCTCGGAACTTGATCACAGCGCGGGCGGGGCCAGCCCCGACGTGATGCTTCATGATCGGCTGACGAAGGGGAAGGAGCGCCTGGACAACGCCCTCGAGGCTCTGGCCCTGTTGTGCGAACCGGTCAAGCAACCGAGGAGTGACCTGGAGTACATCCACTACTTCTGCGGCAACACCGAGAAGCCGACTGACCTGAAGGAACGCGAACCCCAGCGGACTGCGCTATACAAGGCAGTGGTCGCCCTGGTGAGGTCCTTCGCCAACCTTGCCGACGAACTGGAACCAGCTGGTTACAGCGAGACCGATATCACTCGCATCAAGAGCCAGTTGGATCACTACCTTCATAAACGCGATATGGTTCGCCTGGCCAGCGGTGAGACGCTCGACCTGAAGGCCTACGAGGCCGACATGCGGCACCTGATCGACACCTACATCGAGGCTGAAGAGCCGCGCAAGATTTCTCCCTTCGACGGCATGGGTCTGCTCGACCTGATCGTGAAGACCGGACTCGCGGACGCGATCGCCAAGAAACTCGGCAAGCTCAAAGGCAACAAGGACGCCATCGCGGAGACGATCGAGAACAACGTCCGCAGCAAGATTGTTCAGGAACAACTGAACGACCCGGCTTTCTACGAGAAGATGTCCAAACTGCTCGATGAGATCATCGCCACCCGGAAGGCAAAGGCCATCGAGTACGAGGTATACCTGAAGCGGATTGGGGAACTGGTGAAAAGGGTTGCATCGGGCAAGGGAGAAGAAGTACCCGAGTCGCTCGACACCCCGGGAAAACGCGCCCTCTACAACAACCTCGCCCAGAACGCTGATCTGGCCTTGCAGGTCGATGAGGTGGTCAAAGCGGTGCGGCAGGATGACTGGCGGGGCGTCCAGGCCCGCGAGCAGTCCATCAAGGCAGCTCTGCACGGGCTGCTGGGCGACGTGGCAGAGGTCGAACGGGTGTTCATGATCATCAAGGCGCAGCTAGAGTACTGATGGGCGTGCAAATACAACTCGGTGAGCTGGCTATTGAGGTGGTGTTCAAGGACATCAAGAACCTCCATCTCAGTGTTCACCCACCGGCTGGTCGGGTTAGTATCTCAGCCCCGCGTCGGATGGACCTGGATGTGATCCGGGTTTTTGCCATCTCGAAACTGGCCTGGATCCACCAGCAACAGAAAAAGATCCGCAAGCAGGAACGCGAACCAGAGCGCGAGTACATCGACCGGGAGAGTCACTATGTGTGGGGGCGACGTTACCTGCTCACGGTTGTCGAGCAGGAGAAGCCTCCGGCAATCGTACTGCGGCAGAACACTCTGGCGATGAGTGTTCGTCCTGGCACCGATACAGCGAAGCGCGGGATGCTCATGGAAAGTTGGTACCGGGAACAGCTACGCAAGGCCATACCACCGATAGTAACCAGGTGGGAACCGCTGATGGGTGTGCAGGTGGCGCGGTATTTTGTCCAGCGCATGCGAACCCGGTGGGGAAGTTGCAACCCGAGGGCCCGGAACTTGCGATTCAACACCGACCTGGCCAGGAAACCCCGGGAGTGTCTTGAGTACGTCGTTGTCCATGAAATGACCCACCTGCTAGAACCGACGCACAACGCTCGTTTCATCGCGTTGATGGACCGCTTCATGCCAAACTGGAGACAGTTGAAGCAAGCCCTCAACCGCCTACCAGTTCGGCACGAGGATTGGGAGTATTGAGCCACCGAGGGGATTCCCAGCCTCGCCAGTGTGCCTCCTGCACCGAGGGACCTGGTCGGCCACCCTGGTTCGGGATCCTGACAAAATCTCCTGTCACCTGGCGCATTCTCATCCTTATCCGGGCTGCGATCGGCCTCTGCAAGGTGACGAGGTTCAGATGTAACTCTCCGACACGTGCTTGCCCTCGGAGTGTTCTGAACCTGGAATGGTCCCTCGTTGTAGAGCATCATGCTCGTTCGGTTGCCCGCGATCTGCTCAACCTGCCCGGCATTCGCTGGCCCTCCGGGAGCCTCATCCAGGTCGAGTTGTACTCGGGTGAGAGGCGGTTCTGGTCGAGCGAATGCCTTTCTGGCTTCCCCCTCCTGGTAGTACACGTCACAGACCGCCCGGGCCATTCCCCGGGGTCAGCAAGCCAGCCCGGGCCAGTTCCTGCAGCAAGCCGCCAGCGTCGCAGTCGATGACCATTCGCGAGGGGTCGGGAGCGTCCATCCCCTCGGCGAAGCAGTAGCGCGCGATCCGATTGGTTGGGATCATGCAATCGTCCTGTCGGTAGCAAGGTTCGTTCTGATCGAGAACATCACCGTCGCAATCTCCTGGGTAAGCGCGGGATGGCGGGCTCTGCCTTCTGTTCCGCCAGGGTCGAATCGACGGCAGCAGGTGGGGCAGGTGTCGTTGCAGGTGGTGCTATCCTCGTCAGGATCTGTGGAGCGCCCAGGGGGGGTAGCATGGTCGGGCCAGTCGGTTCCCTTGTTGGGAGAGGAGGCAGCAGAGAAGTCCCTACTGCAGTGTGCATGTCGCCGGCGAGAAGGGTGAAAGCCTGGACGTGAGCAAGCTCGAGGAGTTCGTCGAGGATGGGACCAGCAACCGCCGCCAGTCGCTGCCAGCAATCGTCGAGGCGGGCCAGGGTGGTTTCGCGCAGTCGAAGGACGGCTAGCCGTGCCACGGTTGCCAGCTCTGCCCGCGCTCGACGGTACGCCTCGAGCTGTCGCGCCTCGAGGGTGGCGATTCCTTCGCGGGTGGCAGTGATCCGTTGTCGCAGGGTGGCGGCCTCGACCTGATTGGCCGCGATCTGCTCGGCCTGGCCGGGAGTCGGGGGAGCATCGATAGCCTCGTCGAGGTCCACCTGTACCCGGGTGAGAGTCCGTTCCAATCTGGCAAGTTCCTTCTGAGCGGCTTCGACACGCTTGCGCGCGTCGCTGATGGCTCGCAGGGCGGCGTTCTCATGCCAGTTCTCGTCGATCAACTCGATCAGTTCGATCTGCCCGGGGAGATGCCCTCGAGCATCCCGATTCACTCCGGGGCGGGTCAGGCAAACCGTCAGCGTGCTGCTTGGCGGCACCCCGGGCCTGATGTCCTCGGAATAGGTAACGCTCGCGGCCGGTCCCTGCGCGGGAGTCCAACTCGGCGAAATAATCGGTTCAGTCATGGTCGTCAATTCCTCGAGAAGGTGCCGCCTCCGCAGACGGCAAGGGAAGTTCGCTGACGCGCTCGCAGCGAAAGTTGAAGCTGCGAAGCAAACGCTTCAGGATCTGCCTCAGCCGGATGATGGCGTCCGGCGCCTCGCTGCCTACCGGGGCGGTGTCGCGGATCCACAACACGAACCGCTGCGGCTCTGGCGAACGATCACGGTGGGGAGGGGGCATCAGTCACCTTGGGGGGGCCTGGGATGGTCCACACATTTGGACACCTTTGTTTCCAGCAACCTTCCCTGGACAGGTAGGGACAGCTGGACTGGATGGACGGGGCTCTTAAAGAGCCCCCGTCCAGTCCAGCTGTCCCTACCCCTGGACGGGCATCCGTCCAACTGTCCAGTCCAGGTCGTCCAACTGTCGGAATGGTAACCATGCTCAGGCCCTACTCATCAAACGGAACTCGGCGAACGACGCGCGTACCTCGTCCGCTTTTGACTTCCTCAACCACGCCCTCTTTGACGAGGCGATCGAGCACGCGCCGGGCCTTCTCGCCGGAAAATCCAGGCTGCACGCAGTCCCGGATGCGACCTAAGGTTACACCTTCACCCTGGGTGCCAGAGTCTTTGGTCAAAGTGTCGAGCGCCCGAAGGAACCGAGTTTCCTCGTCGCGCTCGCTCTGCCGTTGCCGGTCTTCAGCCTGGGCCTTGCGAGTCAGGATCGCTTCCTCGTCGGCATCGGTCGCGGTCTGAACGGTCACCTCCCAGGTGCGGCCCTGGAAGTCCTCGCCGAGGGTTCCCTCGTCAATCGTGACAGCCCACAACCCGGACTGCCCGCAACTCCCACCCGCCGCAAGTCGCAGCCTGGCCGGTTGCCCTGGGGCGTGCGGCTCTCGCCTATTGATCAGCAACCACTGACGGGCGAACTCGGCACAACCAGCGAACGCCAGATCTTCCAATCCAAGCGGCTCAACCTTTCGGGTTGCCGGGCGATTGCAGTGATGCACCAGGACGGGGGTTGTCTTGGCTTCTAGGCAGGCATCAGCCACTGACCGAAGTAGAGGCCCCATTTGAAACAGGTTTGCGGCTTCGATGCCGGTGCTGCCCGCGAGCAGTGTGAGATAAAGCGGATCGACGATAAGGACTCCGATCCCATCCGCAGCCAGTCCGTCGCGGAGTCGGAGCCGATGGGACGGGTCGGCCAGAGCCGGGAGCTTGAACATCCAGACGATCGGCATCGCGGCCAGTGCCAGCCCGCGAGTGGCGCACACCCGGTTAGCAGTCTCCTTCAGAGTGAACGGACCGCTTTCCCCGGAGAGGACAGCCACCCGTTGGGGCTTGTATACATCGAACGCCCCGAGAAAAGGGGCTCCACTTGCGAGGCTGACGGCTAGGTCGATCGCGATGCTGGTTTTCAAGGACTTCATGGGCCCACCAAGCACAGTGGGCTGCCCTGCCACCATTAGCCGTTTGATCAGCCAAGTTGGTCGGTAATCCGTGGTGGCAAGCGTTTGGCTGTCGATGGGGCTCCACCGCCAATCAGCGGGGTCCATCTGGTTAGGTGGCCGCTGGCTGGAGGCTGGAGGGAGCGGCTCCAGGGCATCGCCTGGGCGATACCTCGCAAGGGAGTCTGCCTCGCGCCGGCGGTACTCCTCCATTTCGTGCGGTGTGGGCTCCAGGTCGCCGACATCATGGGTGGCACCCCGACTGTTCGCACATGATCGCTCGCGAAGGTGATCAGCTGTTGTTTTCCTGGCCTGGTCCATTTCGCCTAGTCTCCCCGGAGGATTTTCAGAGCCTCGGGCAGGAGGATTTTCAGAGCCTCGGGCAGTTCGTCGGCAAACTGTTTGCTGATCTGGTTCTCTATCGCAGCGATTAATGCACACTGTTCACTCGAAGACAATTGCAAGCGCTTTAGCAGGTTAGTGAGCCGCGATTGTTTCTCGCGGTCCGCCTGTTCAATCACCTGTTTAATAATCTGTTGCTGCCTATCCCGCCAGGCAACGGGACAGTCCCCTTCAAAGATGCCGCAGGCTTCTTTGTTACAAACGTGCTCGACGAGCTTGGCCTGCCGCACCGGATGCTTGCCAGATTTGTCATAGTGGGATAAACTCATAATGCTCCTTGCTTAAATTGCGATCTGGACCCTCGGTTGTCGCCAACAACCGAGGGTCACTTCTTTACCAGTTCAGTAGGCACATTCCCGCGCAGTACGGCTTCCACTTCATCCAGGTGAACGAGTACCTTCCGGCCTCCCGGCACCTTGAGCCGTTGCAGGAGTCCTCGGGTGACCAGCTTGGAAAGCGTGTCGTGATGCAGGCCGAAACGCCTGGCCGCACGCCTTAGTGAAACCCACTTGCAAACTTCCTCGGTCATCGGGATTTCTCCAACCGACTGGGGTACTGGGACCAGTGGACCAGAATCATGTAAAATCTCCAAACTCGGTCTGATGTCCATCACGGACAGCCCGATGTCACAGGCCAGCGGCATCCAGCTTCTTTGCGGTCACCGCCTGGCGGACGTTGCGCACGGCGGGCGTTTCCACGGGCAGAGGAGATTCTTCGCCCCGGGACGACGCGAGTTGCTGCAGAAACCGGCGCAGGGAGTTCTCGGTGGTGTAAAACTGCCTGCCGATGTTTCCAGCCTCGAGACGGTGCCGTATGCCACCTACCTTCACGCCGTGGCGGATCCAGCGCCAGACCGTGGGGGGAGACACGCGGAGCCGGCGGGCCACCTCGGATAGTTTCAGCCCGCCATCGCTCAGAATCTCATCCAGAAGCGTTTCGGTGTTTGATGGCACTGTCCATCTCCATGAGTGAGAATGTCCGCGCAACCTCAGTTGCTGTGAACGAAGGCAGAAGTGGCGCCTGGACAAAATAGCAGGTGCCCTAATGAGGAGTAGCAGAAACCAACACTCGCAACAAGGTTGCGACCAGTTGCGTGGAAAAATGGTTTCTTCCCGCAAATCTTCATAGTGACACTGCAATGACATCATTCTGGTAGTACATTGGTTTCATTCTGATATGAGTGTGAGAGTGGCGATTTCTCGGTGTGTTATACTCGAGCAATCGCCCCTTGTGTATATACCCGGAATATATCCGCGTGTTCAGTATCTCCTATCCGGCTGCTTCGGCAAGGAGTTGCGTTGCTGCCGGGGCGGGTGGAAGGCGATAGCCCGGGGGAGCGTGACGGGATGCCATGATGATTCCCTTGACTGACATCCGAGCCAGGGCCTGCTTCACGGCACCTCTTCGCCATGCAGCCGCTGCGGCGGGATAGTTCGTTCAGCGGCATCGTGGTGGTCATGCGGCGTATCCGCCTCAGCCAGATGGCCATCAGGGCGTAGGGCTCTGCGAACCCGGAGGCGGGAGCTTTGGGCCAGCCTTCCTGTGTGCTATTGGGTCTGCCACGCGGATTTGTGACGGTGATTTTCACCCCGAACCGGCCGAATGCCTCCTGAGCCAGATGGTAGACCAGCGTAACCAGGGAGTTTCATACCCGGGGCCGCTGGAGGGCTGCCGCGTTGGTAGGATAGCCTCTGCGCCCTTTCCCGGGGACAGGAAGCACCGATGATCCGCGTCCCCCCCGATACCGAGCGGGCTGTACTGGAGTCGGCGTTCCGGGTGAATGCTGACCACAAGCTCCGCGACCGATTCCAGATCGTCCTGTGGGCGGGCGCGGGTACACGCCAACAAGCGGGAGAGCCCTAAGGACGCCACCCGCCGGACCAGGCTGAACAAGACGGGGCGAGCCACCTACAACCGGCTGTTCGACGCGCTCGGCGACCTGAAGCAATCGATCCGCAACAGTCTGTTCGACTTCCAGAAGCTCCGGCACCGCGTCGCTCATCCAAGGTGGTTACCCCGGACGGCCGACACCGACAGCCTCACCCGACCTGTGAATGTGACAATCGATTCGGCACCAGGTCTGCCCTCAGCAGGCGAGCAAATCCGCTCCGCGAAACTCCACGTTTTCCGCAAGTTAGAACGCCCGTGGAACTGACGCAGATGAAGGCGCGGTGGCGGCGTGAGTTGCCGGTTGTTGCGCGTTCCCCGAAGCCCGACACTCCTGTTGCCAGCTACCCGGCGACAACGGAGTCACGTCCAGGGCAGGAGAATTGTCCGAGTTGTTGTGGTGTCCGTTGAGTTTGTTTGCCTGATAAAAGGTAAAGAGGGAGGGGACGAAGAGGTGCAGGCCTTCGAGTTGCGTCTGCTTCTGTCGAAGGATCCGCCCAGAGGAGAACTGAAAGCCGATGATCCGTGGTATAACAACGAGAACTTGACCCTGGAGGTGCTCGACTTCTGAAAGCGCAATGCCGATCTGGTCACCCTGTTCGGCGTGCGAAACGGCGATCGGCCGCGACGGCTTGCTGGGCGACCCAGAGCAAGACCGTTTGGCCACTTTTCTCGTTGGCTTGCTGGCGGAGGGGCTTTATCCTCCTCTCAAAGCCTTGTGCAGAACCCGGAGAAACACCGATGGTGGAGTCTTCCTTGCTGATTGATCTGGTCGCTCGCTGGGAAGCGGCCCGGGAAGCGGGCACCCCATTGACCCCGGAAGAGTTGTGTGCCGACTGCCCGGAAATGCTGGAACCCCTGCGGCAGGCCCTGGTCAAGTCGCACGGCCTGGCGCTGCCCCGTATCGCAGCCATTCGAAGGAGCCACCAGTTCCTTTTTACCACCGGTTCCCTACGCCTCCGACGACGCGGCCAATCGCTGCGGAGAGGCCGTGGCCGGCTACACGCTGGTGCGTGAACTGGGCCACGGCGGCTTTGGCCAGGTCTTTGAAGCCGAAGACCCCCTCCTCAAACGCCGAGTGGCCATCAAGTTCCTGCACAGCAAGGCTCTGCAACGCCTGCAAAGCTCCGAGCAGTTCCTCGGAGAAGCCCAGGCGATGGTGCAGGCCTGAGCAACGATCACGTGGTGCCGATCTACCACGTCGGTCAGCACGGGATGAATCTGCTGCTGGTCATGCCCCTGCTAGCTGGGGAGACGCTGGCGGCCAGGCTCAAGCGGCAAGGTATCTTGCCGCTGCCCGAGTTCGTTCGCATCGCTCGAGAACTGGCCCAGGGACTGCTCGCCATCCACGCCAAGGGGCTCATTCACCGCGACCTCAAGCCGGCCAACATCTGGCTGGAAGCCGGCACCGGCCGCGTCAAGATCCTGGATCTCGGCCTGGCGGAGGAGGTGACCAACCTGTGCCAGGGCGGCAGTGCCGGGACCCCGGCCTACATGTCGCCCGAGCAGGTCGAGGGCAAGTCCCTCGACTTCCGTTCGGATCTCTTCAGCCTGGGGGCCGTCTTCTACGAGTGCTCGACTTCCGCCCGCAAGGCGTTCCCCGGCAATACTATCAACGCCACCATCAACGCGGTACTGCGGGACACCCCCATACCACTGGGCCAGGTGAACCCGGCAACACCACCGGCCATGCGCCAACTGGTCGCGACCTTGCTCGAGAAGGACTGCACGCAACGCCCCGTGTCGGCCCAGGCCGTACTGGATGCCCTGCCGCTACCCAGTGAGACCAGCAGCGTCACGCCGGTCGATCCGCCCGTTGCTCCCGTCAGGACGGCGTTGACCCTGGCTGGTCGGTGGTGCAGGAGCCGCTGCCGTCTTGCTCACCGCGGTTCTCGTGTGGTGGATGCAGCGACCGCAACCCAGCGGTCCCATCACGGAACCGCCGCCGACGATCCCTGCCGCTTCGCTTGCCATCCTCGACCTGGAAGTGACTCCGCTGAAACCGGAGGCCGACGGCTATCGACCGCTCGAACCGCTCAGCAAAACCACCCTGCCGCGCATCAGCACCAACCACTGCATCGAGGCGCGGGCCCGGCTGTCTCGCCTGGCCTACTGCTACCTGGTGCTGCACTGCTCGACCGGCCAGAGTGTGCTGCTCTTCCCACGAAGCGCGGAAACCCCTCCGCCGCTCACCGATCAACCCAGGTACCCCCCCCGAGGCGAAACCGTGGCCTATCAACTGGATGACGGCCCTGGGGTCTGGGCCGTCTCGGTGGTAGCGTCGGAGAAACCACTGCCCAGCTACCGGGACTGGCTGGTGGCCCACCCCAACAACCCGTGGAAGGCCGAGTTGAACGCGAATCAACTCGATCGGGTGCTGTTCGACGACGGGCAAAACCTGGATACGCCCAACGCCGGCGGTGGCTTCACCCGGATGTCGCGGGGCGAGAAGAAAGCAGTGAAGGTGCTGGGCCGGGCGCAACTGGAACCGCTGGTGGACTGGTGGAAGAGCACCAGCGGCGGCGTGGTAAAGGTGGTGGCCTTCCCGGTGCGCGCCGAAGTAACCCCAGGCGAGAGCGTGTATCCGTCCCCCGAAACGAGGAGTCGTCATGCGCCTGTTGTGTGCGTTGCTACTGGTGGTGCTGCTGAGCACCGTGAGCCTGGCACAGGAGAAGCCGCTGTCGCAGGCCGAGCTGGCCAGCAAGCCGCTGTACGAGCGAGTGCTCAACAAGGCCGATGCCAGCAAGGCCGCGGAGTTGGTGCAGCACTGGGACAAATGCATGGATACTGAAGACTGGGCGGAGGCCAGGATGGTCGCTCAGGCGTTGATTGACTTCCGCACCCAGAAGCAAGGGGCCGACCACTGGGAAGTGACGGATGCGCGGCTACTCCACAAGCGGGGTGGACATCGAATCCAAGCTCACGCTCGAGCAGCGAGCCGAGTTGAGCAGAACGTACCAACGAGCCCAGGAAGGCTCGAATCCTAGAGGACAAGGGGCAATTCGCGGCGGCGGCTAAGATCTGGGAACAGATCGTCGCGACCCGCAAGAAGCTCCTGGGGAGAACCATCCCCTCTATGCCCTAAGCCTGAACAACCTCGCGGTGCAGTACATGGAGATGGGTTCGTATGACAAGGCCGAGCCGCTCCACCTCCAGGCCCGCGACCTGCGCAAGAAGCTCCTGGGGGAGAACCACCCCGCCTATGCCACCAGCCTGAACAACCTCGCTAGGCTGTACAAGGAGATGGGTTCGTCCGCCAAGGCCGAGCCGCTCTACCTCCAGGCCCGCGACCTGCGCAAGAAGCTCCTGGGGGAGAACCACCCCGCCTATGCCACCAGCCTGAACAACCTCGCGGCGCTGTACAAGGACATGGGTTCGTATGACAAGGCCGAGCCGCTCTACCTCCACGCCCGCGACCTGCGCAAGAAGCTCTTGGGGGAAAACCATCCCCTCTATGCCCTAAGCCTGAACAACCTCGCGGTGTTGTACCAGGCGATGGGTTCGTATGACAAGGCCGAGCCGCTCTACCTCCAGGCCCGCGACCTGCGCGGAAGCTCCTGGGGAGAACCATCCCCTCTATGCCCAAGCTTTCCTCTCCGAACACGGCAGGCAACCTCGCGGTGCTGTACTTGGCGATGACTCGCATCGACAAGGCCGAGCCGTTCATGCTCCAGGCCCGCGACCTGTACAAGAAGCTTCGGGGGAACCACCCCGACTATGCCACCAGCCTGATCAACCTCGCGTTGCTGCTGTACAAGGAGATACCGTCCGCCAAGGCCGAGCCGCTCATGCTCCAGGCCCGCGACCGTATACAAGAAGCTCCTAAAGCAAGGTGGTAGCCTGAACAACCTCGCGGGGCTTTAAGGCACTGATGGGTTCGCACGACAAGGCCGAGCTGCTCACCTTCCAGGCCCGCAGGGACTCCAAGAAGCTTCTGGGGGAGAACCATCCCGATCATGCCCAAAGCTCGGAACAACTGCGCGGGCTGTACTGGGCGATGGCTTTGTACGACAAGGCCGAGCCGCTCATGCTCCAGGCCCGCGACCTGCACAAGAAGCTCCTGGGGGAGAACCACCCCGCCTATGCCCTCAGCCTGGAAATCAACCTCAAGGCGTTGCTGTACAATTCGATGGGTTCGGCACGACAAGGCCGAGCCGCTCTACCTCCAGGCCCGCGACCTCCAGCAATGTTTCTGGGGGAGAAACCGGCCCCGACTATGCCCTCAGCCTGAACAACCTCGCGCGCTGTACGAGGCGATGGGTTCGCACGACAAGGCCGAGCCGCTCATGCTCCAGGCCCGCGACCTGTACAAGAAGCTTCTGGGAGAACCATCCCGACTATGCCCGAAGCCTGGACAACCTCGCGGTTCTGTACGGTGCGATGGGCTCGCACGACAAGGCCGAGCCGCTGCTGCGCGAGTGTACCCGCAGCTACGAGATGAGCCGGCTGGCCCGCGGCACCGGCTTCCAACGGGCCATCGGTGGCCAAGGGCAAAATCCGTACTTCTTCTTGGCGACTGTGTCGGCCCGGCTCGAGCAGGCTCAGCCGGCCTACGAAGCAGTGGAACGCAGCCTGGCCCGGGCCTTCCTCGATGTGCAGGCCCAGCGCCGTGGCCAGGGGCTCAGCGAGAAGCAGCAAGCCCGACGGAAGCGGCTGGTCGAAGCCCTCAACCCGCTGGAGAAGCGCATCGCCGTGCTGCTGAACCGTCCAAAGTTGCCCGAAGCAGAGACCAGGGAACTGGCCGAGAAAATCGAGGCCCGACGCAAGCTGAACTTCGAACTGGCCGACCTGGCCGCCGAGGTGAGCCAGCAAGAGGTCAGCGACTTCGCCACGATCCAGAAGGCGATTCCCAGGGGCCACGCCCTGCTCACCTGGGTCGATGTCGTCGGTAGCAAGGGAAAAGGGCAGATCCACGAGCACTGGGCGTGCGTGGTGCGATCCAGCGGCGAGCCGTTCTGGGTGCCGTTGCCCGGCAGTGGCGCGAAGGGAAAGTGGAGCAACCAGGATACTCTCCTGCCTGTGCTGTTCCGCCAGGCGATCGTTCAGGGCAAGCCGCCCGAGGAGTTGACCCGGCAACTGCGCAAGCAGCGCCTCGAGCCGGTGCTGGCTCACCTCAACAGGCACGGCATCACGCAGTTGTATGTCGTCGGCGTGGAGGCGATGGCCGGCATTCCAGGAGGTGCTGGCCCCGGAGTTCACGATCACATGCGTCTTCGACTGCAACACCTGGCCCGCCTGCCCAGGAAGCCCAGCTATGCGAACACCTTGCTGGCCGTGGGCGATCCCATCTACGAGGTGAAGAAGGCTCGCAGCATCACGCCGACGGCGTTGCCGCCACATGGCCTGCTGGTGCAGGAGGTGCTGGCCACGGGAGCGGCAGGCAAGGCGGGGCTGCGTGCCGGCGACGTGCTGCTGCGGTGTGGCCCCACCCAGGTAGAGACGTTCGACGAACTTCGCGAGGCGATGCAGAAATTAGCCCGCGACGGCGCGAAGCAAGCGGAACTGCGAGTCTGGCGTGTGGACGACAGCAACAAGGTTCGCGAGTTCGCCATCCAGTTGCCGCTGGGGCCGTGGGGCGTGGCGTTGGAACGCGAGCCAGCTCGCGTGGCGATCGCCAACCGCCGCAAGAGCGAGGAACTCTTTGCCAAACTGGGCCGCAGAGAACCGTTGAAGGATCTGCCTGGCTCGCGCTGGGAAGTGAGCCGTATTGCCGCGCTGTTCCCCAGGCCAACGGTGTTGCTGGACGGCAAGGCCAGCGAGGCGACCGTCGAGGCGTTGCGGCGGTCCGGCGAGTTGGGCAAGTTCCGCTACCTGCACTTTGCCACCCACGGCAAGGGCAATAACGTGACCGCCTTTGAGAGCAAGCTGATCCTGAGTCAGGATCAGCCGAGGGGGGAAAATCAGCGTGCGAGCCGTGGCTGAACAACGAGATCTCGGCCCGCGAGGTGCTGGACCACTGGAAGCTCAACGCGGATCTTGGTGACGCTGTCGGCGTGTGAGACGGCACCGGGCCGGCAAGGCGGCGGCGACGGCCTGCTGGGCTTCGCCCAGGCATTCCTGCTGTGCGGGGCACGGTCGGTGTGCATCAGTTCAGAGGGTTATACGGCCACGGCCTTGCTGATGCAACGCTTCTACCAGAACCTACTGGGCAAGAGGGCCGGCAGCAAGCCGATGACGAAGATCAAGGCGTTGCAAGAGGCCAAGCAGTGGCTGCGGGAGTTGAGCAACCAGGAGGCGTTGGCAGCGACAGCGGAACTCAAGGGCGGCGTGGTGCGTGGCGCGAGCCGTGGCGAGATCCAGATCAGCAAGCGTCTGGATCCCAAGGCCCCTGCCGAGCAGAAGCCATTCGCCCACCCGCAGTTCTGGTCCGCCTTCCTCCTGCTGGGCGACCCCGGAGTGACCTTCTTGGCTACGACGCATCACGTTCAACTGGCCTTACCATACACGGAACCGCTGGGGTTGTCGCGTTCGCAGGATAGCCTCCGCGCCCTTTCCCGGTGGAAGGAAGCCTCGATGATCCGCGTCCCCCCCGATACCGAGCGGGCTGTACTGGAGTCGGCGTTCCGAGTAACGGACGACCGCAAGCTCCGCGATCGACTCCATATCGTCTTGTAGGTGGCGCGGGTACACGCCAACACGCGGGAGAGCCCGAAGGACGCCTCCCGCCGGACCAGGCTGAACAAGACGGGGCGAGCCACCTACAACCGGCTGTTCGACGCGCTCGGCGACCTGAAGCAATCGATCCGCAACAGCCTGTTCGACTTCCAGAAGCTCCGGCACCGCGTCGCTCATCCAAGGCTGCTACCCCAGACGACCGAATCCGACAGCCTCACCCGACCCGTGAATCAGTTGATTGGAATGGGCACAAGAATGATTTGGTTTCCTGGGAAGGTAATGCCTCTGGCCTAGCACAGGGCTACCGAGGGATTGGGATTTTGAACGGCGGGGGCTCGAGCGTCTCGAGGGGGTGGACTGCCTCGGCCACGTCCGCGTCGAGCAAGCGGATGGCTGGCCGTAGCCGTCGAACGTTCAGGGCAGCGGACCCGGCGGCGGGACAATCCCAGGCGGAAGCATGAATCAACTCGTCGAGATCTGATAGCTTCGAATCGATGACGAAGGCGTCGTATCCTGGCGGAATGATCCCCAGCTTCTTTGTGATTTGCTACAAACGGATGTGGTTGGGAATTGCCCTGCTACGTGCCTGATTCAAACAGTCAGCAACTCGAACCGGGTTTTCGTTCACCTCTACCACGATCTCGTCGTGTATCGCCAGGATGGGGAACGTCCCGGCCAGCTGGTCTCGACGATCCCAGAGCCACGCCAATATCTGTTTCAATCCGTCCTCTTCGGTGCCGTGGATGGGGGAGTTCAGGCGCTGGGTGTCTGGGGGCTTCTCATTGAGCAGGCGGCGGCGTCTGGCCAGGGTCCGCGTCAGTCTCGACTTACTCGAGCGCACCTTCTTGAGCCAGGCAGCAAGGCCAGAGTAAGCGTGGAAGAAAGCGCCCCAGTGGATCCTGGCCTCGTCCTCGGTCAGCTCCACCCCATAGCCAGTCCGCGCGTAGGAGGCGAGTCCCAGGGCTCCCAAGGCGTATAGCAGACCGAAGTTCAACGCTTTCGTCAGCTGACGGTCAGTCTTCGTCAACTTGTCCTTGCCGAGCACCTTTCGGGCGGCCTGATCGAGGTCCTGGCGCAGCTGGGCGGCCTTCTAGCGGGCAGTGTCGGCCAGAGCCATCCAGGCTTGCCCAGTCGAGAGGAACTCCCTGCGATGCCATCCAGGCGATTGCCAGCAGGGCCCTGCTCTCGATCCAGGCCACGGCTTCCATGTGGGCGTCCTGGATCTTCGGCACCATCCCTTTGAGCAGGGGACTGGTTTCTCAATCCCAACCCCGGACCCAGGGGGATGGCACTCCCCCCTGGCCACAGCGCGCAATAAATTGTTCCTGTCTAACCTCGATGCCCAGAGGACGCCCCATGTCGCTCATCCGCTTTCGCTGCCCAGGTTGTGGTCAGGCTCTGATTATTGGTGCCGGGAAGGCACGCACCGTAATCCGATGCCTCAAATGCAAGGCTCAGGTGCGAGTCCCAGAAGATCCGGTTCTCGAGGGGATTCCTCTCCATGATGACGGATCTTCTGCTGCTCCTTCACCACCCCAGGTCAGAACGACAAAGGCCACCCCTGTAACTGTGCCCTTCGATCCCGGCGTTGAAGACTCCCCTACTGGTGGCTTCGATGACGATCCTGCACCCGCGTATCAAAATCAGCAAATGATGATGGGGCTGATGGCGGCAGGGATCGTTGGTTTCCTGGTGGTGGTCCTTGGGGGTATTCTCTTTCTCGCCTCGGGAGATTCATCCGAACCTCGCACGCCATTGCCTGCCAGGAATCAACAGGCTGACAACCCTTCTTCCACTGGGTCGAGAGCGTTGTTTCCCTGCGTCACCCTGTTCGTTCTGGGAATGTACGCTGTTCCCACCTTGGTGGCGTTTCTCCGGGATCATCACAACAAGCTCGCGATTCTCGCCGTGAACCTCTTCTTCGGGTGGAGCGGGGTAGGCTGGGTGCTTGCCCTGGTCTGGGCACTGACAGAGCCCAGACCACGCGAGCAAATTCACCTGCACTATTCCCCAGGGGAAAAGCGGTAAGGACTTACCTGCACCTGCTCGGAACCCTCGAGGCGGGCCAGCAACGCAGATGCCTCCTCGCGGGTCCGCACCACCGTTTCGACGATGTGGACGGGCGTAGCGTCCTCCGACTGCCCCATGCGATGTTCCTTCGGGGGATACAGCCCTGCCAGTTCAGCCTCGTCCTTCAGAATGGCCAGGGCGACGTTGTACTGCCCAGCGTTCATCGCGTGAGCATACAGTTGGCGGCGCTGCAGCAGGTGCCGTTCGAGCAGGCCATCGAACTTCCGCTGCATCACTTTCTTGCAGAGCCTGTCTGCGCAACTGATGTACTTGCGGATGGTCCGATCGGACACTCGCCATCCGTTTTGGACACCATATTCCACGATGTCGAGGAACTCCGCTCCCCCCAGACGCAGCTTGAACACTTCGCGGACGCGAGCCTGTAGCACATTCTGTGAGGTGCGTTTACTTGGCCTGTCGTTGCTCATACTCCTCCACCTTTTCTCCGATCCATGCGGCGTGCCACTGGTGAACGCCCTGGTCGTTGATGAGGGTCACTTGCTCGAGGTTCTTGTTTGTCCGCAGGTTGGCCGATCCCTCGAGGACGTAGGCGGCTGCGGGGTACTCCAGCAACGACACCTTGGCATGAGTGCGGGCCGTGGCAACCGTCTGCCCTCGGTTCTCGCGCAGCTCGGCGAGAGCCGTCTGGAAGATGTCGTTGTTCATCCGGTCCATGTAGTCCGCAGAAAGAAGGGTGATGCGTTCGACGATGCCCTCATCGAAGAGGCGAGCCAACTCCTGTACGTTCTTCATGCTGAAGGCGAGCGTAGCAATGCGGAGGTGGCGACAGGGCTCGGGTTGCTGACGCAGGATCGCGGACAGCACCAGCATGAAGTCGAAGTTGCCCAGCATCAGCGCGTGGAGGGATTCCCCCACCCCAGGGAGATGGGGCAGAAGGTCGGCAGCATCGCGAAGCTGCACCGTGCGACGCAGAGCAGCCCGGAAAGTAGCCACGCGGTCGCGATGGTTCTCGCGGCTGCTTGCTCCCGAGAACACGGCTCCCGTAGTGAACCGGATGGGCTGTATGAACACGTCTCACCTACGATGCCACCCGGCCACGATTCTTCCCGCGCTTCTTCTTCCGGGCCTGGGGTGCCAGTGCCCCGAAGTTGAACGACGTGTCGAACTTGATCTGCTTCTTTCTGGCCATGAGTCCATCCTCCCCAGAGCATGATACCACACCGAGCGAATTCAACAGATATTTGCTCCCTGGAAGATCCAGGTTTACCGGGTTCTACCGGCAACCAATGCAAGGAGGACGGAAGAATAACGACTTATGTCGAGAGTTGCAGTGGTCTTGACGAGGGAGGGTGAGCGCCGTAAGTCATTACACGGCAACGCTCAGGGAATTTGGGACATAAGGGGGGCGGATCGCCTCATAACCCCTTGGTTGCAGGTTCGAATCCTGCTGGGCCCAATAGATAATTCCGATGCGAAATGGTGCGAATTGGTGCTAGCTTTTCTCCTGCAACGGGTTGCGTCGATTTGACTGATTCCAGCTCTGTCTTTTCGGAAGTGGACAAGAGTGCAGATTGGTGCGGTCTGCTGTACCCAGCGGGTACAGCGAGTGGTACAGCAGAAACGACCGGCTCCACGGTAGAGATCGTGCTTTCGCTCTCCGTTCCTGTGGAGCGAAGTGGGATGGCCTCTTGAATCGTCGGCACCAGCGCGGGCAGCTTCTCCACGGCCCCGGCGAGGTTGTACAGACGACGATGCCAGTATCTGGCGGTGAGCGTCGGCGAGGAGTGCCCGGCCAACACCTGCGCGTTCGGAGGTCCACCCCGGACCGACCCAGCAGTGTAAGATAGGAATGACGCAAGGCGTGAAAGTCAGCGAACTCGGATCCATCAGCCCCTTCGAGGACCTAGGGGATGTCCGCCCGTTCGAGGTCGGTCCGTAGCATTATGACCGTGTGGAGAGGCTGGTCAGGCGGCTGAAGGAGTACCGACGCATCGTGATCAGGTACGAGAAGTTGGCCGTCAATTTCTTTCCATGGTTCACCTCGTTACGATCCGCTTCTTCCTCAACACCTGATTTGTCAAACAGTACCTTGCCTGCCGTCATCGCCTGCAAGTCTATCAAAAAAGCAGTAAATGAAATTCACGGTAGAAACCGTAGCGATCCCCTACCGAAGCGGTTACTGGATTTATGGGTTGTTCACCGTTCGGGGTGACGTTTTTCCTTCACTCGCTTTGATGAAACAGGAGCTACTAGTTCGATTATCACGCTAATGCGCCCGCCAGTTGTCCAGTCACTCCAGAGTTGCACCGATGCTCTAAACGGTAGACAACTGGAATGCGAACGGATGTCATGAATCCCAGCGACGAATCGTCTGTGCAAGCGGCATAGGGCCCTGGGGTTGCCGACAGGGAGGTTTTAAGATGCGTTGCCATCTCGTAGCGGTCCTGCTGGGCTCCCTGTGCTGGGGCCTAAGTGCTGGTTTTTCCGCGGCTGGTTCTCCGGAATGCGGGCCAGGTACGATCGATCAGGCGATTCCCGGATCGATCGGTTCTCTGCCACCCGTGGGGGGGATCACACAGCCAACCTCGCCAGGAAATCGGCTTTATTCAGAGCTGGAAGGGTTGTTGTGGTGGTTGAAGCCAGCCCAACTTCCCGTTCTCGCCACCAGTAACGACGCTTTGCTGGGAATCCCTCCCGGCGCGCTGGGGCAGCCCGGGACGGTCCCGCTCATTTCGGGACGCACTGGTACGGACATGACGGCAGGGGCACGGGCGCTGCTGGGTTACTGGTTGGACGACGAGGAGCAACTGGGGATTGAGGCCAGTTACTTCTTTCTCGCACAAACCAGCACCAGCCGGCAAATCAGTTCGCCAGGTGGTCTGCTAGGTACTCCCACGATCTTTCGGCCGTTTGACGATGTGGTCCTCGGAACTCCCAATGCCCAGTTCATCGCCGGGCCGGGTCTGGCAGGTGGGCTGCAGGTCGACCTTGCCCAGCGGATGATGGGGGCAGAGGCTCTGGTTCGAAGCCGCCTGTTGAACCAGTGCGAATGGCGCGTCGATGCCCTGGGAGGCTTCCGCTTTCTGGCCCTGGACGAGAACCTGGATATCCGCTCGCGGTCGATCGATCCACTCGGGTTCGCTCCAACCATCCTTGAGTACGAGAGCTTCGCTGCCCGCAATCGCTTCTATGGTGCGGAGGTGGGCGCCGAGGCGCAATGGCAGTACGGTCGCCTTGGTTTCCGGACGACAGGGAAACTGGGGCTGGGCGTCATGAACCAGGTCATGCAGATCCGTGGCAGCAGCCTGGTGAGTGATCCGCTCACCGGTCAGCAGGAGTCCGGGGCCACGTCGTTGTTCGCTCAGTCCACCAACATCGGCCGGTATTCCCGCAATCAACTGGCCTTTATCCCCGAGATCGGGGTGACTGCGAACTACCGTCTCACAGACTGCCTGAACCTTTCGGTCGGTTACACCTTCCTGTGGATCAGCTCCGTTGCTCGTCCGGATCGGGCGATCGACTTCCAGACCACGGTGGCAACGATTGGAGCTGCTCCGGCAGGAGCTCCTCATCCGGCGTTCACCTTCCACGATGACAGTTTCTGGGCACAGGGTATCCGGCTCGGGATCGAGTTGAGTTATTGAGATGTCGGTCGCCAATCGAACAGGGAGGTAATGATGTTCACCTTGCTGCTGCAGCGGTTGATGGGTCGGCAAACCGAGGCCAGTCCTCGCATTTACTCCAATGTTCTCCGCCTTGAGCAACTGGGAAGTCGCATCCTACCGGCCACCTACTACGTGCTCGGCCTCGGGGATACGCCCGGTCCGGTAACCTCGGTGAGCCCTGGGGTCTTCCATGCTCCGACCCTCCGTGCGGCCATCGATGCGGCCAATGCCACCCCTGTAGCTGACCTGATAAACTTCAGGGTGGGGGGCACCATCGTGATGAACCGAAACGACACCTCGAAACCGACGGCTTTTGGTCCAACTGGGTACGTCATCACCACCCCCATCACCATTGCCGGCAATCCCCGGGGCTCTGCCATCACCCTGGATGGTAACGGGTCCCGTCGATTGTTCGGTATCACCCCCACGGGCTCGCTGCAACTAGAATTCTTGACTCTGGTGGGCGGACTGGCGCAGGGCGGCAACGGGGGGAACGGGGCTGGCACGGACGGCGGCGGAGGTGGCGGCGGCGCGGGCCTGGGTGGTGCCCTGTTCAACCAGGGGACAGTGAGGATCATCAACTCCACGCTTCACAACCACACCGCTCAGGGCGGCGCGGGTGGGAACGCCGCGGAAAACCTGGCCGGTGACGACGAGGGGGGTGGCGGCGGCGGTGGCCTGGGTGGCAATGGCGGCTCCGCAGGCCGCAATGGGAGCAACGATGACGCTGGTGGCGGTGGGGGTGGCACAGGTGGAAATGGTGGAAGTGTTAATAGTGAAGCAGTCGGGGGAGGTGGCGGTGGTGGCACGCTGACCAACGGTGGCAATGGAGGAGCCCAGGCTGGTTCAGGAGGGACTGCCAACGGTGGAGCTGGTGGTGGAAACTCTGCGGCGGGCGCTGCGGGTGGCAACGGCGGCGGTGGCGGCGGTGGCGGCAAGCTGGGGGTTGGTGGTAATGGTGGCTTTGGTGGTGGCGGCGGCGGTGGCGGCGACGACCGTGTTGGTGGGCTGGGCGGTTTTGGTGGGGGCGGTGGCGGCGGTGACGGCCTCGGTGGCGATGGCGGCTTCGGTGGCGGTGGGGGCGGGGCTGGTCAAGGCAGCAACAACCCGGGTGGGTTTTCGGCATTTGGCGGTGGGGCAGGGGGGGAAGCGGGTGAAAATGGCGAAGGTGGTGGTGGCGGTGGCCTGGGAGGTGGCGGTGCCATCTTCAATGACCAGGGTGCTTCGTTGATCGTCGTAAACTCGACCATCACCGCCAACACGGCCGCGGGAGGCCTGGGAGGCAACGGCTTCGGTGTTGGGAGCAACGGAGGAGCTGGCGAAGGACTGGGAGGCGGTATCTTCAACCGGAACGGCACTGTAACCATTCGTAACAGCACCGTAGCCGGAAACAGTACCCGATCCAATGGGGAACCCGCCCAGGCAGGTGCGCTTTTCAATCTCGGCATCAGCGAGGTTAGTCCGTCCTTCTCGATCCAACGGATCTCGCAAGCTACAACCACTCTGATCAACTCTATTCTCGCCAACTCGGATGCCAACGAAGACGTGATGAACCAGTCGGTGAATCAGGCAATCGCCAGCATCGTCGCCGGGATGCCCAACCTGCTTCAGACTCCCATTACCAACAAGGGTGGCACAGTCAATAACAGTGGGGTTATCACGGCCGATCCCCGGCTGGGATTGCTCGCTCAGAACGGTGGTCCCACCCGGACGATGATGCCAGACGCCGGCTCACCTGCCATCAACGCGGGGAATAATGCCGCGGCGGCGGGCCTGATTGGTGACCAACGCGACTATCGTCCGCGCATTGTCGGCGGCCGGGTGGACCTGGGAGCGGTCGAGGTGGGTGCCTTGCCTCCCCCCTCCCCAGTCCAGAACGTAAGCAGCCTGGTGCGGGTGCTGTATCCGCGGCTGTACAGTCCGCTGGGCAATGGCCAGTTCCAGGGAGTCTTCACGCTGGTCAACGTTTCCAGCAAGCCTATCACCGGACCGATCAAACTGACCTTCCCGCATCTGCCGCCTGGCGTGAGCGTGGTCAGTGCCACGACACTTCCCAGCCTTCGCCCAGGGCAGGGAGGACTGGTGCGGGTGATCTTCCGCAATCCGCTGCGCCAGTACCTTGGCTTGCTGCAACTCCCCCAGTTTGCCCCGGTGGTCCTGGGCCAGACGGCGCCTGCGGCAGGCCTGATCGGCACTAGAGCGTGATGATCACTGGCCACGTTCGACGCAACGATCAAGTAGGCCGGTGACGTTGTACGGACGGGGAGCGAACGCTCCCCGTCACTCGTCGTGTACCATGGCGCGAGAGATCGTACAACTGATTCGAAGGCATTCGGAGACCTGCACAGGGGCGAGGTAGCCGTGGTGTGCTGCTCATAGGCAAGAGCGGCGTTAGCGTGGGCAACGAGTGGTGGTGGAGGAGACCCCCAAGCCACGGGTCGGCCGAGGCTGTCTGGTTCGGCGGTCCGGGGTAGCAGCCATTGATGAGCGAGACGACGCGGTGCCGGAGCGTCTGAAAGTAGCACAGGGTCTTGCAGATTGACCGCTTCAGTTCGCCGAGCGTGTCGAACAGTCGGTTATGCGTTACCCGCCGCTGCAGCAGTTTCCAGAAACGCTCGACCACGTACAGGCACAGGCTGTAGCCGGGCGGACCAGCAGTGCTTCCTGCCTCTGGGAAAGGACGCGGAGCCTATCCTACAAACGCGACAGTCTCAGCGGACCCGTGAATCAGAGACTTGAAGGGGGCGGTGCCCACTATTCTTCGCTTATTCTGGACTTTGTGCTGCGATGAGTTTCGCGTCCGAGTGCTCCGGAGAACAGGGCCCCTGTGGTGGTACGGCAACGCTCAGGGAATTTGGCGCATAAGGGGTGCGGATAGACTCATAATTCCTTGGTTGCAGGTTCGAGTCCTGCTGGGCCCATTGGATAATTCCGATGCGGAATGGTGCGGATCGGCTTCCCGCCCAATCCCGTGGTGGGCCTGACACCAGGTTTGCGCCAGCCCCCCTGTGGAGTTTGTTTCCAGCGCACTGGATCTGGAGGCCAAGCCTTGATGCAAGCAGATCACTCTGGCCCTCACGAACAGGCCTGCAACCACTGTCAGCACCTGCTCTGAATGGTCGCCCATGACGACCAGTTGTTCCCGATCCCCAGCCGTCACTCCAGTGAGAGAGCGGGGGAGGAAGGGAAGGACTGGGAGACTACTCCTCGATTTGCTGGTAGATGCGTTCAAATTCACCGTGGCATCGCTGGAAAGCGGCTACCAGGGTCGGGTCGAACTGGCCGGGACTCCGCTCCACGATGGTGCGCATCGCTGCGGTGTGCGACATGGCTGGCTTGTACAGACGCATGCGGCGCAGGGCGTCGTAGACGTCGGCCACGGCTACTAGGCGGGCGGCCGGCGGGATGGCGTCGCCGGATAAGCCGTCCGGGTAGCCTCGACCGTCGTAGCGTTCGTGATGATGGCGTACGATCACTCGTGCCATGCCGAGAAACTCCAGGGCGGCGCCGTGCTCGCGGCCCAGCGCTTCCAGAATCTGATCCCCCAGGATCGGATGCAAGTTCACCTGCTGGCGCTCGGCCGCGGTCAGCGAGGCTGGCTTGAGCAGAATCTCGTCGGGTAGGCTGATCTTGCCCACGTCGTGCAGGGGTACACAGCGTTCCAGCTGTTCGAGAAACCGGGCGTCCACCAGGCCCTGCCACGGAGGAAAATGGGCGGCCTCTCGGGCCAGCGCCATGCTGTACAGCTGCATCCGGCGGAGATGTCCGGGAGTTTCGCCATCGCGTGACTCCGCGATCTTGGCCATCGCGAATAGCAACGCATCGTGGGCCTGCTCCAGGTCGGCATTGCGGGCGCGCAGGCTCTCCTCCAGTTGATGGTTGGCCTGCTGCAGCTGCTCGGCCAGGCGCTGGGCCCGATCCTGGCTGCTTTTCAGCTGCAAGGCGTGGCGCACCTTTGCCAGCAACTGAGACGGTTTGAACGGCTTGGCGACGTAATCGTCCGCTCCACGCGGCAGCGATTCAGCCAGATCATCCTGATCGGCCACGCCCGATACCACGATGATCTTGAGCGTGGACGCATCGCCGCGCTCGCGCAGGCGCCGGCACACCTCGTAGCCTTCCATGTCGCTCAGTGAAAGATCGAGCAGCACGAGGTCAAAATGCGCTTGCTCAACCGCCTCCAGGGCGGCCTGGCCGGTGCGGACCTCGACACATTCGCAGCCGATTTCTTCGAGGAGTTTGTGATGGAGCAGACGGACGCGCAGCTCGTCATCGACAATCAGTGCGCGAAAGATGCGGTCGCCTTCGAGTAGCTCCCGACGCGACAGAGGGGCTCCCACCGCCAGGCGAGGCCCTTCCAGGGTGAACGGACGCAGCGCGTTGATGACCGCCAGGGGCGACGCGGGGCGATGGTCGGGATCGCGGGCCAGCATGGAGGCCACCACTGCGTCGAGTTCGACGGGGGTTTCGGGGCGAAGATCGCGGAGTCGGCGCGGCTCTTTCTCCTGCAACATGCGCAGCGCATGGCCCACGTGCGGCTGATGCGGATGCGGCCCTTCTCCGGTCAGTAACCAGAACAGGGTCGCCCCCAGGCCATAGATGTCGGCGCTTTTGCCGACCAGCGAGGGGTCATGGCTCTGCTCGGGGGGCATGAATTCGACTGAACCCAGCAGGGCACGCTGATCTGTCAGGCGGCTGGCGAACTGGCGGGCCAGGCCGAAATCGACCAGCTTCACCACCTTGTTGCGGGTGATCATCAGGTTGGACGGCTTGATGTCGCGATGCACCAGGTGTCGATCGTGGGCAGCTTGCAGGCCCGCGGCTGCCTGGCAGATGAACTTGCACGTCTCGCCGATCTCCAGCACCCCCTGGCGCAGCACGTATTTCTCCAGGTCGCCCCCCTCCACGTATTCCATCACCATGTAGATCAGGGGAGGCCCGGATGTTCCTCCAGGCACCTCACCGGCATCGATGGCCAGGACAATGTTTGGATGCGATAGTTCGGCCAGCACTCGCATCTCGCTGCAGAACCGCTGCTTGATGGCCGAGGGAAGATCCTCCTCGACCGGCAGGACCTTGATGGCGACGCGCCGCTTCATCAAACCATGCTCGGCCAGGTAGACCGTGCCCATGCCACCCCGGCCGATCTCGTCACAGATCCGGTACGAACCGAGCACCAGCCCGTGCGTGGTGCCAGCCAGCAGGCGTTGTAGCTGATATGCGGTGAGCAGATTCGCCTGGATGAAGGCCTGGCCCAGGCGTTCCTCACTGGTGTATTCGCGCAGGCGATCCAGACGGTTACCCAGGAAGTCGCTGATCTCGGACGCGTCGAGAAGCCCTGTCCGCTGGATGCGATCGAGCAGGCCGCGTGCGGGTAGGGTGACGAGGTGGGACAGGGACCGCCGGGCAGTGGCCAAGGACGCGTTCATGAGGGAATCCTGTCCAGCCTGGAGAGCGAATCGGCTCGATGCATAAGCATAGGTCGTAATCCCCGCCCGAGCAATCGCCCCCTGTGCAGAGCCTGGCGCGGTAACGGAATCTCGTGACGACCACAGGCGACTTGCCAGCCCGGACCCAGGATCATACCTCAATAGGTGTTACTTTCCGAAGCGATCGGGCGTAACGGACCCTTGCAGACCGATGAGATGAGGAGACTGGTAATGAACAGGTTTGCACGCGCTACCGCGTTGGGCGCGACTCTGGCTTTGATGGTCGCCATGGTGACCGGCCCTCAGAACGCCCAGGCGTTTGACGACGCCAAGGAAGTCAAGAAGGCCCAGCAGGACATTCTCGACCTGGCCAAGAAGGTCGCTGACGGCAAGGATGTGTCGAAGGAGGCAGCCGATATCAAGAAGAAGTACGAAGAGCTGAACACCGTCATGCACGCCTACAAGCCCAGCACCAAGGGCGGCATCGGCACCGGCCTGGAGCCGAAGGCTGGCGACGGCATCGAGATCAAGGTCATCAACCTCGGTAAGCGAGCCCTGACCTCGGCCGCCCTCGCCAAGGAAAAGGAAGCGCTGGTGAAGGTCGCATACATCAATGCCGCCATTGCCGACATCACCCATGCGTATGCCCCGGCCAAGCCCAAGGGCGGCAAGGGCGCCAAGGAGTGGAAGCAGTTCTGCGAGGAAATGAAAAAGTCCTCGCTGGATCTGGCCAAGGCTGTCGAGGCAGGTGATACCGCCAAGATTAAGGCGGCAGCCAACAACCTCAACAACTCCTGCAACAACTGCCACTCTGATTTCCGCGACAGCTGAGCTTTCGCCGGCTGAAACGTTCTGAGGCGCGATGGTCTGGAGTCACCTCCAGGCCACCGCGCCTCGGTTGTTTTCCGCCCCAGTGCCGCTAGTTGGAAGGTTGCACCGTCTGGAATAGCTCGGCCATCTTCACGCCCAGGCCCAGCGAGATGCGGTACAGCGTTTCAATCGAGGCGGAGTTCTTCCCCAGCTCGATCTGCGACAGGTAGCCCAGCGAAACGCCGGTGCGCTTGGCCATCTCGGCCAGCGTCAGGCCCAGCGCCTTGCGTCGCTCGCGGATGGCGGCGCCCAGGGCCTCACGCAACGCCGATTCCGACATCCGTAGCAGGCCGCGACCTTCCAGGCAGCGCAGCACCGTCTTCTGCAGCACGGCAATCGAGAACGGTTTGGTCAGGTAGTCGTAGGTGCGGGCCCGCAAACAGCTGATCGCACTATCGATCGACGGGTAGGCTGTCACGACGATGATGCTGGCCTGGGACTGATACTCACGGATCCACCCCAGAACCTGCTCGGGGTCGAGCGGCGGGATGATGTAGTCGAGAATGATCAGATGGTAGGACGGCTGGCGCAGGGCCGCCTCGATCTGGGTCGAATCGCTGACCACGTCAATTCGAAAGTCGTTTGGGGCCAGGGCCGCCTGAATCACCCGACAAACCGAGCAGTCGTCGTCCAGGACCAGAATGCGCACCTCGCTGGAGCGGTACAGGCCTCCCTGGTCGCCATTCCAGGTGTGTGTTAGAGAATCGATGGATTCTACCTCCCCGGTGGGGATGTCGGCGGTTTTGACACTGGTGCTGATCACGAACTGCTCCTTCGCACGAGAACGGGAGAGAATGCCTCGCTCCTGCGAGAGTGGTTTATTTCCTGCTCGAACCCAACACAGAGGGCTGACTACCTGACTTGCTGGGCAACTTGCCCTGCCCGACGACCGGACGGGTTCGGTTGAGACACCCCTGCACGGCCTTGACCAGTTGATCGGGGCGGAATGGCTTGGCCAGCAGTTCAAAGGCGTGAGAAGCGATTTCGGGCCGGCTGACCTCTGGTGTCGCGTGCCCACTCATGAAGAGCACCCGCACCTTGGGATCTCGCTTCAGCAGACGGCGCACCAGCTCCACGCCTCCTTGCCCGGGCATGACCACGTCGGTGATCACCAGCCGATACGGATCGGCCGACTGGGCCAGGTACAGCTGCATCGCCTTGTCGGCGCTCGTGGCGGTGGTGACCCGATAGCCTCCCCGCTCCAGCGAGCTGGCCACGTAGTTGAGCACCTCCGGCTCGTCGTCCACCACCAGCAGGCGTTCGCCGGAGATGGCGTGCAAGGCCTGGGCCTCCTGAGAGGCGGGCGGAATCGGCTGCGTCGAAATCGGCAGCAGCAACCGGGTGACCACGCCGCACTCTTCACCTGGATGCAGGCGGATGCCTCCCTTTTGGGCCTGGAGGATGCCATAGACCACCATCAGACCAAAGCCGCGCCGGCGTGCCTTCGTGGTGAAGAACGGCTCGCTGAACAACTTGCTGCTCGCCTCGGCGGTCAGCCCCGAGCCGGTATCGACGATCACGACCTCAATGTGCGGACCCGGTTGAGGATTACCATACAACTCCTGACAGTCTGCAGCGGTCAGCTCCACCTGGCGGGCGGTGATGTTGATGGCCCCGGCCCCTTGCAGGGCTTCCCGGGCATTGTCGAGGACCGCACCCAGGATCTGGTGCAGATTGTCCGGATCGATCGCCACCGCGGGCAGGTTCTCTGGCATGTTCAGAAACACATGCAACCCGGTCGGCTGTACCGTGAAGAGCCGAGCCTCCTCCTCGGCGAGCAAGGAGGGCAAATGCGAGCAGCGCGACCCGCTCGACTGCCTGCGCGAAAACAGACGCAACTGATGTGTGAACTGGGCCCCTGACTGGGCGGCCCGATGCACCTCGGTGAGATACGAGTGCAGTGCCGTATTGGCTGGCACCTGCTGAGTCAGCGCCAGCTCAGTGAAGCCCAGAATGCCGGTCAGCACGTTGCCGAAGTCGTGGGCCAGCCGGCGAGTCACGTCGGCGGCCGTCTCCAGGCGCTGCAAACGATTGGCCCGGTCGAGCTGCGCCACCCAGCGGGCGTCCGGCTGCGAACGAAGCCGACCCGCCAGAAACTGCCCCGTCAGGGACAGGGCGGCCGCATCAACCTCGGTGAACGGCGGGCGATCGATACCCTCCAGCCAGAGCACCCACCCAATAGCCTGGCCATCGCTGAAGGCCGTGGCCAGCAGATGGCAGCCGGCCCGTTCCAGGAACACGGCTCCCGGAGCCTGCCGCGTCGCCTCCAGCAAGGTGGGGTCTTCCTGCCAGGGCCAGGGCGAATCCGGCTCGCAGGTGATTGGGTAGCGGGCGACCGTGCGAGCGGTGGGTAGCTCAGCCAGGCCCACCGCGGTGACACGAAACACACTGGCCAGCTCGGCCAGCAACGCCTCCAACCCCGGTTGGTCGGAGGCCGGCTTCAGCAGCAGCCGGTGCAATAGGGCGAGGACGGCCTGGGCGGCATCATCACCGAGGGCCTGGGGTTCATCCGGCGGGTTGCGCATGGCGAGGTTCCATCAGAGCGGCTGGTTCATGGCCGCCAGGAATTCACTGTTAGCGCAAAAGTTTAGAACGCGAAGTGAGGCCCGGTCAAATCAACGTCGGGGGATTTTTCCGGCGAGCCCGATCGAAAGGAGGGTACGGAGAGGTCTCAACATGTCTGAAGGGAGGGCCATCCGGGCGCGGTTGCGCCCAAATGGTCCTCCCCTCGAAAGCAGAACGGCACGGCCGATTACTTCTTGCCACCCTTCTCGGCTGGCTTCTTCTCGCCGGCCTTGGCGTCGGCTCCCTCGGCGCCTTCTTCCTTGGCCGCCTTCTTTGCCTTCTTGCCCACCTTCATCACGCGCACCTTCGGCAAACCGAACGGACTCCGCCCCTCGGTCCAGCGTTCGTCGCTCTGCAGCACCAGAATGCGCTCCGTCCGGGTCAGCACATTGCGCGAACGCGCTAGCTGATTCTTGCGTCGCAGGCTCTTGTCAATCGACATGGATCTTATTCCGTCAGGACGAATCTGTATGGGAAGGTAGTACTATAGAAGATCTTGCTCCACCTCGCAAGTGGCCGAACCGCCTTCAAAAGGACCCCGGAGCCGCCCCGTTGTCCCAGCCTGGGCGGCTCCGGTACGGCTCCACCTGGTGCCGCACCGGGAAGATACTCCACCCCGCCTGTGTGGTCAAGGGTTCACTTGTGTACAAATTGATAGATCGTGGCGTCCGCGTGCGGATAAGCGTCGCTGGCGCCTCTCCTGGTCTCCGGGAGCGCTCAGGCGGTGCGGCGCGTCGTCCACACCTCGTAGCCTCCTACCGAGTCGTAGGCCACGAAGTAAATGGTCCCGGCCATGTCCACCGGCGTGGAAGCCCACGAGGGCCGCACCGTGGGGAAGAGCGTGGACAGCGAGACGGTGCCGCTGGTGGTACCATCTGTTCGCCACAGCTGCTGCCCTCCCGATGACGTCCAGGCGATGAACCACAGTGCGCCTCCGCTGACCAGGAACGAGGCCGGCGAACTCGAGGCCGTCCCACTTTGCAGGTCCCGAACCAGTCGGGTTCCTGCCGCGGTGCCATCGCTGCGCCACAACTCGACCCCGTGCGTTTGGGTGTTGGCCGAGAAGTAGACCGCGCCATTGAATTCGATCAGGCCCGCTGGTTCGCTGGATGCCAGTCCCGGGTTGATGTCGCTCACCATGCGAGTGCCACTGGACGAACCATCGGTGACCCAGAGTTCGGTCCCCGTGGCGTTGTTGTTCGCGATGAAGAAGACGCGGTTGAGGGCCCGCAGAATCTGCGACGGCGAACTGCTGCCCGATCCGGGCACGATATCGCGCACCAGCACGGTGCCGGTGCTGGTGCCGTTGCTCTTCCACAGTTCCTGCCCCAGCGCGGCGGTGTAGGCGCTGAAGTACAGGGTGCCGCCCGCATTCACCAGGCCCGAGATGAACGACGGCATCGTTCCCGGGTTAATATCGCGCACCAGCACGGTGCCGGAGGAGGTGCCGTTGGTGCGGAACAGCTCGGCGCCAATCCCGGGCGCCTGGGCGACGAAGTAGAGGGTCGTACCCACCGCGGTAAGCTGGCTGGGGCTGCCGCTAGCGGTGCCCGGCATGAGATCGCGCACCTGGTAGGTACCAGCCGTGGTGCCATCGCTGCGCCATAATTCCACACCGTTAGTAGGGGTGGTGGCCGTGAAGTACAGGATGCCGCCGACGTTGGTCAGGTTGGAGGGCCAGCTCGACGTCACGCCGGGATTGATGTCGCGCACCATGCGTGTGCCGGCAGCCGTGCCGTCGCTGCGCCACAGCTCGACCCCATTGTTGGCGTCCTGGGCAGTGAAATAGAGCACGCCATTGACGTTGGTCAGGTTGCGCGGCAGCGAGCCCCCGCTGCCCGGGGTGATATCCTTGACCAGCACTGTTCCCGCCGCGGTGCCGTCGGACCGATAAACCTCCTCGCCATAGGTGGCAGTGGTGGCCACGAAGTAGAGCAGGCGTCCGACCACCGTCAGCTCCGTCGGCGAGCTATTGGCCGAGCCCGGCGCCAGGTCGCTTAGTCGTCCCGCTCCGATGCTGGCTGCCGCGATGGTCACCGTGGTGGTATATTCGCGGTAGCCGCCATCCTTGTCGTACACCCGGCCGCGCGCCGTGTAAGTGCCAGCGGTGGCGAAGGTGCGAGTGAAGCTGCTGACCGTGCCAATGGTTTCGCCCGCATCACTGAAATCGCCGTCGCCGTTGAGGTCGAAGCTGTAGCGATAGCCCGCGGCGCGGTCAGCTGCCGAGGCATCCGTGGCTCCGGTGAACGCGAAGGTGATTACCTTGCCCACCTGCAGCTGCCCGCTGGAGGAGAAGGTGGCCGTCGGTGCCACGTTGAGCACCGTCAGCGGCACCACCTGAGTCGCGCTCAGTCCGCCCTTGTCGGTCACCCGGATGAGCACGCTGGTGGTCTGAGCAGCCCCATCGTCGGGTCGCCAGGTGAATACCCCGGTGACTGGATCGATGGCCGCTCCCACGGGGGCCCCGCTGCCCAAAGTGTAGCGCAGGACATCGCCGGCATCCGTGTCGCTGGCCGTCGCCGTGAACGTCAGCAACGAACCTTCGTTGACCGACTTCGCGGTGATGGTGTTGAGCCGGGGCGCCGTGTTGCGAATGGGAATGTTGATGGTTAGCGTCGCCGAGCGTAGCTCGGTGTCGTTCTGCACCTCGTAGCCGCGCACTTGCAGGGTGTGCTTGCCGCCGGTCAACTTGTTGGTGTCGAGCTGGAACGTGAACGGCCCCAGAGTGTCGCTGGAGTGATACACGCCATCGACGTACAGATCCACGCGGCCATAGACGCCATCGACCACGCCGCTGGCTCCCAGCTGCAGCGTGCCGGTGACAGTCGCATTGTTTTGCACTCCGGTCAGATTAATGAAGCCCGAGGCATCGCTGCCGTGGAGTTCGGGCCGATTCTTGAACGCCTCGACATCGCCGACGTAGCGCCACCAGTTCATCAGCCGGTTGTCCGCTGCCCGTCCAGCGTCGTCGGGCAGGTGGTCGAGCCACCAGTTCAGGTAGTCGCGCTTCGGATCCACCTTCGTGGGCGACCAGGTGCTGGAGCTAACGAGCTGTTTGTTGCCAGCCAGGCGCGGGTAGATGTACCAGTCCGACGCCATGCTCTGCACGGTGCGTGCATTGTTGTAGTCGTAGTCGTACGTGGCGTTGACCGGTCGCTTCACGGTGCCCACCTGGCCCAGGCCCGGGGCGTCCTGGTCGGTACGGGTGAAGCGGCGCCAGGCGTTGTTCGTGTCGGACGACAGTGAGGAGTACAGGTGGGCCATGGTGGCCTCGATGCGGAACCCGTAGCCGACCAGGGAGTCGCCCACGCCCTGCTGGTAGTTCATACCCATGATGGCAAAGGCCCGTTGCCCGGCCGCCTGGTTGGGACCGATCAGTTTGTAGGGCGATGCTCCCGCCATGACCGAACTGTTCAGACCCGAACCCGGGGCGGCGTAGATCCACACCTCGTCGATCTCGCCGCGATCCACCCGCGCGGACAGGCCTGTCTCGCGCAGGAAGCGAGCGTAGTCGAACTGCCCCACGTGCATCTGCTGGCTCGCCCAGGCGCTCTCGTAGCTGCTGTCGCTGTACTGGAATCCATCGGTGAAGTAGGCGTGCTGATCGACGATGCGCGTCTCGACGATCTGGGGGCGATAATTGCCGTGGCTCGACTTCTGCAGGTCCGAGGCCAGGCCACGCGCAAGCGTCTGGGGATCGTTGAGCCTGTAGGCGTCGTGGAGGCGCGCCCCAGCCTTGTTCTCCATCACGGGATCAAAGACATACACCAGCACACGCGGAGTGATCATGCCCTTCTGCACGCCCGATGGCGCAGCAGGACCGGTTGCAGTGGGGGTCGTGACCTCGCGCGTGGAGAAACGCAGACCATCGAAGGTGATGGCGAAGCCGCCAGCGCCGCTGTCGTGCTGAATCTCGATCCGAACGACGTTGGTCAGACTGGGCGAGCCGATCACGTCGCGCCGCCAGTAGTTATCCCCAGCCAGGGGGATGTGATGCTTCTCCCAGGCGTTGGCCGGCAGCGGGTTCTGGTTCCGCGGCGTATAGCGGAAGCTGCCTGTCGGCGTCACCAGGGTGACGACTGGCTGGGCGCCCTCGAAGCCGACGGAGGTCCGATTCTCGGTGTAGGTCCAGAACTCCAGCTGCTTGTAGGTCGAGACGTTCCAGGCCTGCGCACCCGACGAGATGCGCACCCCGTTGGTGGACGCGCTGGTGGTGCTGTAGCGGATCGACTGGCTGCCCGAAACCACGCGGGTGCTGTCGTTGCTCAGGGTGCCCACCTTCCCATCGGTCGCGAAGACCTGCCAGCTCGACGCTGTGCCCTCCGCCAGGTCGACGGCCGGCGAGATGGTTGGGACAACCCGATGCTCCAGATTTTCCAGGCGCGGGATGAATCGGCGCTGCTGACGAAAGGACTTCATCGGCCTGGCATCTCCGGTTCAGATGGGTTTCGAGCGGTGCGCAAGCCCCCACGTGCGCGCTCGCTCCGCTACGCCTATACCGGTGCAGGTGCGGAGAATCAATCACAAGTCGTTGCATGGGATGAAGTTAGGGGGTGATTTGTTAGGTGGGGCCAACCGTGGGCTCTGGAGAAAGATCGCCCGAGGGCCCTGCTGGGGCGAACGGGGGCGGTTGCACAGGCGGGGGAGGACTACAATGATACTTCCACTCGAACGCCCGGCAGGCAGCCTTGAGGAGAGGGACGGACGTGGATGGACTCTTTTCCCGCGAGCAGTTCACCGGGTTTGGCTGCTGTGGTCTGGATCCGGAGGGGCACTGCCGTCTGACGGTGATCATCCAGGGCCAGCGGCCGCGTACGCTGCGCGGCGGCGTGCGCCGCGATTGTCCCCGACTTCCGGGGGTGTATGGCATGGTCGATGCCGCGGGTGAGCTGATCTACGTCGGCAAGGCCAAGTCGCTGCGAACACGTCTGCTGGGCTACTTCCGGGGTAAATCGCGCAACGACAAGGCGGGCAAGATTATCCGCGAAACGCGCCGCCTGCTCTGGGAGGTGGCTCCCAGCGAATTCTCGGCCCTGCTGCGCGAGCTGGAGCTGATCCGCCGCTTTCGCCCCCGCTGGAATGTGCATGGCCAGCCGCGCCGCCATCGCCGCACCTACCTCTGTGTGGGGCGTCGGCCCGCACCCCAGGCCTACGTCACCTCGCGTCCGCCGGCCACAGCCCTGGCCTGCTTTGGCCCCTTCCTGGGCTACACCCGCACCAGTCGTGCGGTGCGCCATCTCAACGACTGGTATCGCCTGCGCGATTGCCCCCAGAAGCAGGAGATGCTCTTCGCCGACCAGACGGAGCTGTTCCCCCTCGTCCGCACCGCCGCGTGTGTCCGCCACGAGATCGGTCAGTGCCTGGCTCCCTGTGCCGGTGCCTGCAGCCGGAAGGAGTACACTTTCCACGTCGAGGCCATGCTCGAGTTCCTCCGCGGCATCGATACCACCCCGCTGGAGCAGCTGGATCGCAGCCGGGCCGACGCCGCCGCCGCGCTGGAGTTCGAGCGGGCCGCCATCCTGCGCGATCGTCTCGAATCGTTACAGTGGATGCATGCCCACCTCGAACGCATCCGCCAGGCGCAGCAGCACTCCTTTCTCTACCCCGTCGAGAACCACGACCGCACTATCACCTGGTTCGTCATCCGTAGGGGCCTGGTACACCAGGTCTGCGCCACTCAGGAGGAAGCCGAGCGCATGCTCGACACGCTCTCGGCGACACCCGAGGGGCCGCCCGGCCTTGAGGAGATTGACAACGTCCTGCTGGTCGCCAGCTGGTTTCGACGCCATCGCCACGAACGTCGCAAGGTCGTCCCGGCGGAATCAGCCAGTCGAGCGGCCCTGCCCCGTTAGGCGTCATCGTCGTCTCCCGAGACGTCCGCCAGGCTGTAGGCGCCCAGCTTCTTCCGCACCGTGGCCCGGTTCAGGCCCAGCCACTGCGCCGCCACCAGACGGTTGCCGCGCAGGCGACGCATCACCTCGGCCAGCAGGGCCGGTTCGATGACGCCGAGCAGATCTTCGTGGAGATTGCGCGGTCCCTCGGTTCCCGCATCGCTAAGCTTTTCGGCGAACCAGCGCCGTACACAGGCTGCCATGTCCTCAACTGCGCTGGAGGGGCCGCGCTCGACCACGGGACGAGGGAAATGCTCCGGCAGAATGGCCCCGCCGCGCGCCAGGATGGCAGCGTGCTCCAGCGCGTTGCGCAGCTCGCGCACGTTGCCCAGCCAGGGTTGCTGCTGCAGGTGCCGCACCGTCTCGGGGGGAAGCGGCAAGGCATCGGGACGCACCCGGCGCAGGAAATGCTCCGCGAGCGGTTCGAGATCTTCGAGCCGCTCGCGCAGCGGCGGCAGGTGGATCTCGAACACATTCAGCCGGTAGTACAGATCCTCGCGGAAGCGTCCCTCGGCTACCGCCCGGCGCAGGTCCTGGTTCGTGGCCGTCAGGATGCGCAGATTAAGCGGCTGGCTCGTCGTCCCTCCCACTGGTTGCACCTCGCCATGCTCCAGCACGCGTAGCAGCTTTACCTGCACCGGCAGTGGGATCTCGGCCAGTTCATCCAGAAATAGCGTTCCGCCGTCTGCGAGGCCGAGCAGGCCGGTCTTGCCTGGGCCAGCGCCGGTGAAGGCGCCGCGCACATGGCCGAACAACTCGCTCTCGACGAGATTGGGGTTCAGCGCAGCCACGTGGACGGGCAGGAACGGTCGCTCGCGCCGGACGCTGTATTTGTGAATGGCGCGCGCCACCAGCTCCTTCCCGGTGCCTGACTCGCCAGTGATCATCACGCAGGCATCGTGCGGGGCTACCAGGGCGATCCGCTTGAACACCTGTTGCATTGGTGGGCTGATGCCGACGATGTCCTGCGGCGCGGGCGGAAGCGAGGCGTCGGCCACGGGAGCCACCGGCCGCCGCTGCAGGGCTCGCTGGACGGCGTCCAGCGCCTGGTCCAGGTCGAACGGCTTGGCGAGATAGTCGAAGGCGCCTCCCTCGACCGCCTGCACGGCCGTGGGAAGACTGCCGAATGCCGTCACCACGATCACGGCAGCATCCGGGGCGCGCTCGCGCAGCAAGGGCAATGCGGTCAGCCCATCCATCCCCGGCAGACGCACGTCGAGAATGACGACCTCCGGGGTGCGCTGGCGGACCAGCGAGAAGGCCTGTTCCGCTGAGGCTGCCACGGCCACGGAGTGCCCCTGCCGACCCAGGGCGCGCTCCAGCGCCCAGCAGACCGCTTCCTCGTCGTCGATGATCAGAATGTGGAGGCCCGTTCCATGCACCGTGAGTTCCTCCGTTCCGGATGATTGTTTCATTCTATCCCCTGGGGATCTCGATCCGGAAGCATGTCTGTCCCTCGTCCCGCGACCAGCCCAGCCGCCCGCCGTGTCGTTCGATCACCTCGTGCGCCACCGCCAGGCCCAGCCCAACGCCTTCTGGCTTGCTCGTGACGAACGGCTCGAAGAGATGCTCCGCCACCTCGAGCGGGGGGCCCGGACCCGAATCTAGCACCTCGACGATGTGAAATGTCTCCGCTGCACCCAGGCGGACCACGACCCACCCCCCCGGCCCGGCTGCCTCGAGGGCGTTCATCAGGACATTGACGAAGACATGCCCCAACTGTGACGGATCGCCCTGCACGCCATGCGATTTCTCGGGTCGCGACCACGTCAAGGCGATGCCGGTGTGCCGACACTGCGGACGAATCAGCTCGACCGCCTCGTCGAGCAGCTGGCCCAGGTCGCAAGCTTCGGTGCGCGGGGCGCCTGCCCGGCCCAGGTCGAGAAACCGGCGCACCAGGCTTTCCAGCAGGCGCAGCTGCCGCAGGGACACCTCCAGGGGGGTGCTGTCCACGCCGGATGGGGAAGCCTCGTGCAGGTACAGCTGCACGGCGAGGCGCGCCCCTGTCAGGCCGTTCCGCATCTGGTGGGCCAGGCCGCTGGACACCTGGCCCAGCAGCCGCAGGCGCTCGGTCTGGGCCACGGTCTTCTGCAATGCGGCGAGCTGCTGAGCCATCTCGTTGATGGAACAAATCAGATCGCGAATCTCGTCGTTACGCGGTGGAATGGCCATCGGGCTAAAATCGCCGGCGGCGATGAGGCGCGTACGCCGTTCCAACTCGCGCACGCGCCGGCTGAGACGCCGTGCCTGGAGCAACGCCAGCCCCAACGCGGCCAGACCGATCGAGCCGCCGACGAACAGCGACGGACGGATCGCCTGCCAGCGCGCATCCTGCCACAGCGCATCGGGGTAGAGGATGTAGAGCACATCGCCCGCATGTGAACCGCGCCGTAACCGGATGGCTCCGCTGGAGTACAGTTTATCCTGCAGCAGTATCGGAGTGTCGGGGCGGAAGCTCATCCAGTCATCGACGATTGGAGCCGCCAGTGGTACGTCACCGGGATCAGTGGCCAGCGAGGTGCGGCGTTGCCCACCCTCGGTCACGAGGAGATACTCGGCCCCCGACAGGGGACGCAACTGCCGCAGCACGTCGCTGGTCAGGGGAAACTGCGATTCCTGGGCCAGGAAGCGCGCCACGGCCTGCAGATGAGCGTCAATCTGCTGCCGTGCCTGCCGCGCAGCTGATAGCGCCGTGGTCAGACTGATGCCTGCCACCCCAACCAGGAGCAACATCACCGGCAGGACCAGCTGACTCCGCAACCCCCATCGCATCGGCGCCGACCTCGAAATGCAGCGCGGGACCCCTTCTCAGGATACCGCCCCGGTCGGCGGAGACGACAGGAGAGTTACTCCTTCTTGCCGGCCTCTTTCTCCAACTGATCGAACTGAACGGCCAGCTTCTCCAGCTTGCCCAGGTAGGGACGTGCCTCCTGCAGCAGGCGAAGCACCTCCACCCCTTGGCCTTCCTTGATGCCCAGCCGCGCCGCCTCGGTCAGCCCCTTCAAGTACCGCGTCCGCTGCACCTCCTGAGCGTCCGTCGTGCGCGCCAGCAGCGTCTGTAGCATGGGGGCCGCCACCGACCACTTCCCCAGGTCGAGCTGCGCCTGAGCCAGCCCTTCCAGTGCGGTATTGGCCTGCTCGCGCATTGTGGCGATCTGCTCCCACCGCGTGTGCAGCTTCCCCCACAGTTGCACCCGGCGGGTCCCCTGCTTCGCCTCGGCCAGCCGGGTGTTCCATCCCTCCAGCACGGTCAGGTCCCCCAGTCGGGCCAGCACATCAATGAAGGCTTCCCACGCCTTCTCCTGGACTCGTCCGTCGGCACCCACCTGGGTGTGCTGCCACAGTAGCGGGAGCACCTCGGCCGTGCCACACTCACCCAGCACCGTTGCGGCCCTGCTACGCACCCCAGCATCTACATCGCGCCGCATGAGGCCATCGAGACGCTCGTAAAGGCGCTTGCGAAGCTCGTCGGGCAGCGCCTGGCCATTGCCGGCCGACCGCGCCAGCGCACCCAGCAGACTGAAGCGCACCATGACGGCTGGATCTTCCAGGCCGCGCAGCAACCCGTCGAGCAGCCCGGCATCGGCGGTGCGCTCCAGGGCCTGGGCCGCGGTCTGGCGCACGTGTTCCGACGGATGACGCAGCAGACCGATGAGGACAGGCCCGGCCTCGGGTGCCCCGAGCATACCCAGGGCCTCGGCCGCCTCCACGACCACCTCCAGTTCGCGATCTTCCAGCGCCTTCTGCATCTGCGGCACCACCATCTTGAGACGCACCCGCGCTTCGGGAGTGTTTCCCCGCGCCTGAAGCGCCAGCGCCCGGATGGCGGCCGCCCGGATCAGGGGGCTCCCCTGCCGGCTCAACTCCTGCAAACGCTCGAAGGCCGCCAGGTCCGAGAGCCGACCCAGGGCAACTACGGCCTCCTTTTGCACCTCCGGAGCGCTGTCCGACGACAACCGTAACAGGATGCGAGCCAGCGTCTTCTGCTGCGTGGTGTCGGCCGTGGGCAGCAGATCGACCGTCCATCCGACGGCCAGGGCGCGCACGGCCGGGTCGTCCTGGTCGGGCAGCCCCTGCAGGAGTGTGTAGCGCTCGACTGCGGGTAGCCGGCTGTACAGCTGCTGGTGCAGGCGCAACACCTGGGCCCGGGCGCGAAACAGGTCGCCCTCGAGACGCTGGGCCCGGGTGGACTGGTAGGCCAGGCGCATCTGCAGCCATTGTTCGGCAGTGTGATCCCGATGGCGCGACCACCAGTGCTTCCACCGGGCCAGGTCGAGCCCATGCGTCTGGCCGGTCAGATCGGTCAGGGCCGCCCCGGCGATCCGGCGGAGTTCCTCGGTTTCTCCCTCCAGTGCAGCGATGAGTACCGGCACGGCTTCCATGCGGCCACTACGGCCCAGCGTCCACAACGCCATCTGCCGCACGCGCACCTCGGTGCCCGCGGCGCTCAGCAGCGATTGCAGCCGAGACACCAAAGTGCGGGAGGGCAGCGCCGCCAGCGTTTCGGCCGCGGCCTGGCGGACCCGCAACCGGGAGGCGCCCAGCGCTGCCAGAAGTTCTCGAGTGAACCGCTCGTCGCCTCGGAGCCGCACCGCAGTGGCCAGAGCGATAAAGGTTTCCTCATTTTCGGTCTGGCGCAGGTGATTGCGGACCACGCTCTCCGCATCGGGGTCACCCGACTGAACGAGGAGCAGTCCAGCCTGGCTCTGGCCTCGGGGATCCTGCCGATCGGCCAGCACCTCCTGCAGTTGCCCCAGGTCGGGTTCGCACGGGGTCGGACTTTCGAAGGCAGGCAGCATCAATCCCAGCCCAATAATCAGGGAAACAGAGGTCGGCATGGGAGAGCCTCCAGAGGGGGACCGGCGGGGATCAGGCAGGGTGGGAATACCCGGGACGAGACTCGCTGTCAACCCGGGCCGGCACGTGCCTGGCCGAATGGCCTCCCTTCCGACCGGGTAGTTGGTGTATCATCTGGGCCTGACCCCCACGGAGGGGGGTGGGTTCTCTCGAGGAACGACGGATGTTCCGTACGCTGGACTGCCGCCCTGGCCATTACCTCCTGCTCGCGGTCATCTGGGCCCTGAGCTGCCTGCCCAACCTGGGTGGACCCACGCTGTGGGACATCGATGAAGGGCTCAACGCCGAGGCGGCCCGCGAGATGCTCGCCAGCGGCAACCTCGTCGTGCCCACCTTCAATTATCAGCTGCGCTCGGCCAAGCCTGTCCTGCTCTACTGGCTCCAGGTCGCCAGCTATCAGATGTTCGGTGTCAACGAGGCGGCCGCGCGCTTCCCCTCTGCCCTGGCGGTGTTGCTAGCCGTTTTGGCCACCTACGAACTGGGCCGCGCGCTCTTCGGCCTGCGCACAGGACTGCTGGCCGGCGTGTTACTGGCCACCTCGGTCAGCGTGCTGGGGGCGGCTCACTTCGCCAACCCCGACGCGCTGCTCCTGGCCTTCACCACCGTTACCCTCGCGGCGTTTCTCCGCTACGCCGAGACGGGCAGCCGCTGGTGGATCTACCTGGCCGGTTTGGCCGCGGGGCTGGCCGTCCTGGCCAAGGGACCGGTGGGGTTGCTCCTGCCCGGCGCCATTGTGTTCCTCTATCTCGTCTGGCAGCGCCAGCTAGGCCGTCTCCTCGCACTGCCTGTGGGTGAAGCGTTCCTGCTGTTCATCCTCGTGGCCGCTCCCTGGTATGTCTGGGTCGGCGTGGAGACGAAGGGACAGTTCCTGCGCGAGTTCTGGTTCATCCATCATCTTAACCGCGTGAAGACGCCGATGGAGAATCATCACGGGTCGCCTCTCTACTACGTGGTGGTGCTCCTCGTCGGCCTGTTTCCCGCCTCGTTGTTCATGGGCGCCTCCGTCTGGCATACTGGGCAGCGCCTCTGGCAGGCCGGCCCCGATCGCGCGGCGGTGCGCTTCCTGTTCCTCTGGTTCGCCATTTTCTTCGCGGCCTTCTCCATCGCAAGCACCAAGCTGCCGAACTACATCCTGCCGTTGTACCCCGCCGCGGTGCTACTCTCGGCCTGGACCCTCGAACGCTGGCGGCTGGGCGAGTTCGTCCTGCCGCGCTGGCTGGTCGGGGTGTCGGTGGCTTGCCTGGGCCTGGTGGGCGTGGGAGTGATCGTCGCCACGCTGCACCTGGGTGGTCGCATCGACCTGGGCATTCCCCAGGGCTGGCAGGTTCCCGCGCTGGCCTTCTGGTGGTGGCTCGGTCTGATGCCCCTGGCCGGAGCCCTGGCCTGTGCCTGGCTACTGGTCCGTGGCAGCCGCGAAAGTTTCCTCGTCAGCTTGCTTGCAGCTTCGACGGCCTTCGTCTCCTTCGTGACGGGTGGCGCCTTCGCCCCGCTCAACGTGGTCAAACCTCAGGCGCCGCTGGTCGCCATGCTGCCTGCCGATCAGGAGTATCGCGAGGTGCGTCTGGGCGCGTTTCGCTACGATCGGCCCACCCTGGTCTTCTACTGCCGCCGCGAGGTGCGTCGCCTGGAGGTGCCCGACCAGGCCAGGCAGTTCCTGGCGGAGCCGCTTCCCACGTACCTCTTCGTCGAGGAAGCCAAGTGGAAGGAGATCGAGAGCCAGATGCCCAAGGGGGTGCGCGTGCTGGCCAGTCATCCGGACTTCTACAAGAACGGGCGACCGGTCCTTCTGGTGGCCAACGAGCCAGGCCACGTGACCTGGCTAGCCGCTCGCTGACGGGTCGGAGCCAAACCGGCGGCGAAACTCCTCGAACTGCTCCTCGCGCTGCGGGGTGGGCTGCCCGGCGAAGTTGAGGAACACCTTCATCACCGCCTGGCCGGCTTCGTCGAAGAACTGCACCGACAGCGTGCGGCCGCCTCGCAGAGTGGGCCGGCGGACGGCGAACACCTCGGTTAGATGGCGCCAGCGAATGTGCAGGTCGAGCGTGTCGGTCTGCACGTTGAAGAACTCGCCCCAGGTACTGAAGCCGCCAAACTCGCCGACCACCTCGCACGTCACCCCGGTGTTGGACACCACGACGTGAACCTTGCCCGTCTCGGCCAGCAGGTCGAAGATCTCCTGCCAGCGTGTGGCGTCTAGCTCGGTGCTGCACCCATCGGGTAGCAGCCGAATCACCGCCGCCTCGGGTACTCCCACGAAGCGCGCAAGCTGCACCGCCAGCTGCGAGGGATCCTCGTGCAGCGCGGCCTGAATCTGCTCGCACTGTTCCGGCGTGGGTGGCTGTCTCATCGCTTGTCTCCGCTGGAGAGGACCGGCTTGCCCAGGTGCTTCTGGAAGTAGCTGGCGAAGCGCCCGTAGAGACGCTGGTTCACCACAGCGTCGGGCACGAGATGCGTCAGACCCGAAAGCGGGAGCACCTCGAACTCACGGCCCTCGCGAAACAGGGCGTTGGCCAGCCGAAGAGTGTGGCGGAAGAAGACGTTGTCGTCGGCTGTGCCATGTACCAGCAAGAGTGGCCGTTTCAGCCCGGCCGCCAGGGGCAGGAGTGAGGCATCCTGGTAGACGGGGTCGTTGTTCCCCGGCACGCCCAGGTAGCGCTCGGTGTAGTGGGTGTCGTAGTCGAGCCATTCGGTGACCGGAGCCCCGGCGACGGCGCAGCGGTAGACGTCCGGTCGATGCAGCACAGCCTGAGCGGCCATGTACCCCCCGAACGACCAGCCGTAGATGCCCACACGCTTCAGATCCATCTCCGGCACCTTCTCGGCCAGGGCACGCAGACCGGCCACCTGATCCTCCAGCGGGATGCTGCCGAACTTCTTGTAGACCGCACGCTCCCAGTCCCGACCTCGTCCCGGGGTGCCCCGGTTGTCCACCGCGCAGACCAGGAAGCCCTGATCGGCAAGCCACTGGTCGATCAGCCGTCGGGTCATCTGAGCCAGCACCTCCTGATGCCCCGGCCCACCGTAGACATGGACGATGACCGGGTAGCGGGCGCCAGGCTGAAACGTGCGCGGACGGAGGAGCGTGGCGTAGAATCCGGGGGCCTTACCTACCTGGAGAATCTCCTGCCGGGGCACCCACGGAGGCGTCTCGGCCACCGACGGCAACTCGCCAAGCACCGCGCCATCGTGCCGATGCACCCGGGTGGCCGGCATCGCCTCTAGCAGGCTGGCCGTGTGAACGTAGACCGCTCCGTTCTTGCTGACCACGGCCGAGTGCAGCCCCGCGCCGCGTGAAAGCGCCTCGGGTTTACCTCCGCGCAGCGGCTTGCGGAACAGATGCTGCTCGGTGGGATTGTCGCTGGCGCGGTAGTAGACCTCGCCCCGCGCACGGTCCACCTCAATCAGGTCCAGGAACCGTTCGGCAACTGGTACCAGCACGCGACGCAGTGCGCCAGTCCGTTCCCGATGCTCGAGTTGTAGTCCCTCGCGGCCTTCGCCTACCCACAAAAAGGATCCATCATCGAGCCAGTGGGGCCGGTCGTGATTGAGGTTCAGCCAGGCCGGATCGTGCTCGGTCAGCAGCGTCGTGGTCTTCCCCGTGGCTGGATCGGCTCGAAGCAACTCCAGCGTCTGCTGCACGCGATTCTGCACCGCCAGCGTCAGCCCTCCACCCTCTTGCCAGTGGACATTCGTCAAATAGGGAAACTGCTTCGCGTCCCACTCCACCCAAACCGTCTCGCCACCCTCGACGGGCACCACGCCCAGGCGGACCACCACGTTGGCCTTGCCAGGGCGAGGGTAGAATCCGGCATGACCCGGTTGATCGGGATGGATGGGGTCGGCGACATACCAGGTCTCTACACCGCTGGCGTCGTTCTCCTGGTAGGCCAGGTAACGATTGTCGGGCGACCACCAGTAGCCGGTGAACCGCCCCATCTCCTCCTGGGCTACGAACTCCGCCAGGGCGTGCGACTTCTTCTCGGTGCCTCCCTGGGTAATTCGGCGTTCCTTCTGACTGGCGAGATGGAACACATACAGGTCGTGGCCCAGGACGTAGGAGACGGCCGCGCCGTCAGGGCTGAACTTGGGATCAACCAGCGTCCCCGGGCTGGTCTTCAGCTCCTGAATCTTCCCGGTGGCGCGCTCCACGACATAGATGCGGCCCGACAGACTGACCAGCAGCGCCTTGCCATCCTGCGATAGCTGAAATGTGGTGAAGCCACCCACGGTGACGCGCTGGCGTTCGCGGCGGGCCTTTTCCTCGGGGGTCAGGTTTTCTTCCGCGCCCTGCAGCAGCTTCTGCGGCGTGAGCAGCTCCCGTGTCTTGCCCGTGGCCACGTCGAACTCGAACAGGTTCATCTGCGCCCGGCGCGGTTCGGCGCGGAGAAATACCACCGCCTTGCCGTCGGGCGTCGGACGCGGACGCACCGGCCGTCCGAGCATGAATCCACGCGTCTGGGCATGATCACGGAGAAAGGTGGTATCCACGGGTGCCTGCGCCCACAGCGCGCCTGAGAAGGTGAGGAGAAGGAACGAATGACGCATGGGATGTTCGCGCTCCGGGACCGGGGGAAATCGTCATGAACGTACCTGGACAGTGCGCGTCAGTCGTCGCCGGGAAGACGGCGCGATTCCTTGGTCTGCGAGCGCTGCCGCTTGGCGGCGATCCGACGCAACTTCGAGCCGTGCGTGGGACGCGTGGCCTTGCGGGCCCGGGGGACGATCAGGGCGCGCCGGATCATCTCGGCGAGGCGATCCAGGCAATCCTGCTTGTTGCGCTCCTGATCGCGGTAGGACTGCGACACGACGAGCAGGTCGCCTTCGTTGGTGATGCGCCGGCGCTCCAGGCCGCGCAGGCGAGTCTTCACCTCTTCGGGGAGCGTCTCGCTGCTGGCGAAGGTCCAGCGCAGGATCGCCTTGGAGGAAACCTTGTTCACGTTCTGACCGCCCGGGCCGCCGGATCGGGCGAAGCTGAAGGTCAACTCGCTTTCTGGAATGGTGATCCGTTCATTGACGACGAGCATTACTTCTCCCTCACCACTGCCATCCGTGGGCATGCACGAGCCAGACCAGCACCAGGCTGGTCCCTAGCAGTAGCGCGACCTTGATGGCCAGCAGACGGCGTTGAAAGATTGCTTCCTGGGCCGGGTCGCGGAGCAAACCATGCAGAAACTCGACGCGGCGAGCGATGGTCGAGTGCTGCCACGACTGCAGGAACCCGGGCCGGTCTCGACTGATGCCGTTAATGTACGCCACCTTGTCCAGCGCGCGAATGAAGGTGTGAATGCCGGTGCGACACAGCCCAACTCCCCTGCGAGGAAGCACGGTTTCCTCCGAATGGCCCGGGCAGAGCTGCTCCGCACACGAGGTGGCGCGGCATCCGAAGATGTCGGCCTGGCGCTCGCACTGTCGGGACAGGAAGCCGAATACTCCGAAGATGTAGAGCAGGATGAGCACCACGACCGGCAGGGGAGAAAGAAATCCACCAGGCCCCAGCCATTCGCTGGCCGACTTGGGCACCACGGGGAACTTCTCCGCCAGACTGGCGAGAGCCTGGCCTAGCCAGGGTAAGAGGAAATGATCGGCGAGGGCGCCCAGGCCCGCCAGGCTGAGCATCAGAAAGACCAGGTAGGTCAGCATATGGTGGTGCCGGATGTGGCCGACCTCGTGGCCCAGGACCGCCTCCACCTCCTCCTCGGTAAACTCATCGAGTAGCCGGTCGGTGAAGACGACATACCGCAGCCAGGGCACCAGCCCGATGACCATGGCATTAGCCATGCCGTGCCGGGTGTCCCAGACTAGAAGGTTGGTGCAACGAAAGCCTAGCCGTCGCGTGGCTGCCAGCAAGCGCTCGCGCAGCATCCCCTCGGGCAGGGGACGCAGCCCCAGCGCCAGGTAGATCAACAGTGGCATCACCACGATCACCACGACCAGGGACAGCATCGCCACCGCGTTCACCAGCCAGGGAGCGCCGTCCCAGAGATGGGGGAACTGACGATCCAGCTCCTGCCGCAGGATGAGAAGCAGCACCGGCAGCAGAACGAGCGCCAGCTTCTGCCGCAGGTGGAAGGTGATGTACGACCAGCGGCTGCCGAACGGAGAGACGGCCACGCGCCGACCTTCCAGCCAGTGATGAGCAAACGGATCGGCATCGAGCATCTGGGCTGCGGCTCGATGGGCTGCGCGGTCGGCATCGTAGAAGAACGCCCAGGTCAAGATCTGCCCCGCCAGGAAGGGTGCCAGGGTCAATAGCTCTACCCCAGGAAGTGCGCGCGCGCCATCGGTCAACCATTCGCGCACCGCCCAGCCCCAGCCCACCAGGACCAGCGCCACGCCATACAGGACGAACTGGACGATCTGGTGGACGAAGCGCCAGCGGTCGTAGCGTGTCAGGATGTGGTCGCGCTGCCCGGGGTCCTGCGCCAGCGGAACGCGAACCCTGTACGCCACCCAGAAGGCGTGCAATCCGATCAGGCCCACCGCCACCAGAGTGCCCAGCGCAGCGTTTCCGGGGCTGCCTCCCCACAGGGGGGCGGGAAACGTGGGGATGAGGCAGATCAGGGCCAGAAAAACCATCAGAAGGAAGGACATTCGGCGCTCCGGTGCCGAGTGCGATACCACCCTGTCATTTTACCTGGCCCCCCTCGCTCCTGCCAGGAAAGTCCACCCGCACTGCCAGGCGACGAAGCATCGGCGACGAGCCTCGACGGCCGTGACCCAGCCAGGCAACCCCGTGAACTCCCTGCAGGTTATTGTGGCTGGCCCGAAGGCCAGGAACAAGGGGCTTCCCACCAGGGAACCGTCGCCAGGTTCCCGCAGCCGGCACACTTTGCCCACGATGTGCAAGATCGTTCGAGGCAGGTGCTTGCTGCGCGGGGGGATTCGTGGGTATAGTGGTAAGGTGGCGCGCGGGAACCTGGGCATTCACCTTGGCGGAGGTGCTGATCGGATGGTTGCTCTCCGGCTAGTTGCTCTGACTTGCTGTATCGGGGCATCGACTCTCCTGGCTGCGGCTCCGCCGGCCCGACCCGTGGGATCGGCCGAGGTGCTTCGGCTGATCGATCAGCTGGGCGATCGGGATTTCCGGGTCCGCACGCAGGCCGAACGCCAGCTGGCCGCCGAGGGTCTGGCTGCTCTGCCCGCGCTGCGCAAGGCGCTGGGCCATCCCGACCCCGAAGTGCGCCGCCGGGTGCTACGCATGGTGCCAGGGCTCGAACATGCCGCCCTGGTGTCTCCGCGCCGGGTGACGCTGACCATTCAGAATCAGCCCATCCGCACGGTGCTGGAGGAGATTAGCAAGGCCAGCGGCTACAAGATTCAGCACATGGGGGTGATGGTGGGGCCCCAGGGAGGTTTCGGCGGAGGCATGGTCATGGTCGCACCGGCCATTGCCGGGCCAGCCGGCAAGGCGCCTGCCGCTCCGAAGGAGCCCACTTTCTCCTACTCCTTTGTCAACGAGCCGTTCTGGGATGTGATCGATCAGGTCTGCCGGGATGGCGGACTGGTCCTGCAGCAGGGCTACGGCGATGAGATCGTTCGTCTGTTCCAGGGTCGGGGTCACTCGCCGCACGTCGGCCGGGATGGTGCCTTCCGCTACGCGGCCAGCAACCTCCAGCTCTACCGCAACATCGATCTCTCCAACCACAACGCCGGCTCGGGTGCTCCTCCGCGGCAAGAGACGCTGACTCTCAACGTGACCCTGTTCGCGGAGCCCCGGCTTCCGTTCCTGGGACTGGGAGAGCCGCGCGTCGATGCCGCCTATGACAGCGAGAAGAACTCCCTGCTCGTCCCGGTCAATGTTGTCGATGGGAACGAGAACGCCCCCTTTGCCGGAGGCCGCATCGGCCGGCGCTATTACAACGGTGGCTACAAGCAGATGTCACTGCAGGCCAGTTTGGCCCTCCAGCGCATCTCGGAGAAGGCCACGTCGATCAAGCTCATTCGGGGCGTCTTGCCCGTGACTGTCCTCGTCGAACAGAAGCCGATCGACCTCTCCACCGACATCCTCAATGCCAAGGGCAAGAAGATGACCGTGGGTGATCTCGAGTTCAACATCGAGTCGGTCCAGAAGATGCCGAACAATCAGTTTCAGGTGAAGTTCTCGGTGACCAACAAGGGGAACCCCAACGACTACACCTGGCAGAACACCCTCTATCAGCGTCTCGAACTGCTCGACGAGAAGGGCACGAAGTTCCAGAACTGGGGATCGAACTGGCACGGCGGTGGCAACAACACCGTCACGCTGACGCTGACCTACAGCGGGACGTTTGGGGGTGTCAAGCCAGGGGATCCGAAGCGATTCGTCTACCACCACTGGGTGACCCGGCAGCACGATATTCACTTCGAGCTGCGCGACGTACCTCTGCCCTGATCCAAAAAGGACTGCCGACGATCAAAGCAGGCCCAGTTCCAGCTGGGCCGCCTCGCTCATGCGATCGCGTGTCCAGGGTGGATCCCAGACCAGGTCCACCCGGGCGCTTGTGACCCCAGGGATGACGGCGACCTTCCGCTGTACTTCCCCGGGGAGCGATCCGGCCACCGGACAGCTCGGCGCGGTGAGTGTCATGCGGATGGAGACCTCGCCCGCGGCTGAGATCTCCAGGGCGTAAATCAGCCCCAGGTCGTAGATGCTGACCGGAAGTTCCGGATCGAAGATGGTCCGAAGCACCGCCGTCACGCGTTCTTCCAGCGTGGCGTCCGGTGGTAACTCGGCCAGTGGGACAGACTGGGGCTCGGGATGTTCGCCCAGCACCGACAGCGGTGTTCGCTTTTCTTCCATGCCGTACCTCGTCAGGCTGTCAGCGCGGCGGCATGCTGCTTGAGCCGCTGCACCATGGCCGCCAGGCCGTTCCGCCGGTTCATGCTCAGATGCTGATCCAGCCCCAACCGGTGGAAGAAACCATCGACGTCAAAGGCCAGGACATCCTGGGCGCGCTGCCCGGAGAACAGGTGTTCGAGCACACCGACCAGGCCGCGCACCAGCTCGGCATCGCTGTCAGCCAGGAACTCGAGCACGTCCCGACTACCCGGTTTCTTCCGGGCGGCCAGGTACACCGTGCTCTGGCAACCATGCACCCGGGTACACTCAGTCTTCAGATCCTCGGGCATGGCCGGTAGCTTCTCGCCCAGCTCGATGACATACTGGTAGCGCTCGCCCCAGTCCTCGAGCAGGTCGAACACCTCGGCGATATCCTCAGCCACCACCGAGGGCGATTCACCCATGGCTGGGGCATACTGCACATCCATTCGCGGCGGGCAAGTGTCTCGTGTGGACCCGCATAGCGATGCCTCGGCCGGGCAGTTTTCCAGGGTGATGGCCAGCGAACGCGAGCGCCGGCCTCCTTCCTCCACGATCTGCTGGAGGGCATCGGCGAACTGGTCGATCTCGGCGAGAGTGTTGTACAGGCCGAGTGACATGCGAGCCGTGCCGCTGATGCCCAGCCGCTCCATCAGCGGTTGACAGCAGTGGTGCCCGGTGCGAACCGCCACGCCTTCCAGATCTAGCCGCGTGCCCACATCCAGGGGGGCAATCGCTGGTTCGGTGACCACGAACGAGATGACAGCCGATTTGTTCGCTGCATTGCCGACGATGCGCACTCCCCGAATGGCCCGGACGCGCTCGGTGGCGTGTCGCAGCAGCACATCCTCATGCTCCGCGATGGCTTCCAGACCGATCGACTGGACATACTCGATGGCTGCCCCCAGACCGATGGTGCCGGCAATGTTCGGGGTGCCCGCCTCGAACTTGCTGGGCAGCTCGGCGTAGGTCGTGCCACGAAACGACACGGTGTGGATCATGTCGCCGCCGCCCTGCCAGGGGGGCATTTCCTGCAGGAGATCCGCTTTGCCGTAGAGCACGCCGATCCCTGTGGGCCCATAAATCTTGTGCCCAGAGAACACCAGCCAGTCGCAATCGAGGTCGCGGACATCGAGCGGCACATGCGAGATCGACTGGGCGGCATCCACAAGGACGCG